>DYYG01000048.1 GCA_020741775.1 Methylorubrum populi
GCGGCCGGCGGCGGCGGAGATCTCGGCGATCTCCCGCGCCATGAAGGTCGTCGGGTTGCTGGTCTCGGGTTTGCTGGTCTCGGGTCTGGTCATGGGCGCGCCGCCTCACCGAGCGCCCGGCGCAGGTTGCCGTCATGGCGCAGGAGCAGGTCGTCCGCCCGGGCCGGGCTCGCGCCGCCCGCGATCAGCACCGCGCGCTTGATGTCGCCCTCCGCCCGCCCCAGCGCGTCGGCGGCGGTCTCCGCGTCGCATCGGGCGAGTTCGGCGACCATGGCCACACCCCGGGCCCGCAGCTTCCGGTTGGTCGCGCGCATCGCCACCATCCGGCCGCGATAGACCCGGCCGAGCCGGATCATCAGCAGCGTCGAGAACAGGTTGAGGATCACCTTCTGGGCGGTGCCCGCCTTCATCCGGGTCGAGCCCGCCAGCACCTCCGCCCCCGTCGCGGCGAGGATAGGATGGGCGGCCTCGCGCAGGATCGGCGTGCCGGGATTGTTGGAAATCCCCACCGTGACGGCGCCGCGGGCACGGGCGGCCTTCAGGGCCTGAAGCGTGAACGGCGTCGTGCCGCTGGCGGCCAGCCCCACCACCACGTCCCGGGGGCCGATCCCGGCGCGGGCGATCCAGTCCGCGCCATCGGCCCCGGAATCCTCGGCATCCTCCACGGCGCGCAGCAGGGCCCCCTCCCCGCCGGCGATGGCGAAGCCCAGGCGGGCCTCCGGCCAGTCGAAGGTCGGCGGCAATTCCGCCCCGTCCTGCACGCCGATCCGGGCCGAGGTGCCCGCTCCGACATAGACCAGGCGCCCGCCCTCCCGCAGGCCCGCCTCGGCAGCCTCGGCCGCGGCGGCGATCTCGGCCAAGGCCGGGCCCACGGCCGCGACGGCGGCGAGCTGGCCCTCCCAGAGCGCCTGAAGGATGTCGCGTCCCTCCCAGGCGTCGAGATCGACGTAGCGGGGACTGGCGTCCTCGGTCCTCATGCCTGCCGCGCCCCCTCGCTTCGATTCGTGCTCATCCGATCCTATCGCGATCCGATCTTGCCGGGGCCGGGCCCAAGGTCCCGCCCGCTTCGCTTTCTCGAAAGAGGTGATCCCCCGCTCGGTTCCGCCGCCAGCGGAAAACGCCGCGGCCGATGGCACCGGATCGCAGGGATCGGTTGGCCGGCCCCGGCGTTCGGTTGGCGCGCGCCGCGCGGGATCGGTCGAAGGGAGAGGGTGTGAGCCAAAGGGAGATGGACGGGGAGATCGACGGGCGGCCGGGCCGAACGGCGGTCGCACCGGATCCGGCGGAATCGGGGCGCCTGCGCCTGCTCAGCTACAACATCCGCCATTGCCGCGGCACCGACGGGCGGATCGCCCCGGAGCGGGTGGCGCGGGTCGTCGCCGCCACGGGGGCCGACATCGTCGCCCTGCAGGAGGTCGATGTCGGGCGCACGCGCACCGGCGGGCTGGATCAGGCGGAGGAGATCGCCCGGCGCGTCGGCATGAGCGCGCATTTTCACCCGGCCCTGCACCTCGCGGAAGAGCGTTACGGCGACGCCCTGCTCACCCGCCTGCCCTCGCGGCTGCGGCGCGCCGCCCCCCTGCCCGGCCTGCTGCGGCGGCCCGGCCTGGAGCCGCGGGGCGCCCTTTGGGTCGAGGTCACGGCCGGCGCGGCGCGGCTTCAGGTGCTCACCACGCATTTCGGCCTGCTCGGCGCCGAGCGCATCGCCCAGGCCGAGGCCCTGCTCGGGCCCGACTGGCTCGGAGATCCGGCCTGCGCGGAGCCGGTGGTGCTCCTCGGCGACTTCAACGCCACCGCTTGGTCCCGGGCCTATCGCCGGCTGAACCGGCGCCTCACCGATGCGCGGCGGCTGGCCGGCCGGCGCCGAGGACGCGGCGAGGCGACCTTCCCCAGCCGCTTCCCCCTGCTGCGCATCGACCACGTCTTCGTCAGCGATCGGATCGCCGTCGAACGCATCGCCGTCGTGAACACCGCCCTGGCCCGGCAGGCCTCCGACCATCTGCCGCTGCTGGCGGAGATCCGGATCGGGGCCTGAGGCTCATCGGGGCTCTGCCCCGATACCCCGCCAAAGGGATGATCCCTTTGGGATCCCGATCAGATCAGGAGCCCTAAACCGACGCCTCGACGACAGTCGGCTTCCGCAGAGCGGTGGAGGCGCGGGAGACCACCGCGCGGCGGCGCCAGGGGCGCCACGCATCCGCCGGGCTGGCCGGATCGCCGAGATGGAACGCCTCGACGAGGCGGATCAGCGGGCCGCGCCAGGAGGGGACCAGGGGGCAGAGCCGCGAGCCGGGCATCAGCTCGGGATCGTCGAGCACCGCCCGCAGGGAGCCGCGCGCCGCGACCGCCTGGGCGAACACGTCGGCCGGGCAGCCGCCGTGATGGCTGAGCAGCGCGTAGAGCACCCGGCGCAGGGCGGCGCGGGCGGCGGAATCCTCGGCGGGCACCTCGACCGCGAGGTCGCACTCGGTGTCGTAGCCGAAGGAGCGGTTGTTGAGGTTGGTCGAGCCGATCCGCAGCAGGCGCTCGTCGATGATCGCGACCTTGGCATGGACCAGGATCGGCCGGCGCTTCGGCGTGTGCGGCGCGACGATCCGCAGGCGGCCGAACCGGTCGGCGCGGCGCAATCCCGCGATCAGGCCGCGCCGGGCGCCGTCCATGGTCAGGCGGTCGAACCCGCTCGGGCTGCGCTCGGACAGCACGATCACGATCTCCGGCCCCTCGGGCTCGGCCAAGCGGGCGGCGAGCGCGGCGGCGACCACCGGCGAGGTGAGGTACTGGTTCTCCAGATAGATGAAGTGCTGCGCGGCGCGGATCGATGCGAGGTAGAGCGCGGCGCTCTCGGTGACCGCCGGGCGGCCCTCCAGCGGCGGGTCGGTGCGGGCGATCCCCACCGCCGCGCCGATGAAGTGCGGCGCCAGGGTATCGGGCCAAGGATCGGACGAAGGGTCGGGATCGGCGATAGGGCCTGCTGCCCATGTCTCGCCGGTGGCGCGGCGCCAGCGTTCGCGGGTGAGCTCCGCCAGCGCCGTCGCGGCGGCGCCGTCGACCAGCATCATCACATCGTGGCGCGGCGGGTAATCCTCGCCCGAAGGCAGGCGGCGGCGGGGGTCGCGGTCGCGATGGGCGGGGGTGTCCCAGCGGTTCACCTCGAAATCGCTGCCGCCGCAGAAGGCGATGCGGTCGTCGATGATGAGGATCTTCTGGTGCTGGCAGGCACCGAAGGGCAGCGTGCCGTCGATGCGGAAATCGATATCGGGGCCCAAGCTCGCGCGGACGCTCTCGGGGGTGTGGTCGTTGCCCGCCGAGATCGGCCAGGGCATGTCCCAGATCAGGATGCGGATGGCGAGATCCGGCCGCTCCGCCTTCAGGCAACGCAGCAGCTCCGCCAGGGTCTGGCCGGCTTCGGGCGTCTCCGCCGCCGGCAGCAGGCGCACCCGCGGGTCGAAGCTCCAGCCGATCAGGGTGATGTGGCGGCGCGCCTTGAGCAGGGCGGCGCGGGCGGCGGCGAAATAGGCCGCCCCGTCATGGAGCACGGCGACGCGTTCCGCCCGCTCCCGCCGCCAGCAGGTCAGACCGGGCCGCAACCAGCTCTCGGACACGCCGTCCCCCACCTCGATGATGTCCCGCCTCATGCGCCCGCGCCGGCCCTTCCCGCCTCGAGCTTGGCCCGCACCCGCCGCCGCGTCAGCTCCACCACCGCGACCGTGGCGACGAGCCCGAGGCCGAGGGTGATCCAGTGGGTCGGCTCGTCGCCCCCTGCCCGGCGGCCGATGGCGCCGAGATAGACGCAGACCACGGTGCCCGGCAGCATGCCGATCACCGTCGAGATCAGATAGGCCGGCGTGCCGACCTCCGTGACCCCGAGGGCGTAGTTCTGCGCGTTGAACGGCACGAAGGGGCTGAGGCGCATCAGGGTGAGCAGCCGCCAGCCGCCGTCGCCCACCGCCTCCACGGTGGCCTTGAAGGCCGGCCGCCGCTCGATCAGCGCCCGCACCCGATCCCGGAACAGGTAGCGGGCGGCGAAGAAGGCGAGCCAGGAGCCGAGCGTGGCGGCGAGGAGCACCACCGGCATCACCGCCCAGCCGAAGGCCACCGCCCCGGCGATGGTGAGCGGCGTGCCCGGCACGACGAGGAGCGTCGCGACGAAGAACAGCAGGCCGAAGGCGAGAAGCCCGTAGGGGCCGAGCCCGTTCGCCCAGGCCGAGAAGGCGCGCAGCCATTCCTCGATCGGCAGGAGGAACCACACCCCCACCGCAAGGGCGGCGGCGAGCGCGGTGACGGCCCAGGTGCCGAGGGAGGAGAAGCGGGCTGGCAGACCGGCCGACCGGCGGGCAGGATCCATCAAGGGCTCGGCGGGGACTCAGGAGGCGAAAGTCGGACGCCAGCGCAAAGCGCGAGACCGCGACTCTGTTCCCGCGAAGAGACCGATTAAAGCCACGCCGGGTCGCGCCGCGATCGAGCACGGCTCCAAACCGTTGTCGTGACCTTGTTTTTGTGCCGAACCGGTCTCCACTCCGGCGCGGAGCGCTCCCGCATTCCCGGCTCACCAGTCCCGGTCGAGCCGGACGGCGATCCGGCTGGGCCGGGCCCCGGCCAGGACCCGTTGGAGGGAGGCGAGCGCCCGCCGGGCCTTGCCGAGCCGGGGGCTGCGCCAGCGGCGCTCGTGGCCCCGCACCGCCAAAGCCGCCTCGCCGAGGCGGTCACCGGCGGCGGCGAGGCGGTCCACCGCCCGGCGGATCGGCGGCGTTTCCTCGGTCAGGACACAGAGATCGGAGAGATGGTTGCGCAGGGCGTGGAGGTCGTCGCGTCCCCCGCCCTCCTCCGCCAGCGCGGCGAGGGCCCCGTCCATCGCCAGGATGAGGCTTGCAAGCGGCTGCGGCAGCGGCCGACCCCTTCCCTCCACGGAAAGCAGTCCCGGCCCTTCCGGTGCAGCCCCCTGCGCGGCAACTCCCATACATGCTCCGCTGACTGAACGCGGGACGTGCAGGAAGCACGTCGCGGCCCTCGCGTCACGCGGTCAGTCGGCGCGGCCTCGGAGGGCATGGAGCCAGATTCGACGCACCAGAACCCATCGCGCGCAACCTCATATGAAGATATCTCTTCACAATGAGAGGGATAAGGGCTGCGACCGTTTCGCCTACGGCGTCGGACCCGGGCGTCTCAGGGCATAGACGAGGGCGCCGGCCGTCATCAGCGCCAGGGCGTACCATGTCAGCGCGTAGACGAGATGGTTGTTGTGGAAGGCCACCACGGTGAGGCCGCCGACCGGCAGACCGCCGGGATTGGGGGTGGCGTCGGCATCGACGAAATAGGGGGCTGCGTCGGAGAGCGTCCGGGCGGCGGCGATGGCCGCCACGTCGCGGGAATACCAGCGGTCTGCGGCGGGATCGTTGCGGCGCAGGAAGCCGCCGCCCGGTTCGGACAGGCGCAGCAGGCCGGTGACCGTCACCTCCCCCTCCGGCTCGCCCGGGGCGCGGGCGGAGCGGTTGCGGGCCTCCGCCGGCACGAAGCCGCGATTGATCAGAACGGTGAAACCCCGCTCGGTGGCGAGGGGGACGAGAACCCAGAAGCCGCCGCCGCGCTCGGTCACGGCCTGGACCAGGGCAGCGCGGTCATGGGCGAAGCGGCCGGTGACGCGGACGCGCCGGTACTCGGCGGAGGGCCCGGTGAGGCCGGCCCATTCCTCCGGCCCCGGCGCCGGGACCGGATCGGCATGGATACGCGCCTCGACGCGGTCGATCAGGTCGCGCTTCCAGACCCGGCGCTCGACCTGCCACGTGCCGAGGCCGAGAAACACCCCGACCAGAGCGAGGCCCGCCACCGCCAGGAGGATCCGGGCGATGAGCGGGCGGCGCCGGCCGGGCGCCGAACCGGCATCGGCTTCGGCGGCGCGCGCTCCGGGCGATCCGTCAGGGGGCGTGGCGCATCTCCTCGGCGGAGACCGGCATCATGTTGGCGTTCAGGTGGTGCATCACCCAGATCGAACCGCACAGCGTGATGACCACGATGGTGACGGTGAAGACCAGCGCCAGGAAGGTCCAGCCGCCCTCCGACTTGGTGTTCATGTGCAGGAAGTAGATCATGTGAACCACGATCTGCACGATGGCGAGCCCGAGGATGACGACGCCGGTGACGAGCTTGTCGCCGAGCACGTCGGCCATCACCAGCCAGAACGGGATCGCCGTCAGGATGACGGAGAGCACGAAGCCGGTCACGTAATCCTTGAACGAGCCGTGGCCGTGGGCATCCTGCCCGTGATGGCCATGGTCGTGACCGTGGCCGTGCGTGTGCGCTGCCCCGCTCATTGCAGGACTCCCATCAGGTACACGAAGGTGAAGACGCCGATCCAGATGACGTCGAGGAAGTGCCAGAACATCGACAGGCACATCAGCCGGCGCTTGTTCTCGGGCACGAGACCGCGCAGGCGGGTCTGGATCATCAGGGTGACGAGCCAGATCAGGCCGAAGGTGACGTGCAGGCCGTGGGTTCCGACCAGGGTGAAGAACGCGGACAGGAAGCCGCTGCGCTGGGGCGTGGCGCCCTCGTGGATCAGGTGGGAGAATTCCCACAATTCGAGCCCGACGAAGGCCGCGCCGAACAGGCCGGTCACCGCCAGCCAGAGCTGGGTCTTGGAGAGATCGCCCTTCTCCATCTCCAGCATGGCGAAGCCATAGGTGATGGAGGAGAACAGCAGCATCGACGTGTTCACCGCCACGATCGGCAGGTCGAACAGGTCCTTGGGCGAGGGCCCGGCCGCGTAGCTGCGGCCGAGCACGGCGTAGGTGGCGAACAGGACCGCGAAGATGAGGCAGTCGCTCATCAGGTAGATCCAGAAGCCGAGCATCGTGCTCCCTTCCGGGTGATGCTCGCCCTCGAGATCGAGGAAGTCCGGCGCGTCGGCCGTCGAGGCCTGGGTCATGGCGGGGTTTCCGTGAGTTGCCATGGCGTGATCAGGCCCGCACAGCCGCCAGCGCCCGAGTCCGCTGCTGTTCGGTGCGGCTGACCGTGTCGGCGGGGATGTAGAAGTCCCGGTTGTAGTTGAAGGTGTGCCCGATCGCGACGACGAGGGTCGCCACGAAGGTGAGCGCCGCCAGCCACCAGATGTACCAGATCATCGCGAAGGAGAAGGCGATGCTGATCACGCCGAGGATCACGCCCGTGGCGGTGTTCTTGGGCATGTGGATCGGCTTGTAGCCCTGGAGCGGACGCTGGAAGCCGCGGCTCTTCATCTCCCACCACGCATCGAGGTTATGCACCACGGGCGTGAAGGCGAAGTTGTAGTCCGGCGGCGGCGAGGAGGTCGACCATTCCAGAGTCCGGCCCTCCCACGGATCGCCGGTCACGTCGCGCAGGGCCTCGCGGTTTTTGATCGAGACCGCAAACTGGACGATCATCGCGCCGATGCCGAGGGCGATCAGGCCCGCGCCGATGGCGGCGATGACGAACCAGATCTGCAGGGACGGATCGTCGAAGTGCTGGGCGCGGCGGGTCACGCCCATCAGGCCGAGCACGTAGAGCGGCATGAAGGCGACGTAGAAGCCGATGGTCCAGAACCAGAAGCTGACCTTGCCCCAGAACGGATCGAGCTTGAAGCCGAAGGCCTTCGGGAACCAGTAGTTCACGCCGGCGAACATGCCGAACAGCACGCCGCCGATAATCACGTTGTGGAAGTGCGCGATCAGGAACAGCGAGTTGTGGAGCACGAAGTCGGCCGGGGGCACGGCGAGCAGCACGCCGGTCATGCCGCCGATCACGAAGGTGACCATGAAGCTCACGGTCCAGAGCATCGGCACGTCGAAGCGGATGCGGCCGCGATACATCGTGAACAGCCAGTTGAAAATCTTCGCACCCGTCGGGATCGAGATGATCATCGTCGTGATGCCGAAGAACGAGTTCACGCTGGCGCCCGACCCCATCGTGAAGAAGTGGTGCAACCACACGAGGTAGGACAGGATCGTGATCACGATGGTCGCGTAGACCATCGAGGTGTAGCCGAACAGGCGCTTGCCGCAGAAGGCGGAGGTGACCTCGGAGAAGACGCCGAAGGCCGGCAGGATGAGGATGTAGACCTCCGGGTGGCCCCAGATCCAGATGAGGTTGAAGTACATCATCGGGTTGCCGCCGAGGTCGTTCGTGAAGAAGTGCGTGCCGACGTAGCGGTCGAGCGTCAGCAGCGCGAGAACGGCCCCCAGGATCGGGAAGGCGGCCACGATGAGCACGTTGGTGCACAGCGAGGTCCAGGTGAAGATCGGCAGCTTCATCATCGACATGCCGGGCGCGCGCATCTTCACGATGGTCGCGATCAGGTTGATGCCCGACAAGGTCGTGCCGATACCGGCGATCTGCAGGCCCCAGATGTAGTAATCGACCCCGACGCCGGGGCTCATATCCGCGCCGGAGAGCGGCGGGTAGGCGAGCCAGCCGGTGCGGGCGAACTCACCGATGAACAGCGAGATCATCACCGTGACCGCGCCCGAGACCGTCATCCAGAACGAGAAGTTGTTCAGGAACGGGAAGGCGACGTCGCGGGCGCCGATCTGCAGCGGCACGACGTAGTTCATCAGGCCGGTGACGAAGGGCATCGCCACGAAGAAGATCATGATCACGCCGTGGGCGGTGAAGATCTGGTCGTAGTGATGCGGCGGCAGATAGCCCTCGTTGGCGCCGAAGGCGATCGCCTGCTGCGAGCGCATCAGCAGCGCGTCGGCGAAGCCGCGCAGCAGCATCACGAGCGCCAGCACGACGTACATGATGCCGATCTTCTTGTGATCGACGGAGGTCAGCCAATCGCGCCAGAGCGGGCCCCAGAAGCGGAAATAGGTGATCGCGGCGAGCACCGCGATTCCGCCGATGGCGACACCTGCGAAGGTCACTTGCAGGATCGGCTCGTGGAACGGGATGTCCTCCAGGGTGAGGCGCCCGAACAGCAGGTGCTGCAGGTCCGTGTTTGCGAACATGGGTCGAAGCTCGTCCGTGAATCCTGAGGCGGCGACGGATCAGTTGTTGGTCTGGTCGGGCGCGGCGTGGCCTTGGCCGCTCCCCTCGTGCGTCTTGTCGGCGTCGGGCGCCTCGCTCTTGGGCGCGCGGTGTGAGGCGGGGGTCGTCGCTCCCGGCGCCTCGTCGCCCCGCTCCGTATGGCGGTTGTCGTACTGGAGCCGCTCGGCGTTCCCGTGGCTCTCCTTGCCGGCGCCGCCCTTGGCGTCGATGGCCATCATCTCGTGCATGCACATCTTGCCGGGAACGGCGCACATGCCGACGATCTTGTCGAAGAGCCCATCGCTGAACGACGAGTAGTAGGTGACGGGCACCCGCTCGCTCGGGCGCTCGAGCTGGAGATAAGCCTCGCGGGTCAGATCCGAACCCTGCTGCTTCACTTTGGCGACCCACTGGTCGAAGCCGTCACCTTCGAGCCCGTGGAACTTGAAGGTCATCCGCGAGAAGCCGCTGCCGCTGTACTGCGAGGCGAGCCCGTCATACTCGCCCGGCTTGTTGATCACGGCGTGCAGCTGCGTCTGCATGCCGGGCATGGCGTAGATCATGCCGGCCAGCGCGGGGACGTAGAAGGCGTTCATCACCGAGGAGGCGGTGAGCTTGAAGGCGATCGGCCGGTTCACCGGCGCGACCAGCTCGTTGACGGTGGCGACGTTGTATTCGGGGTAGAAGAACAGCCACTTCCAATCGAGGGCGACGACCTGCACCTCCAGCGGCTTGACCTCCGCCGCCACCGGCTTGCCCGGCTCGATCCGCGAGAGCGGCCGGAACGGGTCGAGGGTGTGGGTGCTGATCCAGGTCAGGGCGCCGAGGGCGATGATGATCAGCAGCGGCGCGGTCCAGATCACGACCTCGAGGGCGGTCGAGTGATCCCAGTCGGGATCGTGGCGGGCCGCCGTGTTCGAGGCGCGGTAGCGCCACGCGAACAGCAGGGTCAGCACGATCACCGGGATGATGATGAGCAGCATCAGCCCGGTCGAGGCGAGGACGAGGTTGCGCTGCTGCACGGCGATGTCGCCGGAGGGCTGCATCACCACGAGGTTGCAGCCGGCGAGCAGGCCGAACAGGGGCAGCAGGACGAGTCCGCGCAGGATCCGGCGCGCGGAGCCGGCCCCGGCAGGAGCCCTGAGTGAACGGTCGGCGGTCATGGCCAAGAATCTTCGTTCCATCACAAGGGCCGCGCGGGTCTTGTCCCGCACGGCGACGGTTCGGTTCGCTCAACAATCCGGGCGGGCGGATCCATCCGCCCGCGACGGCGGGATCACATCTGGCGCATCTCGGAGCGGTCGAGGCCGAGGGCGAGCAGCGTCGCCAGCGCCCCCGACAGCAGGTACACGCCGACCATCGCGAGCCCGTATTCGGTGGAGAGGTACAGCACCACCAGGGGGGCGAAGCCGGCGCCGAACAGCCAGGCGAGGTCGGAGGTGAGCGCCGCGCCGGTATAGCGGTAGCGCGCGCCGAGGCGGGAGGTCACCGCGCCGGCGGTCTGGCCATAGGACAGGCCGAGCAGCATGAAGCCGATATTGACGTAGATCGTCTGGCCGATGGCGTTCTCGCCGAAGATCAGCGGCGCCAGGATGCTGCCGCAGGCGAAGACGGCGATCAGCCCGGCGCTGATGAGCAGCATGTTGCGGCGCCCGATCTGGTCGGCGATCAGCCCCGAGGCCGCGATGGCGCCGGCGCAGATCATGGCACCGGAGAACTGCACCATCAGGAATTCGCCGGCGGAGCGGTCGCTCGACAGGGTGAGCCAAGCGATCGGGAAGATCGTCACGAGATGGAACAGGGCGAAGCTCGCCAGCGGCACGAAGGCGCCGATCCACACGTCGAGGGCGTGGTGGCGGGCCAGATCGACGACGCCGACCGGCTCCAGCTGGCCCTTGTCGAGGAGCCGGGTGAATTCCGGGGTGGCGACGAGCCGGAGCCGCGCGAACAGGGCCACCACGTTGATGGTGAAGGCGCAGAAGAACGGGAAGCGCCAGCCCCAATCGATGAAGTCGGCCTGGGTCAGATTGACCACGAAGAAGGAGAACAGGGCGCTCGCCACCATGAAGCCGATCGGAGCGCCGAGCTGCGGGATCATCGCGTACCAGCCGCGCTGCTCCCGGGGGGCGTTGAGGGCGAGCAGCGAGGCCATGCCGTCCCAGGCTCCGCCGAGGGCGAAGCCCTGGGCGACGCGCAGCACCGCGAGCAGCTCGATGGCGACGACGCCGATCGAATCGTAGCTCGGCAGGAAGCTGATCGCGGCGGTCGAGCCGCCGAGCATGAACAGGGCGATGGTGAGCTTCACCCCGCGCCCGTGCCGCTTGTGGATCTTCATGAAGAAGATCGATCCGAGCGGGCGGGCGATGAAGGCGAGCGCGAAGATGCCGAAGGAGTAGAGCGTCCCGGCCAGCGGCTCCGCGAACGGGAAGAACACCTTCGGGAACACCAGCACCGCAGCGATGCCGAACACGAAGAAGTCGAAATATTCCGACGCGCGTCCGATCACCACGCCGAGCGCGATGTCGTTGGGGTGGACGTCGTGGTGGCTCATGGCCACCTGCGCGTCCCGCTCGAGGGGTCGGGAAGTGGCCGTGGCGTTGTCGGTGGTCATCGCGGGCAGCCGGCTCGCCTGAAGGTGCATCGATGCCGCCGCCTTGCCGCGGCGTTCGGCATGTGCCTAGCGGATGGGTTCACATCCGCAAAGAGATTTTGGCGTCGCAACAGGGCGCACAGGACGGCCATGCAACCAAAGCAGAGGTCGCGCGATCACGCGCGCGGGACGGGTCACGCTAGGCACAGGATGCATGATAGATCCGGACCGGCAGTATAAATCGTTTCCGATGCCGCCCCGGTCCGACGCAAACGATCTCGTCCGGCGAGTCGGCCGCCGCGGCGGGGGCGGCCGATGCCGGGATCAGGCGCGCGCCGCTCCGTCCCGGGGCGGAGCCTTGATCCGGTACCAGCCGACATAGAGCGCCGGCAGGAACAGCAGGGTCAGCAGGGTCGCGGCCAGGATGCCGCCGATCATCGCGTAGGCCATCGGCCCCCAGAACACCTCGCGGGCGATCGGGATCAGGCCGAGGCTCGCCGCCGCCGCCGTCAGCAGGATCGGTCGCATGCGGTGGCGGGTGGCTTCCACCACGGCGTCCCACGGGCCCATCCCCTCCGCCTCGCATTCCTCGATCTGGCTCACCAGGATCACGGCGTTGCGCACGATGATCCCGATCAGCGCCAGGATGCCGAGGATGGCGACGAAGCCCATCGGCTTGTCGAAGAGCAGCAGGGCCGGCACCACGCCGATCAATCCGAGGGGCGCGACCGAGAACACCAAGAACAGCTTCTGGAAGCTCTGGAGCTGGACCATCAGGAACAGGGCCATGGCGAGCAGCATCACCGGCACCACGGCGGCGATCGGCCCCTGGCCCTTGCCCGCTTCCTCGACCGCGCCGCCGGTGGCGAGCGTATAGCCCTCCGGCAAGGCCTTCACATAGGCGTCGATGGCCGGCTGCAGGGCGGCGACGACGGTGGGCGGCTGGGTCGCGTCGGTGATGGTGGCGCGCACCGTCAGGGTCGGCACCCGGTCGCGGCGCCAGACGATCGGCTGCTCCAGGTCGTAATCGATCTTGGCGAAGGCCAGGATCGGCACCACCGCGCCGTTGGAGAGGGCGACCTGCAGGCTCTGGAGCGTGTCGAGGGAGGTCCGCTCCACCGTGCGGGCCCGGCCCACCACGTTCACGAGATAGATCGAATCGCGCACCTGCGTGATCGCCTGGCCGCCGACGATGCCATTGAGGATGCCGGCGATGTCCTGGCTGGTGACGCCGAGCTGGCGCGCCTTGTCCTGCAGGATCTCGACGCGCAGCACCTTGCCGGGCTCGTTCCAGTCGAAGGTCGGCACCGCGAGGCGCGGGTCGGTCGCCACCACGTCGGCGAGCTTGAGGGCGAGGCGGCGCACCTCCTGCACATCGGGCCCGGAGAGGCGGTACTGGATCGGGCGGCCCACCGGGGGCCCGAGATTGAGCGGCTGCACCAGCACGTCGGTGCCGACGAAATCATGCCGTCCGATCCGCTGCAGTCGGGCGATGACCCGGTCCCGCACCTCCAGCGACTTCGTGACGATCACGATCTGCCCGAAGAAGGCGTTGGCGAGCTGCTGGTCCAGGGGCAGGTAGAAGCGCACCGCACCCTGGCCGACATAGGAGGACCAGCGGTCGATCTCGGGGTCGTCCTTCAGATACGCCTCGAAGCGGTCCATCTGCGCCTTGGTCTCGGCGATGGTGGCGTTCTGCGGCAGGGTCAGGTCGACGAGGACCTCGCTGCGGTCGGAGGACGGGAAGAACTGCTGCTGCACATGGCCCATCCCGACGACGGCGAGCCCCATCAGCGCGACGCAGATGACCACGGTGGTCCAGCGCAGCCGCATCGCCACCCGCAGCACCGCCATGAAGGCGCGGGTGAACAGGCCCTGCTTCTCGGCATGGTGCTTCATGGTCCGGGGCAGGATGGTGACGCCGAGCAGCGGCGCGAACAGGACCGCGACCACCCAGGAGACGAGGAGCGCGGCGGCGATCACCACGAACAGCGAGTAGGTGTACTCGCCCGCCGAGGAGCCGTTGAAGCCGATCGGCAGGAAGCCCGCCACCGTCACCAGGGTGCCGGTGAGCATCGGGAAGGCGGTGGAGGTGTAGGCGAAGGTCGCCGCCTTCTTCAGGGAGTCGCCGAGTTCGAGGCGGGCCACCATCATCTCGACGGTGATCATCGCGTCGTCGACGAGCAGGCCGAGCGCGATGATGAGGGCGCCGAGCGAGATGCGCTGCAGCGTCACGCCCATCACCTGCATGATCACGAAGACGATGGCGAGCACCAGCGGGATCGAGACCGCGACGACGAGGCCGGCGCGCAGGCCGAGGCTCACGAAGCTCACCACCAGCACGATGACCACCGCCTCGACCAGGGCCTTGGTGAAGCCGCCGACCGCCTCCTCGACGATCTTGGGCTGGTCGGAGACGAGGTGAATGCCGACGCCGATGGGCAGCTTGCCCTCGATGAGGTGCATGCGCTCCTTCAGATCCTCGCCGAACTTCAGCAGGTTGGCGTTGGGGCGCATGGCGATGGCGAGCCCGATCGCGGGCTTGCCGTCGACGCGGAACATCGCCGCCGGCGGATCCTCGTAGCCGCGGGAGATCTCGGCCACATCGGCGAGGCGGAAGAAGCGGTCGTTGAAGCGCAGGTTGACGTTGCGCAGGGAGTCCTCGGAGGTGAACTGGCCGCTCACCCGCAAGGACACCCGCTCCGGCCCCGCCTGGACCACGCCGGAGGCCGCCACCGCGTTCTGCGACTGGAGCGCCTTGATCAGGGCCTGGATGTCGATGCCGTAGCCGGCGAGCTTGCGGGTCGAGAAATCGAGATAGATCGTCTCGCCCTGCACGCCCATCAGCAGGGTCTTGCCGATATTGGGCACCTTCAGGATCTCGGTGCGCACGCCCTCGACATAGTCGCGCAGCTGGCGATGGGTCAGGCCGTCGGCGGTGAAGGCGTAGACGTTGCCGTAGACGTCGCCGAACTCGTCGTTGAAGGCAGGCCCCTGAACGCCCTGCGGGAAGGTGTGCTGGATGTCGCCGAGGCGCTTCCTCACCTGATAGAAGGCGGGCTGAATCTCTTCCTTCTTCGTGGTGTCGCGGAACTGCACGAACACCGTGGCCTGGCCCGGCGTGGTGTAGCTCCTGACGTAGTCGAGGGCGTTGATCTGCTGCAATTCCTTCTCGATCCGGTCGGTGACCTGATCGAGGGTGTCCTTGATGGTGGCGCCGGGCCAGCTCGCCTGGACCACCATGGTCTTGATGGCAAAGGGCGGGTCCTCCTCCCGGCCGAGCCGGGAATAGGCCATCACGCCGGCCACGAGGCTGACGAGCATCAGGAACCAGACCAGCGAGCGGTGGCCGAGGGCCCAGTCGGAGAGGTTGAAGTCCTTCACGCGCGAAAATCCCCGCAGACTCGCTTGCCGGCCGTCTCGCCGGCCCTTGTGCCGTCCACCGCTCAGTTCCGGTCGTCGGCCAGCCGCACGGTCTGGCCGTCGCTCAGGGAATGGACGCCCGCCACCACGACCCGCTCGCCAGGTTCCAGCCCCGCCCGCACGGCGATGCGCCCGTGGCCGTCCGCCCCGTCACCGGCCAGGGTCACGTCGCGGCGCTCGACATGCAGGTCCTCTTGCAGATCCCCTTGCGGATTGCCCTGCTTGTCCTTGTCCCGCCCCCCCGGCACGATCCAGACCGAGCGCCGCCCGTCCGTCTCCAGCAAAGCGGTGGCGGGCAGGACGAAGCGGCGCGCGGTGGGGCGCTCCAGCGAGACGGTGATGGTCGCCCCGAGCCGGAAGGCCGGGCCCGGCTCCTCCAGGGTCAGGCGGATGCGGCGGGTGCGGGTGCCGGATTCGGCGAAGGGGGCGACCTCGCGGACGCGGCCCCGCGCGGTGATCTCCGGGGCGCTCTGAAGCACCACGGTGAACAGGCCGTCCTTGGGCATGGCGCCGGCCAGGGTCTCGGGAATGTCGACCACCGCCTCGCGGGTCTCGGGCCGGGCGAGCGTCACGATCCCCTGCCCCGGGCTCACCACCTGCCCGACCTCGGCGAGGCGCTGGGTGACGACGCCGTCGAAATCGGCGTGCAGCTCGGTATAGCCGATCTGGTCGCGGGCCTTCTGCAGGCTGGCGCCGGCCTGGGCGAGGCGGGCCTGGGCGGTGTCACGCCGGGCCACCGCCGCGTCGAGCTGGGCCTGGGTGACGTTGCCGCCCTCCATCAGGCGGCGGGTGCGCGCCTCGGTGGCATTGGCGTTCTCGGCCTGAGCCTTGGCATCCGCGAGCTCGGCCTCGGCGCGGCTCAGGTCGAACCGCGACACGATCGGGTCGAGGGCGGCGAGCCGCTGGCCTCGTCTCACCACGTCGCCGACGGTGACGTCGCGGGCCACCACCCGGCCGCCGATCTGGAAGCCGAGCTGCGACTGGTAGCGCGGCTCGACCGTGCCGGCGAAGGGGCCGAAGATCTCGCTGTCGGTGGGCCGGGCCAGGGTGGTCAGGACCGGCCGCACCGGCGGCGGCGGCGGGGCCTCCTGCGACGGCTGACAGCCGGCGAGGGCGAGGATGGGGCCCAGCACGAGGATCAAGACGGGGGCTGCGCGCGTCATCGTCCGCCCTTCCCCGCCGCATCCGCGGCCGTGTCCGCCGGCCCCGCGACCGCGACGCGCTGGCCCGGACGCAGGAACTGGATGCCGGCGATCACCACCGTCTCGCCGGGCGCGACGCCGTCCTTCAGCACGATGTCGTCGAAGCCGTAGCGGTCGATCTCGACGCCTCGGATCGAAACCTTGCCCGTGGCGGGATCGTGGATCCACACCGCCGGCCGGTCGTCGGAGCGGTAGAGCGCCGACCAGGGCAGCACCACCGCCTCGCGCTGGGCGAAGCGGCCCCGGCCGATCACCACGGCGCCGAGGGACATCGCCGGCGGCGTTTCCTCCAGCCCGACCTTGACCCGCACGGTGCCGCTCGACGCATCCACCGTCGGCGAGATCTCGCGCACATGCCCGGTCGCCTCCACCCGGGGATCGGATTGGAGCGTGACGCGGATCGTCTTCTCGGCGGGCGGGTTGGCGGTCAGGGCCTCGTAGACGTTGAACACCGCGTCCCGGGGCCCGTCCTGGGCGAGCACCATCACCGCCTGCCCCGCCTGCACCACCTGCCCGACCTCGAAGGTCCGGCTCATGACGATGCCGGACACGCCCGCGCGCAGCTCGGTATAGGAGAGCTGCTCCTCGGCGGTGCCGAGGGCCGCCTTGGCCGAATCGACCGCCGCCTGGGAGGTCCGCAGCTGTTGCTCGGCGTTGTCGTAGGATGGCCGGGTGGTATAGCCGCTGCCGATGAGCTGCTTCTGGCGCTCGAAGGTCACCTTGGCCTGGGTGAGCTGCGCCTCCGCCGAGACCAGGGCGGCCCGGGCATTGTCGAGATTGGCCCGCTGCGTCAGCGGCTCCAGCACCGCCAGCACCTGATCGGCGGTGACATGGTCACCCACCTCGACCCGGCGCTCGGCGACCTTGCCATTGGTGCGGAAGGCGACGTTGGTCTGGGCCTGGGCCTGGATGTCGCCGGTCAGCACCACATCCGAGGCGACGGGGGTTTTCTGCGCCCGCCGGACCCGGACCAGCACCACGGACGGATCGTCCGCCGCCGCGGCCGGCGCCTCGGCGCGCGCGACCGGCACCGGGAGGGTGGCCGGGAAGCCCGCCAGGACAGCGGCCATGGAAGCGGCGAGGGAACGGAGCCGTAAGGTCATCGGCCGGGTTTTCCGAGCGGCGGCGGCGAAGCGAACGGCATGGCCGATGCGTTGCCGCCACGGGGCGACTTTCGCGGCGCAGGCTTATCGCGTATCTTACCGACCGTCCAGACGGTTTTTTATTGCGGGTTCGGGAGCGACCATGGCGCAGAAAACGCGCGGCCGGCGCGACGAGCGGGCGGGGGTGATCCTCGACGCGGCGGGTGCGGTGCTGCGCCGTGGCGGGTCGCGGGCGCTGACGATCGACGCGGTGGCGGCGCAGGCGGGCCTGAGCAAGGGAGGCGTGCTGCACCATTACGCCTCGAAGGATGCGCTGATCCTCGCGCTGGTCGCCCGCGAACTCAAGGAATTGCGGGACGGCATCGCCGCCTGCGAGGGGGAGCATCCGCCGGGCCCGTCCGGGCTGGCCCTGGCCATGGTCGCCCATCTGCGCCACAGCTATTGCGGCGAGGACGAGTTTTCCCGCGCCCTGCTCCTCGCCGCCGTGGAGAATCCGGAGGCGCTCGACGGCTACCGCGTCTTCGTGGCCGAGCGCCTGGCCCGGCTCGATGCTGCGAAGGGACCGCCCGGCACCGGGATGGCTCTATTCTTTTCCTTGCTCGGCGTGGTGATGGGGCGCACCCTCGGCTTCCACGATCTCAGCGCGGCGCAGATCGAGCCGCTCCTGAGCGCCCTCGAACGCACCGCGCGGGACCTCGGCTGACGGATCGCCGCACCCCGGCGCCGCGCCACGGAAATCGCAGGCGGGGCGATGCGCCAAGCCCTTGTGTTGGCAGCGTCTTTTCCGGCAAGCCGAAGGTCGTCGCCGGGGATGGCGTCCGTGATCGCTCCTCCGAGGGCCCTGAGGAACGGCCGCGGGCATGCAGCGGTTATGGAAGCGGCCCGGAATGAATCCGGGATGAACACGCCCCTCGCCCCCCAACGGATGGCAACGACGTGCGGCGATGCCCTCTTCGACCTCTTCGACTGCGTCCCGCTTCGGCTCCGTCCGCAGCCGGGATGCCTGAGCCTCGCCCCCTCCCGATGCCGCACCGCGTCGGCTCAAGCCGGCATACCCGTGTCCGCCCATTGCGGAGGCTCGCTATGCCGCCCGGCCTCACCTGATGCGCACCGGTGGATCGCCGGGAGCGATCCATCACATGTTCTTTCGAAGAAAAGCGGATCGCTATCGAACGGCGTTGGGCGGGTCCTGCCGCCCCTTGAGCCCTTGAAGGTCGCTCTCACCCCTCCGACGCGGGAAGGACTATGCCGACGAACGACACCGACGCCCTCGCCGACATTGCCGCGTTGTGCACGGCCGCGCGTGCGAGGCTGCCGGTGTCGAGTTGTCACCGGCTCCGCGTCCTGCTCGACATGATCCTGATCGATCTCGAGCGCGAACAGCCGAAGGAGGCGGTGGCGAGCGAGCGGCAGGACCGGACCTGATGCCCGCCCCGGCCATCGACCCGGATCAGCTATCGTCGATCTGGCAGACGAGGCGGATCGTCATCACGCCGTCCCCGTTCTCATTGCGCACGGTCAGGACCAGGGTGCAGTCCTGGCTGTCCTCGGCTTCCGCCGCCATCAGCGCCGTCATCACGCGCAGCGCCTCGCGCCTCAGGGCGAGCGGATCCTGGATCTCGCGACCCACCTCGTCCTTCAGATCAACGCCGTCATTGATGTCGAAGAAATACCGCGGCATTGGGGAAGCGCTGTTCGAAAAAGGGCTTTCTTCCGCCCGGCCGAACGCCGAACGGCCGCATGGAGCAACCCGTCCGCCCAGCGCGGGCGCCCCCCGCACAACGGATCAACGCGCTGGAAAAGGGCCGGGTTCAGCCATGTGCTCTGTAACCATATAGCTGCGATCTCCGTTCCGGGAGTACCAGTCCGTCCCGGCACATCATCAATGTGCGAGGATCTTCGACAAAAACTGCTGAGCCCGCCCGCTGCGGGGCCGGGCGAAGAAGGCATCCTTGGGAGCGTCCTCGACGATCTCGCCGCCATCCATGAACACCACCCGGTCCGCCACCTTGCGGGCGAAGCCCATCTCGTGGGTGACGACCATCATGGTCATGCCGTCGCGGGCGAGTTCCACCATCACGTCGAGCACCTCGCCGACCATCTCGGGATCGAGCGCCGAGGTCGGCTCGTCGAACAGCATCACCACCGGATCCATGGCGAGCGCCCGGGCGATGGCCACCCGCTGCTGCTGCCCGCCCGAGAGCTGGCCCGGAAACTTTTCCGCATGGGCCGAGAGGCCGACCCGGGCGAGGAGATCGAGGCCGCGCCTCCGCGCCTCCTCGCCGGAACGCCGGAGCACCTTGCGCTGGGCGAGCGTCAGGTTGTCGGTGACGCTCAGGTGCGGGAACAGCTCGAAATGCTGGAACACCATGCCGACCCGCGCCCGCAGCCGCGGCAGGTTCGTCGCCCTGTCCTTCACCCGCGTGCCGTCGACGGTGATCTGCCCCTGCTGGAACGGCTCCAGGGCGTTGACGCATTTGAGCAGCGTCGACTTGCCCGAGCCCGAGGGGCCGCAGACCACCACCACCTCGCCCCGGGCGACGGCCGTGGTGCAGCCGGAGAGGACGGCGAGGTCGCCGTACCATTTCGAGACCGCCTCCACGACGATCATCGGCGCGCCGGCAGCGGCCGGCCCCGGCGGCGCGGTCATGGCGCAATCATGGGGACAAGCCCTCCTGAGATGTCATCGGACGATCGCGATGCGGGTCTGGAGGCGGCGCACCAGGAGCGAGGCGGCGAAGCAGACCGCGAAATAGACCAGCGCCGCGAACAGGTACATCTCCACCAGCCGGCCGTCGCGCTGGGCGACCTTGGAGGCCGCGCCGAGGAAATCGGTCAGCGAGAGCACGTAGACCAGGGACGTGTCCTGGAAGAGCACGATCGTCTGCGTCAGCAGCAGCGGCAGCATGTTGCGGAAGGCCTGGGGCAGCACCACGAGCCGCATCGTCTGGGCGTAGCTCATGCCCAGCGCCCGGGCGGCCGCGCTCTGGCCCTTCGGGATCGACTGGATGCCGGCGCGCATGATCTCAGCGAAATAGGCCGCCTCGAACAGCGTGAAGGTGACCAGCGCGCTGGCGAAGGGACCGACCTGGATCGGATGGGCCGCCCCGGTCGCCCAGGCGCCGAGATAGGGCACGAGGAAGTAGAACCAGAAGATCACCAGCACGAGCGGCAGGGCGCGCATCAGCTCGACATAGAGCTTGGCCGCATGGGTCAGCCCCGGCACGCCGGAGAGCCGCAACAGGGCGAGGCCGGTGCCGAGCACGAGGCCGCCCGACGCCGCCAGCGCCGTGAGGGTGAGCGTGAACACCATGCCCTCGCCGAACAGGTAGGGCAGCGAGGTGGCGACGACGGAGAGGTCGAGGCTTGCGAGCATCAGCGCCCTCCCGGCACGGCCAGGCGCCGCTCCAGCAGGGTCGCGCCCGCCACCACCACGAGGTTGATGGCGACGTAGAGCAGGGTGGCCGCGGTGAAGGCCTCGAACACCTGGAACGAGAATTCCTGCATCGCGCGCGCCCGCGCCGTCAGTTCCAGCAGGCCGATGGTGAGGGCGACGGAGGTGTTCTTGAGGTTGTTCAGGAATTCCGAGGTCAGCGGGGGCAGGATGATCCGGTAGGCGTTGGGCAACAGCACGAAGCGGTAGGTCTGCGCCACGGTGAGGCCGAGCGCCGTGCCCGCCAGCGCCTGTCCCCGCGGCAGGGAGCGGATGCCGGCCCGCACCTGCTCGGCCACCCGCGCGGCGGTGAAGAAGCCGAGGCACAAAACCGCCGTGTAGAACGGCGCGTCCGGCATCTGCTTGACGGCGGCGCCGATCCGCTCGGGCAGGAGTTCCGGCAGCACGAAGTACCAGAGGAACATCTGCACCAGCAGCGGCACGTTGCGGAACAGCTCGACATAGGCCGCGCCCACCGCGTTGGCGGCCCGCGAGGGCAGGGTCCGCATCACCCCGATCACCGAGCCGAGACCGAAGGCGATGGCCCAGGAACCGAGGGCGGTGAGCACGGTCCAGGCGAGCCCCGAGAGCAGCATGTCGGCATAGGTGCCGGTGCCCTCGGGCGAGGGCTCGAACAGGACGCCCCAGTTCCAGTGATAGGTCATCGGGAGCGGCCGCCGGTTCAGTAGGCGGCCGGGTCCGCGCTGTCGCTCGGGCTGGACAGAACTTTCCGCATCGCCTCGCTCAAGGGGAGCTGCAGGTTGATGCCCCGCGGCGGAATGGCCTGCGTGAACCACCTGTCATAGAGCGCTCTGCCCTCCGGGCTCGTGTAGAGCGCGGCGGTCGCGGCATCGACCACGGCCTTGAACGGCGCGTCGTCCTTGCGCAGCATGATGGCGTAGGGCTCCGGCCGCGACTGGGCCTCGGAGGAGATCGCGTAGGCCTCCGGCGTCTTCGCCCCGGCGACCAGGGCGGCGAGCAGCACGTCGTCCATCACGAAGGCGTCGGCGCGCCCGGTCTCGACCATCAGGAAGGCCTCCGCATGGTCCTTGGCGGGCAGGATCCGCATTCCGAGCCCGCGGGCCGCGTTGATCTCGTTGATCTGGCGGATGCCGGTGGTGCCCGAGGTCGAGACCACGGTGCGGCCCTTCAGGTCGTCGGTCTTGTCGAGCCCCTTCTCCTTCTTGGCCACGAAGCGCGTGGCGGTGAGGAAGTGGGTGTTGGTGAAGGCGGCCTGCCGCTGGCGGTCGGCATTGTTGGTGGTCGAGCCGCATTCGAGATCGATCGTCCCGTTGGCGATCAGCGGGATGCGGGTCGCCGAAGTGACCGGATTGAGCTTCACCTCCAGCCGGTCGAGCTTGAGATGGGTTTTGACCGCCTCGGCGACCTTGAGGCAGATCTCATAGGCGTAGCCCACCGGCTTCTGGTTGCCGTCGAGATAGGAGAAGGGCACCGAGGCATCGCGGTAGCCCAGGGTGAGGGCGCCCCTCTCCTTCACCTTCCTGAGCGTCCCGGTCAGCTCCTGCGCCCAGGCCCCCGGACAAGCGGGCGGGCAGGCGGCCGCGAGGAGGGTGAGCAGGAGCGCGGCCTTGAGGCGCATCGGTAAAGCTTCCCAACCCTGGGCCGCCCGGCGGGCGGCGGAGCTCCCATAGTGAGGCCGCCGGGCGGGCTTGTCATCCGCCGGCCGCACGATGGCGTCGCCGAATACCGGGCGGAAGGCCGTTCAGGGGATGACCCGCTCCGCCCGCAGCCGAGCGAACAGGTCGAAGAAGGCGTCGTCCGAGGGCTGGTAATCGAGGAAGCCAAGGCGGCGGCTCTTGCTCATGTCGGTGACGACCTCGATCGGCCGGCCGAGATCGGCATCGGTGTGCCAGGGGGAGACGAGGCGGTTCAGGTCGGGCTCGATCAGGTTGTGCCGCTGCGCGATCTCCGCCCAGAGCGGGGCGGCGCCCGCCAGTTGATGCTCCAGCGGATTCACCGTGCCGTCGAACGGCGCCGGCTCGACGCCGAACCAGCCGGCGATCCGGCGCCACATCCATTGCCAGCGGAAGACGTCGCCATCGACGACGTTGAAGGCCTCGTTCCGCGCGGCCTCGGTCGAGGCCGCCCAGGTGAGGTGGCGGGCGAGCAGCCGCGCATCGGTCACGTCGGTGAGCCCGTTCCACTGCGCCGCCGAGCCGGGGAAGCGGAACGGGCGCCCGGTCTCCCGGCAGAGGCTGGCGGTGACGGCGAGCGTCACCCCCATGTTCATGGCATTGCCGAGCGCGTAGCCGACGATGGTGTGCGGGCGGTGCACGCTCCAGGTGAAGCCGTCCCGCGCCGCCGCGTCGAAGACCGCATCTTCCTGCGCGTAGTAGAAGTTCTCCACGTCCAGCCGGGGCAGATCCTCGCGGAACGGCGTCGGCGGCAGGTGGCCTTTGCCATAGGCCTCGAACGGCCCGAGATAGTGCTTGAGGCCGGTCACCAACGCCACGTGCCGGACGCTTCGTCCCGGACGCAGGGCGTCGAGGAGGTTTCTGACCATCGCCGCGTTGACGCGGATGTTCTCGGCCTCCGTCGGCTGGCGCAGCCAGGTGGTGAGGAAGACGTGGCTCGGGGCGCGGCCCTCCAGCGCCCGGGAGAGCGCATCCGGGTCGAGGAGGTCGGCGGGCAGCGGCGTGACGCCGTCGATCGCGGGCGGTCGCCGGGCGAGCCCCTGCACCGACCAGCCCTGCCCCACCAAATGCCGGGCGAGATTGTTGCCGACGATGCCGCCAACGCCCGCGATCAGTGCCGTTTTCGTCATACCCAACTCCGGTCTCGCTCCGGCCGGCACCGGAGCCACGCCCCTTGGCTGGGCAATCCAGGGGCGGCGGATCTTTGTTCCGCGAAGCTCGTCCCGGCTCGCGCTCAGACCAGACCGGTCAGGTAATAGACCCCGATCACGACGAACACGGCCACGGTCTTGATGACCGTGATCGCGAAGATGTCGCCGTAGGATTGCCGGTGGGTCAGGCCGGTGACGGCGAGCAGGGTGATCACCGCGCCGTTATGCGGCAGCGTGTCCATGCCGCCGCTCGCCATCGATGCGACCCGATGCATCACCTCCAGCGGGATGCCGGCGCTCTGCGCCGCCTCGATGAAGCGGCCGGACAGGGCGGCCAGCGCGATCGAGAGTCCGCCCGAGGCGGAGCCGGTGACGCCGGCCAGCACGTTGACCGTCACCGCCTCGTTGATCAGCGGGTTGGGGATCGCCGACAGCGCGTCCGAGATCACCTTGAAGCCGGGCAGGGCGGCGATGACCGCGCCGAATCCGTATTCGGTGGCGGTGTTCATGCCCGCGAGCAGCGCCCCGGCCACCGCCGCCTTCGAGCCCTCGGAGAAGCGCGCGGCGAGATTGCGGAAGCCGAGGAGCACGGTGGCCAGGATGCCGGCGAGCAGGGCGCCCTGCACCGCCCAGATCGCCGCCACCGTCTTGATCGGCACGGTGACCGGGTTGGCGGCCATCTCCGGCGTCAGCGCGGCGCTCGCCTGCTCGCCATAGCTGCCGGTGATCCAGGCGAGCAGCAGCCGGTTGCCGATCCCGACCACGAGCAGCGGCAGGATCGCCACCGCCGGGTGGATCACGACCCGGTCCTCGACCGCCTGCGGCTCGTTGCTGTGGCCCTCGCCGTAGCCCTCGTCCCCGGCCCGGCGGCGGCGCCATTCGAGATAGGCGACGCCCGCCGCGAACACGAACAGCGCGCCGATCACCCCGAGCCACGGGGCGGCATAGGCATTGGTCTTGAAGAAGGAGGCGGGGATGATGTTCTGGATCTGCGGGGTGCCCGGCAGGGTGTCCATGGTGAAGGTGAAGGCACCGAGCGCGATCGTGCCGGGGATCAGGCGCTTGGGAATCCGGCTCCTGCGAAACAGCTCGGCGGCGAAGGGATAGACCGCGAACACCGCCACGAACAGCGAGACGCCGCCATAGGTGAGGATGGCGCCCACCAGCACGATGGCGACGATGGCCCTGCCCTCCCCCAGCAATCCGGTCACGGCGCCGACGATGGAGCGGGCGAACCCTGAGATCTCCACGAGCTTGCCGAACACGGCCCCGAGCAGGAAGACGGGGAAGTAGAGCTTCAGGAAGCCGACGAGCTTCTCCATGAACAGGCCGGAGAAGAGCACCGGCACCGCGGCCGGATCGGTGAGCAGCACCGCCCCCATGGCGGCGACGGGGGCGAACAGGATCACCGAGAAGCCGCGATAGGCGATCCCCATCAGGAATCCCCATCAGGAAGAAGAGCGCGGCGAGGCAGATCAGGAAACTCAAGGCGGACGTCCTCCCCCCGCACCGATTCTCTCCCGGTGCGCGGCGCCCACTCTGCCCCAAGCGCGGCCGTGTTCAATGGAGGGACGGGTCACAGGCTCCGATGCATCACCAGGGCATCCACCGGTCCGCGCACGGGATGGCGGAAGACGCCGGGCAGGCGACCGATCTCCCGGAGGCCGAGGCCGGTCCAGAGCGCGACCGCGCGGGTGTTGGTGGCCACCACGATGTTGAACTGCATCGCGGAAAAGCCCAGTGCCCGGGCCGTCTCGAAGGAATGCAAACCCATGGCGCGGGCGATTCCCCTGCCCCGCGCCTCGGGGTGGGTCGCGTAGGCGCCGTTGGCGACGTGGTCACCGGCTCCGAGCTGGTTGGCGCGGATGTAGTAGCTGCCGAGGATCGCGCCGGCGCTCTCCGCGACGAAGACGTGATGCCCCGGCGAGAACCAGTAGGCGAGCGCCCTGCCCCGCTCCCAGTCCCGGGGCAGGGCAAAGGTCTCTCCCTCCCGCAGGATCGGTTTCAGGATGGACCAGATCGCATCGTGGTCGGGCGCTTGAGCGGGGCGGAGGGAAAGGTCGGTCATCGTGTTCGTGGGCGGAGGGTCGGGGCGGCCTGCGGTGGCCGGCCGCGCGCACACGGACCGCAGGCCTCGAAAGGGCCTGCCGGACCCCGGCGGCACCCCGCAGGCGACATGATGGGTCTTTCGGATTAGATGACATTATCCTTTTGGACAAGACCTGTTGGTCGTCAACAATATTCGCCCGAACTATTCGTAATATAGTTTCATTTCCACAATACATAAAATTCAATCGGCATTGACAACCCCTCCTCTTCACAGATGTCCTTCGTCCTGGCCGTGCTGCCGAGCCGGCCGCACGAACGATGAACGATGTCTGAGGGAGCACGCGCCATGTTTCAGAGATCGACGATCCTCGCCCTCGCCTTCGCCGCCGCACTGCCGATGGCCCTGCCGGCCCCGGCCGCCGCCATGCCGATGGGCGGAAGCTTCACCGGCCATGTCGACAATCAGGCCCCGCAGGTGCTCGGGCCGAACGAGGTCCGGGTGCAGCAGACCGCGTCCGGGATCAATTCCGGGCCCGGCACCCCCTTCGACGGCGCGAAGGTGCAATGGGTGGAGACCGTGACGCTCAAGAACGGACAGGGGCCGGTAGAGGGCACCATCACCCTCACCACGCCGGACGGTTCGACCGCGAGCGCCTACCGGGGCATGATCACCACGGATGCGCAGGGCCGGGTCACGGCCACGGGAACCTACCGGGACAGCGCGGCCACCGGTGCGTTCGCGGGCGTGAAGGGCAAGGGCACCTTCTCGGTCGTCTACAGCTCGAAGACGGATTTCTCCGGCCAATGGAAGGGTGACGTGACCCTCCCGGGCCAGAAGTCGTCGCGGCGCTGACCGGCGCCGATCAGCCGGAGACGGAACCGGGCGCAGGATGGCGCTCCGGTACCGGCTCCGCCCGGCCCGGTTCGCCGCCGGGGATCAGCGCGATCCGGCCCCAGCCCGGCAGCTTGAGGGCGGGGCGGCGCCAGTCGAGGCCCGCCACCGCCCCGAGCAGGTTGATCTCCAGCCCGTCGACCCAGCCGACGGTGAGTCCGACATAGCCGCGCCAGGACAGGCGCAGGCCGGTGCCGCTCGGGGTGCGCTCGGCGATGCGGCCCGGCGGCGTCCAATCCTTGCCCAGAGCGGTCGGCGGCAGCGGCACGGCGTTGTCGGGAATGCGCGCGATGACATGGGCGGCGAAGGTGTTCGAGTTCGGGCCCGGCCAGGCCCGGTAGGAGCCCTGGCTCCGGTAGGGATAATCCGCCACCGCCGCGCGGATCGGCGGGATCGCCCGCGCCGCCGCCTCGCCGTCGAGTGCGAGCACGATCTCCGGCGCATTGCCGAACCAGCGCCCGTCGGGGGCATAGGCATCGGTGCGCACCGGCCGGCCCCAGCCGACGACGTCGTAGCGGGTGTAGCGGAGCGCGCCCGCCTCCTTCACCACCACCCAGCTGTGATGGGCGACGATGCCCCGCCAGCGCCCGACCCGGGCGGCGTAGACCCGAACCATCGCCTCCGGCACGGCGGCGGCCGGCGGCAACAGGCCGGCGCTCGACCAATCCGCCGTCGACCAGTTCTCCGCCCGTCCGCCCTTCACGCTCCACCACAGGGCGTGGGTCGCGAGCGGAACCAGGAAGAGCAGGACAAGAGCGAGGAGAAGGAAACGCAGGGCGGGAACAAGCAGGTCGGCAAACATCGAACCCAATGTCACGGTCGGGTGCGCCCGGAACAAGCGCCACGACGCCGCGCATCGTGTCCCAGCGCACGCCCCGCCCTGGCCGGCTTCTGATGCAGCCCGGCCACATCGGCTCACGGATCGCACCTCGCGCCGCGCCAATGACGAACTGGGCGGCGGCCAAGCCTTGCAACATTGTAACATCCCAGCGATGAAACATTGTAACGTGGCAAATTGGACGACGGGTATGCGGCGCGGGCGCTCGGGAAGAATGCTGCTGGTGACGGGGGCCGTGCTGACGGCGGGCACCGTCCCGGCGGCGCAGGCGCAGGAGACCACCAAGCAGGAGGCCACCACGCTGGAGGAGATCAGCGTGACCTCGGTCAGCCCGATCCAGACCAGGGCCGCCGCCCCGGCGAGCGCCCCCGATGCCCTGCCCCCGACCGCCCGCGCGGCCGAGGTGCTGCCGGTGGTGACCAACACCTTCTCCCCGGTCACCGTGATCCCGCAGGACCGGATCGCCCGCGACCAGCCGCGCACGCTGGGCGACGCCCTGTTCGACCGGCCGGGCATCTCGTCCTCGACCTACGCCCCGGGGGCGGCCTCGCGCCCGATCATCCGCGGCCTCGACAACGCCCGGGTGCGCATCCAGGAGAACGGCATCGTCAATGGCGGCGTGTCGGATCTCGGCGAGGACCACGCGGTGCCGGTCAACCCGCTGAACGCCAGCCGGATCGAGGTGATCCGCGGCCCCGCCACTCTGCGCTACGGCTCGGGCGCCATCGGCGGCGTGGTCTCGGCCGAGAACAATCAGGTGCCGACCTTCATCCCCGCCCGCGGGGTCACGGGCCAAGTCACCACCGGCTACACCACCGTCGATAACGGACGCACCGGCGCCGCCAGCGTCGATGCCGGCGCCAACGGGATCGCCGTCCATGCCGACGGGTTCAAGACCGCCACCGATTCCTACGCGATCCCCGGCGGCATCCAGCGCAATTCGGCGACCGAGTCGCAGGGCGGCTCCTTCGGCATTTCGGCGATCGGCGACCGCGGCTTCGTCGGCGTCGCCTTCAGCCATTACGACGCGCTCTACCAGATCCCCGGCGGCGAGGCCGAGGAGGCCCGCACCCGCCTCACCCCGAACCAGGACCGCCTGCTCGCCCGCGGCGAATACCGACCGCTGAACGGGCCGTTCGAGGTGCTGCGGTTCTGGGCCGGCGGCTCGGTCTACCGCCACGAGGAGATCGGCATCGGCGAGAACGGGATCGAGGGCACGCAGGCGATCTTCAAGAACCGCGAGGTCGAGGCCCGCTTCGAGGCGCAGCACGTGCCGGTCTTCACCGCGCTCGGCACGCTCACCGGCGCGGTCGGCGTTCAGACGGGCCGCCGGGTGCTGAACTCGCAGCTCGAAAGCTTCCTGCCGAAGACCGAGTCACGCTCGCTCGCCGGCTACTGGTTCGAGGAACTGGCGGTGGGCCACGGCCTGCGCTTCCAGGCGGCGGCCCGGATCGAGGGCGACCGGCTCAACAGCACCGCGACGCTCTTCCCCGGCGATTACCTGCCTGACGGCAACGACCTGATCCACTATCCCCTGACCCGCCGCTTCGCCCCGAAGAGCGCGAGCATCGGCGCGCTGCAGGACCTGCCCTACGGCTTCGTGGCGAGCGTCAACGGCTCCTATGTCGAGCGCGCGCCCACCGGCTACGAGCTGTTCTCGCAGGGCCCGCACGACGCCACCGCGACCTTCGAGATCGGCGATCCGACCCTGCGGCTGGAGCGGGCCCGCACCGTCGAGATCTCGTTGCGCCGGGCAGAAGGGCCGCTGCGCCTCGACGCCACCGGCTACTACACCCGCTATACCGGCTTCATCTACAAGCGCGACACCGGCAACCGCTGCGACGACGACTTCGCCTCCTGCGGCACCGGGGACGAGCTGCGCCAGATCGTCTATTCCCAGGCCAACGCCACCTTCTACGGCGCCGAGATCGGCGCGCAGCTCGATCTCTTCGCCGTCGGCGACGGCTGGGCCGGCCTCGAGGCGCAGTACGATTTCGTCCGCGCCCAGTTCGACGACGGCTCCTACGTGCCGCGCATCCCGCCCCACCGGCTCGGCGGCGGCGCCTTCGTGCGGGCCAATGGCTGGTTCGCGCGGGTGAACCTGCTGCACGCCTTCGACCATACCGAGATCGCCCCGTTCGAGACCACCACGCCGGGCTGGAACGACCTGCGCGCCGAAGTCGCCTACACCCAGGCCCTCGATCCGGCGGTCTACGGTGCCACCGAGGTGACGCTGGGCCTGCAGGGCCGCAACCTGCTCGACGACGACATCCGCAACTCGGCCTCGTTCAAGAAGGACGAGATCCTGCTGCCGGGCCGCAATGTCCGCCTGTTCCTGACGGCGCGGTTCTGACGGGGCGGGCCTCGTCCCGGCGTTCATGGATCGCGACCGAGGGCTGGGATCTATGGGCCGGCCCGGTCTACTTGCCCTTCTGCGGCTTGGCCGCCGGACGCTCCGGCGGCGTGACGGCGCCCGCCACCGTCCAGTGGCACACGGCCATGCCCTTGAGGGTGAGGCAATCGTAGGCGCGGCCGTTGAGGGAGACGTGGTCGGCGATCTCCGTCACCGCCGCGCGGTCCAGCGCGTTGCAGCCGAGATCGGATTTCGGGTCGCGGATCAGGGCGAGGGCGGCGGCGCGGTCCTCCCCGGTCCGGAGCAGGAGGCTGCGCAGGTTGGCGAGCGAGGTGCAGCCGATCACGGTGTCGGCCGCGGCCTTCGGAGCTGCCTTCTGATCGCCGGGGCGGGGCGCCGCCCCTTGAACCGCTCCCTGAGCCGCAGCGCCGGCAACGGAGAGGGCCAGGGCCGCGAGGGCCGGCAGGACGGAGGACGGCAGGCGGGGCATCGGCGGGTCTCGCGCGGGACGCCGCCCTCATATCATGCCCGCTCCCGGCTGCCGAAGGCCGGGCGCCGGCCTCTCACGATCCCGCGCGCGCCTGCTGCGCCTTCAGCTTGGCGAAGCGCTTGAGAACCCGGTCGCGGCGCAGCCGCGTCAGCCTGTCGATCCAGAAGGTGCCGTCGAGTTGGTCGATCTCGTGCTGCAGGCAGGCGGCCCGCAGGCCCTCCGCCTCCTCCTCGCGGGTCTCTCCGTCGAGATCGCGAAAGCGCACCCGCACCCGCGCCGGCCGCTCCACCGGCTCGACCACGCCCGGCATCGACACGCTGCCCTCGGGGTGCGAGGCCCGCTCCGCCGAGGCCCAGACGATGACGGGATCGACATAGGTGGCATGCGGCTCGTCCGGCTGGAGGCGAATCACCACCAGCCGCTCCGGGCGGCCGATATGGGGCGCGGTGAGCCCCATCGCCGAGACGGCGCCGAGAGTGTCGAGCACATCCGCCGCCAGGGCCTGCAAGGCCGCGCCGGTGACGGAGACGGGATCGGCCGGCCGGTTCAGGCGCGCATCGGGATAGAGGATCAGCGGGCGGACAGGCATGGCGCGAGCCTTCGGGGCAGGAGGGGCCCGCCGCGGGCCGGCGGGCATGGTGTCACGCGTCCCATACCAGACGGCGCGTGCGGACGGAGGCAGGCCTGGCACGCCGCCGGCCGGCATCGGTAGCCAGATTCTCCGGACCGGCGCGCTTTCTTCGGGACAGCCGATTCGGGTTTCGTTGGAGCGGCGCCGGGCTCGATACTGATCCCGGCCGATCGGACCGGAATGGAACGGGCGTGAAATTCAATATCGGAACCCGTTCGGCGCCAATGCATTGGTCCCCGAAGCCCAAGATCGCAACCGATGACGCCAAGGCGACTGAGGATCGCGATCGTTCACTGTGACGCGCTCGCGACCGAAACGGTCGAGCCGGTCCAGACGCGACCGGGAGCGCTCCGAAGGGAGCCTGACAGCATGACGAAATCCATGACGGCCCTGCTCGCCGGTACCGTCGTCGCCGCAACCATGGCCGCGGCGGCCCCGGCCTCCGCTCAGTCGATCACCATCGGCCCGGACGGACGGCCCGGCATCGACCTGCGGTCCCGGGCGCAGCGCGAGCGGGATTACGACCGTGAGGTGCGCAGGCGCGACCGGGACGATTATTACCGCGAGCAGCGCTACCGGGATCGTGATCGCTTCGAACGGCGTGGCTACGACCGCCGCGGTTACGATTACTGACCGCGCGCCCTCGGCACAGCGAGATTCCAACCGCCACGCCCGATCCCGACGGATCGGGGGTGGCGGCGGCATGGAAGCGGCTGCGGCCCGCGATTCGCGTCGGCCATCGAGAGAAATGGCTTACGCCGCCAACAACAAATGATGCATTAGCGTCTCTCATGCGAGCGTCTAGTGAGGGGGTCAGCGGCGCCATTGAGCGTCTTCCCCCTAAAATGCCAAGCTTCCACGCCGAACCTGCTCCTGCGGTAGCGGCCAGACTTCGCATGAAACCTTTGCGCCGCTTGCATGGTTGCCTCATCGAACATAACTATGCCTCGTCGATCGGTGGCCGACCCTGACAAGGCCTTCGATGCCCCCGTAAGGGACGCGGCACCGGCTCATCTCTTCGCTCGCTACGACGAACGGGACGGCCTTCCGGCCGATGGCTGGACGCATTCCGCGCGGGGTGCCGCGGCGCGTGGAGGAGGAACCCGGATGAATACTGGTACGGTGAAGTGGTTCGACGAGATCAAGGGGTATGGGTTCATCCAGCCCGATAACGGCGGCAAGGACGTGTTCGTGCACATCTCCGCCGTTCAGCAGGCCGGCCTGCGCGGCCTTGCCGAGGGCCAGAAGGTTACGTTCGATATCGAGAACGACCGCCGCAGCGGCAAGCCGGCCGCCGTTAACTTGCAGACCGCCTGAAACGGCGGGCAGCCGGGACCTTCCGGCCCGAAAATTCGGTTCTATACCGCAACAGGTGCGAAAATGTTACCGGCGCCGCCCCGAACAGGGGCGACATCTGTTGCATGCTGCGGCGCACTCGTGCATCGACTGCGCCGGTTCTATAGTCTCTCGCCGAGTCCCGGCTTCCCGGACCATGACTGATCCGGCAGCCGGCCGTGTCACTGCATGAGAAAGGTCATATGAGCGCATTCGACTTCAGGAACTTCGAAGACCGCCGTCAGCACTCCCAGTCCGCCAAAGCGGCCTTGCTCGAAAAATTCAAGGCCCGTACGCCCCTGGACGACCCGGAGATGGTCGCCAAGGCCCGGGCCCGCGCCGAAGTCGCCCGTGCCCGGGAAGATCGCGCCCGCGAACGTGAGCGCATCCGCGTCGAGGCCGAGCGCAAGGCGGCGGAAGAGAAGCGCCTGCGCGAGGAGGCGGAATTGGCCGCTCAGCTCGCCCGTGAGGCCGCCGAAGCTGCCGCGCTCGCCGAGCGCAAGGCGGCAGAAGCCGCTGACAAGAAGGCCGCCCGCGACGCGCGTTACGCCGCCCGCAAGGCCAAGGTGAAGATTCGCCGCTGAGGGCGTCTCGCCCGGCTTCCGGATCCCGGGAGCCGACAGGGTCCTCGGCGAGCGGTTTACCGCATCGAGACACCAAGCGCGCCGGACGCCTCGAGCCCGGCGCGTTTTCTTTTGCCCGAAGCGAATCCTCCGCCGATCCAGGCGCGAAGCCTCTCCAAAGCCCGGAACAAGCCTGCCCAAGGCTCTTTTTCCTTGGGAGAGACGCATCGATCCGCTCATCGAACCCCGCGGCGGTGCTTGGCAAGCTCCGTCTTTGCCGCCACGATTCCGGCTGACTCCGGCATAGCGGCCCGAGAACGCCTCGCGTCAGGAAGACCCGGCCTTGCGCATCATCCTGTCCCGATCCGGCCTACCCCGCCGGCCCCTCCCCCGGCCCGCCTTCGCAGGGCCCCTCCTCGTCTTCGGCGTCTTCGGCGTCTTCGGCCTCGGCATCCTGGGCCTCGGAGCGGCGGGTTCGACGCCCAGCCTGGCGCAGAGCGAGCCACCGATCCGCAGCGCGGAAGACGCGTTCTGCCGCAGCGAGGCGCGGGCGCAGGTCTTCTCGGCCCCCGACCCGCTCAATCTGGGCCTGCGCGAGATCGGCCGCCGGATCTGGGCGAGCTGCATGGAGCGGACCGCCAACGGCAAGAAGCAGAACAAGAAGCAGAAGCCGCACAAGCGCCGCCGCCACCGCTGATCCGCCGGCCGGAGGGCCATGAGGCCGATCCCAGCCTCGCCGGGCAAGGCGGGCATCCCCACATCCCGCCGGAACAGGCAGGAGGCGGGTGATGGGCTTTCTCGACGGGCTGCTCGGACATGGCAGCGATCTGGCCGCGGACGAGGTGGACCGGCAGCTCGCCGGGGCGCTGGCGCCGGGCGAAAGTGTGCGCGTTGCCTTCAAGGTGATCCGCGACTTGATGGTCTTCACCGACCGGCGGCTGATCTTGGTGGACCGCCAGGGCCTGACCGGCCGCAAGGTCGAGTACCTGACGGTTCCCTACCGGGCCATCACCGCCTTCTCGGTGGAGAATGCGGGCAGCTTCGACATGGATTCCGAGCTCAAGATCTGGATCTCCGGCCGGCCCGAGCCGATCCAGCGCACCCTCAAGCGCGGTGCCGACATTTTGGGAATTCAGCAGGCCATCGCCAGCTCGCTGAAATAGCCGGGCCGCCGCAAAGAGGCGGGATACCGGCCTTCCCGCCCTTGCCTTGGGCGGCGAATCCGTTTAAGCGCCCAGCCTTCGCGTTCGCTCCGGCCGGGGGCTGAACGGGCGGTGCCGTTCGCGGCACAGGGTTTTCCTCGAAAATCCGTCGTCCGGTGTCTCCGCCTTCGATCAACCGCTCGGGCCATCATCAAGGGCTCGAAGGGCTTGGCGCCGAGAGAATGCGAGACGAACCGGCCCGACACCCCGCCTCCGAGCGGGCGGGCTTCCTTTGGCAAGGAAAGGCCCAAAAATGCCTCTCTACGAGCACGTCTTCCTGGCGCGCCAGGACGTGACGGCCCAGCAGGTCGAGACCATGGTCGAGACCTACAAGGGCGTCATCGAGGCGGGCGGCGGCACGGTCGAGAAGATCGAGTCCTGGGGCGTCAAGTCCCTCGCCTACCGCATCAAGAAGAACCGCAAGGCGCATTTCACGCTCCTCAACATCTCCGCCCCCCCGGCCGCCCTGGCCGAGATGGAGCGCCAGATGCAGATCTCCGAGGACGTGCTGCGCTTCATGACCGTTCGCGTCGAGCAGCTGGAGGCCGAGCCTTCCGCGATGATGCAGAAGCGCGACCGCGACGACCGCAAGGACCGCGACCGCGGTGACCGTCCGCGCCGTCGCGACGACGAGTTCGGTGGCGGCTTCGGCGGCGACCGTGACCGTGGCGACCGCGGTGATCGCGGCGACCGTCCCGAGCGCACCTTCGGCGGGGAGAACTGATCATGGCCTTCGGTGCTGGTGGTGGCGGCGGTGGCCGTCGTCCGTTCTTCCGTCGTCGCAAGAGCTGCCCGTTCTCGGGCGAGAACGCTCCCAAGATCGACTACAAGGACGTGAAGCTCCTCTCCCGCTACGTCTCGGAGCGCGGCAAGATCGTGCCGTCGCGGATCACGGCGGTGTCGGCCAAGAAGCAGCGCGAGCTCGCCCAGGCGATCAAGCGCTCCCGCTTCCTCGGCCTGCTGCCCTACGTCATCAAGTAGGACGGTTCCGGCCCGCGTCCGCGCGGGCCGTCATCATCGCGAGGGCGGCCTCTTGACCAAGGGCCGCCCGATCGTTGGGGCTTGGTTCGGCCCCTAACCCTGCCCATCGCGGGACAGCGGGACAGCGGATTTCATGACCAAGGACATTTCCGTCGGCGCAGGCGCCGGCCTCGTGGCGGCGCTGCTGTTCGGCGTGCTGCTCAAGGCCACCACCCTCGCTATCCTCCTCTACCTGCTCGCCCCGCTGCCGATCCTGATCGTCGGCCTGGGCTGGAGCCACCGCGCGGCGCTCGCCGCCGTCGTTGCGGGCGCGCTGGCGCTCGCCCTCTTCATCTCGCCCCCTCTCGGCCTCGCCTTCGCGGCCTATCTCGCTGTGCCCGCGTGGTGGCTCGCCTATCTCGCCCTGCTCGGCCGGCCGGGCGCGGAGGATGCCATCGAATGGTATCCCACCGGGCGCCTGCTCGCCTGGGTCGCCGGCACCGCCGCCCTCGCCTTCGTGGCCATCGCCGTGATCGCCTCGCCCGATTACGACACCTTCCGCTCGCAGCTCTCGGCGATGAGCCGGCGGGTCGTGCAGGTTCAGGTCCAGCGCGGCCGGATTCCCGCCCCCGCCCAGACGGAGAACAAGGCCGACAGCGCCGGAACTCCCGCTCCGCAGCCGGGCGACGAAGCGCTCGATTCCGAGACCAAGTCCGACTCCAAGTCCAACGATCTCGCCGGCGAGGTCGCCGACGCCCTGGCGACCGTCGCGCCGGGCCTGGCCGGCCAGGGTCTGACGGTCCTGTTCACCTTCTACCTCTGGGCCGCCGCCCGCATCGTGCAGATCTCGGGACGCCTGCTGCGGCCCTGGCCCGATCTGCCCTCGACCATGATGCCGCGCACGGCCCTTCTGGTCTTCGCCGCCGCCCTCGCCCTGGCGATGCTGCCGGGCTACGCCGGCGTGCTCGGTATCGCCCTGATCGGCGCCTTCAGCGCGGCCTTCGCCCTCCAGGGCCTTGCCGCCTTCCATGACCGCAGCCGCGGCCGGCCGGGGCGCTTCGCCCTGCTGGCCGGCCTCTACGTGCTGCTGTTCCTCACACAGGGCGTGGCCATGCTCGCCCTGATCCTGTTCGGCATCGCCGATACCGCCCTCGACCGGCGCCGCCCGCGAGCCCGCAGCGGCGCCTGATCGAAACCACTTCCAAGCACCCCAAGGAGAAGTCAGATGGAAGTCATCCTGCTCGAACGCGTCGCCAAGCTCGGCCAGATGGGCGAGACCGTGAACGTGCGTCCCGGCTATGCCCGCAACTTCCTGCTCGCCCGCGGCAAGGCCCTGCGCGCCACCGAGAACAACAAGAAGCACTTCGAGGCCCAGCGCGCCCAGCTCGAGGCCCGCAACCTCGAGCGCCGCAACGAGGCCCAGACGGTGGCCGAGAAGCTCGACGGCCAGAGCTTCGTGCTGATCCGCCAGTCCGGCGAGACCGGCGTGCTCTACGGTTCGGTCTCGACCCGCGACCTCGCCGAGGTCGTCACCAAGGAGGGCTTCACCGTCGAGCGCGGCCAGTTCGTCCTGAACCAGCCGATCAAGACGCTCGGCCTGCACAGCGTGCCGGTGACCCTGCACCCCGAGGTCGAGGTCACCATCACCGTCAACGTCGCCCGTTCCCCGGAAGAGGCCGAGCGTCAGGCCCGCGGTGAGTCGGTCACCGAGCGCGAGCAGTTCAACCTCGACGATCTCGGCCTCGAAGTCGGCCAGGCGCTTGCCGATGCCGGCGAGGGCGCCGACGACCGCGGCTAAGACTTAGGTTCCCCGAGGGGGTTCTCAAAGGGATCCCCCTTTGGCGGGGTTTCGGGGCAGCGCCCCGAGGCCCCACCACAGGGCTCCGCCCTGGACCCGCGAAAGGACTTGTCCTTTCGAAACCCTGACTTCAGCGGTGGAGAACGGGGATGCGCCGGCCTTCGGCGTTGACTTGTTCTCAATTCGTTCCAGCATGACGCCTGTGATTCCCGTGCCCCGGGAGCCGCGGGCGTCTTTCGTTTTGCAGCATCGTCCCGAAAGGTGGTTTCCGGCTTTCGGGGAAAAGACGATGCGGGAACGGGCATCGAGAGCATCGTCCCGGACGGTGGTGTCCGGCTTTCAGGACGATGCGCTCGTGACCGTGGCGCGGGCGTCGCAGCGGTCTCCGGGCGGGTCGGCTAAAGAAAATTCATCATCCCGAGGCATGGTCCGGCGGGCATGACACGGAGCGGCCCGAGCCCGGAGCCGCCCGAAACGGAGCGACGGACAAGCGCCATGGCCCTGCCCAACGCCCTCACGGCCAATCTGGAGACGGTGCAGCCCGAATACCGGGTGCCGCCGCACAACATCGATGCGGAGCAGGCCCTGCTCGGCGCGATCATGGTCAACAACGACGCCTATTACCGCGTCTCGGACTTCCTGCTGCCCGAGCACTTCATGGAGGCGGTCCACCGCCAGATCTTCGAGGTGTCGGTCTCGCTGATCAAGGCGGGCAAGCTCGCCACGCCGATCACGCTCAAGACCTATCTCGGCGACGCGGATCTCGGCGGCGTCACGCCGATGCAGTACCTCGCCCGGCTCGCGGCGGAGGCGACCACCGTCATCAATGCCGGCGAGTACGGCCGCACCATCTACGACCTCGCGATCCGCCGCCGCCTCATCACCATCGGCGAGGATCTGGTCAACGGCGCCTACGAGGCGCCGGTCGAATCCGCGCCCCGCGACCAGATCGAGGCGACCGAGCGCCGGCTCTACGAACTCGCCGAATCCGGCAAGTACGACGGCGGCTTCCAGAAGTTCTCCGACGCGCTGACCGCCGCCATCGACATGGCGGCCAAGGCCTATCAGCGCGACGGCAAGCTCTCGGGCATCTCCACGGGGCTCACCGACCTCGACGCCAAGATGGGCGGCCTTCAGCCCTCGGATCTCATCATCCTCGCGGGGCGCCCGGCCATGGGCAAGACCTCGCTCGTGACCAACATCGCCTTCAACATCGCCAAGGCCTATCGCGGCGAGAAACAGGCCGACGGGACGATGAAGACCGTCAATGGCGGCATCGTCGGCTTCTTCTCCCTGGAAATGTCGGCCGAGCAATTGGCGACCCGTATCATCGCCGAGCAATCCGGCGTGCCCTCCTACAAGATCCGCCGCGGCGACATCCGGCCCGAGGACTTCTACAAGATCACCGACGCCGCCCGGGACATGCAGACGATCCCGTTCTACATCGACCAGACCGGCGGCATCTCCATCGCCCAGCTCGCCGCCCGGGCGCGCCGGCTCAAGCGGCAGAAGGGCCTCGACCTCCTCATCATCGACTACCTGCAGCTCCTCTCCGGCAGCGGCAAGAAGAGCGACAACCGCGTGCAGGAGATGACCGAGATCACCACCGGCATGAAGGCGCTGGCCAAGGAGCTGGCGGTGCCGATCATCGGTCTGTCCCAGCTCTCCCGTCAGGTCGAGAACCGCGACGACAAACGGCCGCAGCTCTCGGACCTGCGCGAATCCGGCTCGATCGAGCAGGACGCCGACGTGGTGATGTTCGTGTTCCGCGAGGAATATTACGTCGGCAACAAGAAGCCGCGCGAGGGCACCGAGGAGTTCTTCGCCTGGGAAGCGGAGATGCAGCGGGTCCATGGCAAGGCCGAGGTCATCCTCGGCAAGCAGCGTCACGGCCCGACCGGCACGGTGGAGCTGCAATTCGACGCCAACATCACCCGGTTCTCGAACCTCGCCCAGAGCGACCGGATGCCGGAGCAGATGTGATATCGGTGCCCGGATCCCTCATCGGGCCCCGCCTCCGTCGAGGCTCTTCCGGCAGGAGCCTATCATAGCGTCCGCACAGTCCACCGCCGAGACGACCGCCCAGCACCGGGCCGGACACGGCGCCCGCCTGACGGTCGATCTCTCGGCCGTGACCGCGAACTGGCGTCACCTCGCGGCCCATGCGCCGCAGGCCGAATGCGGGGCCGTGGTGAAGGCCGACGCCTATGGCTGCGGCCTTGCCGCCGTGGCTCCGGCCCTGTGGCGGGCGGGCTGCCGCACCTTCTTCGTCGCCCATCTCTCCGAGGGGATCGCCGCCCGCGCCCTTCTGCCGGAGGCGGCGATCTACCTGCTCAACGGGCTCCCCCCCGGTGGCGCCGAGGCCTTCCGTGCCCATGCCCTGCGCCCGGTCCTCGGCAGCGGGGAGGAACTGGCCGAGTGGGCCGCCGCCACGGAGAGTGCAAGCCCGGCCGCGCTCCATGTCGATACCGGCATGAACCGGCTCGGCCTGCGGGTCGAGGAGGCCCTCGCCCTCTCCGGCGATTCCGTGATCGCGCGGGCCGGGATCGATCTGGTGATGAGCCATCTCGTCAGCGCGGAGCAGCCGGGCGATCCCCTCAATGCACATCAGGCCGAGGCCTTCGCCCGGGTGCGGGCGGCCTTTCCCCATCTGCGGGGGTCGCTCGCCAATTCCTCGGGCACCTGCCTCGCGCCCGGCGCCCGTCACGATCTGCTGCGACCGGGCTATTGCCTGTTCGGCGGCAATCCCGAGCCCGGCCGGGCGAATCCGATGCGGCCGGTGGTGCGGCTGGAGGCGACGATCCTGCAGGTCCGACAGGTCGAGGCCGGCGAGACCTGCGGCTACAACGCCCGCTGGCGGGCTCCGACCCCGCGTCGCCTCGCCACCCTCTCCCTCGGCTATGCCGACGGCTATCCCCGCTCGGCCAGCAACAGCGGCCACGCTTTGGTCGGCGGCGTGCTCTGCCCGATACTCGGTCTGATCTCGATGGACCTCATCATCCTCGACGTCACCCACGCGCCCGAGGCCCGGCGCGGCGGCACCGCCACGCTGATCGGCGACAGCCTCGACATCGACACGGTGGGGCAGGCGGCGGGCACCATCGGCTACGAGATCCTGACGGGACTGGGTTCCCGTTATGTTCGCAACTCTATAGAGTGACGACGAGCAGCTTTCCCCCGTTCATGCCCTCATCCTGAGGTCCCGAAGCGGAGCGGAGGCCTCGACGGATCCTCCAGCCAGCCGTGCGATCCCTGGAGGATCCTTCGAGGCCGCGTCGCGGCACCTCAGGATGAGGGCGTGGGTGGGATCACCCGCCCCTCCGCCGTCTCACGTCTTTTCCGCCCGAGTTCTCATGGCGAAAATCCAACAGACCTTCGTCTGCCAGTCCTGCGGGGCGGTCTATAACCGCTGGCGCGGGCGCTGCGAGGCCTGCAACGGCTGGAACACGATCCAGGAGGAGGTCGCCTCCGCCGGCCCGCAATCCGGCCCGGCCTCGACCCGGCCCTCGCGGGCACGCGGCCGCGTCTTTCCCCTCGAAGGCCTGACCGGCGAGGCCAAGGAGGCGCCGCGTACGGCCTCGGGCATCGACGAACTCGACCGTGTCACCGGCGGCGGATTCGTGCGCGGCTCGGTGATCCTGCTCGGCGGCGATCCCGGCATCGGCAAGTCGACCCTGCTGATGCAGGCCTCCGCCGCCATGGCGAAACGCGGTGAGCGCGTCGCCTACATTTCCGGTGAGGAAGCGGTGGGGCAGGTGCGCCTGCGGGCCGAGCGGCTGGGGCTGGCCAAGCACCCGGTGGAGCTGGCGGCGCAAACGAATGTCGAGGACATCGTCGAGACGCTGTCGCAGGGCCATCCGCCGGCGCTCACCATCATCGACTCGATCCAGACCATGTGGACCGAGACGGTGGAATCGGCGCCCGGCACCGTCACCCAGGTGCGCTCGTCGGCCCAGGCGCTGATCCGCTTCGCCAAGACCACGGGCACGGCGGTCATCCTCGTCGGCCACGTCACCAAGGACGGGCAGATCGCCGGCCCGCGCGTCGTCGAGCACATGGTCGATGCCGTGGCCTCGTTCGAGGGCGACCAGGGCCACCATTTCCGCATCCTGCGGGCGGTCAAGAACCGCTTCGGGCCGACCGATGAGATCGGCGTGTTCGAGATGACCGATGCCGGGCTGTCCGAGGTGCCGAACCCCTCCGCCCTGTTTCTGGCCGGCCGCGACCATGCCGCGCCGGGCACCGCCGTCTTCGCCGGGATGGAGGGCACCCGGCCGCTGCTTGTGGAGATTCAGGCGCTGGTCGCCCCCTCCTCTCTCGGCATGCCGCGCCGGGCCGTGGTCGGCTGGGATCCGAACCGCCTGTCGATGGTGCTGGCCGTGCTGGAGGCCCATGGTGGCATCCGGCTCGGCGGCCACGACGTCTATCTCAACGTCGCGGGGGGCTTACGCATCTCCGAGCCCGCCGCGGATCTCGCGGTCGCCGCCGCGCTCGTATCCTCGCTCTCGGGGGCGGCGCTTCCCTCCGACTCGGTCTATTTCGGCGAACTCGGCCTGTCGGGGGCGGTGCGGCCGGTGTCGCAGGCGCCCGCCCGGCTGAAGGAGGCGCTCAAGCTCGGCTTCGGCAAGGCGATCACCCCGCAGGGCCGGGGTGAGAGCGGCGAGCGGGCGCTGCCGACGGAGGCTTTGCGCCACATCGCCGACCTCGTCGCCGGCATCGCCTCGGGCGCGCCGCGGCGGGTCGGGGGCAGGCGGGACCGCGAACGGGAGCACGCGGTGCCGGACGATCCGTTCTGACGGGCGGCTCCGCAGCCCCGCTTTACCTCCGGCGAGCCCGAAGGTGACGGCCGAGGTTCGGCGCGGTATATCGTTAAGAACCATTGAGGACGCGCGGGCCGGGGAACCGTCGCGATCCGGGCAAGGCCGCCTCGTCCCGCCCCAGCGAACCCATATCCTGCGATGCCGTTTTCCGTCCTCGACCTCGTGGTGCTCGGCATCGTGCTCGTCTCGGCGCTGCTCGCCGCCGTGCGCGGTGTGACCCGCGAGGTGCTCGCGATCATCGCCTGGGTGGCCGCCGCCGCCGTGGCGTGGTCGCTCCACCCGCTGCTGCTGCCCACCGTCAAGCAGCACGTCTCCAGCGATACCGTGGCGCTGGTCGCCTCCATCGCCGCGATCTTCCTCGCCACCCTGATCGTGGTCTCGCTGGTGACGGTGAAGATCTCCGACCTCGTGCTGGATTCGCGCATCGGCGCCGTCGACCGCTCCCTTGGCTTTCTGTTCGGGGCCGGACGCGGCTTCCTGATCTGCGTGATCGGCTGGGTGTTCCTGGCTTGGCTGGTCCAGGGCAAGGTGCCGGATTGGGCCGCGCAGGCGAAGAGCCGTCCCCTGCTGGAAAGCTCGGGCGATGCGCTGGTGGCGCAGCTGCCCGACAACCCGGAGGGCTTCCTCAAGCAGTTCCGCAAGCCGAAGGGCGACACCCCGGCCGAGGAGCCGCCGCCGGAGACCGACCTGCCCGCCCAGCGCCGCAGCGATGCCGCGCCCAAGCGCTGATACGGGATCCGCTTGATCGAAGCGGTTTCTGTATCAGCAAGCCCGCGCGGCGCCTGAGCGAAGCCCAGATCCGCCATCCCGTGACAATCCGCGTTGCCGCAGCAATGCGCGCAGGCGACGAAGGATATGCTGGAATCGGTCTTGGTTGCGACGAAATCCGCGCATAGGTAACGGTTTCACGACGGTCTCGGCGTCCCCCCTCGCGGCCATGGCTGCGGGTGGAGGCGCCTATGGCCGTATCCCGCCGTGCCGGACGTGAGGCCTGCGATCGTCGTCGGCGCCTCCAGGATTCGAGATCGACATGTCAGCTGTCTGCGCGAGCGCCGATGTCCGTGACCTGGACATCGAGGGCGATACGCTTCGCGAGGAATGCGGCGTCTTCGGCATCTACGGGCATGACGACGCCTCGGCCATCGTCGCGCTGGGCCTGCACGCGCTGCAGCACCGCGGCCAGGAGGCGGCGGGCATCGTCTCCTTCGACGAGGGCGTGTTCCACTCCGAGCGCCGCCAGGGCCTCGTCGGCGATTCCTTCTCCGACCGCGCCACGATCGAGCGGCTCGCCGGCCGTTCCGCCATCGGCCATGTGCGCTACTCGACCACCGGCGGCACCATCCTGCGCAACGTGCAGCCGCTCTTCGCCGAACTCGCGGGCGGCGGCCTCGCGGTCGCGCATAACGGCAACCTCACCAACGCCCTGTCGATCCGCCGCGACCTCGTGAAGGACGGCGCCATCACGCAATCGACCTCGGACACCGAGGTGATCCTGCATCTGGCCGCCCGCTCGCGCAAACCGCGCATCGTCGAGCGCTTCATCGACGCGCTGCAGCAGATCCAGGGCGCCTACGCCATCGTCGCGCTCACCAACAAGAAGCTGATCGGCGCCCGCGACCCGCTCGGCATCCGCCCCCTGGTGCTGGGTGAACTCGATGGGCGCTACATCCTCGCCTCCGAGACCTGCGCCCTCGACATCATCGGCGCCCGCTTCATCCGCGACGTCGAGAACGGCGAGGTGGTCGTCATCTCGGAGGAGGGCGTCGAGTCGGTGCGCTTCTGCGAGAAGCAGCCGATGCGGCCCTGCATCTTCGAGTACATCTACTTCGCCCGCCCCGATTCGGTGGTGAACGGCAAGAGCGTCTACGGGGTGCGCAAGGCCATCGGCCAGGAACTCGCCCGCGAGGCGCTGCCGCAGGCCGATGTGGTGATCCCGGTGCCGGATTCCGGCGTGCCGGCGGCGCTCGGCTTCGCGCAGGAAGCGGGCCTGCCCTTCGAGATGGGCATCATCCGCAACCATTATGTCGGGCGCACCTTCATCCAGCCGACCCAGACCGTGCGCGAGCTCGGGGTGCGGATGAAGCACTCGGCCAACCGCGCGGCGGTCGAGGGCAAGCGCATCGTGCTGGTCGATGACAGCCTCGTGCGCGGCACCACCTCGGTGAAGATCGTGCGGATGATGCGCGATGCCGGCGCCCGCGAGGTGCATTTCCGGATCGCCTCGCCGCCGATCACCTATCCCGATTTCTACGGCATCGACACGCCGGAGCGCGAGAAGCTGCTCGCCGCCACCCACGACCTGGAAGGGATGCGCCAATATATCGGCGCCGATTCCCTGGCCTTCCTCTCGATCCCGGGCCTCTACCGGGCGATGGGCGAGGAGGAGCGCAACAGCGCCTGCCCACAATATACCGACCATTGCTTCACCGGCGATTACCCGACCGGGCTGACGGATCTGGCCATTGCCGGGCCGAAGCGCTTCGCGATGCTGGCCGAGGCGGATTGAGGCGGATGGCGGAGAAGCCCCTCGACGGCCGCGTCGCCGTCGTCACCGGCGCATCCCGCGGCATCGGCCGCGCCGCCGCCCTCGCCCTGGCGCAAGCCGGCGCCCATGTCGTCGCGGTCGCCCGCACCCAGGGCGGCCTGGAGGACCTCGACGACGCGATCCGGCAGGGGGGCGGGAACGCGACCCTGGTGCCCCTCGACCTCACCGATTTCGACGCCATCGACCGCCTCGGCGCGGCGCTCAACGAGCGCTGGGGCCGGCTCGACGTGGTGGTCGGCAATGCCGGCATCCTCGGCAACCTGATGCCGGTCAGCCATGTCACGCCGAAGGTGTGGGATCAGGTGATGGCGATCAACGTCACCGCCAATTGGCGCCTGATCCGCTCGTTCGATCCGCTGCTGCAGCGTTCGGATGCGGGCCGGGCGATCTTCGTCTCCTCCGGGGCGGCCTCGAAATGCCGGGCCTATTGGGGGCCCTACTCCGTCTCCAAGGCCGCGTTGGAGGCGATGGTGCGCACCTACGCCGCCGAGAACACGACGACGAAGGTCCGCGCCATGCTGCTCAATCCGGGGCCCTTGCGCACCCGGATGCGCGCGGCGGCGATGCCGGGCGAGGATCCGGCGACGCTCAAGACCCCGGAGGATCTGAGCCCGCACTTCGTGCGTCTGGCCTCGTCCGCTTGGAACGAAACCGGCAAACTCTACGATTTCCCCAGCGACCGGGTTCTGGATTTCCAGAGTCCCCAGTAAGGGGATCCGGGGCCTCAGGCCCCGGCGGGTGACGGGCAGAGCCCGTCTTCTTGGGCTTGTAGGGTTCTGCCATGATCGACGTCCGCTGCATCTGCGCCATCGGCCAGCGGGGCCAGCTCGGCCTCAACGGGCAACTCCCCTGGGAAGGCAACACCGATCCGGTCTTCGTCGAGGACGTGACGCGCTTCTTCGCCCTGACCATGGGGCACGTGCTGATCGCGGGCCCCAAAACCGTGGCCTCGGTGCCGGAATTCGCGTTCAAGGACCGCACCATCGACGTGATCCGCTCGCACGAGGATCCGGAGGCGGTGCTGAAGCGCTATCCCGGCCGGCGCATCTTCGTCGGTGGCGGCATCGCGGTCTGGAACGTCTACGCCAAATATATCCAGAACTGGGACATCACCCGCCTCCCCTATGACGGCGAGGCCGACCGCTGGTTCGATCCGGCCTGGCTCGTCGGCGGGGCGCTGCGGGCCTGATGGCCTGAAACGCGCTTGCGCCCGACACCGCATCCTCGCTGCCGCATGGCGGTCGCGGCCGGCATTCGCTATGAGGCTCGGCCGGACCCCGTCGTCGGCATGGGCTCGGAAGTGCAGAGTGTGATCGGATGAGCGGAACGGACACCGGAACCGCCGAGACGGAGACCACGGCCGATTTCGGCTACGAGCGCGTGCGCCTCTCCGAGAAGCAGGGCAGGGTGGACGAGGTGTTCCGCTCGGTCGCCCGCCGCTACGACCTGATGAACGACCTGATGTCGGGCGGCCTGCACCGGGCCTGGAAGTCGCACCTGATCTCGATGCTGCGCCCGTCGCGGACGCGGCCCTATCGCCATCTCGACGTGGCCGGCGGCACCGGCGACATCGCCTTTCGCACCCTCGCGGCAGGCGGCCCCCAGACCCACGTCACCGTGCTCGACATCAACGAGGCGATGCTGCGGGTCGGCGCCGAGCGGGCCGGGCACAGCTATGACGGCCGCATCGACTTCGTCACCGGCAATGCCGAGACGCTGCCCCTGCCCTCCGGCCATTTCGATAGCTACACCATCGCCTTCGGCATCCGGAACGTGCCGCGCATCGATGTGGCCCTGCGCGAGGCGCACCGGGTGCTCAAGCCCGGCGGACGCTTCCTCTGCCTCGAATTCTCGCGGGTCGACCTGCCGGTTCTGGAAAAAATCTACGACGCCTACTCTTTCCACGTGATCCCGCGCATCGGCGAGCGGGTGGCGGGAGACCGCGAGTCTTACCAGTACCTCGTCGAGTCGATCCGCAAGTTCCCCTCCCCCGACAGCTTCGCCAGGATGATCGAGGCGGCGGGATTCGCCCATGTCAGCCATCGCCGGCTCTCCGGCGGCATCGTCGCGATCCATTCCGGCTGGAAGATTTCTTGATCTCCGGCGCGAAGGGAGCGCGATAAATGCTCGGCGCGGTCTTCCACCTCGCCCGCGGCGCCCATGTCGGCTTCGTGCTCGCCCGCGAGGGCGGGCTGGCGCTGATCGATCCGGCCCCGCTGCCGCCGCATCTGCGGCTCGCGCTGAAGCTCGGCCGTTCCCTGGAGCGGCGCGGCATCGCCGAGGAGCCCGGCGCCAGCCCGCTGGAGCGGGCGCTGACCCGGCTCGGGCCGTCCTACGTCAAGTTCGGCCAGTTCCTGGCCACCCGCCCCGACATCGTCGGCATGGCCGCCGCCCGCGATCTCGAACGGTTGCAGGACCGGGTTCCGCCCTTCCCGCAAGAGATCGCCCTGAAGGTGGTCGAGCAGGAGCTGGGCAAGCCGGTGCCGGCCCTGTTCTCCTCCTTCAGCACGCCGATCGCGGCGGCCTCCATCGCCCAGGTCCACAAGGCGACCGTGCTCGATGCCGACGGCACGCAGCGCAGCGTCGCCGTCAAGGTGATGCGGCCCGGCGTGCGCGAGCGCTTCGCCAAGGATCTGCAGGCGATGCGGTTCATGGCCCGCATCGTCCACGCGCTGCTGCCCGATGCCGAGCGCCTGCGCCCGCGGGAGGTGGTCGAGATCCTGGCCCGCTCCGTCACCATGGAGATGGATTTCCGCCTGGAAGCGGCGGCGATGTCGGAACTCGCGCAGAACACCGCGGGCGACGAGGATTTCCGCACGCCGAAGCCCGAATGGGCCCTGACCGCGCGGGACGTGCTGACTAGCGAATGGATCGACGGAGTCCGCCTCAACGACCGCGCCGGCATCGTCTCGGCCGGGCACGATCCGAAGGCCCTCGGCCGGGTGGTGATCCAGTCCTTCCTGCGTCAGGCGATCCGCGACGGGTTCTTCCACGCGGATATGCATCCGGGGAACCTGTTCGTCGATCCGCAGAGCCGGCTGGTGGCGGTCGATTTCGGCATCATGGGCCGACTGGGACATGCCGAGCGGCGCTTCCTGGCCGAGATCCTGCTCGGGTTCATCACCCGCGATTACCGCCGGGTGGCGCAGGTGCATTTCGAGGCGGGCTACGTACCGCGCCACCATTCGGTGGAGGATTTCGCCCAGGCGATCCGGGCGATCGGCGAGCCGATCCACCAGCGCCGGGCCGACGAGATCTCCATGGCCAAGGTGCTCACGCTCCTGTTCGACGTGACCGCCCTGTTCGACATGAGCACCCGCACCGAATTGGTGATGCTGCAGAAGACCATGGTGGTGGTCGAGGGCGTCGCCCGCTCGCTCGATCCGCAACTCGACATGTGGACCGGGGCCGAGCCGGTGGTGCGCAGCTGGATCACCCGCCATCTCGGCCCCATCGGCCGCCTGGAAGGGGCGGGGCGCGCGGCCCTGACCCTGTCGGAGGTCGTCTCCGACATCCCCGACATCGCCCAGCGCATCCGCCGCATCATGATCCGCCTCGACGAGGAGGGCTCGCGCGACACCAGGGCGATCGAGCGGCTGGTCACGCTGGAGCGGCGCCACGCCCTCTGGACGACGGCGGCGCTCTGGGCGATCGCGGTGGGGGCGCTGGCGCTGGCCTTCCGGTAAAGGATCTTCCCGGCATGGGGGATTTGGTTCACTCTCAGGCCATGACCGAGCTTCTCGACAAGGCGATCACCGCCGTCCGAAACCTGCCGCCCGAGGCGCAGGATGCGATCGCCCGCATGGTGCTGAGCTATGCGGGCAAGGAACAGCCCATCTACCGCTTCACCCCGGAGGAGGACGCGGAGCTGGACGAGTCGGAAGCGGCCGCTGCGCGTGGTGACTTCGCGACAGACGAGGAAGTGCGTGCCATCTGGGCCAAGCACGGGCTGTGAGACTGCGCCTGTCCCGCCCGGCCGCCCGTCAACTCGATGGGATCCTCACCCATATCGCCGAGCAGCACCCGCAAGGCGCCCAGCATGTCCGCGAACGGCTTCAAGCGATGATGGACCTGTTGTTGCAGCACCCGTTCGCGGGTCATGCGACGACGCGGCGTGGGATTCGGCGCATCGTCGCCAGCCCTTATCCCTACGCGATCACCTACAGTGTCGGTGTGGGTGAGATCGTCATCCTCGGCGTGCGCCACACCGCGCGGCGCCCATCGCCCTGAGCAGTGTATCGGCCCCCGCTCTTGACGCGAGCCCCGCGAATCCCCGTGGTGACGCCATGGCTCCCTCTGCTTCAGGCCCCCTCGCCGGCCGCCGCATCCTCTTGATCGTGGGCGGCGGCATCGCCGCCTACAAGGCGCTCGACCTGATCCGGCGCCTGCGCGAGCGCGGCGCGCAGGTGCGCCCGCTGCTGACCGAATCCGCCCAGGAATTCGTCACGCCCCTGGCCGCCGCCGCGCTCGCGGGAGAGCGAAGCCATACCGACCTGTTCGACCGGGAGACCGAGGCCGATATCGGCCATATCAAGCTGGCGCGGGATGCGGACGCCATCGTGGTGGCGCCGGCCACCGCCAACCTGATCGCGCGGATGGCGACCGGCCACGCCCCGGACCTCGCCGCGACGGTGCTGCTCGCCACCACCCTGCCGATCCTGATCGCCCCGGCCATGAATGTGCGGATGTGGCTGCACCCGGCGACGCAGCGGAACGTCGCCACCCTGAAGGCCGATGGCGTCACGGTGGTCGGCCCCAATGAGGGGGCGATGGCCGAGGCCGAGTTCGGTCCCGGCCGGCTGGCGGAGCCGCACGAGATCGCCGACGCCCTCGAAACGCTCCTGGCGCAGCGCACCGAGCGCCTCGGCTTCGGATTTCTGGCGGGACGCGAAACCGCACAAAAGCCGCTGGCGGGACGGCACGTGCTGGTGACCTCGGGGCCGACTCACGAGCCGATCGACCCCGTGCGCTATCTCGCCAACCGCTCCTCCGGCCGCCAGGGCCACGCGATCGCCGCCGCCGCGGCCGAGGCCGGTGCCCGGGTCACCCTGGTCTCGGGGCCGGTGGCGATCCCGGATCCGCCCGGCGTCACGGTGGTGCGGGTGGAGAGCGCCCGCGAGATGCTCGCGGCGGTCGAGGCGGCCCTGCCCGCCGACCTCGCGATCTTCGCCGCCGCCGTCGGCGATTGGCGCCCGGCCGAGATGCGGCCGGGCAAGATCAAGAAGGACGGCAGCCTCCCCCCTCCGCTGCAGCTCGTCGAGAACCCGGACATCCTCGCCACCATCGCCGGGCGAAGCAGCGGCCGCCCGCCCCTGGTCGTGGGCTTCGCCGCCGAGACCGACGCCGTCCTCGACAACGCGCGAAAGAAGATCGCCCGCAAGGGTTGCGACCTGATCGTCGCCAACGACGTCTCGGCGGAGGGCGGGGTGATGGGCGGGACGGAGAACACCGTCCACCTCGTCGCCCGGGACGGCGGGGTCGAGACCTGGCCGAAGCTCGGCAAGGAGGAGGTCGGGCGGCGGCTGGTGGCGCACTTCGCCAACCTGCTCGCGCAGAGATCAAGCTGAGCCTGCCACACGGCATCACAGCGTATTCGCCGGATCAGGCACAGAGCCGGTCTGACATCTGGCTTGCTGCGAAAAGTTCCGACCGGAAAGAGTATTTACTTTATTCCGGCTCAGCTTGCCCTTTCCGGCGCCGATCCCAGATCGTCGTTCCACGTCATCCATCGCGACAGGAGCGACATCATGGCCAAGGCCGACCGGCACAGCATGGGGCCCGGAGCGCAGGGCAAGGGCGATGGCACCGGTGCCATGACCGAGCTGCCCGAGGGAATGCTCGGCGAGAACGAGGTGCTGAGCAACCGCGACAAGTCGCGCCATTCCGACGAGCGCGGCCTCGACAGCCGTCATGTCCAGACCGAGCAGTACCATGACCATGTCGGCGCCCGCCAAACCGGGAGCCGCACGGGCGGGGAGGAGACGAATTCCAGCGGTCTCGCCGGGCCGATGACCAACAGCTCGGGCGACACCAGCAGCCTGCGCTCGAAGCAGCGCGGCTGAACGCTCCACGCGGACAGGGCCGGCAGGCGCGTTCCCGGCCCTGCCGCCCCGCGCTCCGCTCAGCTCTGGCGCAGGAACAGGGCGGTGGCGGCGGCGCGGCGGACCCAGGGATGGCGGGCATAGATCCAGGTCGGCCCGCTCTGGACGACGTTGCGGCTCAGGGCCCGCTTGAAATCGAAGACGCCCCGGTTCTCGGCCGGATCGACGCCGCCGAAATCGAAGATGCGCGCCCCCTCCTGCCGGGCCCGCTCGACGATCCGCCACACCGCCAGCGTGGCCGCGCTCGTGGCCCGGGCCCGCTCGTTCGAGGCCGTGAAGAAATCGGTCCAACGGTCGCGGGCCATATGAACGATCCGCACCAGGATCGGCTCCCCGTTCTCGCGGACTTCGAGGAAGAGCAGGTGTGGATCGGCGGCGGCGAGATCGCGATAGGCGGCGGTGTCGAGATCGCTGGAGAAGCCCTTGCGCTGCTGAAGGGCGGCATACATCCGGATGAAGGTGTCGAACGTCTTCAGGCGCTCGTCGGGATCGGTCAGAAACACGGTCGTGAGGTCGGCATTGGCCTGAGCCTTGTTGACCTCACGCCGCCATCGCCGTTCGGCCGCGGCCAGGATCGCTCCGGTCTCGGGGGTCAGATCGAGTTCGATGGTGTGATCCCGGCCCGACACCACGGGCACGAAGCGATGCGCGAGCAGGGCCGTGACGTCATCCGGATCCTGTGCGTGGTAGCTCCTCACCGCGAGAATATCCGCCGCCCCGAGCGCGAGGTGAGTGACGAAATCGCCGAGCAGCGCCTCCGCCCGCGACCGGCCGCGGGCGGTGAGGACCAAGCCGCCCTGCACCAGGATGCGGCGAAGGGGGCCACGGCGGCGTTCCTGATACTGAACGTAGGCGAGATCCTCGCCATTCTCGCACAGGGCGACCCGCCGGACCGACCAGCCGAGGCGGCTCTTGTAGCCTCCCCAAATCCGGGACGTGTAGATGCTGGCGCCGGGCTGCGCCCAGAGCGCCTCGTCCCAATCCGCTGCCTCGGAGCGATCGACGACGGCGACTTGAGCTGCCATGAACCGTGCTTTCCTGTCTGCCTGCGGGACGATGGAGCCCCGTTCGCCGCGCCGGCTTCCGCGGAGCGTTGCCCTCGAAACCTTGCGAAACCTGCCTACGCAGCCCCGGCGGCAACAGAACTCTCGCGAGCCCGGAATGCTCTCTGATCCGCGCCCGCGAGAACTAGAGCCACGGCCTCACGCCGTCACTGCGTAGTCACCACTGCCCCGGGTCCGGCGGGCACGTGTTCAGGTTCGTGCTTGCGGGCGCAGGCCGAAGGCGGCTTGATGCATCGGGTCGATACGGGGCCGATCCAGGATTGCGGGGAAGCGTCATGGCGGAGGACGGAACGGAGGACGCGGCGGGCGCGCGGGCCGAGCGGCTGGCCCGCTTCCGTCCGGCCTCGGGGATGGAGACGCCGCGCTTCTCGGGCCTGTCGCACTTCATGCGGCTTCCGGCGATCGATCCTCGGGAGGCGCCGGGCCTGATCGAGATCGGCCTGATCGGCATCCCCTTCGACGGCACCACCACGAACCGGCCGGGCGCCCGGCTCGGGCCCCGGGCGGTGCGCGAGGCTTCCACCGGCACGCGGGCGCTCAACCATGCGACGGGGGTGGCGCCCTACGACCTCGCCGCCTGCGCCGATCTCGGCGACGTGCCGGTCAATCCGGTGGACGCCGCCGAGACCGACCGGCGGATCGAGGCCTTCTACCGGCCGCTGGCCGAGGGCGGGATCGTGCCGCTCTCGGTCGGCGGCGATCATTTCGTCACCTATCCGGTGCTGCGGGCGCTCGGCGCGGCGCGGCCCCTCGGCCTGATCCATATCGACGCCCACAGCGACACCGACGACGCGCAATATGGCGGTTCGCGCCTCACCCACGGCACCCCGTTCCGCCGGGCGGTCGAGGCCGGCGTCCTCGATCCGCGGCGCTGCGTGCAGATCGGCATCCGCGGCAGCATGGATGCGGCCGACGAGCGGGCCTGGGCCCTGGGCCAGGGCATTCGGATCATCGAGATGGAGGAGGTCTGCGCCCGCGGCCTGCCGGAGGTGGCCGCCGAGGCCCGCGCGGTGGTGGGCGAGGCGCCGGCCTATCTCAGCTTCGACATCGACGCCCTCGACCCCGCCTTCGCCCCCGGCACCGGCACGCCGGAGATCGGCGGCTTCACCACCCGGGAGGCCCTGCACCTGCTGCGCGGCTTCCGCGGGCTCGACCTCGTCGGCGCGGATCTGGTGGAGGTCGCCCCCCCGCTCGACCCGGCGGGGATCACGGCGCTCGCGGGAGCGGGGCTGGCCTTCGAGATCCTGTGTCTGCTGGCCGAGGCGGTCGCGGCACGGCACCGCGCGGCGCGGGACGGCGCCGTCTGATCCGAGGCGCGGTCGCGGAACGATCGGCCCCGTTGCGTCCGCATCAGTCCGGCGGCGCGGCGGAACCGGCGCGCGCGACGATCGGGCGGTAGACCCGCAGCAGGTCGGGATCGAGCTGGCCGGCCTGAGCATCCATGATCGTCAGGGCTTCCCTGGCGGAGAGGGCGGGCCGATAGACCCGGCGCTCGGTCAGCGCCGAATGCACGTCGCAGATCGCCACCAGCCGCACGAGATCGCCGATCTCGTCCCCCTTCAGCCCGTCCGGATAGCCCGACCCATCGAGACGCTCGTGGTGGGAGCGCACCACGGCGAGGATGTCGGGTTCAAAGGCGCTCTCCTTCGCCAGCAGGTCGGCCCCCAGGACCGCGTGGGTGCGCATCACCCGCATCTCCTCGGGCGTCAGCGGTCCCGCCTTGTCGAGGATGGCCCGGGGAATCAGGGCCTTGCCGACATCGTGCAGGAGCGCGGCCTTGGCGAGGCGCCGACGGTCACTGCGGGAGAAACCGAGTTCGGTGGCGAAAGCGGCGGCGAAGCCCGCCACGCTCAACGAATGCTGGTACACTTGAAGGTCGTGTCGCCAGACCAGATCGAGCCAGGCACGGATACCGACTTCGGACACCGTATCGAGCACGATCTGCGTGCCCTCCTCGGTCTCGGCGGGACTCGGCGGCCGGTCCCGGGCGGCGGCCTCGAACAGGCCGACCACCAGGTCGGTTGCCCGCTCCACCCGCGCCTGCGGCGTTCCGGCTCCGAGGTTCCGGTTCCGCCTCGAACCCTGGCCGATCAGGCGCAGGAGCGTGGGAACGATGCCGGCGGGCTGGCGCGGGTCGATCACCGTCGGCGCACCGAGCAGGCGGATGGCCGCCCCGTCCTGGGCGGCATTGCCCTGGGAGAGATAGAGACACGGCAGCCCGCTCGCGCGGATGGCGGCGGTGATCGCGGCGATCCAGGCGGCTCCCTCCTGCCCCCCGGCCCTGGCCTTGGTCAGGTCGGCGGCGAGATCGACGAGGAAGGCGGCCGGCGGGCCGGCGGGAAGGGCCACGCCCGGCTCGATCACGCGGCAGGGCAGGACCAGGGCGATGCCGCGGGCGAGCCGCTCCGCCCGCTCGGGCCGATCCGAGACGAGGACGACGAAGTCCCCGCGCCGCGCATCGCGCGACGTCTGGCCTCCATACCGGTCCCGCGATTCCTGCATCGGCCATCCGTCGACCGCAGGCATCCGTGACGGGCGCAGAGCGGTGACGCAGTCAGTAAATCAAAAGTGTTTCGAAAAGCTTCGCTCCCCGCGCGCGACGCAACTCCGCCGCATTCGCGCGATGGCGAGCCTATCGAGCGGCCGATCTCCGCAAGTCTGCTCCCATCCACCCAGCACTGCCCGGCGCTGCCCAAGGTGCGACCTATGCGATGCTGGCGGCGCGCCCTCGGATGCGGGTCATTGTCGAGAGCGGATCCCGGACGGGCTTCCGCGCTCGACGCGGCGGCTGCAACCGGGCCGCCCGTCTCGGGTTGTCCCTGCAGACATTCCCGACAACGGACGGATGACGATGAGCATTTTTCAGATCCGGCAGAAGACGAGCGGCGCGATCCTGTGGACCGGAAGCGCCGACGACGAGCGCACCGCCCTCGATGCCATGGCCCGAGAGGCCGGCTATGCCGATTATGCCGCCCTGCCCGACGGGCTGCGAGCGGCCGGCTTCATGACGGACAAGCTCGACCTGATCTCCTGATCCGGTCCATGCCTCAAGGCGCCCGTGGCGCCTCGGATCGACAAAAAAGGAACGCCCGCAGCGCCGGCGTTCCCTTTTTTCTCGACCGATGGTGCGGCCGCGCTCAGTTGGCGTGGCCGATCCGTATGCGGTAGGCGCCATCGGCGCTGCGCTCGAACACCTCGCTGATGCCGGCATGGCGCAGGGCCTCGCCGGAGGTGTCGGGCACGAGGTTCTGCTCCGAGACATAGGCGACGTATTCGCTGTCCGCGTTCTCGGCGAGCAGGTGGTAGAACGGCTGGTCCTTGCGCGGCCGGACCTCCTCGGGGATGGCGAGCCACCATTCCTCGGTATTGGCGAATTCCGGGTCCACGTCGAATACGACGCCCCGGAACGGGTAGATCCTGTGCCGGACCACCGCCCCGAGGCCGAACTTGGCGGTTCTCATGCTGGTCTGGGTCATGACCGATAGATAGGCTTCGCGCCCGCTCGGTTCCATCCGGGCGGGCGCGTATCATCGGCAGCGATCAGGGCAGATTGTAGACCTTGGCCAGGTCCGGGTCCTTGTCGGCCACCAGACGGGCGAGATCGACGATGACCTTGGCCTGTTTCCAGGTGGCGTCGTCCTGCATCTTGCCGTCGATCATCACCGCGCCGGTACCGTCGGGCATCGCCTCGACGATGCGGACGGCGAAGTTCACCTCGGCCGGATCGGGGGCGAACACGGTCTTGGCCAGCGCCACCTGGCTCGGATGCAGCGTCCAGGCACCGGCGCAGCCCATCAGGAAGGCGTTGCGGAACTGGACCTCGCAGGCGGCCGAATCCGAGAAGTCGCCGAAGGGGCCGTAGAAGGCCTTGATGCCGTTGGCCATGCAGGCATCGACCATCCGGGCGATGGTGTAGTGCCACAGGTCCTGCTGGGCGGAGGCGCGCTCGCCATCGCCCTTGGGATCGGCGATGACCCGGTAATCCGGATGGCCACCGCCGACGCGGGTGGTCTTCATGCCGCGCGACGCCGCGAGATCGGCCGGGCCCAGGCTCATGCCGTGCATGCGGGGCGAGGCGGAGGCGATGGCATCGACATTGGCCACGCCCTCGGCGGTCTCGAGGATGGCGTGGACGAGGATCGGCTTGGTGACGTTGTGCCGGGCCTCGATCTGGGCCAGCAGCTGGTCGATGTAGTGGATGTCCCAGGGGCCCTCGACCTTCGGCACCATCACCACGTCGAGCTTGGAGCCGACCTCGGCGACCAGGGTGAACAGGTCGTCGAGAATCCAGGGAGAGTTGAGGGCGTTGATGCGGGTCCACAGGCCGGTGCCGCTGGCGGCGAAATCGGTGGCCTTGGCCATCTCGACGAAGCCCTTGCGCGCCGCCTCCTTCTGGTCGGCGGGCACCGCGTCCTCCAGGTTGCCGAGCACCACGTCGACCGTCTTGGCGAGCTCGGGCACGCGGGCGCGGACCTTCTCGTTATGGGGCGGAACGAAGTGGATCATCCGCTCGAGCTTGATCGGCAGCTCGCGGAACGGCTCGGGCGCACCGGCGGCGAGCGGCTGGAAGAAGCGGCGCGGCAGTTTCATCGGATCTCGGTCTCCGGTTTGGCGTGTGTCTCCAGGCGTTAGAGCACGCCGCCCCCCGGCGTAAAGCCGACCTTCGGCCCCCAGCGCCGATGTGATGAGCCTGACGCTCGGCGCAGGGCGCGGACGTGCCTCGGCGGGTGATGCTTCCTGCGGCGCTGCCGAACCGGCGGCCCCGCCCCGGTCCGGATTACTCCGATATCGCCATCGCGGTGGGCCGGACCGGACCCGACAGGCGGGGGATACCTCCGGGGAACAGCGGGTGGGAGGATTGCACGGAGGCGCCGCTCGCAAGACAATCCCGGCACGGCCGAAGTCCTCGCCAAGGTTTCGTGACGAACGTTTCGTTGCCAGGATTTCGTTGGCCGCCGCAGATCCGAGCAGCGTGCCGAAACGCACGATCCGGAACAGCGAAACGACAAAGCTTGCCCGGCGAAGCAGTCGCGCCGGACGAACAGAACGGAACGGACCGCCGCGGGGCCGGGTTTTCCGGCCGAGGCGGGCTGTCGAACACCGTCGGGAGACGTGGGCGATGCCGAAACTGTTCAGAGAACCGATTTCGAAACCGAAGCCGGACGCGCTCCGCGCCGAGACGGGTGGAGGCGCGGCGCGGCGGCGGGTGAGGATCATGCCCGGCCCGGTGAGCGGCCGGGTGCTGGCCGGCTTCCTCGTCGCGCTCAGCCTGTCGCAGGGGGCGCTCGCCGCGGAGAAGGGGAAGAAGCCGGCGGACGAACGGCCGGACTACACCGCCGCCGAGGCGGCGGCGGCCCGGCCCGAGGGCCTGCCGGCCTCGATACGGATCGCCGGGGACGACGTGGCCGCGTTCCAGTCCCTGATCGACGGGGCCGCACGGGCCTCCGATCCCTGGCTGGTGCTCTCCGGCGGGGGCGAGAACGGTGCCTTCGCGGCCGGTCTGCTGACGGGCTGGTCCGAGCGCGGCGACCGCCCCGCCTTCGGCGTCGTCACCGGCGTCTCGACGGGAGCCCTGATCGCCCCCTTCGCCTTCGCGGCGCCGACCCTCGGGGAGCGGGCCGATGCGGCGCTGAAGCAGAACTATACCGGGATCTCGGCCGCCGACGTGTTCGAGTTCGGCGGCACGCGGGATTCGCTCACCGATACCTGGCCGCTGAAGGAGCGGATCGCGCGCGCGGTGACCCCCGCCCTGCTGAAGGCCGTGGCGGCCGAGCATGCCAAGGGCCGCCGCCTGCTGGTCGCCACGACCCAGGTCGACAGCGAACGTCCCATCCTGTGGGACATGGGCGCCATCGCCACGCGCAACGCCGCGACCGGCGATCCCCGGGCGCTGGCCCTGTTCCGTTCCATCGTCCTCGCCTCCACCGCCGTGCCGGGCGTCTTCCCGCCGGTGGCGATTCCGGCGGAGGTCGAGAGCGGCGCGAAGGCCAAATCGATCAAGTCGATCACGGAATTGCATGACGACGGCGGGGCGATGGCACCGTTCTACCTCGCACCGGCGGCGGCTCTCGACGGGGAGACCCGGCTCCGCCTGCCGACGGACCGGGTCTATCTCGTGATCAACAACCGGCTCGCGCCGGACTTCCAGATGGCCTCCCGCACCACCCTCTCGGTGCTCGGCCGCACCATGTCGGCGGCGATCAAGGCGCAGACCCGGGCGGCGCTGGCCCTGACCAGGACCTATGCCGAACGGACCGGGCTCGACCTGCGGGTGGCCCTCATCGACGGGCGCTTCACCCAGACCTCGGAGCGGCCCTTCGACCAGCCCTACATGCAGGCCCTGTTCGCCCATGGCGAAGCCCTGGGGCGCGACGGCAACGCCTTCGAGCAGGCCCGGTCTCCCTCCGCCGCGGCGGGGGCCCGGGAGAACCGCCGGGCGGCCGAGCCCGTCGGCGCCATCACGGCCTCGCGCTGAGAGGAGGCGGGGCGGACATGTCCCGTCCGCCCGCTCCCCTCATCCCTCGTCGGGATCGGCCGGCGCGTAGACGGCCTCGCCCAGGCGCTTCAGCGGACCGCCGGGGCCGGAACGCTTCCACAGCCGCGTGTTGAGCGCCGCCACCGGATCCTGGCCCGGGAGCGTGAAGCCCCGCTCCGTCAGCCCCACCAGGATCTCGCTGGCATGGAGCGGCCGGCCCGCCTCCTCCAGCACCGCCAGGGACGCCTCGATCACCGCCCGGCCGTAGCGGCGGGCCAGCACCGTCTCCGACAGGCCGGCCTCCGGCTCCCCCGCTTCGGCGGCGGGCGGCGCCGGAGGCCGGTCGCGCTCGCCGGCCGGCACGGCCGCAGGGGAGGCTGGAATGGGGGCTGGAGCGGGGGGCGGCGGAACCGGGGGAGACGGCGCCTGCGCGGGCTCGGCCCTGTCCGGCGGGAGCGCGGCAGGACCGGCCGGGCCGCCGAGGCGGCGGCCGAGTTCGAGATAGAGCAGGAGATCGGCGATCTGCCGTTCGATCGCATCGCGCTGCCGGCGCAATTCCTCGAGCCGCGCCAGGGCTTCGGCTTCCGACAGAACCATGGGGGAATCTTCCGACCGCTTCTTCCGAGACGCAATATTCTATCGAAAGGAATAGTGCCACAGCAGGGAATGGAAGGCGAGTCTATTCCTTCCCTTTCTTCCGTTCCGGACGAGACTCCGTGCGCGGGTTCTGCCCTGACGCAGGGAACGGAACATTCCTTCTGAACGAGGGAATGATCCCCGTGCGCCCCGCTCAGGAACGCTCGTTCCGTAAGCAGCGATCGACCCCGCTAGGGAATATTCCATAATCGGGATATTCCGCTTCGCCTCAGCGGTGGCGGCGAGCGAGAGCGCCCGTCTCGAAGCCCGTGAGATCGGTTTGCCGATTGAGTGACCGCTTGGATCGAGCGAGTAACCGGATCAGGCGCGGGCCGCCGCGCGGGCGGTACGGGCCGCCTTGGGCGGCACCAGCAGGCTGCCGGGATCGGCGGGGTGGAGCAGCATGCCGCCCTCGTCGAGATCGATCCGCAGCCGCGGAAACACCTCCAGCAGGCCGGCGAGATCCGTCTTGAAGGCCTGGCGGAAGCTGCGCAGGCTGGCATTCTCCGCCCCGAACTGGCGGTGCAGATTGTCCCAGGTGAGCCGCAGGGGCCGCTGCAGGGCGCGCAGGCGGTAGCCGGTCCAGAACAGCAGGTCGAGCTTGCGCGCCGAGCCGGAGAAGGCCCGCGCCGCGCGGATATCGACCGGCAGGGCGTGCTGGATCAGGCTGTCGTAGAAATCCTGGTGGAACGAGACCGTGCGCTGCCAGACCAGGCCGTCATCGCCGCGCCGCCAGAGTTCGAGCTGGCGGAACGGGGGCACGTTGAGGGTCGAGGCCTGCCCCTCCCCGTCCCACAGGCCGATCTGCATCGAGCAGGCGGCGAGGCGGTTGAGCTGTTCCTTGAAGGCGCCGATGGTGCCGCGCTCGCCGCCGGTGACGGCGAAGCCCATGGCCTTCATGAAGCCGGAGAGGCTGTCGGCGACCTCGATGACCGGGCTCCTCTGCCGCACCGCCTCGGTGCAGAGGTGCAGCAGCACCAGCCGGGCTTTGGGGCCGTAGGGCAGGCCCTGCGCCTCCATCTCGCCGGTCACCGGGTTCTTCAGGCGCCCGGCGGAGAGGCTGAGCGAGTTCCGCCCATATTCCCGCACGAAGTCGCGGGCGGGTCCGGGATCGCGGTAGGGCAGGCCGCAGAGCGCCAGCACCGAGTGGAGATGCTGGAGGTTTTCCGGCCCCGTCGGCTCGTTCTCGATCACCTCGCGCACGGCATCCCGGCGGCGGCGGTCGCGGCCCATGGCCTCGCGGGCCTGGGCCTGGGCGCCCTCCTCGGCCCGGGCGGCGTCGCGCTCGCGCTGCCGGAACAGGAGGTGCTCGACGATCGGCGCGAACAGGAATCCGCCCCGCGCCGCCTCCAGCTCCGCCAGCAGGTCCGCATCGCGGATCGCGGCGATCTTGGCCTCAAGCCCCGACATCGCCTCCCCTCACCGCCTCCCGCGTCCGGAGCCCGGCCCGTCCGGCCGGGCGATGCTGTCGCTGCGCGTCACGTCTTCCTCGCTTGCGGGGGCAGGACTGCCCCTTTGCCGCCAACCGATCTGTCGCGATTCGGCTCCGCGGAGTCCCGTGGCCCTCGGGAGTTTTCCCGGGAATCCACGCTTGGCGGGGTGAGTCCTGCACAGGTCTGTCGGCCACGCCGCCGAAACGGGGCCGACAGGGCACCAGAGGGACCCATGAAGGGGCACGCAGAGATCGATACGCCCCGCCCCCGCCCGAAACGCTCCACGCAGAGTTCGATACGCCCCCGGGGCCGCCGGCTTGTCCCCACGATCCACCGCCGGAAGCGGTTATGCACGCTGAATCCGGTACGGCCCCGCGCAGAATCCGATGCGGGATGCCCCGTCGGCCCCGCAGAATCCAATGCGCCTCCCCGCAGAGTTCCATACGGAATCGCGCAGAGTTCGATGCGCGAACAGGGTTCAAGCCACGGGAAAGAAAGGGGTTTTTGCGTCCCCTTATAACTTGCCGAACTGACTCCCTGAGAATCCTTAACAGATAGCTTTCCTAGGGGAGGGAGAGGTACGTTCGCCAAAACGAACGGCGGCTCTTTCCTGTTTTTTCAAAAGGAATACAGGGAATTTTGCACAGGCTACGCCCCTCCTCTCCCCGATTCGGTGAGTGAACCCGACGCTGCGCCGCCACACCGGACGGTTTATGAGTGGGGATGACCGGAGACAGGCGGGAGGGGACCGGAGCGATGCACGAGGCACCGATCGACAGGCTGCGGGCGCTGATGGCGCGGCTACGCGATCCGGAACGGGGCTGCGCCTGGGATCTGGCCCAGACCCATGCGAGCATCGTCCCCTACACGATCGAGGAGGCCTACGAGGTCGCCGACGCGGTGGAGCGCGGCGACGCGAGCGATCTGCGCGACGAACTCGGCGACCTGCTGCTGCAGGTCGTGTTCCAGGCGCGGATCGCGGAAGAGGCCGGCGCCTTCCGCTTCGACGACGTGGCGGAGGCGATCTGCGCCAAGCTGATCCGGCGCCACCCGCATGTCTTCGATGCCACGGGGGCGTTCCTGCCTCCTGAGACGCGCCCGACCGACCCGGCGGCGATCAAGGCGGCCTGGGAGATCATCAAGGCGCAGGAGCGCGCGGAGAAGGCGAAGGCGGGCAAGGAAGCAGGCAGGGAGACGGCTCGGGCGGAGGCGGCGGGTCCGCTCGCCGGAGTGTCCCGCGCCCTCCCCGCCCTGGCCCGGGCCGACCGCATCTCGAAGCGCGCGGCCGTCGTCGGCTTCGATTGGCCGGATGCGGCCCAGGTGCTCGCCAAGGTGCGCGAGGAGGTGGACGAGGTCGAGGAGAGCTTGGGCGCGGGCGACCCGGAGGCGGTGTTCGAGGAGATCGGCGACCTCTTGTTCTCGGTGGCCAACCTCGCCCGCCATGCCGGGGTCGATCCGGAGGAGGCCCTGCGCTGGGGCATTCTCAAATTCGAGCGCCGCTTCACCGCCATGGCCGACCGCCTCGCCGCCGGGGGGCACACCCTCCCGGAGACCGCCCTCCCCGCCATGGAAGCGGCGTGGCAGGCGGTGAAGCGCGACGAGAAGGGCTGATACGGAGATCCGCTCGATCCGAGCGGTTTTCAGTCTCAGCAAGCCCGCGCGGCGCCTGAGCGAAGCCGAGATCCGCCAGCCCGAAGGGATCAAACGGATCTGGCAAACGGCGACTGTATTGCGGGTCAATTGGCCACGTCGCTTTCGGCGAAGGTTTTGTCGTCTCGGACGAGGGCATTGGCGAGGACGACGAGGCGGCGGCCGGTGGCGACGATGGCGACCTTGGCGGGCTTTCCC
>DYYG01000049.1 GCA_020741775.1 Methylorubrum populi
CACCGGGCTCGGCCTCGGCTTCCTGTTCGTGGTGGCCGCTGAATTGATGGGGGCCTCGGAAGGGCTCGGATATCTGCTGCTCGACGGCCAGCAATTCAGCAAGCCCGACCAGATCCTGGCTGCGATCATCAGCTTCGCCGTCGTCGGCAAGGCCGCCGATGCTCTGCTCGTCGCCCTGACCACACCCCTGGTGCGCTGGCAGGACACCGCGCGGGAGACGCTGTGACGCCGCCATGCTGACCATCCAGAGCCTCGCCAAGACCTATGCCGACGGCACCCGTGCCCTGGAGGGGATCGATCTCGCGGTGCAGAGCGCCGAGATCGTCGCCCTGATCGGCGGGTCGGGCTGCGGGAAGACCACGCTGCTGCGCCTCATCGCCGGGCTCGATCGGCCGAGCGCCGGCCGCATCACCCTCGATGGCGAGCCGATCACCCGGCCCCATCCCGGCGTCGGCCTCGTCTTCCAGGAGCCGCGCCTGCTGCCCTGGCTCGATGTGGCGGACAATGTCGGCTTCGGCATCCACCACCTGCCGAAATCGGAGCGGGCGGAGCGTGTCGCCCATGCCCTGGAGCGCGTCGGCCTCGCCGAACATGCCCGCCGTTGGCCACGCGAATTGTCCGGCGGGCAGCAGCAGCGCGTGTCCATCGCCCGCGCCTTCGTCGCCAATCCCAGGGTGCTTTTGCTCGACGAGCCGTTCTCGGCCCTCGACGCCTTCACCCGCAAGGATCTGCACCGCCATCTTCTCGCTCTCTGGGAGGAGGTGCGGCCGACGGTGCTGATCGTCACCCACGACGTGGCCGAGGCGGTGGCGCTGGCGGACCGGGCCATCGTCATGCGTCCCCGGCCCGGACGCCTCGACGACGCCGTCGCCCTCTCGATGCGCCGTCCGCGCGATCCCGCGACTCCGGCGAGCGAGGCGGCGACCCGCACGATCCTGGCGGCCCTCGACCGCTCGCTGCGGCCTCACGAGCCCTCCCGCGCGCCGCAACTGGCCGGAGGCAGCTCGTTCTGAGGTGTTAAGGCCGCCGGAAAACCGCTAAGCCCGGCCCTACCAAAAAAATGGAGGACACACCCATGGACGCCAACGCCCTGCGCGCTCTCCAGGCCCCCCTCAAGAACAAGTATCGGGAGGCACCGGATTCCGCTGTGATCACCCTCAGGGCGAAGGGGGCGCTCGATGACACCAGCATCGCCTGCAAGGTCGAGACGGGACGCGCCCTCGCGGTGGCGGGCCTGCACCCGGCGACCGGCGGTTCGGGGGCCGAGCTGTGCTCCGGCGACATGCTGCTCGAAGCCCTCGTCGCCTGTGCCGGCGTCACGGTGAAGGCGGTGGCGACCGCCCTCGAAATCCCGCTGAAGAGCGGCACCGTCAGCGCCGAGGGCGATCTCGATTTCCGCGGTACGCTCGGCGTCGACAAGGAGGCGCCGGTGGGCTTCCGGGCGATCCGCCTGACCTTCGATCTCGAGACCGACGCTCCGCAGGAGAAGCTCGACCAGCTGCTCAAGCTCACGGAGCGTTACTGCGTCGTGTTCCAGACCCTTAACCACAAGCCGGAACTCGCCGTCAGCGCCTCGCGCTCCTGAGAGGCCGCGCCTATCTAACGGCGTCATGCGCCTGCTCATCATCGAGGACGACCGCGAGGCCGCCGCCTATCTGGTCAAAGCGTTCCGGGAAGCCGGTCACGCTGTGGACCATGCCGGCGACGGCCTCGACGGCTATGCGCTCGCCCGCGAGGGCGATTACGATGTGCTGATCGTCGACCGGATGCTGCCGAAGCTCGACGGACTCTCGCTCGTCCGCTCCCTGCGCGAACAGGAGATCGTTACGCCGGTCCTGATCCTCTCCGCTCTCGGGCAGGTGGACGACCGGGTGAAGGGCCTGCGCGCGGGCGGCGATGATTACCTGCCGAAACCCTATGCCTTCTCCGAGCTGCTGGCCCGCACCGAGGTGCTCGCCCGCCGCCGGGCCGGCGCCCCGAATGCGACCGAGGCCACCGCCTACCGGGTCGGGGATCTCGAGCTCGACCGTCTGTCGCACCGCGTCACCCGGGCCGGCCGCGAGATCGTGCTGCAGCCCCGCGAATTCCGGCTGCTCGAATACCTCATGCGCCATGCCGGCCAGGTCGTGACCCGCACGATGCTGCTGGAGCATGTCTGGGACTACCACTTCGATCCGCAGACCAACGTCATCGACGTTCACGTCTCGCGTCTGCGCGGGAAGATCGATCGCGGCTTCGAGAATCCGATGATCCATACGGTGCGCGGCGCCGGCTACGTCATCCGGGCGGACGAGCCGCAGCTCCCGTGACCGAAGCGCCCGCCCCGCCGCAGGACGGTCGCCTCGCGCGGCTCGGGAAGATTTTCCGCACGACGGCCTTCAAGCTGTCGCTCGCCTATCTCGTGCTGTTCGCGCTGCTCGCCTCGCTCGGCCTCGGCTATGTCGCCTGGAACGCACGGCGGGTGCTCGACGACCAGATCGTCTCGACCATCGACGCCGAGATCAACGGCCTGTCCGAGCAATACACGGCCGGCGGCCTGCGCCGCCTCATCGCCGTAGTGGAACGGCGGGCGCAGGAGCCCGGCGCCTCGCTCTACCTTGTCACCACCCCGGCGGGAGAACATGTCGTCGGCAATGTGAGCCGGGTGCCGAGCGGGATCCTGTCCCGTCCCGGCCAGTACGAGGGCGTCTACGGCCGCGGCAAGGAATCGGACCGGGCCGAGCACCGGGCGATCATGCGGGTCTACACCCTGGCCGGCGGTTTCCGTCTCCTCGTCGGCCGCGACACCGAGGAACGCGACCGCCTGCGGGCCGCCATCGGCAATACCTTCGGCTCCTCCCTGGCCCTGGTGGTGCTGCTCGGCGTCGTCGGCGGATGGTTCGTCGCGAGCCGCGTGCTCAAACGCGTCGATGACATGACCGAGACGACCCGCACCATCATGGCCGGAAATCTCGACGGCCGCCTGCGAATGGCCGGAACCGGCGACGAACTCGACCGCCTCGCCCAGAACCTGAACCTGATGCTGGAGCGCATCGGCGAGTTGATGCGCGGCATGAAGGAGGTGTCTGACAACATCGCCCACGATCTCAAGACGCCGCTCACCCGCCTGCGCAACCGGGCCGACGAGGCCCTGCGGACCGCCGAGACCCCGGATGAGCTGCGCGCGGCCCTCGAGGGTGTCATCGAAGACAGCGACGGCCTGATCCGGGTGTTCAATGCGCTGCTCACCATCGCCCGCCTGGAGGCCGGCAGCGCCCCTGAAAGCTTCCGCCGCTTCGATGCCGGGGAGGTCGCCCGCGAGGTCGCCGAACTCTATGAACCGCTGGCCGAGGAAAAGGGCCTGAGCCTGAGCGTCAGCATCGAGCCGGGGCTGATACTCGATGGCAACCGCGAGTTGGTGGGGCAGGCCGTCGCCAACCTCATCGACAACGCCATCAAGTATGGCGGGCCTTCCACGGCGCCGGAGGGCGGTGAGGTGGCCGTCAGCGCCCGACGCGGCGAGGGCTCGATCCGGATCCGGGTGGCCGATCGGGGGCTCGGCATTCCGGCCGCGGAGCGCGGGCGGGTGCTCGACCGCTTCGTGCGCCTCGACGCGGCCCGTTCACGTCCCGGTTTCGGCCTCGGGCTCAGCCTCGTCAACGCGGTCGCGCGGCTGCATGGCGGACGGTTCGACCTCGGCGATAACGGGCCGGGACTTGCCGCCGAGCTGAGCCTGCCGGAGACGGTGGAGAATAAGCCGATCAGTTGAGGAAGTTACGGGGTCCGTCCGGATCGGCCAGGCCCGCCTGCGGGCTGTACGGAAGCGAGACGATCAGCAGGACCAGAAGCAGCGCCACGGTCGCACAGGCCAGGGCCGCTCCCAGGCGCTGAGGATCGAACCGCCGGCTGCCGATCACCGCGCAACCCAGCGTGAAGGCCGCCGCCTCGGCAAGGGGAATCAGGTGGGGAAGGGTCATCGATCCGTGTTGTCCTCGGTCGCAGAGAAGCGTGCGGTTAGATCCGTGAAAGATGGCACTCCGTTCCCGGCCGGAGATCAACGGCGAACGCCCGACTTCGCTCCTGGAATACATCTGACAGGACGGATGAGGCAGTGAAAAATTCCGTCACGGACGCGCTTCCTCCCGCACTCGACCTCTCTCTCGCCAACGCTCTTGCCCCTTGGCACAGATCGATTTGCGCGTTTGATGGGCAGACCCGCCGAGCGATGGCACGGCGGAGGCCGCGAAGCGAAGAAGGATCGGCATGGGCAGGCGCGATAAGGGGCACATCGCCCAGGACGGCACCGCTTCCCTGATCGAGCGGCTGGGACAGGCCCCGAGGCTGTCCAACCCGGAAGCGGCGCGGCAGCGCCTGGGCGACATCGCCGATTTCCTGCCCGAATCCCTGCGCGAAGGGCCGGCCGCCGATCTTCTCATGGCGCTTGCCGACCATTCCACCTTCCTCTGGTCCCTGGCCTCCCGCGATCCGAACCGCCTGGCTCGGCTTTTCCAGGAATCGCCGGAGGCCGCCGACTCCCGGTTGATTGCGAGCCAGCGGGCCGCCGGCCGGGGCGGGGAGGGCGCCGCGCCCGATCTCGACGCGGTTGGCAAACTCCTGCGCCGGAACCGTGCCGAGCACGCCCTCCTGGTCGCCCTCGCGGATATTGGCGGGCTCTGGCCGCTGGAGCGGGTGACCGCCGCGCTCTCCGACTTCGCCGACGCCTCCGTCGCGGCGGCGGTCGATGCCATGCTTCTGCAGGCGGCGGCCGCTGGCCGCTTCCGTCCGGTGGAGGGGGAGGATCCCCAGGCCAGGTCCGGCCTCGTGGTGCTGGGGCTCGGCAAGCTCGGCGGGCGTGAGCTCAACTACTCGAGCGATATCGACCTGATCGTCTTCTTCGATCCCAAGGCCGCGCCGCTGAAGGAGGGGTTGGAGCCGACGCCCTTCTTCACAAAGCTCGCGCAAGGCGTGTCGAAGCTGCTGCAGGAGCGCACCCGCGATGGCTATGTCCACCGGGTCGATTACAGGCTCCGCCCCGATCCCGGCTCGACTCCCACCGCCATGAGCCTCGCCTCGGCTTACGTCTATTACGAGACCACCGGCCAGAACTGGGAGCGGGCGGCCTTCATCAAGGCACGGGCCATCGCCGGCGACATCCCGGCGGGCGAGCGCTTTCTCGCCGATCTCAGACCCTTCATCTGGCGCAAATATTTCGACTTCGCGGCGATTGCCGACGTGCACGCCATGAAGCGCCAGATCCATGCGGTGCGCGGGCACGAGGCGCTCGCGGTCGCCGGTCACGACATCAAGCTCGGGCGCGGCGGCATCCGCGAGATCGAGTTCTTCGTCCAGACCCAGCAACTGGTCTTCGGTGGCCGGCGGCCGAGCCTGCGCGGGCGCTCGACCGTACCGATGCTGGCCAGCCTGCACGAGGATGGATGGATCTCCGCCGAGGCGCGCGACGAGCTGAGCGCGGCCTATGCTTTCCTCCGCACGGTCGAGCACCGCCTGCAGATGGTGCGCGACGAGCAGACCCAGCGCCTGCCGACCGACCGGGCCGAGCTGGAAGACTTCGCGCGCTTCACCGGCTTCCCGGACCTCGCCGGCTTCGAGGCGGCCCTGCTCGGCCATGCCCGCCGGGTGCAGGCCCATTACGCCCTGCTGTTCGAGGCCGGGCCGGATCTCTCCTCGGAGGTCGGCGATCTCGTCTTCAGTGGCGCCGCCGACGATCCGGCCACGCTCGCCACTCTGCGCAGCCTCGGCTTCCGCGATCCCGAGCGCGTCTCCGACACCGTGCGCGGCTGGCATTTCGGGCGACGGGCGGCCGTGCGCAGCGCCCGTGCCCGCGAGGTGCTGACCGAACTCGTCCCGGCCCTGCTTCAGGCAGTCGCGGGCACGCCGGACCCGGATGCGGCCCTGGCCAATCTCGACCGCGCCTTCGGCCGTATGCCGGCGGCGGTTGAACTGCTGACGATCCTGCGCGAGCATGAGCGGCTTCGGCTGCTCTTCGCCGACCTGCTCGGCAGCGCGCCGCGGCTTGCGGGCACCGTCGCCTTCTCGCCGCATGTGCTCGATGCGGTGATCGACCCCGAATTCGTCGACCCTGCCGTCGATCCCTCGGCCATCGCCGCGCATTACCGCGCCCTGCTCGGCAAGCCCGACAGCCACGAGGTCTTCCTCGACCGCAGTCGCGACGCGGCCCGGCAACTGCGCTTCCTCGCCGGGGCCCGGCTGCTCTCCGGCATCCTGGCGCCGCGCGCAGCGGGCGAAGCCTTCTCGGCCATCGCCGACGCCGCCGTCGCCACGGCCTGGGAGACGACCTCGCACGCCTTTTTCGCGGATCATGGTGCGGTGCCGCAGGGCCGCATGGTCGTGCTCGGCTATGGCCGCCTCGGCTCGCGCCAGCTCACGGCGGAATCCGATCTCGATCTCGTCGTGCTGTACGATTTCGACCCGGAGAATCGCACCAGCGCCGGGCCGAAGCCCGTCGATGCGGCGGTCGCCTATAACCGGCTGACCCAGCGCCTCGTCGCGGCCCTGACCGCGCCGACCCGGCGCGGCCTGCTCTACGAGGTGGATCTGCGCCTGCGGCCCGGTGGCGGCCAGGGGGCGGTGGCGGCGCAGTTCCGCAGCTTCCGTGCCTATCAGCGGGACGAGGCCGACCTGTGGGAGCATATGGCGCTCACCCGCGCCCGCGTGATCGCCGGAGACCCGAGCCTCGCCGCGGAGGCTCAGGAGACGATCCGCGACGCCCTGATGCAGGCGCGGGATTGGGAGAATGTCCACCGTTCCGTCCGCGAGATGCGAGCCACGGTCGAGCGGGAGAAGGGCGATCACGGCCCCCTCGATCTGAAGCTCAGCCCCGGTGGCCTGCTCGACCTCGATTTCCTGGCCCAGGCCCTGGTACTCGGCCACGCCCATGCCCATCCCGACCTGATCGGCCGCGCCGCACCGGATGTGTTTTCCGAGGCGGCGCAGGCGGGCCTGATCGACGCCGAGGAGGCGGAGCGCCTGAGGGATGCCTACCGCCTCCTCGACGACGTGCATCAATGGCAGCGCCTGATGGTCGAGGGAGATCCCACCGAGGCCTCTCCCGTCGCCCTGGCACGCCTTGCCCGGGCCGCGAACCTGCCGGACGCGAAGGCGCTCACGGCCCGGCTCGACGAGGAGCGGCGGACGGTGCGCGCGATCTTCGACCGCCAACTCGGCACGGTCGATTAGGTGTCTCTCACAAAACGTCCGCTGCGCCGTCGCGACCAGAGGGGAAACGGTGCGTCCTCGGGAGTTTTGTATGGCACTTCAAGCCGGCCTTCCCGGCACGACCTGCGCCTTGGCCTGGGGTAGATCGTCGATCGCAGTCCGGTCGAGCTTGGTATGGGCCTGCACCAGGGCGTGCGGGGTCAGGGCCATCCATTGCCGGAGAGAGATGTCCGCATAGCGCGGGCTGCGGAACATCTCCAGGAAGGTGAGCGGGGTATCGCCGGTATTCTCGATATAGTGGCCCATGGCGAAGGGTACGTAGCCGACATCGCCGGCCTGATAATCGAAGGTGCGCGCCTTCGATTCCGAGCCGAAGACCGTCATCCGCCCGCGCCCGGAGAGGTAGTATTGCCATTCGTCGCCATTCGGGTGCCAGTGCAGCTCGCGCATCGCGCCGGGCTCCAGCTCGACCAGCGCGGCGGCAATGGTGGCGGAGGCCGGAAAGATCGAGGAATCGGTGATCCGCACGGTGCCGCCGGCTAGGCGGATCTGTTCCTGCGCCAGCATCCGGTGGCTGAAGGTCTTCGGCACCGGCCCCGCTCCGCCGAGCTTGTCATCCGAGAGTGGGCCCGGCGTCGGGCCGGGAAAGATATAGAGTTCCTCCTTGGGGATCGCGTCGAAGGCGCTTTCCGGCAGGCCGAAATTCTTGGCGAGCACCTCGCGCGGCGTGTGGGCGAGCCAGTCGGTGATCAGGAAGGTCGAATCTTCCGAGAAGCCGCCGTCATCGAACACCAGCAGGAATTCGCAGCCATCCTCCGGCCCGTCGAGTCCCTGGATCGAGTGCGGAATGCCGGAGGGGAAGTACCAGAGGTCGCCTTCCGCCACGTCGTCGGCGAAGGTGCGCCCGTCCTGATCGATGGCGGTGATCCGGGCGCGGCCCTTGAGCATGTAGGCCCATTCGGCCTCCTTGTGCCAATGCATCTCCCGGACGACGTTGGCCTTCAGCCGCATGTTGACGCCGGCCATGGCAGTGGAGACCGGCAGCTCGCGGATCGTCGTCTGCCGGGCCCAGCCGCCCTTCTCCAGACGCATATGGCTGTCCGCAAACGACCATTTCAGGTTCGGCAGAGTGCCGTGGTCGGTCTTCGGCGGCGCGACGGTGAAGGGGTCTTCCGCCTCACGGGCGGCGTTGCTCGGGCCGAGGATCGGCGCGCCCCTGTCCCCCTCCACTGGCTGCGGCTCCTGGGCCGCGCGGGCTGAGCCGGCTCCCAGAGCGACCCCACCGGCAGCGGCCATCAGGCCCCGGCGCGAGAACACGTTCATGACGACCTCGATCATCCCATCGTTGCACCGAACAACGGTTACCGAGCTGGCCGGTCCCCGGCCGCGTCCATCACGACATCTGGCGCGGTCGCGAGCGCCCTTGCGGTAAGAGGTCCATCGGGTACGGGTTGCGGGACGGGCCGGCGGCCCCCTAATCTGATGCCCATGAGCGTCGTCGCGATCGATTTCGAGACCGCCAACGAGCGGCGCGACAGCGCCTGCGCGGTCGGGCTCGCTTGGATCGAGGGGAGCCGCGTGGTGCGGCGCGAATCCCGCCTGATCCGCCCGCCGCAGATGCGGTTCTCGCCGGGCAACATCCGCGTCCACGGCATCCTGCCGGCGGATGTGCGCGATGCGCCGAGCTTTCCCGAGGTCTTCGCCGAATTCGCGCCGGACCTCGGCGGCCGGCTCCTCCTCGCCCACAATGCCGGCTTCGACATGGGCGTGCTCGCCGCCTCGCTCACGGCCTGGGGCGAGCCGGTGCCTGAACTGATGGGCCATTGCACGCTGCAGATTGCCCGGCGCATCTTTCCCGATCCGGCCGGCCACGGCCTCGCGAAGGTCGCCGCGCGCCTCGGGATCCGCTTCGAGCACCACGATGCGGGCGAGGATGCCTATGCCTGCGCCGAGATCGCCCTCGCCGCCCTGCGCGAGACCGGCGCGGCCGACATCGCCGATCTCGCCCGCGGCCTCGGCCTGACGCCGATACAAGCCGCCGCGACGCCGCGACGCGACTTCACCCGCTCCACCTCCGCCCGGGCCATCAGGGCCTCCGGCATCGTCGATCTTCGTCCGAAGGGGGAACTGCGCTTCGCCATGCGCGGCAGCACCGGCAACCGCTACGTCCTCGCGTTCGAGGAGCAGGCGGACGGCCCTTATCTGCGCTGTTCCTGCCCGGCCGGCGCACACCGTCGCCGTTGCCGCCATGTCGATGCCCTGGTCGAAGGGGACGTGACAGACCTCACCTCGAACAATCTCGACGATGTCGAGCGCCTGCGCCAGCTTCTGGACGGCAAGAGCGTGGGGCCCCTCCGCGTGAAGGGCGTCGCGGCGGCGTGAAGAGCCGCTTGAGACGGGAGCGCGATGTCCTGGGATCGACGGTTTCGGGGTGCTTCGAGGCTCGCAGCGCGAACACCTCAGCATGATGATGAAGGGATCGGCCGAGCAAGTGAGTGCGAACGGGCTCTCATGATGAGAGCTTAATTCCGCTAAGGATGTAACAAGAGACTTCAACTGAACCGCGGGTTCTGCTTCCCGGCTGGTTGCCTGAACTTTGGGCGTACTCCGTCACTGCGTCCGTACCCCATGACTTGCGGCGGCGCCGGGCCGGCACCGCCGCAGGCGCCTCAGAGACTCGCCTCCTCAAAGGCACGCACCCATTCCGCGCAGATGCCGGAGCGGACGATGTCGTCGAGGGTGAATTCCACGATCGGGATCGCCATCAGCCGGCTCTTCACGAGGTGGATGACCGTGCGCAGGCCGGAAGTCTCGCGCAGATCGGTCTGCGAGACGTCGCCGTTAATAATCACTTGGCAATCGTCGCCGATGCGGGTCAGAAACATCTTGATTTCGGCGGTGGTCGTATTCTGCGCTTCGTCGAGGATGACGAGGCAATTCTTGAAGGTGCGCCCGCGCATCACCTCGAATGGCACCACCTCGATGTCGCCGGCCTTCACCGCGATGTCGAAGGCGGCGGCGCCCATGCGCTCCTTCATGGTCTCGGTGAGCGGCGCGACCCAGGGGGCGATCTTCTCTTCCAGCGTGCCGGGGAAGAAGCCGAGCGAGCGACCAGAGGGGACGTTGGGGCGGGTGATGACGACTTTGGCGATCCGCCGCTGGCGGAGCAGGTCGGCGGCGCGGGTGCCGGCGATGAAGGTCTTTCCAGTTCCGGCGGGGCCTAGAACGATGACCTGAGAAGATGACGCGAGGGCGTCGAGGTATTGACCTTGCTTGTCCGTAAGAGGTTGGATCGGTGCGGGGTTGCGTTCCTCGTCGAAGCGGGTCCGATGCATCCGGATCGGTCGGTCCTCAACCAGTTCAAGCCGTGCGCGTCGTCTCTTCATGGATCAACACTCCACCTTGACTCGTGCGTGACGCTCGTAAACTCGCTTTTTCAACCGGTCTCGACTGTACGAACACTCCTTCGATTCGGCGAAGACACCGCCGATCTTCGATCATCAATACGCAAGAGCAAAGCCAAACGTCCCGAGTCGGTTCCACGACACGACGCGAAGACTGTGGAGCGCGTCTTTACGGCAACGCTTCTTGCGTGCCTCAGCGTCGCAGGTGTGGGCGACGCGGACGTGACGGGCGGACGAAGAAGCGATGAACCCTCGCGCCTCTCGGCGCCGGTCGCGGATCGGGACGATCCTGCATGGGCCATCGCGGGCGTCGCCCTCCTCGGGCGAGCGGGCGGCCGGCTCACCTCGCGGAGGGCCGGCGGGACGCTTCAGCCGGGCTGGAGGAAGCTGTCGAGGACCATCTTCCGGCCGGCCTTGTCGAAGTCAACGGTCAGCTTGTTGCCATCGACGCCGGCGACGGTGCCGGGGCCGAACTTGGTGTGGAAGACGCGCTGGCCGCCGGAAAAGGCGGAGGGTGTCGCGGTGGATTTGGCGACCAATTCGCCCTCGATTTCCCGCGGACCACCCGAGCGCCCACCGCCGCGCCCGCTGCCGAATCCGCCGGCGGTGTTGGCCTGCGCCCGCTGCCAGCCAGGCGTGCCATAGGACGAGCCGAACGGCGCCGGGTTGCGGTCGAAGCGCGAGGCTCCGGCCGAGAAATGGGCAGGCGCCTCGATCACATCGACGGCATGAGGCGGCAATTCGTCGATGAAGCGGGAGGGAATGGTCGAGGACCACAGCCCGTGGATGCGCCGGTTGACCGCGAAGGACAGCTTGGCGCGCTTGCGGGCACGGGTGAGCCCGACATGGGCGAGGCGCCGTTCCTCCTCGAGGCCGGCCCGCCCGCTCTCGTCGATGGCGCGCTGGTTCGGGAACAGGCCGTCCTCCCAGCCGGGCAGGAACACGGTGTCGAATTCCAGCCCCTTGGCGGCGTGGAGCGTCATCAGCGAGACGCGGTCGGCCCCCTCCGCCTCGCTGGCTTCCATCACCAGGGAAACGTGTTCGAGGAAGCCCGCCATATCCGGGAATTCCTCCATCGAGCGGACGAATTCCTTGAGGTTTTCGAGCCGCCCGGCGGCATCGGCGGAGCGGTCCTTCTGCCACATCTCGGTGTAGCCGGATTCCTCCAAGATCGTCTGCGCGACTTCCGGGTGGGGTTTGGCCTCCACCAGCCGGGTCCAGCGCGAAAAGCTCTCGACGAGGCCGCGCAGCATCGAGCGGGCGCGGGGCTTCAACTCGTCGGTCTCGATCAGCTTCCGCGCTGCGGCGAGCAGCGGGATCCGGTCGGCGCGGGCATAGGCGTGCAGCGTCTGCAGCGTCGCGTCGCCCAGGCCCCGCTTCGGCGTATTGAAAATGCGCTCGAAGGCGAGGTCGTCGGATCCGTTCATGGTGACGCGGAGATAGGCCAACGCGTCGCGGATCTCGGCCCGCTCGTAGAAGCGCGGGCCGCCGATGACCCGGTAGGGCAGGCCGACCTGCACGAAGCGGTCCTCGATCTCGCGCATCTGCGCCGAGATCCGCACCAGCACCGCGATTTCCGAGAGCGGATGGCCCTTGCGCTGGAGCGATTCGATCGATTCGGCGACCTGGCGGGCCTCCTCCTCCGAGTCCCAGGCTCCGGTCACTGTCACGGGCTCACCCGGCGCGTCCTCCGTGCGGAGCGTCTTGCCGAGCCGGCCCTCGTTCTTGGCGATCAGCCCGGAGGCGGCGGCGAGGATGTGGCCGGTGGAGCGGTAGTTGCGCTCCAGCCGCACCACGGTCGCGCCGGGGAAGTCATGCTCGAACCGCAGGATGTTATCGACCTCGGCGCCGCGCCAGCCATAGATCGACTGGTCGTCGTCGCCGACGCAGGCCACGTTCTTGCGCGCCTGGGCGAGCAGGCGGAGCCAGAGATACTGGGCGACGTTGGTGTCCTGATACTCGTCGACCAGGATATAGCGGAACCGGTCCTGGTAATTCGCCAGGATGTCGGGATTGTCGCGCCAGAGCTTGAGGCAGAGCAGCAGAAGATCGCCGAAATCGACCGCGTTGAGGGTGGCGAGCCGAGCCTGATAGGCGGCGTAGAGTTGGCCGCCCTTGCCGAAGGCGAAGGCTTGCGCCTCGCCGGGGGGCACCTGCTCGGGACCGAGGCCCCGGTTCTTCCAGCCGTCGATGGTGTGGGCCAGCGACCGGGCCGGCCAGCGCTTCTCGTCGATGTTCTGATCGGCGATCACCTGCTTCATCAGGCGTAGCTGGTCGTCGGTGCCGAGGATGGTGAAGTCGGATTTGAGCCCGACCAGTTCGGCATGGCGGCGCAGGATCTTGGTGCCGATGGCGTGGAAGGTGCCGAGCCAGGGCATGCCCTCACCCGCCGGGCCGATCAGCTGGCCGATGCGGTGCTTCATCTCCCGCGCGGCCTTGTTGGTGAAGGTCACCGAGAGGATGTCGTAGGGCCGCGCCTTGCCGGTCGCGATCAGGTGAGCGATGCGCGTCGTCAGCACCCGGGTCTTGCCGGTGCCGGCGCCGGCGAGCACGAGCACGGGCCCCTCCGTCGCCTCGACGGCGCGGCGCTGTTCCGGGTTCAGGCCGGAGAGGTAGGAGGCTCCGTCGGGCCTCAGCGCGGCCATGGCGCGGGCGGCGATGGAGACGGGAGCGGGGGCGCCGTCGTCGGACGGGCGCGGCCGGGACGCGTCGGGCTCGTGTATCATGGCTGCATCCCTGGACCAAAAGGCGAACGCCGTCGAGCCCCGATCCGGAACCGAGCCCCCCTCTTACGCGTCACACGGGAAGTGAAAACGGATCGAGATGAAGGACACGAGGCCATGCGCGCCCCGTTACTCGCCCTCCTGACCCTGCTCGCCGCCGCCGCGCCGGCCCTGGCGCAGAGCCCCGGCAACCGGGGGGCCACGACGCGGATGAACGAGAATTTCGAGACGCGGAATCAGATCCGCAACTTCGAGCAACGGCAGACCTTGGAGAACAGCGCCGTCCGCAACCAGATCCAGCGGGCGCCGCTCAACGTTCCCCCGCCGACCGGCCCGGCTTACGGCCCCCGTCGCTGAACCTCGTCCAAGCTTAAGCGTGGGATGCGAGCCGACCTTCGTCTGTGCTATGGCCGCCTGAACGAGTTGTGCGAAATCCGTTTCCGCCTCCGCTCGGCGGATCGGCTTGCCGAACTCGAGGTGAGTCCTGCGGCCCGCAGGCCAGGCGGAAGCGATTACGGTGCGTGATTTCCTGACCGCGCTTGCGGGCGCCGTCGTGCTGGTCCTCGTGGCGGCGCTGGCCGTGCCGCCCTTCATCGACTGGTCGGCCCACCGGGCGTTGATCGATCGCACCTTGACCGATTCCCTCGGGGCCATGGCCCGCAGCGAGGGGACCGTCGATCTTCGCCTGCTGCCGTCGCCGCATCTGCGGCTCGCGCGGTTGCAACTCGGCACCGATGACGGGCCGTCCCTCGATGGCCGCGCCGTCGAGGCCGAGATCGCCCTGGCGCCGCTGCTGAAGGGGGAGGTGCGTTTCGTCCAGACCTCGATCGAGGATGCTTCCCTCACCCTTCCGGTCACCGACGAGGCGCTGCTGCTGCCGGAGGGGTCGCAGACGTTCCGCCGCGACATCGTCATCGACGAGCTGCGCATCCGCCGCCTCTCCGTCGCCACCGCGCGACGGGGCGAGCCGCCACGGGAGCAGGCCAAGGCCGAGAATCTGCGCTTGAGGGCGCCGGGTCTGGCCGGACCCTGGCTGGTGGAAGGAACGGCAAAGGGCAGCCCGTTCCATCTGGCCACCAGCGCGGCCGGCCCGGATGGCGGGTTCTCGCTGAAGCTGACTGGCGGCGGAGACACCGTACCCCGCCTCGAAGTGGATGCGCGCCTCGCCTTCACGCCCCTGGAGGCGGTGGAGGGACCGGTGCCGCGCCGCGGCCTCGTGCCGGAGGCGGAGGGATCGGCGCGGTTGACCGTCGGGCCTCCGGTGCAGCCGGCCGGAACGTCCTTGCCGTTCACCCTGGCCGGAAAATTCACCGCTCACGGGCCGACCGTCGAGGCCAGGACGGTGGATCTCGAACTCAACCCCGGCGGCAAGGCGGCGCGGCTGTCCGGGAGCGGCCGTCTCGATCTGCGCGAGGCCCGGCTTGGCCTAACCCTGCGCACCCGCCGTCTCGACCTCGACGGGCTGCTGCTCTCGTCCGGTGGGCGGGCATTGCTGGATCAGGGAGTGGCCTCGGGAGCCCTCACCCCGCCGCTGATGCTCGACCTCGACCTCGCCGCCGAGAGCGTCGCGCTCGGTCTCGACGATTGGGCGAACGTCGCCCTGCGCGGCACCTTCGACCGCACCGGCGGACTCGTGCTGCGCCGCTTCGAGGGCACCGCCCCCGGCGAGGCGAGGGTCGCGGCGACCGGGGAGGCGGAGCTGTCGGGCGCCCCCCGCTTCTCCGGCCATGTCGAGATCGCCGCGCGCAATTCCGAGGCGCTCGGACGTTATCTCGGCCGGATCGGCGCAGCGGAGAGCCTCGCGGCCATCCTCGATGGGCGCGCCGTCGATCTTGGCACCGACCTCTCGGCGGCGGGTACGGATGTGTCGCTGCGCAACCTGCGCCTCGCCCTGGGCGACGCCCGCCTCACCGGCAATGCCCGCTACGCCAGGGCGGAGGCGAGCGGGCGCGGCCGTCTTGATGCGCAGATCGTGGCGAGCGGCATCGACATCGCCGAACTGCCCCCGGCCAGTCAGCTGATGGCAGGGCTCAACCGGCTCGATCTGGGCCTCACCCTGAAGGCGCGGGACGTGCGCTACGGTCCCTCCGGCGCGCGTTCGGGCAATGGCACCATCGCCGTGAGCCTGCAATCGGACGGCGCGAGCCTCGTGGTCGATGGGCTCGACATCGCCGATCTCGCGGGAGCGAACGCGCAGCTCGCCGGACGGATCGCGCCGGACGGGTCGGGGCGGATCGAGGGGCGGGTCGCGGCGGCCAAAGCCGCGCCGCTGTTGGCCCTGCTGGAGCGCGGTTTCCTGCCGGAGGCCCGCCTCGTGCCAGCGAGTTTCCGCGAGAGCGGCCTCGCCCTCGACTTGACCCTGGAGCGGGAGGCGGGGGAGACGGATTCCCTGCGCGCCTCCGCGAAGGGAAGGGCGGGTGAGGGCGATGTCGATCTGACGCTGCTGACGCATGTCGGCCGGATCGACCGTCTCGACGCGACCCTGACGACCCAGAAGACCGGCCGCTGGTTCCAGCGCGACGACATCGCCGCCCTGCGCCAGCCGGGACGTCTGCACCTGACCGGCCGACGGCCGGCAGCCGAGGCGGGGACGACGCCACCCTTCGCCCTCGCCATGGAGGGCAACCTCGCCGGCCTCACTCTCGCCACGCCACGCCCGATCCTGCTCGACAGCCTCGACCGGGCGCCGATGGGAGGCGAGATCCGGATCGACACCTCCGACCTCGCGCCCTTCCTCACGCTTGCCGGCGCTGCGGAACCGGTGAGCGGCCCATTCCCAGCGGCGCTTTCCGTGACGCTGTCGCGGCGCGAGGCGTCTCTCCATGCCGATGTGGCAGGAAAGGCCGCCGGCACCGATGTGACCGCCGCCCTCGATCGCGGCGGCGATGGCGCGTTGACCGGAAACGTCTCGCTCGGCCGCCTGTCGCTGCCCGCGCTCGCCGCAGCCACGATCCTACCGGCGGATTTCCGTGGCCGCTTCACTCCGGCGACGGTTCAGCCTCGGGCCCATCTCACCCTGACGATCGGGCAGCTCGACCTCGGCCGGGGCTTCATAGCCGAGGCGGCCGGCCTCACATTGGTGCGCGAGGGGGAATCCCTCATTCTGCGCGATCTCTCGGCCGGATTGAGTGGTGGGCGGATCGGCGGCAGCGTGACGCTGGCCCGGTCCGGCGGTGCCGCCTCGGTCTCGGGCGAGGGCACCCTCGACGGTGCGGACCTCACCCGGCTGATCGGGGCCGGGCCGATCACGGGCCGTTTGTCGGCGGCCCTGCGCTTCGGTGCCAACGGCGCGAGCCTCGCCGCGTTGGCGGACGAATTGTCGGGCAGCGGCGAGATCCGCTTGACCGATCTCGCGCTTCCCGGTGTCGATGCGAGCGCCCTCGACCGGGCCCTGACCAAGGCGCTGGCGGAGGACGATCCCCTGCGGGAGGGGCGATTGCAGAACCTCGTCGCGGCTGAGCTCTCGGCGGCGCCGCTCCGCGCGAAAGCGCCGGCCTCCGCCGCTTTCACCCTGTCGGGTGGAACGTTCCGCACCGCGCCGCTCAGCCTCGATCTCGGGCCGGCGCGCTGGGCTGGTACGTTCCAGGTGGATGGCCGCAACGGGACCGTCGAGGCCCGCGGGGCGCTGACGGCCGCGACCGCGCCGAAGGGCTGGTCCGGAGCGCTCCCCTCGGTGCAACTCGGTTTCGCCGGCCCGCTCACCGCCCCTGAGCGGCGGCTCGACACCGCGCCCCTGACCACCGGGCTCGCCGCCCTGGTGCTGCAGCGGGAGTTGGAGAAGATCGAATTGTTCGACGCCGATCAGAGTGAGCGGCAGCGCCGCCGCGCCCGGATCGAGATGGATGCTGCCCGCGCCGCCGCCGAGGAGGCCGCGCGACAGGCCCGGATCAAGGCGCAGCAGGCCGCCGAGGAGGCGGCCCGCCAAGCCCGCCAGCGCGAAGCGGAGGAAGCCGCCCGCCGCGCCCGCATCGAGGCCGAGCCGGCGCCGCCCCGGCCTGAGACGCAGCCCCTGGACATCAGCCCGCCGACCCTGCGGCCCTGAGGCGATTCGGATCTCCCCGGCCCTATCCGCCGTAACCGCACCTGTCTGTCGGCCGTTCTGTCAGGAGACCGCTCGGCGGTCGGGGGAGGGAAGGGGGACGCGATGATCGCAGCGGATACCGAAACCGCGTCACCCGCCTCGCCGTGCCGTTTCGAGGCGCCCTATGCCCCGGACGATGCCGCGATGGCGGAGGCGCTGCTGCGGGAGGCGGCTCAGCCGGAGCGGACGGAGGCGGCCGTTGACGCCCTCGCCTCGAACCTGATCGGCGCCATCCGGGCCGATGCCGGCCACGGCGCCGTCGAGACATTGCTGCGGGAATACGCGCTGACCACCCGGGAGGGCCTCGCGCTGATGAGCCTCGCCGAAGCGCTGCTGCGGGTCCCCGATCCCGCCACCGCCGATCGGCTCATCGCCGACAAGCTGCGCGAGGGCGATTTCGCGCACCATGCCCCGCGCACGGAGACGGGCCTTGCCCAGGCGGCCTCCTGGGCGCTCGGTCTCGGCGCCCGCTTGGTTGGACCGCAGGACACGCCGGAAGCGACCCTCGGCGGCCTCGTCCATCGGCTCGGTCGGCCGGCCGTGCGGGCAGCGGCTTATCAGGCGATGCGGGTGATGGGCGGGCAGTTCGTCCTGGCGGAAGGGATCGACGCCGCGCTCCGGCGGGCCGGATCCGGCGAGTCCCGGCGCCTGCGATACTCCTTCGACATGCTGGGCGAGGGTGCCCGCACGGCCGAGGACGCGGACGGGTATCGCGAGGCCTATGCCACCGCGATCCGGCGCATCGGGCGCGAGGCCGGCAACGCCGCGCTTCCCGCCCGGCCCGGCATATCGGTGAAGCTCTCGGCGCTTCATCCGCGCTATGCGCCGACGCAGCGCGAACGGGTGATGCACGAACTGGTGCCGGTGGTGCTGGATCTCGCCCGGAGCGCCCGCGCCCATGACCTGAACTTCACCCTCGACGCGGAGGAAGCCGAGCGGCTCGAACTCTCCCTCGCGGTGTTCGCCATGATCCTGGCCGATCCGACGCTGAGGGGCTGGGACGGATTCGGCCTCGCGATCCAGGCCTATTCGAAACGCTGCCTGCCGGTGATCGATCATGTCGCCGCCCTCGCAGCGCATCACGAGCGGCGGCTGATGGTGCGCCTCGTCAAGGGCGCCTATTGGGACACCGAGGTGAAGCTCGCCCAGATCCAGGGATTGTCCGGTTATCCCGTCTTCACCCGCAAGGCGATGACGGACCTGAACTACCTGGCGGCCGCCCGCCGCTTGCTGGGCCACCGCCCGCGCCTCTACCCGCAATTCGCCACCCACAACGCCCTGACCGTCGCGAGCGTGCTCGGCCTCGCGGGCCTGCTCGACAGCCCGGTGACGGAGGAGGCCGACTTCGAGTTCCAGCGCCTGCACGGCATGGGCGAGGCGCTCTACCAACGCCTCGCCGAGCGGATGCCCGGTCTCGGCCAGCGGGTCTATGCGCCGGTCGGCGGCCACCGCGCTCTGCTGGCCTATCTCGTGCGCCGCCTGCTGGAAAACGGGGCGAATTCCTCCTTCGTCGCCCGCGCCGCCGATCCATCGGTGCCGATTTCCGCCCTGCTCGCCCGCCCGCAGACCCTGATCGGGATGCCGGCTTCGGCCCGCCACCCGGAGATCCCGCAGCCCGCCAATCTGTTCGGGCCGGAGCGCCGCAACTCGCCCGGAATCGCCGTCGGAGACGGCGCGGCGCTCCGGCACCTGACCGAGGAGATTGCCGCCGCCGCCGGCCCGGCTGAGTCAGCGCCGCTTCTCGACGGCCTCGCCTGCGCCGGCCCGTCACGCCCGGTCATCAGCCCCATCGACGGGGCGAAGCTCGGCACCGTCACGGAAGCGGAGGAAGCCCTGGCAGCGCGGGCCATGGAAGCGGCCGCATCGGGCTTCCCCGCCTGGAGCGCGAACCCGGCGGAGGAGCGCGCCGCCTGCCTCGACCGCGCGGCGGATGCCTTTCTGCGGGAGCGAGGGCGGCTGCTGTACCTGCTCCAAACTGAGGCCGGGAAGACCCTGGACGACACGCTCGCCGAATGGCGCGAGGCCGTCGACTTCCTGCGCTACTACGCGGCCGGAGGGCGGCGCCTGTTCTCGCAGTCCCTTGCCCTGCCGGGCGCGGCCGGCGAGGCGAACAGCCTGCGCCTCGCCGGCCGTGGCGTCTTCGTCGCGATCTCACCCTGGAATTTCCCGCTCGCCATCTTCACCGGGCAGGTGGCGGCGGCCTTGATGGCGGGCAATACGGTGGTCGCCAAGCCGGCGCCGCAGACCCCCCTGGTGGCGGCCCTCGCCACCTGCCTGCTCCATGCGGCCGGCGTGCCGGCCGGCGCGCTTCACCTGATGCCCGGCGGGCCGGAGACGGGTGCCGCGCTGATTGGGCATCCGGCGCTTGCCGGTGTCGTCTTCACCGGCTCCACGGCGACGGCGCGGGCAATCAACCGGGCGCTTGCCGCCCGCGACGGGGCGATCCTGCCGTTGATCGCCGAGACCGGCGGCATCAACGCCATGATCGTGGATGCCACCGCCCTGCCCGAACAGGTCGCGGACGACGTGGTCACCTCCGCCTTCCGCTCCGCCGGCCAGCGTTGCTCGGCCCTGCGGCTGCTGCTCGTGCAGGACGATGTGGCGGAGAGGATGATCGCGGCGGTGGCGGGAGCTGCCCGGGAATTGAGCGTCGGCGATCCGCGCGACCTCGCGACCGATCTCGGGCCGGTCATCGATTCCGCCGCCAAGGCGCGGCTCGATGCACATATCGCCAGTATGACGGCCGAGGCCCGTGTGCATGTCGCGGGCGCGGCACCAGAGGGGCTGTACGTGGCGCCCCATCTTTTCGAGATCCGCAGCGTGCCCGATCTTCAGGAAGAGGTGTTCGGGCCGATCCTGCACGTCGTCCGCTATCGCGCGGATGCCCTGGCGCAGGTGGTGGAGCAGATCCGGGCCGGCGGCTACGGCCTGACGCTCGGCATCCAGTCGCGGATCGAGGCCACCGTGGAGCGGATCGCGGCGGCGCTGCCCCACGGCAATGTCTATGTGAACCGCAACATGATCGGTGCCGTCGTCGGCAGCCAGCCCTTCGGAGGAACCGGCCTCTCGGGCACCGGCCCGAAGGCCGGCGGCCCGCATTACTTGACCCGCTTCGCCACGGAGCGGACGCTTACCGTCAACACCGCCGCAGCGGGAGGCAGCATCGGGCTCGTCACCCTCGACGGATGACGTCGCCCCGCATCCGCCGAGCGAGGGCCCTACTTGTCCTCGACCTTGGCCACCGGCCTGTCGTTGCCCTGCGCGGTCTCGTCATGCCACTGGCCACGACCGTCCTGGTAGCGGATGCCCTCGGTCGAACCCGGCACCTGCTGCTCGGCGGCGGCGGCCTGCGCGGCTTGCAGGGCCTCTTGCCGGCTCGGAAACGTTTCGGAGAAGACATCGCCGACCTTATAGGCGAAGCCGCCATCATGCTCGACGATGTGGTAGGTCACCTCGGTCATCGAAAAATCCTGTTCGTTGTGGCGCGACTGCGCGCACATGCTGGTGCCCGAACCGGTTTCGATGCCGGAGGTTCCGTATTTCGCCGATCTCAATGCCGCGTCGGTGCCCGCCTCGGGATCTGCGCGACGGCCGCTTCGCAGCCCGCGATCAGCGAACCGCGCACATCCTCGGGATCGAATCCGGGGCCATCGGGAAAGGCGAGGATATGCGCTTCCGCGCTGTCCTCGGGGCGGATGCGCGCGATCCAGCCTTCTGGCGTGCGCTCGAAGCGGACCTCGTAGAAGATACCGTCCCGTTCGAAGCTGTGCGGTTCCATGAGGCGCCTTCCCGGCCGCGAGCGACGATGCGGCCTGTCGCCATGTGGGGAGCCGCCCTATGCTGGTGCGAGATCCCCGATTCAGAAATTCGTCGAAAGATGCGATCGACTGCCCTTCCTTTCGCTGGTCATACTGCCGTCTTGGCCGCTGCGCTCTGCCTGATGGCTCCGCCCTGCCTCGCCCAGGGCGTGCCGCCGAACCCTTTCGCCTCGAACTATCCATCCGCGCCGCCGCGCGTGATCGAGCGGGACAGCCGCGCTCAGGCACCGCGCGCCCGAAATCCGCTCCCGCCGGCCCGGATCGAGAGGGGATTGCTGCCGCCCGCCGCTATCCCCGCGCATTGAGCCGGGGGGCCGGGAGCCGGCTTTCCGTCAGGCCTGCCCCAGTTCGGCGACGATGGCGCTGACGATGCGCGGGTCGCTCGGGTCGATCTGCGTGGCGAAGGCGGCGCGCAGGCTGCCGTCGCGCCCGACGAGATATTTATGGAAGTTCCATTGCGGGGTCTGACCCGGCTTCTGCTCGGCGGCCCAACGGTAAAACGGATGCGCGGCGGGGCCCCGCACATGGGTCTTGTCGGTCACCGGGAAGGTGACGCCGTGATTTTTTCGCGCGGCCTCGGCAATGGCCACGCCATCGAGCGGCTCCTGATTGCCGAAATCGGGGGACGGGACCGCAATCACCGCGAGGCCCCGCCCACCGAAACGCGTCCATAGGCCCTGAAGGCCGGCGAATTGTGGGGCGTATCCGCAGGCGGTGGCCGTGTTGACGATCAGGATCGGCTTGCCAGCGTAATCCGCCAGGGCGAGGGCACCGCCCTCCGGCCTGTCGAAGGAGAAGGCTTCCGCCTGTCCGGCCCTGACCGGTCCGGCGGCGAGAACGGCGAGCATCGCGAGGCAGTCTCGGCGGCGAATCGTCATGGCGTCATCTCCTCGGATCCGGAGGCTGCCATGGCTTGCCGGCGCGAGGGTACGGGCCCGATCGTCGCGGCCGAGCCGATGCCGGTAGGAACTCAGGCCACGCGGGCGGCCAAAGCCTCGCGGACCGTGGTGACGACCGCTTCCTCGTGGCCCGGATGCGGCACGACGAGGGCGTCCAGGGGGACGAGATCGGCGCAAGGGCCGAGATCCGCGTCACAGGCGACGACGATGCCGAGATTGGGCCGCAGCGCCCGCGCCTCGGCGGCGAGTTCGCCGAAGCCGAGCGAGCCGTGCAACTCCGCATCCGTAATGAGGACGTCGACCGGCAGGCCGAGCACCAGAACGGTCAGGGCATCGACCGCGGAATCGACGGAGGTCGCGCTGTAGCCTGCCCGGCGAAGCTGACCGTTGATCTCGTCGCGCCACTGCTTGCGGCGGCCCGCGATCAGCACCTGGACCCCGTAGCAGCTCCGCGCTCCTGCGGTGGCGCCGAGATCACCGCGGGCGGAAGCGCCGCTGTGGTCGAACGTGCCGTCTTCCCGGTTTAGGTTGCGCTGCATCAACCTAGACTAGGCAATTCGTTGAACACATTCAAGTGAGAGCGACTTCGTCGACCCAATAGAACGCCGCAGGTTGTGCATCGCGGCAACGCCGGTTTTCCGCCACCGTGATCCGGCCAGCGTGTTGACGCGCGCCCATGCCGGCGCAAGAGAACGGCCTGCGGCGTCGGCCTTCATGCCGGTGTCGCGTCCGCGTGCGAGGGCGCCCCTCCCGACGCGGCCACGCTGAAGCAGTGGGTGCGGGTACGAGACGGAGCCGACGACCGATGTCATCCACGGAAATCTCGCCCTTGGCGCCGGCCGTGACGCCGTCTCTGCCGGATATCGCCGGCGTGCGCCTCGCCACCGCCCAGGCCGGCATCCGCTACAAGAACCGCACCGACGTGCTCTATGTCGCGCTCGCCGAGGGCACCCAGGCCGCCGGTGTCTTCACCCGGTCCCGCTGCCCCTCCGCCCCGGTGGATTGGTGCCGCGACGCGCTGAAGACCGGCAAGGGCGCGCGGGCGCTGGTGGTCAATTCCGGCAATGCCAATGCCTTCACCGGGTCGAAGGGCCGCGAGGCTGTGACGCTCACCGCCGAGATCGCCGGGCAGGCGGCGGGATGCCCTCCCGAGGCCGTGATGATCGCCTCGACCGGCGTGATCGGCGAGCCGCTGGACGCGCGCAAGTTCGAGGGTGTCCTGGCCGATTGCGCCGCGCGGGCGGAGGGCAGTGCCGAGGCCTGGGCGCAGGCCGCCAAGGCCATCATGACCACCGACACCTTCCCGAAGCTGGCGACCCGCCGCGTCGAGATCGATGGCGTACCGGTCACCATCAACGGCATCGCCAAGGGCGCCGGCATGATTGCCCCCGACATGGCGACCATGCTCTCCTTCGTCTTCACCGATGCGGCCCTGCCGCAGGACGTGCTGCAGGCATTGCTCTCCGAGGGAACGAAGACCTCCTTCAACTGTGTGACGGTCGATGGCGACACCTCGACCTCGGACACGCTGCTGCTGTTCGCCACCGGCGGCGCCGGCAATGCGCCGGTCGCCCGTGCCGACGATGCCCGGATTGCGGCCTTCCGCTCGGCGCTGAACGACCTGCTGGTGGAGCTCGCGCAACTCGTCGCCCGGGACGGAGAGGGCGCCAACAAGCTGGTCACCGTCGAAGTGGAGGGCGCCGAGAGTGACGCCTCCGCCCACCGCATCGCCATGTCGATCGCCAATTCCCCGCTGGTGAAGACCGCGGTTGCCGGCGAGGACGCCAATTGGGGCCGCGTGGTGATGGCGGTCGGCAAGGCCGGCGAACCCGCAGACCGTGACCGCCTCGCGATCTGGTTCGGCGATGTGCGCGTCGCGGTGCAGGGTGCCCGCGACCCGGATTACAGCGAGGAGGCCGCCACGGCGGTCATGCGCAAGCCCGAGATCACGGTCCGGGTGGAACTCGGCCTCGGCCAAGGCCAGGCCCGCGTCTGGACCTGCGACCTCACCAAGGCCTACGTCGCCATCAACGGAGATTATCGCTCGTGAGAAGACGCTCGTTCGCTGCCCCGGCTCTGTTGCTTGCTCTCGCGGTCACGCCGGCGGTGGCGGACGATGCGGCCGGCCGCATCCGTGTGATCGGCCGCGCCTCGCAGGAGACGGCGCCGGATTTCGCCTCGGTGGAGATCGGCGTCGAAAGCCGTGGGGCGACGCCGGCCGCTGCCCTCGACGCGGCGAGCCGGACCGCGAAGGGCATCATCGCGACGGCCAAGGAGATGGGGGTGGCCGAGGCCGATATCGGCACCTCGTCGATCAGCCTCCAGCCCCGGACCCGGTCGGTTCGCCAGCCCGACGGCACGGTGACCGAGCGCGATGACGGCTACACGGCCGGCAATCGCGTGCGGGTGCGCCTCTCGGATATGGGCAAGCTCGGCGAATTGATGCGCCGGGCCCTCGATTCCGGTGCCAACCGCATCGAATCCATCGGTTTCGGCCTGCGCGACCCGGCCGCGACGGATTCGGCGGTGCAGGTCGCCGCCGTCAAGGATGCCAAGGCGCAGGCCGAACGCCTCGCCGAGGCGACCGGCGTCAAGCTCGGCTCCGTTCTCTCGATCGACGCGCCGCCTCGGGCGGAGGCGCCCCGGCCGATGCCCTACAGCCTCGCGAAGGCCGCGGCGCCGCGCGGGCGGAGCGCCGTGCCGGTCGAGGCCGGCGTCATCGAAACCTCGGCGGAAGTCGAGGCGGTCTTCGCGATCAGCCGATGAGTGCGATGCCCCTGAAACTCGTACTCGTCGTCGCGGCGGCCCTGGTCGATGCCGACGGCCGGGTGCTGATGGCCCAGCGCCCGGAGGGAAAGTCCCTGGCCGGGCTGTGGGAATTTCCCGGCGGCAAGGTCGAATCCGGCGAACGGCCGGAGGAGACCCTGATCCGCGAACTCGACGAGGAACTCGGCATTGCGGTGAAGGAGCCCTGCCTCGCTCCGCTCACCTTCGCGAGCCACCCTTACCCGGATTTCCACCTGCTGATGCCGCTCTACATCTGCCGGCGGTGGGAAGGGCTTCCGCAATCGCGCGAGGCGCAGGCGCTCCGCTGGGTGCGCCCGGGCGCCCTGCGCGACCTGCCGATGCCACCGGCCGATCTGCCGCTGATCCCCTTCCTGATCGATCTGCTCGGCCCCTGACCGGTGCCGGGGGCCGGCATTGGGACGAGGCGATGGCGCGACGCGTGAAAGGGGCCGGCGAGACGTGCGACAAGGCGCCGGCCGTCAAGGCGCGAAAGTCCCGCAGCACGACGCCGACGCCGGACAGCCTCGCTGCCCTCAGCCAGGAGCGGCTGATCGCGCTGATCCTCGAAGAGGTCGGCCAGAGCGCCGCCTTCAAGAAGCGGGTGAGCGCGGCGCTCGCGGCCTTGCAAGGCCCCGATACCGTGGCGGCAATGGTCGATCGGCGTCTCGGCGCCCTGGAGAAGGCGCGCGGCTTCATCGACTGGCAGAAGCGCAGGGCCTTCGCCGCCGACCTCGACGCCACGCTGGCCACCATCCTTACCGACCTGAAGCCCCTCGATCCGTCGATGGCGCTCGACCGTCTGCTGCGCTTCCTTCAGGGCGCCGACGCGACCCTGGAGCGGGTCGACGATTCCAGTGGCCAGGTGCATGCCGTCTACGAAGCGGCGGCCGAGGCGGCGGCGGGCCTCGCCGCGGCACTGCCCCCGGAGGCGGCCCTGCGCTTCGCGACCCGGGCCGTCGACGGCCTCGACCGTGACGGCTTCGGCCTCGTCAGCGCCCTTCTCGTCGATCTTCTGCCGAAACTGACGAAGGAGGCGCTCGACTCCCTGGATGCCAGTCTGGTCGAGGCGCTCGCCGCCCTGCCACCGCCGGTGGCCAGGAAGGCCGGTGCCGTCGCGGCGCCCGGACAGGATTGGGAGCGACGCTATCACCGCCTGCGTCTCAGCCGCCTGCGCCAAGTCATCGCCGATGCCCGCAACGATGCGGATGCCTTCATCGCCATCGAGCGTGATCTGTCGCCGGAGCGACCCGATCTGCCGGCCGTCGCCGAACGGCTGCTCAAGGCCGGTCGCGCCGAGGAGGCCCTCGATTGGATCCGCCGCAAGCAGAAGCCCGGCACGGTCGTGGTGACCCGCCAGGATTTGATCGCCGGCGCCATCGATCCCGATGGGCCGGAGCGCGAGCGCGAAGCGGTCGAGATCCGCATCCTCGACGCCCTCGGGCGTAAGGAGGAGGCGCAGGCCCTGCGCTGGGCGCGCTTCGAACAGAGCCTCGATCCGCAGATCCTGCGCGACTACCTCGCCCGTCTGCCCGATTTCGAGGATGACGAGGCGCTGGAGCGCGCCTTCGCCCATGCGGCGAGCCGCAAGGACCCGCATGGCGGCCTCTACTTCCTGATCCGCTGGCCCAACCTGGATCGTGCCGCGCAGCTGGTGCTCGACCGGCGCGGTGAATGGTCGGGCCGCATCTGGGAGCTGCTGGCGCCGGCCGCCGAGGCGCTGGAGCCCGATCACCCGCTCGCCGCCAGCCTGCTCTATCGCGCGCTGATCGGCGACATTCTGGAGCGTGCCCGCTCACCGGCCTATGCCCATGGCGCCCGCCATCTCACCCGCCTCGGTGAACTCGCCCGGGAGCTTCGGCCCGGCGATCTGACGCCGAACCACGAGGATTACGTCGCGACCCTTCGGAAGGCACACGGACGGAAGAGCGGATTCTGGTCGCAGGTGGCGGGCTGATACGGGATCCGCTTGATCGAAGCGGTTCCCGTATCAGCAAGCCCGCGCGGCGCCCGAGCGAAGCCTAGATCCGCCATCCCGCAGGGATCAAACGGATCTCATATGAGACGTCAGGCGTCGATGACCTCGACCCGGTCGCGATAGAAGGCGAGATGGCCGCGGATGCGCGCCACGGCCGGGAATGGATTTTGATAGGACCATGCCGCCGTGCACTGCGGCTCGCCGCCAGCGCAGAGATCGAAATAGGACGCTTCACCCTTGTAGGGACAGTGCGTCCGCCGAGGATTCGGCGCGAGCACCCGCGCCTCGACATCGTCATGGGGAATGTAGAGCACCGGCTCGTAACCCGCCTCACGCAGTTCCAGCGCCCGCTCCGTCTCGGCGATGATCCGACCGTCCAGACGCACGCGGACAGACCCGACATGGGGCGTGATGGTGATCGGATGATGCGGGCCCGGTTCCTTCATCAGCTCTCTCCTTGGCGCGGCAGCCTGTGTTCGGCGGTGCCGAGGGCTTCGGCGAGGCGGACCTTGGCGCTGCCCGGCTTCAGCGGCTTCTGCTGACTCTCATGGGGGGCCCAGCCGGAGAGCCACAGGATCTCGAAGGTCGCGCGCAGCCGCCCGTCCGCGTCGGAGAAACGCTCGGCATAGATCTCGGCCGCCCGCATCAGCGTCGCCCGCCGCAGCGGGGTCCGGCGGCGGTCATGCAGCGCATTCGTGAGGCCCATGGCTCGCAGATCCCGCATCAGCGAGAATGGATCGCCGTAACGCACTGTGACCGTGTCCGCATCGACCACTGGCAGGGCGAAACCTGCCCGCTGGAGCAGGCCGCCGAGGTCGCGCAGCTCCGCGAAGGGAGCGACACGCGGGCTCACGCCTCCTTCGGTCTCGCTCTCGGCTTGCAGAAAGGCTTGGCGCAGCTCGGTCAGGGTCGCTCCGCCGAGGAGGCCGGCCAGGAACAGGCCGTCGGGTTTCAGCGCCCGCCGCACCTGCACCAGGGCACCCGGCAGGTCGTTGACGTGCTGCAATGCCAGAGCCGAGACGACGAGGTCGAACCTCGCCGCCGGGCCGAACGGAAGCATCTCAGGATCGCCGACCACGCCTTCGCCTCCTTCCGCGACCGGGCTGAGGCGGACCAGACGCTCCACGCGCCCGCACGCTCTCAGCCGCTCCGCCAGTCCGGGAAGCGGCGTCCCGAGATCGAGGGCGAGGGGGAAGGGACGGGTCACCGTCGCCAGCCGGTCCTCCAGATCGTCGAGGATGCGGCCGAGCAGGAAGTCGGCGAAACCCGCGCGCCGCGCACGCGCGATGCGTCGTCGGATCAGGGCGGGATCAAACAGGGGTGCAGATTCGTTCATCGGATTGGGCAAATGGGGCTTCGACGACGGTGCGGCCAGGGCAAAAGAGCGGCCACGACCACTCCTCGGTGAAAGTCTGCGCGTGGGACGGGGCGCTGAGCGGCACCTGGGCGGCAAGTCCGTTCGCCGCACGGTCCTTCGGTGGCAAATTGTCCTGGAACGGATTCCGGGCGCCTCCGTTTTGTCCCCCGACGTTGTCCCCTGAGCGAGGAGATCGACGATGACACGGATTTTGATCCGCACCGCCCTGATCCTGACCGCCTTGGCCCTGGCCAGCGCGGCCGAGGCCAAGGGCTGCCTGAAGGGGGCCGTGGTGGGTGGCGTAGCCGGGCACATGGCCGGGCATGGCGTCGCGGGCGCGGCCGCCGGTTGCGCCATCGGCCACCACCGGGCAAACAAGAAGGACAAGGCGGCCCAGGGCAACGGTCAGACGAGCGGCGACGCTCACTGAGGTCGGCCGCCGGGGAGCCGGCGGTATTGCTCACGTTAGACCGACCGGCCTCTGGCACGAAATCCCTCAGCGGAAGACTTGGCCGAGGGCTCGGCCAGGGACTCCGCTCCGTCGCCTCGGTCGCCATCGGTCTGATCTACCCGCCGACATGCGTCGGCTGCGGCGCCGCGACCGGTGAACCCCATGCCCTCTGCGCCCAGTGCTGGAGTGGCCTTCGCCTGATCGAGCGTCCCTATTGCGAACGCCTCGGGACGCCGTTCGCCCTCGACCTGGGTATTAGCCCGCTGCTGTCGCCCGCCGCCATCGCCGAACCGCCGGTTTTCGCACGGGCCCGCGCGGTTGCCGTTTATGACGGCACGGCACGCGATCTCGTTCACCGCCTCAAATACAACGATCGCCTCGATCTTGCCCGGGTCATGGCCCGCATGATGGCCTCCGCCGGACATGACGTGTTGGCTGAGGCGGATCTGCTCGTACCCGTTCCGCTTCACGGCACGCGGTTGTGGCGCCGACGCTTCAACCAGTCGGCGCTGCTGGCGCGCGACATCGGCCGGCACTCCGGGCGACACTGCGACGTCCATGCGCTCGCGCGCGTGAAGGCGACCCGTCCCCAGGTCGGCCTCACCCGCACCCAGCGCGCCGAGAATCTACAGGGCGCCTTCCGTGTGCCGGATGGGTCGCGGGCGCGGATCCAGGGCCGGCGCCTCCTGCTCATCGACGATGTCAGCACCACCGGCGCCACCGGGAATGCCGCGGCGCGGGTTCTCCTGCGGGCCGGCGCGGCGCGCGTGGATCTGCTCACCTTCGCGACCGTCACCCGGGACGGGCTCTGAGAGCCGGTCCGGATCCCGTCGCACCCGCCGACATGGATTCGGCGGATGCGCTCGCCACGAACAGAAAGGGAGCCGCGCGGGCTCCCAATCCGTGACATGTTCGAGTTTGGCTCAGGCGGTTGCTGGGGTGACGCGCCCGGCTTCCGCCTCGCCGAGCGTCTCGTTCGCCGGATCCAGGACCTTGCCGCGGGGGCCCACCCAGGCGCCGACCCATTTGCGCTGCCAGAGGAACAGGCAGCCGAGAACCAGACCGGTGAACAGGGCGTAACTCACGAAGCCCGTGGCAAAGCCGCCGGTATATTGCTTCGAGAAACCCATGACGTTGGGCAGGATTGCGCCGCCGAGGGCTCCGACCTCGCCGATCATCGAGCCGGCCACCGCCGTGTTGGTCGGCCACCGCAGCGGCACGAGCTGGAACAGGGCGCCGTTGCCGGCACCGAGCGCGGCGAAGCAGAGCATGAACAGCAGCGTGGTGACCGCCAGCGACGGCGTCGCGGTGAGGGCCAGGAACGAGCCGATGGCGGCGAGCAGCACCAGGGAGAGCACGAGGATACCGCCCATCCGGTCGGCGAAATAGCCGCCGAGGATCCGGATGCCCGAGCCCATCAGCGCGGCAAGCATGGTGAGCCGCCCGGCCTCGACCTTCGTCACGCTGAACTGCTCGTAGAAGAAGGTCGGCAGGAAGTTCGAGAGGCCGATGAAGCCGCCGAAGGTGATGATGTAGATCAGCGAGAAGGCCCAGCCGTCCTTGGTGAACAGGCAGGAGACGTGCTCCTTGAAGGACTGGCCGTGGCAATCCGGCGGCTCCTTGGCGAGGAAGATCATCACGACGAGCGGCACGATCATCACGAGGCCGGCGAAGCCGTAGACCGCCTGCCAGCCATAGGCCTGGGCCAGCGGCGGCGCGAACAGGACGGCGAGCACGGTGCCCGAGTTGCCGGCGCCGGCGATGCCCATGGCCAGCCCCTTGTGCTCCGGCGGGAACCAGCCCGAGCCGAGGGAGAGCGCCACGCCGAAGGAGGCTCCGGCGATGCCGAGCAGCACGCCCATGGCGAGCACGTCGTTGTAGGAGGAAACGAAGAAGAAGCCGTAGGCCATCGCCAGGACGATGACGCTCATCTCGGTGAGCGCCGCGTTCTTGCGGCCGATATACTGAGCCAGCACTCCGAGGGGGAAGCGCATGATCGCGCCGGCCAGGATCGGCAGCGAGATCATGAAGCCGGTCTGGGCCGGGGTGAGCTTGTAGGTCTCGGTGATGAACGGGCCCATGGCGCCGTTGAGCACCCAGATCGCGAAGCAGAAATCGAAATACAGGAAGGCTGCGAACAGCGTCGGGGGGTGACCCGACTTCATGACGGTCTTGAAGGAAGCCATCGGTGTGCTCGTGAGGCTTGGCAGCCGGCCAAACCGTAGGGGCATGGCCGTCTATGCGGGGGAAGTTGTCCGGACAGGCGCCGTCCGCATCGCGAGGCGCCGTTGCCCCGCCCGCCGCCACGGGGGCGACACGACGCTCAATGCAGCCGCCGTGCCAACTTCTTTACGGATGATATTCCGCCGAGAGACGATGGCCCCCGGCCGGCAACGGCCTTCCTGCCGCAGATGGGGGCAGCATTGCCTATCAATGCGGCATCGGCGTTGCTGCCTCAGGGAACGGCAACGCCCCGGTCCACCACCTGCACGACGCTCCGGCCGCTGCCGCGCTTCTCGACGCGGATCTGAACCGCGATGCGCTCCATCATCCCGGCCACGTGGGTGATGACGCCGACCTTGCGGCCCCGGCCTTGCAGCGCCTCAAGGGCATCGACGGCGAGGTCCAGGGTCTCGGCGTCGAGGGAGCCGAAGCCTTCGTCGATGAACAGGGTATCGACGAAGGATTGCCGCCCCTCCAAGCCGGACAGGGCGAGCGCCAGGGCCAGCGAGACCAAGAATCGCTCGCCCCCCGACAGGCTGCGCGTGGCCCGGCGCTCGTCGCCCATGTCGCGATCCACGACGTGGAGGGCGAGATCGGCCTCCGCACTGCGGGCAAGCCGATAGCGGGGGCTCAGGGTGCGCAGCTGATCGTTGGCGAGATGCACGAGGTGATCCAGGGTGACGCCCTGGGCGAAGCGCCGGAACCGATCCCCGCCCGCCGAACCGATGGCCTCTTCCACCCGGTGCCAGGTCGCGAATTCGGACCGCGCCGCCTCGATTTCGACCGCTAGGTCAGCGGAGCGGGCGCGCGCCGTCTCGTCCCGGCGCAACTCCGCGTCGAGGGCGCCCACGCGTTGCTGCGCTTCTCCCATCGCCTCCGCGAGGCGGATCGCCTCGCTCTGAGCCGCCGCCACGTCGATCTCCGTCTCGGTCAGCAGGGCATCGAGATCGGTGCGGCGGGTGACGAGGGCCGTCCGCGCCTCCGCCTCGTCACGGCCGATGCGGTCGAGCCGTTCCTTCAGGGCGCTCCGCGTCTCGGTGGGAATGGCGAGGAGAGCGGCCACCGACTCGCGCTCGTGCGGACCGCAGGCCTGCGTCAAGGCAAGATCGGCGGCGGCGTGGCGTGCGGTGGCGCGCTCAGCGGCCGTGGCGGCGGCGGAAGCTTCGGTGACGGCAGCGGTCAGTCGGCTCGTGGCCTCCGCCCTGGCGGTTTGCGCCGCCTGAAGTGCCTCGCGGGCGGCGTGGCGCTCGTTGGTGAGGCGCGTCCGGTGCGGGCCCGTCGCCTCGCCGCCGAGGAGTTGGGCCCGTGCATCCCGCGCAGCCGCGAGACGGGCGCTCCGCTCGGCGGCCCCCTCCGCAGCCTTGGCGGCCTGTCGTTCCGCGCCGTCGACCTCTGCCGCCGCCGCGGCATGTTCCGGAGCAAGGGCGGCGATCTGGCCGTCGAGGGCGGCATATCGGGCGCGCAGGGAGGCGTAGGACTCGCCCAGAAGCGCAATCCGCTCGGCACAGCCCTCGGTATCGCGGTCGAGATCAGCCAGGGCGAGGCCGGCGGCATCCAGGGCCGGCGCGAGATCGCGCGACAGCACGGCGATGCGTTCACGGAGAGCGGTCTCGGTGCTCGCGGCGCGCGCGGCGGCGAGGCTCGCCTCGGCCCGGCGGTGACCGAGACGATCGAGTCCCCCGGTTTCGGCTTCGATCCGGGCGCTCGCCTCATCGCGGGCGCGGGTCAGGCTGTCGAGGTCGGCCCTGAGCTCCCGTGCCGCCGACAGCGTGCGCAGCGTTGCGTCGCGCTCGGCTCTGGCCGTCGTGCCTGTCGCCGCCAGCATCTCCGCATCGGGAGCTTGAGGCAGGATGGCAGCGAGCTTGGCCGCCGTCAGTGCCTCGGTCAGGCGGGGCAGCAATGTCCGATAGCGTGCGGATGCCACCTCCTCGGCCTCGGCCGCACCCGCCGCGCGAGCCCTCGCCGCATCGCGTCGGCCCTCGGCGGCGGCGGCATCGCTGCGGCCCCGGTCGCGGGCCGCTTGCTGCGCCTCGATCTGTGCGTCCAGCGCCGTCCGCCGGCTCCGCATCTCGTCGGCGAGGCGGCCGAGCGCACCGTCCGCGCCATGGGCGTGGGGATGATCCGAACTGCCGCAAACGGGGCAGGGCTGGCCGGCGACCAGCAGACTGCGCAGCCGCGCGGCCTCCTGCGACGCGCTCTCCTGGGCCAGCTCGGCGAGCGGTGCGATCTCGGCCCGCCGGATCGCGGCCTCGTGCAGGGCGGTCTCGGCGGCTTGGCAGCGGCCGGTGGCCTCGGCGAACGCCGCTTCTGCTTCGATCCCGGCCTGCTTGGCGTCCTTGCCCTCGGCGAGCGCCGCGCCGTGGCGACCGGCAACGGCATAGGCCTCGCGCAGGGCATCGAGCAGGCTTTCGAGCGCGGCCGCACGATCCTGTGCCCCGGCCTCGCCTAATCGGTCGAGGGCCGCCTCGCGCTCCGCCCGTTGAGCGGCCAGCGCCTCTCGCCGCGCCCGCGCCTCGGTCAGCCGCGCGGTGCCGGCCTCGGTCTCGGCTCCGCACGCAGCAACCTCGGCCCGATGGGTCTGGCCCTCTTCCTCGGCGCGTTGGGCCTGCTCCTGGAGTCGGGATCGTTCGCCGATCCAGCGAACAGAGTCGGCGCCGCGTTCGGCAAGGATCGCATGGGCGCGATCCGTCTCCAGCTGCCGGGCGGCTTGATCGCGGGCCGTGGATGCCTCGGCGAGGCGCTGATCGAGCGCCGCCAGCGTCGCCTTCGCCTTGGCCGCAGCCTCCCGCGCCACCCGCAGGGCCTCGGCCGCGTCCGCTTCCTCCCGCGCGGCGTGGGCGATGGTGGTGTCGAGTTCCGCCGCCCGGTCCCAGAGCGGCATGAAGCTTTTGAACAAAGCTTCGGCCGCCTCGTCCGCCGCGACGGCCCGCGCCTGTTCGGCTTCGGCCGCTTGCACACCGGCCTGCGCCGCCGCGACGTGAGCCGCGACCGCTTCAACCTGCGCCAGGGATGCCGCACGGTCGCGGGCGGCTTCGTCCAGCGCCTCGGCCCGCCCACGCAGGGGTTCAACTGCGTCGAGTTCGGCGAGCCGTGCCCGCTCCGGTGCCGCCGCCTCGGCGGTCGCAAGGATCGACGTCACGCGCTCCTCGGCCAGAGCCAGGGCGGCGCGGGCGGCATCGATGCGGCGCGCCGCCTCCAGCGCGCGGTTGACGGCCGCCTGCTCGGCCCGCCAGGCCTCGACTTGTACCAGAAGTCCGTCGCGCTCGGTGCTGCGGGCCTGCAGGCTCTCTGCGTCGAAGAGGCCGATCTCGCTCCGGCGCAGCTCCAAAGCCTCGACGGCGCGGCGATGCTCCTCGTAGCCGGTGTGAACCCGCTTCGAAATTTCCGAATAGACGGCCGTTCCGGTGATTTTTTCGAGCAGTTCCGCCCGCTCGCTCTCGGCGGCGAGAAGGAAGGCGTCGAACTCGCCCTGCGCCAGCAGCACCGTGCGCCGGAACTGATCGAAATTCAGGTCGGTCAGCGCGATGACCTTTTCGAGAACCTGGGTCTTGCCGGCGGCGACCGCGCTGCCGTCATCGAGCCGGTGCAGCCGGCGCCGCTCCGCCTGGAGCTTGCCGGTGGCCTTGTTGCGGGCACGGTAAGCCTCCCAGCCGACCCGGTAGGCGACGCCATCCTGGCCGATGAAGTCGACCTCGGCGAAGCCGGCGCCGGCGCCCCGCCGCAGGATCGCCCTGCCGTCGCTGGCACTCAGCGCCTCGCCGCCGGGATCGGGCACGTCCTCACGGCGGCTGACGGCGACGCGGGGATAGCGGCCGTAGAGGGCGAGGCAGAGGGCATCGAGAATGGTCGACTTGCCGGCCCCGGTCTCGCCGGTAATGGCGAAAAGCCCGGTGGCGCCGAGGGGCTCGACAGCGAGATCGACCGAGAAGGGCGCGGCGAGGCTCGCGAGATTCTCGCCACGGATCGCGAGGATGCGCATTCAGCCTCAGGCCTCGGCCCGGACGCGGTGAAACACCTCGAGATGGGCGGGCTCTGGATCCTCATCCCATTTCGCCCGGTAGGCGAGGCGGAACAGCTCCTCCGGGTCGCGCTCCGACAGCCGGGGTGGCGGGGCCGCCGTCTCGGTGATCTCGACCGCCGCCCGTGCCGGCACCGTCACCCGGACATCCACGACACGGACCGGGAAACCTTCGGCGATGCGATCCACCTCCGCCCGGTAGCCGGGCAGCAATCCGTCCCGCGACAGGCGGATCTGGATATAGGGCCGGGCTTCCAGGGGCAGATCAGGATCGAGGGCAAGGGCGGTGAGATGGTCGCCGAGCTCGGCGAGCGTCATGTCGCCGGAGGCCGGGAGGCGCAGGAAGGGCAGGGGACGGGCGATCTCGATATGCTCGATCTCTGCCGCGCCTGTACCGAGGGTGACCAGGGTGACGCCGTGGCGATAGGGCTGCTCCGCCGCCGAGAGCGGGATGAGCGATCCGCAATAGCGCACCTGCCCGCCGCCGAGCCCCTGTGCCCGGTGCAGATGGCCGAGAGCGACGTAGCGCGCCTCCTCCGGAAACACGTCCGCCGGCACGGCGTGCTCGCCGCCGACGAGGATGCGCCGCTCCGCACCCTCCGATTCGAGGCCACCCGCCACGTGCAGGTGCCCGGTGACGAGGAGCGGCAGGCCGGCGAGGCGCGGCCGGGCCGCCTCGAAGAGCTGGCCGTAGAGGTCGCGCACCGCCCGCACGATGGGAGAGGTCTCGCCAATGCGGCTCTCCCTGCCGAGGGAAGAGAGGGGGGGCAGGCAGGCGGCGGTGGGGTAGGACACGGCCAGCACTTGCGCCGCCACCTCGCCATCGGCGGTGCGCACAGGCACGAGATGTCGGTCGAGGTCGATCGCTCCGTCCCGGCGCCGGACATTGCCGACGACATGGACGCCGATGGCTTCGAGCAGGGGGCGCGGCGCTTCCAGCCGTCCGGCGGCGTCGTGATTGCCGGCGGTGATGACGATGGTCATGGCCGGACGCGCCGCGTGCAGCCGCGCCATCAGCGCATAGAAGCGGGCCTGCGATTCGCCGGATGGATTCTGGCTGTCGAACACGTCGCCCGCCACGACGAGGGCATCGACCTCGCGCTCGACGACGATGCGCTCCAGGCAAGCGAACACGGCGTCGTGCTCGCGCTCACGGGAGAAGCCGCGCAGGGTCTGGCCGATATGCCAGTCGCCCGTGTGAAGGACGCGGATCACTGGGAACGCCACTCACCCAAACCTGGAGGGCCGTCATGGCCGCCCGGATTGCGGGGTTCTAGCGGTTTACGCAGCCAGCTTCGAGGGGCGCCTCGCCGGCGCCCCGGAATTGGCTGTGGCTTGTGGCGTAGAAGTTCAGTGGCAGACGGTGACCGTCTTCACCAGCCAACCTTCATCGGCCTGCCAGAGTTTGCGCCGCACCCGGCTGCAATTGGCGGGCTCGGCGGCGGTCCAAGCGGTTTTCGGGTTGGTCACGACAGTCTGTGCGGCGGAGGATTCCGCCGAACGTGAAGACGAAGTCTTGCCGGCAGCCTCGGCGCTGCCCAGAGGCAAGAGGGCGAGGCAGAGGGTTCCGAGCGAGAGGCGGAAAAGCGAGGCGCGCAAGGGGAGGGGTCCGTGGTCAGGGCCGAACGGTCAGGCTTGATCTAGGGACCGGCCCTCCCAATGCAATCGCCGCTCGCCACAATTCGCCACGCCATCCGCACATTTTTTGCGAAATCGTTAAAGCCGCGCTTCAAACGCATGGCAGCCGCGCGTGTAACCTATTGGACACAATGTTCGCACACTTGCCGGTGCATGGCCCGTCACCGTCTTCTCCGGCCCTGACGCCCGTGTCGTTCCTTGGTAGGGAGCAAGCGGGGCAGTTCAGCCGGCCCGGACGTTCGTGACCGTCGTTCCGTTTTTCGGAGACGCTCCCGGCCCGGCCCATTCGATCGAGCGATCCATGTCTAGTCAGAACCGCCGTACGCTTCTTCTCGGGGCCGCGACCAGCCTCGGGCTGGTCAGCCTGCCGGGCCGTGTCCTCGCCCAAACCTTCGATGGTTTCGACGACGACCGCCTCTATCAGGATACCAACGGCAACCTGTTCCGTCGCCGCGGCGGGCAATACGTTCCCTATAACGGCCGGGTCAGCAATGGCCGCCCGGTGCCGGATGCCGAGGGTGACCTCGATGCGGAGGCCTATGCCCGGCGCCGGGCCCAGCGCTACGGTGAGCAGCCCGCCGCCGAGGCGCCGAACCAGACGCCGCGCCAGCAGCAGGCCGGCTATCCGGTGCCGCCGCAGGAGCCGGATAACGGCCCGATCGATTACACCCGCGCCTATGCGGCCATCACCAACGAGCCGTTCCCGGTGGCGGCGATCCCCTACAAGAAGTTCAACCAGACCTATCTGCGCCAGGAAGTCGATTTCCGCACCACCGAGCCTCCGGGCACCATCGTGGTCGATCCCAAGGCGCACTTCCTCTACTTCGTCCTGCCGAACGGCCGGGCGCGGCGCTACGGGGTCGGGGTCGGCAAGCAGGGCTTCTCATGGTCGGGCACCGCGACCATCAATTCGAAGCAGGCTTGGCCGGATTGGTATCCGCCGAAGGAGATGATCGCCCGGCGGCCCGATCTCGCGAGCCAGGTCGACAAGCTGCAGAGCGGCCTCGGCGTGCCCGGTGGCAGCCGCAACCCGCTCGGCGCCCGCGCCATGTATCTGTGGCAGAACAACAAGGACACGTTGTTCCGCATCCACGGCACGCTGGAGCCGCAATCGATCGGAAAGAGCGTGTCCTCCGGTTGCATCCGAATGATCAACCAAGATGCCATCGACCTGTTCAATCGCGTCGAGGTCGGCGCGCGGGTGGTGGTGCTCGGCTGATCGCGCTGTATTCCTCTTCGGACGAGCCCGCCGCCCTGACGGCGGGTGCCGAACGCTGAGGACACACCATGGTCGATCTGATCCCGCGCGAGCATCTGTTCGGGAATCCGACGCGATATGGCCATCAGATCAGCCCGGACGGGCGCCGCCTCGGCTGGGTGGCGCCCTTCGAAGGCGTGCTCAACGTCTGGTCGGCGCCGATCGACGATCTCGAGGCCGCCATCCCCGTCACGACGGATACGCGGCGCGGCATCGACGCCTATGCCTTCGCCTATGACGGCCGACACCTGCTTTACGTGCAGGATGCCGACGGCGACGAGAACCATCACCTCTACGCCGTCGACCTGACGACCAACGAGCGCCGCGACCTGACGCCGATCCCCGGCATTGCCGCGGCCATCGTCGGCCTCAGCCGGATCGTGCGCGACCGCATCCTCGTCGCGATCAACGACCGCGACCCACGCTTCCACGATCTGCACACCATCGATCTCACCACCGGCGAGCGCCAGCTCGTCGCCGAAAATCCGGGCTTCGCCGGCTTCCTGATCGACGACCATTACGCAGTGCGTTTCGCCATCCGCAATCACCCGGACGGGTCGAGCGAGCTGCTCGCCCGCGAGGGCGACGGCTGGACATCCTGGCTGACCTTCCCGCCGGAGGATGCACGGGTCTCGGGAGCGGACAACCTCGACGCCGCCGGTACCGCCCTGTTCTGCCGCGACAGTCGCGGCCGCGACACCGCCGCCCTGACCCGCATCGATCTCGCCACGGGTGAGACCCGCATCCTGGCCGCGCATGACGAGGCGGATATCGGCGCCGTGCTTCTGGACGCCGAGACCCACGAGCCGGTGGCCTATTCCGTCACCCATGCCCGCAAGAGCTGGCACGTGCTCGACCCGCGCTTCGCGGACGACTTCGCCTTCCTCGAGACGCAGGGGCTCGGAGACTGGTTCCCGGCGAGCCGCGACGAGGCCGATACGCACTGGATCGTCGTCGCCCGCGCCGACACGCGCATCGGCGAAGCCGCGATCTACGACCGGCGTGCCAAGACGCTCCGGTCCCTCGGCAGCGCCCGGCCTGAACTCGACGGCACTCCCCTGGCGCCGATGAGCCCGACGATCATCCGCTCCCGCGACGGGCTCGACCTCGTCTCCTACCTTACCCGCCCGCTCGACGCGCGGGAGCCCGGCCCCCTCGTGCTGCTGGTTCATGGTGGTCCCTGGGCCCGTGACAGCTTCGGCTTCGACGGCATCCATCAATGGCTCGCCAACCGGGGCTATTCGGCGCTCAGCGTCAACTTCCGCTCCTCCACCGGATTCGGGAAGGCCTTCCTCAATGCGGGGGACGGCGAGTGGGGGCGGCGCATGGACGACGACCTCAGCGACGCCGTGGCCTGGGCGGTGTCGCAGGGCGTGGCCGATCCGGCCCGCATCGCGATCATGGGCGGCAGCTACGGCGGCTATGCCACGCTGATGGCGCTGGCCCGCAACCCGGATGCCTATGCCTGCGGCATCGATCTGGTCGGCCCGGCCAATCTCGAAACCCTGGTGCGGACGATCCCGCCCTATTGGGAGGCGATGCGGGCGCAGCTCCACCGCGCCATCGGCGACCCGGATACGGAGGAGGGAATGGCGCTGATCCGGGAGCGCTCGCCGGTCTATTTCGCGGAGCGCATCCGGGCGCCGCTGCTGATCGTGCAGGGTGCCAACGACCCGCGGGTCAAGCAGGCCGAGTCCGATCAGATGGTGGCCGCGATGGAGAAGGGCGGCATCCCGGTCACCTATCTGCTCTTCCCGGATGAGGGGCACGGCCTCGTCCGCCCGGCCAACCGGCTGGCCTTCTTCGCGCGCGCGGAGGTGTTCCTGTCCCACCATCTCGGCGGGCGTTGCGAGCCGATGCGCGAGGCCGAATCGGCGGGAACGTCGATGCAGGTGGTGCGGGAAGGCTGAGGCATCGTCTCCCTCCCCGGTCAGGGGAGGGAGAGCGGGGTGCGCCCGATCCGGCGCATCTGCCTAGTGTCGACTCCTCCCCTCTCGGGGAGGAGCGTATTTCGTTCGGCCGTGGGCCGGCTCGCTTAGGCGTCGAGGGTTTCGTCGTCCTCGTCGTCGATGTCCACGAGGAAGACGATGTCGGCCTCGTCCTCTTCCTCGTCGTCCGTGCCGCTGGCGGCATCGGCGGCGTGATGCTCGTCGGCCTCGAAATCGCCCTCGCCGTCATCGGCGGACAGCGCGTCCTCGAACTCCTCGATCTCGTCCTCGGAGGCCTTGCGGATGACGAGTTCCGAGGTGCCGTTCCAGATCGGCTTGCCGGCGGTGGTGAGGCTGCGGATGTCTTCCTTGAAGCCATCGCAGGTGAACAGGTCGCGGGCGGTCGCCTCGTCGCCGTTGATGACCGCGATCGCCGTGCCGTCGATCTCGAGCGTGAACATCGGGAACATCCTCGGAGAGGGATAAAGAGCCACGCGCCGACGCACCGCGTCCCGCGGGGAACCGCGACCGGTTTGGCCGGGTTCGGCGGCGCTTGTAGGCTGCCGGCACCGGATTCGTCGATGGGCCACAGGCGAGTTTCGCGCTGTGGTCGCGCGAACCGCCCGCTGAACGTCTCGTCGGCCTTGGTTCGACGGCTAGGTTCCGCTGCTGCCGCGGGCGATGGCGCGCTTCACCACGCCCTGCACCTCGCTGTTCGACAGGAACAAGTCGTGGTTGAACAGGCCGCCGCCGTAATCCGAGGCATCGGCGACGCGCACGCCCAATTCCTCCAGGCGCTTTCGGTCGGCGGCACCGGCGCGGACCACGCCCCCGGCGATGGCCCCGGAGATTTCGAGGGCCCGGTCGTTGGTCGCCGAGATGACGGTGATGCGCTTGGCGTCCGGCCCCAGGCGCTCGACGCCGTTGGCGAAGAGGTCGATGTCGATGTCGGGCGCGGCCAGCACCACCGCGCCGATTCGGGCGACGGCCGCCTCACCGGCCTCGACCCGCAGCATGCGCAGAGTTTCGAGGGTCAGGAGCGTGCCCATCGAGTGGGCGACGATGTGGATGCGCCCTCCGCTCGGCGTCGTCGTGACGGTCTTCAACAGATCCTCGAAGGCGTCGCGGGACCACAGGGCGCTCTCGCGGTCGTAGCCGTAATCGAAGGTGGCAGCGGCCGAGGGCCAGGTGAACAGGGCCGAGGCGCCCCTGAAGCGGATGCCGTCGGAGAGCATCGCGGCGCTGATCGCGGCGGATTCGAAGGTCTCGCGGTAGCCGTGGACATAGATCAGCACGTCGCGGCCGAAGGCGGCCTGGGCGAAGGCTGCCGCCGATCCCGGTCCGGTGGTCACCTCGCCGACGGAGCGGATGCCCCATTCGCTGCCGATGACCGACGACACCTTGCCGATCAGGGAACGATCCGGTGCCGCCATGCGCGCTTCCGCGAAGCTGAGGCCCCGGCCGCGCTCCGAGCCGAAATAGGGCGGCTTCGGCGGGTTGCCGGAGGCCGGGCGGCGGGTGGTGGCGACGAGGAGGACCGGGCTCACATCGAGCGCCGATTGCGTCTCGGCCACCGCGCCGGTGGCGAGCCCGTCCATGACGCAGCCGGAGAGGGCGGGGGAAAGGCCGGCCGCTCCGGCAAGGCCCATCAGGCGCAGGAGGGAGCGGCGGGTTGCGTCGGAAGGCTGCATGGCCGTTATGGTCCCCGGAAAATCCCGCGGCGGTGGCAAGCCGGCGCGGGGCGCCCCTCCTTCGCGTAGGATCTTGGCCGTGGCGGGGCACGAATGGGATTTTGAGCACTCGACGCCCGGCCTCGGCCCCGGCATGAAGGGGCCATGAGCGCGACCTTCCCCAACATGGATCACATCCGCGAGCGTCTTCTGGCCGGCGACCGAGCGGCCCTGGCCCGCGCCATCACGCTGGCCGAGTCGCGTCGGGCCGATCACCGGGCGGCGGTGCGCGACCTGATCGATGCGGTGCTGCCGCAGACGGGCCGAGCGATCCGAGTCGGCATCACCGGCGTGCCGGGGGTAGGCAAGTCGACCACCATCGATGCCCTCGGCTCGCTCCTTACGGAAGCCGGGCACAAGGTGGCGGTGCTCGCCGTCGATCCGTCCTCGACCCGCACCGGCGGTTCGATTCTCGGCGACAAGACGCGGATGGCGCGGCTCGCCATCGACCGCAACGCCTTCATCCGGCCCTCGCCCTCCTCGGGCACCCTCGGCGGTGTCGCCGCCAAGACCCGCGAGACCATGCTCCTGTGCGAGGCGGCGGGCTTCGACGTCATCCTCGTCGAGACGGTCGGCGTCGGCCAGTCCGAGACGGCGGTGGCCGATCTCACCGATTTCTTCCTCGTGCTGATGCTGCCGGGCGCCGGTGACGAGCTTCAAGGCATCAAGAAGGGCATCCTCGAACTCGCCGACATGATCGCGGTCAACAAGGCCGACGATGGCGAGGGCGAGCGCCGGGCCAATGCCGCGGCGTCCGAGTACCGCGCGGCGCTCCACATCCTGACGCCGCCTTCCGCCACCTGGACGCCGCCGGTGGTCACCATCTCAGGCCTGCACGGCAAGGGCCTCGACGCGCTGTGGGGCCGGATCGAGGATCATCGCGCCAAGCTCACCGCCACCGGCGAGATCGCCCAGAAACGGCGGGAGCAGGATGTGAAGTGGATGTGGGCCCTGGTCCACGAGCGGCTGCACCAGCGTTTGGTCGGCAGCGCCGAGATCCGCAAGGCCACCGCCGAGGCAGAGAAATCCGTCGCCGCCGGCACGCATTCGCCCGCCGCCGGAGCCGATGCCATCGCGACCTTGATCGGGTTGTGAACCGTCTGCTGATTACGGGCTTCGGCCCGTTTCCCGGCGTTCCCGACAATCCGAGCGGACGGCTGGCCCGCCGGCTCGCGGCTCTGCCGCGCCTGCGTCTGCTTCTGGAGCACCGGCCGGATTGCCTCGTGCTCGACACGCGCTACGGCGCCCTCGACACACAACTCGCCCCGGCCCTGGCGCGGGAACCACTCGCCGTGCTGATGATCGGCGTGGCGGCGCGCCGCCGCCGGGTCTGTGTCGAGAGTCGCGCCGTGAACCGGATGAGCCGGCTGTTTCCCGATGCGGGCGGCGCGGTCGGGCGGCGATTCGCCCTCGATCCCGGTGGGCCGGCCCAAAGGTGGAGTGCGGCGGCGCTGCCGGTCCGCGTGGCGCTGAGACGGGCCGGTCTCGCCGCCGCGCCGTCGCGGGACGCCGGCCGCTACCTCTGCAACGCCTCCTATTTCCGCGCACTGGAGGAGGGTCGCCCGGTAGTCTTCCTCCATATCCCGATGCCGCCGCGTACCAAGCGCAGGGCAGACGGGAGAGGGCACCGCCGGCCGGTTCTCGACCGGTGGGCGGAGGCATTCGCGGAAGCGGCGCGTGTGCTCGCCCTGCGGGGCAGGGCGAGTGCTGAGAGCGCTGTCCACCGAAGCGGAGACCGGGTCGGCGCTAGAAAGCGCGTCTCAACAAGGCCCTAGAGCCGTACCCGATTGCAACGCGATCAGGCACGGCTCTCAAGGCGGCTGCGGCCCATCAGGCCCATTCGCGCTGGGCGAGCTTCGCCTCGTAGGCCTCGATGGCCGGAGCCTTCTGATCGAGGGTGAGGCCGATCTCGTCGAGGCCGTTCAGCAGGTTGTGCTTGCGCCCCTCGTCGATGTCGAAATGCAGGGTGCCGCCGTCCGGGCCCTTGATGGTCTGGGCCGCCAGATCGATCGTCAGCGTCGCGTTGGCGCCGCGCTCGGCGTCCTGGAACAGCTTCTCCAGGTCCTCGGGCGAGACGACGATGGCGAGGATGCCGTTCTTGGCGCAGTTGTTGAAGAAGATGTCGGCGAAGCTCGTGGAAATCACGCAGCGGATGCCGAAATCGGCCAGCGCCCAGGGGGCGTGCTCGCGCGAGGAGCCGCAACCGAAATTGTCACCCACCACCAGGATCTTGGCGTTGCGATAGGCCGGCTGGTTGAGAATGAATTCGGGATTCTCCGAGCCGTCGTCGTTGTAGCGCATCTCGGAGAACAGGCCCTGGCCGAGCCCGGTGCGCTTGATCGTCTTGAGATACTGCTTCGGGATGATGCGGTCGGTATCGATATTGATGATCCGCATGGGCGCCGCGACGCCCTCCAGGGTCGTGAACTTTTCCATCGCTCTTCTCGAAATCGTCGTCTCGGCCGGCCATCGTCACCCGGCCCCGGTCCGGCGCCTTTTAGCAGCAGGATTGACGCACCGGTAGCCGAGCGGCGGCGACCTGTTCCGGTCGGCACCCGGCTTGCGGTATAGATCGTCCGTTTGCGACGAGGGGGGACCCGTTTCACATGGCCGAGACATCCGACACCTTCAAGAAGGCGCCGAAGCGCAAGCCCTCCAAGGGCAAGAGCGTCGCCGTCTCGCCCGAGATGCGGCAAGCCTATGCCGACCTGATCAAGCAGCGGGAGGAAAAGGAGCAAGCCTACGGCCGCCACCTGCGGCAGGACGAGCCGCGGCGGTGACGGCCGGGTTCGTCACACCGCCTTGAGCGAGGGCCCGCGACGGACGAAGCCGACGATGTCCTTGACCGCGTCGAGGGTCGGCGCGGCGATGGCTCCCGCCCGCTCGGCGCCGTCGCCGAGAACCGAATCGATGTAGCCCGGATCGGCGACGAGCCGCTTCATCTCGGCTCCGATCGGCGCCAGCATCTCCACCGCGAGATCGACCAGCGCCGGTTTGAAGCTGGAGAACTGCGCGCCACCGAAATCCTTCAGCACCTCCTCGCGGGTGATGCCGCGCAGGGCCGCGAAGATGCCGACGAGGTTGTCGGCCTCGGGCCGGCCGGCGAGGCCGGCGACCTCCGAGGGGAGGGGCTCCGGGTCGGTCTTGGCCTTGCGCACCTTCTGGGCGATGCCGTCGGCGTCGTCGGTAAGCGCGATGCGCGAATAGTCCGACGGGTCGGACTTCGACATCTTTTTGGTGCCGTCGCGCAGGGACATGACGCGCGCGGCCGGTCCGCCGATCAGCGGCTCGGTGATCGGGAAGAACTGCTCGCCATGGCCGTGAGCCAGAATCGACTGCGCGAAATCGTTGTTGAACTTCTGCGCGATGTCGCGGGTCAGTTCGAGGTGCTGCTTCTGGTCCTCGCCCACAGGCACGTGCGTGGCCCGGTAGGCCAGGATGTCGGCGGCCATCAGCACCGGATAATCGTAGAGGCCGATGGAGGCGTTCTCGCGGTCCTTGCCGGCCTTGTCCTTGAACTGCGTCATGCGGTTGAGCCAGCCGAGGCGGGCGACGCAGTTGAAGATCCAGGCCAGTTCCGCGTGCTGCGGCACCTGCGACTGGTTGAAGACGATGGACCGCGTCGGGTCGATGCCGGCGGCGAGGAAGGCGGCGGTCACTTCGCGGATCTGGCCGCGCAAAGCCTGCGGATCCTGCCACAGGGTGATCGCGTGCAGATCGACCACGCAGTAGAGGCACTGCGCGTCCCGCTGCTGCATCTCGACGAAGCGCTTGATGGCGCCGAGATAGTTGCCGAGATGCAGGTTGCCGGTCGGCTGGACGCCGGAAAAGACGAGCTCGGTGAACGCGGCCATCGGCGCGGGTCCCTGGAAAGAAGGTCCGGGCCGAGGCGATCTCGCATCCCGCTTGAAGCGGCGGTTTCTGGCACCGGCAGCGGCAGCCGGTCAAGGCGGCGGGTTGCCGGGGTCACACCCGTTTGGACGATTGCGAGCGGGCTCGGTCGGGCGCACCGTCAATGCGGGGCGCGAATTGCAAGGACGCGGGTGCATGGCCCTGACACGCAGAACCCTCGTGCTCACGGCGGCGTCCCTCGTTGTATGGCGCGCCCATGCCGCGTCCGAGCGCTCCTCTTTCCTGCCGCTCTGGCCGGGATCGCCGCCGGGTGGCGGCGGTCCATCCGGACCGTTGGAGATCGGTCCGAGGGGGGCTGTCGCCGCGATCGCCGTCCCCGGGCTCGAGGTTTTCACGCCCGCGCGGCCGAACGGTGCAGCAATGTTGATCGCCGCCGGCGGCGGCTACAAGCGCATCGAGGTCGAGCGTGAAGCGCGCCCGGCGGCGCGCTGGCTCGCCTCCCGCGGGATCACGGCGTTTGTCCTGTTCTACCGTCTTCCGCGGGAGGATTGGTCGGCCGGAGCCCTGGCGCCGCTTCAGGATGCGCAGCGCGCATTGCGTCTCATCCGGGCGAATGCCGGCCGATACGATTTGTCCCCCGACCGCATCGGTGTCCTCGGCTTCTCGGCGGGTGGGCATCTGATGGGGCTGGCGGCGACGCGCTCGGCCTACCGCTCCTACGAGGCCGTGGATGGGACCGATGCCCTGTCGGCCCGGCCTGCCGAGGCAGCTCTGATCTATCCGATCATCACGCTGAGGCAGCCCTACGACCACACCGCGACGCGGATTCAATTGATCGGGCATCGTCCCGATCCTGCCGCGATCCGCGACTGGTCGGTCGAGACGCATGTGCGGTCCCGTTGTCCGCCGGTCTTTCTGGCTCAGGCCGAGGACGACCCGATTGCCGATGTGGCGAATAGCCGGATCATGGCCGAGGCCTGCGAGCGGGCCGGCGTCCCGGTCGAGAGCGACATCCTGACGACCGGTGGCCACGGCTTCGCCATGGGGCGCCCCGGAACAGCCAGCATCACATGGCCGGAACGGTACGAAATCTGGCTCAGGGCGAAGGGCGCCCTGAGCTGAGGTATGTGCGAAGGCGGTCTCCCTCTCGATTTTTGGGAGAGGAATGACCCTTTCGTCAAAAGCGCCGGGAACGCCTTAGAAGACCTGCGTGGCGCCGTCGTTGCGCTTCGGCGCACCCGGCACACCGGCTTCGGCGTCCGCGTTGTCGGCGGCGCGCTTGTCGAGGGCCCGTTCCACCACCTTGGCGAGCCCGACCATGATCTTGTCGAGCTCGTAATCCTTCGGTGTGTAGACCGCCGTGACCCCCATGTTCTTGAGCACCAGTTCGTCCTCGGTCGAGATGATGCCGCCGACGACGACCGGCACGTGGTCGAGTCCGGCTTCGCGCAGCTTTGCCTTCACCTCGCGCACCAGCGGCACGTGGCTGCCGGAGAGGACCGACAGGCCGATGACGTGGGCCCCACGCTCCTTCGCCTTGGCGACGATCTCGGTCGGGGTCTGGCGGATGCCGTCATAGGTCACGTCGAAGCCGACATCGCGGGCGCGCAGGGCGATCTGCTCGGCGCCGTTGGAATGGCCGTCGAGGCCGGGCTTGCCGACCACGAGCTTCGGCGTCTCACCGAGCCGCTCGCCGAGATCGGCGATGAGCAGGCGGGCTTCCTCCGCCGCGCCGGAGGTCACCGTCTGAAGCGTGACGCCGGTCGGCGCGCGGTATTCGCCGAACACCTCGCGCAGGCGCTGACCCCATTCGCCGGTGGTCACCCCCGCCTTCGCCGCGGCGATGGAGGGCGGCATGATGTTGGCGCCCGAGCGCGCGGCCTTTTCGAGATCGGCAAGGGCCTGGCCCACCGCCCGATCGTCGCGCTTGGAGCGCCATTCGCGGATGCGGGCCTCGGCCTCCATCTCCACCGTCTCCGAAACGGTGAAGATCGCCCCGTCCCCGGAGGTGAGCGGCGAAGGCTCGCCCTGCTGCCACTTGTTGACGCCGACGACGATCTGCTCGCCCTTCTCGATGGCGGAGATGCGCTTGGCGTTCGATTCCACCAGCGCCCGCTTCAGCTCGCCCGCCTCGACCGCCGAGACCGCGCCGCCGAGTTCGGCGATCCGCTTCAGCTCGGCGCGGGTCTGCTCCTTGAGCGCCTCGACGCGGGATTCGATCACCGTCGAGCCGTCGAAGATGTCGTCGTATTCGAGCAGATCGGTCTCGAAGGCGAGGATCTGCTGCATCCGCATCGACCATTGCTGGTCCCAGGGCCGGGGCAGGCCGAGGGCCTCGTTCCAGGCCGGCAGCTGCACGGCGCGGGCGCGGGCGCGCTTGGACAGGGTCACCGCCAGCATCTCGATCAGGATGCGGTGGACGTTGTTCTCCGGCTGTTGCTCGGTCAGGCCGAGGCTGTTCACCTGCACGCCGTAGCGGAAGATCCGCTTCTTGGCGTCGGTGATGCCGTAGCGCTCCTGGGCGATCTCGTCCCACAGCTCGGCGAAGGCCCGCATCTTACAGATTTCGGTGATGAACCGCATGCCGGCATTCACGAAGAACGAGATCCGGCTGAAGACGTCGGAGAAGCTCGCCTCGTCGAAATCGGGATCGTTGCGCACCGTGTCGAGCACGGCGATGGCGATGGCCAGGGCGTAGGACAGCTCCTGAACCGGCGTCGCCCCCGCCTCCTGCAGGTGGTAGGAGCAGACATTCATCGGGTTCCACTTCGGCACGTTCTTGGTCGTGAACAGGATCACGTCCTTGGTCAGCCGGAGCGAGGGCGCCGGCGGGAACACGTAGGTGCCGCGCGAGAGATATTCCTTGATGATGTCGTTCTGCGTGGTGCCCTGCAGCGCCGAGATCGGCGCGCCCTGCTCCTCGGCCACGGCGAGGTAGAGCGACAACAGCCACGGCGCCGTGGCGTTGATCGTCATTGAGGTGTTCATCTGCGCCAGCGGAATCTGGTCGAACAGGGTCCGCATGTCGCCGAGATGGGCGATCGAAACGCCGACCTTGCCGACCTCGCCGCGGGCGAGTTCGTGATCGGGATCGTAACCGGTCTGCGTCGGCAGATCGAAAGCGACCGAGAGACCGGTCTGGCCCTTGGCGAGATTGCCGCGGTAGAGTTTGTTCGATTCCGTGGCGGTGGAATGGCCCGCATAGGTGCGGATGATCCACGGCTTATCGCGCTTGACCTCGGCGACGCTCCCTTGGGCGCTCATCCCGCTCGACTCCGTATACCAGAATTGGCTGTTTGACGCGCTGCGCGCGTCATGTCGGCGGCACCGTAGCGAAGCGGCCGCGTCGCGTCATCTGGGAGAAAGGTCGAGGTCGGGCCCCTAAGCGGCTGGAAAAACTTGATACACAGGTGAAGTGGATTTGGTCCGTGAGCGTCGAAGCGGGGCCTGAGACAGGGCCGGGCGGGCAAGCGGACCCGCCCGCGACAGCCGAGGCCGGTCGGCACTCACCCTTCCAAACATCCTCATGCATCCCCCCGAATCGGTCTGTTACCGGCCGGGCCGCTGCCCATGACGACCGCGCGTCGCAGAGCCGGATCGTGCCGAGGTCCGGAGTTACGGCCGGACCGGAACGTGCACGACATCGAGCCGACCGCCGCGCGGCACGAGGATCGTTCGCATCGCCTCAGTCCGGGGGGCCTCGCCGATGTCGGACGAGATGCTCGACCAGTGCGGAGCGGTCTCCTTCCGCAGGGTCGGCGCGACGGAGGGCTTGGCGGTCTTCATCGTCTTGGCAGTCCGGGGCCGATCATGTCCGGCGCCGGAACGCGCCGCCGCCGGAACGGTGGCCGCAGCCAGAACGGTGAGCGAAAGCGTGGCGCAGAAAAGAAGACGTGACAAATCCGTTCTCCATCAATTTTCGATCTTTGCTCTGGCGAGCAGTATAAAGCATAAATAATGGGCGAATATTATAGATCAGTGCGCTATCGCACTTCGATATAATCGAGAAATAATCCCGGTCTTTGCGGAAATTTATTTGGGATGAACTTCTGCGTTAGAAACGTGGGGCGCTGGGCGCGTGGCGCGCCGAGCCCCTGAGCGGCCGACCGGAGCGTCCGAGACGAAGCCGGAGGCGGCCACACGAGAAAGTGGCGTCACGCCGCAGTCTCGAATGGCTCCAACCTCTGCCTCATACGTTGGGCCTGCGAACATGCAGCGCGCGCAACTCGCGGGTGCAGGGGGATGCGCCCTTTCGGGGGCATTGCACTGAAGCAGGGAGAACCGGCGATGGCGGATCAGAGCCCACGGCTGACCACGGCCTTCGGAAGCCCGATTTCCGACAACCAGAATTCACTCACCGCCGGTTCGCGCGGCCCGGTGCTGATGCAGGATTACCATCTCATCGAGAAGATGGCTCACTTCAATCGAGAGCGGATCCCGGAGCGGGTGGTCCACGCCAAAGGCTACGGCGCCTACGGCACTTTCCGCCTGACCAAGTCACTGGGTGAATACACCCGGGCCAAGGTGCTGACCGAGATCGGCAAGGAGGTGCCGATGGTCGCCCGCTTCTCGACCGTCGGCGGCGAATCCGGCTCGGCCGACACGGCCCGCGATCCGCGCGGCTTCGCCCTCAAGTTCTATACCGAGGAAGGCAACTGGGACCTCGTCGGCAACAACACGCCGATCTTCTTCGTGCGCGACGCAATCAAGTTCTCCGACTTCATCCGCACGCAGAAGCGTGATCCGCGCACCCATCTGAAGCCGCATTGGCGCCGCTGGGATTTCTGGAGCCTCAGCCCCGAGGCGATCCATCAGGTGATGTTCCTCTACTCGGATCGCGGCACGCCGAAATCGGCGCGGTTCATGAACGGCTACGGCTCGCACACCTTCTCGCTCTGGAACGACAAGGGTGAGCGCTACTGGGTGAAATTCCACTTCCACACCAAGCAGGGCATCCAGAATTTCTCGGCCGACGAAGCCGACGAGATCGCTGGCAAGGATCCCGATTACTCCTCGGCCGACCTCTCAAAGGCCATTGAGGCGGGTGATTTTCCGAAATGGCGGGTCTCGGTCCAGATCATGCCGGAACTGGAGGCCGACACCTACCGCATCCACCCCTTCGACCTCACCAAGGTCTGGCCGCACAGCGACTATCCGCTGATCGAGATCGGTGAGATGGAGCTGAACCGCAATCCGGACAACTACTTCGCCGAGATCGAGCAATCGGCTTTCGAGCCCTCGAACGTCGTGCCGGGCATCGGCTTCTCGCCGGACAAGATGCTGCAGAACCGGGTGCTGTCCTACTCCGATGCGCACCGCTACCGTCTTGGCGTGAATTACCAGCAGATCCCGGTCAATCAGCCGAAGAAGGCGGCCGTGCAGACCTATCACCGCGACGGCGCCATGCGCACCGATGGCAATCATGGCGCACAGGTCGATTACGAGCCGAACTCCTTCGGCGGGCCGAAGCAGGATCCGTCGTTCAGCGAGCCGCCGCTGCGCATCAGCGGCGATGCCGGCCGCTACGGCTGGCCGGGCGACGACGAGGATCTCTACGGGCAGCCCCGGCTGTTCTGGACGAAGGTGCTCGACGAGGGCGGCCGTCGGCGCCTTGTGGAAAACATCGTGACGTCCATGGGTGACAGCCCGCGCAACATCCAGGAGCGGATGATCGCGCACTGGTACAAGGTGCACGAGGATTTCGGCCGCGGTGTTGCACAAGGCCTCGGGATCGATCCCACGCGGGTCGCTGCCGAGTAATCATCTCAATGTTATTTTGAATACAGAGGCGCCGGCTCGGGTCGGTGCCTCTTTTTTGTGCGTGTAGGACAAAGCCTTGCCTTTTAGGCCACTTGGAAGGCTGGAAACATCGTGCTTATAGCGTCGGCCAAGGTCGCGCGCGGATCACTCCGTGCGGACCAAGGACACGACAGGGAGTTCCCACATGGCTGCAAGCGCAGCGCCGGCCTGGAGCGGCCAGACGGCGGAAGCCAAGGACCTTTACGAACTCGGCGAGATCCCGCCGCTCGGCCACGTGCCTGCCAAAATGTATGCCTGGGCGATCCGCCGCGAGCGGCACGGACCGCCGGAGCAGTCGCATCAGCTCGAAGTGCTGCCGGTTTGGGAGATCGGCGACGACGAGGTGCTCGTCTACGTCATGGCCGCCGGCGTGAACTACAACGGCGTCTGGGCTGGCCTCGGTGAGCCGATTTCGCCTTTCGACGTGCATAAGGGCGAGTATCACATCGCCGGTTCCGACGCCTCCGGCATCGTCTGGAAGGTCGGCGCCAAGGTGAAGCGCTGGAAGGTCGGCGACGAAGTCATCGTCCATTGCAATCAGGACGATGGCGACGACGAGGAGTGCAACGGCGGCGACCCGATGTTCTCCCCGACCCAGCGCATCTGGGGTTACGAGACCGGCGACGGCTCCTTCGCCCAGTTCTGCCGGGTGCAGTCGCGCCAGCTCATGTCCCGGCCGAAGCACCTGACCTGGGAAGAGGCCGCCTGCTACACGCTGACGCTGGCCACCGCCTACCGCATGCTGTTCGGCCACGCGCCGCACACCGTGCGTCCGGGCCAGAACGTGCTGATCTGGGGTGCCTCCGGCGGCCTCGGCGTGTTCGGCGTTCAGCTCTGCGCGGCCTCCGGCGCCAACGCCATCGCCGTGATCTCCGACGAGTCGAAGCGCGACTACGTCATGAGCCTCGGCGCGAAGGGCGTCATCAACCGCAAGGACTTCGATTGCTGGGGCCAGCTGCCGAAGGTCAACAGCCCCGAATACAACACCTGGCTCAAGGAAGCCCGGAAGTTCGGCAAGGCGATCTGGGACATCACCGGCAAGGGCAACGATGTCGACATCGTGTTCGAGCATCCCGGTGAGGCGACCTTCCCGGTCTCGTCGCTGGTGGTGAAGCGCGGCGGCATGGTCGTGTTCTGCGCCGGCACCACCGGCTTCAACATCACCTTCGATGCCCGCTACGTGTGGATGCGCCAGAAGCGTATCCAGGGCTCCCACTTCGCCCATCTCAAGCAGGCTTCGGCCGCCAACCAGTTCGTCATCGACCGGCGGGTCGATCCCTGCATGAGCGAGGTCTTGCCCTGGGACAAGATTCCGGCGGCCCATACCAAGATGTGGAAGAACCAGCACCCGCCGGGCAACATGGCGGTGCTCGTCAACTCGACCCGTGCGGGGCTGCGCACGGTCGAGGACGTGATCGAAGCCGGCCCGCTCAAGGCGATGTGAGACGCGGGCGGCGGTGGCGATGCCCACCGCCGCCGGATTTCTGGCGGCTCTGAGTTCGGCTTTGCCGTTTGACACGAATGCCCGCGCCTCTTGGAGAGGCGCGGGCATTTTTCGTTTCGGCCCGCTTCGGCTCCACGGCCGAAGCCACCGCCACCGGTTTGAGCGATGCGACGATCAGGCCTCGCCGCGGGCGACAAGCGCCTCGTATTCTGAGACCTCGAGGCGCCCCTCCTTCGCGACTCGCGCCTTGTCCTCGTCGCTGATGACGTCCCCGGCCAGATCGAGCCGCTTCCAGGCGGCGAGCGGCGTCTCGCGGTCGGGACGGGGCACGTACTTGTTCTGCTCCAGCTTCTTGTACTTGTGGATGTAGCGCGGGCAGTTCACCCAGATCTTCGTCACATCGACACGGACGAGATATTTCGCCTCGGTGTACTCGGCCATCAGGGGATCGTCGCGCAGCACCGAAGCGTGACCCTGCACGCGGATGCGGTGCGGCGTCTCGAAATCGATGAACAGAAGGCCGACCTTGGCCTGACCCGCGATGTTGCCGACCGAGTAGAACATCCCGTTCCCGTCAAAGCCCGGGAATATCAGGGTCGACCCATCGACCACCTTCACGAAACCGGTCGGGCCGCCCTTGTAGGAGACGGTCGGCATGCCGTCGGGATCGACGGTGGACAGGAAGAACATGTCGCGCGAGCCGATGAAGGCAGCCTCCTCCGGCTGAACCGTCTCGTGCACCCAATCCTCATCGAGGCGGACGGCGAGCTTGGTCGTTCCGAATTCCTCCTGGAGCGCGCGGTGCGCCTCCGAGTAGAGCGATGCCATCTGCGTCTCCTCCTGGGCCCGTTGCCTCGGGCCGCGTCCGGCAGCGTTTAAGGAAAAGGCACGAGGCCGCAACCTCGGCCACGAAAAAGGCCGGTCACGCTCGCGCGAACCGGCCTTGAGGCATGACAGCGGAGGCCGAGCGACGCCCGGCCTCCATGTCCGAAAATCAGTTCTTGGTCTTGTCGACCAGGGCCTTCTCGGAGATCCACGGCATCATGCCGCGGAGCTTGGCGCCGACTTCCTCGATCGGGTGAGCGGCGAGCTTGGCGCGGGTCGCCTTGAACGAGGTCTGGCCGACCTTGTTCTCCAGCATCCAGTTGCGGGTGAAGATGCCCGACTGGATGTCGTTGAGGACGCGCTTCATCTCGGCCTTGGTCTCGGGCGTGACGATGCGCGGGCCGGTGACGTACTCACCGTACTCGGCGGTGTTCGAGATCGAGTAGTTCATGTTGGCGATGCCGCCCTCGTAGATGAGGTCGACGATCAGCTTCACCTCGTGCAGGCACTCGAAATAGGCCATCTCGGGGGCGTAGCCCGCCTCGACGAGGGTCTCGAAGCCGGCCTTGATCAGCTCGACGAGGCCGCCGCAGAGCACGGCCTGCTCACCGAACAGGTCGGTCTCGCACTCTTCCTTGAAGGTGGTCTCGATGATGCCGGCGCGGCCGCCGCCATTGGCCGAGGCGTAGGAGAGGCCGAGATCGTGGGCGTTGCCCGAGGCGTCCTGGGCGATGGCGATCAGAGTCGGCACGCCGCCGCCCTTGAGGTACTCGCCGCGGACGGTGTGGCCCGGGCCCTTCGGGGCGACCATCAGCACGTCGAGGTCCTTGCGCGGCTCGATCAGGTTGAAGTGGACGTTGAGGCCGTGGGCGAACAGGAGCGCGGCGCCCTGCTTCATGTTGCCCTCAAGCGACTCCTTGTAGATATCGCCCTGCAGCTCGTCGGGGGTGAGCATCATCACCACGTCGCCCCACTTGGCGGCGTCGGCGACGTTCATCACCTTGAAGCCCTCGTGCTCCGCCTTCTTGGCGGTCGCGGAACCCTCGCGCAGGGCGATGACGATGTCCTTCACGCCCGAATCGCGCAGGTTGAGCGCGTGGGCGTGACCCTGGCTGCCGTAGCCGACGATGACGACCTTCTTGCCCTTGATCAGGTTCAGGTCGGCGTCGCGATCGTAATAGACGCGCATGGTGTCTTCCTCTCTCGTGTCGGGGGTGGTTTCAGGGTTTTGCCTGCCCGTAGAGGGTCAGGAACTGCTCGACGGCACGGGCCGCATCGCATCGGATCCCGGCGGCGTCGAGGTCGAGCACGTCGCCGAGGAGAAGTCGGATCTGGATATCGCGGCCGACGAGACCGAAGAAGGTCCGAAATGCCGTTTCGCTGTCCTCGAAGGCGAGAAGACCCGCCGCGCGGCCGGCTTCCAGCACCGGCTTGATCCGCTCGCCGATGGCGAAGCGGCCATTGGCCAGCACGATGCCGCCGAGGCTGCTCCGACGCGACCCCGCATCGGCGATGGCGATGCGATTCAGCGCGACGGAAGTGGGGCCGGCAATGACTGCGAGCCAGCTCTCGGCGAAATCCAGCAGGCTCTCGCGCAGGGACACGGCGTCGAGACCGTCCACCTCATATCGGCCCGCATGGACGCGGGAGGCCTGCCAGCGCACCGTCGCCGTCAAAAGGCCGTCGCGGTCACCGAACCACTTGTAGAGCGTCTCCTTCGAGCAGCTCGCACGGCGCGCCACCGCATCCATGGTGAGCGGATCGCCGCCATCCACCATCAGCGCCAGGACGACGTCCAGCACCGCCTGCTGACGCGGGGAGGGCGTCTCGGGCAAGGGCTGATCGTCGAGGGTGGCGCTCGGCTGCATGATCCGACTGACAAATCCGTACCGTACCGTACGGTACGCTCACCTAGCCGGTTCGCTGCCCCGGCACAAGGCGGCTGAATGGCGGAATTCATCTCTTCGCGGCCCATCGCAGAGAATCTGTCGCCGACGCAACGAACCGGCTTTACGAGCGCCCAACCTCGGCGTATACGGCCCTCCGTCGCCACAGCGACGCCGATGCCGCCCTCCGCAAGCGGCACAATCGTGGTCAGGGTGCGTAGCTCAGCGGGAGAGCATTCGCTTCACACGCGAAGGGTCACAGGTTCGATCCCTGTCGCGCCCACCACTTGATCCCCCTCATTGTCAGATTGCATCGACCGATTCGGTGCGTTCGGGGTCGTCTGAGCTGCCTTAGCGCGCTCGGGCCCGTGCCGTACCGGCGCATGGCGTCGCCATATCGCCGCTGCGCTGTGCAGGTCCGCCCTAACATTCGCTATTTTCGTTTGATAGTGACGGTTGTGGCATTCGAACCGGTTTGACCTTCGGGTGTACCCGTGATGAGCTTCCATCGATTCGCTCGCATGGGAACGCGTGGAGGCACCGTTGCCCTTCCTCCTGCTCGTTGCTGTCCTCATCGTGGGCGTTCTGCTGTGGCGTCTGAAGAATCACTACGTGATTGTCAGACGCACGAAGTTTGAGCGGAACCGCGAAGGGGTGGAGCGGCGAAGCGGCTCGTCGCTCGAGCGTTTCCTTGCGACGCCGCTCCCGTATGTGAGCGATGTGCGGCTCGCCGCCGTGATCCTGATGATTCAGATCGTCCGCACGGGCAGTCCCCTCACGGTCTCTGAGAAGAGCCGCATTCTGGCCTTCATGGAACATCCGCTGGAGATGACCTCGCTCGCCTCGGCCTTCGAGGAGGCTTGGCGCTACACAGAGGCGCGCCGTCCGTTTCTATTGACCGCCGAACCGCTGCTGCCGCTGTTTCGTGAGCAGCTGACCGAGGCCGAGCGGGTGGAATTTGTCGGTATGCTGACCAGCGTCGCTTCCGCCCATTCCGAGATCAGTGAGCTCCAGCGCGTGGCGCTGACGCGCTTCAAGCATCGCTTGCTCGTCGGGCATTCTGTCACCGTGGCGAGCGGTGCCCGCAGGCGCGGGTAGGATATTCTTCGGGGAAGTGGTTGCCGCGAGATACAATGCTCGAGCGACCTCCGCGCTGATGACAAAGACAAAGGCCGCCCCGCTTGGGACGGCCTTTCGCGTGGTGCAGCCGCTCGGCATCGGCCTCGCCCGAGAGGTGACAATCACCCCTCGGACGGAGCGATGGTGTCAGAGCGGGATGTTGTCGTGCTTCTTCCAAGGCTGCTCCATCTCCTTGGTGCGCAGCATGCCGAGGGCCCGGGCGATGCGCTTGCGCGTGGAGTGTGGCATGATCACCTCGTCGATATAGCCGCGCTCCGCTGCCACGAAGGGCGAGAGGAAGCGGTCTTCGTATTCCTTGGTGCGCTCGGCGATCTTGCTCTCATCGCCGATCTCGGCCCGGAAGATGATCTCCACCGCGCCCTTGGCACCCATCACCGCGATCTGCGCCGTCGGCCAAGCGTAGTTCAGGTCGGCGCCGACATGCTTGGAAGCCATCACGTCGTAGGCACCGCCGAAGGCCTTGCGGGTGATGATAGTGACGAGCGGCACCGTCGCCTGGCTGTAGGCGAACAGGAGCTTGGCGCCGTGCTTGATCAGGCCGCCATATTCCTGCGCCGTTCCCGGCAGGAAGCCCGGCACGTCGACGAAGGTGACGATCGGGATCGAGAAGGCGTTGCAGAAGCGCACGAAGCGGGCGGCCTTGCGAGAGGCATCCGAGTCGAGCACGCCGGCCAGCACCAGGGGCTGATTGGCGACGAAGCCGACCGTGCGGCCCTCGATGCGCCCGAAGCCGGTGATGATGTTGCGGGCGTAAGCCGCCTGGATCTCGAAGAAGTCGCCTTCGTCGACCACGCGGCGGATCAGCTCGCCCATGTCGTAGGGCTTGTTCGGGTTGTCCGGGATCAGCGTGTCGAGGGATTTATCGAGGCGGTTGACGTCATCGAAGCTCTCGATCTCCGGCACGCCCTCGATGTTGTTGGCGGGCAGGAAGTCGAGCAGGCGGCGGATCTGCAGGATCGCCTCGACGTCGTTCTCGAACGAGCCATCGGCAATGGAGGACTTGCTGGTATGGACCTTAGCGCCGCCGAGTTCCTCGGCGGTCACGACCTCGTTGGTCACGGTCTTCACCACGTCCGGGCCGGTCACGAACATGTAGCTCGTGTCGCGCACCATGAAGATGAAGTCGGTCATCGCCGGGGAGTAGACGTCGCCGCCGGCGCAGGGACCCATGATGACCGAGATCTGCGGGATCACGCCCGAGGCCGCCACATTGCGGCGGAACACCTCGCCGTAGCCGCCGAGCGCCGCCACACCTTCCTGGATGCGGGCGCCGCCGGCATCGAAGATGCCGATGATCGGCGCGCGCATCTTCAGCGCCATGTCCTGAACTTTGACGATCTTGGCCGCATGCGCCTCGGAGAGCGAGCCGCCGAACACCGTGAAGTCCTTCGAGAACAGGAAGACCGTGCGCCCGTTCACGGTGCCCCAGCCAGTCACCACGCCGTCACCGGGGATCTTCTGCTTCTCCATGCCGAAATCGGTGGAGCGGTGCTGCACGAACATGTCGAACTCTTCGAACGACCCGTGGTCGAGCAGGAGTTCGATGCGCTCGCGCGCCGTCAGCTTGCCGCGCTTGTGCTGGGCCTCGAGCCGCTTCTCTCCGCCGCCGAGACGGGCCTGGGCGCGACGTTCCTCAAGCTTCTCGAGAATATCCTTCATGGCGCTGGCGAGACTCCCTGACGATCAAAATCGTTTTTTGAATGCAGATCAGAGCGTAAGAGCTTGACCTTGCACCGATCGACCGCCCTTAGCACGCGTTTCCGCCCTCGGAAACGGCTGGGGAGAATCCGGCCACATCGTCCTTTCAGGCAAGGCGGTCCTGGCCACGCGGAGGATGACATCTTCGCCGACAGGCGCCGGCCTCACCAAGTGGCCCGGCCCGAAGGCCGGAGCCGTTGTTCGAGCTGCCGTTCGCGTGGCGGCCGCGATCAGCCCTTCTTGACGAGAGGCGTCGGCTCCACCGGCGCGGGCTTGGTCGCGCAGGCGGCCATGCTCAGAGCGAGCACGGCTGCGACGGTGGCAAGGGTGATCTGACGCACAGTGATCGAGAAAGTAGGCACGTTCGTCTCCAAAATCGGACGAGGCCGAAGGTGGAGGCCGCGGAGCTCATCCGATAGTGCAACGGGGTAACACTTCAAATCTTATGAGGGCCGCTTGTTTTATTTGGTCTAAGAATAAGCATTCTGCCTCGTGACTGTTCAACACAGCACAGGACGAGCTCAGCTCAGACAGCACGCTGTGCCACGGACGCTGCCGCATTGAATTCCAGCCGGCGATAGGCGAGCCGTGCCTCGGCCTCCGCGTCCCGCCCCCAGACACCGGCCTGATAGGCCTCATCCACATGGGCGGCGGCCCAGGCCTGCTCGGCATCGAGGCGGCCGTGCAGAACCGCCAGGGCGATCACGAGCGAACCGGAGAGGGTCGTTATCGCGTGCAGGGCCGCGAGACGGAAGGGGTCCTCCACCGCTTCCACCGCCGCCCGCAGGGCCGCGACCGAGCTTTCCGGCTGCTCGACATGCATGACGCCTTCCGCCAGGAACAGCCGCGCTCCGAATTGGTCGGCGACCCAGGCGACCAGGGGATCCCAGGCCGCAGCCTGTTCCGCGACGAGGCGCTCCGGCGTACCGGCGCGATAGGCCACCAAATCAGTCCCGGCATAAGCCGCGAGATCGGCCGCAACCTCCGCCCGGCGATCCACCACGCCGTCGATGGTCGTGTTGACCAGACGGGTCAGCGGCATGGTGCGCGGATCGATTACGGTTTCCTGCGCCGCCCATTCCGCGGCCAGGGCCTCGCCCAGAACCGTGTCCGGCACAACGAGGGGGCGGCGGCTGGGCGTGTTGGCGCCGCGCCCATCCAGAACGAGGCGGAAGCCGCCTTCGGCCGGGGCGATGCCGGCCTCGGCATAGAAGCGCTTGGGCAGGGTCGGCGCGGTGCTCGCCCGTGCCGCGCGGATGGGGTCCCGATTGGGATCGTCGCCGGGCTCGCCCAGCCAGTCGCGGGTGACGTCGTCGCCTGAAGTGATCATGGCTTCCAGATAGAAGCTCACACGCTCCGGCGCGAGCCCACATCGCATGGCGGCCGGCTCCCTCCCTCAGGAAAGGCCGAGACGCTCTTTCATCGACCCTGTCCGCGGCGCCTCGAGGGAGCCGGAGAACAGGTCGCCGAGGGAGGCGGCCGAATCGACCACGGTGACGGCGCCGGCGCCGAACAGGGCTCCGGGGGAGTGATAGCCCCAGCCGACGCCGACGGCGGCAACGCCCGCGCCCCTGGCCATCATCATGTCGTAGGTCGTGTCGCCGATCATGATCGTCATCGACGGTTCGGCTCCGGCCTCCCGCATGGCCTGATGCAACATCGTCGGATCGGGTTTGGAGGGGGCATCGTCGGCGGTCTGGATCGTGGCGAACCACCGATCCCAGCCATGCTTGTCGACGAGATGATCGACGCCTCGCCGCGACTTGCCCGTGGCGATGCCGAGCTGGATGTCGTCCCGGCGATGCAGCCGCTCCACCAATTCGGCCATGCCGGGAAACAGCGGTTCCTCGTAATTCGGATCGATTCGGAGAGCCTGGAAGGCCTGCCGATAGCTGTGAGAGAGCGACTCGATCGGGCCCGCCTCGCCGACGAGGCGCCTGAAGGCGTCCGGCAGCGAGAGACCGACCACGGAGAGCGCCTCCTTGCGCGGCGGCACCGGCAGGTCGTGTTCGAAGAAGGCGCGCCGCTGGGCCTCGACGATCAGGTGCTGGCTGTCGACGAGGGTGCCGTCGACATCGAAGACGACGAGCTTCACCACGGAGAAAAGCCCTGAACGCTCACGGTTTCCGCACCGGCGCCGCGCCGGGGGAGGGACGCCGTTCGTAGCCGAGGCGGCAGCGGACGAGGAATCGCCGCCGGGCGCCACCGGACAGCTTGCGCCGATGGGATTCGCGGTTGCAGGCCGCGTAGGACGAACGCCGCCGCCGCTCGGCGTTGCGCTGGCCCGGTGTCTGGGGCCGCTGCGCGACCGTGGTCGGCTGGGTCGGGGCGGGGGTCGACGTCTGCGGCTGCTGCGACGACTGCTGAGCCGGCGCTCCCGAGGGAGGCGCCGCTCCGGCCGGCGCGGCGGCGCAGAACAGGCCGATGAGCGCGGCGGAGACCAGCGTGACGGTCCTCATGGGATCCTGACCTCGTTGCAGCGGCATCCTTGGGCGCGGGAAGAGGCAATCGACAGATTGATTCCTGTCTCCGCCGCTTGCTCGCGCCTTCGACAGATAAGACCATCTCGCCGCCTCCCCGTCCACGCGACAGGCTCGCCCCAGACAGCTATGGCGGAAGATGCAATTTCCGAGATGGGCCTCGCATTCGTGAAGCACCGTCCGTGCCGGCTCACGCCTCCGGGGCCTCGACGATCGGATCGTAACGGGCGGCGTCGAAGCCGAGCAGGTTCCAGCTCTGCGCCATGTGCGGCGGCAGCGGTGCGCTGACATCGACAGGCTGGCCGGTGCGGGGATGGGGGATCACGATGCGGCGGGCCAAGAGGTGCAGCCGGTTCTGGATTCCGCCGGGCAGTTCCCAGTTCTCCACGTCGAAATATTTGGGATCGCCGACGATCGGATGGCCGATATGCGCGGCATGGGCCCGGAGTTGGTGCGTGCGGCCCGTGACCGGCTTGAGCGAGAGCCAAGCCAGCTTCTGTGCCGCCTGATCGACGGTCGCATAGTAGGTCAAGGCGTGGCTCGCGCCGTCATCGCCGTGCTTGGCGACCCGCATCCGCGCATCGGCATCCGTCGGCTCGTCCTTGACGAGATAGGTCGAGACCCGGCCCTGGCGGGTGCGCGGCACTCCCGCCACCAGCGCCCAGTAGATCTTGCGCGCCGCGCGCGACCGGAAGCTCTTGGCCAGGGTCGCGGCGGCGAGCCGCGTCTTGGCGATGATGAGGCAGCCGGCGGTATCCTTATCCAGGCGATGGACGAGGCGCGGGCGCTGCCCGTCCGGGCCGGTCAAAGCCTCCAGCAGGCCATCGACGTGACGCACGGTGCCGGATCCGCCCTGCACGGCGAGCCCGAACGGCTTGTTGAGAATCATCATGTCCGCGTCCTCGTAGAGGATCAGCGAACGGAGGAATTCGGCATCCCCGGCGACCTTGTTCGGGCTGCGCGGACGGTCGGTGGTCTGGTCGAGCTTGAGCGGCGGCACCCGCACGCTCGATCCCGGCTCCAGCCGGTCGCTCGGCTTGGCCCGCTTGCCGTCGACCCGCAGCTCGCCCTTGCGCACGATGCTCTGCACGCGGGTGAAGGGCAGCTGGGGAAAACGCGCGCTCAAGAAACGGTCGATCCGCATCCCGGCCTCGTCGGGGGACACGGTCAGCGTCTGCACGCCGCTCGCCAGGGTGGCGGAGGCGGCCTCGCGCTGCTCCCGGCGCGTCGGCCCGGACGGGGCAGCCTCGGCCGACGGCGCTTTGGCCCGCGGTGCCGTCTCCGCAGGCGGTTTGGTGCGTGCGCGCGGTGCTGCGGCGGCCGGCTTCGGCGCGGCGGGCTTCGACGCACGCTTCGGGCGCGGCGCGTTGTCCTGAACCTCGACATCGGCCCAGGGCGAGCGCTCGCCGGCATCCTCGCCGCGATTGCGGGCGGCGCGCTGTGCGGCATCGAGGGCGGAGCTGCGCGGGCCGGTGCCGGGCCGCTTCGAGAAGCCGCCGGGCTTCGGCCCGCCGGGCCCGCGTCTGGCACTGGATCCGCGATGTGGAGGACGTCCCTTCATGCCCCGCTGCTATCATCCTGAGATGACGGCGCAAAGCGCCGCGATGGATTGCTCGCAAAATCTCCTGTCGGGTTCACCGCCCGGTGTCGCGCGCTGCCGGGGCCGGTTGGGTCGCCGGCAGCCGGAACGCGGCCGCTCGGCGAGAAGGGCGGGTGCCGTCCCGTCCCTCAGCTCCGCGATGCCCGCCTTCCGCGTCAACCCGCGAGCCGGGCCGCTTCGAGGGTGAGCCCGAGCCCGACGGAGCCGAAGGTGTCGCCATCGACGACCCGGGCGGCCGGGACGCAGGCGGTGAGCGCCGCGCGGACATGGGGCAGGCCGGTGGAGCCGCCGGTGAGGAACAGGGCGTCGATGCGCTCGGGCGAGAGACCGGCCTGATCGAGACACCGGCCGATCCGCTGGGACATGCGCCGCGCCAGATCGTTGGTATGTCCGGCGAGCCGGGTCCGGTCCACGCCGGCCGAGAGACCCGGCTCGACCCAATCGAGATCCACCGTGCCGGCGCCTTCGTCGGAGGCAGCGATCTTCGCGCCCTCGACGGCCATTGCCAGTGAATGCCCGCGCTCCGCCTCCACCACCGTGCGCAGCCGCGAGACCAGCTCCGGTTGGGCCGCGTCGCGCACCACCTCGTCGATCTCCCGCAGGGTCTTCGGATTGTAGAGGCGGTTGATGCTCGACCACGTTGCGAGGTCGTGGAAGTAGGCGTTCGGCACCGCGAGATCCGCCCGCTTCATCGGGCTGCCGAGGCCGAGCAGCGGCATCACCGCGCCGAGGCTGAGAGTGCGGTCGAAATCGGTGCCGCCGATGCGCACGCCGTCATTGGCGAGGATGTCCTCGGCCCGCTCGTCGCGGCTATGCCGCTCGGGCGAGAGCCGTACGATCGAGAAGTCCGAGGTGCCGCCGCCGATATCGGCGATCAGCGCGATCTCCTCGCTGGCGACCGTCCGCTCGTAGTCGAGAGCCGCGGCGATGGGCTCGTACTGGAACCGCACGTGGCGGAAGCCGATGCTCTCGGCGATCTGGCGGAGGGTGTCTTCTGCCTTGCGGTCGCCGGCCGGATCGTTGTCGACGAAATGCACCGGGCGGCCATGCACCACCGTATCCAGTTCGGTGCCGGCCTCGGCCTCGCCGCGTGCCTTCACCATCGTCAGGTAGCGGGCGATCACATCGCGGAAGCGGATCCGCTCGCGGCCGACCGGCGTGGTCTCCTCGATCAGCGGCGAACCGAGCACGGATTTCAGCGCCCGCATCAGCCGGCCGGGCGTCCCCTCGACATAGGCCTCGATGGCGGCGCGGCCGATCTGAGCCTCCCGGCCGGGCGCGAAGAAGATCGCGCTCGGCAGGGTGCGGTGGGTGCCCTCCAGCGGGACGAGATGCGGGCGGCCGCCGGTGCCGATCCCGAGGGTGGTGTTGGACGTGCCGAAATCGAGGCCGCAGGCCGCCATGGGAAAGGTGTCGCTTGGTTCTGTCGGGGGAGGGCGGCCCCGTTAAGGCGCCCGGACGGCCAAGGCAATCCCCAAACGTCGCATGCCCCCCGCGTCAGGCCTCGCCGAGATAGCGACGCCGCAGGTGATTGAGGAAATCGGCCGCGCCGAGCGGCCGCCCGGTCGCGGCGACGAGCAACTCGTCCGTCTCCAACAGGCTGCCCCGGGCGTGGACGTTCTCCCGCAGCCATCCGCGCAGCTGCGTGAAGTCGCCCTCGGCGAGGGCCGGACGGATGCCCGGATGCCGGGACGTGGCGGCCGCGAAGAGCTGCGCGGCGGCGATCGCCCCCAACGTATAGGTCGGGAAGTAACCGAAGCTGCCGCCGGGCCAGTGGATGTCCTGAAGGCAGCCGCGCCGGTCGTCGGGCACGGTGAGCCCCAGCAGCGCCTTCATCCCATCATTGAAGGCGCCCGGCAGATCGGCCACCGCGAGATCACCTTCGATCATCGCCGTCTCCAGGCGGTAGCGCAGCAGGATATGGGCGGGGTAGGTCACCTCGTCGGCATCGACCCGGACGAAGCCCGGCTCGACGCGCGTGTAGAGGCGGTGGAGGTTCCGCGCCTCCCAGGCCGGCCCCTCGCCGCCGAACGCGTCACGCAGGACCGGCGCGAGGAAGGTGCAGAACTCTTCGGAGCGGCAGGCCTGCATCTCGACCAGAAGCGATTGGCTCTCGTGCAGGCTCATGCCCCGGGCCTGCCCCACCGGCTGGTGGCGCCAGGCGGCCGGACGTCCCTGCTCGTACAGCGCATGGCCGGTCTCGTGCAGCACGCCCATCAACGCGCCGGTGGCGCTCGCCTCGTCGTAGCGGGTGGTGATGCGCACATCATCGGTGGCGCCGCCGCAGAACGGATGCAGGCTGACATCGAGACGCCCGCGCTCGAAATCGAACCCGACCGCTCGCATCAGCCGCAGGCCGATCTCCCGCTGGATGCCGACCGGGAATGGGCCCGGCAGGGGCAGGGGAGGGGCCTCCGCCGCCTGCCGTTCCCGGACCGCGACGACGAGATCGGGCAGGACGGCGCGCAGTTCCGAAAAGAGCGGGTCGATGCGCGCCCTGCGCATGCCGGGATCGTACCCGTCGAGAAGCGCGTCGTAGGGTTCGAGTCCGAGGGCGGCACCCTTGGCCTCTCCGACCAGACGCTGCAGCCGCAGCACCTCCTCCAGATGCGGACGCAGCCGCGCGAAGTCGGAATCGCGCCGAGCGTCCCGCCAGACCATCTCGCACCGCGTGGCCGCCTTCGACGCCGCCGCCACGAGATCGCCCGGCACGGCGGCCGCATGCGCGTAAGCCCGGCGCATCTCCTGCAGATTCGCCCGCTCCCACTCACCGAGCCCACCCTCGGCCTCGGCGGCCGCGAGGCGCTCGCCGGTGCGGGGATCGGTCAGGATTTCGTGGGCGAGGACCTTCAGTACGGCCAGCTGCTCGCCGCGGGCCTCCGACGCGCCGTCCGGCATCTGAGTCTGGGTATCCCAGCCGAGGATGCCGCTTGCGTCCTCCAGGGCGCCGAGGCGGGCGAAGGTGGCGGCGAGCGTGGTGTAGGCTTGCATGGTCGGTGAGGGTCCTTCCCAGTGTCGTCGGAGCGGAGCGCGGCGGCTAATCCTCGCCCCGTCTCTCACGCCGCAGCCGCTCCCAATAGGCGAGCCGCTCGGCGTAGCGCGTCTCCATGCCCCGATCGGTCGGCTCGTAGAAGTACTGACGTCCGAGTGCTTCGGGCCAGTAATCCTGGCCGGAGAAGGCGTCGGGCTCGTCATGATCGTAGCGGTACCCCTCGCCGTAGCCGATCCGCTTCATCAACCCCGTCGGGGCGTTGAGGATGGTGCGCGGCGGGGCAAGCGATCCGGCGGCCTTGGCGACCCGCGTCGCGGCCTTGTAGGCGGTGTAGACGGCATTCGATTTCGGGGCGCAGGCCAAATAGACCGTGACCTGGGCCAGGGCCAACTCGCCCTCGGGCGATCCGAGAAAGTCGAAGGCCTCCTTGGCGGCGTTGGCGACGACGAGGGCCTGGGGGTCGGCCAGCCCGATATCCTCAACCGCCATCCGCACGAGGCGCCGGGCGATGAACAGCCGGTCCTCGCCCGCATCGAGCATGCGGCAGAGATAGTAGAGCGCAGCGTCTGGGTCGGACCCGCGCACGGTCTTATGCAGCGCCGAAATCAGGTTGTAGTGCCCTTCCTGCGCCTTGTCGTAGATCGGCGCCCGGCGCTGGACGAGGGTCTGAAGCTTTTCCGCGTCGAGGATCTCCCCCGGCCGGGCCGAGCGCCAGACTTCTTCCGCGAGTGTGAGAGCCGCCCGCCCATCCCCATCGGCCATGCGGACCAACGCGGCACGCGCCTCTTCGTCGAGGGGGAGAGGGTGCTCCTCCAACTCCTCGGCGCGGGTCAGCAACCGGGCGAGCGCGCTCGCATCGAGGGCGCGGAACAGCAGCACCCGAGCCCGTGAGAGCAGGGCGGCGTTGAGTTCGAAGGAGGGGTTTTCCGTCGTCGCCCCGACGAGGGTGACGGTCCCGTCTTCCATCACCGGCAGAAAGGCATCGAGCTGCGCCCGGTTGAAGCGGTGGATCTCGTCGACGAAGAGCACGGTGCCCTGGCCGGTCACCCGTCGCTTGCGCGCCGCCTCGAACACTTTTCGCAGATCGGCGATGCCGGAGAAGATGGCGGAGATCTGCTCGAAATGCAGGGCGGTCTCGTGGGCAAGCAACCGCGCCACGGTGGTCTTTCCGGTGCCGGGCGGCCCCCAGAACACCAGCGAACCGAGGGAGCGCGAGGCGAGCAGGCGCGTCAGCGCGCCGTCCGGACCCGTCAGGTGCTCCTGACCGACGACCTCGGAGAGGCGGCGAGGGCGCAAGCGATCCGCGAGCGGGCGGGGCGCGCCCGTCTCAAGACCGGCGGAGGCGAACAGGTCGGACATGCGTGGCATCAACACCGCAGCCCCGCCCGTCCGCAAGAGCCCATCCCCGAAACTCGCACAACCGACGCGAAGCCGGCTTGTGGCAGCGCATTCCCCATGCTAGGGCGCATCTCGTCGATGAGACACCTCTGCGGAGAGGTGGCAGAGCGGTTGAATGCACCGCACTCGAAATGCGGCATGGGTGCAAGCCCATCGGGGGTTCGAATCCCCCCCTCTCCGCCAAGGCTGACTGATTTTGCTGAAGAATTTGGCGATCAGCGCGGCCTACCCCACCATCTACCCCACCAGCGTAATTTCGCAGGCCTGAGATGGCGGATGCCGGTCCCACCGTCGGCGAACTCTTCAAGGCCAAGACTGTCACCGACGAGCAGGTGAATGCGGCCGTTGAAGCCTACCTCGCCGACACGACAACAGCCTCTTATCCGATCGCGGACAGCCACAGCCTTGATCTGGCCGCGGCGGTCCTCGCGCATGAATGGGCGAGCCAAGTCACCGCTCTGGTCGGATCGAGCGTCGGGCTCAAGCGCTCTGCCGTCCGGACCGCGTTCCTGCTCGCCCGGACGGAGAAGGCTTGAGCCGCTGCTCGGCAAGCCTACGGTAACCCTGCCCCCCTATGCCGGCCGCCCGATCCATAGCCGGCAGCGCCATGCTCTCCGAAATTGCGACCGATCCGCTCCCGCCCGTCGCCGCTGAGTGGCGGAAGGCCTTCGGCTTGCTCCGCCCGACCAGCCCGCCGTGCCGCTATGTGACCGCGACAGCCTGGGCCAACATCCACGAAGCCTGCACCGACTTCATCGAGCGCTTCGGTGCGGATGCCGTGCGCCTAGGCTGGACCGCCCCGCAGCTCTTCGGCGTCCATCCCGAGCACGGCCTGCTGCGGGTCGATTATTGCGGGGTAATGATGGTGGGCGGACGGAAGGCGATCGGCATCGAGGCGGACCGGATCCTGTTCGGCAACCTCACCGGCTACCGGAATGTGCCGGGCGCACCGACCGGCATTCCGATATGGGAGTTCGCCGCACGGCGTGAGGGGAAATGACTTCCGACCCAGACGATAGGCCGGAAGCTCGCCTTGAACGCTACCTCGCCAACGTCGAGGAGTGCCCGCGCTAGCGGCCGAAGCCCGTCAGTGGAGGCACCGCTTGCTTGTCGCGGCTGTGCCCACCGGGCTGTTCTCCGTCTGGGTTTGGTAGGTAGGGCGGGGGGGCAGGGCATGGTAGGTCGCCCGGCATGACGAACATCATCCGCCCGAACTTCGGCAGCCGCAGCCGAGAGGGAGAGCCCGCCGAAATCGCCCCTTCGGAGGAGGGATACCAACCGCTCCACGTTTACGGGACAGCGGCCGGCTACATCGTGGTACTATTGGAGGACGCGCGTGGGCCGGAAGGACGCGCCCTCAAGGTCGTGATCGGACCAGCTTCCGGGAACGTGCTTGAGGCCGTGGCTATGATGCCGGCAACGGACGCGGGCCGAGTCGATGCTGATGCGACGGCTGTGGCCGTCCTGCGCGCGCTGGAGATTGTCGAGCAAGGGCGCGAGCCCATGCCCGCTTAGGGTGGGATGCAGACCGTCGCTCTTCTCCCCAAAACGGACGTTCCGTCTCCGACCCAACTCAGTCGTTCACGTGCGGCTAGAGGTTCTTGTGAGCGGTCACAAGTGCCGCCGCTTCGCTAGCAGGGATGATCACCCTCCGGGCACCGGGATGCTGCGCCGGACTGACCGACCTTCAACTGGCAGGTGGGATGCGGGCGATGGGGCCTCACTCGTAGGGATGGTGGGATCGGGCATGCCATCACGGTCGCATCACCAGCATAGGGCATGGCTGACCCAGGCCGACGGCTTGCAGGAGAGGGCCGGCCCGCCTGTCTGCGAGGCGACGCCGCCCCGGCACGTCCGCGCCGTCGTCTGGTCGAAGGAAATACCCGTCGTGCGACCGGCTTCCTGACAAATCCGGGTAGTGGCCAGCCCGCAATCCAGCGACGCCCCGTTGTCCACGCTCGGGCAACGGGCCTTCGAGAACACGAGGACCGGCCCAAACGACGGTGCTTCGGACATGGCTTGGCCCAGCGACCCGACGACCTCCGACCAGGAGCGCTCAAGCGCCGCCAGCGGACCGTCGTCGGCGCGCGTCTGCGGCACCCCCGGGATTACGGAGGACATCGCCGCCGCGGCCCCGATGGACGCCTCCAACCCCATCACGGCGGCAAGGCAGCATATTATGGTCGAACGGGCGCTCATCTCGGAAACCGCATCTCGAAATCCCGTCGGGCAGGGCTAAGCCCCGGACGCCCGGTTCTACGGGCGGCCGTTGGCAACGGCGGCCCCGTGTCTTCGTGCACCCGTGCTGTGGGGACGGGCGGGGGACCCTGGACCTCAGTCGTCCCAGTTGTCGTGGAAGCCGAGCGGCTCGAACGGGGGCTCGTACTCGCGCATGACGAACCGGCGGCGATAGACGCGGTCGCACTCGGGCGGCTCGTACTCGTAGCTATCGTCGTAGACCGGCTGTGCCCGTGCCGCGGACGCGGCGAGCGCCCCTACGGCGAGCCCCCCGACGAGGCCCGCGGCGAATGCCCCGGACCGCCCGCGGGCCTGGGCCTCCGGGACGGCGGACGAGAACGCGGCGAGCGCGGCCGCGAGGACTAAGACTTTGTTGCGCATGGGTTCACCTCGGCTCCCGGGCGGGGAGGTCGGGCCGATCCTAGCGGCCGAGGTTGCCGCAACATTACGCACGGCGGGGTCGGCCTGGGGCGATGGTCAGGCCACCGCGCCTCGGAACGTGAGGGAAACCGTCAAGCCGCCGCCGGGGGTCTCGTCCATCGCGACGCATCCCCCGTGCATGGCCATGACCTGCGCGACCAGGGCGAGTCCGAGCCCCGTGCCGTCGCTCGCCGGGCCCCGCGCGAACGGCTGAAGCATCTCCGTCAGGGTGCCGCCCCCGACCCCTTCGCCGTGGTCGATCACGAGAACGGTCCCGGGGGGACGGACCTCGACCAGGACGGACTTTCCGGAGCGGGCGTGCTGCAGGGCGTTGCGCAGGAGGTTGCCGACGGCGATGCGTGCGGCGGTCTCCGAACCAGTGACGAAGACCGCGTCATCTTCCCCTGCGAATGCGATGTCCACACCAGCAGCAAGCGCCGCGGGGACATGCTCCGCGGTCGTGGCGCGAACCGCCGCCACGAGGTCGAACCTGTGCATCTCCGGACTGTCCGAGGACAGCCGCGCGATCTGGAGCAGCATCGTGACAGTCGACGATAGGGACTGGATATCAGCCACGAGCGACCGACGCAGGGTAGGGTCCTCTACCCGCTCCAGGCCGGTCCGGACCCGAGTCAGCGGGGTCCGGAGCTCGTGGGCCGCGTTCGACAGGAACCGCCGCTGCGCGGCCGAGGCCACGTCGATGCGCTCCAAGGCGCGATTGAAAGCGGCCACCATCGGGACGAGTTCCCGCGGCGCCTCTCCCAACGGCAGGCGAACGCCATGGGACCCACCGTCGATGCGTTCTGCGGAATGCGAGACCCGGCGCACCGGTCGGGCGATCAGGGCGGGGACGGTGAAAAGCGCGACCAGGATGGTCGCGATGACCACGGCCAAGATGGGGATTGCCGTGTAGTTCACGTCGCGCAGGCTGCTCAGGGCGGCCTGCGCGGGGGTGTAGGCGGCGCCGCCGACCTGAATCCGGACGATGTCCTCTCCGAGTCGTGTCACGATGCTCGCGTTGGTCAGGCGCAGGGCGTCGCCGCTGTCCGAGAAGTCCGACGCGCTGGGAGCCGCGATGTCGCCGTCCCGGATCGATGCCGGCACGGCGCCGTGATGCGTCGTCCCTCCCTTCGTCGTCACGACGTACCAAAGGTCGGGGAAGGTCCGATTGATCCCGTCGAGTTCGCTTGTCGGCGACACGACCGGCGCCCCGCTCCCGTCGCGCGAGAGCGAAGCCTTGATCGCCCTCGCCGCGTCATACTGGGCGAGGAGGCCGTCATCGCCCTGCAGGGCGATGACCAGCGTCCAGGTGCACAGGATGGTGGCAGCGACGACGAGGCTGAGGAGGACGGCGGCGAGCCGGGCGATGGAGGGCTGCCCGCGTGGCATCAACCGGCCTCCAGCACGTAGCCGAGGCCCCGGAGCGGCTTGATCGCCACGGAACAGTCGGCGGCCCGCAACCGCTTCCGCAGGCGTGAGATGTGGGCGTCGATGGCATTGGACTGGATCTCATCGTCGAAGCCGTAGGCCGCGGCTTCGAGGGTTTCACGCATGGTGACCTGTCCGGCACGGCGGATGAGCGCTTCGAGCAGCGCGAGTTCTCGGCGCGGGATCGGGATCGGGTGGCCCTCGATGCTGACCGACCTTGCGGCCGTGTCGAATGACAGGTTACCGATCCTCAGCACGCCCTTCCGGTCGACTTGGAGCCGGCGGATCACGGCCCTGGCGCGGGCGACGAGTTCCACCGGCTCGAACGGCTTCGGAACGTAATCGTCGGCTCCGGCGTCGAGCGCCCGCGCGATCTCGACCGGGTCGTCGAACGCGGTCAGCATCAGCACCCCCGGCCGCGGCCTGAGTTGCGTCAGCCGCGAGATCAACGAGATGCCGTCGCCGTCGGGCAGCCTGCGGTCCAGGACGACCAGGTCGAACGGCTGGACGCTGACAGCCGCCAGCGCCTCGTCGAGGTTGCCCACGACATCGGCGTGCCCGAGCGCCTCTGAGAGCGTAGTCTTGAGCCACGCGCCCAACTGCGGGTCATCCTCTACGACCAAGACTCGCAAGACGGTAGGACCTCCGAGGAGTGATGGCGGCAAGCCGGGGTGGCGAACCGGCAGCCGACGGACGAACGTACATTGCGACAGGCCCGGTCCGGCCGATCGGAGTCGTCACGCCGCCTTGCGAACGAGACGGGCATAGGCGCCGCTGCAGCCAAGCAACTCCTCGTGCGTCCCGTGCTCGACCACTGCCCCTTTGTCGAGCACGATGATCTGGTCAGCCCGGCGCACGGTCGAGAGCCGGTGCGCGATGGTGATAGTCGTGCGGGTCGTGCCGGACTGGTCGAGGGCACGGGTCATCGCCA
>DYYG01000050.1 GCA_020741775.1 Methylorubrum populi
CACTCCTCCGGCTTCAGCCGGTAGAGCAGGCTCAGGATCATGGTGTTGATCGCCACCGACTTGCCCGAGCCGGTGGTGCCGGCCACCAGCAGGTGCGGCATGCGGGCGAGATCGGCGATGATCGGCTCGCCACCGATGTTCTTGCCGAGGCACAGGGCGAGCTTGTGCTTGGTCTCGACGAAATCGACCGAGGACAGGAGCTCGCGCAGATAGACGGTCTCGCGGACCGGGTTCGGCAATTCGATGCCGATCACGTTGCGGCCGGGCACCACGGCGACGCGGGCGGAGACGGCGGACATCGAGCGGGCGATGTCGTCCGACAGGCCGATGACGCGGCTCGACTTGGTGCCGGGGGCGGGCTCCAGCTCGTAGAGCGTCACCACAGGTCCCGGACGAACAGCCAGGATATCGCCGCGCACGCCGAAATCCTGCACGGTCTGCTGGAGGTTGAGGGCGTTCTGCTCCAGCTCGTCCGCATCGACCTCCTCGCCATCGGGCAGCGGCGGCTCGGCCAGCAATTCCAGCGAGGGCAGGGAGTAGTCGGCATTGCCGACGAAGGACGCGTCCAGGTGGCGGCCGGCGGGGATCAGGGTCGGGCGCTCGGGCAGGATCGCCCGCGGCCGGTGCTCCGGCTCCGCCTCGGCCGCGACGGGCTCGGCGGCGGGAGCAAAATCCGCCTCGACCGCGTCATCGAAGTCCGAGGCGTCGTCCCGCGCCTCCTCGGCCGCCTCAGGCTCGGCGCCGGGCTTGGTGCGCAGCAGGACCGGCCGGGCCGGGATCGTCAGCGGTGCGACCGCCTGCGGAGCAGGGAAGGGGGCTTGAGGGGCCGGCGGCACTGGGGCGGGCGCGGCGGACGGCTGGGCGATGACGGCAGCCGCGGTCCCGGCCGGAGCCGGGGCCGCCCAAGGCGCGGCGGCGGGCAAGGGCTGTAGCAAGGGCTGCGGCACGGGCTGCGGTGCGGTCTCGGCGGTGGCCGGGCGGACCGGGCGGATCGCGGCGCGGGCTGCCATGGGGTGCAGCGCCGGGCGCGGCGCAGCGGCTGGGGCCACGGCCGGGACCACCGGCTCGGCGATCTCGACCGGGGCCTCGGCGGGGCCGAACCAGCCGTGCAGGGCCGACCAATCCGGCACGTCCGACCAATCGGACGGCTCGGCCGGGGCCGGCGGGATGAAGGGCGCGTAGAAGGCGGCGAAATCCGGCACCGACGCCGGGGCGATCTCGACGATCTCCTGAGCAGGGGCCGGCGCGGCCTCGACCCAGCTTTCCGCGACCGCGACGGTGTCGAGGATGACCGGCTCCGGCGCGGCGGCCTGCGGCGCGCGTTCGGCCTGCGGCGGCTGGACCACGGGCTTCTGCCGGCGATCGGGGGTGCGGAAGAAGCTCACGCCCGGCGGCGGCACGAAGGGGCGGCGCCAGCTCGGCACTTCCTGGGCGGCCTGCTCGGCGCGCAGCCGCGCGGCCTCCGCTTCCTCGGCGGCGGTCTGGGCCTCGCGCTCGGCGGCCTCGCGCTCCGCCGCCTCGCGGGCACGCTCGGCTTCGAGCGCCGCGGCTTCGGCGGCGGCTTGGGCCTCGATCAGGGCCTGGGCCCGGGCCTGCGCCTCGCGCTCGGCTTCCAGCGCCTGGCGGCGGCGCTCGAGCAGGATGGTGTCGGGGGTGCGGGTGAAGCGTACCGCCTCGGGGACGGCCTGCGGCATCGCCTGGGCATGACGCTGGGGGGCAGCCAGGGAGGTCGGCAGAGCGTGCGGCGCCGTCACCGCTCCGGCTTCCGGGGCGATCGCCGCCGGGCGCCGGGGCGTCCGCACCAGCACGCCGGGGCCCGAGGCCCGGGGGTCGATGCGGCTCTCGAACGGCATTTCCGGCTGGCCGCCATAGGGCTGGGTCGGGGCGGGCATCTCGAACAGCCCCTCCGCTTCCTCGGGTGACCAAGCCTCATGAACCTGCGGCGCCCGGCCGAGCATCGCGCCCGGCGGCACCAGCCAGCTCGGAATCGTGCCCGCCTCGAAGCCCTCCATTCCCGGCTGCGGCAGCTCGGGGTGGGGCAGGGCATGCGGAAGGGCCCGCGGCGGGGCCGGGGGCGCGCCCGCGATGCGGCGGGCAAGGTTGGAGCGCAGGCTCATCAGCCGATGGGCGATGCCGCCGATCGAGCGATCCAGGCGATCGCCGCCGCGGCTCGGCCGCGACGGATCACGATGGGAATAGGGAGGCCGTCCCGATGCGCGCATGATCTGAGAGATGACTCGAAACAAGGTCCGGCTCCTGCGGAGCGGTTCGAGCCCCAGGTTAGGCGGATCGTCGTTAACGAACGCTTGCCCTCCCCTCCCCCGGGCGCGTCGGACCCGCCGTGCAAGCGCGCCGCGAACCGGATATCGTCGAGCCCGGTTGGACCTTTGCGGGATGTCTTCGAGGAACCCTGAAGGGGCCATCGGCCCGGTAACGGCCCTCTGCGGACAGAACGAAAAACCGTTCGTTGAAAATATTTTGGCGGGGTTTCCTGCCGTATCAGGTGAGCTTCGAGAACCCGGTGACGATCCCTTCGTCCGAATCCTTCCGCTCCCTCTACCGGCACGGCTTCGCCCGTGTCGCCGCCTGTACCGGGCGCAGCCATCCGGGTGACCCGGCGGCCAATGCCGAGGACACCCTTGGGCTGGCGCGGGAGGCCCACGCGGCCGGCGCGGCGCTCGCGGTCTTCCCCGAACTCGGCCTGTCCTCTTACGCCATCGAGGACCTGCTGCTGCAGACGGCTCTGCTCGACGCGGTGGAGGCGGGCATCGCCCGTCTGGTGGCGGAGAGCGCCGGGCTGACCCCGCTCCTCGTGGTCGGCGCCCCGGTGCGCTGGCGCAACCGGCTCTACAACGCAGCCCTGGCGATCCAGGGCGGGCGGCTGCTGGGCGTCGTCCCGAAGAGCTACCTGCCGAACTACCGGGAGTTCTACGAGAAGCGCCATTTCGCCTCCGGGGCCGGGCTCCTCGGCGAGACGATCCGCCTCGGCGGGGCGGAAGCGCCGTTCGGCACCGACCTGCTCTTCGCTGCCGAGGATCTGCCGCGCTTCCGTCTCGCGATCGAGGTCTGCGAGGATCTCTGGGTGCCGCAGACGCCGGGCATGGAGGCGGTGCTGGCGGGCGCCACGGTGATCGCCAACCCCTCCGGCAGCCCGATCACCGTCGGCCGGGCGGATTCCCGCGAATTGCTGACCCGCGCCGCCTCGATGCGCGGCCTGTGCGCCTATGTCTACGCGGCGGCCGGGGCGGGGGAATCCACCACCGACCTGTCCTGGGACGGGCAGACCAGCATCGACGAGAACGGCGTGCGGCTGGCTGAGGGCGAGCGCTTTCCCGCCGGGCCGGTGGTGACCCTGGCCGATATCGATCTCGACCTGATCGCGCAGGAGCGGCTCCAGGCCGGCAGCTTCGACGACAACGCCCGCCAGCACGGCCTGCGGCCGTGGCGCACGGTGTCGTTCCGGCTCGATCCGCCGCAGGGCGAACTCGGCCTGAAGCGGCGGGTCGAGCGCTTCCCCTTCGTGCCCTCCGACCCGGCCCGCCTCGCGCAGGATTGCTACGAGGCCTACAACATCCAGGTCGCCGGCCTCGCCCAGCGGCTGGCGGCGACGGGCACCAAGCGGGCGGTGATCGGCGTCTCGGGCGGGCTCGATTCGACCCATGCCCTGATCGTCGTCGCCAAGGCCTTCGACCGGCTCGGCCTCCCGCGACAGGACATCCTGGCCTACACCCTGCCGGGCTTCGCCACCTCCGACGAGACCAAGACCAATGCCCACGCCCTGATGCGGGCCCTGGGCACGACATCGGAGGAAATCGACATCCGCCCCGCCGCCCGGCAGATGCTGACCGATATGGGCCACCCCTATGGCCGGGGGGAGGCGGTCTACGACGTCACCTTCGAGAACGTGCAGGCGGGCTTGCGCACCGATTACCTGTTCCGGCTGGCCAACCGGCACGGCGGTATCGTGATCGGCACCGGCGATCTCTCGGAACTGGCGCTCGGCTGGAGCACCTACGGCGTCGGTGACCAGATGAGCCATTACGGCGTCAATGCCGGCGTGCCCAAGACCCTGATCCAGCACCTGATCCGCTGGGTGATTTCTTCAGGGCAATTCGGGGAGGAGGAGAACCGCACCCTCCGGGCGGTGCTCGACACCGAGATCTCGCCGGAGCTGGTGCCGGCCTCGGAAGGCGAGGGGCCGCAGAGCACCGAGGCCAAGATCGGCCCCTACGCCCTGCAGGACTTCAACCTCTGGTTCACCCTGCGCCACGGTTTCGTGCCCTCGAAGATCGCCTTCCTGGCATTGCACGCCTGGGGCGACGCGGCGGCCGGCGACTGGCCGCCGGACTTTCCGGTGGCGAAGCGCACCGCCTACGACCTGGCCGAGATCCGGCGCTGGCTTCACGTCTTCCTCGACCGCTTCTTCCGCTTCAGCCAGTTCAAGCGCTCGGCCCTGCCCAATGGCCCGAAGGTCTCGGCCGGCGGCTCCCTCTCGCCGCGCGGCGACTGGCGCGCGCCCTCCGATGCCAGCGCCCGGGCCTGGCTCGACGAATTGGAGCGGAACGTGCCCAAGGATTGAGGCGGGAAGGGCCATCCCGGAGGGATCGTTCCGTGTCAGGCCCGGGCCCTTTCGGCGCCGGGGTCAAAGCCCACCGGCCCGGCCGTGAGGGCGTGCTGACGGGGGGCGGACCGCGCGCATCGTGCCGCCGATCGAAACCGGGGAGGAGGCCCTGGCAGAGCGTCGCGGCGGCCGCTACTGGCCGCCGTCTTGGCGTGACAGGAGCTTTGCCATGATCACCGTGTTTCACGCGCCGCGCACCCGCTCGCTCCGGGTGCTGTGGATGCTCGAGGAGATGGGTCTGCCCTACGAGGTCCGCCCGGTCGATTTTCCGCGCCACCGTGCCGATGCCGAGTTCATGCGCCTCAATCCGGCCGGCTCCATCCCTCTCTTGACCGATGGCGATGTCGCGATCAGCGAATCCATCGCGATCATCGAGTATCTCATCGGGCGCTACGGGCCGACGCCGCTGGCTCCGCAGCCTTCGGACGCCTCCTACCCTTCCTATCTTCAGTATCTTCACCTTGGGGAGGCAAGCTTGGCCGGCCCCATGACGGTCGTTGCCTATAGCTGGTTCATGGGGCCGGAGGACCAGAGGGAGAATCCCGGAGTCGAGGCGGCGCGAGCCATATTCCGGTCTCGGCTGAAGGCCGTCCAAACCCGCCTCGAAGATCAAGCCTATATGGCGGGATCCGCCTTCACGGCGGCCGACATCTCCGTCGCCTACGCCCTCGGCCTCGGCCAAGGCCTCAAAGCTGTCGAGGCATACGCGCCCGTCATTCAGGACTACCTCACGCGTTGCCGGAGCCGCCCGGCGTTTCAGCGCGCCTCGGCCAAGTAACTCGGCCAAGTAGCTCGGCCAAGTAATCGGTGAGCGGAGGCTCCCTGGGCTGGCGTCGGTGAGGCCCGCCTCGGCTCGCAAGCGGCTCCTCGTCTCGTCATACCAGATCCTGTACCTGAAGGCTGGCCGTGATTTGATACGGCTTGGGCGTCCGGCGCTCTTACGAGATCCAGGTCTGTTCCCGTGTGGGTCGCTCGCC
>DYYG01000051.1 GCA_020741775.1 Methylorubrum populi
GCCGACGAGGCCGCCGACCTGATCGATGGTGCCGGACACGGCTCCGAGTTCCTTGCTGAGATCGAGTTCTACGCCGAGACCGAGAGACAGACCGCCGCCGACCTGATCCAGTTCCGCAGCGTTCAGCTCACGGATGGTGTCAATGTTCTGCTGCATGGTTTTTCCTTTTTTCGGAACGATACTAGATAATCGTTCTGTATTTCTGTCTTTCTTTGGCATAAGAGCTGCGCCGATGCGCTGCTCTGTTGGATAAGGTACGGATATTAGTCCGACAGGCAAGACGGGGCTGGCACGGCATCCGTGATGGATCGAAGGGAGAGGCGCTGAATGGACATTTTTTACCCTGCCGTGCCGCGGGCGGTCGCTGTCGCGGGGTGCGGCGAGAGCGTAACGGCTTCTGCGTAAGGGCTTCGGCCCCCGGAGGCAGAGCGCATCACGGGGCTGTCTCGGAGGCGGCGCTCGAACAGACGAGACCCGGAGGGGACAAAAATTGACCTGCGCTGGAAAAGGCCCGGTGGTTGCCGAAGGCGCTAGGCTAAAAGTCTGTAATTATTCCGTATTATCCGTTGGGTGCGTCAGAATATCGCGGATGGGCGGACTGTCGCAGATGTGGAGAGGGTATCGGTGAACGCTCCCCTGTTCCGGCGCGAGGTCGTCGAAGCGCGCAAAAGTGCTTGGCTCGGCGAGGCCCAGGTGGTGCAGCCCCTGGCGGTGCGCCTCGTGGTCGGGCTCTGTCTCGCCTTCGTGGTCCTGGTCGGCCTCTATGCCTGGTTCGGCAGCTACACCCGCCGCGTCCATGCCGACGGTCTGCTCGCTCCCGATATCGGGCTCATCACCGTGGCGAGCCCCCTCGCCGGTCGGGTCAGCGCCTCGGGCGTGAAGGAGGGGGACCGGGTCGAGCGCGGCCAGCTCCTCTTCACCATCGATCTCGACGCCGTCTCGGCGAGCGGCCCGACCCAGGAGCGGGTGATCGCCCAGCTCGCCCTTCAGCGGGAGAGCGTCGAGCGTCAGCGGGCGGCCCGCGCCGCCATGGCCGAGGCCGAGAAGGCGGGCCTCAAGGATCAGGTCGCCAATCTGGAGGCGCAGCGCGCCCGGATCGAGGAACAGGTCGTGCTCCAGGACAAGCTGGTGCCCCCGCTCAAGGCCCGCGCCGATGAACTCGCCGACCTCGTGACCCGGGGCTTCGCCCGCGCGGCGGATTTCCAGAGCCAGAACTACCTCTACCTCCAGGCCAGCTCGCAGCTGGCGCAGTTCCGCCAGGGCGCGCTCCAGATCGAGGGCAAGCTCGGTGAGCTGAAGGCCAAGCTCGCGACCTTCGACGAGACCCTGGCCCGCGATCTCGCCGAACTCGACCGCAGCGCCGCCCAGCTCGAACAGCAGCGGGCCGAGAGCGAGGCGCGCCGCGCCATCGAGGTGCGCGCGCCCGAGCGCGGCATCCTCACCTCGATCCGCGCCCAGGCCGGGCAGACGGTGGCGGCGGGGGCGAACCTGCTGACCCTGCTGCCGAGCGACGGGCGGATGCAGGCCAACCTTTTCGTCGATTCCTCGGCCATCGGCTTCGTCGAGCCGGGGGCGAGCGTGATGCTGCGCTACGCCGCCTTCCCCTTCCAGCGCTTCGGCCTGCACCGGGGCATCGTGACGGAGGTGACCCGCGCGCCATTGGAAGGCGAGAGCGGTGCCCAGCCGGAGGCGGCCCGCAACGCCGCCAGGACGGCCGGAAACGGGGGCGTGTACCGGATCGTGGTGCGGCCGGACGAGGACAGCGTGACGGCCTATGGCGAGCAGCGGCGGCTGGAGGCCGGCATGCGGGTCGAGGCCGACATCGCGCTCGAGAAGCGCGCGCTCTATCGCTGGCTCCTCGACCCCCTCTACCACGTCAAGCGCAGCGTCGATCTCGTCACGGAAGGAGGCGGCCGATGAGCGTGCTGTCGGATCTGCAATTCGGCTTCCGGCGGCGCCTGCCGGTCCTGCTTCAGGCGGAGGCGGCCGAATGCGGCATGGCCTGCCTCGCCATGGTGCTGAGCCATCACGGCCGTCAGGTCGATCTCGGCACCCTGCGCGCCCGCCACACCCTCTCCCTGAAGGGCATGACGCTCAGGAACCTGATGGACCTGTCGGGCAGCATGGGCCTGACCACCCGGGCTCTGCGGGTCGAGATGACCGATCTCGGCCGTCTGCGCCTGCCCTGCATCCTGCATTGGGGCCTCAACCATTTCGTCGTGCTGGCGGCGGTGCGCCGCCGGGAGATCGTGATCCACGATCCCGCCCGCGGGCGCCGGACCCTGAGCCTCGCGGAAGCCTCCCGGGACTTCACCGGCGTGGCGCTGGAGGTGGCGCCGAACCAGAGCTTCGTGCGGGAGAAGGCGGTGCAGGGCCTCGCCCTGTCCGACCTGTTCCGGGGCATGGCCAGCATCCGCTCGGCCATGGCGCAGATCCTGGTCCTGTCGCTCGGTATCGAGCTGGTCGCGATCCTGATGCCGATCGCCTCGCAGATCGTCATCGACGAGGTGATCGTGAACGGCGATCTCGACCTGCTGCTGGTGGTGGGCCTCGGCCTCGCCCTGCTGCTGGTGCTGCAACTGGGGCTCGGCATCGCCCGCACCTGGGCGATCATGCTCACCGGCACGAACCTGAACTATCAATGGTCGGGCTCGCTGTTCGATCACCTGTCCCGCCTGCCGCTCGATTATTTCCAGAAGCGGCATGTCGGCGACGTGATCTCCCGCTTCGGCACCCTCGCCACGATCCAGAAAGGCATCACCACCGACCTGGTCCAGGCTCTGCTCGACGGGATCATGTCGGTCGGCATGCTGATCATGCTGTTCCTCTACGGCGGCTGGCTCGCCTTGGTGGCGCTTGCCGCCACCGCGCTCAATGCGGGCCTGCGCATCGTCGCCTACAAGGCTTATCGCGAGGGCACCGAGGAGGCGATCGTCGCCGAGGCGCGCCAGCAGAGCCACTTCATCGAGACCGTGCGCGGCATGGCGAGCGTCAAGCTCCTGAACCTGCGCGAGCGCCGCCGCGGCACCTGGATGAACCAGTTCGTCCAGGCGCTGAACGCCCGGCTGCGGTTGCAGCGGCTCGACCTTGTGTTCGGGCGCGGCAACGAGTTCCTGTTCGGCGCCGACCGGCTGATCCTGCTCGTGCTCGGGGCCCGCGCGGTGATCGACCAGTCGATGACGCTCGGCATGCTGGTCGCCTTCCTGGCCTATCGCGACCAGTTCTCGACCCGCATCGGCAACCTGATCCAGTCCGGCTTCCAGCTGCGCATGCTCAGCGTGCAGACCGACCGGCTCTCGGACATCGTGATGACCGAGCCGGAGGAGGCCGCCTCTCCCCTCGCCGCCCCGCTCCTCCCGGCCTCGCTCGCCGATGGGGCGACGCCGGTTCCGGCCCCGGCGCTCCTTCCCGCCGGAGCGCGCGAGCCGGTCCGGGGGGCGGCCCTGCGGGCGGTCGGCCTGTCGCTGCGCTACGGCGATGACGAGCCCTGGGTGTTCCGCAATCTCGGCCTGGAGGTGCCGCCGGGGGCGAGCCTTGCCATCACCGGCCCCTCGGGCTGCGGCAAGAGCAGCGTGATGAAGATCCTGATGGGCCTGCTGCCCCCGACCGAGGGCGCGGTGCTGGCCGAGGGGCGGGACATCCGCTCCGGGGGCTTGGCCGCCTACCGCGCCCGCATCGCCGGGGTGATGCAGGATGACGGGCTGTTCGCCGGCTCGATCGCCGAGAACATCGCCTGTTTCGATGAGCGGCCCGATCTCGGCTGGATCCGCGAATGCGCCGCCCGCGCCGCGATCCTCGACGACATCGTCCGCACGCCGATGGGCTTCGAGACGCTGGTCGGCGACATGGGGTCGACCCTGTCCGGCGGCCAGCGCCAGCGGGTGATTCTGGCCCGCGCCCTCTACCGGCGCCCGGAGATCCTGTTCCTCGACGAGGCGACCAGCGCCCTCGATGAGCCGACCGAGGCGGTGATCGCCGCCGCCCTCAAGGAACTGAAGATGACCCGGGTGATCGTCGCCCATCGCCCGGCGACCGTCGCCCATGCCGATCTGCGCTACGTCTTCCCCGGACCGGTGCCGGCCTCGGCGCCCAGGGGCGCCGCGATGGCGGAGTGAGCGCGGGGCGGCGTCCACCACCGGCCCTCGCACCCCTTGCGAGTCGCCCCGCCCCCGTGCTCAGAGCCTGCCAGCATCACCATTTCGGGAGGCGACGGCGATGAACTCGGTCAAGGAACGTCTGGAGGCCCTCGGCCTCGTGCTGCCGAAGGCGGCGGCCCCGGTGGCGAACTACGTGCCCTTCGTGCGCAGCGGCAACATGGTCGTCATCTCCGGCCAGATCTGCTTCGGGCCGGACGGTACCCTCGACCCCGCCCACAAGGGCAAGCTCGGCGCCGAAGTCTCGCCGGAGCAGGGCGTGGCGGCGGCCCGCCTCTGCGCCCTCAACGTCCTAGCCCAGGTCCAGGCGGCGGTGGGGGATCTCGACCGCGGCGTGGTGCAATGCGTGCGGCTCGGCGGCTTCATCAACGCGGTGCCGAGCTTCGCCGCCCTCGCTCCGGTGATGAACGGCGCCTCGGATCTGATGGTCGCGGTGCTGGGCGACCGCGGCCGGCATGCCCGCTCGACGGTGGGCGTCGCCGAACTGCCCCTCGACGCCGCCGTCGAGGTCGAAGCCCTGTTCGAGGTCGCGTGAGCGGCGATGCGCTCCGGGCGCCGGACTGGCTGACCGCCCGTCCGATCGCCCATCGCGGCCTGCATGACCGCGCTTCCGGCATTCCGGAAAACACCCTGGCGGCGGCCGAGGCCGCCGTCGCCGGCGGCTACGCCATCGAGTGCGACGTGCAGCTCAGCGCCGATGGCGAGGCGATGGTGTTCCACGACGCCGCGCTCGGGCGGCTGACCGAGGCCACGGATCCGGTGGAATCCCGCACGGCCGCCGACCTCGGGAGCCTCGCCATTGCCGGCACCCAGGAGCGTATCCCGACCCTGGCGGAGTTCCTCGGCCGGGTCGCGGGCCGCGTGCCGGTGATCGTCGAGATCAAGTCGCGCTTCGACGGCGACCGGCGGCTCACCCGCCGCGCCGCCGCCATCGTCGCCGGTTTCGACGGGCCGGTCGCCCTCAAATCCTTCGATCCGGACCTTGTCGCCACCCTCGCGGAGGTCGCCCCCGAGATTCCCCGCGGCATCGTCGCGGAGGCGAGCCAGGACGATCCTGCCTATGCCAAGCTCTCGCCGACGGTGCGGGCCGAGCTGTCGGGTCTGCTCCATCTCCATGTGAGCCGCCCGCATTTCCTGTCTTGGCGCGTCGACGACCTGCCGGGTCCGGTGCCCTATCTCTGCCGCCGCCTCGGCGCCATGCCGGTGATGACCTGGACCGTGCGGACCGAGGCGCAGCGGGCGCTCGCCGCCGAGCATGCCGACCAGATGGTGTTCGAGGGGTTTCGAGCCTGATCCGAGGGGCGCGACGGGACAAGGGCTGTTTGCGACTCTGAGCGGCCCTCAGCGACTGTATCGCCTTTCCGCCGCTGCCGAGTGAGGAGCGGACCTTCGGAGGTGAGATCTGACGAGGAGATGCTTGGCCGGTTCAATGAACCCATCCGGCCTTGATGGCGCGAGCAACGGCATCCACGAACAGGCGCGTCTTGGCCGGGACGAGGCGACCGGGCGGCAGGACCGCGTAGACGCCCCCGCTCTCTTTCCCGCTCCACCCCGGCAGCACCTCGACGAGTGCGCCAGCTCTCAACGCGGGCCCAGCGAGCCAGTCGGCCGTGAAGGTGATCCCAGCCCCCTCGATGGCTGCCCCAAGCAGCACCTCCGTGCTGTCGGCCACGAGCGCGCAAGTCGGGCGCACGGTCTCGCGCCGGCCCGCCTTCCTCAGCGGCCAGTCCGGCCACCCCGTATAGCCGGTGAAGCCAAGGCAGGCGTGCCGCATGAGATCGGCAGGCACCTCGGGGGTGCCGTGCGCGGCGAGGTATCCGGGCGAGGCGACGAGCAGGTTCCGGTAGGAGGCAATCTTGCGGGCCGTGAGCGAGCTGTCGCGCGGTTTCCCGGCTGCGACCCGGATCGACACGTCGAACCCTTCCGCCACCAAGTCGACGAAGCGGTCGGTCAGCTTCAGTTCGATGCGGATCCGCGGATGCTCGGCAAGGAAGGCCGGCAGCACGGGGGCGATCCACTGCCGGCCGAAGGAGAGAGGCAGGGACACCCGGACAAGGCCCTGCGGCGTGGCGGCGTAGTCGCTGGCCTCGCGGCTTGCACTGGCCAGTTCGTCCAGCACACCCTGCACCCTACGAGCGTAGAGGGCGCCGACCTCCGTCAGCGCCACCCGTCGTGTCGTCCGTGACAGCAGGCGCACGCCCAGGCGCTGTTCGAGCTGGCTCACGCGGCGCGACAGGACGGAAGGATCCCGTCCGAGCACCTGAGCCGCTGCGGTAAAGCTGCCCGCCTCGGCCACCGCGACGAGCGTGGTCAGCTCCTCGAGATCGGCAAGGTCCGAGAATTCCTGCATGCTGCGCACGAGTAAAATGCAAACTCGACGGATTAATCGGATCCTGTGCAAGGCGTACCTGAGGGCCATCGCAACGTCTAGGAGATGGCACCATGAAGACTTTCCTCAGCATCGGCGCGGGCCCCGGTATGGGTCTGGAGACCGCCGAGCGCTTCGCCCGCGAGGGGTTCCACGTCGTTCTCAGCGCCCGCAATCCGACCAAAACGCAGGAATTGGCCGAGCAACTGAAAGCCAAAGGCTACAAGGCTGAGGTCCGCACCGTTGACGCGAGCGACCCGTCCAGTGTGGCCAACCTCGTCGAAAGCGTCGAGCGCGAGTTCGGCGGCGTCGATGTGCTGCACTACAACGCTGCCGGCATGAGGCAGGCCACCCTGGCCGATCAGCCGCGCGACACCTTCAACGCCGATCTCGCCGTCAACATCGGCGGTGCAATGGCGGCCGCCCAAGCCGTGGCGCCGAAGATGATCGAGCGCCGCTCCGGCTCAATCCTACTCACCGGCGGCGGCTTCGGCTTGCAGCCGCACCCGGACTACCTCTCGCTCAGCATCGGCAAGGCCGGCATTCGCGCCCTGGCGCTCGGCCTGTTCGACAGCTTCAAGGAGAAGGGGATCCACGTCGCCACCGTCACCGTCGCGGGCTTCGTGAACCCGGGTTCCGAGGATGCCAAGGCGGTCGGCGAGCAGTTCTGGACGTTCCACAACCAGCCTGCTGGCTCTTGGGAAGTTGAGGCCGTCTACACGCCGAAGGGCTGACCGACACCAGGCGGCTTCTGAGCGCACGATCAACACCTCGGCATGACAAGGCGGCCTCGCATCAGCGAGGCCGTACTTGCTTTTGCGGTGCCCCGCCTGCGGACCGCCGCTCTCGATGGCGATGCGGTCCGTCCCGGCCGCTTCGCCGAGGGCCCGCCCCCACCCTCAGCGCCCCTTCACACGCTCAAGCAGACCGGTCGTGTTCCGCCCAAGGCCCATCGTCCGGGACGATCCGTTACGCCGCGCGAACATTGTCGAGAAAGCGGGCGACTTCCGCCGAGAGATGCTCGGATTGGCGCGACAACTCGGTCGCGGAGGCGAGCACCTGGGCGGCAGCCGCGCCGGTCTCCTCCGCCGCGTCCGCCACGCCGGTGATGGTGCGCGTGACCGCCTCGGTGCCGGAGGCCGCCTGAGAGACGTTGCGGACGATCTCCTGGGTGGCCGCCCCCTGCTCCTCGACCGCCGCGGCGATGCCGGTCGCCACGCCGCTGATCTCCCGGATGCGCCCGGCGATGCTGTCGATCGCCCCGACCGCCTGACCCGTCGCCCCCTGGATACGTCCGATCTGCCCGGTGATCTCCTCGGTCGCCCGCGCGGTCTGGTTGGCGAGTTCCTTCACCTCGGCCGCGACCACGGCGAAGCCGCGCCCGGCCTCCCCGGCCCGGGCCGCCTCGATGGTGGCGTTGAGCGCCAGCAGATTGGTCTGGCCGGCAATGGTCGAGATCAAGGCGACCACGTCGCCGATCCGCGCGGCGGCCTCCGACAGGTCGCGCACGAGGGTCGCGGTCTGTCCGGCCTCGTCCACTGCCGCCTGCGCCAGCAGGGCCGAGCCGTCGACCTGCCGGCCGATCTCCTGCACCGAGGCGCCGAGTTCCTCGGCCGCCGCTGCAACGGTGCCGACATTGCCCGCAGCTTCCTGCGCCGCCGTGGCGACGGTCCCGGATTGCCCGGCGGTCTGGTTGGCGGTGGCGGTCAATTGCTGGGCAGTGGCTTGCAGCTCGGTTGCGGCGGCGGTCACGCCGTCGACGATCCCGCCGACGGCACGCTGGAAGGTGTCGGCCATGGCGTGGCGGGCGGCTCGCCGCTGCGTCTCGGCATCGGCCCGGGCGGCCCGCGTCTCCTCCTCCAGGGCGCGGGTGCGGAGCAGGTTGTCCTTGAACACCTGAACCGCCGCGGCCATGGCGCCGATCTCGTTCCGAAGTTCGCGCCCCGGGATGGCCACGGTCGTATCCCCCGCCGCGAGGGAGCCCATGGCCCCGGTCATGCGCTCGATCGGCCGCGCGACGCCGAGCCAGCCGAACAGCGCGGCGAGGCAGGCGGCCATGAGCGACACCGCCATGGCGATCCAGGCCGTCGTCGCGGCGGCGGCAGCATTGCCGACGGCATCGTCGACATTGGTCCGGGCGCCCTGCTTGTTGAGGGCGAGATTCTCCTGCAGCACCTTGGTGGCCGCCTGGGCGAGGCCGAGGGTCTCGGGACCTGCGAGCAGGGTCAGCGCCTCGGACCGGCGGCCCGCCCGCATCAGGGTGACGATCTCCTCCACGCGCTGGCCATAGGTCGCCCAGGTGGCGGAGAAGCGGTCGTACAGGGCGCGCTCCTCGGGGGAGCTGATCAGCGGTTCGTAGGCGCGCCGCAAGGCCGTGAGCGCCGCCTGGCTCGTCCGCACGCTCTTCTCATTGTCGGCGAGCAGCTGGTCCGTGTCGGAGGCGGCGACGTAGCGGTAGGTCTTCACCCGCTCATCCCGGGTCGCCGTGGTGATGTCGCCGAGCAATCCGACCGAGGGAAGCCAGTTGTCGGCGATGCTGCGCACGTCGCGGTCGATACTCGACAGTTTGACGATGCTGATCCCGCCCTGGATCGCGGCGGCGGCGGCGAGAAGACTGAACGACCCTACGAGGGCAGCCTTGAGAGAAATGCGCATGGTGAGACCGGCCGGGCGTCGAAAAGAGCCGGGTCGCATCCTGTCCGGGCAATGCTTAACAGTTCATCGATTTTCGCAGGGCCGAACATCATGCGTGGTCACGGACCCGTGCAGCGGAAAAAGGTTGCTTTCTTAATTTAACAAATTTTATTTTCGGCGACAAAAGATCAGATTTCCCGATTTCTCGATTGAGAGTCGATCCGGTGAAGGCGCGCGGGGAAACACGACGGTTCGTCCGATGCCGCCCCGCGCGGACTCTTCGCGGGCCTCGTCGCGGGCTTCGGGGGGAAGCCCGCGGGAAACGTCAGCGGTCGTCTTTCAGCCGCTCCGGTGAACTCTTCGCCTCCGTCGCCGCCTCGGGGCGAGCCAGGAACTCGGCGAGATAGCCCTTCCAGAGGTTTGCGAAACGCAGCGACTGGTGCCCGTGCGTGTCCGGCGAGGTCGGCACCAGCACGAAGCGGCCGTCCTTCAGACGGGCGAACGCCGCATTCATCACGTCGAGCTGGGGCGGGTTCAATTCGTCGTCGGCGAAGTTCACCGCCAGTACCTTCGCGGTGATCTTTTCGAGGTTCGGCGACGGGTCGTAATCGTAGGACGAGTCGAACCAGTATAGCCAGTCGTTGGCATCGGCCTTGTTCTCGTAGCCGGCGATCATCTTGTCATAGGCTTTGTCGGCCGCCGCGCGGGTCGGTGCCTGCTTCTGCAGGCCGAGCACGCTCTCGGTCATGATGTTGAAGATCGGCAGGATCCGGCCGAAATGGCGCGGCTGCTCGGTATACTCGCCGCCCTTCCAGTCGGGATCGGTGCGGATGCCCTCGATCAGCAGCCGCCGCCACAGGGCGTTGCGCCCGCTCACCGGGATCGGCTGGCTCGCCACCGCCATCAGCAGGTCCATGGCCTCGGGGTAGCGCTCGCCCCACATCCAGGCCTGCATCCCGCCCATCGACGTGCCGAGGACCAAGCGCAGATGCTTGACTCCGAGCGCCTCGGTGACGACCCGGTGCTGGCCCTCCACCACGTCGGCATAGCCGTAGCGGGGAAAGCGCGCCCTCAGGCCATCCGAGGGCTTCGACGAGCCGCCGCGGCCGAGTCCGTCGGGCAGGATCACGTACCAGTGGCGCGCGTCGAGGGGCGCCCCCTCCCCGAACAGCTCCGGGCCCAGGGTCGGGATCAGGAAGCTCTTTCCGGTACCGGTGGTGCCGTGCAGGACGAGGACGGCGTTGTCGATCTCGCCATCCGCGCCGCGATGGGGCGTACCCAGGGTGGTGTAGTGCAGCTTGACCTTGTCCAGGCTCTCGCCATTGGCGAACCGGAAGGTCTCGACGACGTGGTCGCCCTCCCGCTGGCCCGGATAGGCGGCGGCCGGCGCAGCATGGACCGGCGCCGGCGCGAGGCCGGCGGCGAGCGGCGAGACAATCATCGCAGCGGCGAGCAAGGCCGTTCGAAGCGAGCGTCTCCGGCTGGCTGTCGAAGCACCCATCACGTCTCCTCCTCGATCCACCCGAACGAGCGTTCCACGGCCCGGCCCCAGCCGGTGAAGAGTGTACGACGTTCTTCTTCCGCGATACGCGGATGCCAGCGTTTGTCCACGGCCCAGTTGTCCCGAAGATCGCCGAGCGTCTTCCAGAATCCCGTGGCGAGGCCGGCGGCATAGGCTGCGCCGAGCGCCGTCGTTTCCGAAACCTTCGGGCGCAGGGTCGGCCGATCGAGGATGTCGGCCTGGAACTGCATCAGCAGGTCGTTGACGGTCATGCCGCCGTCGCAGCGCAATTCGGCCAGGGCGATGCCCGAGTCCCGCTCCATCGCCTCCAGCACCTCGCGGGTCTGGTAGGCGGTCGCCTCCAGGCAGGCGCGGGCGATATGGCCCCGGTTGGCGTAGCGGGTCAGGCCGATGATGAGGCCGCGGGCGTCGTCGCGCCAATGCGGCGCGTAGAGGCCGGAAAACGCCGGCACCACGTAGACGCCGCCATTGTCCTCGACGCTGCGGGCCAAGCTCTCGATCTCGCTCGAGGCGCCGATCAGCCCGAGATTGTCGCGCAGCCATTGCACCAGGGCGCCGGTAATGGCGATGGAGCCTTCCAGCGCGTAGGCCGGCGCGTGCCCCTCGCAGGTATAGGCCACGGTGGTGACGAGGCCGGCGGTGGAGGCGACGGGCTGCGGACCGGTGTTCATCAGGGCGAAGCAGCCGGTGCCGTAGGTGTTCTTGGCCTCGCCGGCCGCGAAACAGGTCTGCCCGAACAAAGCCGCCTGCTGGTCGCCGAGGATGCCGCCGATCGGGACGCCGGGGAACGGGTCGCGGGTCTCGCCCAGCACCCCGCTGGAGCAGACGATTCGGGGCAGCACCGCCCGCGGGATGCGGAAGGCGCCGAGCATGCCCTCGTCCCAGTCGAGGGTGGCCAGCGACATCAGCTGCGTGCGGCTGGCATTGGTCACGTCGGTGACGTGCAGGCCGCCCTGCGGGCCGCCGGTGAGATTCCAGACCAGCCAGGAATCGACCGTGCCGAACAGGGCGTCGCCCTCTTCGGCCTTGGCCCGCGCCCCGTCCACGCGGTCGAGCAGCCAGGCGAGCTTCGAGGCCGAGAAGTAGCTCGCCAGCGGCAGGCCGGTGACGGCGCGGAAGCGGTCGCGGCCGCCGTCGCGGGCCAGGGCCGCCACGTGCCGGTCGGTGCGGGTGTCCTGCCAGACGAGGGCATTGTGGAGTGGCTCGCCGGTGCGGCGATCCCAGAGCAGAGCCGTCTCGCGCTGGTTGGTGATGCCGATGGCCGCGAGCGCCTGCGGTGTCAGCCCGGCCTGGGCCAAGCCCTCGCGCATCACGGCGTGGGTGTTGCGCCAGATCTCCCGGGGATCGTGCTCGACCCAGCCGGGCCGGGGAAAGATCTGCTCGTGCTCGCGCTGGGCCTGCGCCAGGATCGCGCCGTGGCGGTCGAATACGATGAAGCGCGTGCTCGTGGTGCCCTGGTCGATCGCCCCGACCGCATCCGGCATGGCGTGCCTCCCGGCGTTCCTCGCGTCCGGGATCTTTGGCCCGGCTCGCGACCGATTCTACACGAGGCGGGGGGCGCCGGAACCGGTCGGCCCCCTTGTCATCCCAAATCCGGTTGCTTCCTTCGGGATGGCGGATTTGGGCTTCGCTCAAACGCCGCGCGGGCTTCCCGGATCGGCGCCCTATCAGCCCCCTTGCGCGCGTTCCAGCTGGGCCGGCGTGTTTTGAGCGCCCATCTGCCGGGCCATGTCGGCGGCGCTCATGCCGGAGGCGTCGCGCTTGGACGGATCGGCGCCGTGGGCGAGCAGCAGGTCGACGATCTCGGTCCGGTCGAACATCGCCGCCACCATCAGCGCCGTGCGGCTGCCGTCGCCCGCCCCATCGACCTGCGCCCCCTTCTCCAGCAGCAGCCGGACGATGCCGGCCTCGCCCTTGAAGGCGGCCCCGGCGAGCGGGGTCTGGCCGCGATCATTGGCAAGTTCCGGATCGCCCCCGGCCTCCAGGATGACGCGGGTGGCCGCCTCCTGCCCGTTATAGGCGGCGAGCATCAACAGGCTGTCGCCCTTGTCGTTGCGCAGGTTGGCCGGCAGGCCCTGCCCGAACAATTCGGCCAGCTCCTCCGCATGGCCCATGCGGGCATATTGGAAGACCCGGCCGGCGAAGGCGAGGGTCTCGTCGTCGAGGGCGGGGGGCGCGGCGTTCGGATCGGCCTGCATGGCGGCGTGTGAGCTTCGTGACGGATCGGGCCCGTGCATGTGGGATTGTCACGGCGTTCGTCCAGCCTGAAGGGGTCAGGCGGCTTCCGGCACCGCCGCGACGTTCAACCCGCCGAACCGCCGGTCGCGGGCGGAAAAATCGGAGACGGCGGCGGCGAGGTCGGCGGTCCCGAAATCCGGCCACATCCGGTCGGTGAAGTGCAGCTCCGCATAGGCCGCCTCCCAGAGCAGGAAGTCGGAGAGCCGCTTCTCGCCCCCGGTGCGGATCAGCAGGTCGACATCCCCATCCGCGCTCAGGGCGCCGCTCAGGCCCTCGCGGCTCAGCCCATCCGGTCCGAGGCGGGCGGCGGCGGCGAGGATCGCGTCGCGGGAGGAGTAGTCGACGGCGATGCGCAGGTGCAGCCGGTCGCCGGCGGCGGTCGCCGCCTCGGCGCGGGCGATGGCCTCCGGAATGCCGGCGGGGAGCCGGTCGCGGCGACCGATCACCGAGAGCCGCGTGCCGGTGCGGGCGAGCCGCTCGGTCTCGCCGCGGAGATAGGCCCGCAGCAGGCGCATCAGCCCGCCGACCTCCTCGGCCGGACGGCGCCAGTTGTCGCTGGAGAAGGCGTAGAGGGTCAGCGTGCCGATGCCGAGATCGGGGGCGGCCTCCGCCACACGCTGGATCGTCTTGACCCCGGCCCGGTGACCCGCCCCCCGCGGCAGGCCGCGGGCGCTGGCCCAGCGGCCGTTGCCGTCCATGATGATCGCCGCGTGGAGACCCTGCTGCCGGGGTCTGCGATCGAGACTGCTTTGCATTGTAAAGTCTCCGGGCGACATGAGGGACGAAGAGGGAGAGGCCGGGCTTCGACGGAGTCGGGGCGGTCAGGCCGGCTTGGCGAGACTGGAACGGTCGTGGCCGCCGGCCGGTTGCGGCTTGCCCGCGGCTTGGGCGGCGTCCCGCACCACCTGCTCCAGCACCCCGAGATAATCGAGGAAGCGGGTGCGGCCGGCCGGCGTCAGGCGGCACAGGGTCTGCGGGCGGTTCTGGTCGTAGCCCTTTTCCAGGCTGACGAGGTCGGCCTCCTGCAGCACCGCGAGGTGACGGCTGAGGTTGCCATCGGTAAGGCCGCAGAGGCGCTTGAGGTCGGGGAAGGCCAGGCCGCGGGGATGCGAGACCAGGGAGGTCAGCACCGACAGCCGTGCCCGCTCGTGGATGATCCGGTCGAGCCCCTCGTAGGAGAAGCGGGCATCTGGACGGTCAGAGGTCGGCATCGGCGTCTCCGTCAAGGCGTCCCGATTGGAAGTGGATGATGACGGCGACCAGCCCCTGGCCGATGGCGAAGGGAACGCCCATCAGCCAGGGCGAGAGGTGCCGCGTCTCGCTGGCGAAGGCCAGGGCGGCGAAGCCCGCGAGCAGGTACCACGCCCCGGCCAGCGAGACGCTGCGGGGCAGGATGCGGGCGGAGGCGAACAGGCCGAGCCCGACCAGCACCTGCCACAGGCCCGGCAGCATCCAGAGCTGGTCCGGCGCGAAGCGGGCGAAGACCAGGCCGAGGCACAGCCCGGCGCCCCCCGCCGGTAGAAAGCCTTCGATGGCGCTGAACACCATCGCGTCGGCGAGGCCCGAATGGACCCGGCGCGAGCGGCGCACCGCCTCGAAGCCGATCAGGGCACAGGCGGTGACGGCGGCGGCGATCCACAGGCCGAAGAAGGCGACCGGGTGCCCGGTCGGATCGTCGAGCAGCACGGCCTGCCCGGCGGCGACGACGAGCGCCAGCACGCTGGTGGCGGCGAGGGTCGCCGCCCCGAGGCCGCGGAAGGCGGTGTCCCGCGCGATCTGCATCCGGATCGCGACGATGTCGGCGAGCGCCTTGTCGAGGTCTCCGTGATGGTCACGCATGGGCTCGCCTTCCCGCATCCGGGGATGCTTTGCATTGCAAAGTACACGCGCTTGCAGAGCCGTCAAGCGGGGATGGAGTGTCCGGTCAGGCTTTCGATCGCAGGTGCGCGGCGTCGAGGTTCTGCTCGGTCCCATCGCGCCAGGGCGATGGGTGCCTCCCTCAGGCGCCGCGCAGGCCTGCTCGCCTCAGCGGGAGGCGGCGGGCATCTTCACCACCTTGCCGTCGGGCAGGATGACGTCGCCGGGGCTCTGGCCCTTCTCGCAGGGACCGACCCAGCTGGCCTCGATGACGGTCTTGCGCGTCACCGGCTCCTTCTGGTTGGGCAGGCCGGTCAGGATGCTCGTCGTCTCGATGCGGATGCGGCTGTTGAAATCGCCCGAGATGAGCCCCTTCCCCGTCGCGGAGATCGGGCCGATCTTGCAGTCGCTCTCGGTCTCGTAGCCGGTGCCCGTCTTCGTCAGGAGCCGTTTGGAGCAGGCCTGGGCGGTCCCGAAGCCGCTTTCGGCGAGCTTGTCCGTCTTCTCGTCGATGCATTGCCGGACCGTGCTCTCGCCTGTCTCGGCCGAGGATACCTTCGATTCCCAGAGGCCGGGCTTGCGAGGCGGCAGCGTGTCGGCGGCTGCGGTTGCGGCGGAAAGGGCGAACGCAGCGGTGACGAAACCGGCGCGCAAGGACAGTCGGTGCATAATCATCCTGTCTTCCGTTGGCACGGGCCAGGGCTAACGCGGCTTTTTCCGAGCGGCAAGCCGGCCATCATGCGCGCCCGTGTCCGGCCATGGCCCTTTGGCGACGGCCCTTTCCGGCAGGGGTGTTCGCAGCCATATCGGGGACATGCCCAGTCCGAAGAAGTCCCGCCCCGCGACGGGCAAGGCCGACAAGCCCGAATTGATGCCGCTCGACGAGCATCTCGCCGCGCTGCTCAACCCCGCCCTCAACCGCAACCGCCTGAAGGCCCCCGAGCCCACTCCCGCGCCTGCGCCGGAGCGGAAGGGCCGCGGCGCGAAGAGGACGACGAAGGATTCGGCGAAGGCCTCCGAGCGCATCGCGCGCGACGGCTTCGCCGAGGCGCCTCAGGCGGGCTTCGCCATCGGCGACGCGGCGGAGGTCGATCCGCGGCTGGCCCAGGCACTCGGCCTGACCCCGCCCGAGGATGGCCCGGCCCCCGAAGGCGCGGGGCAGGACGACGCGCCCTCGCTCGCGACCGAGGGCGTCTCGGCCACCGTCGAGGCGCTGGAGAAGCTGCTCACCGAGGGCAACCCGCTGTTCAAGAACGGGGAGGCCTGGGTGCCTCACCGTCCGGAGCGGCCGGCGAAGTCGGAAGGCGGCGTGAAGTTCACGCTGAAATCCGACTTCACCCCCGCCGGCGACCAGCCCAGGGCCATCGCCGAGTTGGTGGAGGGCGTGAAAACGGCCGAGCGCGATCAGGTGCTGCTCGGCGTCACCGGTTCGGGCAAGACCTTCACCATGGCCAAGGTGATCGAGGAGACCCAGCGCCCGGCCCTCATCCTCGCGCCGAACAAGACGCTGGCCGCGCAGCTTTACGGAGAGTTCAAAAGCTTCTTCCCGGATAATGCGGTCGAGTATTTCGTCTCGTATTACGATTACTACCAGCCCGAGGCCTACGTTCCGCGCTCGGACACCTTCATCGAGAAGGAATCGTCGATCAACGAGCAGATCGACCGGATGCGCCACTCCGCCACCCGCGCCCTGCTCGAGCGGGACGACGTCATCATCGTCGCCTCGGTGTCCTGCATCTACGGCATCGGCTCGGTCGAGACCTATACGGCGATGTCGTTCACGGTCTCGCTCGGTGAGCGCATCGAGCAGCGTCAGCTCATCGCCGACCTCGTGGCGCTCCAGTACAAGCGGATCCAGTCGGACTTCGCCCGCGGCACCTTCCGCGTGCGCGGCGACGTGATCGAACTCTGGCCGGCCCACTTGGAGGATCGCGGCTGGCGCATTGGCCTGTTCGGGGACGAGGTGGAATCGATCGTCGAGTTCGACCCGCTGACCGGCAAGAAGATCAACGAGCTGAAGTTCGTGAAGGTCTACGCCAACTCGCACTACGTCACGCCGCGCCCGACGCTGCAGCAGGCGATCAAGGGCATCAAGACCGAGCTGAAGCTGCGGGTCGACGAGTTGACCCGGATGGGGCGCCTGATCGAGGCGCAACGCCTGGAGCAGCGCTGCACCTTCGATATCGAGATGATCGAGGCCACCGGCGCCTGCAACGGCATCGAGAACTATTCGCGCTACCTGACCGGGCGCAAACCCGGCGAGCCGCCGCCGACGCTGTTCGAATACCTGCCCGACAACGCCCTCGTCTTCACCGACGAGAGCCACGTCACCGTACCTCAGATCGGCGGCATGTATCGGGGCGACTTCCGGCGCAAGGCGACGCTCGCGGAATATGGCTTCCGCCTGCCCTCCTGCCTCGACAACCGGCCCCTGCGCTTCGAGGAATGGGACGCGATGCGGCCGCAATCGGTCCACGTCTCGGCCACGCCCGGCAAGTGGGAGATGGAGCGCACGGCGGGCGTCTTCGCCGAGCAGGTGATCCGCCCGACCGGCCTGGTCGATCCGGTGATCGAGGTGCGGCCGGCCCGCGCCCAGGTCGACGATCTGCTCGGCGAGGTCCGGGCCGTGGCCCAGGCCGGCTATCGGACCCTGGTGACGACGCTGACCAAGCGCATGGCCGAGGATCTCACCGAATACCTGCACGAGAACTCGGTGCGGGTGCGTTACATGCACTCCGACATCGACACCCTGGAGCGGATCGAGATCATCCGCGATCTGCGGCTCGGCGCCTTCGACGTGCTGATCGGCATCAACCTGCTGCGCGAGGGTCTCGACATCCCGGAATGCGCCCTGGTGGCGATCCTCGACGCCGACAAGGAAGGGTTTTTGCGGTCTGAGACGTCCCTCATTCAGACCATCGGCCGCGCGGCCCGGAACGCCGATGCCCGCTGCATCCTCTACGCCGACACCATCACCGGCTCGATGGAGCGGGCGATGGCCGAGACCGAGCGGCGGCGACAGAAGCAGCTCGCCTACAATGCCGAGCACGGCATCACGCCGCAATCGGTCAAGCGCGGCATCAGCGACATTCTGGAGAGCGTCTATGAGCGCGACCATGTCCGGGTCGATACCGGCCTGGCCAAGGATGCCATCACCGTCGGCCACAACCTCAAGGCCGTCATGGCCGATCTCGAGAAGCGGATGCGCGCGGCGGCGGCCGATCTCGACTTCGAAGAGGCGGCACGCCTGCGCGACGAGCTGAAACGTCTCCAGGCCACCGAGCTGATGGTCTCCGACGACCCCATGGCCCGCCAGAGCGATGTGGAACGCGAGGCCGGTCGCTACGGCCAGAAGGGCAGCCGGATCTCCAAGCCCAGCCTCGACAATATGGGGCCCGGCACCGACCGCGAATTGCCGGCCGGCGCGGTGCCCTGGCAGGAGCGGCCGAAGGCGCGCTCGACGCAGGGGCTGGGCGGGCAGAAGCCCCGCTACAAGGGCGGCGGCGGGCGCAAGCGCGGTTGAGGACACGGCACCGAGGGGTCTCTGGCCCAAACGTCAGCCGAAGGATTTGGCCAGAGATGCGATCAGGAGAGGGGAACCGTGGCCGCTGACCGCGGATTGGCCCGGCATATCCCGCCTCCGCCGCGGGCCGCATGTGCCGGCTTCGCGGATCTCGTATGCCGGAGCCGATCATGATGCGCCCCTTCCGCCGCCCTTCTCCCGCCGCCTTCGCCGCCGTCCTCGGTGGGCTCTTGTTGGCGAGCCTGCCCGGCTTCGCCCTGGCCCAGAGCGTGGCCAATCCCAATGATCAGCCCACCGCCGGCACCCTGCCCCCCGGTACCGACACAGTCCGCGGCAACGGGTCGGCCGCCGAGCGGCCGACCGGAGGCGTCTCCGCACCGAGCGCGATCCGCCCCTCCACGTCGGTGGTGCCTGCGGGCAAGGGCAGCGGCAGACGGAGCGAGGGGACGACCCGCACCAACCCCTCGGAGCATCTCTCCAAGCCCTTCCGTTCCAAACACGAGAATTAAGTCGCAACTCCTTCCTGGCGGCCGCCGTTGCTCCTGTAGGATCGGCCGGGGGGCCGCAACGTCCGGAGGATCGCATGGGGTTGCTCGATCAGGTCATCGGCGGTGTGGTCGGACAGGTTCTGGGGGGCGGGCGCGGCGGAGTACTGGCCTCCCCGGTGATGAAGGCGCTCCTCATGCTGCTTCTCACCAAGGGAGCGGGCGGTCTCGGCGACATCTTCGGGGGCGGTCAGGCGGAAGCCCGCGAGCGCCCCCTCCCCGGCCCCGGGGCCGATGACGGCGATCTCGGCGGCTTCAATCACGGCCGCCGCAGCGGGCCGCCGGCCCGGGGTGACGAGTTCGGCGGTACGGGTGGCGATTTCAGCGACCTCGCCGGCATGCTCGACGGCCCCGGTGACAGCCGCTCCCCCGGGGAAGGCCCCTATGCCGGCCTCGACCGGGAGCCCCAGGATCAGGGGGGACAGACAGCCGGCGGCCTCGACGGGCTGATCCGCAGCTTCGACAGGAGCGGGCTCGGTGACGTGATCGCTTCCTGGATCGGCCCCGGTCCCAACCGGGACATCGCCCCGAACCGCCTCGCCGATGTCCTGGGACCCGGCGCCGTCGAGACCCTGAGTCGCGAGACGGGCCTGTCGCAGGAGGAGTTGCTGGCCCAGCTCGCCCGGGCGCTGCCCGGCGTGATCGACGAGTTGACGCCCCAGGGCCGCGCCCCGAGCCTGGAGGAGCGCGGCCGCTGGTGAGCGGTGAGGCGCGGCGAAGGCCACCCCGCCCGCACCCTCCTCAAAGGGGGATGCTGCGCCGTCCAGGACAGTCGCACACGCTCCACGACGCAGGGACCGCCGCTGCGGAGCGAGTCCGTGGTTTTCTCCGGCTCGCGGCCGATCTCGTCTGCCATTCAGCGAACGGGGCATCTTCCGGTTCGATCCGGAACTTGACCTCACCTGAAGGGGCTCGGGCACCATGAGGCAGGGAAGGAAGTTTTGCTCGGCCAAACGGTCGCGCTTGCGGCAAGCTCGGGCGTGATAAGGTAATGCCCGTGAGCATGACCGAGAGCCCGCCGCGCATCGATGACGCTATGACTGCCGGGCCCGCAGGCCTGCAGAGAGGAGATCCCCTGGCTGCGGCGCGGGAGCATTTCGTGCGTGCGCAGGAGGCTGCCGGGATCGGCCTGTTCTCCCTCGATCTGCGCGAGGGTGTCCTGCATCCGAGCCCGGCCTTCTGCCGCCTGCACGGCCTGGAGGTGCGCGCGCAGTATCCGGCCTCCATCCTCGCCGCCGAACTCGCCGAGGCCCGTCTGACGCCGGAGGCGCCGGCCGGTCAGGAAGCGATCTATCGCGTCCGTGATCCTGGCAGCGGCGGCTCCCGCTGGATCGCCCGCAGTTTCGACATCGAGCGCGCCGCCGACGGCACCCCGCTCTGCCTGTCGGGCGCGGCGCGGGACGTGACCGAGCAGCGGGCCCAGCGCACGGCCCTCGCCGAGAGCGAGCAGCATTATCGCACGCTGTTCGAGCAGATGGACGAGGGCTACTGCATCATCGAGTTCATCGATGGCCCCCACGGCCCCTTGAGCGACTACGTCCATATCCAGGCCAACCGGGCCTATGCGCAGCATGCCGGCATCGACAATGTGGTCGGCCGACGCTTGCGTGACATGGTGGGCGACGAGGCCGATGGTTGGGTCGCGCTCTACGGCGAGGTGCTGCGCACCGGCCGCCCGGTTCGCATCGAGCGCGAACTCGTCGCCACCGGGCGCTATCTCGAAGTCGCCGCTTTCCGCATCGAGCCGCCCTCGCGGCGGCAGGTGGCGGTGCTGTTTCAGGATGTGACCGCCCGCCGGCGGGTGGAGCATTCGCTCCATTCCAAGGCCGCCGACCTGGAGGCGGAGGTGGTGGCGCAGCGGCGTGACCGCGACCGGGTCTGGGCACTCTCCCCGGTGCTGAAGGTCGTGGCCTCGCCCGACGGACGGATCGAGGCGGTGAATCCGTCCTGGACCCGGACGCTGGGCTGGACGCCGGCCGAGACGGTGGGCCACTCAGTGCCCGATTTCCTCGCCGTCGAGGAGCGCGCGGCGGCGGCCGAGGCGCTGGACCGGCTCGCGGCCGGCGCCTCGACCGATCTCGAGCTGACCTGCCTCACCCGGGAGGGAGGCGCCCGCCGGGTGCTCTGGACCGTCGTGCCCGAGGACGGCCTGCTCTACGGCTTCGGTCGGGACATTACCGAGCAGCGACAGGCGGAAGAGGCCCTGCGCCAGTCGCAGAAGCTGGAGGCGGTGGGCCAGCTCACCGGCGGTGTGGCCCACGATTTCAACAACCTGCTCACCATCATCCGCTCCTCGGTGGAGTTCCTGCGCCGCCCGGACCTCGCGCCCGAGCGCAAGCGCCGCTACCTCGACGCGGTCTCCGACACCGTGGATCGCGCGGCGAAGCTGACGGGCCAACTCCTCGCCTTCGCCCGGCGGCAGGCGCTGAAGCCCGAGACCTTCGACGTGTGCGAGCGGCTGCGCGGCATCTCGGAGATGCTCGATTCGGTGACCGGCGCCCGTATCCGCGTGGTGACCGACCTGCCCGGCGAGCCCTGCTACGTGCGCGCGGATGTGAGCCAGTTCGAGACGGCCCTGGTCAACATGGCCGTCAACGGCCGCGACGCCATGGATGGCGAGGGCCGCTTGACCCTGCATCTCGACGGCGGTGCCCCGATGCCGCCGATCCGGGGCCATGCCGGCGCGGCGGGCCCCTTCGTCGCGGTGTCCGTCACCGATACCGGGACCGGCATCGCCGCCACCGATCTGAGCCGCATCTTCGAGCCGTTCTTCACCACCAAGGAGGTCGGCAAGGGCACCGGCCTCGGCCTCTCGCAGGTGATCGGCTTCGCCAAGCAATCGGGCGGCGACGTGGATGTGAAGAGCCGCGCGGGAGCGGGCACTACCTTCACCCTCTACCTGCCCCAGGTCCCCGCTCCCGCCGAGATCCCCGCCCTCCCCGACCCGGACGACGCGGCGGCGGCGGAGGCGCGCCTGCGTCTCCTCGTGGTCGAGGACAATCTCGAGGTCGGCCGCTTCTGCACCCAGATCCTGGAGGAACTCGGCCATCACCCGGTCTGGGCCGAGAATGCCGAGTCCGCCCTGGTCGAGCTGGAGCGGACGGCGACCCCGTTCGACGCGGTGTTCTCGGACGTGGTGATGCCCGGTATGGGCGGCATCGCCCTGGCCCGCATCCTGCGCGACAAATTCCCGGCGCTTCCGGTGGTGCTCACCTCCGGCTACAGCCACGTCCTGGCGCAGGACGATACTCACGGCTTCGAGCTTCTGCGCAAGCCCTATTCGGCGGAGGAGCTGGGGCGGGTGCTGCGGGGGATGGCGGCGCGGCGAGCGAGCGCGGCGGCATCGTAGGGGCGCCGTCGACCGAAGTATCCGTCACGTTCAAAAGACAGGGCCCGCCGATCCGGCGGGCCCCTTCGTCGTCATGGCGGCGACGCCCTGCCGGGCATGGCCGCGAAGATCCGAAAACTCAGTGCTGCCCGGCGGGCTTGTTCTCGGCCGGCGGCGTGGCGGGCGGGTTGGTCGGGGCCGTGGTCTGGCCGGCGGCCGGCGGGGTCGCGGGGGGCGTCGTCGGCGCGGTGGTCGTGGTGCTGGCCGGCGGAGTCGTCGTGCCCGTCGTGTCCTTCTTCTCGTCCTTGCAGGCGGCGAGGCCGAGGGCGATCAGGCCGAGAATCGGGAGCAGCTTGGCGGCGCGCATAGGTTCCTCCGTGTCGTTGTGCCCCCGGCAGCGCGGCCGGCAGGCAAAAACGGGCTGTGCCGTCTGTGGCAAAGCTACAAACGCCCGACACGGCAAAGCCGTTCAACTTTTGATGATCGCGTGGCCCGAAGAAGCGGGGATAAGAGCCGAAATTAAGCCGGATATAAGTGGGATGAAATCGGCGCGGTCTACGTTCCCGGCAGGACCTGGCAGCTCTCGCAGAAGAAGGTCGAGCGCCCACTTTGCACGATCCGGCCGATGCGACCGCTGCAGCCCTTGGTCGGGCAGGCATGGCCGACCCGGTCGTACACGCGGAAGCCGTGCTGGAAGGCGCCGCGCTCCCCATCCGGCCGGGCATAGTCGCGCAGGGTCGAGCCCCCGGCCGCCACCGCCTCGGTCAGCACCGCCTTGATCTCCTTGACCAGTGTCTTCGCCTTGGGTGTCGGACTGCCATCGGTCTTGGCCAGCGCACCGGCCGGCAGGGCCGGATGCAGGCCGGAGCGGTGCAGCGCCTCGCAGACATAGATGTTGCCGAGGCCTGCGATCAGGCGCTGATCGAGCAGGGCAGCCTTCAGCGGCGTGATCTTCCTGGCGAACAGGCGGGCCAGCAGCGCCGCGTCGAGGGCATCGGAGAGCGGCTCGACCCCCATGGCCGCGAAATGGCGGCAGGTGTCGAGTTCGCCCGTGGCCACGAGGTCCATGAAGCCGAAGCGGCGGGTATCGTTGTAGGTGATGGTCGCGCCGTTGGCGAAGGCCATCACCACATGGTCATGCTTGGGCACGCCCAGCGCCCCTTCGAGGTAAAAATCGCCGGGCGAGAGATTGGCGCCGTCGGGCATCGTCACGTCGAAGCGCCCGCTCATGCCGAGATGCAGGATCAGGCTCTCGCCGGAATCGAGATGGGCCGTGAGGTATTTGGCGCGGCGGCCGAGATCGAGCACGGTGGTGCCCTCCAGGCGCTCGGCGAAGCGCGGCGGGAACGGGAAGCGCAGGTTCGGCCGGCGCAAGGTCACGCGGGCGAAGCGGGCGCCGACCATGGCGGGGGCGAGCCCCCGGCGCACGGTCTCGACTTCGGGCAGTTCGGGCATGGTCGTGGTCGGAAGAGGCCGAGGAGGTCGGAAGGCTGTCACCGAAAGCTGTAGACCCCCGCTCGGCCCGGATGCGAGCCCCGCCGCGCCATTCGGGCCCGCCACGGTGTCGCGGCGGCGACGGCGGGGAACTCTGAGCCCGGCAAGCGGCTTGCTCACTGCCGAGTTTGGAGAAACACGGGATGAGCGCCCACCCCTATCGGTTCGGGATCGAGGAGGAATACTTCCTGGCCGATGCCGAGACCCGCGGCACGCCCCGCCGCTCGGTCAAGCCGTTCCATACCGAGGCCGGGGAGAGGCTGCCGGAGATCGGGCGCGAACTGCTCCAGTGCCAGGTCGAGGTCTGCACGCCGCCCTCGACGGAGTTCCCCGCCGCCCGCGACGCGCTCCTGCGGCAGCGGCAGGAGCTGGCGGCGATCGGCCGTGGGCACGGGCTCCTCGTCTTCGCCGCAGGCACCCATCCCATCGCCGATTGGGCGCGGCAATTGCCGACCAAGGGCGACCGCTATCGCGGCATCCTGCGCGATGTCGGGTTGGCCGGGCGGCGCAGCCTGATCTGCGGCATGCATGTCCATGTCGAGGTGTCCGCCCCCGAAGCCCGCGTGGCGCTGATGGACCGGCTGCTGCCGTTCCAGCCGCTGCTCTTCGCGCTCTCGGCCTCCTCGCCGTTCTGGCAGGGCAAGCCGACCGGGCTCTCGGCCTATCGCCTCAGCGCCTTCGGCGAATTGCCCCGCACCGGCCTGCCTGACCTGATGGGCGATGCGGCGGCCTATGAGCGCTACGTCCGCATCATGACCAATGCCGGCTCGATCCAGGATGCGAGCTTCCTGTGGTGGTCCCTGCGCCCGTCGGCCAAGTTCCCGACCCTGGAATTGCGGATCGCCGATTCCTGCACCCGGCTCTCCGATGCCCTGGTGGTGGCCGCCCTGTTCCGCTGCCTCGTGCGGCTGGCCGAGCGCCGTCCCGACCTCCATGCCGGCCTCACCGGCGTCTCGCGAGCCATCGCGGCGGAGAACCTGTGGCGGGCCCAGCGCAGCGGTATCGAAGCGGAGCTGATCGACGAATCCGCCGAGCAGGCCTTCTCCTTCGAGGCCTCCCTCGACACCCTGCTTTCGCTGATCGCGGAGGATGCCGAGGCCCTGGGCTGCACCGCCGAGGTGGCCGATGCCCGCCGGATCCTGCGGGAGGGCACCAGCGCCGACCGCCAGATCGCCGCCTTCGAGGCGGCCCGCGGCGGCGACACCAGCAACCGCCAAGCCCTCGATGCCGTGGTGGATTGGCTGGCCGAGACGACGCGGGAGGGATGATCCGCCGAACCGGGAAACGGCCCTGATCCCACCCTCCCGCCTCATCCTGAGGTGCCGCAGCGAAGCGGAGGCCTCGAAGGATCGTCCAGGGATCGCCGGAGGGAACTGGAGGATCCTTCGAGGGCGCTTGCGCGCCACCTCAGGATGAGGCGATGGGTCGGAGGAAGGAGGGCGTCGAGCCGATCGTCAGCCCTTGTCGAACGGGTTCTTGCTGGTGCGCAGCGAGAGCCGGATCGGGGTGCCGGGCAGCTCGAACGCCTCGCGCAGGCCGTTGACGAGGTAGCGGGTGTAGGATTTCGGCAGCGCGTCGAGCTGGTTGCCGAACAGGGCGAAGTGCGGCGGGCGGCTCTTCACCTGGGTGGCGTAACGGATCTTGATGCGCCGGCCCGAGACTGCCGGCGGCGGATTGCGCTGGAGCGCATCGGTGAGCCACGCATTGATCCGGGCGGTGGAGACGCGCCGACTCCACACCTCGGAGGCGTCCACCACCGCCTGCATCAGCTTGTCGATGCCCTCGCCGGCGAGTCCCGAGAGCGGCACCACCGAGACGCCGCGCACCTGCGGCAGCAGGCGGGTGCAATCCTCCCGCAGGGCCTTGAGCAGGCCCGATTGGTCGGCGACGAGGTCCCACTTGTTGAGGCCGATCACCAGCGCCCGGCCCTCGCTCTCGACGAGATCGACGATGGTGAGATCCTGCTTCTCGAAGGGAATGGTGGCGTCGAGGAGCACGACCACGACCTCGGCGAAGCGCACGGCGCGCAGGCCATCGGAGACCGCGAGCTTTTCCAGCTTGTCGTCGATGCGCGCCCGGCGGCGCATGCCGGCTGTGTCGTGCAGCTTGATCCGGCGTCCGCGCCACTCCCAGTCGAGGGAGATCGAATCGCGGGTGATTCCGGCCTCCGGCCCGACCAGCAGCCGGTCCTCGCCGATCATCCGGTTGATGAGGGTGGATTTGCCGGCATTCGGCCGCCCGACGATGGCGACGCGCAGGCCCTTTCCACCCCCCTCCTCGTCCTCCTCCTCGTCCGGCTCGGGCAGAACCTCGCGCAGGGCGTCCTGCAGCGCGCCCAGGCCCTCGCCGTGCTCGGCGGAGAAGGGGATCGGATCGCCGAGGCCGAGGGAGAACGCCTCGTAGGCGCCGGCCATGCCGGCGCCGCCCTCGGCCTTGTTGGCGATGAGGATGACCGGGCAGCCGGCGCGGCGCACCAGCTCGGCGAAGGGCCGGTCGGCGGGCAGCACTCCGGCACGGGCATCGATCACGAACAGGACCGCGTCGGATTCGAGGATCGCGGCTTCGGTCTGCGCCCGCATCCGGCCGAGCAGCGAATCGGCATCCGCCTCCTCGAGGCCGGCAGTGTCGATGATGCGGAAGGTGACGTCGCCGATGGAGCCGTCACCCTCGCGACGGTCGCGGGTCACGCCGGGGCGGTCGTCCACCAGGGCGAGCTTGCGGCCGACCAGCCGGTTGAACAGGGTCGATTTGCCGACATTCGGGCGTCCGACGATCGCAACGGTCGGCAGGTCCATGGGAAAAACAGTCTCGTCAGGCGCCCGGGCGAAAGGCCCGCGGCGCGGCATTCGGTGTGAAGATAAGCGGTTCGGCCCGCCGCGTCAGCGGGTGATCGGCGGCGGCGGGGCGGCGTTCTCGGGCTGGGCCTCCGTCACCGTGACGGGGCCGCCGGCCACCAGCGCCTCGTAGATCTCGACCCGCTGGCGCAGGCCCTGGGGTGTTTCGCTGTCGGCGCCGATCTGGTCGAACCAGCGGCCGGCGCCCTCGTAATCGCCGCGCTTGAGCGCGGTCAGGCCCAGCATCTCGCGGGCGGTGTGGCGGAAGGCATTGGTCGGGGCGGCGAGGCCCTGCAGGCTGGTCAGCGCCGCAGTGGGGTCGGCGCCGTCGAGGCGCAGCAGGGCAGCGCGCAGGCGGGCGAGATCCCGCAGAGAATCGCCGATGCCCGAATCGGCGGCCAGCTTGTCATAGGCCTCCGCGCCTTTGGCGGCGTCGCCCTTGGCCGTCTCGGCGGCGAGGCGGAAGCGGGCGAGCAGGGCATAGCCCGCCGGCCCATCCGTGCGGATCTCGGCGAAGTCGCGGTCCGCCTCCTCCACCTTGCCGTCCTTGGCGAGGCGGTTGGCCTTGTCGAATCGCTCGGAGGCCGCCTCGGCGCGAGCCCGCTCGGCATGGCGCCAATAATTGTAGCCGCCGACGCCGGCCACGAGGAGAATCGCCAGGGTGATGATGAGCGCGTTGTAGCGCTTCCAGATCTGGGCGATCTGGTCGCGGCGGTAATCCTCGTCGACCTCGCGGATGAACTCGTTGTTCTCGGCCATCTCAACAACCCGGGCGCCCCTCGCGGGGCGCGCTCGCCTCGTCTCTCGTCTTATCGAGGGCGCCTAGCACAGCGCCTCCGCTTTGGCGAATAGAGGTTGCCGTGAGGATCAGGCCTGTCCCGGCCAGGCGGCGACGCCGATGAGCAGCGGGTGCAGGTACTTGCCGAACACGAACCACGCGACGACCCCGATCACCACGGCGATGGCGTCGTTGCGCCAGCCGGCCGGGGCGGCCTGCCCGCCATGCTGCTGCGCCACCTGACCGGCGGTGAGCGTCCGCCGCTTGGCGCTGATGCGCGCGGCCACCGCCCAGGCGAGGAAGGAGCCGAACAGCAGGATCGAGCCGAGATCGCCGTTGGCCAGGAGATGGGCCGTGGCCCAGATCTTCACCGCGAGCAGCATCGGGTGCTTGAGCCGGGCGCGGAGATGGCCGGGCAGGTAGGTCGCGGCGAGACTGATGAAGGCGAACAGCGTCAGCAGCACCGCGAGATGACGGGTCCAGAGCGGCGGCGACCAGACCGGGATCATGCCCCCCTGCCGGTACAGGCCGTAGCCGATGACGATCAGGACGAGACCGAGGGCGGAGAGCAGCATATAGCCGAGCTTGAACCGGTTCTCGCCGATCCGGCCGATGACCTCGGCGCGCCGGCTGCGGGCCATGGAGAAGGCGTGCGTGCCGAGGAACAGCACGAGGCCGAGGATCAGAACCAGCATGGGGCAGCCTGTGGACGGCGCTCGCTCCGGCGGATGCGGACAAGCTCCTTGTAACGGTTCAAAACGTAATCCTCGGGCGATGTCCAGACTGTCCCGTCTCCTCGCGGCCGGGCTCGCGGCCTCGTGCGGCCTCGTGCCACTGCCATCCCATGCCGCCCAGGAGCCGCCGCTCTCGGCGCTGACCCTGACCGGGCCGGAGCGGACCCTGTTCTCCGCGACCCGCGACGCCTGCGACGGGGCCGACGTGCCCGATGCCCCCGTCCGCGCCTTCCGCGATGCCTCCGGCCGGATCGCGCTCTACGGCCTGCATTACCGCAACCGGGCCCTGCGCGGCCCTGACCTCGATCACATGAGGATCGATTGCCGCGTCGTGCTCGATTCCGGCGAGAAGCCCGATCCGGCGCTCTACGATGATCGCTCCTGGATCACCGCCACCTGGACCGAGGATGGCGAGCGCGTCGCCGCGCTCCTGCACCACGAATATCAGGCCAACACGCATCCGGGGCGCTGCCGCTCCAAGGTCTACATGGAGTGCTGGTACAACACGGTCACGGCGGCTTTTTCCCGCGACGGGGGCGTGAGCTTCACCCGCGCGACGCCGCCCGTTGTGGTGGCCGGGGCGCCGTTCCGCCAGGAGGAGGGCCAGGGCCGCCATCGCGGCTTCTTCAACCCGTCCAACATCGTCGGAGAGGGACGCTTCCGCTACGTCTTCGCCTCGACCACGGGCTGGGACCGGCCGGGCAGCGATCAGGAGCCCGGCGTTTGCCTGTTCCGCAGCGAACGGCCGGAGGATCCCGGAAGCTGGCGTGCCTGGACCGGCACCGGCTTCACCGCCGCCTTCCCCGGCCCCTACCGCAAGGCGGCCCGGCTCGCCGATACCTGCAAGCCGGTCGGGCCGTTCCCCGCCCCCGTCGGCGCGGTGGTCCGCCATCGCGGCACCGGCATCTGGATCGCGGTGTTCATGGCCGCTGCGGGCGGGCAATTCTCCGAATCGGGCTTCTACTGGAGCACATCCCGCGATCTGCTGAACTGGGATGTGCCCCGGCTGCTGCTGGCGGGCGCCACGCTCTACGACGACCCGTGCAAAGCCAAAGGTCCATTGGCGGGGCGGCTGATCGCCTACCCGTCCCTGCTCGACGGACAGGCCGAGGGCCGCAACTTCGACGATGTCGGCGAGGCGGCGATCCTCACCTTCGCCACCCTGCGCCTGGAGGGCTGTAGCATCACCTCGGACCGCGACCTCGTGCGCCGGCCGGTCGCGATCAAGGTCTGGCCGTGAGCGGCCGCTCCTCGGCCTCACTCAATCCGCTATCGCGGGCACCTCAGGAGGAGGGCGAGGGTGGGATCGGACCTTGTCGTCGACCGGTGCGACACCGCCTGGGCCGAACGGTCAGCCGAGACCGAGCGCCGCCTTCTCCTCGAGATAGGCCTGCCGCACCGTCTCCTGGCCGTAGGTCCGCTCCAGCCGCCGCACGGTGAAGTGTGCCCGCGCCATGGACTGAAAATGGTCCATGAAGGCGGTGTTGACCGCCGCCCCGCCGAGGGCGCCGATCACCGGCACCGCCTGAGCCGCCACCTTCTGTGAGACGACGAGGCCGAAGCGCGCGGCGATCTGCGCCGTCAGCCGCACCAACGGCGGAGCGCCGGCATCGAGCAGGGAGCGATGGGCGGCGTAGCGGGCGGCCTCGGACATGGTCTTGGCCAGTGCCGCGCGCACCGCGAAATAGCCGCTATCGGCCAAAGCCGTCTCGGTGCCGGCCCGGCCGCCGAGGGCGAAGACCTGCACGCAGGCCAGCGCCCCCTCCGGCCCGCTGAGGTCCTCGCCCTCCTGGCGGGCGATCTCGGCGATGGAGCGCAGCATGATCGTGGTGGAGAGCGGCAGCTCGACCGCCAGGGTGGCGAGGCCGAACACCCCGCCCACCGCGCCGGTTACCGCGGCCAGGGCCTTGTGGCGGGTGTCGCTCGACCCGAGCAGCCGGCTCAGGCGTCCGCCCGCCTCCGCCGTCTCGGCCAGGTCCAGTGCGGTGCCGGCGGGCTTCACGTCCTTGTCCGGCAGGGTCGCCAGGGCGATCCGCAGGGCGGTGCGCATCGCCCCCTCGGTGGCGCTGGCCACGGTCTCGGTGACCGGGGCGGGCAGCGCCCGGCCGATCATGTCGAGGGGGGCGCCCGCCGCCGCCGAGAGCCGCGCGGCGAGCCCGGGTTTTTCCAGGACGGACACCGCCCGGCTCAGGGCGGCACGGTCGGCCTCCGACATCGGCGTCGAGGCCGGGGCATCGATCAGGGCCGGCAGGGTTTCGCCGGCAACGGCAAGGTCGTTCACGTCTGCGCCCTCGCGGCTTTGGGCGGGAGTTGGGGCTCCGCTACGGCAGAGGCAAGATCCAGGGGCCGGGTTGGGTTCCCGGTCTCCGCCCCGGCTTCCTCTCCGGCCTCCGTCTCGGCGGCGGGCGCCGCGCGCTGCGGAAGACGGCCCACGGCGAAGCACAGGGCGACGACCGGAATGCCGACCGCGGCGGTCATCGCGAAGAAGACCGGGAAGCCGTAGGCCGCGACGACGAAGCCGGAGGTGCCGGCCACGAGCTTGCCCGGCAGGGCGTAGAGCGAGGAGAACAATGCGTATTGCGTGGCGGCGTAGCCCGGCGTGGTCAGGCTCGACATGTAGGCGATGAGGGCGATGCCGGCGAAGGAGCCGCACAGGCTCTCGATCGAGACCGCGATGGCGAGCCGCCAGGGCTCCGGTCCGCCCATCGCGAGCCAGGCGAGGGAGAGATGCGAGGCCGCGGCGATGAAGGCGCCGATGACGAGTGTGGTGAACAGGCCGAGCCGGGCGATCGACCAGCCGCCGAGGAAGCCGCCCGCGATCCCGACCCAGATGCCGAACAGTTTGACGATGGTGGCGATTTCCGCCTTGCCGTAGCCGAGGGTGATGTAGAGCGGGTTCGCCATCACGCCGGAGACGAAATCCGGCATCCGGTAGAGGGCGACGAGGGCGAGCACCGCGAACAGGGCCTTGCCCATCCGGGCATAGAGTTCGGTCAGGGGCTCCAGCACCGCCTGCCGCACGGCGGTGGGCAGGTCCCGCTTCGGGCTGTCGGCCGATGCCGCGACCCGCGCCCGGTCGTAGGGGGTGGCGAGCAGCGCCGCCACGAAGCCGACGCTCATCAGCGCGGCCATCGACAGATAGGCCAGGGTCCAGCCGCCATAGGCCGCGACGTAGAGCGCGCCGGCGCCCGCGAGGATCAGGCCGAAGCGGTAGCCGAGATTCGAGGTGGCGGCCATGATCCCCTGCATGTCCGTGCCGGCCGCCTCGATGCGCCAGCCGTCGATCACCACGTCCTGGGTCGCGGCGCAGAAGGCGACGAGGAAGGCGCCGAGACCGAGCAGGGCGAGCTGCTCCTTCGGGTCGGCGAAGGCCATCAGGACCAGGGCGAGGGCGGTGGCGATCTGCGTCGTCACCATCCAGGCGCGCTTGCGGCCGAGGCGCGCGGCCAGGAATGGCACGTCGAGCCGGTCGATCGAGGGCGCCCAGAGGAATTTGAGCGAGTAGGGCAGCGCGACGTAGCTGAACAGGCCGATCGTCTTGATGTCGATGCCGGAATCGGCGAGCCGCAGGGTGAAGGTGCCGAGCACGAGGAGCAACGGCAGCCCGGACGAGAACCCGAGCGCCAGCATCTGGGCGACGCGCCGGTCCTCGGTGATGTCCCGCAGGCGCAGCTTGCGCGATTGCGTCTTCGGGGTCGCTGCATCCGCCGCCATCGCGTGGAACTCCCTCTGCCCCCGGGATCCGGATGGGATGCGGGGTTTCGTGGATCTCGGGCGCCGGGAGGCTTCGGCGCTCGCGCATTGTTGACGCGGACTCGTCAGAAAAGATGACGGGCCTGCAACCGCCGCCCTCCGACGGCACTTGCCAGCGCCTTACGGTCCGGCCACGCCTTCGGACACCCACATCCCGTATGGGGTCATATGGTTGACGGAAACGTAACGGTCTCGGCCCACGCCATCGTCCGCGGCCGCGACATCCCGTGCCGCCGCGCACGGAACGGGGACAGGATGGAGCCGTTGGAGTCGCGCAGCCGGGCGCGACGGATCGTGCCGGGCGGCTTTGTTGGTTCGCGCGCCGCGGTTCGCCGCGCCGCGCTTTTGTTGGCGTAGCGATGACGGGTTTTCCCAGCGAAGCGGGTCTGCCTCCCGGGATCACGGTGGATGTATTCGTCGCGGCCTTCGAGGCGAGCCCGACTCCCATGGTCGTCACCGACCCGCGCGGGGGCGACAACCCCATCGTCTGGGTCAACGGCGCCTTCCTGGCGCTGACCGGCTACAGCCGCGACGAACTCTACGGCCGCAATTGCCGCCTGCTGCAGGGCCCTCTCACGGATGCCGCCGTGCTCCAGACGATGCGGGAGACCCTGGCCGCCGGCCAGCCCTTCGAGGGCGAGGTGTTCAACTATCGCAAGGACGGCACGCCGTTCCTGAACGGCATGACCATCAACCCGGTGCGGGATGCGGCCGGCAAGGTGCTGTTCTTCTTCTCGGCTCAGGCCGACATGACCGACAAGTACCGCCTCGAAACGGCGATGCGCCATGCCAACGACGCGCTGGAGCGGCAGGTCGGCCAGCGCACCGCCGACCTTCAATCCGCCCTGGAGCAGAAGACGGCGCTCCTCCACGAGGTCGATCACCGGGTCAAGAACAACCTCCAGGTCATCTCCTCGCTGATGCTGCTGAAGGCCCGCCGCACCCCCGCCGGCGAGGCGCGAGAGGCGCTCCAGAGCATGGCCGACCGGATCGGTGCCCTCTCGACGGCGCACCGGATGCTCTATCCCGAGGGCGACGTCACCTGCTTCGACTTCAAGGAATTCACCGACGACCTGATCGCCGACCTCGCCGCCGGCCTCGACGGCGACCGCACCCGGATCGAGACCGAAATCGAGGCGCTGGCGCTCTCGGCCGCCATGGCCGCGCCGCTGGCCCTGCTGATCCACGAACTGGCCACCAACGCCCTGCGCCACGCCTTCCCCGAGGAGCGCAGGGGCCGGATCGTGGTCGAGGCCAAACGCTGCGAGGCCGGGATGCGCCTCGTGATCGAGGATGACGGCGTCGGCCTGAAGGCCGCGCCACCGAATCCCGCCGGCTTCGGCCATACGCTGGTGGAGATGGTGGTGCGGCAGTTGCGTGGAACGCTCGACTGGTCGGATGCGGGGCCCGGGACCCGCATCGTCATCACGATTCCCCTCAGTGCGGCCGGTGCGTCGTGAGGAGGGCCGGTCCCCGCGCGGGTCGTGTCCACCGGAAAAGCGGGAGGGACGCGAAGCCGCGCTTTCCCTCCGTTCGCGCCCTGGCGAGGATCGCTCCGGCAGGGCGCAACGTGCCGGCGGGAGGGCCGCGATGTCCGATTTGAGGGAGGCTCCCTTGCGCATCCTCGTCGTCGAGGACGAGGTGCTGATCGCCCTCGAACTCGAATGCCTCCTCGAAGATCTCGGCCATGTCAGCGTTGGCGTGGCGGGAAGTTCGACGGAAGCCATCGCGCTGGGCCACCGCACCGCGCCGGACGTCGCCTTGGTCGATATCCACCTCATCGACGGACCGACCGGGGTAGAAGTGGCGCGTCAGCTCAGCCGCGACCCGCGCACCACGGTGGTGTTCATGACCGCCAATGCCAAGCGCATCCCGCCGGATTTCGCCGGCGCGCTCGGTGTGATCGCCAAGCCCTATTCGGAGCGGGTCGTCGCGAGCGCCCTCGATTATGTCGCCCAATGCCGGGCCGGGCGCACACCCTCGACGGAGGGGCTCGACGGTTTCTCCCTCGCGCCGTCGGCGCAGGCAGCCCTAGCCGACCGGGTGCAGTGAGCATCGGCGGAGGGCCCGACTGACTGCCGGACGAACCTGGTGATCGCCGCGCGCCGATCGGCGCCTCAGCCCCCCGCCCGCTCCGTCTTCAGCCGGTAGAGCGCGTCGAGCGCCTCGCGCGGGGTCAACGCGTCGGGATCGATGGCATCGATCAGGCGCCCGAGGCGGTCGTCAGGCTCGGGCTTCGCCGGTTCCGGCGGCGGAGGGGGCGGCGCGGCGGCGAGGCTGGCGAAGAGCGGCAGGTCGTCGATCCGGCGGCGGGCGGGACGCTCCCGTTCGGAGCTTTCGAGACCCTTCAGGATCGCCCCGGCCCGCGCCACCACGCTCGGCGGCAGACCCGCCAGCCGAGCCACCTGAAGGCCGTAGGAGCGCTCGGCGATGCCGGGCACGACCTCGTGCAGGAACACCACCTCGCCCCGGTCCTCGGCCACCTTCAAGGTCGCGTTGTCGAGGCGCGGCAGCCGCTGGCTCAGCGCCGTCAGTTCGTGGAAATGGGTCGCGAACAGGGCCCGGCAGCCGTTCTTGTCGTGCAGGTGCTCCAGGCAGGCCCAGGCGATGGAGAGCCCGTCGAAGGTGGCGGTGCCGCGGCCGATCTCGTCGAGCACCACCAGTGAGCGGCGGGTCGCCTGGTTCAGGATCGCGGCGGTCTCGACCATCTCGACCATGAAGGTCGAATGGCCCCGCGCCAGATCGTCGGCCGCGCCGACGCGGGAGAACAGGCGGTCGACCACGCCGAGGCGGGCGGAGGAAGCCGGCACGAAGGCCCCCATCTGCGCCAGCACGGCGATCAGGGCGTTTTGGCGCAGGAAGGTCGATTTGCCGCCCATATTCGGGCCGGTGATCAGGCGGATGCGGCCGGCCTCGTCGCCGGACAGGTCGCAGGCATTGGCGATGAAGGGCTCGCCGGCCCGGATCAGCGCCGCCTCCACCACCGGATGGCGCCCGCCCTCGATGGCGAAGGCGAGGCTTTCGTCGATCTGTGGCCGGGTCCAGGCGAGTTCGACCGCGAGTTCCGCGTGACTCGCCGCCACGTCGAGGCCGGACAGAGCCTCGGCGATATCGGCAAGGGAATCGGCCTGCGCGCCCACCCGCGCGCTGAGCGCGTCGAACACCTCGGATTCGAGGGCGAGCACCCGGTCGGAGGCGCCGGCGATCTTCGATTCGAGCTCGCCCAACTCGACGCTGGTGAAGCGCATCGCATCGACCATGGTCTGGCGATGCACGAAGTCTTGCATCAGGCCCTTGAGGCAGGCCTCGCCCACCGCCTGCGGCACCTCGATGTAGTAGCCGAGGACGTTGTTGTGCTTGATCCGCAGGGTGCGGCAGCCGGTGGCCTCGGCATAGCGGGCCTGGAGCGCCGCGATGACTTTGCGCGAGTCCTGGCCGAGCAGGCGCGCCTCGTCGATCTCGGCATGGTAGCCCTCCCGCACGAACTTGCCGTCGCGCCGGTTGAGCGGCAGGTCGTCGGCGAGCGCCCGGGCGAGTTCGTCGGCGAGGGCGCGATCGGCCTTGGCGAGGCGGCGGGAGAGGCGCGCGAGCCCGTCCGGCAGGTCCTCGGCCGAGAGCCGCTCGCCGATGGTGGCGGCGGCCGCGAGCCCGTCGCGCAGGGCGGCGAGATCCCGCGGGCCCGCCCGGCCGAGGCCGACCCGGGAGAGGGCGCGGGCGATGTCGGGCGCGGCGTGGAGGGCGTCGCGCAGCTGGGCGCGCAGGCTTCCCTCCTGCACCAGGAAGCCGACGGCGTCGTGACGGCGGCCGATCTTGGTCAGGTCGGTCAGCGGACCGGCGAGATGCTCGGCCAGCAGCCGCGCCCCGCCCGCCGAAACCGTGCGGTCGATGGAATCGAGCAGGCTGCCCTTGCGCTCGCCGGAGAGGGTGCGGGTGAGTTCGAGATTGGCGCGGGTGGCGGCATCGATGGCGAGCGTCGCGCCCGTCGCCTCGCGGCTCGGTGCCGAGAGCGGCACCCGCGTGCCGAGCTGGGTGCGTTCGAGATAGAGCAGCACCGCGCCGGCGGCGGCGATCTCCGCCCGGCTGAAAGCCCCGAAACCGTCGAGGGTCTTCACCCCGAATTGCTCGCGGAGGCGCCGCTCGGCGGAGGCCGGTTCGAGCTCGCCCTGGGCGAGCGGCACCACCGCCGCGCTGGTCTCGCGCCACAGCTTGGCCAGGGCCGGATCGGCGTGGATCGCCTCCGAGAGCACGATCTCCCGCGGCTCGTGCCGGGCGATGGCCGCCGCGAGTTCGGAGCCATCCACCTCGCTCAAGGAAAAGCGCCCGGTCGAGATGTCGACGGCGGCCAGCCCGTAGGCGTCGCGGCTGTCGGAGACCTTTCTCCGCCCGATCGCCAGGAGCAGGTTGGCGCGGGTCGGGTCGAGCAGGCGGTCCTCGGTCAGGGTGCCCGGCGTGACGAGGCGCACTACCTCCCGGCGCACCACCGATTTGGGCCCGCGCTTCTTGGCCTCGGCGGCGTCCTCGGTCTGCTGGCAGACCGCGACCCGGTGGCCGAGCGCGATCAGCCGGTGCAGGTAATCGTCGGCTCGCTCCAGCGGCACGCCGCACATCGGGATATCGGCGCCGCCATGCTTGCCGCGCTTGGTCAGGACAATACCGAGCGCCCGGGAAGCGATCTCCGCATCCTCGAAGAACAGCTCGTAGAAGTCGCCCATCCGGTAGAACAGCAGGCAATCCGGATTGGCGGCTTTGATCTCAAGGTACTGCGCCATCATCGGCGTGGCGCCGGGGATGTCGAGGGGCGAGGAGGTCACCGAATCCGCCGCCTTGGCGCGCCGTTCGAGGGGTTGGGATCGCGGGGCACTGGAACGCATGGGGAAGAGGCTATCAGCCCCGCTTCGGGGCGGCACCGGCCGTCGATGGTGAAGACCGTGGACAAGTGTGCGCTCTCCCCAGCCTCTTCAATCCGGCCCGGACGTCGAAAGGGCCCGCCCGGTCTTGTCCCGGACGGGCCCCTGCGGCCGGTTTGGAACGGCGCGGTGAGAGATCAGTAGCGCGGGCCGCCGGTGGTGTTGCCGAGCTGCTGCTGGTAGCCGGGCCGCTCGGGGTTGCGGGCGTTCGGGTTGCCGTGGCGATGCGTGTTCAGGCGGCGCGCCCGACGCTGGGCCCGGGTCGAATGGTGGTGGCCGAGAACGCTCCGGTGCGCGTGATGATGGTGGTGATGGTGCCAGGAGCGGTGGCGGACGGTCTCCGTCGTCGTGCCGGCGACCACATCCGCGGCAGGCATCGCCGGTGCGGCGGAGGCTGACATCGTCCCAAGACCGAAGCTTCCGAGCAGCACACCGGCTGCGAATGTCAGGGCAAGGCGCATCGTCGTCGTCTCTCCGTCACGTGCAAGGGCGGCACGTCGAGCCCACAAGTCGCGATGGGCGCAGGCGTTCCGCCCAGAGACGCAACGATGTTAACAAATCTTCGTGGGCGCGTCGGTGCCCCCGCCTGAGGGCTGCGGTTGCGCTGGGCGCCGAAGCGCGGCACGTGCGGACCATGTCGTCCGTCCCCGCGCCGCTCCCGATCGAGGCTGCCCTCCCCGCCCTGCGTGCCGCCCTGTCCGCCGGCCCTTCCGCCGTGCTCGTCGCGCCACCCGGCGCGGGCAAGACCACGCGGGTTCCCCTCGCCCTCCTCGACGAGCCCTGGCTCGCCACCCGGAAGATCATCCTGCTCGAACCCCGGCGGCTGGCGGCACGGGGCGCGGCCGAGCGCATGGCTGCCACCCTCGGCGAGCGGGTCGGCGACACCGTCGGCCTGCGGGTGCGGCTCGGCTCCAAGATCTCGGCCCGCACCCGGATCGAGGTGGTCACCGAGGGTGTCTTCACCCGCATGATCCTCGACGATCCCGAACTCACGGGCGTCGGCGCGGTGCTGTTCGACGAGTTCCACGAGCGCTCGATGGACGCCGATCTCGGCCTCGCCTTCGCCCTCGACGCGCAGGGCGCGCTGCGGGAGGACCTGCGCATCCTCGTGATGTCGGCGACCCTCGACGGCGCCCGGGTGGCGGGGCTTCTGGGAAGCGCGCCGGTGGTGGAATCGGAAGGGCGAGCCTTCCCCGTCGAGACCCGCCATCTCGACCGCGACCCGAACGAGCGGATCGAGGATGCCATGGCCGCCGCGATCCTGCGGGCCCTGCGGGCCGATCCCGGTTCCGTCCTGGCCTTCCTGCCGGGGCAGGCGGAGATCCGCCGCACCGCCGAGCGGCTGGAAGGGCGCCTGCCCGCGGATACCGACCTTGCCCCGCTCTACGGCGCCCTCACCCAGGGCGAGCAGGACCGGGCGGTCGCTCCCGCGCCGGCCGGACGGCGCAAGGTGGTGCTGGCGACCGCCATCGCCGAGACCTCGCTGACGATCCAGGGCGTGCGCATCGTGGTCGATTCGGGCCTTGCCCGCGTGCCCCTCTACGAGCCCGGCAACGGCATGACCCGGCTGGTGACGGCGCGGGCCTCCCGCGCCTCGGTCGATCAGCGCCGGGGCCGCGCCGGCCGCACCGAGCCGGGCGTCTGCTGGCGGCTGTGGCCGGAGGCGGCGACCGCCGCGCTCGAACCCTTCGCGCGGCCGGAGATCCTGTCCGCCGACCTCGCCGGGCTCACCCTCGATTGCGCCGCCTGGGGCGTTACCGACCCGACCGCCCTGCCCTTCCTCGACCCTCCCCCCGCGCCGGCACTGGCTGAGGCGCGGGCGATGCTCGCCGAGCTCGGCGCCCTCGATGGTGACGGACGGCTGACCGCGACGGGCCAGACCCTGCGCGGCCTGCCGCTGCCGCCCCGGCTCGCCCGGATGGTGGCCCGCGCGGCCGAGCGGGGACAGGCCCGCATCGCGGCCGACCTCGCCGCCCTGCTGGTGGAGCGCGGCCTCGGCGGCGAGGCGGTGGATCTGGCCGAGCGTCTCGACCGCTTCGCCCGCGACCGGGGCGGCCGCGCCGCCGATATGCGCCGCCTCGCCGAGGGCTGGGCCCGGCAGGCGACGAAGGCGGCCGGCGGGGGGGCGGAGCCCGATCCCGTGCTGGCGGCGCCCGGCCCGTTGCTGGCCCTGGCCTATCCCGACCGGGTGGCGCGGGCGCGGGGCCGGGACGGAGCCTTCCTGATGGCCAATGGCCGCGCCGGGCTGCTCGATCCGGCGAGCCCGCTCGCCCGCGAGCCCTTCATCGTCGTCGCGGACCTGACCGGCGCCGCCGCCTCGGCCCGGATCCTGTCGGCGGCGGCGATTGCGCCTGAGGCCATCGATGCGCTGTTCGCCGGGCGGATCGCGACGGTGCGCAGCGTCAGCTTCGACAAGGAGGCCCGGGCCCTGCGCGCCCGGGAGGGCCGAAAGCTCGGCGCCCTCACTCTGGACGAGCGCACCCTGCCCGTCCCGGCCGACGAGGAGGCCGCGCGGGTGCTGGCCCGGGGCATCGCCGGGCTCGGTCTCGACCGGCTGCCCTGGACCCCAGCCCTGGCGCAGTGGCGGGCCCGGATCCGCTTCCTGCATGGGGCCGAGCCGGAGGGGGAGTGGCCGGATTTGTCCGATGCTGGCCTCGCGGAGAGCGTGGAGGAGTGGCTCGCTCCGGCGATCGTCGGGCGGGCCTCCCTCGCGGCGGTGACCGCCGACGACCTGGCCCAGGCGCTGCAGAGCCTGCTGCCCTGGACCCTGCGGAGTCGGCTGGAGGCGGAGGCGCCGAGCCATGTCGAGGTGCCGACCGGCTCGCGTATCCCGGTCGATTACGAATCCGGTCCCGAGCCGGTTCTGGCGGTGCGGGTGCAGGAGCTGTTCGGCCTCGACCGCCATCCCGCCCTCGGCGGCGGCCGGGTGCCGCTGGTGCTCCATCTGCTCTCGCCGGCCCATCGCCCGATCCAGATCACCCGCGACCTGCCGGGCTTCTGGCGCGGATCCTGGGCGGCGGTGCGCTCCGAGATGCGCGGCCGTTACCCCCGCCATCCCTGGCCGGAGGATCCCCTGGCCGAGGCGCCGACTCGGCGGGCGAAGCCGCGCGGGACGTGATTCGCGCGGGAGCTGTTCCGGGCCGGCGGCATCAGCCGGATCAGCAGCCGGTGAGTCGGCCACCAGACCAGCAGCGGGAGCCCGATCACCAGAGCGGTGAACCAAGCCCAGGCCGGCATCCAGGTCTGGGCGGCGGTGTCGCTCATGCCCCAGACATAGTTGATGTTGACCGGGGTCAGGCCCGGATCGGGGCGCGGCGGCGGCATCAGGAAGAAGCAGACGAACAAGGCCGCCACTGCCAGACCCGACCACACGGCCCAGGCGCGGCGGTCGTAGCCGAGCCGCCCGACCAGGAACACCAGCAGGAACGGCAGCCAGCCGTGGAACAGCGACAGGCCGCGCAGGAACGGTGAGGTCTGTGCGTTGAACATATAGGCGGTCATGCCGGTCAGCGGATGGCCGGTGGCGGTGACCGCGAAATCGATCACCCAGAAGAACTGGGGCGCCAGCAGGCCCACCGCGCAGACCGAGACCAGAAGCGCACTTTCCGCCCAGATGCCGATCAGCGTCAGCACCAGGGCGATGTCGCAGAAATACAGGAAGTTCGTCGGCCCGTAATGGTGCAGGTAAACCGGGACGAGCACCAGCATGAAGGCCGAATAGGCGATCTTGAGGCCTAAGGGGAGGCGCGCTCCGCTCTCCCGCAGGCCGATTGCCGCTGCCCCATTCTCCACTGGACTCATGGCCGCTCCCCGTCGTTCCGGCTCGACTGTGGCCGAGTTCGGATTGCATGGGCGTGAGCGAGCGCACGCCTCCTGTCACGCTTGGGGCACCTCCCTCGCGAGGCTGCGGTGGTCAGAAGGGGGCCGGCAGGATAGGACCGGGGCCTTCACGTGCGAGGAAACGAGTTCGATGCGGTCAGCGGCCTCCTGCGTTCCGGGACTCGTCCTCGCCATCCTCGTGGCCGGCTCCGCGCACGCGCAGATGCCCGCAGACGCCCCTGGCGCCCGGCCCCTCGTCATTCCCCAGATCGAGGGCGAGCGGCAGGGCAAGATCCTCGGCCGGGCGCTGGCTTGCGGCGCGCCCCGGGAGCGGGTCGATGCGGTTCTGAAGGCAGGCCGAGAGCGGATGCTGGCTTCGGTCGGCCGGGCGCTCACCGAGGAGCGCTACATGCTGTCCCTCGACGACGCCCTGCGCCTGGAGACCAGCCTGCCGGCGCCCTCTCCGCAAGCCTGCGAGAAGGCTCTCGCCGCCCTGGAGCGGCTGGAGAAGGCGCCGTAACGGTCACACGCCTCAGGCGAAGCGTCCGCCCTTCTGGATCACCTCGATCTTGTAGCCGTCCGGGTCGGTGGCGAAGAAGAAGCTCGCCAGCGGCGTGTCCCCGTGCTTGAGGGTCTTGACCGGGGTGACCGGAAAACCCTCCCGCTCGAACCGGGCATGCTCCGCCTCGGCATCCTCCACCACGAAGGCGAGGTGGCCGTAGCCGTCGCCAAGATTGTAGGGCTCGGAGCGGTCCTTGTTGACCGTCAGTTCCAGCTCGAACGGCGAGGACGGATCGCGCAGGTAGAGCAGCGTGAAATCCGGAAAATCGAAGCGGTCGGCCGGCTCCAGGCCGAAGGCGCGGGCATAGTAGTCGCGCGAGCGCGCCTCGTCGCGGACGCGGATCATGGTGTGGACGGGCTTGGCCATCGTTCCTCTCTCCCCCTGAGGCGGATGGCCGTTCATCTGGCGCAGCTTTCGGCTGGCGGGAAGGGCGGCATACGTTAACCTTTCATCAACGTTACCGGGCGCTTGCTGCCGCCGATGATGCGAGCCCCGCCGCACGATGCCGCCGATGCCCTGCTGCCGCCAGGGGATGCCGCCCTGCGCGCGGCGCTGCTCGGCTGGCGCGAGGCCCTGGCCCGGGAGCGGCGCATGGCCGCCAATACCGTCGAGGCCTATGAGCGCGACCTGCGCCAGTTCCTGACCCATCTCGCCGGCCGCTCCGGCACGCCGACGATCCAGGGCCTGATCGCCCTGAAGCCCCGGGACCTGCGCGCCTTCATGGCTGCGCGCCGGGCGGAGGGCGTCGGGGGCCGCACCCTGATGCGGATGCTGGCGGGCCTGCGCTCCTTCGCCCGTTTCCTCGAACGGGAGGGGCATGGCAGCGTGGCGGCGCTGGGCGCGGTGCGCTCTCCCAAGGTCGAGCGACGCCTGCCACGCCCTCTGCCGGTGCCGGCGGCGGTCGCGATGACAGCGCCGGAAAGCCGTCCCGACGAGACCCGCGCGCCCTGGGTGCTCGCCCGCGACGCGGCGGTGATCGCCCTGCTCTACGGCTCCGGACTTCGCATCTCCGAGGCGTTGGGAATCGCGGCCCGCGATGCGCCCGTGTCGGGGATCGACGAGGTGCGGGTGACGGGCAAAGGGGGCAAGGTGCGCTCGGTGCCGGTGCTGCCGGCGGTGGCCGAGGCGGTGGCCGCCTATCTCGCCCTATGCCCGCATTCCCTCGATCCGGAGGGGCCCCTCTTCGTCGGCGTGAAGGGCGGGCCGCTCTCGCCGCGGGTCGTGCAATATGCGGTCGCCGCTTTGCGGGGGGCGCTCGGCCTGCCGGAAAGCGCGACGCCGCACGCCCTGCGCCATTCCTTCGCGACCCATCTCCTGGCCCGGCAGGGCGAGCTGCGGGCGATCCAGGAACTCCTGGGCCATGCCTCGCTCTCGACCACGCAGATCTACACCAAGGTCGATGCCGCCCGGTTGATGAGCGCCTTCGAGGACGCCCATCCCCGTGCCGGCCGGGTGCGGCCGCTCGGGGCGCCCCTTCGGGCGGCGGCGATCGGCGAGAGTGCCGATGCGGAAGAGATCCCGGAGCGGAAGTCCCTCTCCGCTGCCGGGCGCGACGGTTGGGCGGAGCGCAGAAATGCGTGAGCGCTTCCCCTTCACCTTGGTCTTGCCGCTATTGGGTGGCGAACTGTCTTCAACACGGCGGCAGACAATCGCCGCCTCAGCCGCTTCAGGGAGTGTCCGATGCGCGTGAGCGGAATCTGCCTTGCGATCCTGCCCGTCCTCGCGGTTCTCGCCTTCACCGCGACGGTGAAGACGCTGCTTCTGCCCGTGACCGCCGTTCGGTTGCTGGCCCGTGGGCGCACCGCCCGGGCCTGACGGCACACCTATCCCGCTCGCGGCGGTCACCCGCCCGGGACGGTCCAGCTTCGCAAGCGGCGGCCGATTCGATTTCCGCTTGATTCAGGCGGGAACCGTATCGGCAAGCCCGCGCGGCGTCTGGGCGGAGCCCAAATCCGCCATCCCGAAGGGGTCGACTGGATTTGGTATGAGATCCTTGCCGGCCGTCATCGCGCGCGCGTGCGAGGCGATCTGAGGCCGCGACATCACCGAATAAAGCGGTGCCGTCTGAACGGCTGTGTTGAGGCACGCGCCGTGAGTCGGCCGACATCGACCTGACGGACAAAAGAAAAGGGCCGGCATCGCGCCGGCCCTTTTCTTTTCATGCTCGTCACGGGAAGGCGCACGAGCGAAGCCCGTGCGCCCAACCCTGAGATCAGTCGTTGATGGCGGCGACGACGCCGGCACCGACGGTGCGGCCACCCTCGCGGATGGCGAAGCGCAGCTTCTCTTCCATGGCCACCGGCACGATCAGCTCGACGTCCATGGTGACGTTGTCGCCCGGCATC
>DYYG01000052.1 GCA_020741775.1 Methylorubrum populi
GCGAAGCGGGAAAGCCCGCCAAGGTCGCCATCGTCGCCACCGGCCGCCGCCTCGTCGTCCTCGCCAATGCCCTCGTCCGAGACGACAAAACCTTCGCCGAAAGCGACGTGGCCAATTGACCCGCAATACAGTCGCCGCTTGATCGAAGCGGTTCCCGGTCTCGGCCAGCCCGCGCGGCGGCGAAGCGAAGCCCGGATCCGCCATCCCGGAGGGATCGAACGGATCTGGTGTGAGATCCCGGTTTTGGCTGGCCGGCGACACGACGCCGTCCGGCTTTCATCCCTCGGCCCTGTTTTCAGGTCGGCATGGCTGCCGCCCACCGGATGCACGGGTCGCCCGATCTCGCTCTCATCCAGCCGTTCGGCCGCTTTCGGCCGCCGCCGCCACGCTCTTCGAAGCTTGGGCGTCAGACTTCCGAACTCTTTGATCGCAAAGGCACCTTAGCTCCGATGCCGGCCGCTTATGGCAGCGAGAAAGTGCCGATGAGGAAATTTTAAAAGGCCATTCAAAAAATTTTTGAACCATGATTACGTGAATGATGCACTGCAAATTGGCGTGTTTGATCGAAATTTTTTGTCGTTTCACGCGACTGCTTGATTGAACTTTAGTGCCGACTTTGATTGGATCTGGCCTTAGAACAAAACCAAGTTGGGCAGGAAAACATGGCAAGTCCCGAGCCTTGGAACGCCACGCGTGCCGCTGGGATCGTCGCCGAGTTGAAGACTCTCGAAGGCGCGACTCTCCCTATATTGCATGCTCTGCAGGAGGCGTTCGGCTACGTCGACGCGGAAGCCGTACCGATGATCGCCGACGCGCTGAACCTCTCCCGCGCCGAGGTCCACGGCTGCCTGACCTTCTACCACGACTTCCGGCGCGAGCCGCCGGCGGGCCGGCACCACGTCAAGCTGTGCCGGGCCGAGGCCTGTCAGGCGATGGGTTCCGACCGCCTGCACGGTGAGATCCTCTCCCGCATGGGCTGCGACTGGCACGGCACCAGCGCCGACGGCGTGACCGTCGAACCGGTCTACTGCCTTGGCCTTTGCGCCAACGGCCCGGCCGCCCTGGTCGATGACGAGCCCCTCGCCCGTCTGACGAGCGAATCCCTCGACGCCGCCCTCAAGGAGGCCCGCGCGTGAGCATCACCGTCTACGTCCCGCAGGATGCCGTCGCCCTGGGCCTCGGCGCCAACCGCGTCGCCCGCGCCATCTTCTCCGGCGCCGAGCGTCGTGGCCTGGACGTGCGCATCGTCCGCACCGGCACCCGCGGCCTGCTCTGGCTGGAGCCCATGGTCGAGGTGGCCACGCCCGAGGGTCGCATCGCCTACGGCCCGGTGACCCCGGCCGATGTGGAGGGCTTGCTCGATGCCGGCCTGACCGAGGGCGGTGAGCACGCGCTCCGTCTCGGCGATCCCGAAAAGATTCCGTTCCTGGCCAAGCAGCACCGCATCACGTTCCATCGCTGCGGCGTGGTCGATCCGGTCTCGGTCGAGGATTACCGGGCCCATGGCGGCTATCGCGGCCTGGAAGCCGCGCTGAAGCTCGATGCCGAGGGCGTCGTCGCCCAGGTGCGTGATTCGGGGCTGCGCGGGCGCGGTGGCGCCGGCTTCCCGGCGGGCATCAAGTGGAACACGGTGATGCTGGCCAAGTCGGACCAGAAATACGTGGTCTGCAACGCCGACGAGGGCGATTCCGGCACCTTCGCTGACCGGATCATGATGGAGGGTGATCCCTTCAACCTGATCGAGGGCATGACCATCGCCGCCGTCGCGACGGGGGCCACGCGCGGCTACATCTATTGCCGCTCCGAATATCCGCAGAGCTTCAAGACCCTGCGCGACGCCATCGCCAACGGCGTCAAGGCGGGCGTGCTCGGCGACAACATCCTGGGCTCGGGCAAGAGCTTCCACCTAGAAGTGCGGCTCGGCGCCGGCGCCTATATCTGCGGTGAGGAGACCTCGCTGCTGGAGAGCCTCGAGGGCAAGCGCGGCATCGTCCGGGCCAAGCCGCCGATCCCGGCGCTGAAGGGCTTCCTCGGCAAGCCGACGCTGGTCAACAATGTGATGACCTTCACGGCGGTGCCGTGGATCATGGAGCACGGCGCCAAGGCCTATGCCGAGTACGGCATGGGCCGCTCCCTCGGCACCCTGCCGATCCAGCTCGCCGGCAACATCAAGCATGGCGGCCTGATCGAGTACGCCTTCGGCATCACCATCCGCCAGGTCATCGACGAGTTCGGCGGCGGCACGGCCTCGGGCCGGCCGGTGCGGGCGGTGCAGGTCGGCGGTCCGCTCGGGGCCTACTTCCCCGACGACCTGCTCGACACGCCGCTCGATTACGAGGCGATGGCGGCCAAGAAGGGTCTCGTCGGCCATGGCGGCATCGTGGTGTTCGACGACACCGTGGACATGGCGAAGCAGGCCCGCTTCGCCTTCGAGTTCTGCGCCACCGAATCCTGCGGCAAGTGCACCCCCTGCCGCATCGGCGCCACCCGCGGCGTCGAGACCATGGACAAGGTGATCTCCGGCATTCGCCCGGAGGCCAATCTCAAGCTGGTCGAGGATCTCTGCGAGATCATGACCGACGGTTCGCTCTGCGCCATGGGCGGCCTGACGCCGATGCCCGTGATGAGCGCCATCACCCATTTCCCCGATGACTTCCGGCGCGCGGGCGATCTGCCCGTCGCGGCCGAGTGAGGAGGCAGCCGATGACCCTCATCAAGGAAATCGACTACGGCACCCCGATCCGGCTCAATGAGCAGACGGTGACGCTGACCATCGACGGCGAGAGCGTGACGGTGCCCGCCGGCACCTCGGTCATGGCCGCCGCCATGCATATGGGCACTCAGATCCCGAAGCTCTGCGCCACGGATTCGCTGGAGCCGTTCGGCTCCTGCCGCATGTGCCTCGTGGAGATCGAGGGACGGCGCGGCACGCCCGCCTCCTGCACCACCCCGGCCGAGAACGGCATGGTCGTGCACACGCAGTCGGACAAGCTGCACCGCCTGCGCAAGGGCGTGATGGAGCTCTACATCTCCGACCACCCGCTCGACTGCCTGACCTGCGCCGCCAACGGTGATTGCGAGCTGCAGGACACGGCAGGCCAAGTCGGCCTGCGCGACGTGCGCTACGGCTATGAGGGCGACAACCACGTCAAGCCGTCCTCCGACCGTTACCTGCCCAAGGACGAGTCGAACCCCTACTTCACCTACGATCCGTCGAAGTGCATCGTCTGCAATCGCTGCGTCCGCGCCTGCGAGGAGACGCAGGGCACCTTCGCGCTCACCATTGCCGGCCGAGGCTTCGACAGCCGCGTGGCGGCGGGTCCGACCAACTTCATGCAGTCGGAATGCGTGTCCTGCGGCGCCTGCGTCCAGGCCTGCCCGACCGCGACCCTGCAGGAGAAGACGGTCCACGAATTCGGCCAGCCCGAGCATTCCGAGGTGACGACCTGCGCCTATTGCGGCGTCGGCTGCGCCTTCAAGGCCGAGATGCAGGGTGACCGCATCATCCGCATGGTGCCGTACAAGGGTGGCAAGGCCAACGAGGGCCATTCCTGCGTCAAGGGTCGCTTCGCCTACGGCTACGCCACCCACAAGGACCGCATCACCAAGCCGATGATCCGCGAGAAGATCACGGATCCGTGGCGCGAGGTCTCCTGGGAAGAGGCGATCAACCACGCCGCGTCCGAGTTCAAGCGGATCCAGGCCAAGTACGGCAAGGATTCGGTCGGCGGCATCACCTCGTCCCGCTGCACCAACGAGGAAGCCTACCTCGTCCAGAAGCTGGTGCGCGCCGCCTTCGGCAACAACAACGTCGATACCTGCGCCCGCGTCTGCCACTCGCCGACCGGCTACGGCCTGATGTCCACGCTCGGCACCTCCGCCGGCACCCAGGACTTCAAGTCGGTCGAGGAATCCGACGTGATCCTCGTCATCGGCGCCAACCCGACCGACGGTCACCCGGTCTTCGGTTCGCGCATGAAGAAGCGGCTCCGTGAAGGCGCCCGCCTCATCGTCGCCGATCCGCGCAAGATCGATCTGGTGAAGTCGCCCCACATCAAGGCCGACCATCACCTGCCGCTCAAGCCGGGCTCCAACGTCGCCTTCATCAACGCCTTCGCCCACGTCATCGTCACCGAGGGCCTGATCGCCGAGGACTATGTCCGCGAACGCTGCGACCTCGCCGAGTTCGAGTCCTGGGCCCGGTTCATCGCCGAAGAGCGCAACTCGCCGGAAGCGGCTGAAGCCATCACCGGCGTCGATCCGCAGGAGCTCCGCAAGGCGGCCCGCCTCTACGCCACCGGCGGCAACGCGGCGATCTATTACGGCCTCGGCGTCACCGAGCACAGCCAGGGCTCGACCATGGTGATGGGCATGGCCAACATCGCCATGGCCACCGGCAACATCGGCAAGGTCGGTGCCGGCGTGAACCCGCTGCGCGGTCAGAACAACGTGCAGGGCTCCTGCGACATGGGCTCGTTCCCGCACGAGCTGACCGGCTACCGCCACGTCTCGGACGACGCCACCCGCGAGAGCTTCGAGGCGATCTGGGGGGCCAAGCTCGACAACGCGCCGGGCCTGCGCATCACCAACATGCTGGACGAGGCCGTCAGCGGCACGTTCAAGGGCATGTACATCCAGGGTGAGGACATCGCGCAGTCCGACCCCGACACGCATCACGTCACCTCCGGGCTGAAGGCCATGGAGTGCATCGTGATCCAGGACATCTTCCTGAACGAGACGGCGAAGTACGCCCACGTCTTCCTGCCGGGCGCCTCGTTCCTGGAGAAGGACGGCACGTTCACCAATGCCGAGCGGCGCATCAGCCGCGTGCGCAAGGTGATGGCCCCGCTCGGTGGCTACGGCGATTGGGAGGGCACGATCCTGCTCGCCAAGGCGCTCGGCTACGAGATGGACTACAGCCACCCGTCCGAGATCATGGACGAGATCGCCCGCCTCACCCCGAGCTTCACCGGCGTTTCCTACCAGAAGCTGGAGGAACTCGGCTCGATCCAGTGGCCGTGCAACGAGAAGGCGCCGCTCGGCACCCCGATGATGCACGTCGACCGGTTCGTGCGCGGCAAGGGCCGCTTCATGATCACCGAGTACGTCGCGACCGACGAGCGGACCACGGGCAAGTTCCCGCTGATCCTCACCACCGGCCGCATCCTGTCCCAGTACAATGTCGGCGCGCAGACCCGGCGCACTGAGAATTCCCGCTGGCACGAGGAGGACGTGCTGGAGATCCACCCCTTCGACGCGGAGATGCGCGGCATCGTCGATGGCGATCTCGTCTCGCTGGAGAGCCGATCGGGCGACATCGCGCTGAAGGCCAAGGTGACGGAGCGGATGCAGCCGGGCATCGTCTACACCACCTTCCACCACGCCAAGACCGGCGCCAACGTCATCACCACCGACTATTCGGACTGGGCCACCAACTGCCCCGAATACAAGGTGACGGCGGTGCAGGTGCGGCGCACGAACCGGCCCTCCGATTGGCAGGCCAAGTTCTACGAGGAAGACTTCTCGCTCACCCGCATCGCGGAAGCTGCGGAGTAAGTCTCAAAGGCCGGGCGGGCTTCGGCCCGCCCGGCCCGTTGATCCGGCGCGACCCGACGGCTGCCTCCGTCATCGCGGGGCGAAGCCGAGGCGCTGCATCGGCAAGGTACCGAGTTCAGAACAGACAGGCCCGAGCAGGCGATGAGCGCAACGAATCCGAACGACAAGCTGGTGCGGATGGCCAACCAGATCGCGCTGTTCTTCCGGTCTTACCCGGAGGACGAGGCGGTGGCGGGCATCCACAAGCACATCGTGGCCTTCTGGACTCCGAAGATGCGTCGCGATCTCGAAGCCTATGCCGGGGAGGTCGGCGATCGGCTCGATGCGCTGGTGCACAAGGCGTTGGAGGGCGAGCCCACGGCCGACAGCCCGGTCCGCCCGGCGACCCGCGACCCGCAACTCGCGGGCGAGGGCGCCAGCGACGCAGGTTGAGTGCCCGCGCTGCCGAAGCGGGGTGCGATGCGCGGCGCCAAAACCGGAACTCTATTACATAAATGAGCCGATATAACCGCCCTGACGGTGGTAGCGCGGTAGGCAGCTCTGCAGCATAGGTTTATCACCTCGCCGACGGACGGCCCGATAACAGGGCCGCCGATGGTCGGGAGAGGTTGATGAGCCTAAGCAATGTGAGCACAGGGCGCGATTTCGCGCCCGTGCCAGGATTTCTCTCGCGCGAAAGAACCGTCGCGGCGCCCGGCTTCAATCGCTGGCTCGTGCCGCCGGCGGCGCTCGCCATCCATCTCTGTATCGGGATGGCCTACGGCCTGTCGGTGTTCTGGCTGCCGCTGTCGCGCGCCCTCAGCGTCGGGGCCGCGGCGCCGGCCAGCTGCCCGGAGATGAGCCTCGTCTCGGCCCTGTTCACCACGAGCTGTGACTGGCGGGTCAGCGACCTCGTCATCGTCTTCTCGATCGGCATCGTCATGCTCGGGATCTCCGCCGCCCTGTTCGGCGGTTGGCTCGAGCGGGCCGGACCGCGCAAGGCAGGGCTCGTCGCCGCCCTGTGCTGGGGTGGCGGCTTCCTGATCGGTGCCCTCGGCGTCTTCGTGCACCAGCTCTGGCTGATCTGGCTCGGCATGGGCCTGATCGGCGGGATCGGGCTCGGCCTCGGCTACATCTCCCCCGTCTCGACCCTGATCAAATGGTTCCCGGATCGGCGCGGCATGGCCACCGGCATGGCGATCATGGGCTTTGGCGGCGGTGCCATGATCGGCTCCCCGCTCGCCGACACCCTGATCAAGACCTTCCGCACCGCAGATACCGCCGGGGTGTGGCAGGCGCTCGCCGTGATGGGCGCCGGGTATCTCGTCTTCATGATCAGCGGCGCCCTGGGCTACCGCGTGCCGCCGGCGGGGTGGCAGCCGGAGGGCTGGACGCCGCCCGCGGCCAAGAACGCGATGATCGCCTCGGGCCACGTTCATCTCGACCAAGCGCACAAAACTCCGCAATTCTGGCTGCTGTGGCTGGTGCTCTGCCTCAACGTCTCCGCCGGCATCGGCGTGCTGGCGCTGGCTTCGCCCATGCTGCAGGAAATCTTCGGCGGCCAGCTGATCGGCCAGCCGGGCCTGTCCTTCGGTCAGCTCGATGCGGCGCAGAAGGGTCAGGTCGCGGCAATCGCCGCCGGCTTCGTCGGCCTGCTCTCTCTGTTCAACATCCTCGGCCGCTTCTTCTGGGCCTCGATGTCAGACCGGATCGGCCGCAAGACGACCTACGTGATCTTCTTCGGCGTCGGGCTGCTGCTCTACGCCGCCGCGCCCTGGGCCGCCGGTCTCGGTTCGACGGCCCTGTTCGTCGGAATCTTCTGCGTCATCCTGTCGATGTATGGCGGCGGCTTCGCCACCATCCCGGCTTATCTGGCCGACATCTTCGGCACTCAGTTCGTCGGCGCGATCCATGGCCGCCTGCTCACCGCGTGGTCGACGGCGGGGGTGGTCGGTCCCCTGGTCGTCACCGCGATCCGCCAGCATCAGGTCGATGCCGGTGTTCAGGGCATCGATCTCTACGCCCGCACGATGTACGTGCTCGCCGGTTTCCTTGCGGCGGGCTTCCTCTGCAACCTTCTGGTCCGGCCGCTCGCCCGCCATTGGTTCATGGATGAAGCTGGGGCCAAGGGCGTCGGCGGCGCGCCGGAGGCGGCCAGCGCTGCCCTGCGCGGCGGCAGCCAGGGCATCGGCCGAGGCGGCTTCAGCCTCGCTGCCCTGCTGGCTTGGGCGGTCGTCGGCGTCCCGATCCTGTGGGGGATCTGGATCACTTTCGCCAAGGCGCTGATCCTGTTCCGGTAAGGCATTGCCCGTCGCCGGGCTCCGGTTCTTGAGCACACCGGCCCGGCGGCCTACCAACGGACCGCCCGCATGTCGCGGGCGGGACCGAGACCGTGATCGACAAGCTCGAATTCCTGCTGGCGCTCGCCCGCGAACAGCATTTCGGGCGCGCGGCGGAAACCTGCGGCGTGACCCAGCAGACGCTCTCGGCCGGGGTGAAGAGCCTGGAGGATCGCTTCGGCGTGCGCCTCGTCCAGCGGGGCTCGCGCTTCCAGGGGTTCACGCCGGAGGGCGAGCGGGTGCTGGCCTGGAGCCGCCGCATCGTCGGTGACACCCGGGCGATGCAGGACGACGTGGCCGCCTTGCGCCGGGGCCTCTCGGGGCATCTGCGCATCGCCGCCGTCCCGACCGCCCTGCCGATGGTGGCGGCGCTGACCACGCCGTATCGGGCGCGCTATCCGAACGTGCGTTTCAGCGTGCTCTCGACCACGTCGGAAGAGATCTTCTCGCTGATCGACAACCTGGAGGCCGATGCGGGCCTCACCTATCTCGATAACGAGCCCCTCGGGCGCGTCACCTCCGTGCCGCTCTACACGGAGCATTACCAGCTCCTCACGGCGGCGGGCGGTCCCTATGACGACCGGGCCAGCGTCACCTGGGCGGAACTCGCCAGGATCCCGCTCTGTCTGCTGACGCCCAACATGCAGAACCGCCGCATCATCGACCAACAGCTCCGGGCGGCCGGGGGCGAGCCGGCGCCGACGCTGGAATCGAATTCGATGGTCGTGCTGATGACGCATGTGCGCACCCTGCAATGGGCGAGCGTGATGCCGGCGATCCTCGCCGACGCCCTCGGCCCCACCGAGGGATTGCGGGCGATCCCGATCGTCGAGCCCGACCTGCGCCACGCCATCGGCCTCGTCGCCCCGCGCCGCGATCCGGCGACGCCGATGGTGACCGCTCTGCTCACCATCGCCCGCTCGGTGGCACGCACCCTCGACGGCGACGATCCCGCGCCCTCGGTGCTGCACGGCTCAGGAACAGGCTGAGAGAGCGGAGCCGGGACTTCCGAAGGATGGCTCCCCTCGGCGGGGGCGAGGTTGCCAAGCCTGGCCGTGCGCCAAGGCGATGGCGCCCGATCAGTCCCCGCTGCGCGGGATGACGGCGCAGAGCGTGAGCGGGCCCTGCTCCTTCTTCATGATGGCGCAGGTGACGCGGGCGCCCGCCACATCGACGGTGGCATGGCGCTGGCGCTGCGCCGTGGCGCGGGCCTGCCGGGTGGCATCCCGCAGCGAGTCCGGTGCGATCCCGGTGATCGCGTGACCGGCCTGCACGAACAGCGCCTCGTAGGCCTCCGGCGGCGCTTCGCCCAGATATTGCGCGCCGACCGAGGAGGCACCGGCACCGGCGCAGGAGAGCGTCAGCGAGGTCTGGGGGCCGGCATTGAACCGGGCGAAATCCGGGCTTCGCTCGGCGACCTCCGCCTTGGTTTCCGTCCGCACCCTGTCGATCAAGCGGGTGCAATCATCCTCCGCCCGCGCGGCGGGAGCGGAGGCGAGGACGAGGAGAAGGGCGAGAGCGGTGCGCATGGTCTCGATCTAGGGCAATCTGAGGGAACCCGTCGCCGGGACGGGCTGAGGCGTAGCGCCGCTCTCCGCCGCATCACGGATGCCAGGGCTCGGCCGGCTCCGCCGCCTCGTCGGGGGCATCCTGTGCATCGAGCTGCGCCTGGATGGCGCGCAGGGCCTCCTGCACCCCCTGCCCCGAGGCGGCCGAGAGCACGAGCGGCTTGACCCCCGCCGCTCGCTTCAGCCGGGCGAGCTGGTCCTTCAGCGTGTCGGGATCGAGGGCGTCGGCCTTGGACAGGGCAACGATTTCGGGCTTGTCGGCGAGGCCTTCGCCATAGGCCTCCAGCTCGCGCCGCACCAGCTTGTAGGCCTTGCCCGCATGTTCGCTGGTGCCCTCGACGAGGTGGAGCAGCACCCGGCAGCGCTCGACATGGGCGAGGAAGCGGTCGCCGAGGCCGACGCCCTCATGCGCGCCCTCGATCAGGCCGGGAATGTCGGCGAGCACGAATTCGCGGGCATCCGAGCGCACGACGCCCAGGCCGGGATGCAGCGTGGTGAAGGGATAATCGGCGATTTTCGGCTTGGCGGCGGTGACGGTGGCCAGGAAGGTCGACTTGCCCGCATTCGGCAATCCGACCAGGCCGGCATCGGCGATGAGCTTCAGCCGCAGCCACAGCCACATCTCCTGGCCTTCCAGGCCCGGATTGGCGTGGCGCGGGGCCCGGTTGGTCGAGGTCGTGAAATAAGCGTTGCCGAAGCCGCCATTGCCGCCCTTGGCCAGCCGCACCCGCTGGCCGATCTCGGTCATGTCGGCGATCAGGGTCTCGCCGTCCTCGGAGAAGACCTGGGTGCCGGCGGGGACGGTGAGCACCACGTCGTCGCCCTTGGCGCCGTGGCAGTTCGAGCCCATGCCATGCTCGCCCTTGCGGGCCTTGAAATGCTGGCGATAGCGGTAGTCGATCAGGGTGTTGAGGCCCTGCACGCACTCGATCCAGACATCGCCGCCCCGCCCGCCGTCGCCGCCGTTCGGCCCGCCGAACTCGATGAACTTTTCCCGCCGGAACGAGACGCAGCCGGGACCGCCGTCGCCGGAGCGGACGTAGACCTTGGCTTCGTCGAGGAATTTCACGGTACGACTCTCGGGTTGTGAGACCGGCTGGGCCGGTCAGCTATCGGTTCGACGGCACTGGCCGTCGAGATTGAGGTACTGAACGCTGCGCAGGCCCGCCTCGAACCATCCGCCGCTATCCGGTTGGCGCCCGTTGGCGCCGTGATCGCCGTAGAGGTTGATTTGGATCGCCCCGTCCGGCGAGCGCAAGGTCGGCGCCTCGCCGCTCCTGTCGTAGGTCCAGGCCGGCCGTTTGTCGAAGACGGTCTGCGTCCCGTCCGCTTCCTTCTGGAACAGCTGTCCGTACTCGGTCGCGCCCGCGGTGGGTCCGGCGAAGTAGAACCCGACCTTCGGGCTGCGGCCCACGAAATTGTAGAACTCGCAGTAGAGGCGCGTCTCTCCCGCCGGCTTCGGCGCGGGGGGCGCCGCCGACCGAATCGGCGGAGGCGGCGCCTCGCGGGTGATCGTGGCGATCAGCCCGGCAAGGGCGAGGGCCGTCAGGCCCGCGCCGATGCCGGCGATTATGCGCGTCTTCATGCCCGGCCCTCCGGCGCGGCTTCGCGCCGGGCCAGCCAGGCCGCCCGGTCGAGGCGGAAGGTATGGCTCGGCACCGGGCCGCCTCGCGCTTCGAAAACCGGGGCCGATTCGCCCGTACGGTCGAATCCGCACTTCTCCAGCACGCGGCGGGAGGCCCCGTTGCCGATCATCGCCGCGGAGGCGAGGGCCTCGCCGCCGGCATAGGCGAAATAGGCCTCCATCAGCGCGCCCGCCGCCTCCGTCATCAGCCCGTCGCCCCAGAAGGGCCGCCCGAGCCAGTAGCCGAGATGCGGCTCCGCCTCCTCCGGCCGGTCCTCGACCGAGACGATGCCGATCAGGCCGGTGGGGTTCGCCCGCCGGCAGATCGCCAGGATCAGCCCGGCGCCGGCGGTGTTGGCGGCGCGCGACCGGATCACGAAACCCTCCGCCTCGTGCAGGGGCAGCGGCGTCGGAATCCGGGCGGTCATGCCGGCGACCGCGGGATCGCCCGCGAGCCGCGAGACCGCCTCGGCGTCCCGCGCCGTGGGCCAGCGCAGCCAGAGCCGCTTCGTCTCGATGCGAAAGACATCGTCGCGGGTGAGATCGGGAAACATGGGCGTCCGCTCAGGTGTCGGCGCTGCGGCGCCGTCCGGGACGACGAAGGGGGAGGATGGTGCCCCATCCTCCCCCGCATTCCGATCCGCCGGGCTCCTTCGAGGGGAGCCTTCAGCGACCGTCCGCCGGTTCGGTGTGGGACACCGGCGGGACGCTCGCTTCGTCGTCAGCGACAAACGTCCGCCGGTTACTCCGCGGCCTGGGCCAGCGGTACCACGGCTACGAACTCGCGGCCGCGCTTGGTCACGAACTCGACCTTGCCCTCGACCAGGGCGAACAAGGTGTGGTCCTTGCCCATGCCGACATTGGTGCCGGGATGCCACTTCGTGCCGCGCTGGCGCACGATGATGTTGCCCGGGATCACCGACTCGGAACCGAACTTCTTGACGCCGAGGCGCTTGCCCGCGGAGTCGCGGCCGTTGCGGGACGAGCCGCCAGCTTTTTTATGTGCCATGGGATTGCTCCGGAAATTCTCTGGATCTGCGTTCGGTCAAGCAGCCGATTACTCGGCGGCGGCCGGGGCGGACTCGGCGGCCGGCTCGGCCTTCCGGGTCTTGCGCGGCTCGGCCTTCGAGGACTTGCCGCCGGCGCTGATCTCGGTGATGCGCACGACCGTGAAGTCCTGACGGTGACCGCGGCGGCGGCGGGAGTTCTGGCGGCGGCGCTTCTTGAAGGCGATGACCTTCCGCGTGCGGCCGTGCTGGACGATCTCGCCGGTGACGCCGACACCCGACAGGAGCGGGGTGCCGATCTGGGTGGCCTCGCCGTCGGCGAACAGCAGCACGTCGCCGAAGGTCACGGAGGCGCCGGCCTCACCCTCGAGGGTGGCCACGGTGATGACGTCGTTGGCGGCAACGCGATACTGCTTGCCGCCGGTCTTGATGACTGCGAACATCGTTGTCTCTCGTGTTCTCTGCCGACCTCCGGCACCGCGAGGCGCCTGGGCCGTCTTCTTGTTCAGGTCATCCGCGTCACCCGGGCTTGGCTTCGAGAACCGTGGCCGTGAGCGCGCGAACGCGAAACGCGCGGACTTCGTCGAGGAAGCCGCGCGGTAAGGGGCGGATAGTCTGCCGGGTCGGGCCTGTCAATGCCGGATCCGGCTCGCGCGGTCCCGTCAAGGGAGCGGGATGAACTCGGCCCGGTCGTCCGGCGGTAGGTCGAACTGCCCCTCCCCCCAGGCCCCGCGCCGCCATTCCTCCTTGGCCGCCTCGATCTTCTCGCGGCTCGACGACACGAAGTTCCACCAGATGTAGCGGGGACCGCTCAAGGTCGCGCCGCCTAGGGCCATCAGGCGGGCGCCGGACGGGCCGGCGGACACGGTGATGCGGTCACCGGGGCGAAACACCATCATGCGGCCGGCCTCGAAATCCTGCCCGGCGATCGAGATGGAGCCCTCGACCACATAGAGGCCGCGATCCTCGTGGTCATCGGGCAGCGGGAAGCGCGTGCCGGGTGCAAGCGTCACGTCGGCATAGAAGGTCTCGGAGAAGACGTTGGCGGGCGCCCTCTCCCCATAGGCATGGCCGAGGATGAGGCGCAGACTGACGCCGCCATCCTCGATCATCGGCAGCGTGGCCTTGCCGTGATGCTCGAAGCTCGGCGTTGCATCCTCGTGGCTCTCCGGCAAGGCGACCCAGGTCTGGATACCGTAGAGGCTGTGGGGCGCCCTGCGGGTTTCCGCCGTCGTGCGCTCGGAATGCGTGACCCCGCGTCCGGCGACCATCCAATTCACCGCGCCCGGCAGGATCGTCTGGTTGGTGCCCAGGCTGTCGCGGTGCTGGAACTCCCCGCGATACAGGTAGGTCACCGTCGCGAGTCCGATATGCGGGTGCGGGCGCACATCGACACCCGTGCCGGTGATGAACTCGGCCGGTCCCGCCTGATCGAAGAAGATGAAGGGGCCGACCATCTGGCGTTTGGGCGCCGGCAGCGCCCGACGCACCGCGAACCCGCCAAGATCGTGGGCACGGGGAACGATCAGCGTCTCGATGGCGTCGATGTCGACGGTGTTCGGGCATCCAGGTTCGAGGGCGGGGTTCCAGCTCATTGCACGCCTCCTTGACCTTGCACGGGCCGACCACCGGCCCAGCCTCTCTATCGCTTCGTCAGGCCGCCGAGCACGTTCCGCAGGATCGCGTCACCCACCTCGGTGCCGACCTTGCGCGCCATGGAGCGGGCGGCGTTGCCGATGACCTGTTCGGCAAGGCTCGGAGGAGGGCGCCGGCCGCGGCCTTTGGATTCCCCCTTGGCTTCCCCCTTGGCGGGCCCCTTGGATGCCGCCTCCCCGCCTCCGAAGATTCCGCCGAGCAGGCCGCCCAGCATGCCGGAGAGGCCGCCCTCGCTCTGGGCCGCCGCCTCGGCCGGAGCCGCATCGAGCTGCTTGCGCTTGGCGAGCATCTCGTAGGCGCTCTCGTTGTCGACCGCCTCGTCGTATTTTCCGCGCAACGGACTCTGCTGGATGATCGCGGCGCGTTCGGCCGGCGTCAGCGGGCCGACCCTGCCCTGCGGCGGCGCGATCAGCGCCCGCTCGACCATGGAAGGCGTGCCCTTCGCCTCCAGAAAGCTCACCAGCGCCTCGCCGACGGCGAGTTCGGTGATGGCCTTGCCCACGTCGAAGCCGGGGTTCTGGCGGAAGGTCTCGGCAGCGGCGCGCACGGCGCGCTGATCGCGGGGGGTGAAGGCGCGCAGCGCGTGCTGCACCCGGTTGCCGAGCTGACCGAGCACGGTTTCCGGCACGTCGAGGGGGTTCTGCGTCACGAAATAGACGCCGACGCCCTTGGACCGGATCAGGCGCACCACCTGCTCCACCGCGTCGAGCAGGGCTTTGGGCGCATCGTTGAACAGGAGATGCGCCTCGTCGAAGAAGAACACGAGCTTCGGCTTGTCGAGGTCGCCGACCTCGGGAAGCTGCTCGAACAGCTCGGAGAGCATCCACAGCAGGAACGAGGCGTAGAGGCGCGGCCGCTGCATCAGCTTGTCGGCGGCCAGGATGTTGACGAAGCCCCTGCCCTCCCGGTCCGTGCGCATGAAGTCTGCGAGGTTCAGCGCCGGCTCGCCGAGGAACTTGTCCGCGCCCTGATTCTCCAGCACCAGCAAGGCCCGCTGGATCGCGCCGATCGAGGCGCCGGAGATGTTGCCGAAGGTGCCCGAGAGCTCCTTGGCATTCTCCGAGAGGAAGGTGAGCAGCGCGCGCAGATCCTTGAGGTCGATGACCGGCCACTGGTTCTCGTCGGCGACGCGGAAGGCGATGTTGAGCACGCCTTCCTGGATGTCGTTGAGCTCGAGAAGCCGCGCGAGCAGCAGCGGCCCCATCTCGGTCACGGTGCAGCGGATCGGATGGCCCTGCTCGCCGAACACGTCCCAGAACACCGTCGGGAAGCGGTCGGGTTCGTAGGCGATCCCGAGTTCCTCGGCGCGCTTGACGAAATGCGGCTTGGCTTCGCCGGGGGCGGCGAGGCCCGAGAGGTCGCCCTTGATGTCGGCGGCGAAGACCGGCACGCCCGCATTGGAGAACCCCTCCGCCAGCACCTGAAGCGTCACGGTCTTTCCGGTGCCGGTGGCGCCGGCCACGAGGCCGTGCCGGTTGGCGAGCCGGAGGCTCAGCCGCTCGGGCTTCGGCTGCGGCCCGGTGCTCCGGCCCACCAGGATCGTCCCCTCGCTCGCCGCCGCGCCCGTCATCGTGCCGCCCTTCCCTGAACCGTAACCGTTCTCAGATACAGGGTATGGCGCCCGGCGTGCCCGATCCAGAGCTCCTAACGGGCGACCCTTGATTTCGCCGCCCCCGCGTCGGACAGACGAAAACCTGCCAGAGAGGAAGCGTTTCATGGAAGAGCTGATTGCCCGCGTCACCAACCGCACGGGCCTCGACGCGACGACCGCCCAGACCGCCATCGGCCATATCCTCGCCTTCCTCCAGAAGGAGGGGCCGGCCACCGAGGTGAGTCAGCTCCTGGCGGCGCTGCCGGGCTCCGAGTCGGCGATCGCCGCGGCCAATGCCGGCGAGGGCGGCGGCGGGCTGATGGGCATGCTCGGTGGCATGATGGGCGGCGGCGTGATGGCGCTCGGCCAGAAGCTGATCTCCGCCGGCGTGCCGATGAACCAGATGCAGCCCCTCGGCCACGAATTGTTCGCCTATGGCCGCGAGACGGCCGGCGAGGACGTGATGGGCCCCATCGTCGGCTCGATCCCCGGCCTGAGCCAGTTCGTCTGATACGGTTTCCGCTTGATGGGAGCGGGGGCCGTCTCAGCAAGCCCGCGCGGCACTCGCGCGATGACGCCATCCGCCATCCCGAGGGGATCGAACGGATGGCGTACGAGGCGTGGGCCTTCGCTAAGCTCTTGTCATCGTTAGCCGGTTTCGTTTGCCGGCTCTGTCGCCGGCCTTGCGCGGGGCCCCCTCCCCTGTCCCGCGCAAGTCTCTGTCCCAACAGGAAGATTTCCGTCATAAAAGCGTGCGGCCTTCATGGTGTTGTCGCCGCACGAGAGGGGGCGCCGCGCCGCCTCGCCCGCGACGGGATCTGTCGACCATGCTGCCGAATTTCTCCCCCCGCGACGCGACGGCAGCGTGGAAGGCCGGCTGGGAGACCAAGGTCCAGGCGCCCTTCGCCCGCTTCCGCCAAACCTTCGAAGGTGGCGACCTGATGCTGCCGGGCGGCGCGCCGATCCTGCTGAAGGCCCGCGCCAAGCGGTCGCTGCTCGAGCCGGGGCTCGATCCCAGCCTCGGCCGGATCGGCGCGCTCGAAGTGCGGCTCGCCACCACCAAATCCGAGATCCGCCGGGCGCAACGCCTGCGTTTCCGCGTCTTCTACGAGGAGATGTCGGCGGTCCCCACCGGCATGGCCGCGCTCAAGCGCCGGGACATCGACGCCTACGACGCCGTCTGCGACCATCTGCTGGTGATCGACCACGCCGCGACCGAGGCCAAGCCGTTCCGCAAGGCCCGGCCGAAGGTGGTCGGCACCTACCGGCTCCTGCGCCAGGACCGGGCGGAGGCGCATTTCGGCTTCTACTCCTCCGGCGAATACGACCTCGCACCCCTGCTGGAGCGCCATCCCGGCAAGCGCTTCCTCGAACTCGGCCGCTCCTGCGTGCTCAAGCCCTACCGCACCAAGCGGACGGTGGAACTGCTGTGGCACGGCATCTGGACCTATGTGCTGCACCACCGCATCGACGCGATGCTGGGCTGCGCCAGCCTGGAGGGCACCGATCCGGACCGTCTGGCGCTCCCCTTGAGCTTCCTCCACCACCATGCCCGTGCCCCCGAGGCGTGGCGCGCCCGGGCGCTGCCGGAGCGCTACGTGGCGATGGATCGGTTGGCCAAGGAGGCGGTCGATCCGAAGGCGGCGCTGACGGCCTTGCCGCCGCTGATGAAGGGCTATCTCCGGGTCGGAGCGACGTTTGGCGATGGCGCCGTGGTCGACCGCCAGTTCGGCACCACCGACGTGCTGGTGGTGCTTCCCGTCTCGGCGATCTCGGCCCGCTATATCGGCCATTTCGGCGCGGGTGCGGATCGGCACGCCGCCTGATCGCGACGGGTTGCGGAGAGGGGGCGGCCCGGCTCATGGCGGGTTCCCCCTGAACTGCCGTTCCGCCGTCCGAAGGTCATGACCGCCGTCCCCGCCCCCTCTCTCGATCGCGACCGTCTCTCCGCGATGGCCGCCGCGATCGCTTGCGTGGCGGTGGTCGGCACGGGGCTCGGCCTGTCGATCCCGCTGCTGTCGTTGGAGATGGAGCGGATGGGCGCGTCGAGCGTCGTCATCGGCCTCAACACGGCGGTGGCGGGCCTCGCCGCGATCCTCACGGTGCCGTTCGTGCCGCGGCTCGCCGCCCGGATCGGTGTGGTGCGCCTGCTGATCCTGGCGATCGTGCTCGGCGGCCTGTGCCTATCTGCGTTCAAGCTCCTGCCCCACCTCGCTTTGTGGTTCCCCCTACGCTTCGTCTTCTCGACGACCATGGGCGTGCTGTTCGTCCTCTCCGAATACTGGATCAACGACGCCGCCCCGCCGGAGCGCCGCGGGCTGGTGATGGGGATCTACGCCACGGTGCTGGCGATCGGCTTCGCCATCGGGCCGACGCTGCTGACCGTCGTCGGCACACAAGGGTTCGCGCCCTATCTCGCCGGCTCCGCCCTGTTCTTCCTCGGCCTGACGCCGCTGATCCTCGCCCGCAGCCTCTCGCCCGATCTCGGGCATGACGGGTCGGCCGGCATCCTCACCTATCTGCGCCTCGCGCCCCTGGCGGTGCTGGCCGCCGCCCTCTACGGGGCGGTGGAGGCGGGGGCCTTCGCCATCCTGCCGCTCTACGGCCTGCGCATCGGACTCGACGCGCAGGTCGCTGCCGCGCTGGTGAGCGCCGTGGCGCTCGGCAACGTGCTGTTCCAGATTCCCGTGGGACTCCTGGCCGACCGGGTGGACCGGCGTCTCGTGCTGCTCGGCGCGAGCCTGGCCGGGGCGCTCGGCGCGGCCCTGATCCCCGCCGCCTCCGTCTCGCTGCCGCTGCTCTCCGCCCTGCTCTTCGCCTGGGGCGGCATCGCCGGCACGCTCTACACCGTCGGCCTCGCCCATCTCGGTGCCAGCCTGCGGGGGCCGGATCTGGCCGGGGCCAACGCCGCCTTCGTGATGCTCTACAATGCCGGGCTGATGCTCGGGCCGCCCCTCATCGGCGGCGGCATGGACCTCGAGCCGCCGCAGGGCTTCGCCGTCGCCCTCGCGGTGCTGTTCGTGGCCTATGCCGTGCCGGTGGTGCGCAGCCTGGTCCGGGATCGCGCGGCCTGAAGAGCGGGCCGCGCGGGGAACGGCATCGCCGGGTATCCGTTATCGGATCAAGCTGCACCGTTCATCCTCAGACCCGAAGGAGCCTGCCATGAGCCTCATCGGACGCATCGTCACCAAGATCCTCGGCACCGACGACCGCGTGGTCGCGCGCGACGACCGCAATGCCGGATCGAGCTCCCCGATCGGCCGCCTCGTCACGAAGATCCTGCGCAAATAGATCTTTCGCGCTTCGCCTCGCCTTCTCCGCGCCTCATCGGACCGGCCGCCCTCCACGGGCGGCCCGGTCCGTTTCGGTGCCCGGGCCCTGCGAAGCGCGCTCTGGCCGACCGGGTCCCGGCCGGTTCGGGCGTGGCCGCTGTCAGCGCCCCGCCACGGCTTCCCGCACCACGGATTTGACGAGGGGCGACGCCGGCACGGTCGGATGCCAGAAGCTGCCGCTGCGGCCGGCCTCGTAGCCGTATTGGTAGAGGTTGCGCATGTAGCCGGTGTCGAAGCCGCGGGCCGTCGTGGTCTGCGGCGCGCGCTCGTCGATATAGGTGAGATTGAAGCCGATCCCGTTGCGGTGGGCGAAGGCGTCGGTCGCCACCAGCGTTGCCCGGGAGCGGGCGCGGCTCGCCGTGGTGAAGGACTTCTCCACGATCGAGAGCGTGTTGTTCTTGGTGACGTCGAATTCCGGCTCCAACCGGCCGTTGATGACGACGTAGATGTCGGCCTTGCCGGCGCTGCGGAACCGCCCGTCGCGCACCAGGAAGGATTGCGGCAGGGTGAAGACCGGCGTCACCACCGAGCCGTCCACATGCATCTCCTGGAAGGCGCGGCCCTCCGCCTGCACGTCGAGGAGTTGGGGCGGGAACACCGCCGGGATGCTGGCCGAGGCGGTCAGCACGTCGGTGAACAGCGAGACCGCGTTGGGCGCGCCGCTGGCGGCGATGGCGCCCATGTTCCAGATGACCGCGCGCTGGCTGTCGAGATTCGTGGTCACGACCAGCAGGCGCCGGCCCTTGGCATGTTCCTCGGCGATGGCCTGGAGCAGCTCGGGTGTGACGTAGCGGGCGATCAGGTTGCGTAGGCGCCCATCGCCGAACAGGCCGGAGCCGAACAGGACGTTGGCGATACTCGGGCTCTGCACCAGCGATTCGGCGACGCCGCTGGTGTAGATGTCGGTCAGGTAGCTGTCATAGCCCGGGCCGAGGAAGGCGAAGGGCGCGATCAGGGCACCCGTTGAGACGCCCGAGACGATAGTAAAGTCCGGCCGCTTGCCCGAAGCGGTCCAGCCGTTGAGCACCCCCGCGCCGTAGGCGCCGTCCCCGCCGCCGCCGGACAGGGCGAGGTAATTGAAGGCTTGGCGCTTCTTCTGCGGACCGGCCGTCATCGCCACGAAATCGGCGGCGGTGGCATCGGCATAGGCCCGCACGCCGACCATGCCCGGCACCGTGGCCGCTTCGGCCTCGGCCTCGGTGTAGTTCGTGCGCGGAAGCGAGGAACAGGCCGCTGCCTGTCCGGCCAGCGCCGCCGCGAGAAGCAGGCGCGACCAGCGGAAACCCTGTGACATCGACATGACCTGAAAAGCCCGGACGCGGGCGCAAGCTTACACCAAACGAGCTTGGCCGTACTGCGTTCCCGCGCGGAGCGCCCGTTCGCGCTGGTCCTGATGCGGGCGAGCCACAGACGATTCCGCGCGGGTCCGCCTTGCGGGGGCCATCCATGAGCGGCTCCGCTTCCGCCTGCCGCCGCAGTGGATCCGTATCCCGCCTCTCAGACTTGTCATATGTTCCTGTCGGCGGCGCAGGTTAACGTCGGCGTCCGAGGATCCGGCCGCCGGCCGCGAGCTCTCCCCGTCGCTGCGATTGGCACGGCCGCGCACGGGCCTTGAAGCGGCCATGCCTGGAAGCCGGGAGAGACGCGCCCATGCTGAGCGGATCGGCGATCCTGCGGCTCTTTCTCCTGGTCGTGGCGGCGGCGGGCATTGCCGGCTTCGTCCAGACGATCTGGCTAGGGCGGCCGCACGACCCCGCTGCTCCGCTCGTCGATGCTCCCGCTCCCGCCCCTCCGGCGCCGGAGCGGACTCCGTCGCCGGCGCCGGTCCGGACCGTGAGTCCGGTCGAGCCACCGGCCGTGCCCGCCGCCGAGGCCCCTCCGCCGCCTCTGCCGGCACAAACGCAAACGCCCCCGCCCCCGGCCGCTCCCGCGCCGGTCGCACAGGCGGCGCCCGCCCCGCCGGAGCGGGACCCCGTGGCCGAGGCGGAGGAGAATGCCCCGCCCGCGGCGATCGCTCTCGTCGACCTCAACACCGCCTCCCTGGCCGAGCTGAACGGGTTGAAGGGCGGCGGTTCCATCGGCCGCGCGATCATCCAGCACCGCCCCTACGCCTCGGTCGAGCAGCTTCTATCCAAGCGCGTCCTCAACCGCGCCACCTACCAGCGCATCAAGGATCAGGTGATGGTGCGCTGAAGCCGCCCTCCCCCGGTGGCTCCGACCGGCGACATTCGGGCCCGAGCGAAACAAGCCGCCCGCTTTCAGGTTACCTCGCGGGGCGTCCGACCCTGGCAGAGTGCGCGCGCAGGCCCTAAACAGGAGCGGACCTTTCCCGCAGCGAGGCCGAGGCCGATCCATGCAAACGACATCCGGCGCACCGATCCTCCGCCAGGATCTGGGCGTCGAGGAAACGACGGAATCCGATAACATCGTCCGCTGGGATGGTGAGCGGCTCTACGTCGAGCAGGACATCTACCACAACGGTCAGCTCGTCCACCGCAAGTACCGGCGCACCATCACCGAGCCGGTCGCCCGCGCCCTGCAGGCGGTCATCAAGCGCTCGCATCAGTGAGGCCTCCGGCGCTCGCCCTGCTGGCGGCGCTGGCCGTATCCGTCATCGCCTCGCCCGCAACGGCGCAGGTGCGGGTCACCTTCGTCGCGCCCGAGCGCTACACGGATGCCGACAATCGCTTCGGCTCGGGGCTGTCGCTCCGGGCCGTCCTCGCCGAGATGCGCCGCCTGTTCGAGAGCCTGGGCCAGCGCGCCCTCGCGCCGGGACAGACCCTGGACATCGCGGTGCTCGACATCGACCTCGCCGGGATCGACCGGCCGAGCTTCAGCATGCCCCAGGGGCTGCGGGTGGTGACCGACATCACCCCGCCCCGTTTCCGCCTGCGCTACGCCCTGAAGGAACGCGGCCGCACCCTGCTCGCGGCGGAGGAGACCGTCAGCGACATCAACTTCCTGCTGCGCTCCAACCGCCTGTCCTCCGGGCAACCCTTCTTCTACGAGCGGGAGGTGCTGCGGGACTGGTTCCGCGACCGCATCGTCGAGCGCCGGCCGTCGCGCGGCTGATCCGCCGTCACAGGGACGACGCCTCGATCTGCCATTCCGGCGCGGTCACGGGCCGGGTCACCTCCCACGCCACTATGCGGATCGTCCTCGTCGCCAACGCCGCGTCCGGCTCCTTCGCCGACGGTCTCACCGCGGCCGCGATCCGTGAGCGGCTGGCGGCGGCCGGTTTCGATCTCGCGCCCGAGCCGGAGGAGAGCCTGCCCCTGCCCGAGCGGCTGCGGGCCGCCGCCAGCCTGGACGAGGTCGAGGCCGTCGTGGTGGCCGGCGGGGACGGGACGCTCAACTGCGCCGGCGGCATCCTCGCCGGGACCGGGCGGGCGCTCGGCATCCTGCCCCTCGGCACCATGAACCTGCTGGCCAAGGATCTCGGCCTCCCCCTCGATCTGGATCGGGCAATCGCCGTGCTGAAGGAGGGCCGGCGTCGCGCCGTCGATGTCGGCCGGGTCAATGGCCATGTCTTCCTCATCAATTCGGTGCTCGGCATGCCTGCCCGGATGGTCCGCCACCGCGAGGCCTTGCGCGGTGGCCCGCTCGGCCTCCTCGGCCTGCTGCGGCTCGCCGCCGTGGCCCTGCGCCATCTCGGCCCCTATCCGCGCCTCCCGGCGGTGCTCTCCGTCGGCGGACGGCGTCTGCGGATCCGGTTTCGCCTGCTCGCCGTCATCAACAACGATTACGCCGAGGCGCCGGGAAAGATTCTGTCGCGGAGCCAGGTCGATGGCGGCGGGTTGACACTCTACATCGTCCGCCGGCTCTCCCCCTGGCGTCTCGCGCGGTTGGCGCTCGGCTTCGGGCTGGGGCGTTGGCGCGATCTGCCGGGCCTGGAGCGCCGCGGTGCGACCCGCTTCGCCGTGTCGGCCGGGCGGCGCGCATTGCGGGTGATGAACGATGGAGAGATCCGCTTGATCGCCCCACCCCTGCGCTACCGGCTGATGCCCCGCGCCCTGACCGTGATCGTGCCGGAGCCCGGCCGGTGAGGCGGCTCGCCCACATCTCCGACCTGCATTTCGGGCGGACCGATCCGGCGGTGGTCGAGGGGCTGGTGGCCGAGCTGAACCGCGCGCCTCCGGACCTGATCGTCGCCTCGGGCGACTTCACCATGCGGGCCCGGCGCAGGGAATATGCGGAGGCGCGGGCCTTCCTCGATCGCCTCGCAGCGCCCTGGATCGCGGTGCCGGGCAATCACGACATCGCCTATTTCAAGCTCTTCACCCGCTTCTTCCATCCGTTCCGGCGCTATCGCCACTTCATCGCGCAGGACACGGAGCCGACCTTTCTCGACGACGAGATCGCGGTGATCTGCCTCAACACCGTGCGGACCTGGGCGCCGGAAACGGATTGGTCGCAAGGCAAGATCACCCGGACGCAGATCGCCCGCACCGAGGAGCGGCTGGCCGCTGTGCCGCCGCACGTCTTCCGGATCGTGGTGGGCCATCACCCGTTCATGCCGCCGCCCTGGGATGCGGAGGCCCGCCTCGTCGGCCGGGCCGACGAGGCCCTCGACGCCTTCCGCCGCCACGGCGTCGGCCTGACCCTGGCGGGCCATCTCCACCGTCACTATGCCCGCTTCGCGGAAGCTCCGGCGACCGGCACCGAGCCCGACATGGTCGCCGTCGACCGGGGCATGGCGCGGGCGAGCGGCACGCGGCTGCTGGCGGTGCAGGCGGGCTCGGCCACCTCGACGCGGCTACGCGGGAACGAGCCCAACGCCTATAACCGCATCGTCATCGCGGACGGGCAGGCGACCGTCACCGTCCGGATCTGGACCGGCGAAGCCTTCGAGGATGCGCGGGAGGAGGAGGCCGCCCCGTCCGAAGCCCGGAGCGACGAGGCGGTACCGGCCGCGCGCTGAGCGGCCGGCTCCTTATCCTATCGCCGGGGGATCAGGGCTGGACCGTCCGCCGCGCCCTGGCGCCTGCGAGGCTGACGGCGAAGGCCACCGCGAGGTTGAGGGCCAGCGCCACCACGCCGATGTTGAGATCCTGCACCGGCCCCGGCAGGCCGGGAAACAGCTTGGCCAGGGTGTAGCCGCCGAGCACGGTGACCGCGACCGTGGCGATGCCGGCGAGGATCCCCGCCATCGCGCCGGCGCGGGTCAGCGGGTTGTTCGGCAGCAGGCTGAAGAAGAAGGCCGGGAAGAGCTGCGTCACCACCGCGTAGCCGATCAGCAGGAGCTGCACGATGGTCTCGCCCCCGTGCAGGGTGAAGCCGACGCAGGCCAAAGCCAGCAAGGGCGCGACCCCCTTGGCGAGCCGGCCGGTGGAGGCATCGGTCGCGTTCGGGGCCAGCGGCCGGTAGAGGTTCTGGGCGATCAGGGTCGAGCCCGCGATCAGGATCATCGAGCCCGGCACCAGGGCCGTCAGCACGCCGGTGGCACCGATCACGCCGACGAACCATGGCGGGAAGGTCTGCAAGGCGATCTTGAAAAGCGACAGGTCGACATCCGGTCCCGTCAGCCCCGGCACTTGGAGCACGGCGGCGAAGCCCGCGAAGAACACGAACAGCAGCATCAACTGGTAGAGCGGCAGGAACACCGCGTTGCGCCGGAAGGTCTTCGGATCGCGGGCGGTGTAGATCGAGGCGAAGATGTGCGGGAACATCCACCCGCCGAGCGCCGTGAGCAGGGTGGTCGAGGCGAACCATGTCGCGCTCTGCCCGCGATCCGGCAAAGCGAGGAAGCCGGGCTTGGCGGTGTCGATGGCCGCGAACATCGGGCCGATGCCGCCGTAATAGTGGTACGGCAGATAGAGCCCGAGGAAGAGCACCACGAACAGGATCATGAAATCCTTGAGCACGGCGGTCCAGGCCGAGCCGCGCACGCCGGAGACCATGACGTAGACCGTGAGGGTGCCGGCGCCGATCCAGATCGCGAGGGTTGGCGAGATCACGCCGTAGGAGGCGGTGGCGACGATGATGCCGAGCCCCTTGAGCTGCAGCACCATGTAGGGGACCAGTGCCACGATCCCGACCAGGGCGACCAGGATGCCGAGGCTGCGGCTCTCGTAGCGCGCGGCGAAATAGTCGGGCTGCGAGAACAGGTTGCGCTCCTTGGCGAAGCGCCAGGCCGGCGGCAGGATCCAGTAGGAGATGACGTAGATCAGCGTCAGGTAGCAGAGGATGTAATAGGTCGGCCCGCCCTTGCCGTAGGCCCAGCCCGAGCCGCCGAGGAAGGTGAAGGTGGTGTAGATCTCCCCGGCCATCAGCAGGAAGACCAGCAGCGTGCCGAAGCCGCGCTTGCCGACGCTCCACTGCTCCATGTCCATGTCGTGCCCGGCCCGCGCCCGCAGGCCCAGTCCTAGGGCCACGACGACCGCGAGGGCGATGATCGGAAGCGCCGCGTTCATGGCCCCTCCTCCGGTTCGCGGTTGGCGGGGTCGGTGAGGTAGATCAGCGCCATCACCGCCGAGGTGGCCACGGTGCAGCCGACGAGCCATGCGAGCAGCAGCGGCATGCCGAAGACCAGCGGCTCGACCCGGTTGAGGAAGAAGGGCCCCGCCATCATCCCAAGGAAGGGCAGGACCGCGAGCCAGCGGAGATGCCTCATCGCCCACCCCTCCCCGGTTCCGCTTCGCCGGGCATTGTCCCTGGTCCGCTCATGCGCTCCCCGTCCGTTCGACCGGGAGAGGATGGGGCAGATCGCCCGGCAGAGCGAGGGGATGACGTTCTCTTTTGCGCGCCAAGTGTTTCGGCTGCGCGCCAAGTTTCGGCTGCGCGCCAAGTCTCGGCTGCGCGCCAAGTGTTTCGGCGCGCCCAAGCCCGGTCCCCTGACGCTCATGGGGATGGCGGAGGCCGTCTCACGCCGCTTCGGCGCGATCCCCCAGCAGGCCCGGCAGGGCGTGCAGGTTGAGGGGCTTGGGCAGGAAGCCGTCGAAGCCCGCTTCGTAGGCGGCGGCGACATCCTCACGCCCGGTATTGGCGGTGAGCGCCACCAGATGGAGCGGCGCGGCGCCGGTCCCGGCCTCGCGGGCGCGGATGCGGCGGGCGGTCTCCAGGCCGTCGAGGCCGGGCATGCGGATATCGATCAGCGCCAGATCGAACGGCCCCTGCTCCTCGGCCATGGCAAGGGCTTCGAGGCCGTCGCGGGCGAGGCTGACCCGTGCGCCGAGGCGTTCCAGCGCCTTGGTGGCGAGCAGGGCGTTGATCGGGTTGTCCTCCGCCAGCAAGACCCGCCGGCCCGGATTTGTGGCCTCCGCCGGCGATGGGGCCGAGCCGGACGAAGCCGGGGGCGCGGCACCGTCGGAGCGCGGTGCGAGCAGACGGTCGAACAGGGAGCGGGCCCGGACCGGCTTGATCAGGTAGCTGTCGAAGCCCGCCGCGCCCGGGGCCCCGAATTCGCGGCGGTCGAAGGGCGAGAGCAGAATCAGGCTGCAGCGCACGCCGCTGCGCGCCGCCTCCGCCGCCAGCGCCCGCACCGGGCCGTCGCCCAGGCTGCGATCGGCGATGAGCCCGTCGAAGGAAACCCCGGCCAGGGTGGCGAGCCCGGCCTCGACGCTGTCGACCACCACCGCCGCCGCGCCCGAGCGGGTCAGCCGCCGGGCAAGGAACGGCGCCTGGAACGGCGAGGCCGCCACGATCAGGATCTTGCGCTGGGGCAGTGTCGGCTGCGGCGTGGGCGCCTGCGCCCCCTCCGCGACGGCGAGCGGCAGCACGACCCGGAAAGTCGAGCCGCGGCCGAGCGTCGAGCGGGTCTCGATCGTCCCGTCCATCCGTTCCACGAGGCGGCGGGTGATGGCCAGCCCGAGGCCGGTGCCCTCGTGCCTCCGGCTGGCGCTGTCGTCGCCCTGCACGAAATCCTCGAACAGAAGCGGGATGCGGTCCTCCGGCATGCCGGGCCCGGTATCCTCGATGGTGAGGGCGAGCCCCTCCCCCGCGCGGGCGAGGCTGACGCCGACGCCGCCGCTTTGCGTAAACTTGATGGCGTTGCCGGCGAGATTCAAAAGGATCTGCCGCACCCGGTCGGCATCGCCGACCCGCAGGGTGATCAGGTCGTCGGCGATGTCGAGGGCGAGTTCCAAGCCCTTGTCCTGGGCCCGCGGCGCCAGCAGTTCGACCACGCCCTCGACCACGGCGGCGACATCGAACGGTTCCGCTGCCAGATCGAGGCGGCCCGCCTCGATGCGGGAGAAATCGAGGATGCCGTCGACGAGACCGAGCAGCGCCGTGCCGCTGGTCCGCAGCGCCTCGACATAGGTGCGCTGCTCCGGGTCGAGCCGCGTCTCGAGCAGGAGGTCGCCCATGCCGAGGATGCCGTTGAGCGGCGTGCGCAATTCGTGGCTGACGGTGGCGAGGAAGCGGGATTTCGCGACGTTGGCCGCCTCCGCCCGACTCCGGGCCTCGTCGAGGGAACGCACCGCCTCCACACGCTCGGTAACGTCCTTGCCTGCCCGCAGCCAAGTCGGACCGTCCCGGTTCGCCGCCGCCGGCATCTCGACGAAGGAGAACCAGCGCGGAACTCCATCCACCGGGACCAGCCGCTCCTCGACCACCCGCACCCCGTCGGGGCGCTGCTCGACCGTCCCGCGTTCGATCACCTCGGGTGAGAGCGTCGAGCCGATCAGATCCAGCGGCTTCATGCCGAGCAGGGCGGCGAAGCCTTCACTGGCGAAGACGATTCGACCCTGCCCGTCCCGCTGCACCACCGCCTGGGTGGTCGCCTCCACGAGGACACGGTAGCGCTCCTCGTTCTCGGCGATCTGCCAGAGGCGGTCCTGCAGCACTTCCGCCCGGTCGGAATCGTGGACGAGGGGCTGGCGACGGCGGAGTGATACCAGGATCAGCGCCAGCATCGCTGCCGTCACGCCCAGGCCCACCAGGGTCACCGCAAGGGTGGTCATCGACTCAACACGCTCCCCGCCGCCGGATGGCCGGCTGCTCAGGGCGCCGACGATGCCAGCCTTGCGTGAAGCGGCGCTTGAGAAAGGTGCTTAAGGGCGTGTGAGCGGAAACGGTCGCGTTTGCTCGCGGAGATGCAACATGCCTTCGGCCGGGCCGTCAGATCTCCGGAAACCGCTGCAGCAAGGCATCTTTGTCGAGCTCCAGGGCGGCGGCCACCTCGGCCAGCGCCGCGTGCTCCTCGCGGCCGATGCCCTCGTGATCGGCGACATCCGCGGCGATGAGGAAGACGTTGCGGCGCTGCTCCTCCGGCCGGTCGGCGATGGCGGCGATCCGCACGAGGTTTTCCGCGCGGCCGGCGCGGGTGCGGGCCCGGCCGAGCCCCTCGTAGAGGGCATGTTCCAGCATCAGGCTGTCATAGCCCTTCTCCAGGATCGGGTTCGCCCGCATCCCCTCCAGGGCCGTCTCGAATTCCTCCGTCATCAGCTCACCGTCGGCGACGGCGATGTTGGCGCAGGCCGAGACCGCCGCCTGCATCAGCGCCTCGTCGCCGGTATAGGCCTTGAGCGTGAAGCGGAACCGCTCGACCGCGTCGTGAAGGAAGCCCATTCTCGATAAAAACCCTGCCGTCGACCCCCGACAACGGGGGCGCCGCTCAAACGATCCGCGCGCTCTCGCGCACCCGCGCCTCGGCGGCCTCGATCGCCTCCGGCGTGCCGACATGGAGCCATTGCCCGTCCAGGCGCAGGCCGCGCAGGCGGTCGCGCTTCACCGCCCGGTCGAACAGCAGGGTCAGGGAGAACGGCCCCTCCGGCGTGTCGGCGAACAGCTCCGGCTTCAGGATGGCCACGCCGGCATAGATGAAGGGCGCGACCTCGCGCTCCCCCCGCCAGTGGAGGCGGCCATCCGATTCCATGAAGAAGTCGCCGGCTCCGTCATAGCCGAGGCTGGTGGCGGTGGGGGCGACGAGGAGCAGGATGTCCGTCGTCTCCGGGTCCCAGGTCTCGATCAGCCGGTTCAGGTTAGGTCGCGGCCCTTCGAGCCAGAAGGAATCGGAGTTGAACACCACGAAGGGCTCGCCCTCGAACCGGTCGAGCGCCTTCTTGACGCCGCCGCCGGTCTCCAACAGGGCGTCTCGCTCGTCGGAGAGGACGATCCGCGGCAGCCCGGTACGGCGGGCGAGATGCCCCTCCATCAGGTCGGCGAGCCAGTGGACATTGACCACCGCCGTGTCGATGCCACCCTCCGCCGCCCGGTCGAGGGCGTGGTCGATCAGCGCCTTGCCGGCGACCTCGACGAGGGGCTTCGGCAGCGTCGCCGTGACCGGGCGCATCCGCTTGCCCAGCCCCGCCGCGAGCACGAAGGCGCGGGTGATCGGTGTCGGGATCTGCTCGTCGCTCATGAGGCGTTCGCGGGCCGGTTCGCAGGGGGGACGGGGCGTCAGGAGGCGGGGGCGTCGGGCTGGGGCGTGACGAGGTTCGGCAGGTGGGTCTCGTGCCATGCCCTCAGGCCCGCCAGGGCCGGGTGAGCGAGGTTGCGGGCCAGGTAGCCCTCGATGCGCGGCAGATGGGCGAGGTAGCCCGGCTTGCCGTCCCGCTTGTCCAGCCGGGCGAAGATGCCGAGGATCTTGGTGGCCCGCTGCGCCGCCAGCACCGCGTAGGAGCGGGCGAAGGCCTGCATGTCGAAGCCGACATCGCGGGCGCGGCGCTCGCGGATGTAGAGCCCGAGCAGGCGCAGCTCGAAATCGGCGCTGGCATTCACCCGCGCATCCTGCAGCAGCGAGGCGACGTCGTAGGCCGGGTGGCCCATCACCGCGTCCTGGAAGTCGATCACGCCGACCCGCTCCAGCCCCGATCTCTCGGGCAGCCAGATCAGGTTGGGCGAATGGTAGTCGCGCAGGCACCAGGTGGTGGGTTCGGCGAGCAGGCCCTTCAGCGCCTCGGCCCAAAGGTCGAGGAAGGCCGTCCGGGCCTCCGGGGCCAGGGTCGTGCCGCGGATCGCCGGAGCGTACCATTCGGGCATCAGTTCCGCCTCGAACAGCAGCGCCTCGAGATCGTAGGGCGGGATGACGTGCTCGATCCCCGCGCTCACCGGCACGGCGGCGGGCAAATCGGTGGCGTGCAGCTTGGCGAGCAGCCGCACCGCCTCGGCATAGCGCTCGGGCCGCGGCGCGCCGTTCTCGACCACCGGCTCCGAGCCCAGATCCTCCAGGATCAGCAGGCCGGCATCGAGGTTCTCCCCGAGGATCCGGGGCGCCGACACGCCGATCGCCCGCAAAGCCCGATCCATGCCGACGAAGGCGTGGATGCTCTCGGCCAGCTTGACGATGGCGCTGTAGGGTTTCCCGTCGCGCACCGGCGGCCCGTCGGGGCGCGGCGGCGCGATCATCAGCACGGCGGTCTCTCCCCCCGGCTTGACCAAGCGTTCATAGGCGCGGGACGAGGCATCGCCCTGCATCAGCACCCGGTCGGCCTCGTCCCAGCCGCTGCGGGCGAGCAGGCTCCGGATGGCGCGGGCCCGTTCGAGGCGCTCGCGCATGTCGCCGGTGCCGTCGATCCGCACGAGGCGGGCCTCCTCGCCGTACTCCGCCCGCAGGGACAGCTCGACGGTGAGCGTCGGGTTGTCCCGCCGGCCGAGGCGCTCGGGCCACTCGACCAGGGTGATCGCCGTCTCGGACAATTCGTCGAAGCCGAGTTCCACCAATTCGTCCGGACCGCGCAGGCGGTAGAGATCGGCATGGATCACCGTGCGGCCGCTTCCGGTCTCGTAGGGCTGCATCAGGGTGAAGGTCGGGCTCGGCACCTCCAGCGCGGGGTCGCGGGCGAGCTCCCGGATCATGGCGCGGGCCAGCGTGGTCTTGCCCGCGCCGAGGCCGCCGAACAGGGCCACGAGGTCGCCGGGCCTGAGGAAGCTCGCGAGGAAGGCGGCCATGTCCTCGGTGGCGCCCTCCTCGGGCAGCAGCACCTCCCAGGCCGTCCGCCGCGGCGCGGATGGCGGGGGAGCCTCTCCCGGCGATGAGCCGGGCTGCGGGCTTCCCGCCGTGCCGTCCGGTTCCTCGCTCACCGCCCCAACCCTCCGCACAACCTGTCCCCCGGCCGCCCCGAGGGAGCCGCCATCATCCTAGCGGGGGATGTTTAACCATTTCCGGCATCCGGGGTGAGCCCCCGGCCCGAAGCCTCGTGTCCCGATGGCGCCTATTCGGCGGCGTCGAGATTGGCGGCGGCCGGGTGAGCCACGATCCGCGCCGTCTCGCCGGGCGCACCGCGGGGGGGCTCACTCGGCTGGCCGGGGGCCGGCAGCCGCCCGTCGCCGGGCGGCGGCTCGACGGGGAACAGGCAGGTGACGCAGGTACCCCGCCCCGCCGCCGAGTCGATCTCGACCCGGCCGCCATGCAGCTCCACGAAGGAGCGGACGATCGAGAGGCCGAGGCCGACGCCGCGATGCTTGGTGCCGAAGGTGTTGCTCTCGAAACGGTCGAACACCCGGTCGATGACCTCGGGGGCGATGCCCCGGCCCCGGTCGACCACCGTCAGCCGCAATTCGGCGCCCTCGCGCCGGGCCTCGACCCGGATCTGCTGGCCGGGCTCCGAGAAGCCGACGGCGTTGGAGAGCAGGTTGAACAGGATCTGGCGCACGCGCTTGCCGTCGGCGAACACGCTGCCGATGTCCCCCGGCACGTCGAGATCGAGGCCGATATCCGATTCCGCCAGACGGTCCTCGATGCCGCGCGCAGCGGCCTCCACGGTGGCGCGGACGTCGATGGTCTCGCGCTGGAGTTCGAGCGAGCCGGCATCGATCGAGGCGAGGTCGAGGATGTCGTTGATGATGACGAGGAGCGCCGCCGACGAGCGCATGATGTGCTCGGAATATTCGCGCTGGCGCTCGTTGAGGGCGCCGACCGTCTCGTCGCCGAGGAGCTGGGTGAAGCCGATGATGTTGGTGAGCGGCGAGCGCAGCTCGTAGGAGACGTGGTGGACGAAGGTGTCGCGCAGCTGCGAGGCGCGCTCCAGGGCATCGTTCTTCTCGGTGAGCGCCCGCTCGACATTGGCGCTCGCGGTCACGTCGATGAAGGTCAGCAGGGTGGCACCGAGGGGCAGCGGCTGGGCCGAACAGTCGAGCACCGTGCCGTCACTCATGGTGAGGCGACAGGCATGGCCGCTGCGGGTCTCGTTGAGGCCGGTGACCGCTTGGCGGATGCCGGCCCAGGGGTTCTGCTCCGGGGTGAGGGCCCGGCAGGCGCCGATGACCGCGTCGACATGCGGCCGGCCCGCCAGGGTGGCTGGGTCGAGGCGCCAGGTGACGGCGAAGGCGCGGTTGGCCACGGTCAGGCGCCCGTCGGCGGCGAACACCGCCACCGGCTCCTTCAGGGCCTCCAAGGTCTCCGCCTGCTCCTTCATCAGCGCGTCGTAGCGCGAGGCGAGCTTCATGCTCTCCGATACGTCGTGATAGAGATAGGTCAGGCCGCCCTGCGGGTTGGGATCGGCGACCACCCGCAGCGCCCGGCCATCGGGCAGGTACCAGGGCGTGTCCGTCGCCTCGACGGCGTGGTAGGCGGCCAGGATATCGGCCTTCCACGAGCGGAAATCGGCCTGTTCCGGCAGCTTGCGGGCGGCGCGCAGGCGGTCGAGAATCTCTCCGTCGAGGGGGCGGCTTTCGAGGAAGGCCGGATCGAGATCCCACAGGCGCTGATAGGCGGCGTTGTGGAAGATCAGGCGTTGGCGCGCATCGAACATCGCCACGGCGGTCGGCAACTGGTCGAGGGTGCGCACATTGGCATCCATCTGCCGCTGCAGGTCGGCGCGGACGCTCTCCAGTTCCGAGACATCGACGGCGATGCCGACCCGGCCGGTGTCGAGGGCGGTCTCGGTCACGTCGAGGGTGCGGCGCGCGCCGGCCACCACCGCGGAGAGGCGTAAGGGATGGGCGGCGAAGCCCGGCCGGCTCGCCTGCCGGGCGATCTGCTCGCGGGCGCTCCGGTCGAGCAGTTCGAGCCCCTGATCCAGGACCGCCTCACGGCCCTGGGCCTCCACCGCGGCGGCGTAGGCGAAGTTGACGAAGGTCAGCGTCCCGTCCGTTCCCCGATGCCAGACCGGTTGCGGCAGCGCGTCGAGGAGCCCGGCCAGGGCGGAAAGGCCGCGCTTGGCCTCGTCCAGCTTGCCGCGCAGCTCGATCAGTTCGCGGCGCTCCTCCGTCGTCTCGCGCAGGCGCAGAAGCGCCCGCCCGCTCACCGCCTGCCCCTGGGCTTCGATGTAGCGCCCGGCGAGGCTGCGCAGATTCATCCGGAAGCCCGTGCCGCGCTCGCGTAGGGTGGCGACGGCGGCATCGAGGAGCTGCGCATCCTGGGCCGTCAGCCAGGTGTCGAAGGCGAGCAGGCGCCGGTTATGGCCCTGGCCTCCGCGCGGATTCTGGCGCGCATCTTGGCGCGGATCTTGGAACCCGCCGTCCGGATGCCGGCCGGCATGGCCATGCGGATCTTGGCTGCGCAGGTCCTGGGCGAAACCCGCATCGCCGATGACTGCCGGGTCGCCGCGCCCGGCCCAGGCGACGAGAACCTGCCGCTCGGAATGGAGCAGCATCTCGGCCCGGTCGTGGGCGCCGCCGAGCTGGGTCAGCTCGTCCTGAAGCAGGCGCTCCCGGCGCATCCAGCCGACGCGCTCGCGCAGATAGACGAGCGACAGGATCGTCGCGAACAGGATGAGGCCGAGGATGACGGCGAGGCCGGCGACGTTGTGCGTATGCATCGATCCCAGCATCGGCCCCATTTCGGCTGACGGATCACCCGCGGCGGTCGCCGCGACCGGTGCCACGGCGACGAGGACGCCGACGCGCGACAGGACGCGCGCCGCCCGTTCCAGACCCATGTCCCGCCCCCAACCCAAACCCGGCCTCCCGCGGGCATGGTCCCCGTCGCAGGTCCATGCCCTGGGAAAATGTCCTGGGAAAATTCTCGCTCGGTACCGGGCAAACGTCTCCCCTCACGTACGGCCTCGGCCGACGCGACGGGACACCTGCTCCGAAGATTCGATTCACTGTAACGCGGGGTCGATTCCGGCTGGAAGCGCCTTTCTGGCCGGAAGTCCCCCCGCCCTGCATTCCGGCGCCGTACACAGCACAAAAGCAACACTGCCCGATTGCGCCCTTGACGGCGGCGGCAGAATCGCATGCGGGCCGGCTCGCCGTTTTCTCGCGGCAAAAAAAGAGCCCGGCCATGGGCCGGGCTCAAGGGTATGCCGGTTCTAGAACCCGCCCCGCGAGGGGCGGGCGGCCGATCAGTAGCGGTAATGCTCGGGCTTGAACGGGCCGGTCTGCGGCACGCCGATATAGGCAGCCTGATCCGGGCGCAGCTTGGAGAGCTTCACGCCGATCTTCTCGAGGTGCAGGGCCGCGACCTTCTCGTCGAGGGTCTTGGGCAGGGTGTAGACCTGCTTCTCGTACTTGCCCGGGTTGGTCCAGAGCTCGATCTGGGCCAGCGTCTGGTTGGTGAAGGAGGCCGACATCACGAAGGACGGGTGACCGGTCGCGTTGCCGAGGTTCACCAGACGACCCTCCGACAGGAGGATGATGCGGTGGCCATCGGCGAACTCGATCTCGTCGACCTGCGGCTTGATGTTCTGCCACTTGAGGTTCTTCAGGCCGGCGACCTGAATCTCGTTGTCGAAGTGGCCGAT
>DYYG01000053.1 GCA_020741775.1 Methylorubrum populi
CCATCGTCGCCACCGGCCGCCGCCTCGTCGTCCTCGCCAATGCCCTCGTCCGAGACGACAAAACCTTCGCCGAAAGCGACGTGGCCAATTGACCCGCAATACAGTCGCCGTTCGATCCCTTCGGGATGGCGAATTTGGGCTTCGCTCAAACGCCGCACGGGCTTGCTGATACGGTTTCCGCTCTGATCAAGCGGATTCCGTATCAGCGGCCTCGAACGAGGCCTCCAGATCTCTCCGCGCTTCCTGGAGCCTCCTTCGCGGCTCCCTTCGGTCGCACCTCAGGATGAGGGCGCAGGGGGAGGGATGAGGTCTCCGCGAGACTGTTCTTGTCGATTATGTCATCTGGTCAACGCGTGCAGGATCAGACGCCCATGACCATCGAGATCGGCTTTCTCGTCTTCCCGCAGGTCCAGCAGCTCGACCTGACCGGCCCCTACGAGGTGCTGGCCATGGTGCCGGGCGCCCGCGTCCATCTCGTCGCGAAAACGCTCGCGCCGGTCGCGAGCGCCACCGGCCTCGTGCTCACGCCGACGATCACCTTCACCGGGTGTCCGGCGCTCGACGTGATCTGTGTGCCGGGCGGCTCAGGCGTGAATCCGCTGATGGAGGATGCCGAGACCCTCGACTTCCTCCGCCGGCAGGCGGCGGGCGCCCGCTACGTCACCTCCGTCTGTACCGGCGCCCTGGTGCTCGGCGCGGCGGGGTTGCTGCGGGGCCGGCGTGCCACGACACATTGGGCGGCGCACGACCTGCTCGCCGCCTTCGGCGCCGTGCCGGTGCAGGAGCGCGTGGTGCGCGACGGCAATCTGATCACCGGGGGCGGCGTGACCGCTGGCATCGATTTCGGCCTGACGCTCGCCGCCGAACTCGCCGACGAGGCGACCGCCCGGACGATCCAGTTGCAGCAGGAATATGCCCCGGCCCCGCCCTTCGCGGCCGGGCGCCCGGACACCGCCGGCCCCGCCATCACGGCGGCGGCCCGCGAACGCCTGTCGGCGTCCCGCCGGGAGCGCGAAGCCATCGTGGCGCGGCTCACGCCCTCGACTGGGAAAGCCTAAAGCCCGTCCGCCTCCGCCGCTTCGTCCAAGAGGCCGCCCATCACGTCGAGGCAGCTCTGCAGGATGTAGGCGGCGGCGAGCTTGTCCACGAGTTCGCCGCGTCTTGCCCGCGAGGCGTCCGCCTCCAGCAGGGTCCGGGTGACGGCGGCGGTGGAGAGGCGCTCGTCGAAGAACAGCACCGGCAGGGGCAGCAGCGGCTTGAGGTTGCGGGCGAAGCTGCGGCTCGATTGCGCCCGCGGCCCTTCCGAGCCGTCCATGTTGAGGGGCAGGCCGATGACGAGGCCGCCGACGGAATGGGCGGCGCAGAGGGTGACGATCCTTTGCGCGTCGGGCGTGAACTTCACCCGGCGGATCGTCTCCAGAGGGGAGGCGATCTGACGGCCGACATCGGACAGGGCGAGCCCGATGGTCTTGGTGCCGAGATCGAGCCCGATCAGGCGCGGCGCCCCGCGCGACGCTTCGGCGAAGGCCGCGATCTCGTCTCGGTTCACGATGCGGTCGCTCCCAATCGCTCCAGGGCGGTCGCGTCGTCGCCCTCGAAGGTCGCGGGCAGGGGGCCTTCGCCCTCGCCGAGGATGTGGAGGATCTCCAGACCCTGGACGCCGCGCAGGAAGGCGGGCAGGTCGGCCCCGCCGAAATGCACCGTCTCCAGATCGGCGCAGAGCACCCAGATGTCGTATTCGGGAAATCCCGGCGTGACGTCGAAGAACAGGAAATCGCCGCGCTCGGTCTGCCCGAAGAAGCAGGCGCGCTCCATCAGGCCGGCATCGGCGTCGCCCTCGATGGTGAAGCGGTGCGGTTCGTCGCTGTTCTCGTCCCGCAGCCCGTCCAGGGCCAGGGCGATGCCGTGGGCGATCAGATGGGAGCGGGCGCTCAGATCCGCCGCCTCCACCGGAACCGGCGTGAAGATGCGCAGATGCCCGCCGATCCGCCCGGCGCCGCAGCTCTGGGCGAAGCTGCGATAGCTGGCGGGCAGGGCGAAGCCGAGTTCGGCCTCGGCGCGAGCGAGGTCGGCCTCGCTCGATGCGAGACCCGGGCGCAGTTCCCGGAAGACGCTCTCCCACATGGCCTGTCCTCCGATTTTCGTCCGTCGAGCGGGGCTTACGCCCGCCCGCGCGGGCTTGTCCACCGTGGAGATTAACCACGGTGCGCGGATCCGGTGCCGGAGGGGGAGCCGAAGGCCGAAAGCGGTGTTAAGCTTTAATTAACCACGCCGGAGCCGCCCCGTGCCCCCCATGCCGACGCCGCGTCCTGCCGTCCGTGAACCGTCCCGGCGCTTCTCGACGCGGCACATGCTGATGCTGGCGCTCGCCCTGGAAATCCTGATCGCCGGCTCGGTCAACGCCGACCGCTCTCGCCGGCCGGGCGTCACCGTGGACATGCCGGCGGTCGACGGGCACGTCATCACGTAAGCCCGCCGCAGTCCCGGCGTTGCTCCTGCGGGAAAGCGGGTGCTATAGCCCGGCCGATAAGCGGGCGGGGCCTTTTCCGCTCGAGCTTGGCAGGACGACACCAGCGGCATGTCGGTCGACGAGAAGACGGTACGGCGCATCGCGCATCTGGCCCGCATTGCGGTGACGGACGAGGAGGTCGGCCCGCTCCAGGGCGAGCTCAACGCGATCCTCGCTTTCGTGGAGCAACTCGGTGCGGTCGATATCGACGGCGTCGAGCCGATGACCTCGGTCACGCCGATGCGGATGAAGAAGCGCGCCGACGTGGTGAACGACGGTGGCCGGGCGCGCGACGTGGTCGCCAACGCGCCCGAGACCGAGGACAATTATTTTCTCGTGCCGAAGGTCGTCGAGTAGGTTTTCGGCATCGGCGGAGCGGCATCTCCGGCCCCTCGCGGAGCCTTCGAGCTCGCGGGGTCGGCGCTTAGGTCTGGAACGGGCATGACGGCACTCAACGAACTCACCCTGGCCGAAGCGCGCGACGGGCTGGCCTCCAAGCAATTCTCGGCGCGGGAGATCGCGCAGGCGCATCTCGACGCCATCGAGAAGGCGCGCGCCCTCAACGCCTATATCGTGGCGACGCCCGACCGCGCGCTGAAGATGGCGGAGGTCTCCGACGCAAAGATCGCCAAGGGCGAGGCGCGGCCGCTCGAAGGCCTGCCGCTCGGCATCAAGGATCTGTTCGCGACGCAGGGCGTGCACACCACGGCCGGCTCCAAGATCCTCGAAGGGTTCGAGCCGCATTACGAGTCGAACGTCTCGGCCCAGCTCTGGCGCGACGGCGCGGTGATGCTCGGCAAGCTCAACCTCGACGAGTTCGCCATGGGCTCGTCCAACGAGACCAGCGCCTACGGCAAGACGATCTCGCCCTGGCGCCGCCAGGGTTCGGAGACGCCGCTGGTGCCCGGCGGCTCGTCCGGCGGGTCGGCGGCGGCGGTCGCGGCGCATCTCTGCCTCGGTGCCACGGCGACCGATACCGGCGGCTCGATCCGCCAGCCGGCGGCCTTCACCGGCACGGTCGGCATCAAGCCGACCTATGGCCGCTGCTCGCGCTGGGGCATCATCGCCTACGCGTCGTCGCTGGATCAGGCCGGGCCGATCGCCCGCACGGTGCAGGATTGCGCGATCCTGCTCGGCTCCATGGCCGGGCACGACCCGCGCGACACCACCTCGGTCGATTTGCCGGTGCCGGATTTCGAGGCGGCGATCTCCCGCGGCGTAAAGGGCCTGACCATCGGCATCCCGAAAGAGTACCGGGTCGAGGGCATGCCCGCCGAGATCCAGCGGCTCTGGGACCAGGGCGCCGCGTGGCTTAAGGAGGCGGGCGCGACGATCAAGGAGATCTCGCTGCCGCACACCCAATACGCGCTGCCGGCCTACTACATCGTCGCCCCGGCCGAGGCGTCCTCGAACCTCGCCCGCTACGACGGCGTGCGCTACGGCCTGCGGGTGCCCGGCAAGGACATCGCCGGGATGTACGAGAACACCCGCGCCGCCGGGTTCGGCCGCGAGGTGAAGCGGCGCATCATGATCGGCACCTACGTGCTCTCGGCCGGCTATTACGATGCCTATTACGTCCGGGCGCAGAAGATCCGCACCCTGATCAAGCGCGACTTCGAGGCGGCCTATGCCTCCGGCGTCGATGCGATCCTCACCCCGGCGACCCCGTCCGCCGCCTTCGGCATCGGCGAGATGGCGAGCGCCGACCCGGTCGAGATGTATCTCAACGACGTCTTCACCGTGACCGTGAACATGGCCGGTTTGCCGGGCATCTCGGTGCCCGCCGGCCTCGACGCGCAGGGCCTGCCCCTCGGCCTCCAGTTGATCGGACGCCCCTTCGACGAGGAGACTCTGTTCGCCGCCGCGCAGACCATCGAGAACGCGGCCGGCCGAATCAACCTGCCGAAGGCGTGGTGGGCGTGAACGCTCCCCCCGTCGTTCCGGTCTATCCGGTCTCGGTCTGGATCCTCGCCGGATTCGACCCCGTTCTGATCGTGGTCGCCGTCTTCCTCGGCTGGAAGGCGGACCAGTTCGGCAAGGTGTTCATCGCCGCCATCGCGGCGCTTGCAGTCTCGGTTCTGGTGGCTTGGTTCGTGACCCGGATCGGCCTGCCCTGGCCGGCACCCGTCGCCGCCGAGCTGCCGACCTTCTTCCCGGTGCGGACGGTCGCGGCCTTCTTGTGGGCGGCGGCGGGTTATGGGGCTCGGCGGGCGCTGAAGCGCTGAGGGCGGCGGTTCCCAACCTCCGCCGTGCTGTCTGGAGGACCCTTCGAGGCCGCTTCGCGGCACCTCAGGGTGAGGGGTTCGGGTTGGATGACGCTATCCTGGCCGAGGGGTGCTTCGCCAGGAACTACACCCGGTCCCAATCCTGCGCGATCAGCGCTTCCTTCTTGGCACGGCTCCAGCCCTTGATCCGGCGCTCCGCCTCGACGGCATCGGTGATGCGGTCAAACCATTCCGCATGAACCAGCGTCACCGGCCGGCGGTGATAGGTGTAGCCGAGATACGTTCCGGCCTGATGCTCGCCGATGCGTTTGTCGAGGGACTCACCTCGCGCCGAGCCGACATAATCGCTGCCATCGGCACAGCGCGCATGTAAACGAACGCGGTCAAGGCACACACCGCGGATCTCAGGCTGAGTGCTAAGCTCCCGGATTTGCAGTCCGCGTTCAACCCAAAATGGCATCAGCCACCGCCCCTCATGCTGGGGTGCGCGCGGCACGCGCGCCTCGAAGCACGCGCGCCGCCTCTCCTATCATCTACTCCGCCGGCACCGAATGCCCATGATGGGGCGAGCCAGGCACCACCTCCGCATCCTCCCCGGCGGCCACTTCCTTGCGCTTGAACAGGCGCATCACCACCACGAAGAACACCGGTACGAAGAACACCGCCAGCACGGTGGCCGAGATCATGCCGCCCATCACGCCGGTGCCGATGGCCTGCTGGCTCTTCGAGGCGGCGCCGGTGGCGATGGCCAGCGGCACCACGCCGAAGATGAAGGCCAATGAGGTCATCACGATCGGGCGGAAGCGCAGGGTCGCCGCCTGGATCGTCGCCGCGACGATGTTGGTGCCCGGCTTCCAGAGATCGCGGGCGAATTCCACGATCAGGATCGCGTTCTTGGCCGAGAGGCCGATGATCGTGATGAGCCCGATCTTGAAATAGACGTCGTTGGGCATGCCGCGCAGATACACCGCCGCCACTGAGCCGATCACCCCGAGCGGGATGACGAGCAGCACCGAGATCGGGATCGACCAGCTCTCGTAGAGCGCGGCGAGACACAGGAACACGATCAGCACCGAGAGCGCCAGCAGCAGCGAGGCTTGGCTGCCCGCCTCCTTTTCCTGCAGCGATTGACCGGTCCAGGCATAGCCGAAGCCCTTCGGCAGGAAGGTCATCAGCCGCTCCATCTCCTTGATCGTGTCGCCGGTGGTGTAGCCGGGGGCCGGATCGCCGGTGATGCGCACCGACTGGTAGCCGTTGAAGCCGATGATCTGAGCCGGGCCGACGCTCCATTTCAGATCGGCGAAGGACGACATCGGCACCATCGTCCCCTGCTGGTTCTTGACCGCGTAGTTCAGGAGATCGGCCGCGTGCAGGCGCTGGAGATCGTCGGATTGCACGATCACCCGCTGCATCTTGCCCCGGTTGGGGAAGTCGTTGACGTAGACCGAGCCGAGATTGACCTGGATCGTCTCGTTGATGTCCTCGAAGCTGACGCCGAGGGCGGCGGCCTTCTCGCGGTCGATGATCAGCTCCGCCTCGGGGGCGGGGGGCAGACCCTCGACATAGACCTTGGTCAGGACCGGGCTCTTGCGCGCGAGCGAGAGCAGCTGCTCCTGCGCCGCCATCAGGGCCGAGTAGCCCTTCTGCGCCCGATCCTGCAGGCGGAACGAGAAGCCGGAGGCGTTGCCGAGATTGTCGATCGGCGGCGGCTCCAGCGCCTGGATCACCGCATCCTTGTACCCGCTGAGTGCCTTGTTGGTGCCCTCGACCAGCTTGGCGGCGGAATTGGCCGCGTCGCGCTCGCCCCAGGGCTTGAGCGTGACGAAGGCCTGGCTCGTCATCTGGCCCTGGCCGGAGAAGGAGAAGCCGTTGATGACGGTCACCGTGTCCACCCCCGGCTGGGCCAGCAGATGGTCCTCCACCTTCTTCACCGCAGCCTGGGTCCGGTTGAAGGAGGAGCCCGGCGGGGTCTGGATGTCGACGGTGAAGAAGCCCTGGTCCTCCAGCGGCAGGAAGCCCTCGGGCAGGCGCAGGAAGGCGAAGGCCACGCCGGCGACCAGCACGAGGTAGATCATCATGACCCGGCCGGACTTCTTGATGAACCACGCGACGCCGCGGCCATAGCGGGCGGTCTCCCGGTCCACGAAGCGGTTGAACAGGCCGAAGACGCCGCCCTTGGCGTGGCCGTGCCCCTGCGGGATCGGCTTCAGCATCGTGGCGCAGAGCGCCGGGGTCAGCGACAGGGCCAGCAGCGCCGAGAAGGCGATGGAGGTCACCATCGCGATCGAGAATTGCCGGTAGATGATGCCGACCGAGCCGGGGAAGAAGGCCATCGGGATGAACACGGCCACCAGCACCAGGGTGATGCCGATGATCGCCCCCGTGATCTGGCCCATCGCCTTGCGGGTCGCCTCCTTGGGCGGCAGCCCCTCCTCGTTCATGATGCGCTCGACATTCTCGACCACGACGATGGCGTCGTCGACGAGGATGCCGATGGCCAGCACCATGCCGAACATGGTCAGCACGTTCACGGAGAAGCCGGTGAGCAGCATCACCGTGCAGGTGCCGAACAGGGCAATCGGCACGACGATGGTCGGGATCAGGGTGTAGCGGATGTTCTGGAGGAAGATGAACATCACGACGAAGACCAGCACCACCGCCTCGACCAGCGTGTGCAGCACCTTCTCGATGGAGGCATCGACGGCGGGGGTGATGTCGTAGGGGATGTCCCACTTCACCGTGTCGGGGAAGAACTGGGACAATTCCACCATCTTGGCGCGGATCGCCTTGGCCGTCTCGATGGCGTTGCCGTCGGGGGCGAGCGTCACCGAGATGCCCGCCGCCGGGCCGCCGTTGAGGCGGGTGGTGAACTTGTAATCGTCGCCGCCGAGCTCGATCCGGGCGACGTCGCGCAGGCGCACGTTGGAGCCGTCCGGATTGGCCCGCAGCACGATGGCGCCGAAGGCCTCCGGCTCGGTCATCTGCCCTTTGACGATGATCGGGAAGTTGACGGCGTGCCGCTCCGGGCTCGGCTGGGCGCCGACGGCGCCGGAGGCGATCTGGACGTTCTGCTTGCCAATCGCCTTGGTCACGTCGGCGGCGTTGAGGGAGAGGCCGCGCAGCTTGTCCGGGTCGATCCAGATGCGCAGCGCCCGCTCGGTCGAGTAGAGGGTGGCGCGGCCGACGCCGGGGATGCGGCGGATCTCGTTGATGACGTTGCGGATCAGGAAGTCGCCGAGGCCGACCTCGTCGGTCTTCCCGTCGGTGGAGACCAGCGTGATGATGTTGAGGGTGGCGGCCGAGGCTTCTTCGACGAGAATGCCCTGTTGGCGCACCTCGGCCGGGAGCCGCGCCTCGACCCGCTTCAGGCGGTTCTGCACCTCGACGCCGGCATAGCCGGGATCGGTGCCAGGCTGGAAGCTCGCGGTGATCTCGATCACGCCGAAGGAATCGGAGGCCGATTCGAAGCTGAGGATGTTGGCGGCACCGTTCAGCTCATCCTCGATGAGGCGGGTGGTGCCGGTATAGAGGTTCTCGACCGAGGCGCCGGGATAGGAGGTCGAGAGCGCGATCGCGGGGGGCGCGATGATCGGGTACTGCGCGATCGGCAGCATCGGAATCGAGAGCGCGCCGCCCAAGAGGATGAAAAGGGCGACGACCCAGGCGAAGACCGGCCGGTCGATGAAGAAGCGGGCCATGAGGCGCGGTTACGTCCTATTCCATCGGGCCGGCGAGGGCGTGTCGACGCCCGCCGGCCGCGCGAGGATCCAAGGAAATCAGTCGGCGAACTGGGCGACGGGCTGGGCGGACGGATCGGCCGCATTCGCGCCCTTTCCGGCATTCTCCTTGCCGTCGTTGTCGTGGCTGTCGGTATCGACCGGCTTGCCCTCGTCGGCGGCGGCCTCCGTCTTCCAGGGGACGGTCTTCACCTCGATGCCGGCGGTGATCTTCTGGAAGCCCTCGACGACGACCTTCTCGCCGCCCTCCAGGCCCTCGCGGATCAGCCAGTGGCCGCCGACGACGGGGCCGACCTCGACCGGCTGAAGCATGACCTTGCCATCGGGCTTGACCACCCAAACCTCGGGCTTGCCGTCATTGGTGCGCTGGATCGCCTGCTGCGGCACGGCGATGGCGTCCGCGTCGATGCCCTGCTTGATCCGCGCCCGGACATACATGCCGGGGAACAGCTCGTTATGCGGGTTGGGGAACTGAACGCGCAGGGTCACCTGCCCGGTGCTCGGATCGGCGGTGACGTCGGAGAAGAGCAGGCGCCCGGCCGAACCGTAGAGCGTGCCGTCATCCATGATGAGATGGACGTTGGCGGCATCGGCGGCGAGCTTCGACAACTCGCCCGAGGCGATGTCCCGGCGCAGCTTGTTCAGCTCGCCGACCGATTGGGTGATGTCGACATAGATCGGGTCGAGCTGCTGGATCGTGGCGAGCACGCCGGTGGCGCCGGATTCGATCAGCGTGCCTTCGGTCAGCAGCGCCCGGCCGATGCGGCCGGAGATCGGCGCCCGCACATCGGTCCAGGACAGGTTGAGCTTGGCCCGGTCGCGGGCCGCCTTGGCCCCGGCCACCTCGGCCTCGGCCTGCTTCTTGGCGGCGAAGGCCGTATCGTACTGCGCCTGGCTCGCGGTGTTGCGGGCGAGCAGGGTTTCGAGGCGTTCGGCCTGCTGGTTGGCGAGCACCAGGGCCGCCTCCCGGTTGGCCAGGGTCGCCTCGGCGCTCGCGAGATCCACCTGATAGGGCGCCGGGTCAATCTTGTAGAGGACGTCGCCCTCGTTGACGTGACTGCCCTGCTCGAACAGCCGCCGGATCACCAGACCCGAGACGCGGGAGCGCACCTCGGCGATGCGCATCGGCGCGACCCGGCCGGGGAGATCGCGGACATAGGGAATCGGCTGCGGACGGACGCTGACGACGCTGACCTCCGGCGGCGGCAGCGGCACGGGGGCGGCTGCCTTCTGCTCGTTGCAGGCCGAAGCGGTGACGAGCACGGCACCGACGAGGAGAGAGGCCGGCAAGGTCCAGCGGGAACGGCTCCAGCGGGAATTGCTGCGGCCGGCCTTCACGGTGCCGGGCACGCGACCGGGCGACGGGGGGGACGGCATCACGATCGGGACGCTCCTACGATGCTCTCGGGTTTCGCTCCGGCATGGTCCGAAGCTTCTGGCGCTCTAGCCTTTGGCCGTCTCGCAGCGCCCGTTCCGGTCCCGCGTCGCGGACCGGTGCCCGAACGGATTTCGGCCGCGGCGCGACGGATCGAAAGGCTCTGCACGAAGGATGCCGGACAGCATCGGGAGACCGACCGCGGGCAGCGGCCTGTCACGCGTGCGGCATCCTGAAGGGCAAGTTTGGCGATCCGACGACGGCGCCGGACAGCCGCCCGCTCACGCCCTGGGCGGGCGCTCCGGCCGGCTGCGATGGGCGGCGGCGGGAATCCGGTCGGAGGTCGGGCGAGCCTGCGCGGTGGCATCCACGCGAAGGGGGACCGAGATCGCGGCCGCGATGCGCCCGTGACTGGCGGAGTCGTCAAGATCGAGCATCGGTGCCGCGCTCCGCACGCTGGCGAGCGGATCGGTATCGGGGCGCTGCTCGAAGCTGACCTCGCCACGCACCTGCGGAATCCCGCCGAGAGCCGAGCCGTCGGCGGGAAGGCCGACAATGACGAGCAGGCTCAGCAGCCCGACCAGAGCGGACAGGACGATGCGGGTCGGGAGGCCGGCAGACGCGCGGCCTGACGAGACAGGGCGGGGCATGAGGATCACGGTAGGGTCATTGTGGTGGATGACGCGTTCCCATGCAATCGACTGCGACATTCAAGCGAGCTTGGCCGACGAGCTTTGGCGGCGGATTCAGACTTTCATCCCTGCGGAGCACGAATCCTCCGTCGGACGATGTGCCGCGCCGCACCCTGGCCCGCAGGCGCGGGAGCGATTCGGGTTTACCGTTGCAGCAAACCCACAGGCCTGCCTTCCTCCTGCCGCGACGGGCGGCCCTAAAGCTCCCGATCGGTCCGGCTGAGCAAGGCTCGCGGGGCCGGACCTTTCGAGGAGGACCTCCGTCTTGCCGAACCGTTCCGCGCTGTCGCGCCTCGCTTTCACGATCGTTCTGGGCGGAGCCCTCGCGGCCCCGGCGCTCGCCCCGGCCCAGGCCAACCCGCTCGACAGCGGGCCGCTCGCCGATTTCATCAACGTCTTCAAGACGCAGGCCATCCCCCGCGAGACGGTGGCCTATGCCGGCAAGGAGAAGCCCGGGACGATCGTCGTCTCGACGAGCCAGCGCCGGCTCTACTACGTGCTCGGCGGCGGCGAAGCGATCCGCTACGGCGTCGGCGTCGGCCGCCAGGGCTTCTCGTGGTCGGGCACCAAGACGGTCACGGGCAAGAAGGAATGGCCGGCCTGGCGCCCGCCGGCGCAGATGCTCGCCCGCCGCCCGGACCTGCCGCGCTACATGGCCGGCGGCCAGGACAACCCGCTCGGCGCGCGGGCGATGTATCTCGGCTCGTCGCTCTACCGCATTCACGGCTCCAACGAGCCGGAGACGATGGGCGCCGCCGTGTCCTCGGGCTGCATCCGCATGACCAACAAGGACGTGGTCGATCTCTACGACCGGGTGAAGGTCGGCACCAAGGTGATCGTCAAGAATTAAGGCCGAGGATTGAAGCAGGAGCCGCCGGGTTCGCCCCGGTGGCTCCTTTTCCTGTCGCTTTAGCGACGTTCGGATCGTCCGAGCGCCCTCTTACTTCGCGCGGCAATTCGGCCCGTACCAAGTGCCGTTGCGGGCATCGAGGCCACCGGCGCTCGAGGCACCGCAGACGGGGAAGTTCTTGTCGCCGGTGCGTTGCAGGCTCAGGGCCCGGTAGAGATCACGCCGGCTCTCTTCCTCGCGGTTCCGGGCGGCGAGCTGCGCCTGCTGCGCCAGCAACCGGTTCTGCTGCATCATCTCGCGCTGCTGGCTGACATCCATCATGCATTGCGCGAAGGCATCGGTACCCGGCTGGAAGCCGAAATCGGCGCATTGGCCGAGATCCATCGCCCGCTGCTCCTTCGCGCTCACGCAGGCCGACAGCATTAGGGCACAGGCTCCGACCACGGCGAGGCGGATCAGACCGCCACCGGAGCGCGGTGCCCCCGCGCCGGTCTTCAGGCGACCTTCGAACTCCACGTGTGACACAGCCTGCATGATCGTCCCTCATCCGCGGCGCCGAAGAGGAGATCGAGGCCGCGGAATGGACCATGGGGAGGCCGGATAAACATTCTCCATTGCGAGATCCGTTGAATTTTCGCGATCCCGTTTCCTGTTAATTCCAGGCAAAACCCGCTCACCAGGGCTTCTTTTTCAATCCATGATCTCGGCCGCCCCGGTCTTCATGTGACCAGGAACGGCTTCGGCTCAAGTTTCGGGTCGTCGCGCCACAGGCGAGCGCTCAGCGCGGATCGGGCGGGCCCTCGCCCTTGCCGACGAAGGGGATGCCCTCGATCGGGCATTCCTCGGTGCCGACGCTGGAGCGGGTGATGGCGCGCACGGCATCGCGGGTGCCGTCGGGATCCTCGATCCAGCGGCGATAGAAATCGTAAGGGCATTCCGACATCCCGTGTCGGTTCTCCTTCGAGTTGATCATGCCGGTATAGCCGCGATGCAGCAGCTTGAAGAGGTGGTTCTCCGACTGGCCATGGGCGCGGAAGTCGCGGATCAGGAACTTCGAGAGCGCGGCATATTGAATGCCCATCTCTTCCTCGCCGCACTCGCCCAAGGTCCGGCCGTCGAAACCGATGATCGCCGAATGGCCGAAGTAGGAATAGACGCCGTCGAAGCCGGCGGAATTGGCGACCGCGACATAGGTATTGTTGGCGAATGCCATCGCCTTCGAGATCAGCACCTGCTGCTCTTTCGCCGGATACATGTAGCCCTGGCAGCGGATGATCAGCTCGGCGCCGCGCATGGCGCAGTCGCGCCAGATCTCGGGATAATTGCCGTCGTCGCAGATGATCAGGCTGATCTTGAGGCCCTTCGGGCCGTCCGAGACGTAGGTGCGGTCGCCAGGATACCAGCCCTCGATCGGGGTCCAGGGCATGATCTTGCGGTATTTCTGCACGATCTCGCCCTGGTCGTTCATCAGGATCAGGGTGTTGTAGGGCGCCTTGTGCGGATGTTCCTCGTGGCGCTCGCCGGTGAGCGAGAACACACCCCAGACTCCGGCCTTGCGGCAAGCATCGGCGAAGATCTCGGTTTCCGCGCCCGGAACCGTCGAGGCGGTCTCGTACATCTCGGAAGCATCGTACATGATGCCGTGGGTCGAGTATTCGGGGAAGATCACGAGGTCGAGGCCCGGCAGGCCGGCCTTCATCCCGACGATCATGTCGCCAATCTTCCTGGCGTTCTCCAAGACCTCCGCCTTGGTGTGCAGCCGGGGCATCTTGTAGTTCACGACGGCCACGCCGACGCTGTCCTGGCTCGATGAGATGTCGCCGTGCATCATGGCAGCGTTTCCTCCGGTTCGTGTGGGGGAGGGGCCGCGCCGGTATCGCGCGGCCCCCATCGTCTTGATGGCTCAGGCTAGCCCGGCGCGAGGCCGAGGAGGGTTCCGAGGGGGACGACCAGGGTGGCGCCGGCATAGAAGCCGTCCTTGGCCCGGCGCGCGGTGAAGGGGTTCCAGAACGAGTTCGGGTTGACCACGTACTGAACCACCGGCTCGACGATCACGCCCGCGCCCAGATCGAAATG
>DYYG01000054.1 GCA_020741775.1 Methylorubrum populi
GTACGAGGCCCGCGCCGGCCAGCCGCCCTGGCAGAGCCTGCCCTGGCAGGGCGAGGCCGGGCCCGTGCCGGATGACGGCGACAAGCACGGCCCCGAGATCAGCCTGTGACACGGGATCCGCTTGATCGAGGCGGTTCCCGTCTCAGCAAGCCCGCGCGGCGCCTGAGCGAAGCCCAGATCCGCCATCCCGAAGGGATCAAACGGATCTGGCAAACGGATCTGGCAAACGGATTTGGCAAACGGATTTGTGTGACGGTGCGGGTCGGACGCGCCGTGCTCACCACGCCGTCGGCTTCGGATTGCGCTCGTCGAAGCCGGTCTGGTGCCAGTAGGGATAGATCGGGTGTTCCCGGCTCGCCGCATCGAGGCGGGCGATCTGGTCCTGGCTCAACGACCAGCCGACCGCGCCGAGATTCTGCTTCAGTTGCTCCTCGGTGCGGGCGCCGATGACGATATTGCACACGGTCGGCCGGGTCAGCAGCCAGTTCAGCGCCACCTGCGGCACGGTCTTGCCGGTCTCGGCGGCGACCGCGTCGAGGGCATCGACCACGCCGTAGAGATAATCGTCGGAGACGGTCGGCCCGCCCTCGGCACCGCCCGCCGTGGCCAGGCGTCCGCCCGAGGCGGCTTGGCCCCGCCGGATCTTGCCGGTGAGACGGCCCCAGCCCAGCGGGCTCCACACCATCAGGCCGACGCCCTGATCGAGGCCGAGCGGCATCAGCTCCCACTCGTAGTGGCGGCCGATCAGCGAGTAATAGCCCTGATAGACGACATAGCGGGCGAGCCCGTATTTCTCCGAGGTCGCCAGCGCCTTCATCAAGTGCCAGCCGGAGAAGTTCGAGGCGCCGATATAGCCGATCTTGCCGGCGCGGGTGAGGTCGTCCAGCGCCCGCAGGGTCTCCTCGACCGGGGTGAGCGCGTCGAAGCCGTGCATGAAATAGACGTCGATATGGTCGGTCTGGAGCCGCTTCAGACTCGCCTCGCAGGCGCGGATCAGGTGGTGGCGCGACGAGCCGACCGCGTTGACGTCCTCGCCGGCCCGGAAGGTCGCCTTGGTGGAGATCAGGAGCCGGTCGCGGCGTCCCTTGATCGCCTCGCCGAGGATCTTCTCGGAATCCCCGCTCGAATAGATGTCGGCGGTGTCGATGAAGTTGACGCCCGCATCGAGGCAGAGGTCGATGAGGCGGCTCGCCTCCGCCACGTCGGTGCTGCCCCAGTTCTTGAAGAATGCATCGGTGCCGCCGAAGGTGGCCGCGCCCAGGCTGAGCACCGGCACCTTGAGGCCCGAGCGTCCGAACTGCCGGTATTCCATGGAGTCACTCCGCTGTCGCCGCCGGAAGGCGGCCGTCTCAAACCCCCGTCGGGCCTGTCTTAGGCCCCAACCAGAGTCCGGCAATGCGGCCCAGCGGGGACCGGACCTGCACGGCGCCGATGGCCTCCCTGCCTTCGTACCGCCACCGGCCCTCCGCGGTTCCGTCACGGAAAGGGTCAAATTCCGCGAAGAATTCGTCAACCAAGAACCAATATTAAGCATCAAGTTTTACGGAACCCGGCCGCGGAGCCGGACTTAATGGACACGCTCGACCGCAGACCGGCGGCCGGCGCAGCATCGGGAATGTGTTCCGTGAGTTTCACCGTCAACGCCGGCACCGCCTCGCAAACCTATTCCTGGCAGCACGGCTCGATGCTGGGTGCCCTGGAGCAGGGCCTGTCCCTGATGACGGCGGGTCTGACGGATGTTCGCATCGTCGACTCGGAAGGCCGCAGCCACAGCCCCGCCGCCCTCTATCAGCGCCTGTTCGGAGCGCAGCCGACGGACGACGCGGCGCAGCCCCGCGCCCGCGCCGCCTGAGTGTCCCTCACAAAACTCCCGCTGCGCCGTCGCGGCCAGAGGGGAGCCGGTGCGTCCTCGGAAGTTTGTGAGGCGCTCTGAAGCGCCTCACCCCAGCCGCTCCGCGATCCGGTCGCCGACGCGCAGGGCGTTGGCGATGATGGTCAGCGTCGGGTTCACGGCACCGATCGAGGGAAAGAAGCTCGCATCGGTGACGTAGAGGTTGTCGATCCCGTGCGCCCGGCAATCCAGGTCGAGCACGGAGGATGTCGGATCCTCGCCGAAGCGCAGCGTGCCGGCCTGGTGCGCGGTGCCGCCGATCGGCACGTCCTTGCCGAGATAGAGCGAGCGGTCGAACAGGTGCGGATGCATGTCGAGCCGGCCGCAGAGATCGCGCAGCTTCGCCTTCAGCCGGTGATGCCCCTCCATGTTGGTCTCGGTCAGGTCGAGCCGCACCTTGCCGCCCTCGTAGAAGATGCGGTTGTGAGCCAGCGGCAGATCCTCCGAGGTCAGCCAGAAATCCAGCGAGTGCCGGGCGATCCAGTCGAACGGCTTCTCGGGGAACCATTGCAGGAAGTCGGGCAGGCCCTCGCCGTGGATCTGCACCCCGTCCGACTTGCCGACCATCTGGATGTGGCCGAGGGGGAAGTCCCAATCGTCCGAGCCGAAATAGAAGTCGTTGAGGCCGAGCGTCTTCTGGAACTTGGTCGGGTTCGGCGTCTTCGAGATCGCAAGCACCGTCGCGTTGTTGTGGCGCATGTAGTTGCGCCCGACCAAGCCCGAATGGTTGGCCAATCCGTTCGGATAGGCGTCGCTCGTTGAACGCAGCATCAGCAGCGCCGAGGACAGGGCGCCGCAGGCCACCACGACGATATCGCCGGTGAACGTCTCGGTCCGCTCACCGCGCCGGACCTCCACGCCCGTGACGGTGCGGCCCTTCGGATCGGTCGTCAGCCGCTCGACGTAGGAGTCCGTCATCAGGGTCAGGTTGGGATGTTCTTTCAGCGCCGGGTCGACGCAGATCACCTGCGCGTCCGCCTTGCCGTTGGTGAGGCAGGGATAGCCGTCGAAGGCATCGCAGCGGATGCAAGGAGAGTGGGGCAGGGGCTTGCCGTCGCGCTCGTCGAGCAGCACGCCGACCGGCAGGTGGAAGGGGTGGTGCCCCTCGCGCTTGAGCCCGTCGAACAATTCCTGGATGCGCGGCTCATGGCTGACCGGCGGGTAGGCGTAGGGCTTGTTCGAGGGCGGCTCGGTCGGGTCTTCGCCGCGCAGGCCATGGACGTGAAAGAGCTCTTCCGCCGCTTGGTAATACGGCTCGAACACGTCGTATTTGAGCGGCCATTCCGGTGAGATCCCGTCGGGATGGCGGACTTCGAAGAAATCGCGCTCGCGCAGCCGCAGCAGCACCGCGCCGTAGACCTTGCTGTTGCCGCCGACGAAGTAGTGCAGGCCGGGGTGGAATGCGCGCCCGTCGGCGCCGTACCATGTCTCGGGTGCCTGATAGCGGGCATCGACGAAGACGGCCTGAGAATCCCAGTTCTCGCGCTCGCGGGGGAGGTAGCCGCCTCGCTCCAGGAGCAGCACCCTCTTGCCGGTCTGCGCGAGGCGCCAAGCCATGGTGCCGCCGCCGGGGCCGGACCCGACGATGACCACGTCGTAATGCCGCTCGCCGATGGATGCGCTCATGGAAAAGCCGCTCCGTCCTTCGCCCGTGCCGTCGCCCCTGCGGCGGCGCGGGCCTCTGCAACCTTCGGCCGGCTCGCGTCTTTCCCGCAGCGCAGCGACAACGCATTCCGGCGGGCATTCGGTTCATGGCCACCCTCGACATCGTGATCGCCTTCGGGGTGCGGCTGCTGCTGGTGCTGCTGTTCCTGCCCTTCAGCGCGGCGGACAAGATCTTCAACTTCCGCGGTGCCGTGGGGCAGGCGCGCGAGGCGGTGCATGCCACCGCGCCGGCCGTGGCGCTGATCCTGATCGGGGTGAGCGTCGAGATCGGGATGTCGCTGTGCATCCTCACCGGCTTCTGCGACCGGGCCGCCGCCTTCGTGATGGCCGGCTATTGCGGCGTCACCGCGCTGCTCTGGAAGCAGTTCTGGAAGCCCGGCGATTTCTGGGCCGGCGGCGAGGGCCGCGCGCTGTTCTGGGACTTCCTGAAGAACTTCGCGCTGGCCGGCGGCTTCCTCCTCATCACCTTCGGGACGGGCGCATCGAGCGTGCAGAGCTTCCTGGCCGATCCCCTCTCCTCCACCCATCCCTATTCCGCCACCCGGGAGGCCCGCCCATGAGCGACGACGCGACTCCTTCCGTGCCCTACTGGCACCTTTGGACCGATGCCGACGGCGTGAGCCGTCACACCCGCTGCGCCATGACCGAATTCCAGAAGAAGTCGATGAGCCCGCCCGCCGACCCGCAATGGCAGGGCACCAAGACGCATGAGGGCGCCACCGTCTTCGTCACGGTGCAGCCGGTCGGCTGGGTCGGGCAATGGCACGAGAACCCCAAGCCGCAATGGATCGTCCCGCTTTCCGGCCGCTGGTTCGTCGAGGCGATGGACGGCTCGCGGGTCGAGATGGGCCCGGGCGAGATCTCCTTCGGCGAGGACCAGAACACGCGGGAGCGCGACGGCAGGAAGGGCCACCTCTCCGGCACCGTCGGCGATGAGCCCGCCGTGCTGATGATCGTGCAGTTCGATTCCCCGCCCACCATCGGCGCCGCCTGCCGGTTCAGATGATGGGTGGTGTGTAATGGACGGCTTCGAGATCCACGATCCGCTCTTCGCGGGCTACCTCCTCGGCAACGCGCCCTTGGAGGAACTCGGTTCCGGCTTCCGCTGGATCGAGGGGCCGGTCTGGATGGGCGACGCCGATTGCCTGCTGTTCCAGGACCTGCCGCGCAACCGCACCATGCGCTGGATCGAGGGTCAGGGTTTTTCGGTCTACCGCTCGCCCTCGCACTACGCCAACGGCCAGACCCGCGACCGGCAGGGGCGGCTGATCGCCTGCTCGCATCGCGACCGCTGCCTGACTCGCACGGAGCCTGACGGCCGCATCACCACGCTGGCGACGCACCATGCCGGCAAGCGGTTGAATTCCCCCAACGACGTGGTCGTGAAGTCCGATGGCTCGATCTGGTTCACGGACCCGGTCTACGGCATCGCCAACGATTACGAGGGCGGGCGCCAGACCTCCGAACAGCCGCCCGCGCTCTACCGGCTCGATCCCGAAAGCGGGGAGGTGCGGATCGCCTCGGGCGATTTCGACGGGCCGAACGGGCTCGCCTTCTCCCCCGATGAGCGCCGCCTCTACGTCGCCGAGACCGGCGACCAGACCAGGCCCGATCCGCGCCAGGTCATCCGCGTCTTCGACGTCGCCGCCGACGGCACGCTCGCGAACGGCTCGGATTTCTACAAGATCGCGCCGGGCTATTGCGATGGGATGCGGATCGACGAGGACGGCAACATCTGGTCGAGCGCGGCGGACGGCGTCCACTGCATCAGCCCGGAGGGCCGGCTGCTCGGCAAGATCCTGATCCCGTACCGGGTCTCGAACCTGACCTTCGGCGGGCCGGCCAAGAACCGCCTGTTCATCGGCGGATCGCACACGCTGTATTCGATCTTCCTCAACCGGCGCGGGGTGCAATGGCCGTGAACGCGCAGCTTCCCCTCGTCTGGCAACTTGCCCGGATCGGCCTCGTCAGCGCCGCTCCGGATCGGCTCGCCGGCTTCTACGAGACGGCGCTGGGCTTCACGCGGGCCGGCACGGCGGAACTCGGGGCGCCGGCCGCCTCGATCCTGGCCGGGTGGCCGGTGGAGGGGGCGCGGGTCGTGACCCTGCGGCTCGGCGAGGAGGTGGTGGAACTCGTCGGTTTCTCGCCTGCGGGCGCGGCCACTCCCGGCGACGTGCCGGGCTGGAGCCCGCTGTTCCAGCATTGCGCGATCATCGTCTCCGACATGGAGGCCGCCTTCGCCCGGCTGTCGGCGCAGACGGGCTGGCACCCGATCACGGAGGGCGGTCCGCAGCGCCTGCCGGACGCCTCCGGCGGCGTCACTGCCTTCAAGTTCCGCGACCCCGAAGGTCATCCGCTGGAGTTCCTGGCTTTTCCCGCGGGGAGGGTGCCGGCGTTCTGGCAAAGCAGGGCGGGCGGCCCGTTCCTCGGCATCGACCATTCCGCGATCTCGGTGGCCGACACCGAGGCGAGCCGGCGCTTCTACGCCCGCCTCGGCTACCGGGCGGCGATGGGATCGCACAATCACGGCCCCGAGCAGGCCCGGCTCGACGGGATCGCCGATCCGGACCTCGCCGTCACCGGCCTGGTCCTGCCGGGGCAGGGGGCGCCGCATATCGAATTGCTGTGCTATCGTGACGCCTTGCGCGGTGCCTTCGACCGCACGGCGCCCCTGCCCGGCCCGACCGACGCGGTGGCGACCCGCCTCGTCCTGGCGATGCGCGACCGGGCCGCGCTGGAAGCGGCCTGCGCGGCCCTGTCCGCCCACGTGGTCGCGCCGCCGGCCACGCAAGGTGAGCAGGCCGCGGCGACGCTGCGCGACCCCGACGGCCACTTTTTGCGGCTGGTGGCGGGGGTTTGAAGACGGGCGCCCATCCCTCTCTCCCCCCTTTTTCCCTCTGCGGGAGACCTACCCCCGGATCGCGGCCGCGTCCGGCGCCACGACGGCGAACAGGTCGCCCAAGGCGGCGAGGCTCGCGGCCTGGAGCGCGGCGGCCGGGATGGTCGTGCCATCCGGCCCCGGTAGGGCGCGGGTGGCGGTGGCCGCGGCGACCACGGTCGGGCGGAAGCCGAGACTGAAGGCGCTCCGCGCGGTCGAGTTCACGCACATATGGGTCATGAAGCCCGCCAGGATCACGTCCTTGACGCCCGCTGTCTCCAGTTGCGCCTGAAGGTCGGTGCCGATGAAGGAACTCGGATAGCCCTTGGTGATGATGGGTTCGCCCTCGCGCGGGGCGACCTCGTCGCTGATCTGGCCGATGGCGGCGGTGACGTCGTAGGGCGAGCCCGGCCCGGAATCGTGGCGCACGTGGAAGACCGGGATGCCCGCGTCCCGCGCCCGGTCCAGCAGAGCCTTGGCCTCGCGGATCGCCGGCTCGACGCCCTCCAGGCGCATCACGCCCTCGCGGTAGGTGTTCTGCAGGTCGATCAGCACCAGTGCCGAGCCGGTGAGGGCGGCGGGCTCCTGCGGCAGGCCGGACAGGCTGCGCAGCGTTTTGAGGTCGGTCATGGGCATCGCCTTCTCGCGAGATGCGGTTCCGGCCGGGATCTGAGCCGAGCGGGGCGGTTCGCGCAAGCTGCCGATAAGGCCAACGGGCATGAAGCCGCCGGTCCCACCCGCAGCCTCATCCTGAGGTGCCCGCGCGAGCGGGCCTCGAACGATCGGATCGGCGCCGCGCGATAAATCCTAACGCTGGGCGGCCTGCATCGGCTTGTCCGATTTCGGCGCCTGCGGCGCGATGCGCCCGCCCTCCTTGAGATCGGCCGGCGGGCTGAGCACGAGGCGCTCACCCCCGGACAGCCCCTTGTCCACCTCCACCACATTGCCCTTGTCGCGGGCGACGTGGACGTCGGCCCAGGTCACGCGGTCGTCGGCGCGGGCGACCGCGACGCGGGTGCCGGATTGGTTGAACACCAGGGCTTCCGCCGGCACCGCCACGGTCGCGCCGCCGGTGCGCGGAATCGCCAGCGTCACGTAGACGAACAGGCCCGGCCTCAAGGTACGCTCGGGGTTCGGCACATCGACCTGCGTGGTGAGGGTGCGCGAGGAGGCGAGCAGGGCGACCGAGCTGCGCTCGACCTCGCCGGAGAAGCTGCGGTCGGGCATCTGCGGCACCTTGATGGTCGCGGCGATGCCGGGCTGCACGCCGACCGCCGCGTTCTGCGGCACGTTGACCGAGATGCGCAAAACGTCGTCCCGGTCCATCGATACGAGCGGCGAACCGGAGCCGGCATCCGCCTGGACCAGATCGCCCACATCGACGTTGCGGGTGGTGATCACGCCGTCGAACGGCGCGGTGACGATCTCGAAGCCGGTGAGCGCCTTGAGGCGGCCTACGGTCGCCTGCTGCGCCTTGATGTTGGCCTGCGCCACCTTCACGTCGGCCTCCGCCGAGGCGAGGCTCGCCTGCTGCGAGAGCACGCCCGCCTGGGTGTTGTCGGCGTTCTGCTTCGAGGCCCAGCCCTGGCCGGCCAGCGTCGAGGTGCGGGAATTGGTGACCTGGGCTAGGTTCACGTTGGCCCGCGCCTGATCGACCATGGCCCTGGCCCGCAGCAGTTGCGCCTCCAACTGGCCGAGCTGCGCCTCGGCCTGGGCGAGCTGCTGGTCGAGATCGGGGGCGGCGATGCGCAGGAGCACGTCGCCGGTCTTCACCCGCGAGCCGATATCGACGTGGCGCTCGGCGATGTAGCCGGTGGCGCGGGCATAGATCCGCGCCGTGGCGAAGGGCTCGGTCTGGCCCGGCAGGGTCAGTTCGATCGGCCCGTCGAGGCGCTTGGCCTCCTCGGTCCGGACCTTGGGCACGAACTCGATCTGCTTGGTCCGTGTCTCCTCGGCCCGGGCCGCCCGCTGCCAATGGCCATAGCCGCCATAGGCCAGAAGCCCGAGGGCGATCAGCCCGGCCAGCACGAAGCCGCTCTTGCCCGGCGGCGGCGGAATTGTCCTGTCCTCGCCCTCGGTCACGGGCCATTCCTCCGGTCGTGTGGGGCGGGCGTCATCAGACATAATCCTCGAGCGGCTTGGCCTCGCCCCGCCGCAGCAGGCTGTAGAGGAACGGCACGAACAGAAGCGTCGAGGGCGTGCCCAGCGCGATGCCGCCCATCACGGCGCGGGCGAGGGCCGCGTTCTGCTCTCCGCCCTCGCCGGTGCCGAGCGCCATCGGCACGAGGCCGAGGAACATCGCGCTCGCCGTCATCAGCACCGGCCGCAGGCGCGTCTCGCCCGCCGCGATGGCGGCCTCATGGGCCGAGCAGCCGGTGGCCTCCCGGTGTTCCTTGGCGAAGGTCACGAGCAGGATCGAGTTGGCGCTGGCGATGCCCACCGACATGATCGCCCCGAACAGCGAGGGGATCGAGAAGGTGGTGCCGGTGATGAACAGGCTGGCGACGATGCCGCAGAAGGCGACGGGCAGGGCCGCCAGCACCACGAAGGGGTCGCCCCAGCTCTGATAGTTCACCGCCATCAGCAGGTAGACCGCGATCAGCGCGATGCCGAGGCCGATTTCCAGCCGGAAGAAGGCGGCGCGCATATTCTCGATCTGCCCGCGCACGGTGATCTTGTCGGGCGCCGGCAGCGCCGTCTGCTCCTCCTGCACGATCCGGTCGATGTCGCGGGCGATGGCGCCGAGGTCGCGGTCCTGCACCGCCGCGTAGATGTTGAAGGTCGGCTGCGTGTTGACGTGGTTGATCACCGTCTGCGTCGGCTGGCGGGTGATGGTGCTGATGCTGGACAGAAGCGTCAGCGCGCCGGGCCCGTTATTGCCGCTGCCCGCGCTCGCCCGGGCGAAAAGCGGCGTGTTCTGGAGCGCGGTGAGCGAGTCGTTGCGGTATTCCGGCGTCTGGACCCAGAGCTGGTAGGGGATGCCGGTCTTCGGATCGGTCCAGAAGTTCGGGTTGACCTGGAAGGAGCCCGACAGGGACACGTTGAGGCTCTGGGCCACCTGCTGCTGGGTCAGGCCGAGTTCGGCGGCCAGCCGCCGGTCGACGTCGACGAAGAATTGCGGCGCGTCGACGATCTGGTGCAGGTGCACGTCGACGAGGCCGGCGGTCTCCTTCAGCCGCGCCTCGATGCGGCGGGCGACCTCCAGATCCTTGACCGTGTTGCGCCCGGAAACCTGCACGTCGATCTGCGCGATCACCCCGAAATTGAGGATCTGCGTGATGATGTCGGAGGGCTGGAAATAGGCGATCATGTCGGGGAAGCGCGCGCGCAGGGTCTCGCGCAGGCGCCGCTGATACTCGGCGATCGAGCCGTGCTCGTCCTTCAGGTCGATCAGCATCTGCCCGTCGTTGTAGGAAACGAACGAGCCGTCGGAGAAGGCGAAATTGTAGTTGTTCGATGGGATGCCGATATTGTCGAGGATCTGGTCGATCTCGCCCTCGGGGATCACCTCGCGCACCACCTTCTCGACCTCGGCGAAGACCTGCTCGGCGGTCTCGATCCGCATGCCGGGGCGGGTGCGCAGATGCAGCGTCATCTGGCTCGATTCGACCTGCGGGAAATAGTCCTGGCCGGTGAAGACGAACAGCCCGCCCGTGCTGGCGAAGAGCAGGCCGACGAGGCCGAGCGTCGCGATGCGATGATGCAGAACCGCGTGGAGCAGCCCGACATAGCCCCGGTGGAAGCGCGCGAAGCGTGCCTCGAAGCCGCGGCGGAAGGCGCCCGCCAACCGGAAGACGGGGGAGAGCAGCCAGACAAACGCCCGCTCGATCCGGCCACGGCGCGGCGCATCCCCCTCGGCCGCATGATGCTGCAGGTATTCGCGGGCGACCAGCACGTCGATCAGCACCGGCACCAGGGTGCGGGTGAGGAGATACGAGGTCAGCATCGCGAACACGACCGCGAGGGCCTGCGGCGTGAACAGGTACTTTGGGGTGTCGGTCAGGGCGAAGACCGAGACGAAGGCGGCGCAGATCGAGAGCGTCGAGATCAGGGCCGGCTTGGCGATGCCCGCCGCGCCCTCGACCACGGCGTTGCGGAACGGCTTGCCCTCCTCGAACAGGCGATAGGTGTTCTCGATCGCCACCGTCACGTCGTCGACGAGGATGCCGACCGCGAGGGCGAGACCGCCGAGCGTCATCACGTTGATGGTGTGGCCGAGCGCGGCGAGCAGCGCCAACGAGGTCATCAGGCACAGGGGGATCGAGACCAGCACGATCAGGGTCGAGCGCCATGAGCCGAGGAACAGCAGGATGGTCAGCCCCGTCAGGGCGGCGGCGATGACGGCTTCGTGCCAGACGCCCTCGATGGCGTTCGAGACGAACACCGACTGGTCGAAGAGCGGCTTGATCTCCATGCCCTCGGGCGCCGCCGCGCGGATATCGGGGAGGGCCGCCTTGACGTTGTTGACGACGTCCAGCGTCGAGGCGGTGCCGTTCTTGAGCACCCGCATCAGCACCGAGGCGGCGCCGTCGGCGCGCACCACGTTGACCTGCGGCGGGCCGCCATCGCGGACATAGGCCACGTCACGCACCAGCACCGGCTGGCCGTTGACCACCTTGATCGGGATCTCGTTCAGGGCCGCGATCGCGTTCGGCGTCGCGTTCATCTGCACCGGGTATTGCTGCTCGCCGATCTTGGCGAGGCCGGAGGGGATGGTCAGGTTCTGCGAGGTCACCGCGTTGGTGACCTCCAGCGGGGTGATGCCGAGCGCCTGGAGCGCGTGCAGGTCGAGATCGACCATCACCTGACGCGGCGCGCCGCCGAAGGGGGAGGGCAGGGTCGAGCCCGGCACCTGGGTCAGGCGCTGGCGGATGCGGTACTGGGCGTAGTCGTAGACCTTGTTGAGGCTGTCCTTGGCCGAGGTCAGGGCGAGCTGGATCACCGGCACCGAGGAGGCGGAGAAGCGCACGATGACGGGCGGCTGCACTCCCGGCGGCATCAGCGCGCGGATCGAGTTCGTCGAGGAGACGACCTGGGCGATGGCGAGATCGATGCTGACGGTCGGGTCGAAATAGATCTTCATCACCGACGTGCCCTGCAGGCTCGTCGATTCCATGCGTGCGATGTTGTTGACGTTATTGGAGATTCCGAACTCGGAATAGGTCGTGATCCGCTTCTCCATCTCCGGCGCGGACAGACCCGTATAGGTCCAGACCACAACGACGACAGGGATATCGACGGCGGGCAGCACGTCCTTCGGCGTCACGACGATCGCGCCCGCTCCACCGAGCAGCATCAGCACCGCGAGGACGTAGGTCGTGATGCGGAACTTGAGGGCGTACTGGACGAGTCCCATGGATTTCCAGTGAGCCTGGCGGAGAAGCGGGGGAGGTGAAGGCGCGTGATCACAGCACGGCCGATGTTTCTGTTCTATGTCCGATTGTGCCCGGAAACACACGCGCGCGGCGATGCCGCATCGCCGCACGTCCTGGGCCGAATCAGACCGTTACAGTCATCCGGACGGGACTGCCCTGATCTAAAAATAACCTTTGCAACGATGCGCTTCAGCTTGTCCGTGGCGGAATCGGCGCTGCGATCTCCTCCGTTCGCGTCTCGCCCTGCCGCCGCGCCTGCGCCCGGCCGAGCCAGAGGGCGTTGACGAGCCATGCCGCCGAGAGCGGCACCGCCACGATCGCCGCCGCATGGCCGCCGAAGCCGAGAGCCGCGAGCCCGGTATAGGACCACGCGCCGAGCTGGTCGCCGAGGCGGTAGACCACGGTGTCGATGAAGCTCTTGGCCTTGTAGCGGTCCTCGCGCGGCACCACCGTGAACAGCACCTCGCGGACCGGCCGGGCGATGGCGAAGTTGCCGGCCCGCCGCAGGACGTAGATCACCACCACCGAGGCCACCGTCGGCGACAAGGCCAGGGCGGCGAAGCCGACGACGCTCGCCGCCGGCAGCAGCGCGAGCGTCACGCCGACGCCGAGCCACCGGGTGATGCGGCCGGTGAGGAAGAGCTGCACCCCGAGGGTGAGCACGTTCACCGCGAGATCGACGCTGGCGAAGAAGGCGGTCCGTTCGCCCCGGCCGGAAAAGCTCCGCTCGGCCACCGCCGCCTGCTCGAAATACAGGAAGGTCGCGGTGACCGAGAACAAAGCCAGGAACAGCGCGATGTTGAGGAGATAGGGCGAGGCGAGCGTGCGCCGGATGCCGGCCCACACGTCGCCGCCGATGATCTCGCCCGCGCGGGATTCCTCCGGCACCTCGTGCAGCCGCCCGATCAGGCGGGCGAGGCTCCGCATGGCGAAGACCGCCGCCTCCAGAAGCAGGGCGGCGGCCAGGAGGAGCACCCAGGTCGGCACGTCGCGCGCCAGCGTCGCCGTCACCGCCGAGCCGCAGATGGCGCCGAGGGTCGCGCCCGCCGCGATGAAGCCGAACAGGCGCTTGCCCTGCTCGGTCGAGAACACGTCCACCACCGTGGCCCAGAAGATCGAGACCACGAACAGGTTGAAGATCGAGAGCCAGACGAAGAAGGCCCGGCCGACCCAGACCGCCGTTTCTCCCTCCGCGAGCGCGATAAGGCCGGAAAAAATCAGGATGTTGAGGATGAAGAAGCGGTAGGTGAGGGGCACGAAGCGGGCGCGCGGCAGGCGCTTCACCAGCCACGCGAAGGGCAGGTTCAGCGCCAGCATGCCGACGAGGGTGGCCAGGAACAGCCAGGGCAGGTTGTCCAAGCCCCCCGCCACGCCCATCTGATCGCGGATCGGGCGCAGCATGTAGTAGCTCGCCAGCAGCGCGAAGATGTAGGCCCAGGACCAGGCCAGGGCCGGGCCCTCGCCCGGCCTCACATCGACCAGGCGGGCGAGGCGGCCGGAGAGAGACGAGGCCGGGGCCTCGCTCAAGGCTTCACCCCGAGCTTCTCCTTCAGTTCCGGCGCCGACACATCGTGCCCGAAGCCGGGCGAGCCCATGGCGAAGCGATCGGCCGCCTTCAGCTCACCCACCACCACGGGGTCGAAGCCCGCATCCGAGACCAGGGTGCGGGCGGTCTCGACCGCCCTGTGGTCGTCTCCGGCGATCGGCACCGCCATGCGCGGCTCGGGCCGTCCGGCATTCTTCTGGAAAACCTTGTAGTTGGCCGCATTGAAGGCCCGCACCACCCGCGCGCCGGCCAGATACTTGGCGGAGGTGGCGCCGATCCCGTCGCGCTCCACCTCGTCGTAGATCGCGCCGTCGCGGGCCTTCACCGCATTGCCGGCATCGATCACCACCTTGCCCTTGAGGGCGGCGGCATTCTCCTTGCCCAGTTCCGGATAGGCCTTGTAGGGCACCGCGATCAGCACGGCATGGCCGAAGGCGATCGCCTCCGCCGGGGTTCCCGCCCGCGCCTTGGGCCCGAGTTCCTCCACCAGGGCCTTCAGTTCCTCCGGGTGGCGGGAGGAGAAGAACACCTCGTAGCCCGCCTTGATCCAGAGCCGGCCCAGCGTCCCGCCGATATGGCCGGCCCCGACGACCCCGATTTTCTTGGGATTCTCAGGCTGGGCGAGAGCAGGCAGGGCCGGGAACAAGAGCGTGCCGGCGAGCAGCGCCAGAGCCCCGCGCCGACCCAGAGACAATCCAAAAAAATCAGACCGCATCGATGAAGGCCTCCATCTTGCGCCGTTCGGCGGCGTCCGGCAGCCGCCCGGTGGCGGCGGCGAGGTTGTCCTCGACGTAAGCCACCTTGGCCATGCCCGGGATCGGGCAGGTCACGGCTTCGTTCGCCAGGACGTATTTGAGGAAGAACTGCGCCCAGCTCCTGCAGCCGAATTCGGCGGCGAAATCCGGCAGGGGCTTGTCCTTCACCGCCTTGAACAGGCGGTCCCGGCCGAAGGGCACGTTGACCATCACCGCCACGCCGCGCTCGGCGGCGAGCGGCAGGATGCGCTCGGCCGCGAGCCGGCTGTCGAGGGCGTAGTTCAGCTGCACGAAGTCGAGTTTTTCCCGCTTCATCACCGCTTCGAGATCGGGGAACTGCTCGTCGCGCCAGACCGTGACGCCGAGATAGCGGATCCGGCCCTTCTCCTTGAGAGCGCGCAGGACCGCGAGATTGGCCTCCGGATCGACCAGATTGTGCACGGCGATCAGATCGATCCGATCGGTGCGCAGGCGCTGGAACGAGCGCTCCGTCTCCGCCTGCGCCGCCGCGCGGCCGCGTCCGGCGACCTTGGTGGCCAGGAAGATCTTGTCGCGCAGACCGTCGAGGATGAGGCCGAGCACATCCTCCGCCGTGCCGTAGCTCGGGGCGGTGTCGATCACCCGGCCGCCGAGGGCCACGAAGCGCTCCACCGCCTGGCGCAAGGGGGCGGTGGCCTCGGGCGTCACCGCGACCTCGTAGCGGCGCGACGTGCCGATACCCATGGCCGGGATGCGCTCGCCCGAAGAGGGAATCGGCCGGGTGATCAGGGCCTCCTCGGCGCGGGCGGGCCGGGGCGGGACCGGCATGAGACCCGTCATGAGCCCTGCCCCAGTCAGGGAGGCAGCGCCCCGCAGAAGGGTTCGGCGGGAGAGCAGCGGAACGAGCACCATGGCGCGGGCCTCCTTCGCGGGCGGGCTTGGCCCGACCGAGATAGGGCAACCTCACCGCGAGGGCGACGCGCTCACCCCTCGAACCGCCCGAACGTCACCGCCGTCTCGCCGTAGCTGCGCCGCTCCATCTCCGCGAAGCCGGGCGGCAGCACCAAGCCGGCCTCGGCCGCCTCCTCGACGACGACCAGCGCGCCGGGGCTCAGCCAGCCGCCGGCCGCCGCGGCGGCGAGCGCGGCGGGAGCGAGGTTTTTCCGATAAGGCGGGTCGCAGAAGGCGAGGGTGGCGGCGTCCGGCGCGGGACCGAGACGGGTCGCGTCCCGCTGGATCAGCCGGACGCGGTCGCCGCAGCCGAGGGCGGCGATGCCCTCGCGGATCAGCGCGCCGGCCTGGCGCCCCTCATCCACGAGGAAGGCGCGGGCCGCGCCGCGGGAGAGCGCCTCGAAGGCGAGGGCGCCGGTGCCCGCGAACAGATCGAGCACCACCGCGCCCTCGACCGCATCGTCGTAGGCATGGGCGAGCACGTTGAACAGGGCCTCGCGCAGCCGGTCGGAAGTCGGGCGGATGCCCTCCGCCTTCGGCCCGGCGAGCCGGCGCCCGCGCCATTCCCCCCCGACGATCCGCAAGGTCTAAGCCTCAGGCCTCGCCGCGCGGCGGACGGCCCGGGCGACCGCCGCCCCGTGGCCCCGGCTTGCCGCCGCCGGGGCGCCCGCCGGCACCGCCGGGCTTGCCCCCGGGACGACCGCCCGGGCGGGCACCGCCGGCCTTGAAGCCACCGCCCTTGAAGCCAGCCTTGGCCCCGTCACGGGGACCGTCCTTGAAGCCGGGCTTGCCGCCAAACGCCTTGCTCGGCCCCTTGGCCGGACCTTTGCCCGGACCTTTGCGGAAGCTGGCGCGCTCGGGAGCATCGCCGGCCCGGAAGGCGCGGGCCGGCCGCTCCCCCTCGGCGGAACGGGGCCGGTCACGCGGGGGACCGCGGCGCTCGGCCGTCTGTCCCTCGGCGAACCGCTCCCGGCGGGGCGCCGCCTCGTTGCGGTCACGCTGAGGCCTTGCCTCGCTCCGCTCGCGCTGGGGCCTTCCCTCGCTGCGCTCGCGCGGCGGCCCGCGCCGCTCAGGCGACGCAGCCTCCCCGGCCTCACGGCGGCGGGGACGGGCATCGCCCGCCGACGCCTCCCGGCGCGGCCTCTCCTCGCGGGGGCTGTCCCCGCGCGCGGGCCGGTCCTCTTGGTTGCGGAAACGGACCCGGCGATGCGGCTCGGGGGCCGGCGTCTCCGGCGTCGGCTGGAGTCGTTCCACCAGCACCCGGCGCTCGCCGGCTGCCTGGATCGCGCCGACCCGCTCGCGGCCGCGCTCGGCGGCGGCAGCACGGGCCGTCTTCGGGTCCGAGCCGCGACGCGGCACCTTGGCCGCGCGCGGACGGGCTTCATCATCGGCCCGCCACACGGTGGGCGAGGGCGCCCGCTGCGCCGGCCGGCCGGCGGAGCGGGCGGGGGCGGCGGGACGGGCGGGATCGCGGGGCGGGCGGCCCGAGGGCGCGCCGCGCCCCCCCTCCTTGCCCCCGGCGCGGCCGCGCGAGGGAGCGGCTTCCTCGGCCTGCGCGGCGCGGGCGGCCTTCTTCGGGCTGCCGAAGGCGGCGATGGGCTCGCGCACCGGGCTCTCGAAATCGACGCCGGCCTGCTCTGCGAGGCTCTTTCCCAGCTGCTCCTTGAGAACCTTGGTGCGGATCTCCTCGACGAGCCCGACCTCCAGGTCGCCGAGCTGGAACGGTCCAAACGAGACCCGGATCAGCCGGTTCACCGACAGGCCGAGATGTTCGAGGATGCGCTTGACCTCGCGGTTCTTGCCCTCGCGCAGGCCGAGCGTCAGCCAGACATTGTCACCCTGCGCCCGGTCGAGGGTCGCCTCGACGGGGCCGTATTCCATACCGTCGACGGTCACGCCCTTCTTCAGCTTGTCGAGATCGGGCTGGGTGACCTCGCCGAAGGCGCGCACGCGGTAGCGGCGCAGCCAGCCGGTATCGGGATGGGCGATCACCTTGGCGAGCCCACCGTCATTGGTGAGCAGCAGCAGCCCTTCCGTGTTGATGTCGAGGCGGCCGATGGCGACGACGCGGGGCAGCTCTTCCGGCAGGCCGTCGAACACCGTCTGGCGTCCCTCGGGGTCGCGGGCGGTGGTGACCACGCCGCGCGGCTTGTGCAGCAGCCACAGCCGGGTCCGCTCACGGGCGGGCAGGGGCTCGCCGTCCACGGTGATGCGGTCGGAATCGGTGACGTTGATCGCCGGCGAGGCGAGCACCCGGCCGTTGAGGGTGACGCGGCCGGCCTCGATCAGGGCCTCGGCGTCACGGCGGGAGGCGATGCCGGCGCGGGCGATGGCCTTGGCGATACGCTCGCCCTCGGGCGCGGCGGGCTGGTCCGCGGGCGCGGCCGGGGGGGAATCTGGAATGTCGGTCATCCGCGCCCCTTATCAGACCAATCGGGCGCACAAAAGGAAAAGGCGGCCCCGATGGGCCGCCTCGTCTATCGCGTCATGCGATGGTGCGCCGTCACAACCGCGGGGAGCGCCCGCGCACCGCGCCCATCACCGCCGAGATCAAGAACAGCGCGATGGCGACGAAGAAGACGATCTTGGCCGCCTCCATGGCGGTGCCGGCGATGCCGCCGAAGCCGAGCAGCGCGGCGATCAGGGCGACGACGAGAAAGGTAACAGCCCAACCGATCATGGTATCCTCCTGACGTCCGTCTCGGACGATGTCTCGAAAGCCTGTCTTGGCTTGGAAAATTGCCAAGCTCCCCGAATCGTTCCGTCGATGGCGCCGAAAACAATCGGCCGGGGTCAGGTTTTCGGGGCCTTGCGGAGCAGTTTCCCGCCCCCTTCATCACGACGGGTCCACCCCCAAGGCCGCCCGGGCGGGCGGGGCCTCGCAGCGGCGCCCGCCTCTCGTGCGGCGGATTCCCGGCGGCGGATCCCCATAGAAGCAACGACGGCCTCAAGCCCCTGTTCCGAGCCCGGCCCGGCCGCGCCCCTCACGACGCCCCGCTCGGAGCGGGACAGTCAGGGTCAGGCGGCCAAGGTCCGGTCATCCCCTTCGGCGGGGCGCATGCCGGCTTCGAGCAGGGCGGCGATCTCGGCGGCGGGGCGGGGCGGGCTGAACAGATAGCCCTGCACCTCCTGCGCGCCCTCCGCCCGGACGGTGGCGAGCTGCGGCTCGGTCTCGACGCCCTCGACCAGGGTGGTGATGCCGAGGCTCGCCCCCAGGCTGACGATGGCGCGGATGATCGCGCCGGCCTCGGATTGCGCGGCGCAGTCACGCACGAAGGAGCGGTCGATCTTGATCTTGTCGAAGGGGAAGCGGCGCAGATAGCTGATCGAGGAATAGCCTGTGCCGAAATCGTCCATCGAGATCCGCACCCCGAGTTTGCGCAGGGTGTGGAGCGTCTCGAGGTTCGTCTCGGTATCGTCGAGGAGCACGCTCTCGGTGATCTCCAGTTCCAGCCGTGTGGCGACGAGGCCGCCGGTGGCCAGCGCCGCGAGCACGCTCTGGACGAAGCCGCGGTGGCGCAGCTGGATCGGCGAGACGTTGACGGCGACGCTGATTCCGTCCGGCCAGCCGGCGGCGTCGCGGCAGGCCTGCCGCAGCACCCATTCGCCCAGCGGCACGATCAGCCCGGTCTCCTCGGCCAGGGGGACGAACAGGGCCGGGCTCACCAAGCCGCGCTCGGGATGGCGCCAGCGCACCAGGGCCTCCATGCCGGTGATGCGGTTGTCGGAGAGGTCCACGAGCGGCTGGTAATGCAGCTCGAAGCGGCCGGCCTGAAGCGCCTCCCGCAGCTCGCGCTCGAGATGGAGCCGTTCGCGCACGGCCTCGTCCATCTGCGGCTCGAACACGCGACAGGTGCCGCGCCCCCCGGCCTTCGCCTCGTAGAGCGCGAGATCGGCCTCCTTGAGCAGGCGCTCGATGTCCAGCCCGCCCCGTTCCTCCTCGGACGCGGCGAGGGCGATGCCGACGCTCATGCCGATCTCGGCGGCGATCCCGTCCAACAGGTAAGGCGCGCCGACCACGTCGATCAGGCGCTCGGCGAGCGCCATGGCTCCGGCCGCGTCCTCGACGCGGGAGAGCACCGCGAATTCGTCGCCACCGAGCCGGGCCACGACGTCACGCCCGCGCAGATGCGCCCGCAGCCGCTCGGACACCGCCCGCAGCAGGGCATCGCCCACCGCGTGGCCGAAGCTGTCGTTGACCGGCTTGAAGCGGTCGAGGTCGAGGCAGAGCACGGCGAGCCGCCCTCCCTCGCTCGCCCGAAGCGCCTCGATCCATTCGCTGCCGATCTCGCGCAGGGCGGTGCGGTTGGGCAGATCGGTGAGCCCGTCATGGCGAGCCATGTGGATGATGCGCGCCTCGTTGCGGCGCCGCTCGGTGATATCCTCGAAGGTCGCCACCCAGCCGCCGCCGGCCATGGGCCGGTGAGTCACGGCGATGACGCGCCCGTCCGCCAGTTCGCGCAGCACGGATTTCGGCCCGCCGCCCAGGAGCGAGGTGCGGGTGCCCTCGCACACCGAATCGACCGTCGCGCCGGGCTTGTAGCGCTTGAGTGCCACCAGCGTCTCGATGACCGCGCGCTGGCTCATGCCAATCCGCAGCACCGTCTCGGGCAGGGCGAAGATGTCCAGGTAGCGCCGGTTCCAGACCAGCAGGCGATGGTCCGCGTCGAACATGCACAGGCCCTGGCTCATGTTCTCCAGGGCCGCGTCGAAGCGCCGGTTCTGCTCGCTGAGCTGGGCATGGGCCTCGATCAGGGCGCGGCGGGTCAGGTACCGTTCGCTGACATCGCTGCCGACGCCCCGGTAACCGAGAAAGGTCCCCTCCGGCGAGACATGCGGGCGGCCGCTGATCTCGAACCAGCGCGGCGCACCGTCGGGATGCCGGTAGACGAAGGTGAGTTCGCGAAAGCCCGTGCGGGTGGCGAGCGCCTCCCGGTAGGCGGTCAGAGCGGCCGACGCCTCGGCATCCTCCTCGGAGGCGAAGGCCGCCTGCGTGAGACCGATCATGCTCTCGGGTGCCCGGCCCAGCACCCGCTCGGCCCCTACCGAAAGATAGAGGTAGCGGTCCTCGGCGTCGGTCTCCCAGAGCCAGTCGAAGGCGATACGCGCGAATTCTTCGAGATCGTTCAGGGGCATGGCACCACCATGGAGGCGAACGACCATCCGCATGAAGTGTAAACAATTCGTCGTGCCCACGACACGGGCACATCATGGGGCATTCGCCGTTCGAACGGCAGATTCCAGAGCAATCCTTCCGGGAAGATCGCGGAACTGCCGCCGAATCGGGCAAGTCTTCTTGCCTGTACGAGGCGCGGCTTCGCCGGCCCCTGACGACCTCCGGGATCTCTGGTCCGGAGCTCTCTCCGGAGCTTTCCCGGCGGCGAGCCGTTGTTGCGCCACCAAGGCGAAGCCGAAGGTTGGAGAGCGGAGCGATGGCGGAGGGCGACGACCTGTTTCCGGGCTTCGAGCCGCTCTGGATCGAGGGGCCGGGGGGCCGCTGGTTCGGGCGGGCCGGGGGCTCGCCGGACGCGCCGCCGCTGCTTCTCCTGCACGGCTTTCCCCAGAGCCACGCCATGTGGCACCGGCTCGCCCCGGCCCTGGCCGCGACGCACCGGGTGATCGCCCTGGACTTGAAGGGCTATGGCTGGTCGGCGGCGCCTGCCTCGCGGGACGGCGAGAACGCCTATGCCAAGCGGCGGCTCGGGGCCGAGATCGTCGCGGTGATGGAGCGGCTCGGCCATATCCGCTTCGCCCTGGCCGGCCACGACCGCGGCGCGCGGGTCGGCTACCGGCTGGGCCTCGACGCGCCGGAACGGATCGCCCGTCTCGCGCTCCTCGACATCGTGCCGACCGACATACAATGGGAGCGGATCGCGGCGAAGCCGGGCGCCAATCCGCACTGGCCGTTCCTGGCCCGCCCGGCGCCGGAACCGGAGGAGGTCATCCGCCGCGACCCGGACGGCTATTTCGAGGGGCTGCTGCGCGACTGGAGCGCCGCGCACGACCTGTCCGCCTTCGACCCGCAGGCGCTCACCCTCTACCGTCAGGCCTGGGCCGTCCCCGAGCGCATCCACGCGATGTGCGAGGATTACCGGGCGGGCGGCGCCGAGGGGCTGGACCGGGCCGCCGACCGCGACGACCTCGCCACCGGCCGCACCCTTCCGATGCCGGTGCTCGTGCTGGCGAGCGAGGCCTATCTCGACAGGGACAAGCACGAGACCGCGCTGGCGGCGTGGCGGCGGACCTTCGCGCCGAAGGCGGAGGGCGTGTCGATCGCCTCCGGCCATTTCATGGCCGAGGAGGCCCCTGAGGCGACGCTGCGCGCCCTGCAGGACTTCCTCACGGCGTGATTCCGGTTTCCGCTCGATTCGAGCGGAAACCAGATCGGCAGGCCCGCGCGGCGCTCGAGCGATGACGACATCCGCGATCCCGAAGGGATCGACCGGATGGCGTATGCGCGGTCAGAACCGCTCCACCCAGGGCCGCAGGGCGATCTCGTCGGTCCAGGCGCTGCGGTCCTGGCGCAGCAGGGCGAGATAGCTCTTGGCGACGGCCTCGGGATCGAGGGTGGCGTCGGGCTGCCCCTCCGGGTCGGGCCGGGAAGCGGAGCGGATGGCGCCGTCGATCACCACATGGGCGACATGGATGCCCTGCGGCTGCCACTCGCGGGCGAGGCTCTGGGCGAGGCCGCGCAGGGCGAACTTGCCCATGGCGAAGGGGGCGGATTGCGCGAACCCCTTCACGCTCGCCGAGGCCCCGGTGAACAGGATCGCTCCGTGGCGGTGCGGCAGCATGCGGCGCGCGGCGGCCTGGGCCACGAGGAAGCCGCCATAGGCCGAGACCATGAGGGCCTGGGCCACCGCCTCGGGATCGAGCGCGACGGTGGCCCCGCGCAGCCGGCCGCTGGCATTGTAGACCACGACGTCGGGCGATCCGCCCAGGGCCGGTTCGAGGCGGGGAAACAGGGCCTCGACCGCGCCGGGATCGGTGGCGTCACAGGCATGGACCACCGCGCCGGTCTCCTCGGCGAGCCCGGCGAGCTTTTCGACATTGCGCGCGGCAAGCCCGACCTTCAGTCCCTCGGCCGCGAACAGGCGCGCCAGCGAGGCGCTCAGGCCGGGGCCGGCACCGACGATCAGGGCGCGCTGGTAGGTCGGGACCATGGGGCAGGGCTCCGTGCGGCGTGGTGGGACGATCTCCGAACGCGCGACGCTGGGTGCGGTTCTGGCTGAGCCCGTTTCAGGACGCGTCGTCCCGCCCGCGCCGACCCGCGAAAAAGTCCCGCAGCAATCCCGCCGCCTCGCCCTCGCGAAACCCCGAATAGACCTCCGGCGCGTGGTGGCAGGTCGGCTGGTTGAACACCCGGGGGCCGTGCTCGACGCCGCCGCCCTTGGGGTCGGAGGCCGCATAGTAGAGCCGGCGGATGCGGGCGAATGAGATCGCGCCCGCGCACATCGGGCAGGGCTCCAGCGTCACGTAGAGGTCGCAGCCCGTCAGGCGCTCGTCCCGGAGGGCCGTGCAGGCCGCCCGGATCGCTAGGATCTCGGCATGGGCCGTGGGGTCGGACAGGGCGCGGGGCCGGTTGCCGGCCACGCCCAGCACCGCGCCGTCGCGGACCACCACCGCGCCGACCGGAACCTCGCCGGATGCGGCCGCCTCACGGGCGGCGGCGAAGGCGAGGTCGAGGAAATCGGGCATCAGGTCCGCGCGTCGTCCGCCTCGCGGGCGACCTCGCGGCCGCCGATGTCGCGGCGGTAGAAACCCTCCGGCCAGTCGATCCGCGCCACCGCCGCATAGGCGCGCTCCTGCGCCTCCCGCACGCTGGCGCCCAAAGCCGTGACCGCGAGCACCCGGCCGCCATCGGCGAGCAGGCGCTCGCCCTCCCGGCGAGTGCCGGCCTGGAACACCACGATCCCCTCGTCCTGCGCCGCCTCGGCGCCGCGAATCTCCGTGCCGCGGGTGACCGCGCCGGGATAGCCCTGGGCCGCCATCACCACCGTGAGGGCCGCGCGGGCGGCATCGAAGCCGATATCGATCCCGGACAGGTCGCCCCGGGCCGCCGCCAGCAGCGCCGGCACGAGATCGCCGGATAGGCGCGGCATCAGCACCTGCGCCTCCGGGTCGCCGAAGCGGGTGTTGTACTCGATCAGCTTGGGCCCCTCATCCGTCAGCATCAGCCCGGCATAGAGGATGCCGGAGAACGGCGTCTTCCGCGCGGCCATGCCGGCGAGGGTCGGCTCGATGATCCGCGCCATCACCTCGGCCGCGATCTCCGGGGTGACGATGGAGGCCGGCGAATAGGCCCCCATGCCGCCGGTATTGGGGCCGCGATCGCCATCGTGGACCCGCTTGTGATCCTGCGCCGTGCCGATCGGGATGGCGCGGGTGCCGTCGCAGAGGGCGAAGAAGCTCGCCTCCTCGCCGAACAGGCATTCCTCGATCACGAGGGCGCCGCCCTCGCTGCCGTCGAGGATCGCCCGCACGGCGGCCTCGGCCTCGTCGAGGGTCTCGGCCACCGTCACGCCCTTGCCGGCGGCGAGCCCGTCGGCCTTGACCACGATCGGCGCAGCCCCCGCGCGCAGATAGGTCAGTGCCGGTTCGAGCGCGGTGAAGCGGGCGAAGGCGGCGGTGGGGATGCCGTGCTCGGCGCATAGCTCCTTGGTGAAGCCCTTCGAGCCTTCGAGCTGGGCCGCCGCCTTGGTCGGCCCGAAGGCGGGGATGCCGGCCGCGGTCAGGTCGTCGACGAGGCCCGCCACCAGCGGCGCCTCCGGCCCCACCACCACCAGCCCGATGCCTTCGGCCTTGCAGAAGGCGACCACGGCGGCATGGTCGGAGACCGGGAGATCCGGCCGGTTCTCGCCGTGCCGCGCCGTCCCGGGATTGCCGGGCGCGACGAACAGCTTCGCGCAGAGCGGCGAGCGGGCGATGGTCCAGGCCAGGGCGTGCTCGCGCCCGCCGGAGCCGATGAGCAGGATGGGAAAGGGCTCGGTCATGACATGACCCCTTCCCAAAAAATCCCGGCCGGGGGAAGGGCGTTTCGCGTTTGCCCCGGCACCGCTGGCGCCGCGCCCCTTCGCCTCGGGGGCGGGCACGGCGCCAAGCCCTCGTTGCGAGGCGCGCTCGTCACCGGACCGGATCCGCTTCGGCGAAGCGCGCTTCTAAGGAGAATCCACCCCATGGCCCCCTCCGGAACCCGAGACAGACCGCGAGACGCCCGGCGCCGCCTCGGCCTGGAGGGCGTCAACACCCTGGTCCAGACCCTGGCGATCCTCGGGGCCGGGGCCTGGGGCGTCTACACCTTCGTCTACGAGGCGCGGATCAAGCCGGGCCTCGCCCCGCCCTCCGTCTCGGTGAAGACCGAGCTCGTCCGGGTCGGCGAGCGCGGCGACCGGGTGGCGATCCGCTCGACGGTGACGCGCACCAATGTCGGCCAAGCGGGCGTGCGCGTGCTCGGGCTCACCTACACCGTGATCGGCATCCGGGCCCGCTTCACCGAGCCGGGCCCGGCCGAGGGGAGGGACACGGCGGCGCGGGAGGCCGCTTTCCGCGCCTCGCTGTCCGGCACCGCGAGCGTCGATGCCGCGCGCGACTATGTCCAGGAGAGTGCCGGTCCGCCGATCCTGCGCCAGGGCGTGCTGTTCTCCGGCGCGACGGATCTGCCGAGCGAGCCTTCCGACCTCAATCCCGGAGAATCCGTCTCCCGCGACGTGATCGTCTATGCCGATCGCAAGGCGCTCGATGCGGTGCGCTTCGAGGTTCGCCTCACCTACGCGAAGGAGGACGATCCGCCGGTGCGCCTGCGCTTCGAGGCGGGAGCGGACGGGGCGCTCTCGACCGTGCCGGCCGAGCCCTGCGCCGCCCCGGCATGCCCGCTGCGGAGCACGGATTTCGCCACGGAGTTCTCGCTGTGGTGAGCGGGCCCGCAAGGGGTGACGCCGGCCCGAAAGGGTGACGCAAAATCGCTCCCTCGAACCGGGAGGAGAAGAGGAACGGATCGCCGGGCTCGCTTGTTGTCGTTTGCCATGCCGATCTGTCGCCGCCCGATCGCCTCCACCTTCCGCCCGCCCCGCGAGCAGGCCGTCGTGCGACTGTCGCACTACGTCATCCACACGCGCTCGGCGCCCCGGGCCGCCAACGATAACCGCCGCTCGCGCATGGCCCCGGTCTGGCCCTGGGCCATGGCGGTCGCTGCCGCCCCGGCCGTCACCGCGGCGCTGATCCTCACGCGTCTGATCTGACCGGCGGCGGTTCCAGGCGGATTAAGTCGCCGTCCCGCCAGGGCGGCCCCGGCGCAACACTTCCGCCCCGCTCCCCAGCCGATGGTCCGGCCGGCCTTTACCTGTCGAGGGCCTTTCCCTAGCGTCCGGCCCCATGCCGCTCGTGCCCCCGCCGCGCCCCGCCGCCGTGCCGCCGTCCCCGCCGCCGGGGGAGCCGGCGCCCTCGGCCCTGCTTCAGGCCAACGCGCCCGAATGGTCGGTGGGCGACCTCGCCGCCGCGCTGAAGCGCACCCTTGAGGACGCCTTCGGGCATGTGCGCCTGCGCGGCGAGATCTCGGGCTATCGCGGGCCGCACGGATCGGGGCACGCCTATTTCTCGCTCAAGGACGGCTCCGCCAAGATCGACGCGGTGGTGTGGAAGGGCGTGCTCGGGCGGCTGCGCCAGAAGCCCAAGGAGGGGCTGGAGGTCGTCGCCACCGGCAAGATCACGACGTTCGCCGGCAAGTCCTCCTATCAGATCGTCATCGACTCGATGGAGCCCGCCGGCATCGGTGCCTGGATGGCGCTTCTGGAGGAGCGCAAGCGCCAGCTCGCCGCCGAGGGGTTGTTCGAGGCGGACCGGAAGCGCCCGATCCCGTTCCTGCCGCGCGTGATCGGGGTCGTCACCTCGCCCACCGGCGCGGTGATCCGCGACATCCTGCACCGGCTCGAGGACCGTTTCCCCCGCCCCGTGCTGGTCTGGCCGGTGCGGGTGCAGGGGGAGGGGGCGGCCGAGGAGATCGCCGCCGCGATCCGGGGCTTCAACGCCCTCGGGCCGGGAAGCGCCATCCCCCGGCCGGACGTGCTGATCGTCGCCCGCGGCGGCGGCTCGATCGAGGATCTCTGGGCCTTCAACGAGGAAGCGGTGGTGCGCGCCGCCGCCGCCTCGGCGATCCCGCTGATCTCCGCCGTCGGCCACGAGACCGACACGACGCTGATCGACTTCGTCTCCGACCGGCGTGCCCCGACGCCGACCGGCGCCGCAGAGATGGCGGTGCCGGTGCGGGCCGAGCTGAGCGCCCAGGTTCACGACCTCGGCGCCCGGCAGGCCGGGACGATGCTGCGCCGGATCGAGCGCGAGCGGGCGGATTTCCGCGCCCTGGTGCGGGCCATTCCCGGCGCCGACGCCTTCCTCGCGACCAAGCGCCAGCGCCTCGATCTCGCCGATGCCCGGCTGAGGCCGGCGCTGGCCGCCAACGCTCGCGATTCCCGCGAGCGCCTGAACCGCCTCGCCGACCGGCTGACCCGGCGCTCGCCGGCCATCGCGCTCGCCGAGGCGCGGGCGCGCCTCGCCGCCATCGATCACCGCCCGCGCACCGCCATCGCCCGCGCCATCGAGCGCCGTCGCGACCGCCTCGGCGGATTTGCCGGCCTGCTCGGAGCCCTGAGCTACAAGGCAGTGCTCGCCCGCGGCTATGCCCTGGTGCGCGACGCCGACGGCCAGCCGGTGCGCACGCGCGAGGCCGCCGCCGGGACCGCGCGGCTTCAGCTTCAGTTCGCCGACGGCGCGATCTTCGCGCGCCCCGAGGAAGGCCCGGCCGAGATCCCGCCCGCGCCCCGCCCGAAGCGCGCCCCGCGCCGGTCGGCTCCCGAACCGGCGCCGCAGCCCGCGGAAGCGGCAGCGGAGCCGGCGGCCCGGCAGGGATCGCTGTTCTGATCGCCCCGCCCCCGTGTCACCCCCGCCTTGCGCGGGAGGCGGCTTGACCAGGGGTGCCGGCTCTGCGTTACAGCCGCCAAGCCCTGTCAGCCCGTAGGAGTGACGCGTGACCACGACGATCGACTCGGATCAAAAGCTCCACCTCGTCTTCGGCGGCGAGCTGGAAGACGTTTCCGGCGTGCGGTTCCGCGACGTGAAGGATCTCGACATCGTCGGCGTCTTTCCCGACTACACTTCGGCCCAGACGGCGTGGCGCTCCAAGGCCCAGGCCACCGTGGACAGCGCCCAGACCCGCTACTTCATCGTCCACCTGCACCGTCTGCTCGAACCGTGAGCGGAAACGGGGGCGAAACGGCCTCCCATGAAGCCATTGTGACGGCCGGGCACCGCTGGTATGAGCCACGCGGCCGGATGCTCGTGCGGTCTCGGACGTATTGTTTCGCGCGCGTCCCGCGAATGACTGAACAAAGAGCCGAGAGTCACCCGGCATGACGTCGTCCATCAAGATCATCGCTGGCAACGCGAGCCGCCCGCTTGCGGAGGCGATCGCCGCCTATCTCGAGTTGCCGCTCGCGAGCTGCATGGTCCGGCGCTTCGCCGACATGGAGATCTTCGTCGAGTTGCAGGAGAATGTGCGCGGCGAGGACGTGTTCATCGTCCAGTCGACCTCGTTCCCCGCCAACGATCACCTCATGGAATTGCTGATCATGATCGACGCGGCGCGTCGGTCCTCGGCGCGGCGCATCACGGCGGTGATCCCCTACTTCGGCTATGCCCGGCAGGACCGGCGCACCTCGGGCCGCACGCCGATCTCGGCCAAGCTCGTGGCCAACCTCATCACCGAGGCCGGCGCCGACCGCGTGCTGACGCTGGATCTCCATGCCGGCCAGATCCAGGGCTTCTTCGACATCCCCACCGACAACCTGTTCGCCGCCCCCGTGATGGTGCGCGACATCAAGGAGCGGCTGGCCCCCGGCGAGCGCATGGTGGTCTCGCCGGATGTCGGCGGCGTGGTGCGCGCGCGGGCGCTCGCCAAGCGCATCGACGCCTCGCTGGCCATCGTCGACAAGCGCCGCGAGCGGGCGGGCGAGTCGGAGGTGATGAACATCATCGGCGATGTCTCGGGCCAGTCCTGCATCCTCGTCGACGACATCGTCGATTCCGGCGGCACCCTGGTGAACGCGGCGGAAGCCCTGCTCAATGCCGGCGCCAAGGACGTCTCGGCCTACATCACCCACGGGGTGCTCTCAGGGGGTGCGGTCTCGCGCATCGCCGCCTCGCGGATGAAGGAACTCGTCATCACCGACTCGATCCTGCCGACGCAGGCGGTGAAGCTCGCCCGCAACATCCGCGTGATCTCGATCGCGCCGCTCCTCGGCGAGGCGATCGGGCGCACGGCCACGGAATCGAGCGTGTCGAGCCTGTTCACCTGAGAAACGACCGGGTGCCGGGGCGCGGCCCCGGCCCCGTGACAGGACGCGTCCTTTCGAACCGTCTCTTCTCAGCGGATCTCCGCGATCTCGAAATCGTGGCCATTCACCGTCACCGTGTCGCCGACCCCCTTGCCGGTCAGCGCGCGGGCCAAAGGCGCGACATAGGAGATCGAACCGGCGGCCGGATCGGCCTCGTCCTCACCGACGATGCGGAAGGTCTGCCGGGTGTCGTCCTCGCGCAGAACCGTCACGGTGGCGCCGAAACGCACGACATCGTCGTCGAAAGCCTCCACCAGCTGCGCCGAGTTCTTCCGGGCGCTCCAGTAGCGCAGGTCGCGCGAGACGCGGGCATGATCGGCCTTGTCCTCGGGCGAGAGGCCGGACAGCTCCGCTTCGAGCCGCGCCACCTCGGCCTCGATCTGGGCCAGGCCCTCGGGGGTCACGAAGTTCGTGTCGGAGGAGATCGGACGATCGGGTAGGTCCTCGAAGGCCTCTCCGCCTTCGGGCTCACGGACGAATGCTCTGCTCATGAGAGCCGCAACGCCCAAGGTCGCGCCGCGGTTCCGCTCCTCTCCCCTCACGCGCCTCTCACGCGATGGCGACGACAGTCCGGCCCCGCACCTGTCCCGCCAGCAGCCGTTCGGCGCGGCCACCGGCTTCCGCCAGGGGAACGGTCTCGCTCATCCGCGCCAGGAGCGAGCGGTCGAGGTCGCGGGCCAGCCGGGCCCAAGCCTCCCGGCGGGGCGCCTGCGGGGTCGTCACGCTGTTGATCCCGAGAAGCGCGACGCCCCGCAGGATGAAGGGCGCGACCGAACTCGGCAGATCCATGCCCCCGGCATTGCCGCAGGCGGCGACGGCCCCGCCCGATCGCGTCATCGACAGGACATTGGCCAGGACCTTGCCGCCGACCGCGTCGATCGCGGCGGCCCACCGCTCCTTGCCGAGCGGGCGCGGCTCGCCGGCCAGGGCCTCGCGCTCCAGGATCTCCGCCGCCCCCAGCTCCTTGAGGTAATCGGCCTCGCCGCTCCGGCCGGTGGCGGCGATCACGTGCCAGCCGGCCCGTCTCAGCAGGGCCACGGCCACGGAGCCGACGCCGCCGGATGCGCCCGTCACCAGGACGGGCCCGGCCTCCGGGGTCAGCCCGTGCCGTTCGAGCGCGAGCAGGGCGAGCATCGCCGTGTAGCCCGCCGTGCCGATGGCCATGGCCTCGGCCGAGCTCAGGCCCGCGGGCAGGGGCACCAGCCAGTCGCCGCGCACCCGGGCCCGCTCGGCAAGACCGCCGAGATGGGTCTCGCCGACCCCCCAACCCGTCAGCACAACGGCGTCGCCCGGCCGGTAATCGGGATGGGAGGAGGTCTCGACGGTGCCGGTGAAATCGATGCCGGGAATCATGGGAAAGCGGCGCACCACCGGCATCCGGCCGGTCATGGCGAGCCCGTCCTTGTAGTTCAGGCCCGAATGAGTGACCCGGACGGTCACGTCGCCGTCCATCAGGTCGGCCTCATCGACGTCGCGCAGCGCCAGCGTCTGGCCCGCCTCGCCCTTGTCGATCACCCAGGCCTTGAACGCCGCCATGCTCCGCTCCTCCCGGTCTCAGGTCGAGAGGGGGGAGCTACGGCGGCGCTCCCTCGAATCAAGGCCGCCGCGAACGCGGCGGGTGTTCAGTAGCCGTCGTAGATGCTGCCCCGCGAGAAGCCGAGGCCCACCGCCACGTCGGCCGAAGAGGCGCCGGCGATGCCGATCGCGTCCGGGATCGACCCGATTCCGAGAGGGCCGGGCTCGACGCCCGGCGCGACGGCCGGCACCCAGGCGGCACGGGCGGGCTGCACCAGCACCCGGCGGTAGCTGGTGGCGTAGACCGGCGGCAGCGTCTCCGGGATCGTCTCCGGCGGGCGCACCAGCACGCGCCGGGTCTGCACGGCGTAGCGCGGCGGCGTGGTCACCCAGCAACCGACGAGCTGTCCGTAGGCGTCGTAGCGCGTGACCCAGCGCCGCGCGCCCGGCTCGACCAGGACGCGCTCCGACACGGTGTCGTAGACCGGCGGCGTGGTGCGGTAGACCGTGCGCGGCGGCTGCACCAGCACCCGCTCCGGCACCGTATCGTAGACCGGCGGCGTGGTGACGCGGCGGTAGCATTCGGCACTGACGCAGCCGCCCCCGGCCTGTGCCGGCGCGGCGGCGACAGCCGGGAGGGCGGCGGCGAGCGACAGCGCGAGGAGATGGGGGCGGAGGGCAGGGGGAGCCATGAAGAACCTCGGGGGTACGGCGAAGACGATCTCAAGGACGCCGCATCCCGATCAAGACATCCGGCGGCGCGTACTTTCGACGTGCAGATAGCCGCCAAGGTTGCCGCCCGGACAAGGGCGATTGTCGAAGACAGTAAAATTAACCAACGACTAAGACTACGCAGATCTGAAAACGCTTGATCGACTTGCCATCCCTGCACGGGACCGGACAGTGGGAGCGGCCGGGCGCGTGACCGGAAAGACTCTCCGGGACGGGCAGGGATGCCCGGACCGGACAGGCCGCTTGTCAGCCCATCGGCCAAGGGCTAGAGCGCTTCCAAATCGGGCGGCGGCGGTGCCCGGCTCTTGTCAAAACCGTCGCGCGAGGGGGATCGCATCCGCGCGTTCGGGCCCTCACGACATGCCCGGACCCCGGGGATTTCGTGAAGCTCGCCAAGGCGGGTGGCGGGCCGGTGAGAGGCGCCCGACCCCGCGACAGGAAGCGGATCTAAGGACCGAACGGCCCATGACCTACGTCGTCACCGACAACTGCATCAAGTGCAAGTACATGGACTGCGTCGAGGTGTGCCCCGTGGATTGTTTCTACGAGGGCGAGAACATGCTCGTCATCCATCCCGACGAGTGCATCGATTGCGGCGTCTGCGAACCGGAATGCCCGGCCGAGGCGATCAAGCCCGATACCGAGGGCAACCTCGAGAGCTGGCTGAAGCTCAACGCCGACTACGCCAAGACCTGGCCCAACATCACCCAGAAGAAGGATGCCCCCACCGACGCCAAGGAGTGGGATGGGGTGAGCGGAAAGCTGGAGGCGCATTTCTCGCCCAATCCCGGCTCCGGCGACTGAGATCGTCCGCGCGGCCCGCTCTGCCGGGCGGCCGATCGGAGCGGGGAGACCTTGCGTCGCAGGCTCACAGGCCGGCGAGGAAAGAGGTTCTTCCCCGAAAGCGCTGCGGCCTACCTCGAAAGAGCCGCGCGCTGGCCGGACGACTCCCTTTTCGCATCGGATAAAACCTTCGATCCTCCCCAGCGGGGACGCGTTCGCGCGCCGGCAATCCTTTGATTCGCCGGCCCATTCGTGTTACATGAGGGCTCGCCGTCGCTCACGCCCGATGCGCTCCCTCCTCTCGCCCATGAAGCGGGTTCCATCACCCTGGAATAGAGGTTGGCTGCGATCGACCGCCGGAAGCATTCCGCTCCCGGTGCGTTCTTTCGTGTGGTGGGAGCAACGCGAAAGCCTGGGAACCGGCCGGCGCCGCGTCAGCGCGCCTCCGGACAAGGGCATGGGCCGGGTGTCCCACCCCGGAAGTGACGAGCGCGCGGGCGTGAGCGACGCCCCGTGTGGATGACAGTGGAGGCTCATTCCGCATGACCACAGCCAAGAAGACGACGGCAGGCCGTCAAGGCTTCAAGACCGGCGAGGCGGTCGTGTATCCGGCGCACGGCGTCGGGCGGATCACCGCGATCGAAGAGCAGGAGATCGCGGGCTACAAGCTCGAACTGTTCGTTGTCTCGTTCGAAAAGGACAAGATGGTCCTTCGCGTCCCCACCGCGAAAGCCAACAGCGTCGGCATGCGCAAGCTCGCCGAGCCCGAACTCGTCAAGAAGGCGCTGGACGTGCTGACCGGCCGCGCCCGCATCAAGCGGACGATGTGGTCGCGCCGCGCCCAGGAATACGAGGCCAAGATCAATTCGGGCGACCTGATCTCGGTCACCGAGGTGGTGCGCGACCTCTACCGCTCCGAGGCCCAGCCCGAGCAATCCTACAGCGAGCGCCAACTCTACGAGGCTGCCCTCGACCGCGTCGTGCGCGAGATCTCGTCGGTCAACAAGATCACCGAGACCGAGGCGCTCAAGCTGATCGAGCAGAGCCTCGCCAAATCACCGCGCCGGGCCAAGGCCGACGCGGAGGCCGAGGCCGATGGAGACGACGACGTGCAGGAGGAGGCGGCCTGAGGCCGCCGCCGCCTTCCCCTCGCCGCACCATCTGGATTGCCAAAGGGCCCGGCCATCGCCGGGCCCTTTTTCGTGCGCCCTCACGAGCCCTTGATAATTCCGTGCCCGACGCCACGCGCCCGGAGGGAACAAGCGTCGCACGGATGTGTTGTGCCTCTGCCACGGATGGCCCGACTCCATGGTCCCGCTCGACGGCTGCGCCGAAGCGAGGATCCCATACGGTCCGATCCGAGAACGCTCGAACCAAGAACGCTCGAACGAGAGAGGCGGGGATGGCAGAGATCGCGGGGATGCGGCGTCAGTTCATTCGGACAGCGATGGAGGCGCCATTCCTTGCGAGGGAGGAAGAGCGGGGGCTGGCCGTGGCCTGGAAGGAGGAGCGCGATGAGCGGGCGCTCCACCGGCTGATCTCCGCGCATATGCGCCTCGTGATCGCGCTCGCCGGCCGCTTCCGCCATTACGGCCTGCCGATGGCCGATCTGGTTCAGGAAGGCCATGTCGGCCTCATGGAGGCCGCGGCCCGCTTCGAGCCGGAGCGCGAAGTCCGCTTCTCCACCTATGCCACATGGTGGATTCGCGCCTCGATCCAAGATTACATCCTGCGCAACTGGTCGATCGTCCGCGGGGGCACGAGTTCGGCCCAGAAAGCCCTGTTCTTCAACCTGCGCCGCCTGCGCGCCCGGCTGATGCAATCGACAGAGGAACAGGTCGGCTCCGAGATCCACGGGCGGATCGCCAGCGCCATCGGCGTGTCCCGCGAGGACGTGGCCCTGATGGATGCCCGCTTGTCCGGCCCCGACATGTCGCTCAACGCCCCTGTGGGCGAGGAGAGCGAAGCCTCCTCGGAACGGATGGACTTCCTCGTCGACGGCGCCGCGCTGCCCGACGAGACCGTCTCGGCCCTGGTCGACGGCGAACGCCGGCAGGTTTGGCTGCGGCAGGCGCTGACGGTGCTCTCGGAGCGCGAGTTGCGCATCTTGCGGGAGCGCCGCCTCGCGGAGGATCAGGCGACCCTGGAAGCCCTCGGACACCGCCTCGGCATCTCCAAGGAGCGCGTGCGTCAGATCGAGAACCGCGCCCTTGAGAAGCTGCGCCGCGCCCTGGCGGAAAAGTTCCCTCAGGCGCCGAGCAGCGTCTACGCCTGAGGCCCGCTCCGCGCCGCGCGCGGGGATCGCACCCGGCGAACCGCCCCTTCCGACGACGCCTCATCCGCCCTCACGGAAACATCCGTGGGGTGGCGGATGAGGCTTCGGCGTTGCGCGCCGATCCGCGAAGGATCGCTTCCCCTTCCGACCTCAAGAGGAGAGGGCGGCCCGCTCCGAGAGGCGCGACGGGCGTGCCCCGCCGCAGCGCACCTCGCCGGAGGCGGTGGCGAGCACCGCCGCCAACCGCTTCGTAGCGAAATCGATGAAGCTGCGGGCCTTGGCCGGCAGCAGCCGCGAGGTCGTGACGAAGTAAACCGGTGTCGCGGGCAGGCGCCAATCCGGCAGGACGCGCTCAAGGCGCCCCGTGGAGACGTCGTTGTCGACATTGATGACGTTGGCGCGGGTCAGACCCTGTCCAGCCACGGCGAAGCGACGTGCGAGGCTCAACGAGTTGCAGGAGAGGGGGCCGCCCACGGTGATCGCCACCGTCTCATCCCCCCGCAGCAAAGACCATGTGGCGGAGGTGCCTTGCGTCGGCACGATGACCTGGTGCCGCTCGAGATCGAGCGGCGAGCGCGGCGGGCCGCGTTCGGCGAGGTAGCTCGGGGCACCGAAGATGCCATTTTCGACCTCGGCCACCTTGCGCACGATCAGGGAGGTCTCGCGCGGCTCCTCGATCGCGACAGCGAGGTCGTAATTGTCGCCCACCAGATCGACGGGAGCGGGCTTCAGATCGACATGGACATGGATGTGCTCGTGGAGGGCCGAGAATTCCGTGATCACCCCCGAGAGGTGCCGCAGCACCCAGAAATCCGGCGGCGCGGCAATCTTGAGGAAGCCGCTCGGCCCCTTGGCCACGGCCATCATGTCATCGAAGGTCCGCTGCGCCTCATCGACGAGGCGGGACACCTGGGCGAGGTAGGCCTCACCGTAGGAGGTCAGCGCCAGCTTGCGGGTGGTTCGATCGAGGAGCCGCAGCCCCACCGTCGATTCGAACATAGTAATGCGGCGCGACAGGGAAGAAATCGGCATGCCGAGCGCCGCCGCCGCTTGGCTAAAGCTTTTTCGCCGAGCGACTTCGACGAAAAGAGCCATATCGCGCAGTAGTTGAGGATGCGGCATCGTCGCGCTGTCCACCCAATCGAGACGTGACTGTGCGCTAGGCCAGCGGTCAGAAGCCACACGCAACCCTGATCGCTGTCTACCACATTCGGACATAACCCGAGCGGGCCTACCGTCGTCGACGCGGAAAAATGGTTTTTCCGAATGGAACAATCCTTCCGCAATCGTCGGCTGCATCACCCGGGATGAGCTGGACATGAGCGCCACAGCCAAGGCGCCGCGAACGGCCCTTCTCGCTGCGCGCGCATCGACCCAGGCAGGGGTAGCGGAACGAGCCTTCCACCAGCTCCCTTTACACAAGTCTCTCTATCCCAGGAAGGCAGCGAAAAATCGCAGCGTAAAAATATCAATTATGGATCATGCACTTAACGGCGAAATTGCTGCCTCGCCCAAGCCCCAGGCCGCCTTTTTTCGAAAGAAGCGCCAGGAAGCGCAAAGACCCGCTTGCGGCCGGGAAAAGTGCCGGCTATAAGCCCGCTCGTCGCCCCAGCCGGGGCGGCATCGGAGTGTAGCGCAGTCTGGTAGCGCACCACGTTCGGGACGTGGGGGTCGCAGGTTCAAATCCTGCCACTCCGACCAAGAAAGAAGAGAAACGCCTATCAAGGCGACGATGGAAAAAAAGGGCGCCCGTAGCTCAGCTGGATAGAGCACCAGACTACGAATCTGGGGGTCAGAGGTTCGAATCCTTTCGGGCGCGCCATTTCCATTTCACCGCTGAAAAAGTCGCCTAAGACCTTGAACGGCAAGGTCATACTGGGCGTTCTAAAACCCTCGCCCCGCTTGTAGCGGAGGCTGTGGGCGAAGGTGAGTTTGAGCACCGCACGGCGGTCCTCGATCCGACCGGTTTCCCAAAGCTTCCAAGGGCTTGAGACGAAGTCGAGTCCGGTTCTAAGCCGCCGCTCAAAATCGCCCGGCGGCGTGGCTGAATTCGCGATTTTTTCGCGCAGGAGCAGCTTGTCGTTTTCGAGCCGCTGCACCTTTTCCTCAAGCGCCCGCATGACCGCCGGAACGGTCGTTTCGACGATGCGCTCGACCGCCTGATCGATTTGCTCCTCGACCTTGACCAGCGCCGCCTTGAGCGCCTTGGTCTGGCTGGCGACGTTCGCCTGCCTGCGGTTCCAGAGGTCCTTCATCATCGCGGTTGCGACATCGAACAGCTGCGGTTGCGGCTGGGCGCTTCTCAGAATGGTCGCGAACTCACCCTCGATCACGTCGCGGCGAATCGCCTTGCCGTAGCTCGCGCAGCCCTTCTTCGGGCACTGATAGTAGGGATGGCGCTTCTTCTGCGCGCTGCCGCTGATTGACCAGCATGCGGTCAGCGGTCCGTCGCAGTCGTCGCACAGCACGAAGCCGCGCAGCGGGAAATCCTGGCTGAGATCGGTCCGGTAGGTGGTACGCAGGCCGTTGAGGCGGTCCTGCGTTCGCTGGAACGTCTCGTAGGAGATTAGCGGCTCGTGGTGGCCCTTGCGCCGCGTCACGCCCCAGATCGGCGCTTCGACGTAGCCCGCATAGATCGGGTTCCTGAGCATATCGCCGACACGCTGATGCGGAAGTTTGCCGTTCCTCGGCTTGGGGTAGAGCGGGTGCTCTTCGAGGAAGCGCACCACGTCCGCTTGGCTTTCAAGCTGACGGGACGCGTAGCGCTCGAAGGCTTCAGCGATGATGGAGGCTTGCGGCTCCACGCGCACGAGCATCCGGCCATTGAAGCCGGGCACGCGCCCATAGGCGTAACCGGCTGGCGCGGCGAACACGGCAAAGCCGTTCGAGATGCGCGCCTGCATCCGGTTCAGCGTCTGCTCGCGGTTGTTTACCCGGTGATAGTCGGCAAATGCGACGGTGACGTTCTCCATGAGGCGCGAGGAGGAGCGCTCATCGAGCACGCCTGCTGGCGTTTCCAGGATTGCACCGAGCTTCGCGATCTCGCGGCGCAGATCGGCGTGGTCGTAGAAATTGCGCGTGAAGCGATCGAGATGGTCGAAAATCACGCGATAGCGCGTGCCCTTGTTTTTGCCGATGAAAGCGAGCATCGCACGCAGACCAGGGCGCTGGCTTTCGCTGCCGGTGAGTTTATCCCGGAACACCGTTTCCACGTTGTAGCCCATGCGCAGGCAGTAATCGCGCAGCCGCGTTTCCTGTGACGCTAGGCCGTCGCCCTCGCGCTCCTGCTTCTTGCTCGAAATCCGGCAATAGATGACCGCGATCGCGTCTTGATGGTTGAGATTTTGCGGCTTTGATTTCATGCCGGGCCTCGTGCTGGTTTTATGGTCTCCATGAAAACGTGAGTTATTCTACATCGCCCGAGTCGCGAGCGGCGGAAGCGAAGATCGAAGATGAAATCTGCCCCCAGCTTTCTGCGGGCAAATTCATCTCCATGCACATCCGCGCCATGTCCCAAAAGATGCGCAGCAGCTCGCTTGCTTGCGCCGGTGAGAGGTCGAGCCCATCAAGGTAGGGAAGGTACTGCGCCTCATCGAAGTCGGCCATCGATGCGAGCGGCATATCGCTATCAGGTGGCATCAATTCAGAAATGCGCTCGCGCTCGTCCACTCTCATGGCCGTCCTCCTTCTTCGTGTTGGGTCGGGATGATTTGACTATACGCCAACTACGAGAACAAAACAAGAATAAAATCCTATATTGCATCTTCCGTTGCTTGAGCCAACATCGCGCAGGCTGGCGCGTAAACGCCCAAACTGGCAAGCCCGGCGACGCCTCGATTTGGAAACGAAAAATGTCTCCTGATCTGAAAAAGCCAAAGCGTTCCAGTGGCTTAAGACAGGTCAAAAAGCCAGCCCGCAAAGGGCGGTTGCTCGCGTCATCGAAGCTGTCGGACGCTAAAATCCGGGAGGTGATCCGCTGCTATGCATTCGCTCGCAGTCCTGCCGAAGCGATCGCCCGAACCGGCCTCAGCCATGTCACGGTCTACCGCCTCTACGGTCATATCAGGAGGCGGCTCCTGTATGTCGGCCTGTATCGCGCGAAGACAGCGTTCATCGACGACATGAATGACTGGGAAGAAGAGGGGCGACCGCATTTCGATTGGGAAGATTTTGAGAAGGCGCTGCGGCTTTGGCTTGGGAACCGCAGAGGCATAGATGCAAAAAATCGCGATCTCTATGTTTCTGAAGCTGTCTTCCGCGTTCAGGAGAACCGCTACGAGCCTCTACAAATCTACAATCTCATCCTCCAGGCGATCAAAAGCGTCGGACCCCTGAATCGCGAGCCTGAACCGACCGCCGCCGCCTTGTATTATCGGGAGGTGCTGAGGCTTAACATGCAAATTTTCCTTAGCGTCGCTCGCACTCTGGGCGATCCGGTTTTCAATGCATTTGCCGAATCCAAAACGGACACCATGATAAGCCGGATGGACCCGTCCTTCTCTGAGGCCGCAGCCTTCGATCGGCGAGTCATTTCAAAAGCACGTAAGACCTGAAGGCCGCTTGGATCACGACCTAGAGCCGGTCGATCAAATTCCGCATGCAGGGCTCGGCAGGTCGATTCACAGCCACGCAGTTTTAGCGTAGCCTTCGGCCTTCTGTGGGTGCGGGAGCAATCCGCCCATGAGCATCGCAGACCCGCTGCGTAAGGTCATGACCGACTCGGAGTTTTGGGCCCAGCCCAAGGACGCTCTGCCGGTCTGGATGATCGCACGCCGTCACTACATCGAAAGCCTGAATCTTCGGCTGGGTCCTGGCGGCACGATGCGGCTGGTCGAGCTGATCGGCGAGGCGGGCGGTCTCACACCACCGGAAGCGCAGCCATGGTTTGAGGTGGAACGCCACACCTGGGCCCGGATCGAGCGCATCTTGTTCGGCGTCCTGGAAGACCGGCGTCTGTTCGGCGTTGAACTGCCCGGCCATCTCAGCCGGTGGCTTGAAACCGTCGAAGCCCGGTGCACACCGCTCTTCGATCAAAGCGGTGAGGTGCTCTGATCCGGTCAGCGAAAGGCTAATTCATGAAGCGCCGCACGTTCCTCCACGCTGTTGCCGTCATGCCTGCTGCGTATGCGCATCAACCGCTTTCAGCGCGAGAGCGCTACCGCATCGATGCGTCCGTCGCGCGGTCCGCAATGCTGGATCGGATTGCTCAGGGAGGAGAGTTCGATGCGGAGCTAGCTCGGTTCGAATTGAAGGCCCAACTGCTGCGTGAGAAGCACAACGTCTTCCTGTGGGACGGACCGACTACCGCCAGAGGTTACCGGCATCCGTCTTGGCCGCAGGAGGCATGACCCGTGACGAACAAGCAGCCGCTATCTTGCGGGCCCTTGGCCTGTCGCTGATCAACGAGCAATTCGCCCGCTATGTCGACGCGGTCATGCGATTGGCGGTTTTGGCCTTTGATGACGACGCCTGCCTGCGCGACGGTTCGACGGAAGCCGTCCTGGGCTGGAGGCCTACGCAATGGGCGCTCCTCAAAGGCGAGTTGGAGCTGGCCGTCAAAGACAGTGGGATGCCGCCGCCTGCGCAAGCTGAGTGGCTGATCGCCTTCGAAGCGGTGTACCGGATCGCAGGCAGCGACCACATCAAGCCTAATTATCGCGGCATATTTTAGAGGTGCCGGTCGATATCCATCCGCTGATGCAGGATGCGCACGACCTCAATCAACATTACTGCGTCTAGTTGGTGGAGGATGAGATACGCATCGCATTAAGCATTATTCTCCTAGCGAGCAGC
>DYYG01000055.1 GCA_020741775.1 Methylorubrum populi
ATGTCCGGGTGCGGACGCTGACGCTGCCGGACCAGTACCAGGATCACGACAAGCCGGAGAAGATGTACGCCGAGGCCGGCCTCGACGCCGAGGGCATCCTCAAGGCCGTCCGCGCCGCTTTGCCGGAGAAGAAGGGCAGCCGGACCGGCCGCCTGCGCCTGGCCTGACCGCCCGCAAAGGCGGGAGGCGCGGTGCTTGCCGCGCCGCGGCATCGATGAGACAAGCGCCGCGCCGTCCACGCCCGGAATCGGGTGGGCCGACGACGCGGCGTTTCCGTGCGCCTGCCCCGGTCCCGCGACCGGCAGGCGAGAGGATCTTCAGAACTTCACGCGAGCGCGATGACAGAGCCGACCCAAAGCGGCCCGTTCCCGGCGGGGCCGGTGCTGATCACCGGTGCCAGCGGCTTCCTCGGAGCCGCCCTGGTCGACGTCTTCCGCGCGGCGGGGTTTGCCGTGCGGATTTCCGTGCGCGCCTCCTCGCCCCGCACCAACCTGACCTGGCCCGATGTCGAGATCGTCGAGGCCGACATGCGCGACCGGGCGGCGGTCGCCAGCGCCATGCGCGGCCAGCGTTACCTCGTCCACGCGGCGGCCGATTACCGGCTTTGGGCGCCGGACATGGAGGAGATCGTCCGCACCAACCGTGACGGCACGCGCATCCTGATGGAGGAGGCGCTGAAGGCCGGCGTCGAGCGGATCGTCTACACATCGAGCGTCGCGACCATCAAGCCGCATGACGACGGCACGCCCGCCGACGAAACCCGGCCGCTGACGCCGGAGACCGCCATCGGCGCCTACAAGCGCAGCAAGGTGGTGGCCGAGCGCGTGGTCGAGGAGATGGTGGCCCGTGACGGGCTGCCGGCGGTGATCGTCAATCCGTCGACGCCGATCGGCCCCCGCGACGTCAAGCCGACGCCGACCGGGCGGATCATCCTCGACGCGGCGCAGGGGAAGATCCCGGCTTTCGTCGATACCGGCCTGAACCTCGCCCATGTCGATGACGTGGCCGCCGGCCACCTGCTCGCCCTGCGCAAGGGCCGCATCGGCGAGCGTTACATCCTCGGCGGCGAGGATGTGATGCTGGCGACCATGCTCGCCGACATCGCCGGGCTGGTCGGCCGCAAGGCACCGACGACCCGGCTGCCCTATGCGGTGATCTACCCGATCGCTTTCCTGTCCGAGCAGATCGCGCGGGTGACCGGCAAGGCGCCGCTCGCCACCATCGACGGCGTGCGCATGTCGAAGTACCGGATGTTCTTCTCCGACGCCAAGGCCCGGACCGAACTCGGCTATTCCGCCCGGCCCTATCGCGAGGGCCTGAGCGATGCGATTCAATGGTTCCGTCAGGCGGGATACATGACATGAGCGCCGGGCTTCAGACCGCGACCGACGCCCGCACGGGCAAAGGCCAGCACGACGAGAACTTCCCCGTCGCCTCGCACCTGATCCATCCGCGCAATCGCGGCGCGATCCTCGCCTTCTACAATTATGTGCGGGCGGGCGACGACGTCGCCGACCACACCGATCTCAGCCCCGAGCGCAAGATCGCGCTGCTCGATGCGTTGGCCGACGCCCTCACCGGCGCGGGCGGGGCCGATCCGGCGGTCGAGCCGCTCAAGCGGGAGCTGGCCGCCCACCGGCAACCGCCGACCCATGCGCTGGAGCTGCTCGACGCCTTTCGCATGGACGCGCGCAAGAGCCGTTACGAGAATTGGGACGAGCTGATCCACTATTGCCGGTACTCGGCGATGCCGGTCGGGCGCTTCGTGCTCGACATCCACGGCGAGGAGCCGGCCCGGGTCTATCCGACGTCCGACGCGATCTGCGCCGCGCTCCAGGTGCTCAACCACCTCCAGGATTGCGGCAAGGATTTCCGCAATCTCGACCGGGTCTACCTGCCCCTCGACACGATGCGGAAGCACGGCGCCGAGGTGTCGATGCTGGGCGCCGACCGGGCGAGCCCGCAGCTTCTCGCGGTGGTGCGGGAGTTGGCCGAGCGCACGCTCACGCTGCTCGATGAGGGGGCGCCGCTGCCGAACCTCATCGACGATACCCGTCTGAGCCTGGAGATCGCCGCGATCCATCGCCTCGCCGTCGTGCTGACGAAGGGGCTGCTGACCCGCGATCCGCTCTCCGAGAAAGTCCACCACGGCAAGGCCGCCTTCGCGCTCACCGCGCTCGGCGGCATCGCCGCCACGCTGGTGCGCCGCCCGTTCCGCTCGCGCGCCCACCGTCACGCCCCCGCCGGAGCCGGCCGATGAGTGCCACCGCCACGCCCCTGCCGGGTGAGACCCCGGAGGCGCCTGCCCTGCCGGCCGCCGGTTCGTCCTTCTACACGGCCATGCGCCTGCTGCCGAAGGAGCGGCGCGAGGCGATGTATGCCGTCTACGCCTTCTGCCGGGCGGTGGACGACGTTGCCGACGATGGCGGCGCCCGCGAAGTCCGCGCGGCCGAGCTCGACCGCTGGCGGGCCGATATCGACGACCTCTATGCCGGCCGGCCGCCCGCGCGGGTGAAGCCGCTGGAGGAGCCGATGCGCCGCTTCGGCCTCAAGCGCGAGGATTTCCAGGCCGTCATCGACGGCATGGCGATGGATGCGGAGGAGGACATCGTCGCCCCATCGGAAGCCAAGCTCGATCTCTATTGCGACCGGGTGGCGAGCGCTGTCGGTCGGCTCTCGGTGCGCATCTTCGGAATGCCCGAGGAGGAGGGAATCCGGCTGGCCTGGCACCAGGGGCGGGCGCTGCAGCTCACCAACATCCTGCGCGACATCGACGAGGACGCGGCGCGCGGGCGCCTCTACCTGCCGATGGAGAAGTTCCACCGGATCGGCCTGATGAATCCGACGCCGCAGAGCGCGCTGGCGCATCCGCGCCTCGCGGAAGTCTGCCGGGCGGTCGCGGCGGAGGCGCAGGAGCATTACCGCCAGACCTGGGCCATCATCGCGAAGAGCCCGCGCCGGGCGACCAAGGCGGCGCGCCTGATGGCCGCCGCCTACCGGCTCTACCTTGACGCGGTGGAGAAGCGCGGCTGGGAGGCCCCGCGAGAGCGGGTGAAGCCGGGCAAGCTCTCCCTTCTCCTCGTCGCCCTGCGCCACGGGATCCTGTGATGGCGGGAACGGTTCACGTCGTCGGCGCCGGCCTCGCCGGCCTCTCCGCGGCCGCCTCGCTGGCGGAAGCGGGCAGCCGCGTGGTTCTGCACGAGGCGGCCAAGCAGGCGGGCGGGCGCTGCCGCTCGTATTACGACCCGTCGCTCGGCCTCACCATCGATAACGGCAACCATCTGCTGCTGTCGGGCAACCGCTCGACCCTCGGCTTCATGCGGCTGGTCGGCGCGCCGGAAGCGGCCCTGACCGGCCCTGACGAGGCCGTGTTCAACTTCGCCGATCTGAGGACCGGCGAGCGCTGGACCCTGCGCCCGAATGCCGGCCGCCTGCCCTGGTGGGTGCTGAGGGCGGGGCGCCGCGTGCCCGGCACCCGAGCGCGCGATTATCTCGCTCCCCTCTCCCTGATGATGGCCGCTTCCGGCAACGCGCCGGGCAAGAGCGGCACCATCGGCGAGCGGATGGCCTGTGAGGGCCCGCTCTACGAGCGGCTCTGGCACCCGGTGCTGCTCGCCGCCCTCAACACCGATCCGCGCGAGAGCGATGTCGGGCTGGCCGCCACCATCCTGCGCGAGACCCTGGGAGCGGGTGGGCGTGCCTGCCGTCCGCTGGTGGCGGTCGAAGGCCTCTCCACCGCCTTCGTCGATCCGGCCCTGCGCTATCTCGCCCGCCAGGGCGGGGAAATCCGCTACGGCCGGCGCCTGCGCGCCCTTGCCCTGGGGCCGAACCGGATCGAGCGCCTGGATTTCACCGACGAGTCGATTCCCGTCGGCCCGGACGATGGCGTGGTGCTGGCCCTGCCGTCCTGGGTGACGGCCGACCTGCTGCCCGGCACGCCGGCGCCCCAGGAGTTCCGCTCCATCGTCAACGCGCATTTCGCGGTGCCGCCGCCGGAGGGAGCGCCGCTGCTGCTCGGCGTGATCGGTGGTCTCACCGAGTGGCTGTTCGCCTATCCCGATCGCTTCTCGGTCACCATCAGCGGCGCCGACCACCTCCTCGACGAGGGGCGTGAGGATCTTGCGCGCCGGATCTGGATTGAGATCGCGGATCTCTACGGACTTGCACGGGAATTGCCTAGCTGGCAGATCGTCAAGGAAAAGCGGGCGACCTTCGCGGCGACGCCCGCCGAGGCCGCGCGTCGTCCCGGCGCAACGACGCGTTACCGGAATCTGGTTCTGGCCGGTGACTGGACCGAGACGGGTCTGCCTTCGACCATCGAGGGTGCGATCCGATCCGGCACGAGCGCCGCGCAAGCCCTGTTCCGCACCGGCATGTGCGGACGGGCACAGGCACAGGGAGTCGCTTGAAGGATATGACGACGGCAGCGAACCAGTCGGACGAGGTGAAAGCGATGCGAGAGGCGACCGTAAGCAAGGTCGAGACGCTGCAGCGTCCCAAGACCCGCGACGTGTCTCTCGATGACGTGGAGCGCGGCGTGCAGAGCGCCGCCCGCGCCCTCACCGACATGACTCAGGCCGACGGCCACATCTGCTTCGAACTGGAGGCGGATGCGACCATCCCCTCCGAATACATTCTGTTCCACCAGTTCCGCGGGACCGAGCCGCGTCCGGGGCTGGAAGCCAAGATCGGCAATTACCTGCGCCGCACCCAGTCGAAGACGCATGGCGGCTGGGCGCTGGTGCATGACGGCCCGTTCGACATGAGCGCGTCGGTGAAGGCCTATTTCGCCCTCAAGATGATCGGCGACGACATCGAGGCGCCGCATATGCGCGCCGTGCGCAAGGCGATCCTGCAGCGGGGCGGCGCGGCCAATGCCAACGTCTTCACCCGCATCCTGCTGGCTCTCTACGGCGAGGTGCCTTGGGCGGCGGTGCCGGTGATGCCGGTGGAGGTGATGCACCTGCCGAAGTGGTTCCCGTTCCACCTCGACAAGGTGTCCTATTGGGCCCGCTGCACCATGGTGCCGCTGTTCGTGATCCAGGCCAAGAAGCCGCGCGCCAAGAACCCGCGCGGTGTCGGCGTGGCCGAATTGTTCGTGACCCCGCCGGATTCGGTGCGCACCTGGCCGGGCTCCCCCCATGCCACTTGGCCGTGGACGCCGATCTTCGGCGCCATCGACCGCGTGCTGCAGAAGACGCAGGACCATTTCCCGAAGGTGCCGCGCCAGCGCGCCATCGATAAGGCGGTCGCCTGGGTCTCCGAGCGCCTGAACGGCGAAGACGGCCTCGGCGCGATCTTCCCGTCCATGGTCAACTCGGTGCTGATGTACGAGGTGCTCGGCTATCCGAGCGACCACCCGCAGGTGAAGATCGCCTGCGAGGCGATCGAGAAGCTCGTCGCCGAGAAGGAGGACGAGGCCTATGTCCAGCCCTGCCTCTCGCCGGTCTGGGACACGGCGCTCACCAGCCACGCCATGCTGGAGGCCGGGGGCGCCCAGGCCGAGGCCAATGCCCGTGCCGGTCTCGATTGGCTGAAGCCCCTCCAGATCCTCGACATCAAGGGCGATTGGGCGGAAACCAAGCCGAACGTGCGTCCGGGCGGCTGGGCTTTCCAGTACGCCAACCCGCATTATCCCGACCTCGACGACACCGCCGTGGTGGTGATGGCGATGGATCGGGCGCAACGCCAGCACGGGCTGGTGAGCGGCATGCCCGATTACTCGACCGCCATCGCCCGCGCCCGCGAATGGGTCGAGGGCCTGCAGAGCGCCGATGGCGGCTGGGCGGCCTTCGATGCCGACAACAACCATCACTACCTCAACCATATCCCGTTCTCGGATCACGGGGCGCTGCTCGACCCGCCGACCGCGGACGTCACCGCCCGCGTCGTCTCGATGCTGTCCCAGCTCGGTGAGACCCGCGCGACCAGCCGGGCGCTCGATCGCGGCATCACCTATCTCCTGAACGATCAGGAGAAGGATGGGAGCTGGTACGGCCGCTGGGGCATGAACTTCATCTACGGCACGTGGTCGGTGCTCTGCGCGCTGAACGCGGCGGGGATCGATCCGCAATCGCCGGAGATCCGCAAGGCGGTGGCGTGGCTGATCCGCATCCAGAACCCGGATGGCGGCTGGGGCGAGGACGCCTCCTCCTACAAGCTGAACCCCGAATTCGAGCCGGGCTATTCGACCGCTTCGCAGACCGCCTGGGCGCTGCTGGCGCTGATGGCGGTGGGAGAAGTCGAGGATCCGGCGGTGGCCCGCGGCGTCAATTACCTGCTGCGCACCCAAGGATCGGACGGGCTGTGGAGCGAGGAGCGTTACACCGCCACCGGCTTCCCGCGGGTGTTCTACCTGCGCTACCACGGCTACCCGAAGTTCTTCCCGCTCTGGGCCATGGCGCGCTTCCGCAACCTGAAGCGGGGCAACAGCCGGCAGGTCCAGTTCGGAATGTGATGTCTCGGGGTTCATCCCGGATACACGATCGACGGCGCGGGGCATCCCGCGCCGTTGTCGTTTGTGCTGACGCGTGGGCGGGGCACCTCCTGCTTCCTCAGCCTTCCATCGTCGATACGAGCCCGCGAGGCGGCCCTTGATCCCCTGGGAACATCTCGATACCGCCCCCATCCCCGGTGAGGCGGGCAGCTTGCGCCTGATGCGCCGGGGCCACGAATTCTCGATCCAACTCGACCGCAACGAGCTGATGAACAGCCGTCTCAGCGGCTCCGAAGAGGCCCTGGCGCAAGTCTCCGCCGAGCGCATCCGAGCGGTAAAGGCCCCGCAGGTGCTGATCGGCGGCTATGGCATGGGATTCACGCTGCGTGCCGCCCTCGGCTGCCTGCCGGCGTCGGCGCGGGTGACGGTGGCCGAGATCGTGCCGGCGGTGTTGGCCTGGGCGCGGGGGCCGATGGCGGAGCTGACCGGCGGCAGCCTCGACGACGCCCGGGTGACGATCCGCGAGGCCGATGTCGCCGCCGTGATCCGCGAACGGCCGGGAGCCTGGGACGCGATCCTGCTCGACGTCGATAACGGCCCGGACGGTCTCACCCGCAGCGCCAATGACCGCCTCTACGACGCGGCCGGCCTCGGCGCGGCCCGCGCGGCCCTGCGGCCGGGCGGCGTGCTGGCGGTCTGGTCGGCCCATCCCGATGCGGCCTTCACGCGACGGCTCGGACAAGCGGGGTTTGCCGTCGAGGAAATCGCCACGCGGGCGCGGGGCAAGCGCGGGGCGCGGCACGTGATCTGGCTGGCCGGGCGTTGAGACCGCGAGCAATCCCAAACGCCACCTCATCCTGAGGTGCCCGCGAAGCGGGCCTCGAAGGATCTTCCAGGGATCGTGCGGGATCTGGAGGATCCTTCGAGGTCGCCGCTTCGCGTCGACACCTCAGGGGATGGATGAGATGGACGGGCGGCTCACGCCCCCCGGCGCGCCATCAGCTGTTCGATCAGCGTCGCGCCGGTCTCCAGCGCGGAGAGTTCTTCCGCCACCGTCGTGACGGTCTGCGTGATCTGCTCCGGCGTGTGCTCGGAGGTCATGAAGAAGCGCAGACGCGAGGAACGCTCCGGCACAGCCGGGTGAATGATCGGCTGCACGTTGATGCCGCGCTTGAACAGCCGGTCCGAGAGCGTCACGGCCTTGAGCGAATCGCCGATGATGATCGGGATCACCGCGAGCCCGAGGCTCGCGCCGGTGTTGAGGCCGTGCTTCTTGGCGAGCGCCAGGAATTGGTGCCCGTTGCGGCGCAGGCGCTCCACCCGCTCCGGCTCGGCCTGCATCACCGAGAGTGCGGCCTCGGCGGCGGCGGCGAGGGGCGGGGACATGCCGACGCTGTAGACGAAGCCGCCGGCCGTGCATTTCAGGTACTCGACCAGCGCCGAGGGGCCGCAGATATAGCCGCCGCAGGACGAGAGTGTCTTCGAGAGCGTGCCCATCCAGATGTCGACATCGGCGGCATCGACGCCGCAATGCTCGTGCAGGCCCGCGCCGGTGCGGCCGAGGACGCCGAGGCCGTGGGCGTCGTCCACCATCAGCCAGCAATCGTAGCGGCGCTTCAGCTCGACGAAGGCGGCAAGGTCCGGCGCGTCGCCGTCCATGCTGTAGAGGCCCTCGATCACGATCAGCGCCCGGCGATGCTCGTGGCGGGTCGCTTCGAGCAGCTTCTCGAGAGAGGCCGGATCGTTATGGGCGAAGGAGCGGCGCTGGGCGCCGGAGAGCTGGGCGCCCGTCACGACGCTGTTGTGGATCAGCGCGTCGTGGAAGATCACGTCCGGCGCCTCCAGTATGGCGCCGATGGCGGTCACGTTGGTGGCGTGGCCGCTCACCATGATCACACAGGCTTGCGTGCCGTAATGCTCGGCGAGCGCCCGCTCCAGCTTGAGATGGCCGGGCCGCTCGCCCGCCACGATGCGGCTCGCCGAGGCCGAGGTGCCGAAGGCTTCGATCGCCTTGCGCGCCGCCCCGCTCACCGTCGGGTGACCGTTGAGGCCGAGATAGTCGTAGGACGAGTAGTTGGAGAAGGCTTGGCCGTCGATGCGCGTGGTGGCGGCGGCACGGGTCTCGTGCACCCGGAAGAACGGGTTGCCGAGGCCGATCAGGTCGGCGGCCGAGCGCTGCAGGCGCAGCTCCCGGTAGCCGGTCAGCTTCTCGAAATCCTGGATCGAATCCTCGGCTGGCGCCTTGCGTTCGGCGGTGGCCGGGCCGGGCCGCGCGTTGGCGCGGCCGAGCCGGTTGGTGACGAAACTCGCGAGCGCGGCCCTGCCGTCCTGCGGGCGTGACGGCTGGGTCATGGCAGAATCTCTTTGATGTCGGAGACGTTCTTCTCGACGAGTTCGTTGAACGGCATCAGCGTCGCCGCGTCGAGATCGCCGACATGTTTGGTGGCGAGGCTCAGGGTGACGCCCGCCGCCTCGTCCACCGGGGTCGCCACCGCCTGGATCAGCGTCTCGGTCAGCTCGTTGACGGTCAGGCCCGAGGAGATGCCGGCCGGCGGCGCGTCGAGTGCGAAGCGCTCCTGCAGGCTCGCGCCGAGTTCCACGCCCATCAGCGAATCGAGGCCGATCTCCGAGAGCTGGCGCACGCGGCTGATGTCGTCCTTCGGCAGGCGCAGGATGCGGGCGATGTCCTCGACGATGGCATCGGCCACGGTCTTGCGGACCTCGTCGATCTCCTGCGTCCGCAGCAGGGCGCCGATATGGATGGCGGCCACGGTCCCGGATTCGGCCTGCTGATCGCCGCCGAGGCTGGCGTAGCTCGGCGAGCGCAGGGTGCTGAGCCGCTCGCGCGCCTTGCCCCAATGCATCGCGGCGATGGCGATGACGCCCTCGTCGCTGGCCGCGCCCTGGCCTTCCAGCGCCTCGGCCATCAGGTCGAGGCAGAGGCGGGCCTCCATCGGGGTTACGCCGACGCGGGAGGCCAGCGTGTCCATCACCGCCTTGTTGCGGGCGAGCACGCCGACATCGCCGATGGCACCCCAGGCGACCGCCAGCGCCGGCAGGCCGAGACGGCGGCGCTGGCGGGCGATGCCCTCCATGAAGCCGTTGGCGGCGACGTAGGAGCCCTGGCCGGGATTGCCGATGAAGGTCGTGGCCGAGGAGAACAGCACGAAGTAATCGAGCTTGCGCCCCCGGGTCGCGGCATCGAGATGCTGGGCGCCGATCACCTTCGGCGCGATCACGGCGCTCAGCGTCTCGGGCTCGATCGCCGAGATCAGCCCGTCCTGCAGCACCATGGCGCCGTGGATCACACCCGCGAGCTTGTCGCCCCGGGCCTCGATGCCCTCGATCAGGGCTTCGACCGCCCGGCGGCTGGTGATGTCGCAGGCCTTGGTCTCGACGCTGACGCCCTTGGCCGAGAGTTCGGCGATGAGGGCGCGGCCCTCCTCGTTCGGCTTGCCCGAGCGGCCGACCAGCAGAATGCGGCGGGCGCCGCGATCCGCGAGCCAGCGGGCCGCTTCGACGCCGAAGCCGCCGAGGCCGCCGGTGACGAGATGGACGTTCCGCTCCGAGACGGTGAAGGGCACGCGCCGCACCCGCGCGACGCTGCCGGGAGCCGGCGGCGTGACGACGATTTTTCCGACATGCCCCGATTGCTGCATCAGCCGGAACGCGTCCGAGGTCTCGTCGGCGGCGAACGGCTGGTAGGGCAGGGGACGCAGGCCCCCTTCCGCGAACAGAGCCATCACCTCACGGAACATCCGCGCCCCGTCCTCGCCCTGATGCTGCAGCACCTGATCGAGATCGACGCCGAAATAGGAGAGGTTCCGGCGGAACGGCCGCAGCCCGATGTGGGTGTTGGCGACGTAATCGCGCTTGCCCAGCTCCACGAAGCGCCCGAACGGCCGCAGGCAGTTCAGCGAGCGCTCCATCATCTCGCCGAACAGCGAGTTGAGCACCACGTCGACGCCGTCCCCGGTGATGCGGCGGACATCGTCCACGAAGGCCAGCGAGCGGGAATCGAGCACGTGCTCGGCCCCGAGCGCGGCCACCAGCGCCCGCTTCTCCCGCGAACCGGCGGTGGCGATGACGCGGGCGCCCTTCCACTTGGCGATCTGGAGCGCAGCGAGGCCCACGCCGCCGGCGCCGCCATGCACCAGCAGCCACTCGCCCTTGCGCAGGCGGGCGCAGGTGCAGAGCGCGTAATAGGCGGTGAGGAAGGCGACCGGCACCGTGGCGGCAGCGGCCGGGTCGAGGCCTTCCGGCATCGGCGCTACGACCATCTCGGGCACCACCACGTGGGTGGCGAAGCCCGATTGGGCGAAGGCGACGACGGAATCGCCGACCGCGAAATCGACCACGCCCGCGCCGATGGCGGTGACGCGGCCGGAGACTTCGAGGCCGAGGCGCGGACCGGCGAAGCCGTCCTCCAGGATTTCCTCCGGGAGCATCGACAGCGCCCAGAGCACGTCGCGGAAATTCAGGCCGGTGGCCGCGACCGCGATCTCGACCTCGCCGGGACCGGGGGCGGCGCGCTCGGCCGGGCCCCAGACCATCTCGTTGAGGCCGCCGGTATTGGAGCGCTCCAGCCGGGCGGCCGGGGCCGCCTCGCCGTCCCCGCGGATGGCGCGGCCGGGATGGAAGCGCACCACGCGGGTGGCGTCGGCATCGAGCACGATCTCGGTCTCGTCGGTGCCCGACAGGATCAGCGCGCGCAGGCGCTCGGCGGCATCCTTCGAGGACAGGGCCGGCGACAGGTCGATCCGGCGCACGTCGAGATTGGCCGCCTCGTTGGCGAGGGTCCGGCTGAAGGCCCAGACGCCGGCCTCGACCGCCGCCGGCTCGCCGCCGGCATCGCGGGTGGCACCGGGGGCGACCACCCAGAGGCGGGTCTGGCGGCCGCCGAGATACTCGGCGCAGCGCTTGAGGCTGAGGCAGCGGTCGCGCAGACGCGCGGCCGCCTCGCCCTCTCCGGCGAAGGCGCCGGCGAGGAACACCACCGTGTCGGGGGTCTCGCGCTCCAGTTCCAGCAGCGACTGCTCGGAATCGAGGATGATCGAGACATGGACGCCGCTCGCCACCAGCAGGGTCGCCAGCGAGGAGGCGGTTTCGGCGCCAAAATCGTCGTCGGAGCCGACCACGAAGGCGAAGCTCTGGCCGTGGCCGACCGCCGGCCGGGTCGGGGCCTCGGCGACGAGCAGCAGGTCGTCGCCGTTGACGGAGGCGGCCCGGTCGGCGGAGACGCGCACGAGGCCGGAGGCGCTCAGGCGACGCTGCCAGCCGGCCACGTCGTCGAGACGGGAGACCGGCATGCCGGCGACCGCCTCCTCGAACCAGCTGGGCTCGAGGCCGAAGACGAGGTCGCGGAACAGCGAGGCGCCGGGCTCGACCGCCACCAGCAGGCCGCCGGAGGCGAGGGCCGAGGCGAGTTGCCCCGGCAGGGCCTTGTCGGCCCGGTGCAGCACGTCGCTCGCCAGAACGAGGTCGAAGGCACTGGCGGGCAGGCCGTCGGCGGCTTCGGCGACGGTGACGGAGCCCGGCAGGCCGAGGCGGGCGCGCTCGGCGAGGCGGCGGTCCGTCTCCAGCACGGTCAGCCGGGCATCCGCCTCGCGGGCGAAGGCGGCGATCCGGGCCGAGAGCGGGCCGAAGCCGACCTGGAGGATGCGCAGGGCGCGGTCCCCCGGCAGGCGCTCGCGGGCTTCGGCGACGATCCGCGCCACCACGTCGGCGGCGGCGCGGGCCGTGGCGCCGCGCAGGTGGAAGGCGTCGAGGGCGGCCGGCGACAGGGTGGCGGCCGGCGCCTCGCCCGCCACGATCCGCCCGACCAGGGCGGTGGTGTCGGCGAGCAGCACCAGTTCGGCGGACAGCTCCGGATGGTCGGACGCGATCCAGCGCATGGTCTCTTCGGGCGCCGGCAGGGTCACATCCTGGCGCAGGCGCCAGGTGCGGCCCTCCAGGGAGGCGAGCCCGCTGCTTTCGAGAGCATAAAGGGCGTTGTTCGCCCAAGCGTGCAGTGCCTCGGGCAGGCGGCCGTCGAGGACGACCTTCCCCTTCTCGGACAGACCCTCGGCCAGACGGTAGGCCAAAGCCGTCGCCCAGCCCTCCAGCAGCAAGTGGCCCGGCCCCAGCTCGGCCTCGTCCGGCGCGGTCGCGACGGTGAGGCTCGGGCGCAGGCGCTCGGCCACGCTCGGGCGGCGATCCAGCGGCAGGGCGGTCGGCTCGGTGGCGCGCTCGACCCCTTGCGTGATCGCGTAGGCGTCGAGGTCGCTGCCGCTCTTGGCACGCAGGGCCTGGAAGCGGCCCTCACGGATCGTGGCGATCACCTCGCCCTCGGCATCGAGGAGGGTGAAATCGGCCAGGATCGAGCGCTCGTTGCAGCGCCGGGTGCGGATCTCGGCCCGGGCGATGCCGGCACCGGGGCGCAGCAGGCGCACCTCGCCGAAGCGCACCGGCACATAGGCCTTGGTCGAGCCCTCGCCCATCAACTCGGCGAAGAGCAGGATCAGGCCGTGGAAGCAGGAATCCAGGCGCGCGGGCATGAGGCCGTAGCGGGCATCGGCCTCGGCCGGGACCAACTCGGAGACGATGGTGGTCTCGTCGATGCGGGCCGAGGCCGCGACCTGCCGGAAGCTCGCGCCGAAGCCGAGGCCGGAGGCCAGCGCCCGGCGATACAGGCTCTCCCCGGTGACCGCGTGATCGGCGGGCAGCACGAGATCGCGGCGGGCGGGGACGGGGAAGTCGCCCTCGATGATCTTGGCCGAGGCATGAAGCTGCCACGGCGTCGGGGTCAGGCGCGGGCGGCTGAGGATCTGGATCTGATTGCCGGAGCCGGAGAGGCGGACCAGCACCTCGCGCAGAGAGTCTTCGGCGAAGACCATCGGCGAGAGGATCTCGACATCGGCGAGGGTGACGCTCTCCTCGCGCAGGGCCTGGCGGGCCACCTGCAGGGCCATCTCGACGAAGGCGGCACCCGGCAGGATCACCTGCCCGTCGATGCGGTGGTCGTCGAGTTCGGGCACGAGGGCGGCGTCGAGATGGCCGTGCCATTCGAGCCCGTCCGGCGAGAGCCGTGTTCCGACCAGCGGGTGGTAGGGCCGGGGGGCGGCGCCCGCTCCCTCGGTCGTCTCGGCGAGGCGGAACGGCCGGCGCTGCCAGGGATAGAGCGGCAGGGCGAGCGGGCCCGCCGGATCGGTGCCGAACAGGCGCGCCTCGTCCACGGCGGCGCCGGCGACCAGGGCGGCGGCGACCGCCTTGGCGATCGGATCGCCATCCACCGGCTTGCGGTGCAGCACGCCGACGGAGGCCACTTCGATACCGAGGGGCTCGATGGCGTCGCCGATATGCGGCAGCAGGGTCGCGCGCGGGCCGACCTCGACGAAGACGCGGGCGCCCTGGCGGGTCGCCTCCTGCAATGCCTCGCAGAAGCGGACCGGCTCGCGGATGTTGCGCCACCAGTAGCCGGCACCGAATTCCGCGCCGGGCAGCACCGTCCCGGTCACGGTCGAGACCATGGCGGTGTGGCCGGCGGAGGCCTTCAGGCCGCCGAGGTCGCGCAGCAGCGGACGCTCGGTCGGGTCCATCAGCCGGCCGTGGAAGGGGTATTCGAGGTCGAGCTTGCGCCCGCGGCGGCGTTTGCGCGCCAGCGCCTTCATGGCGGATTCGATATCCGCCTCGGGGCCGGCGACCGTGATGGCCTTGGGGCTGTTATAGGCGGCGACATCGAGGGTCGGGTAGTCGGCGAGGAACGCTTCCATCTCCTCGACCGGCCCGAGCAGAACCGCCATGGTGCCGAAGCCGCGCGTCGTCTCCTGATGCTTGCTGCGGTAGAAGATGACCCGGACGGCCTGATCCAGGCTCAGGATGCCGGCGGCTTCCGCGGCGGCGATCTCGCCGACGCTGTGGCCGAGCACGTAGCGCGGCGCGAGGCCCTTGGCACGCAGGGCCACGGTCGAGGCGCTCTGGATCGCGAAGATCAGCGGCTGCGAGACCCGGGTGAGAGAAAGGCGCGCGTCGAGATCCTCGGCGAACATCGCCTCTTTCAGCGACCAGCCGGAGAGTGTCTCGAACAGGCGATCGACCTCGTCGAAGCGGGCGCGGAAGGACGCGCTCTGCTCATAGGCCTCGCGGCCCATGCCGACCCACTGGCTGCCATTGCCGGAATAGACGAAGGCGACCTCGGCATTGCGCTCGACGGCGGTGCCGACGATGGCGGCCTCGCTCTCCTCACCCTCGGCCAGGGCGCGCAGAGCGGCCGGAACATCGGTGGCGGGGCCGATCGGCAGGGCGAGGCGGGTCGACAGGCGCTCGCGGCGATGGAACGCCGCCGCAGCGACGCGTCCGGCCTCCTCGGGCGAGGCGTGCTCGAAGCGCTCGGCGTAATCGAGGGCGAGGTCGTTCAGGGCCGCGCGGCTCTGGGCGGAGAGCAGCAGGATCTCCGGCGCGGGGCCGGCCTCGGCCTTGGCCGTGACGGGGGCGGGGTCGGTCAGGACGACGTGGGCGTTGGTGCCGCCGAAGCCGAAGGAGTTCACGCCCGCGAAACGCTCGGTGGTGCCGCGGCTGAGGGCCAGCGGCGTCCGGGTGACGGCGAGCTTCAGCGATTCGAAGGGGATGTCCGGGTTCAGCTCGGCCGCGTGCAGCGAGGGCGGCAGCAGGTCGTGCTCCAGGGCGAGGCTGGCCTTCAGCAGGCCGGCGAGCCCCGAGACCGGCTCGGTATGGCCGATATTGGTCTTGATCGAACCGATGGGCAGCGGCGCCCGCCGCGGCTTGCCGAGCTTGCCGCCGATGGCGCCGGCCTCGATCGGGTCGCCGACCGGCGTGCCGGTGCCGTGCGCCTCGACGAAGGCGATCAAGTCGAGGTCGATCTCGGCGTCGCGGTAGACCTGCTCCAGCAGCGCGCCCTGGGCATGGCCGGAGGGCAGCGAGATGCCGGTGGTGCGGCCGTCCGAATTGACGCCGCTCGCCGCGATCACGCCGCGCACCGCCCGGCCGCTGCGGGCAGCGGCCTCGGCGGATTGCAGGATCAGGACGACGCCGCCCTCGGCGCGCACATAGCCGTCGGCGCTGGCCGAGAAAGCCTGGCACAGGCCGGTGCGCGAGAGCATCTGCGCGTTGGAGAACGAGATGAAGTTGAACGGGCTCGCCAGGATGTTGGCGCCGGCCACCACGGCGGTGTCGACTTGGCCCGCCTCGATCGCCGCGATCGCCGCGTTGAGCGCGACCAGCGAGGAGGAGCAGGCCGTGTCGAGGGTGAAGCTCGGGCCCTTGAGGTCGTAGATGTAGGAGATGCGGTTCGAGATGATCGAGAGCGTGTTGCCGGTGGCGGCATAGGCGTCGCCCGACGAGGGGTCGAGGATGCGCAGGTTGCCGTAATCGAGTGCCGAGGCGCCGACGAAGACACCGATATGGCTGCCCGCCACCGCCGACGGACGCAGGCCGGCATCTTCGAACGCCTCCCAGGTCAGCTCCAGCAGCATGCGCTGCTGCGGGTCCATCTGCTCCGCCTCGCGGGGCGAGATGCCGAACACGCCCGGATCGAACGACCAGATGTCGTCGAGGACACCGGCGGCCCAGGTATAGCTCTTGCCCCGCTCCTGCGCCCGCGGATGGCCATAGGCCGGCAGCGACCAGCGATCCTCGGGGATGCGCGAAACGGCGCAGCGCGCCTCGGTCAGGAGCTGCCACAGCCCCTCGACGTTCGGAGCCCCGGGCAGGCGGCAGGCGCGGCCGACGATCGCGATGTCTTTGCGGTGAGTCACGTCGATCCGTTTACGCTCGTGAAGCAGGGACCGGTTTTCGGCCGGTGAGGGCGTAGGCGCCGTCACCCCGAATGCCCCGCAAGCCATCCGCTGTGCCGCCACACCCGAGAACGGGCGGCCGGCGGCCGGAGGAGTTAATAGGCATTCTTAGTATGGCCGTCAGGACCGTCCAACCCGCTTGGCTGCGACATCTCCCTTAATCCTGAGAGATTGGGAGATTGTGTGGCACGTATTCATCAGTGAATCGTTGACGGCTCGAAAACGGCGAAGTGATCGAGCCAGCAGACATTGGATGGAGCTGGTGAAACAGAGTGATCAATTGCCGTAATTTCGCCGCGGGTGCGGCGAAGATTTTCATGAGGATTGAAGGCGGCTTTGGCGTCTGCCTTCAATGCCTTGAAGAGATCACTCTGTCCGGAGTGATCGGATGGCTGCGTGTTCAAGTTTTCGTTGAGTGTCAGGTTAGATGAAGAGGTGATCTTTTTCCCGCCCGCCGACCTCGCCGCGATGCATTGCGCGCCGAGGGGTCGGCCGCGCGCGGCGATCATGCAATTCCGACGCCGGAATACGCGAAGCCATGCTTTTCAGCTTCAGCGGGCGAGTAGACGTTTCGGAGATCGATGAGGACGGGGGCCTTCATCAGGCTTCTGAGGCGGGTGAGATCGAGGGCGCGGAAGGCGTTCCACTCGGTCACGATCACCAGGGCGTCGGCCGCCTCGGCGCAG
>DYYG01000056.1 GCA_020741775.1 Methylorubrum populi
CCGCATCCAGCGCGACGTTGTTGACGTCCACGCCCACCGCTCCGTCCGCGGCGACAACCTCGCCACTCGCTGCGCCGAGTTCCGCGAAGCCCGTCCGACTCAGAGCTTCGCGATCATCTCGAACCGTGTCGCCATGCTGGAGGACACGATCACCCACATGGCCGCACGAGGCTCGAACGCCCTGATCGGGCGCAACATCCTCCAGACGATGACGTTCATGACGCCCGACGAGTACGAACAGATGCAGGCGCTGAACGCCTGGACCGGGCGGCGTGACCTTGTGGGCCTGCGCCACGTGGACGAGTTCAACCAGTCGGCGGGTCGGAACCTCGGCTTCCGGCGCCGCGGGAATGTCGAGCATCACCTCCTGGTGAATCGGCGGCTGTTCGAACTTCTCGCGACGAGTTCGGCCCAGGTGCTCGGGCGCGCCCGCTACGAGATGCGCCTGCACGTGGATCGGCAGGACCGGTACGAGATCAAGCGGGCGGGGTGAACTCGCCCACGAAACTCCCTTCGGAGGTCGGGTTCCTTATATACCTCTCTAAGGAATACGACCTGTGAAGGGGTTTTCCCCCGCCGCCTGACGAACCGGCGGGGCGGCTTCGGGCGGGCCGACGAGGTCGGCCTCGCCCAGAGGGCGTCCTGCCGCGAGCGGGTGGGCGCTCGGCGCCTACCCCTCGATCACCATGTCCACGTCATCACCTCCATTTTTTTGGCGGTTCGCATCTCGGCTTCAGGGTGGAAGCGACGAGTGCTCGACCGGGCAATCGTCTGCTCGTCGGACAACTTACGGCGGGACCATTGCGGGATCGTTCGGGCCGATCGTGACCAGGACGGTTGCCGCGATGCTGGCGAGCGACCAGCACCGACCCTGCCGAGGACCGGGGTGCCGATCGATCTCGAACCGACTCGCCGACCATGGTTCAACCGTTGAACCATGAGAGCCCGCGGGGGCGCGCTCGACCATTCTGAATGGTCGGGAAGGCAACCGTGACCGTCGCCTCTTCGTTCTGTCGCCGACATCAGGGCCTGTGCCGACTCGGCTAAACAGTGCTCGGTTCCTCCGCTCGACAGCATCATGGCACAAGGTGCTGTCGTTGCTCAGCTTCTCGCCGAGGAGGCCGGAACGGCAGGTGGGCGTACGGGTCTTGAAAACCGCCGTGGGGGCAACTCCACCGTGGGTTCGAATCCCACCCCTTCCGCCAACCGGCTCTGCTGATCGGGTCTCGCGCGATATTCCGTCCGTCATCAGGAGCGGCAGGCGCACGGCTCCAGGGAGCAATCCCTGCTCCGGAACGGCCTCATGGAGAGCCGGCAGGCGATACCGAAGGCCGGCGCCGCGCGGGCGAACCAGCCCGTTACGGCGTGGCTGCGGCGGTGGCCGGGCGGTTCAGCACGGTAAAGCCCTGCTTCTCGAAAGCAGCCCTGGCGGTGGGCCCGCGCAGATAGGTCAGCAGGGCGGGGGCGTCCGGATTGCGCGATTCCTGGGTGATCGCCACCGGGTAGACGATCGCCGGGTGGCTGTCGGCGGGAAAGGTGGCGACGATCTTCACATTGGCGTCCGCCGCTGCGTCGGTGGCGTAGACGATGCCGAGCGGCGCCTCGCCCCGCGAGACCAGGAGCAGGGCGGCGCGCACGCTCTCGGCCTGGGCGATCCTGTCCTTCACACCCGCCCAGCCGCCGAGCTTCTCCAAAGCGGCCTTGCCGTACTTGCCGGCCGGCACCGCCTCGACATTGCCCATGGCGAGCTTGCCGGTGCCGAGTGCCGCCGTGAGATCGAGGCCCGGCCCCATGGTCACCTCGGCCTTGGAATCCTTCGGGGCGATCAGCACGATGCTGTTGGCGAGCAGGCTGACCCGGGTGTCCGGCCGGATGAGATCTTTCTTGGCGAGATAGTCCATCCAGTCGAGATCGGCCGAGAAGAACAGGTCGGCGGGGGCGCCCTGTTCGATCTGCTTGGCCAGCGTGTTCGAGGCCGCGTACGACACCTTCGGGGCCGGCTTGCCTTCCCTGGCGTAGCTTCCGGCGATCTCGTCGAGGGCGTTCTTCAGGCTCGCGGCGGCGAAGACGGTCGGCGCCTCGGCCGCCCTCGCCGGAGAGGTGCCGATCGACGTGAGGACGAGGAGACCGGCCAGGAAGCCGGTGCGGGTCAGTGTGCGCATCGGAGCGGTCCTATGGCTGGAAACACGACGGGTCATGCGCGCGTCTCTCCGCGATGAGGGGCCCGGACGAGCCGGGCGGCGTCCATCCCCCGGATGCGCTATATACGACGAAGCATAGCTTCGACCAGGGCGGATCGGCCTTTCGCGGCGAGATCCCGCTCGGTGAGATGCCGGAATCCGATCCGATCGGAGAGCAGCTTGGCCCGAAGCGCGGCGCGCCTACTCCATGGCGTCCGCAGTCCAATCGAGCAATTTACCACCGATAGGCCACCGTCCCGAAGATCGTGCGGCGGAATCCTTCGAATCCGGTGCCTTGATAGAAGCCGGCGGTGAAGTAGCGCTGGTCGAACAGGTTGAGTGCGTTGACCGAGAGCGTCACGCCGCGCCATTTCGGATCGAGGCGCGCGAGATCGTAGCTGATCGAAGCGTCGACGAGCGCGTAGCCCGGTAGGTGATCGATGTTGGTGATGTCGGTGGCGCGGCCGACATAGCGCACGCCTGCCCCAGTGCGCAGACCCGCCACCGCACTCGAACTTGGGAACGCGTAGTCAAGGAAGAGCGAGAGCGTATTGCGCGGAGTGTTCGGCAACTGGTTGCCGACGTTGCTGCGGCCGGTGAACGGGTTGATGTTGTCCTTCGTCACTTTGGTCTCGAGATAGGCGTAACCCGCCGTCATGCTAAGGCCGTCGGTGAGCGAAGCCTTGCCCTCGATCTCGAACCCGCGCGAGACGGCCTCGCCGGTCAGGACGAGGAAGCCCGGCGCGCTCGGGTCGGCAGTCGGAACGTTAGTCTGAGTGATCTCGAAGACCGAGGCCGTATAGAGCGCGTTGCCGCCCGGCGGCTGGTACTTCACGCCGCCCTCGATCTGCTTGGCCTCGGACGGGTCGAGCACGCTGCCGTCGCGGCGATTGCCGGCGTTGAGCGCGAAGGAGGTCGAGTAGGACACGTAGGGCACCACCCCCGCGTCGAACTCGTAGCCGAGTGCGGCGCGGTAGCTGAGCGCGTCGGGACTGTTGCTCGACGGGATGCCGGTTAGCTTGTCCGTCGCCTTGGCCTTCGCATAATCCTGTCGGATGCTACCGGTAAGGATGAAGCCGCCGACCTTGATTTGATCCTGTAGGAAAAATCCGAGTTGCGAGTATCGTCCGTCGCTTGAATAACTCGTCGCTGTCGGAAACGTCACGCTTGCCGGATATCTTGGATTGTAGACATCAAGAAATATCTCATCGTCAGAAAACGTGCGCCGATCGCGGTCCTGGTAGCGCCAATAATCGACGCCTGCAACAATGTTGTGTTGCACGCCAAGAAGATCAAATCGACCCTCGATGTGATTGTCCGTTAAAATCGCTTGCGAGGCACCGGTGCGTAGGTATGGAAATATTCGATAAAGGCGATTGTTTGCAAGGCTGCCGTCATAAGCGCCAACAAGATTGAAGTCACTATGCGTATCGGTAAAGCGGGCCGAGGAGTGAAAGATCCAGTTCTCGGCGAAGGTGTGGTCGAGAATGTAGCCGATCGACTTCGTCTCAATGGCTTCCTTGTTGAAGCTTGGCACGCCGAGGAAAAGGTCGCGTTCGAAACGCCCGAGCGTGCCGGCATAGAGCGAGCCGACGAGCGGTGTGCTCTGCTCGGAGCCGCCCCGGTCGTAGCTGCCGTATTTGGCGAGCACGGTGAGCGAGGTGTCGGCGTCCGGCCGCCAGGTGAGGGCGGGTGCGAGGAAGACGCGGTCGTCCGGTGAGTACTGGACCTGCGTATCGGCCTTACGCAGGAGGCCGGTGAGGCGATAGGTGAACTGCTCGTTGCCCTCGACCGGCCCCGTGAGGTCGAATGCGCCCTGCACGCGGCCATAGGAGCCGCCCTGGATATAGACCTCATTGAACCGAGTGAAACTCGGGCGCTTCGAGACGAGGTTGATGATGCCGCCGGGCTGGCCCTGGCCGTACAGCACCGAGGCCGGCCCCTTGATGACATCGATGCGCTCGTAGGCGTAAGGCTCGATCTGCTGGTTGTAGGCGTTGAAGCCGGCGCGCAGCCCGTCCTCGTAGACGTTCTCCAAGCCGATGCTGCGGAAGCCGCGGATGGTGAAGGCAGGTGCGCCCTGGCCGCCGGGATAGTCGGTCGCTTTCACGTTCGGCGTGTAGGCGACCGCCGTTTCGATGTCCTGCACGCCGCGCACATCGAGTTCCTCGCGGGTGATGACGCTGACGGTGGCAGGCGTATCGAGGATAGACGTGTTGCTTTTCATTCCGGCGGTGGAGCGCGTCGCAACGAAGCCGGTCGTGCCGAAGGTCGGGCTCTGACCTTGGACCGAGATCTCATCGAAGCTCGCCTCTCCCCCCTCCGCGGGCGTGATCGCGCTGGTGTGGTCGACCGGACCGATCGTCACCATGTCGGCGTCGCGGAAGCGATAGGTGAGGCCGGTGCCGCTGAGCAGTGCGGCCAAGGCCTCGCGATGCGAGAGCGTGCCCCGGGCAACGGCCGAGCGGGTGTGGCGGGCAAGTCGGCCATCGACGAAGAACTGAATGCCGGTGCGAGCGGTAAACTGCACCAGCGCGTCGGCGAGCGGCTGGGCTGCGATATCGAAATCGGTCCGCGTCGCCATGTCGGCCGGTTCGGCGAGCGCCCGGCTTACACCCGACAGGCCCGTAAAGGCGCTCGCCAGAGCGAGCGCGCAAACGCCTTGCCGCAACACCTTGCGCAGGCAGCCGCGGTATTATGCAGCAACCTCACCCAAAAGCGTTGAGGTGATGTGATGGTTTCTCTCTCCTCCCGCCCTTTCCTCACTCACTCATCACTCTTCCCCTTGCCATCCTCGCAAGAGGCGGTAAGTGTGAGCGGGCAAGAAGGTGGTGTCGTGCCTGAGTCGCGCTCTCAAAGTCCTGTTCTGCTTACCCTTGAGAGCGTTCTCCGCATCAAGGATGAGCGCGACTCCGTAGCTCGCGAGCACGAGGCTCTTGGAAAGCAGCTCGAAGCGCTCAACGCCAAACTCTCCGCTGCCGCCCTCTTCATGCCGCCCGAGATGCAGGCCGCCCTAGCGGCAGACGGGGGCGGGGAGGATGACGCAAGCGGCAGTGGCCATGTCCGCAAATGGGCGCCTGTGCTTCTTGGTTTTCTTCGTGAGTCCGAGCACGGCTTGACCACAGCAGATATCAAAGAGCGGCTAGAGGGCCACCCATTAGGGCAAGATATCGGAGCCTATGGTGGGGCACTCTACAATGCCCTTCGCAAAATGGTCAGCAAGGGCGAGCTAAAAAAAGACGGCGACTATTATTGTCTTTCCTGGCAAACGAGGCCGCCAGACGCGGCTGTGCATGAGCGCGGCGTTATGCGACCTACCATTTTGCAGGTAATCGCAGATCAAGGGCCAATCAAGAGCGCCGATATCGTTAAGTACATAATGGATCACGAGCTCGCCCCCGCCCATGGCATGAAGCGAAGCACCGGCGCCTTCTTCAAAGCGCTCAGCGTGCTCGTGACTCAGGGCAAGGTCATCAAGGAGGGCAAGCTCTATCGCGTGCCCTTTAACGAGAATGAGCCGCACGACGCGGGAACGTCGCACGGCTCAGATGCCGGTTCAGTCGGAGCACGCTCTGGCGTGTTCGGCTGAGCTACCCGTCCCACCCCGCGTCCTGGTCGGCGCAAACGAAGGAGAACGTCATGGTCGGCAACCATGGGCTCAGAAGAGCCTAGCGGCCCAGGCTGATGTTAGCGCACCAGCCTGGGCCGGAACCACACTCCAATTCACTACCCGGCTTGGACAGTAACCTGAGAGCGATGGCCCGAGAGCTATAGAGTCGCATCTTTGGTCGCCTCGTTCAAGCCGGTCCCTTCAATTCGCCTGTGCGGCGATAAGGAACCATCATGGCTGAGTTTCCCTGCGACCATCTCACCGCCTGCCACATCCTCCATGCCGTCTTGGTGAAGGGATGGAGCCAGTCGCGGACGGCTTTCTACTTCTGCGTCAACGGCGGCACGGTCTCTAAGATCGTGCGCGGCCTCTCGCATCACGGGGCGTCGCCGCTTCCGTTCTGATCCTTGGCGCCGGGATTGCCTACAAAGGCGATCCCGGCCGGATCATCGTTCAGTACGATCCCGGCTTCCTCGAAGGCACGCCGCATCGCCAGCAGGTTGTTGGTGATCGGCGTGCGTAAGCCGTTCTCAAACTGCCTGATCGTGCTCAGCCCGATGTTGGCACGTTGAGACAGGTCGCCCTGCGACCAGTCCAACCAAGCTCTAGCTGCGCGGCAGTGCTGAGGTGTCATTGCACCGAAGAGATAGCGCGTGAGGCTTTTTGCGTCAAGGCGACTAAAAGCGTTGACGTGCGCCCAATTGCACCATAACAATCACCTCAACGCAAAACGTTCGGGTGGCCGTCGTGGCTCAGCATTTCCTTCTCTCTCGCGCCGCCCGCTCTCTCAGCCTCGCCCAAGTAGCGCGCATGACCGATGAGACAGCTTGGGAGGCGTTCAAGGCGATCCGGTGGGCCGAGACTGACGGCGCCCCGTTCTGCCCGCGCTGCGGCTGCCTCAAGCACTCCTTCATCACCACCCGCAAGCTCTTCAAATGCGCGGGTTGCCGCCACCAGTACAGCGTCACAAGCGGGACCATCTTCGCCAGCCGCAAGCTCCCGATCCGCGACCACCTGCTTGCCATCGCCATTTTCGCCAACGGCGCCAAGGGGCACAGCGCACTCCAACTCAGCCGCGATCTCAACGTCCAGTATCGGACTGCGTTCGTCATGGCGCACAAGCTGCGAGAGGCGGTAGCGGCTGAGACGGCCGACGCTACGGTGTCGGGCACCGTGGAAGTGGATGGCGCCTACTTCGGCGGGCACATCCGTCCCGAGAACAGGAAGGTGGATCGGCGCGACCGTCGCCTTGCTGAGAACCAGACGGGCAAGCGTCGCGTCGTCGTCGTGATCCGTGAGCGCAAGGGCAAGGCGCTCACCTTCGCCTTCCGCACCGAAGCCGAGAGCGTTGAGACGATTGAGGCGCGCGTGGCTCCTGGCTCAATCATCCATGCCGATGAGGCGAAGGGTTGGGACCGGCTGCACAAGTCGTTCAAGACCCACCGCATCAACCATCAGGTCGCCTACAGCGCCGACGAAGCCTGCACCAACCAAGCCGAGTCGTTCTTTTCCCGTCTCCGCCGCTCCGAGATGGGCGTTCACCACCACATCGCCGGCCCCTACCTCGCCGCCTATGCCGCCGAGATGGCGTGGCGCGAGAACTCCCGCCGAGTCAGCAACGGTGGGCAGTATCAGATGATTGCGGGGGCCTCGCTCCGTCACCCGCCGTCTCAGGTCTGGAAGGGCTACTGGCAGCGCCACCACATGCCGAAGGGAGCCGCCTGATGGCCCTCCCTCAGATCGTCACCACGCTTCAAGCTAAGCGCAACGAGATCGAGGCTTACATCGCCGAGTTGCGGCGGCAGATCGACAAGGCAGAGCGCGACCTGTCCAGCGTCACAGCCGTTCTCGCACTCTATGATGTATCACCTGAGACGCAGACGCGCTTCCCTGCCTACGCCCATCTTAATCGGCTGTTCGCATATGGAGAGATGTTCAATCTCTGCAAGCAGGCGCTTGAAGAAGCCGGTAAACCGCTCAATACGCGGGAGATTGCACTGGCCGTGATCCGGATGAAGGGGTGGGACGACGGCGACATGCAGCTTCGGAAAGCTGTAGCCTATCGACTCATTCAGTCGTTGGGAACAGCCGCGCGACAGGGACGAATTGCTGGAGTTGGGAAGCGGCAGGGGGTTCGCTTGTGGAGTTTGTAGAGGGGGCTTGCGATTTTGAAATTACCTCAGACCGCATTGCATGCAATGCGGTCAAATTATCCGCGTCATCGACCCTAAAGCTATCGCACAGCTTTTTTATAAACTCTTGAGAGACCTTCGGAACCGCTTGATCGTTTAATAGCGGCGCCATTGGCACGTTGTAGGCCACAATGTTGGAATGAGCAGGGTCATCTTTCTTCGGCTCGTGGACGACGTCCAAAAGTTTGTTCTGGCGAACTGTAGCGACAGCCACGCTAGCAACATGTCTAAATTTAATGCTTTCAGACTCCGAAGCGTTTGCTGCTGCTTCTGCTTTCTCGGAAACATCGTTGGCAATGCTCAAAAGGCGCCCCGATATCTCTGCCTGCCACGGGCGGTCCGTGACAAGTTCAAGCTTCCTTTGAATGTACTGAGCCTTCAGCCTCGGCTCTTCGACCCTTGTTGCTTTGGCTTCGATGATATGCCTGAGCCAGATATCATTCTCATCTGCAAGCGAGCAGCCATCAGGCAACCTTGGCGCGCAAGATGTACTGCTGTCCTGCTCTGGAATGGTGGTCACGGAAAGGTCTACCCTCGGGCTCAAAAGGATGAATAAAGCTCAAAGCGGTTGCGAGGTTTGTGTCTAGGATAGAGTCACTTGCGAGTGACACACCTTCCCAGGAGCGTCCATCTCTTAATTGATAGTACACATGCATGGTTTCGCCTGGGCCGACACCTAAGTATATATAATTCCCCCGACTGTCGTCCCATATAATCGAAAGTGTCCCGTCTGAAGACGGAGAAACCTCCACAATGTAATTCAGAGATGCTGCGCTATATTTGGTCAGCAGCCTATTGACCCTAATTAGAACGGCCTGATTGATCGCAACGCTGTCCGCCCCATCCCACTCAGGCACTAGGGCGTAATCGAATTGATCACGGAAACCCTGCAAAGATGGTAGAAAGGGAAGATAGATAGCGGCCGACTGGTCCGATAAGGACGCGCGGCTAACTCTTGATGTATTTTTAGTCTTTATCATGGCGCACCTCGAAGGCGTCTAAAAGCGCCTCTGCAACAGACTTTCTCTGCTCGATGCTCGCAAGCAAGGACTCTTTGTTGTCCTTGAAGTGGGTTAAGATATTTGTTGCTATCTCAATGAGTTGGATGGTTGGAACGGTCAGCGTAACAGTGACCACGCGCTGTTCCAGAGCAACTCCTTCGATTAAATTGTCGAAATCAATGTTTTCGACGCGATGTAATTTTAGCTGACAAACTGCAGGGCCTGACATTAGGTCCGCAATCCCATCGGCATGAAAAATCGGAACTTTCCCCTGCTGATATAAATTATAATGCGCCCCAGAGCCGCGCTGAGTTTCTATTAGAGTACCATTCTGTGCCAAATCAGTCGTCATAATGCCCTCAGGTGGCCATCACAATGTACTACATGGCACAGCGGGTTGGCCAAGCCGATACCAACCTGATAGTATGAGGCAAGTTTCCCACATAGCAAGCCCCTTCAAATTGCTCACCTCAACGCTTTTGGGTGAGGTTGCTGCATAATACCGGGCAGCCGTGCCGCGCAGCCTCATATCCGATCCGACCCATAGCCCCACCGCTCCACCGCCCGCTTGTGCAGGCCGCCGATTGTCGGGAGGGCGTCGCGAGAGACCCTCCATCAGGTAGGACCCCAGGCGCGGACGGAAGGACTATCGGGGCGGCCGATTTTTTTCGCGGGACGCCTCACGCGGCCCGAACGATCGTGAGGAGCGGTGTCAGCCGAGACACACGGATCGGCAGGGTCTCACTCAGAACGTCGAGGGCCTTGTCCGCCCGGTGCGCGTCGAAGGCGGCGGTGACGGACAGGCCCCCGAGACCACTTCCCAGGAGCAGGATGCGCCCCCTGCCGTAGCGCTCCAGCTCGGCTGCGACCTGCGGCAGCGGCGCGTCACGGAAAACGATCCGGTCGCGGCGCCACGCCGTCACGGCGGCGAGGTCGGCTTGTGCCAGAACGGGCGGAAGTGCGGGGGCGCACCGCGCCTGCCAGCCCTGCGCGACGGAGAGTGGCGCGTCGCTGCGGGCATCGACCGCGACCGCCTGCGCCTCGGCCGTGACGATAACCATGTCGTCGAGGCGCTTCACGTCGAAGCGCGTGCCGGATGCGCGCGCCAAATCAGGACCTGCCACGACTAAGCCGGCCGAGACCTTGAACGGCTGCCCCGGCGGCACCTCGAAGAAGCCCTCGCCCCGGTAGAGCACAACGCGACCGCCGTCCGGCGCGCCGTCGAGCGACAACGCGCTGTCGGCGCCGAGCTCCGCCCGCACGCCGTTCGGCAATGGCACGGTCCGGCGTCCGCCAATCCCCGTCCGATAATCCGCGAACAGGTCCGGCCGGCTCGCGAGCCATGCACCGCCGCCGGCCGCGAGCCCCACCGTCATCCCGCCGAAGAGAACCTTGCGCCGGTCGATCCGAGCGCCGCGCCGGCCCTCGGTCTGGTCGGCCACGACGTCGAAACGGTCCCACAGCGCCTTGGCGCGGATGAGCGCAGCGGCATTCGCTGGATCGGCGGCGAGCCATCCTTCGAAGCGTCGGCGCTCATCGGGACTTGCGCCTTCATCCTGCATCCGGACGAACCATTCCAGAGCCGCGTTCATCCGCGGGTCGTCCGTCTCGGCCTGCGGACGTGACGCCCCGTCACGCGGTGCGCTTGTGGGATCGGGCATCGCTGGGAGGTTCGCGTGGAAGAAGCGGTTCCCGCTTACGTCGGGCCGAGCGCGCGATCCAGTGTGGCGAGCGCGGCGACGAGCTGATTGACGACCGTGCGTGGCGCGATGTCGAGCCGGGCCCCGATCTCGGCGTGCGACAGCCCCTCGAACCGGCTGAGCACGAAGATCGTTCGGCGGCGCGGCGGCAATGCGGCAACCGCCTCCAAGAGCTGGCGCAACTCGCTGCGATAGAGCGTCACCGTTTCCGGCGAGGGGGCGACATCGACGAGCCGGGCGAATGCCTCGTCCGACAGGACCGTCTCGCCGCGACGGCGGATGTCGCGCAGATGGTTGAGAGTGAGGTTGCGGGCCGCCGCCATCAAGGTCGCGCGTCCGTGCTCGGGCCCCCCATTGGTGAGAAGCCGCAGGAACACCTGCTGCACCAAATCTTCCGAACCGGTGCCGTTGCCCAGGAGGCGGCGCACGAACCTGGAGAGCCGTCCGCGCTCAGCCGCATAGAGGGCGCCAATCTCGTGCGCCACGACATCCATGATGACGCTTCCACTGAAGTCTTGTTCGCCGTGGGGCTGACACCGTACCGACATGCCCTGCACGAACGTTCACCCAGCTACACGAAACGCAAATTCTTGAACAGGACCAATAGTTTATAGTCATTTCAATCTGGCATGTTCGGGCCAGGGGGCCTGACAAGGCACTTCGGACTAAGTGCCTGAGAGCATGGGCTTTTGATCTGCCATCTCGATTCGTCGACGCTTAACGAAGATCACTTCTTTCGTGATGCTGTGTTGCAGTCAAACAACATGGATCAAACTCAGCCGCGTGGCCGCATGACGGCTTATTCCATGCTGCCATCAAGGGCTTTGCCGAGCAGTAATTTGAAGCTCTGCATGATTGCGCTAGTAAAACCTGAAGCGTTCAAGCGCCGCCGCACATATGCTGTGAATCCGGGAGCGTCCATGACTCCTGGGTCCGCAGGTTCGTCGTCGTGTCGAACGTGCCGCGGCTGTCGCCCTTGGGGCAGATCTTAGGAATGGACGCGAGGCAGGTCATTACCTTGTCGCCGAGGCGTGAGCGGCCGACGGCCGGCTCGTATTCGTAGGAGATGCCGTAGACACCGTCGCCGAGCTCGACGCTCGTCCCTTCGCCGGGCTCGCCTTGCTTCGGCTCGACCAGCTTGACGCTGAACCGGGTGCCGATGGCTTTGATGGTGCTGTTGGTGCAGGCGCCGACCCGCTTCGGCATCCGGGCCGACGCGACCGTGCATGAAGCTCCCAGGACGAGGTCCTGCCCGTTCGAGCGGCGCGGTCGGGGGCTTCGGCCGGGCTCAGATCCGCAGGCGGATGAGCTGATCGAGAAGGGCGCGGTCGTGCAGGAGGGCGAAGCGCTCCTTCGGAGCGAGCCAGGCCTGGGCCTCGGAGACGGTTTCCGCCTCCACGATCTTGGCGCGGGCCAGGGTGTGGTCGGGGTCGATTTTACCCCGCGGCCGGGATGGGGCTTCGGGCAGCATCGTCGCGTGGGCGCGGGCGAGCGCCGCGTCGGCGTGGAGAGCCTGGAGCGCGTCGGTGTCGTCGAAGCCGCGCGCGGCATTGCGGCGGGCGAGTTCGCCGGCCCGGAGTGCGATGGCGGGCGGGGCTCGCTCCTCCGGGGTCACCAGCAGACCGCGGCTCTTCAGGGCGAGGCCGAGGGCGAGCTGGCCGCTCGCCCAGGAGAGCGGAATCGCCAGCACGAGGCCGAGGATCGTCGGCGACATCCACAGGAACAGGGAAGTGGCGATGGCGAAGGCCGCGATGCCGGTGACGAGGCCGAGCCCGGTATGCCAGCGGTGGCGGCGAACGATGTCCGCGACCGGAATCGAGCCGTCGTCGCGCCGCTGCGGGTTCCAGCCGGTGTCGCGCCCGGCCAGGATCTGGAACACCGAGCCCGATTGGATCAGCATCGCGATTGGCGCGATCAGGGCCGAGAGCAGGATCTCGATCAGGAAGGAGAGCGTCAGCCGGCCGGCGCCGCCGCTCGCCCGCCGCGTTTCGCCATCGAGGAGCGCGAGGATGAGTCCTAAGAATTTCGGCGCGAGCAGGATGCCCATGGTCAGCGCGAACAGCTGGAGCGCGCGCACCGGGTCGAAGCGCGGCCAGACCGGATAGAGGCCGAACTCGGTCGAGAAATATTCCGGGCGCACCCAGGCGGTCTGCAGCACGATGATGATGCCGATCACGAGCTGGGCGAGCCAGAGCGGCGAGGCGACGTAGCCGGCGATGCCGGTGGCGAAGTGCTGGCGCGAGGCCGGGGCGAGGCCGGCCGCGCCGATGACGCGGGCATGCTGGAGGTTGCCCTGGGCCCAGCGCCGGTCGCGCACGGCGAGGTCGATCAGCGAGGGCGGGCTTTCCTCGTAGGAGCCCTCCAGGCGCGGCAGCATGGTCACGCCCCAGCCGGCGCGGCGGATCAGCGCCGCCTCGACGAAATCGTGGCTGAGGATGTGGCCGCCGAAGGGCGGGCGGCCCTTCAGGTCCGGCAGGCCGGCGGCCTCGGCGAAGGCGCGCATGCGGATGATCGCGTTGTGGCCCCAGTAATTGCCGTCGCGGCCCGACCAGACCGAGAGGCCGGTGGCGATGACCGGCCCGTAGATGCGCGCGGCGAATTGCTGGAGCCGGGCGAACAGGGTGTTGCGGTTGATGATGAGCGGCAGGCTCTGGATGATGCCCGCGTTGGGGTCGGCCTCCATCGCGGCGGCCAGCCGCACGATGCAGGCGCCGGTGAGCAGGCTGTCGGCATCGAGCACCAGCATATGGTCGTAGTCGCCGCCCCAGCCGGTGACGAAATCGGCGATGTTGCCGGCTTTGCGATGATGGTTCTTCTCGCGGTGCCGGTAGAACAGGCGGGCCTCCGCTCCGAGTTCGTCGCGCAGGGCCAGGAAGGCGCGCTCCTCGGCGATCCAGGCATCGGCTTGCGTCGAATCCGAGAGTACGAACCAGTCGAAATGGCGGCCGAGGCCCGTCGCCGCCACCTCCTCGTGCATTGCTTGGAGCCCGGCGAAGACCCGGGCGCTGCCCTCGTTGTAGACCGGCATGACGATGGCGGTGCGGCTGGCCAGGGTCGCCGGAAGCGGCGCCGGCCGCGCCCGCCGCAGCAGCGCCGCGAAGCCGAGCAGCGCGGCGGTGAAGGCGAGCGCGATCCAGGAGAAGTTCAGTACGAACAGCACCAGCAGCACGTATTGCAGCCAGGTGGCGCCGCCGGAGACCGAGATCACCTCGTACATCTGCACCGCGCCGTAGGCGGTGAGCGCGGCCGCCCCGCCGAACACGAACAGGCGCGCCGGGAGCGGCCCGCCGCCGCCCTGGCGCCGGATGGCGGGCTTGGTGCGCAGATCCTGCACCGGCATGGCCAGCGGCGCCCGGGGCGGCATGGCTGAAGGTGCCTGCGGCGGCATGGTCGAAGGTGCCTCCGGCGGCATGGTCGAAGGTGCCTCCGGCGGCTCGGGCCGGCGTTCGGCCGTCTCCCCGGTGCGGATGGGAGGCGCGTCGGCGAAGGGCGCGCGGGAAACGATGTCGGCGGTCTCGGGCATCGGCGCTCCGGTGGGCGAAACGGTCACGGCGTCCAACGGTACAGCCACGTTTCGGTGATGGGCCGTCCCCCGGTCTTAAGGGCAAGGCGCAGCTCGCAGGCCCGCTCGCTGCCGGGATCGAGCTCGAAGGCGACGCGCACGGTGCGGCGCTGCGGATGGGCGATCCAGCGGGTGGCGCCCTCCACGATCCGGCCGGGGCTCGCGATCAGCACCGTCTCGATTGGGACCACCGCACCCTCGGCAGTGAACAGGGCGTCGCCGGTGAAGTCGACGAGGAACAGGCGCCGGGGATTGGCCGCGCCGCGCCCGCTGCGGGTGCCCGTGACCGCGGCGAGCGGCGCCACCGCCCGCTCCCGCCCCCAGCTCTGCCGGTAATCGAGGCGGATCTCGCGGCCGCCGGGCAGCTTCGCCTTCGGCCGCCAATAGGCGATGACGTTCTCGTTGACCTCGGCGTCGCTCGGGATCTCCAGCAGGGTCACCGCGCCCTCCCCCCAGAGCCCCTCGGCACCCGCGGTCTCCCCCGGCTCGACCCAGAGCGAGGGGCAGCGCTCCCAAGGATGCGCATCGTCCTCGAAGGTCGCGGGATCGTGGTCGCGTTGGGTCAGGCCGAAGCCTTTGGGAGCGTTGTCCACGAAGCTCGAGATCTGCAGCGTCTCCGGGTTGCGCACCGGGCGCCAGATCGCCTCGTCGCTGCCGCTGCGGATCTGCAGCCCTCCGGCGGCATAGGCCGCGGCCCGGGCATCGTCCGCGCCGCGGCGGTCATGGGGGCCGAACAGGAACGGCGCCTGCATGCCGCCGAGCCCGAGATGGTCGATCTCCTTGCGGGTGACCAGGGTCGTGGTGAGGGCGGCGGTGGAGGTCTCGCCGGGGCGCAGTTCCAGCCGCAGGCTGGCCGCGAGGGAATCCGAGTCGATCAGGGCGTGGATCACCAGCGGCGCATCGGGTGCGCGCGGCCGCTCTACGAACAGGGCGCGCCAACGGGGGAATTCCTCGCCGCGGGGATCGGCCGGGCGCAGCAGCAGGGCGCGGCCATCGACGCCGAATTCCTGCCCCTGCCCCACCAGCCGGAAGAAGCAGGCGCCCTGGAACACCGCGAAATCCTGATGCGTCTCACCGAACCGCGCCCGGATGCGTAGGCCGGAAAAGCCCGGATCCCGGTCGGTGGCGGGCAGGGCCGTCTCGCCCGGTTCGGAGCCGGCCTCGTAGCTCGACCGGTCGTAGGTGATGGGGCGGACCACGCCGTCCTCGACGAGGAACAGGGCGACCCGGTCGCTGTAGAAGAAGCCGCGCACCAGGGGCTCGACCGCGAAGCCATGCGGCTCGCCGCCCCAGATCAGCCGGTCGGGACGGATACGGATCGCCTCGTACTGCTCCCGTGACAGGGTCTTCAGCGTGTCCGGCACGTCGTTGGTCGCCTGGGCGACGAAGGGACGGTTGCCGAGCGCCCGGGCGAGATCGGGCACCGTGGCATCGGAGAACGGCGTACCGGCGGCCGGCAGGGCCAAGGGGGCGGTCTCCGCCCTCGCCCCGCCCGGCAGGACGGCCAGGGCAGCGGCGCCCGCCAGCCACTCACGCCGGCTGAGGGACAGGCCCCGCGCATCGCGCTGCGCAAGATCGGTCGCAAGATCGGTCGCAAGATGGGTCGGATGCGTCATGCCCTCGCCGCGTCTCGTCTCGGAACGGTTCCAGATAGGATCTCAACGCCTGAACCGGGCGTTAAGGTTGCCGGGTTCGCCCCATGTTCAGGGCATGGTGGCCGCCGCCCGCGTGGCGCGCTGTACCTGGCCGATGCCGGGTCCGCGATACGAAAGGTGGTTGCCGGCTCGCCCGAAACAGTCGATGCACGGCCGGACGTCTTCCGCTCCCCGTGAGCGGAGCCTGCCCTGTCGCGTCCCGCGCGTCTCCTGTCCAGCCTCGAGCCGACATTCTGCCGATGACCCTCACGCAGATCACCCACCACGACCTCGACGGCTACGGCGCCTCGACGGTGGCCGCCCGCTTCGCCCCGGTGGGGCGGGTCATCCATGTCGCCCGCTATTCCGATGTCGGCCCGGTCGTCGAGGACGAGCTGAAGCGCCTGCGTGCGGCGGAGGCGGCCGAGACGCTGCTGATGACCGATCTCGGGCTGGAGGAGCCGACCATCGCCTTCCTGCGCCGCTTCGCCACCATGAATCGCGGACGGGCGGAGGGCGCGCGCCACCGCCTCGTGGTGCTCGACCACCACGCCTCTTCCCTCGATCAGCTCCGCCGCCAGAACCTGGAGCCGCTGCCCGACCCGGAGCGCGCAGGGCTGCTGCGCACGGATCTGGGCGATGCCAACGTGTTCGTCCTCATCGACGAGGCGCATTGCGCCACGCGGATGGCCTATGACCAGCGCGACCTCTACGCCACCGAAGGGGTGGCGCCCGACGCGACGGCGGCGGCCGATCTGGCGACGATGATCGAGGCGGTCGAGGCGCTCGACCTCTGGAAGAAGGGTGAGCCGGCCTTCGCCGGCGGCCTCGCCCTGGACGAATTGTTCTGGGACAGCGTGACGACCCTGGTGCCGCCGGGCCATCCCTGGCACGACCGCTTCGTCTCTGACCTCCTGATGGACGCCGCAGGGCGGCTGCGGGCGGGGGCGACCCCGGCCGAGCTGGAGCGCCGCTCCGGCGAGATGCGGGCGCGCCTCGTCGACGGCCTCCTCGCCGACGAGCCCGGCGACGACCCGAGCCTCACCGCGCGCCAGCGTCTGGCCCGGGCGCTCGCCCGCTCCGACGTGCTGTTCCACCCCCTATCGGACGGAACGCTGCTCTCCTTCGGCCTCGATTCCGGCACCTTCCAGCGGGTTTCGGATCAGGTGATGGAGGCGGGCCGGTCCAAGCGGGTGGTCAACGTGCAGCGGGCGGGCACGCTCTCCTTCCGCTCCATCGACGGCACGGCGCTCGACGGTGCCCGCGCTTTCCGCGGTGGCGGCCACCGGGACGCGGCCGGCGGCAAGCTGCCCAATGGCAGCGCCCATTCGCTCGCGGACGCCATCGCCCAGGTCGAGCCGGTGCTCAACCCGCCGCCCCCGGACCTCTCCGCCAGCCCCTTCGCCGCGCTGAAGAACTGGAAGGGGTGAGCGGCGGGGCAAAGCCCGCACCGCCATCCGCGATCCGTGCCGGCACCTGTCCTCTGATCGGCTCGATCCAGGGCGGATGTGGTCCGCGGCTTGGTCCCTGCGTCTGCTCTGGAAGCGAATGGTGGGCCGTGGCTGAAGAGAAGTGCCCCTGCCTGTCGGCTCATCGAAGCGTGCCCTGATCGAGACCGCTCTGCGTCGTCGGCAAGAGGACCGGCCGGGAAGGAATCTCGAATGCGCCCGCGCCACGGAGCAGGGTCCTTCGAGGCAAATTCCCCGCATTGCGCCGGACCAAGATTTCAAGGTGTCATCGGCGGGAGGGGTGGCCCGGCTTCGACCGGGGTGCGCACCGGGACCGCAACACGGTCGAGGGGCGGATCAACCGGCACGAGCCGTATGGCCGCCTCGCCCCGCTCCGCTCCGACAGGCGGGCCGCTGGCGACTGCGCCGTGCTCGCCCTCGGCATGACTGCGCCCCGGACCCAATGAGGGTGCAGAAATGCTCTGTCACCCAATTCACCGATCGGCTCGCTCAACCCGATTGAATCCGTCCCGGCGTCTGAAGGCATTATCCTTCTGACGTCGCGAATTTGATTGGCGGCAATCTTGAGCGTTAGCCTGCATCGCCGTGGGGGTTATGCGCGGATAAAACTCTATATCTTTCCGGTGAATTGAATATTGAGCCATGCCCTGCATGCTTTTTATTGTGCAATTAACGGCAATGTAATAAAATTATCGTATAGCCGACGATCATTTCGAGGCCCACTGCTGTCATGCGCCTATCTCTTCCTCGCTTCAATCTCCAGGCTCAGATTGCGGCTCTTGGCGTCGGCGGCGTCCTCGTCCTGGGTCTCATTTCCATCCTGGGCGCGCATGTGCAGGGGCGGTTCCAGCAGATGGCCGACCTGAGCACGGAGTTGAAGGAGCAGGCCGCCGCCGTTGCCGAAGATCTGATCTCCGCCCGGCAGGTCGAGACCGATTTCCTGCTGCATCGAAGGGACGCGCTGATCACGCAACGGCAGGATCTGATCGCGCGCGCCGGCGAGCGGCTCACGGAGGTGGAGCGCCTCGTGGCACCGCTCCCGTCCGAGAGCCCCTTGCGGAAGGCCGAGGTCATCCGCGTCGGGCTCGATCTGTATCGCACGCGCTTCCAGAACGTCGCCGCAGCCCAGCGCATCCTCGGCTTCACCGAGAAAGAGGGATTGTACGGCACGCTTCGCACGGCCGTTCACGCCCTCGAGAAGCGCCTGCTCGAACTCGATCAGCCGCGCCTCTCCGTGCTGATGCTGATGATGCGCCGGCACGAGAAGGATTTCATGCTGCGCGGGGACGAGGCCTATGGCGACGAGTTGCGGGAGCGCGTCTCGGAGTTCAAGACCGCGCTCGCCGCCTCCCCGCTGCCGCCGCCCGTGCAGTCCGAGATCAAAGACCTGATCGGCACGTATGAATCCCGCTTCCTCGCCTTTCTCGCCGGAGCGTCCAGCCTGAAGGAAGAGGCGGACGACCTCTCGGCGATCTATCGCCGCCTCGCCCCGATCGTTCAGGAGGTGGAGGAGGCGGCCCGCGCCAGTTCCGAGGCCGCGAACGCGGAGATCGTGTCGACGCGGGCTTGGTTCGACCGTCTGAGCTGGGTGGTCATCGCCCTGTCCGTGGCCTGTGCCGCAATCCTGTCTTGGTGGGTGAGCCGCCGCATGTCGGCTCCGCTCCGGACCATGGCGACGGCGATGGGACAACTGGCCGGCGGGAATCTCGCGGTCAGCGTGCCGCGGCTGGACCGCCGCGACGAGATCGGGGCGATCGCCCGGGCTTTCGCCGTCTTCCACGCCAAGATGATCGAGAACGGCGAGCTGACCCTGGCGCAGGCCGCCGCCCGTTTGCAGAACGAGGCCAGGAACAAGGCGGCGATGCACGCCATGGCCGACGGCTTCGAGCAAACGGTCGGCGGCATCGTCGAGACCGTGGCGTCGGCGGCCTCCCGGCTGCAGGCCACCGCGCGGAGCATGGCCGGCATGGCGGCCGAGAGCGCCAACCAGTCGGTGGCCGTGGCCGCTGCGGCCGAGGAGACCACCGCCAATGTCGGTGCCGTTGCTGCCGCCGCCGAGGAACTCGGCTCCTCTATCGCGAGGATCGGCCGGCAGGTCGACGGCTCGGCCGAACTGGCGAGACTCGCCGTCGTCGAGGCCGACCGGACCGGCGCGATCGTGCAGGATTTGAGCGCGACCGTCTCGCGGATCGGCGACGTCGCCGGGCTGATCGCGTCGATTGCCGGCCAGACCAACCTGCTCGCCCTCAATGCGACCATCGAGGCGGCGCGCGCCGGGGCGGCCGGCAAAGGCTTCGCCGTCGTTGCCTCCGAAGTGAAGTCGCTCGCCGAGCAGGCCGCCCTGGCCACCCACGAGATTTCGGAGCAGATCGGCCATATCCAGAGTTCGACGGGGAAGGCCGTCGCGTCGATCGGAGGGATCACCGGACGGATCCGGGAGATCAGCGGCGTGGCGACCTTGATCGCCGCCGCGGTCGAGGAGCAGGGCGTCGCGACGCAGGAGATCCTGCGCGGCGTCGCGCAGGCCTCCACCGGCACCACCGTGGTCACCAGCAACATCACCGGTGTGGCCCAGGCATCCGAGGAGACCGGTCTCGCGGCCAGTCAGGTGCTGACGGCGGCCTCCGACCTGTCGCGCCAATCGGGGCAACTCACCGTCGAGGTGGGGCGCTTCTTGGAGAGTGTGCGCGTCGCCTGAGGCGCGCCGCGGCCGGCGCCAAACAGCACGGGCAAAAGCCGTATCGCGACCTCGGCGCCGGACAGGATGGCGAGGTGGCAAGCGTCGCGCTCAGAGCGTCCTCACGGCGGCTTCGGTGAGGTCGTTGCCCCGCGCGGAGGTGGTCACAGCGGGAGCCCTCCCCTGCCACCGCCGCCAGTCGGCTCAAAGCGTCGCATCCGGGCCTGAGAGCATTTTCCGCAGAAGTGGTTACCGGTTCTGTGAGAGAAAATGCGGCACTATCAAGCACCTAGAGCATTTTCCGCAGAAGTGGTTACCGGTTCTGCGAGAGGAAATGCGGTACTATCAAGCACCTAGAGCATTTTCCGCGGAAGTGGTTACCGGTTCCGCGAGAGACAACGCTCTCGCCTGTGCCCGGGTGCGGAGATGGCTTCGCCTGCCCGCCGAGGACATGGCGTCCGGTTCGTCGGCGAGCAAGCTCGATGCGGGGCATCGAGTGGAGATCGGCTCGGCGTCAGAAACCGCGCCGAAACAACAGTTCAGAGCCGTGCTCGATGGCAGCGCGATCGAGCACGGCTCTCGGTCGAGTTGGCCTATGCCTGCGTCGCGGTGCCGTCGAGCAGGACCTGCCAGCTGAGCTGCGAAGCGAGGTGCAGCACGAGCGGAGCCAGCCAGCCGCGCTCGTGGAACTGGGCCACCACCGTGCCGGGCAGGGCGCGGAAGGCCGCCTCGTCCACCACCTGGAACCCGGTCACCACCGCATCGGGTGTCGCCGCCTCGGACGAGGCAGGCGCGTCGGCACCGCCCTCGGACTGGCCGCCCTGCCCAGCCAGACGCAGTTCCGCCGTGCGCGCCACCAAGAGCCCGTGCTCGACCAGGGCGGCGGAGAAGGCCTGCGTCGCCTCATATTCCAGCGCATAGGCCTCGCACAGCTGCATCGCCGCGCTTGCCCGCTCGGTCGGACGCCCTTCCGCGTCGAACAGCGCCTCGGCCCCGTCGCGGGCCGCGTCCGTGCTCACCAGCGGGCTGGTGGTGTCCAGGCCCAGCATCCGCGGGCCGCCGGCTTGCGCTTCCACCGCGATGAAGGGGTAGCGCCGCAGATAGGCCGGAACGTAGCTGCCCGTCCGCCAGCTTCCATCCTCCGCCACGAACAGGTTGCGGCCGGCCTTCAGCCCGGTCAGCGCCAGCGGCAGCGCCGCCGCGTCAGCCGCGAACACGATCGGGTAGCTGCGCCCGGCGGCAGCGAATTCCGGCAGCGTCAGCGGGATCGCCGCCGTCCCGGCGGCGAAGCCGAAGCCCGACGCCTGCCGCAGGCCGATGCCGCGATGCTCGGGGAAGCGCAGGACCGTCGGCGGGCTGTAGAGCGGCGGCAGGCCGGCGGAAGCGGGAGTCTGGGTCATGACACAGGTCTCTTAACGACAATGGCGCCCGACCGAGGGGCCGGGCGCGAGGAACGGTAAGCCCACCTTCGGGCTCGGTGGATCTCAATGAGTCTCGGCGGGCTCGGAAACTCAGCGGGATTTGAGAGCGGCGTCGAGGGCTGGGGTGAGGCCCTTGAGCGAGAAGGGCAGGCTCACCGCGCGGCGCGCGCCGTCCTCGAACTGCAGGCTGCCGGTGCCGGTGGCTCCGCGCAGGACCTGCTCGGCGCCCCGGTCGAGCTCGGCCTCGGCGAAGCAGCCCTGCAGGCAGCGCTTGAACTCCAGCGCCACCGGCTTGGCCTTCTCCCCCGGCTGCAGCTTCGCCCCGGCCGGGAGCCACACCCCGGCCGGCAGCTGCACCACCACCCGCACCGGCGCGTCCGCCGCGAGACGGCCCACGGCGATCAGCGCGATCGGTCCGCCCGGCTGCTGGCCCTGGGCCTGAACCTGAAGCGTCTGCGTCGCCTCGCACACCTTCGCCGTCGCGGAGGGCGTCACGCAGCGCACCAGCCAATCCTGGTAGGTCGCCGTCGTCACCTGCGGATCCGACCCCGCCTCCGCCGACGCAGCGCCCGGTGCCGCCGCGGCCGGCGCCGCCTTGTCCGCCGGGCCCGCCGCCCGGGCCGGCGCGATCCCGCTCGCCAGGAATGCGGCCAGGAACGCGGTCAGCACCAGCGCCGAGCCGGCTCCTCGTCCAGCCCCGCGCCCGGCGCGCTTCAACGCATCGATCTTCATCTCTGTCTCGGTCATGCCAACGGAAGGATCTTCAGGTCACGAGGATCGGGCGGGGCCGGCCGGGGCCGGTCCCGCCGCGAGCGGTCAGAAGCGCAGGGAGTACTGCGCCGAGAAGGTGTTCTGCGAGGCGCGCGCCCCGACCTGGCCGGTGTAGTTCACCTGGATCCGCGCCGCCTCCGACACCTCGTAGGCCAGACCCGCACCCACCAGCGCCATGTCCCGCTCCACCGGGATGCCGGCGATCCCGAACGGCGTCGTCCCGCCCGGCAGGAACAGGCTCGCCTCCGGCACCACGTCGCCCAGGGCGTGCTGCCAGCCCAGGGTCAGGCTCGGCGTCACCACATGATCGCCGAGCGCGAATGTCGTGGCCGCGCGCAGACCCAGCGTGGTGTAGCCCACGCCCTGGCCCCGCACCTCGCCCGTCAGACCCGCTCCGCCCAGGCCGCCCTCGCGCACCCGGTGCGCGTTGACGTCGACATAGGCCAGGCCCGCGAACGGCTGCAGCGCGTAGGCTCCCAGCGCCACCTCGTAGGTCGCCTCGCCGAACACCTGGGTCGTGCCCACCGTCTCACGCGACGAGCTCGAGGCCGAGAAGCCGGGGAACGCCACCGCCCGCAGCGCCGACACGTCGTGCCAGCCCTGCGACACGCCACCCGTCAGGCCGAACCCGTCCCACTGGCCCCCGGCATAGACGCCCAGGCTGTAGTTGGTGAACGACCCGTTCGAGGCCCGCGCGTTCAGGTCGAAGCTCGACTGGCTGACGCTGCCGACCACGCCGGCCCGGATCCCCTCGCCCAGCGACACGTCGATGCCGCCCAGCATGCCCCCGATCCGGTTCGAGATCGAGGCCGCGTTGCTCCCGCCCAGGCGCTGGCCGAGGCCGCCGAAGGCCTGCGCCCACAGCGTCGGCGCCAGGTCGATCCCCAGCTCCTGCGTCACCGGGCCCGTGCCCCGCGCCGCCCGCGTCAGCGCATCGCCGCCCTGTCCCGACCCTTGCCGCAGCCGTGCCCCGACCCCGTCGCGCAGGTAGACCGATTGCTGCTGCAGCACCGTGTTGATCGAGGGATGCACCTCGCCCCCGATCTGGTCGAAGGCGAAGGCCACCGAGCCTTCCGCCAGCGTCATCAGCGTGTCGTGGATGCGGTTGCCCGCCCCCAGCCGCTCGGCCGCCTCCGCCACCGCGAACTGGTTGCGGCTGCGGGCGAAGGCGGTGAACGCCCGGCCGGTATAGGTCAGGCCGAGATAGACGTTCTGCGCGTCGTAGCTCAGCACCGGATCGAGGAAGGCGTAGTCGCTCGTCACCGTCCCGAACCGTCCGGTCAGCGTCGCCGTCGTGCTCAGGATGGTGTAGCGCGCCGTCGCGGCGTAGCGCCCCGGCGTGGCATGCACCTGCACCGCCGCCTGCGACGACAGCGTCACCGGGCCGGTGGCGGTGATCAGGTCGTGCTGCCCGTCCGGCGTCACGTCCACCGCGTAGAGCGCCCCGGCGTTGAACGCCACCGGGCCGGTCACCGTCAGCGTGCCCGGCGAGTAGCCCGGCGAGGCGGTGCCGCCGCCGTTGACCGTCAGCCCGCCGATCGTCGCCGTGCCGCCGATCACGCCGCCGGCATCGACCGTGAACGGCGAGGTCGTGGCCGAGCCGGGATCCAGCCGCACCACCGTGTCGTTCACGCTGACCGTGCCGGTATAGGCGTCGGTGGCGGTGAACAGCACCCGGCCGCCGCCGGTGAACGCCACCTCGCCCGCGCCCTTGATGTTGCCCTGGAAGGTGTAGGTGTCGGAGCGGTTGAACACCAGCCGCGCCTCGTTGACCAGCTCGCCACCGATCGAGCCCGCCGTGCCGCCATTGCCGATCTGCAGCGTGCCGGCCTTGACCGTGGTGCGCCCGGCATAGCTGCCGGTCCCCAGCAGCAGCAGGGTGCCGTCACCGGCCTTGGTCAGCCCGCCCGCGCCCGAGACCGGACCGCTCAGGGTCAGGGTGTCGCTTCCCGCGCTCACCTCGACCGTGCCGCCGCCGCTGCCGAGGCTGAGGCTGCGACCCGAGCCGAAGCTCGCCGAGGCCGCCAGGGTGCCGCCGTCGAGGCTGACCCCGCCCGCGGCCGCGCCCAAGGCCGCATCCGACCCGACCCGCAGCGTGCCCGCCGTGACCGCGGTGCCGCCGCTATAGCTGTTGGTCCCGGTCAGCACCGTGGTGCCGGTTCCGGCCTGGACCACCCGGCCCGTGCCGGAGATCGCCCCGTCGAAGCGGATCGCATCGGAGCGGTTGAACGCCAGCGTGCCGTTGTTGGCGACGTTGCCGCTGATCGAGCCCGCCGTGCCGCCCTGGCCGAGCTGCAGCGTGCCCGCCGCGATCGTGGTGCCGCCGCTATAGCTGTTGGTCCCGGTCAGCACCGTGGTGCCGGTCCCGGCCTGAACCAGCTTGCCCGTGCCGGTGATCGCCCCGTCGAAGCGGATCGCATCGGAGCGGTTGAAGGCCAGCGTGCCGTTGTTGGCGACGTTGCCGGTGATCGAGCCCGCCGTGCCGCCCTGGCCGAGCTGCAGCGTGCCCGCCGTGATCGTGGTGCCGCCGCCATAGCTGTTGGTCCCGGTCAGCACCGTGGTGCCGGTCCCGGCCTGGACCAGCTTGCCCGTGCCGGTGATCGCCCCGTCGAAGCGGCTCGCATCGGAGCGGTTGAAGGCCAGCGTGCCGTCATTGGCGACATTGCCGCTGATCGAGCCCGCCGTGCGGCCGTCGCCGATCTGCAGCGTGCCGGCCTTGATCGCGGTGCCGCCGGCATAGCTGTTGGCCCCGGTCAGGATCAGCGTGCCGAGATCGCTCTTCTCCAGCCCGGCCGTGCCGGTCAGGGCCGAGGCGATCGTCGCCACGCTCGCCGCGCCGGCGGTGGTGCCGTCGCCGACCCGGATCGCCGCCAGGGTGCCGGTCAGGCCGATCGCCCCGCCGGTCACGACATAGCCGCTGTCGACGAACTGCATCCCGGACGCCTGCACCGCCCCGGCGGAGGGGTCCACCGTCACGGTCCCGGGCGTGCCCTGGAACACCGCGAAGCCCGACGGCCAGCGCCGGTTGATCGTGCCGCCGGCATTGGTCCAGTTGGTGCGCGCATCCGCGCTCCAGGTGCCGGACCCGCCGACCACCGTCTGAGCCGGGCGGGTGGTGCCGCCGTTCCAGAACGCCACCGGGCTGTTGGGATCCTCCACGAACAGGTTGACCTGGTTGGCCACCGAGGTCTGCACCCCGCCCAGCAGCCCGTTCGGCAGCGCGCCGACGTTCATGCCGGTATCGGTCAGGCGCCCGCCATAGGACAGGATCCGGTACACGCCGAGGCCGAAGCCGGTCGTCGGCGTCACCGCCAGCGTCCCGCCGAGCCGCACGTCGCCGGCGACCCGGAACACCTCGCTGCCGCTCGGCGCGCCCAGCGTCACCGCCAGGGTCGCCCTGCCCGCGAGGTCGAGCGCGCCCATGCTCAGGCCCGCGCCGGGAGCACCGGCCAGGGTGCCGCCGTCGAGGACATGCACGGTCTTGCCGACCCGGCCGCCGCCCGAGAGCGTGGCCCGATCCTGGACGTAGATGTCGCCCTCGATGCTGCCGGCGAGCGCCAGCCCGCCGCCGGCGACCCGCGTGTCGCCGGTATAGGTGTTGGCGCCCGACAGGGTCAGGGTGCCGCTGCCGGTCTTGGTCAGACCGCCGCTGCCGGAGAGCACGCCGGCAAAGCCGGTGTTGCGGTTGTCGCCGCCGGTGCTCAGGCTGGCGCCGTCGAGCACGACGCTGCCCGCCCCGGCCAGCGAGCCGATCGCCTCGTTGCCGCGCAGGAGGAAGCGGGCGCCCTGCGCCACGCTGACGGCGCTGGTGTCGCCGATCGCCTGGCCGCCGGTGGCGATCAGGGTGCCTTCCATGACCTCGGTCGCCCCGGCATAGAGGCCGTTCCCGCCCAGCACCAGGGTGCCGGTGCCGGTCTTGGCCAGGTTGCCGAGCCCGGCGATCACGCCGGTCAGGGTCAGGGTCTGGCGGTCGTCGACCAGGAAGGTGCCGCCGCCCTTGCCGTCGACCGGGGTCAGCGAGATGGCGCGGCCGTCGGTGTAGGTGGCGCTGGCCTGCAGCGTGCCGGGGCCGCTCAGCGCCAGGGCGCCGCTGCCGAGGGCGCCCGCATCGCTGGTCACCCGCAGGATGCCGTCCGCCACCGCGGTGGTGCCGCTATAGCCCTCGCTCCGGCCCGACAGGGTCAGGGTGCCGGCGCCCTTCTTGCTCAGGCAGCCGCTGCCGCTGAGGCTGCCGGAGAAGGCGCCGCCGGAGGCGGTGAGGCAGTGGCCGTTGAGGGCGATGCCGCCGCCGCCGAACAGCGACCCCACGGTCTCGTCGGCATCGGTCAGGCTCAGGCCCGCCCCCGCCGCCACGGTCAGCGCCGCGCTGTCCGACAGCGAGGCGCCGCCGGCGATCTCGAGCCGGCCGGACGCGACCGTGGTCGCGCCGGCATAGGTGTTGGCGCCGGTGAGCGTCAGGGTGCCGGGGCCGGTCTTGGTCAGCGCACCCGCGCCGGACACCACGCCCGACAGGGTCAGGCGCTGGCCGTCCTCGACCGCCACCGTGCCGCCGCCCGCCTCCGCGACCGGGGTCAGCGAGACGGCGCGGCCGTCGGTGAAGCTGGCGCCGGCCTGCAGCGTGCCGCCGCCCTGCAGCGCCAGGGCACCGGTGCCGAGCGCCTCGGCGGCCTGGATCCGGATCGTGCCCGCCGCGATCGTGGTGTCGCCGCTGTAGCGGCTCGCCCCGGTCAGGCTCAGGGTGCCGGCGCCGCGCTTGATCACGGTGCCGGAGCCGGAGATCGCCCCGGCATAGACGCTGGCATCGGCGCGGTCGAACACCAGGGTGGCCGTGTTGATCACGTCGCCCGAGAGCGTGCCGGAGCTGGCGCCGTCGCCGACCTGCAGCGTGCCGGCCGAGATCAGGGTGCCGCCGGTATAGGTGTTCGCGCCGCCCAGGATCAGGGTGCCGAGATCGGTCTTCTCCATCCCGGTCGTGCCGCCGAGCGGGGCATCGACGCGCGCCACGGAGGCGGCGCCGTCCGCGGTGCCGTCGCCGACGCGGATCTGGGTGCGGCCGGTCGGGGCGGCGAGGGTCAGGCCGGCGCCGGTGACGGTGTAGCCGTCGACCATGAACTGCATGCCGGTGAGCGAGACCGGCTGCTCGGAGGCGGCGACGGTGACGGTGCCGGGGGTGCCGGCGAACACGGCGTAGTGACCGTCCCAGGACCGGGCCTGGTTGGCCGGGCTGGTGGTCCAGTTGGTACGCCCGTCGTTGCTCCAGGTGCCGGAGCCGCCATGCAGGCTGCCATCGGCGCTGGTGGTGGCGCCGTTCCAGTACAGCAGGCTGCCGTCGATCACCGCGAGGTTGACCTGACCGGGCTGGCGCTCGATCCGGTAGGCGTATTGCAGCGGGGTGACCCCGAGCTGCAGGCCGTTATCGGCGGCGAGCGTGGTGTAGTCGATCAGGCGGTAGACGCCGAGCTTCATCGCGTCGCCATCGGTGACGTCGAGGCTTCCGCCGAGCGAGAGGGTGCCGGCCGAGATCACGGAGTTGCCGGCACCGGCGCCGAGGGTCACCGCCAGGGTGGCGTTCGGGGCGAGGTCGAGCCGGTCCATGGCCAGGCTGTAGACGCCCGCTCCGCCGACCGGGGCCGCCCGCAGGGTGGCGCCGTCGCGCAGGCTGACGCTGCCGCCGATCACCGGCGAGGTCTCGCCGCCGAGGCCGGCCAGGACGGCGCCGGACTGGACGGTGACGGCCCCGTCGAGGCGGGTGCCGCCGCCGAGCGCCAGGGTGCCGGCCGCGACGCTGGTGCCGGCGCCGGCGCTGTTGGCGCCGGTCAGGGTCAGGGTTCCGGCGCCGCGCTTGATCAGGCGGCCGGAGCCGGTGACCGAGCCGGCGGCGGTGAGGTCGTCGCCGCGGTCGAACACCAGGGTGGCGTTGTTGACGATGGCGCCGGCCAGCGCCGCGTTCGCGCCGCCGTCGCCGATCCGCAGGGTGCCGGCGCTGACGGTGGTGAGGCCGGTGAGCGTGCTGGCGCCGGTGAGCGTCAGGGTGCCGGCGCCGGCCTTCTCCAGGGTGCCGGAGCCGGAGATCACGCCGGCATAGGTGAGGTCGTCGGCGCGGTCGAACACCAGGGCGGCCTTGTTGACGACGTCGCCGAGGATCGCGCCGGAATTGCCGCCGGCACCGATCCGCAGGGTGCCGGCGCTGACCAGGGTGCCGCCGCCATAGGTGTTGTCGCCGGTGAGGGTCAGGGTGCCGGAGCCGGTCTTCTCCAGGCGCTGGCCGCCGCTCAAGGCCGCGGCGAGGGTGGCGCTGCCGCCGCCGGTCACGGCGTCGTCCTGGACCAGGATGCGGCTGACGGGATCGTCGTGGAAGCCGACCAGGGCGATGCCGCCGCCGGTGACGGTGTAGCCGGAGGTGAGGAATTCCAGGCCCGCGACCTTGGGGGTGGCCTCGCTGTCGACCGTGACGGTGCCGGCCTTGCCGGCGAAGATGGCGAGCCCGGCCGGGGTCCAGGCATTGGCGGCGGCGCCGGCCTGATCGGTCCAGTTGGTGGGGCCGCCGACGGTCCAGGTGCCGTCGCCGCCATGGACTTGCCGGTCGGCCGCGGTGGTGGTGCCGTTCCACCACTGGCCGGCGGCGACGACGAGGTCGACCTTGCCGGTGGTGGCGGTGTCGACGGCGAACAGGCTGCGGGCCGGGATGGTGCCGAGGGTGAGCTTGCCCGCGAGCGGACCCTCGTAGTCGAACACCCGGTAGGTGCCGGAGGCGAAGCCGGTGGCGGCGGTGAGGTTGAGGGTGCCGCCGAGGGTGAGGCCGTCGCCGACCGCGACGGCGGCATGGGTCGAGGGCGCTCCCAGGGTCAGGGCCATGATGGCGCCGGGGCTCATGCTCAGCGTGGTGGCCTCGAGGGTGGTGGCGCCCGAGACCGCCTTCAG
>DYYG01000057.1 GCA_020741775.1 Methylorubrum populi
ATCTCGTTTACACCGAGAGGGTCGGGGGTTCGAGTCCCTCACCGCCCACCAGCATCTTCAGGGACTTAGCATAGGGTCTGCTTACCAGCGAGTTCGTTTTGTAAGCGCCTAGTAAGCGCTCCTGCGAAGTCGCCGCATCCATGCTCGACTCGAATGCCACTCGTGGAAAACTTCAGCGAGGCCTGTTCGCCATCAGATGTTGTCGCAAGGCGCCCCAGCACCAACGCAAAACTCTTATGCGGCGGCACATCAGTCCGTGGCCCGACGACCGTGACGATCTCCAACCAATCGTGATAGTCACCTTAAGCGTTTGGCCTTTAGCTAGGGGCCAACAAAAATCAGCCCACGCGGGCAACTTGGGTCGCAATGTCTACGCCGGAACCCGCAAGCAATCCGGCACAAGGGCGCAAGATGACAAAGTACAAGCATTCGATTTTGAACACTGCGCGATGGGAAAGCGAGACCATCGTTGAGTGGCTTCAATATTACATTTCAATAGGTTTCGATCACGCATATATATATTGCAATGACGACGACCCTGTCGAGATGTACGAGAAGCTCCGGCCTTACATCGAATGTGAAAATCCTTTTGTGACCTTTCATCACGTCCCATTTCAGGGTCAGCAGCCGGCCTGCTGGATCCATTTTCTTGAAAATCACAAGCACGAAACAGAATGGTTTCTTTTTATTGATGCGGACGAATTTCTGGCACTTAAACCGCACAATAATATCAATAAGTTTATGGCAGAGTTTGAGAACGATTTCGATTGCATTCACTTCAATTGGATTTGGTTTGGTCCCGAAAATTTCGAAGAGCGTCCTAAGGGCAGCACTCTCCTGCAGTTCACTCATCGCGAGGACGCGCGGCGGCAGATGAATTACTTCACGAAGACGATCAACCGCAGTGAGGCGATTGATCCGCGCAAAATCGGTCGGCCGCCGGTCGATATGCTCAACCATCGCTGGCCTCCGACGATCTCAGCAAATTTGCGTGAAGGTAATGTCCTCGGTGAGCCGATGGCGGAATTCATGTCGAATTTCCCCGCCTCTGCCGAGCAATTCATGTCAGACGTTAGTCGAAGAGAAAGCATCGTATCAAAGGCAGTCTTATATCATTATCTTTTCAGATCTAAAAAAGATTTTCAGCGAAGGGTGGAGCGTGGAACTCTTGGTGCATATTATTATCAGCCCATGTGGGGCACGCTTCCCAGTCGCGAGGAAGAGTTTACGGCGTTTCTGAATGGTCTCGCGGCTTGTGAAGATTTGTACCTTCACGACTACTGGCAGGGTCAGCTTGAGGCCGTTCGGCAGCGGGCCCGAGCCACGTCCATAGTCAAACCTCACGGCGGAACAAACCTCGCTCGAACGGCTCACGCGACCCAGAGCTCTATCTGCCAGTGGTCGAAGGGGCAGACCATCGAGGAGGATGCGCGTGGCGCCATCAGCGGCGTCATCACTGGGGCGGATGGATTCCACACTCAGAGTGAGCCGCATCCCTGGTGGATAGCTGATCTCGGATCGCCGTCGCGTATTGACGAGATTCGGGTCTTCAACTCGCTGAAGAACCCTGGGATGGCGGCGCGTGCTTACCCGCTCATCATCGACACGTCCCATGATGGACAGACTTGGGAGCGTCTGTTCTTCAACGATGGGAATTCGCCTTTCGGCGGGGCTGATGGACACCCTTTGATCGTTCGAGCTGCTCGCGTTGCTCGATATGTGAAGCTCTGGCTTGCATCGACCGACTTCTTCCACCTCGATGAGGTTGAGATTTACGGTGTTCGGGGAGACTGATTGTATGGATTCGACCGCGAGGGCATAAGCTCCGAGAGCTTGAAAGTGCGCTCTATGATCTTGTGGCCGCCTACATACGAGCGACCACCCCAAAGGATCAAGTGGCAGACAGGTAGGAGAGCCTATACGCATCCTCGGAGCTAACAAAGGCGATCTCGACGTTCCTATCGCTTAAGACGACGATGGGCGTCAGCGAGGCGATCGCTTTCTCCCCGGCGGTGAACCTAAGCCCGCCGGGGCTGCAGCCCCGGCGCACATGGCAACCATTTGGTCTTCCAGGCATCGAATCGGCGTAGATACAAACGCCGCCCCGAGGTTCCAGACTCGGAGCGGCGTTAAACTCGGCGCGTTGGGCTGCTCTTCGCTAATACAGGACGTCAACGTCAAGCATAACGATTTCTATGGCGACGATCATAGAAAAAAAAATTAGCTCAGACGGCGACTTGCCGCATTCTAATATGGTTTAAGCATCTCAATATCGTGACCTCGACAGCAATCCCGGAAGAGATCTATTTTCTCCGCTGGAATAAGAGCATAATTCCATAGTTTGTCCGGGACAATTATGCTAGTTTGAATCACGGCATCGGGCCGCATCCGGAAAGGGATGTACTCAAGTTTTTCGAGCATTTTGGAGAGATTGAAGAGGGATTTGTAAGCTCCGCTCAAAACTTCAATGTATACAAGGGGTCGATCTTCTGACAATGTTCGTGTCGCACCCCTCAAGAAGGCGGCCTCATGGCCCTCGATGTCAGCCTTTACGACGGCAAGTTTTTTGGGAAGATTTAAGCTGTCTAAGGTCCGAATTGGAACCTCAATCGTATTGGCGGCGGCTTGAAAGCTTGCCTCCAACGACGCGCTTGTTTCAAGCAAACCGTGTCCGGGATCGGGAAGATGCAGAATTGCTGTGCCCTCATGTTCGCTGAGGGCGAATTCGTTGATTTGGACCTGGTGTAAAGTTTCGTTAAGTTGCAAGTTTTTTGTCAGTATTTTTCGAGCATCAGGCAATGGCTCAAAAGCATAAACGAATGCATTTGGCTTTGTTTTGGTGGCGAGAATAGAATAAATCCCGATGTTTGCGCCAACATCGCAGAATGCACCATCTGTCCGCGCGACACTAGCCATCAGGAGTATCGGAAGCGGGGCCTCATAGGCGCCCGTTGCCAGACTTTCGACAGAAAGTATTGCGCCAGGGTGCTCTGATAATTTTACTGTTCGTCCCGCGAAATTAAAACTATAATGGTCTAAGACGCCCTGGTTTTCGTGTCTTGTATAGTTTGCCATACCACAAGCCCCAAGAGTTGTTTTTATGACAAGGATGTTTTAGACGTTCAGAATATGGCGGGCAAGAGGGAATGAACTAGCGCGCCCAGTTGGCGATGGTGTGCCTGGGCCTAAAAAAATCATTCGCCCCGAGGCCGAAGCCCTGGGGCGATGCGATGATGGAGGTGGATAGCAGGGATCAGCCGGGCGGACGCCCGGTCAGCGCCTTCAGCATGAGGTACCGCGCCTCCGCTGTCTCGGCCTAGCCGCCTATCGGTCAGCAAGGCGCAGGCTCCCGACGTTTCCGCGTGGGGCGTCGCGCCAATGCTTGTCCACGACGTCGATGCCCGTGGCGGCTTGTTCGCTGGAACAATGATCCGTGTTCGATGGTCATCCTCACGAGATCGGCACCGGCCGATCAGTTGGCGTAGATGAGGAGACGCACCCATGCTCAAGGGCGGCTTGCTGTGGTTGATCGGTATTCCGCTGCCGATCATCCTTTTGCTGTGGTTCTTCGGGGTGTTCCACTGATCGCGGCGTGAGCCGGTTAAGACCGTCCTCAGGCTGCCTCTGAAAGGGGGCCTTGGCCGGCGGCGCACCGGCTCACGGCGCACTGGTTCACGGGTTACTGGTTCACGGAGTACTTGGCGAAGGTCGCTCTGTCAGGGGAGGTCCCGCTTCCTCGCTCGGCCATCGATCCGGTTTTTTCCGCTCGACCGCTCTGCGCGGGGATGAAGGGGCCGCGGTGAGCCGCTTATGCTGAGGCGGCTTTGAAGGTTCTGCGAGGGTCCGCCGCATCGCGCCGCCACGGCACGAGGGGGCCGGCCCGCCGGAATGACAGATTTCCTGTTCGTTCATAGCCACTTTCCGGGACCGTTCGGCTTTCTCGCCGAAGCCTTGCTCGAGCGCGGTCATCGCTGCGCGGCGATCGCCTCGGAGGCGGCGCCGGGTCTGGAGGGCTTGCCACTCCTGACGTGGCGACCTGGGAGGACGGTGACGCCCGGCCTGTTTCCCCTGGCCCAGCCGGCCGAGGAGGCCTTCATCAACGCCACCGCCGCGTTGAAATGCGCCCTCGAGCTGCGCAAGCACGGTTTCGATCCGGCCGTCATCGTCGGTCATCCGGGGCGGGGCGAGACGCTTCTGCTCAACCAGGTTTTCCCCCGGGCACGCCAACTCGCCTATGCCCCATACTACCGGGCGGAAGGGGATGCGCTCGGCTTCGATACCGAATGGGTCCGTGCCCCGACCCTGACGGACCGGCTGCGGAACCGGTCGGAGAATGCGGCCCTGGCCATGGCCTATGGCGAGGCCGACCGGCTCGTCTGCCCCACCGACTTCCAGCGCGGTCTCCTGCCTCCGGCTCTGCGGGCTCAGGCCAGCGTGATTCATGAGGGCATCGACACGGATCGGGTGCGCTACGATCCCGCGGCGGCGCTGCCGCTTCCCAACGGACGCATTCTCACCAAGGCTTGGCCGGTCGTCACCTTCGTCGCCCGGCAGCTCGAGCCGCTGCGCGGCTTTCCCACCTTCATGCGGGCCCTGCCGCGCCTGCTGGAGGCAGTGCCCCAGGTCGAGATCCTGGTGATCGGGGCCGACGGGCGTCGCAACACCGTGGCGAAGGCCTCGGAGGCGCAGACCTGGAAGGAGCGGATGCTGGGCGAGCTGAATGGCCGGCTCGATCTCGACCGTGTCCATTTCCTGAGCCGTCTGACCCATGACAGGATGTTGGCCGCCCTGTCGGTCTCCACGGTCCATGTCGCCTATACCTATCCCTTCGCCCTGTCCCGCGCCTCCCTGAAGGCGATGGCCTGCCGATGTCTGGTCATCGGCTCCGATACCGCACCGATGCGGGAGGTCATCCGGCCCGGCGTGAACGGCATCCTCCGGGATTTCTTCGATGCCGAGGCCCTGGCGAGCGAGCTGATCGCGGCCTGCCGTGCGCCGGAGCGCTCCCGCGCCCTGCGGGAGGCGGCGCGGCGCACCGTGGTCGAGCGCTACGACCGGCGCCGCCATTGCCTGCCGACCTGGCTCGCGCTCCTCACCTATCTCGCCGACGCCCCGTCCCGGGCTTGAAGGGGCCTCCTACGCCCGGAACAGGTGCAGGCTGAAGCCACGATCCTCGTCCAGCCACAACCGGACCGGCTCCCAGCCCTGGGCCGCCGCCAGCGTCCTGAAGGCTTCAGGAGCATATTTATGGGAGGTGTCGGTGCGAATGCTCTCGCCGGCCTCAAACGTCACCGTCCGGTCGCCAAGCCGGTAGGAGGCGGGCCGGATGGCCACGAGATGCGCCTCCACCCGGAACGGATCTTCGGCGAGCCGACACTCGTGCCGGAAATTGTCCCGGTCGAACCCGGCACCGAGCTCGCGGTTGATCCGTGCGATCAGGTTGAGGTGCAGGGCCGCCATCAGCCCGCCCGCCTCGCCATAGGCACGGCGCAGGCGGGTCGGGTCGCGGGTTGGATCGGCTCCCACCAGGAAATGGCTCGGGCCCAGCGTTTCCCGTGCCCGCGCCAGGAAGCCACCGGCCTGTTCCGGCGAGAAGTTGCCGATGCTGGTGCCGGGAAAGAAGCCGAGGATCGGCGGTGACGCAACGCCCGGCGGAAGCTGCACCGGCTTCGAATAATCGGCGGCGACGGGAGTCATCGCCACATCCGGATAATCGGATGCGAGCCGCGCGAGGGCCGCTTCGAGATAGGCCTTCGAGATATCGAGGCCGACATAGGCTGCGGGAGAGTCGAGGGCGTCGAGCAGGGTGCGGATCTTGCGGCTGGCGCCGCTGCCGAACTCCACCACGCTGACCCTGGGGCCGACCAGGGCAGCCACCTCCGCCGCGACACCCGGCAGAAGCGCCATCTCGCGCTTCGTCGGGTAATAATCGGGATGGGCGCAGATCCGGTCGAACAGCTCCGAGCCGGTTTCGTCCCACAGATATTTGCCGGGGAGCGTCTTGGGACTTCCCGAAAGGCCAGCGAGCGCGTCGCGGAGGAACTCCGCGCGCTCATCCTCATTCGGCCCGCTCATCGGGACGCCGGACGCGTGGCGGTCAGGATGACCAGGGCGATGCGCTCGGCTTCGGCGTAGCCCGGATCGTCGAGTTCCTCGCCGTACTCGTCCGGGTCGAACTCGCGGTAGCTCCAGTCCAGTCCCGCCTGCGCGCAGATCGCCCCGGCCTCCTCCCGGAAGCCGTCATGCCCATCGACGATGGCGGAGCCGGTGAAGAGGACGAGGCTGCCGCCGGGGGCCAGCCGCTCGGCCGCCGCTTCGACGACCCGCAGGGACAGGCCAGCGCCGAGGGGACCACCGCCGTGGCGATAAGCGCGCCCTCCTGCATCCACCATGAAGGGCGGGTTCGAGACGATCAGGTCGAACGAACCCTCCACCCCGGTGAGCATATCGCTGTGAACGGCCCGAACGTTCTCGACGCCCGCGAGCCGAGCATTGACCGTGGCCGCGCGCAGGGCCGCCGGGTTGATGTCGACGAGGACGATCTCGGCCTCGGGCACGCGCTTGGCGACGAGGATGCCCGCGGCGCCGGATCCGCAGCCGATATCGGCGACCCGACGCGGCGCCGGCTGCCCGGAGCGCGCCCGTTCCTCCAGATGGCCGGTCACCGCTTCGGCGAAGCGGACCGTGTCGGGCCCGAAGAACACGGCATCAGCGGCGAGAGGCGGGTACGCCGCATGCAGGAACAGCTCGTCATCGAGGCTCGACAGGCGGATCTTGGCCTTGAACATGGGGCCGTCGGGCCCCTCGGAGCGGTCGAGCACGCCGGCCCGCTCCATCAATGTCGTGATCTGCGTCGGGATCAGGTCCTGCGCGAAGGGGCGGCTCCAGCCCAGCACGTCCCGCAGAGACCGGGCCGTGGCATTGCCCGGCCGGGCATTCACCCGCGCATGAGTGGCCGGCGTCACGGTGGTGAAGCGGTAGCCGCTCGCGCGGACCGCTTGGACGAGGGCGAGGAGCGCCTCCTCCTGGCTGCCGCCCGATCGGGCTTCCTCGCCAGAGGCGCTAGAGCCGGCGGCGGGACGGGACAGAAGCTCGGTGTCGCTCATCCTCAGCCCTCCATCTGTCCGGCGACGAAGGCGCCCGAGCGCAGATCCGACGCGACCTGCTGCGCATCCCATTCCGGTGCCCCCTCGCGGCGACGATAGGGGCAGACCCAATCGTCCGGCACCCGCCGTCCGCTGAACTGCCGGGCGGCGGAGCGCTCGCCGTGCTGAGCCAGCATCGGGTTGGGTGTGCCCGCCCAGGCCACGTCACGTTCGACGATCGAGTCGCGCAGGCGCTCGTAACGCCCCTCCGCCCGCAGTCTTTCGAACTGATCGTGCAGGTTGAACACCAGCACCGGGTTCTCGAAACGGCGCGCCTTGCGGCTCGCGCCCGGATGCAGGCCGACGATGAAGAAGCCCTCGCCCCCGAGGCTCATGGAGAAATGCGGATCCTCCGGATCGGCCGAGACGCGCGGATCCTGCGGATGACCGAGGCCGCTGTCCCGGTCGGAGAGCGATTGCATCCGCTGCCACAGCGCCGCCTCGAACGCCTCTTCCGAGAGGCGGTTCGGCCCCTCGAACACGACGGCGAAGCTCTGGAACTGATCGCGGCGGGCCCGGTAGCGGCAGATGAAGGCGAGGAGAGCCGGATAGATCCGTCCGTCGTCTCGGTCGGAGGCGACATCGCGGGCGACGAGCACCTTGAGATGACCGCGGGACAGGGCGGATTTAGCACCGACGCAGGGGAAGGGCTGTTGGCGGATGAAGTGCCGGAAACGCTCTGCGAGCGGGTGAACGGCATCGTCGGTAGGCAGCAGCATGACACCTCGTACGAAGCGGGCAAGCAGGCGCGGCGAACCGGGCGCGACGCCCGGTTCGGTGAAGAGTGTGAAGGGCAGGCCGGGACTCGATCAGTCCGCCGGCCGTCCCTGAAGATGAACTGGCCGGGGAACCGCACCGCCGGGGCATTGTTCCGCGATGTCTGGGGATATCCGGAAGGCTAGGCTCAATGCCTCATCTGCGGATTGTCTTGAGTCTCCGCGGCATCGTGGCGCAGAGTTTTTGCGTGCGCGATCAACGATCCGATGGCGCCACGTTCAAGATTCGATCTCATACTGGATCGGCTTGAAGGAGAAGTTGTTGGATTGCGGCGCCGAGCAGGCGGTGAGGCCGATGATGAGATCGGTTTCGGCCACGAAGGTCACCCTGTCGCCGGCCCGGCTGAGCGGCGGCCGCACGGCCAGCTCGCCGCTGGTGCCATCGACGGTCACATGCATGAACACGTTGAAGGCGATGGGGATGCGGTCCGGTCCGATCCCGTAGGGCGCCAGCGCCTCGGCGAGATTGCCGAAGCAGCCCCGGTGCGGGTGCGCATCGCCGTAGATGATCCGGAAGGTGTCGGCCGAGCAGGGCGTGAGCAGGAAGTCGTGGCGCCCCACCGTGTCCTCGACGATGCGCAGGAGCACGTTGGAGCGGTTCGAGTAGATCGGATCGCCCTTCGTCAGGAAGATGCGCGAGGCGTAGTCGATGGTGCGGCCGGAGGAGATGACCTCGTCGAGGTCGTCCCGGCGGAAGGCGACGAGGTCGGCCACCTGCTCGCCCATGGGATCGATCACGGTCAGGCGCTGACCCCGGTCGAGCGTGAAGGCGGCCCCCGAGCGCGGCGGGATCTCGTGGCGCGACGGCTGGCTCATCGATGGTGGTCTCCGTGTTGACGCGCGATGCGCCGTCGCGCGCCTGTCGGCTCATGTGACAGGCTTGGCCGCGACGGCGCGACAGGGATCGGACGAAGGGCCGGTTGGGTTCCCAAATCCATGAACGTCCCGAGCCGGGGGCGGAATCAGAGGCCGCTGCCCGTGGATGCTCGACCCGACGATCAAGCCGTGCCGCGCGGCGATGCCGGCCGTGGCGGCCCGCGTCACGCGGCCGAGATCACCCTGCGTGGGCTCCTGCTGGGAGCGGTGATCACGGTCGTGTTCATGACCGCCAATCTCTATATGGGGTTGAAGACCGGGGTGACCTTCTCGACCTCGATCCCGGCGGCGATGCTCTCGATGGGATTGCTCCGTCTGTTCGGCGGGTCCGGCATCCTCGAGAACAACATCGTCCAGACCCAGGCCTCGGCGGCGGGCACCCTCTGCAACGTCATCCTGGTCCTGCCGGGCCTGGTTCTGATTGGCCATTGGCACGGCTTCCCGTTCTGGGAGACGACCGCCGTCTGCCTCATCGGCGGGTTGATCGGTCTCGTCTACTCGATCCCCCTGCGGCGGGCCCTGGTGATGGGCTCGGGCCTTCCCTATCCCGAGGGAACCGCGGCGGCGGAGGTGCTGCATGCGGGCGAGGCCGGCGATCGCGGGGGCTTGCGCGTGCTGCTGGGGGCCGCCGGAGCGGGCGGCGCGATCGGGCTGGCCACCACCGGATTCCGGCTCCTCGCCGATGGCCTGCACACGACCCTCGCTGCCGGTCCGGCCCTGTTCCGGTTCGCCACCGGCTTCTCGCCGGCTCTCGTCGGAGTCGGCTACCTCGTCGGCCTCGGCGCCTGCCTCGCCCTGCTGACCGGCGTCGCGCTCGCCTGGGGCGTCGCGGTTCCGCTGCTCACTGCCTTCGGCGACGGCGCGGGCGGACAGGATCCCGAGGCCGTCGCGCGGGCGGTCTGGTCGGAGAAGGTGCGCCTGATCGGCGCCGGCATCATCGCCGTCGGCGCGATCTGGACGGTCGCCTCCCTCGGCCGCGCGATCCTCGGCAGCATCCGCTCGGCGCTGCAGGCGGCCCGCGGCGGCGGGGGCGCCCTGCGCACGCTGCCCCGCCAGGAGCGGGACCTCCCGATCACCTGGGTGGCGGGAGCGTCCCTGCTCCTCGCGCTGCCGTTGATCTGGCTCTTCGGCCATTTCAGCGCGGGCGCCGAACTCGGCGGCCTGCGCATCGCTCTGATCGCGAGCGCCACGATCTTCACCGTCGGCTTCGGCTTCCTGATGGCGGCGGCCTGTGGATACCTTGCCGGTCTGCTCGGCTCCTCGTCGAGTCCGATCTCCGGCATCGGCATCCTCACGACCCTGCTGGCGGCGCTACTTCTGCCGCTGCTGCTCGGCCGTGCCGCCGGGCCGGAGGGCGAGCGCTTCGTGGTCGCCGCCGCCCTGCTGCTCTCCGCCATCGTCGTGACGACGGCCTCGATCGCCAACGACAACCTTCAGGATCTCAAGACCGGCCAGCTCGTCGATGCCACCCCCTGGCGCCAGCAGGCGGTGCTGGCGGCGGGCGTGATCGTCGGTGCCCTCGTGATCGCTCCGCTCCTCGATCTCCTCTACAATGCCTACGGCTTCGCCGGTGCCCTGCCGCGTGAGGGGATGGAGGAGGCCGCCGCCCTGCCGGCCCCTCAAGCAACGCTGATGACCCAGATCGCCAGCGGCATCGTGCGCGGCGAGCTGCCCTGGTCGATGGTGGCGGTCGGAGCGGGACTCGGGGCGGTCCTCGTCGCGCTGGAGACGCGACTGCGCCGCAGCGGCCGTTCTTTCCCGGCGCTCACGGTCGGCATCGGCATGTATCTGCCGCTGGAGGTGGTGGTGACGATCGCCTGCGGTGGCCTCGTCGGGCGGCTCGCCGAGCAGCGCCTCGCTCGATCGGGCGAGGAGGCGGAGGCCGGCGGACGACGGCGCGGCGTGCTGCTGGCCTCGGGCTTCCTCGTCGGCGAGAGCGTCGTCGGCGTCTTGCTCGCCGCCGCCGACACCGTGAGCGGCCGCAGCGCCTCCCTGGCCTTCGCGGCGGGCGCCTTGGGCGGCGCCGGGCCCTGGCTCGGCCTCGCGGTCTTCGCCGGAGTGCTGGTCGCCTTCTACCGCATCGCGTCCCGTCCGGACGAGTCGGAGGCGCGCGGACGGTCTTGAAGTATGGGCTCTCCTCGATTTCGTCGCGATTCCGGGTGAATGTCGCGGCGCGACCGCCCCGTGCGACGGATCTCATGAACGCCCACGCTTCGTCTCTCCCGCGCCGTCAGAGCCATCTCGACGTCTATCTGCGCGTCCTCAACGCCCTGATGCTGCGCGACATGCGCAGCCGCTTCGGCGGCAATTACTGGGGCTATCTGGTGCAGGTGCTCTGGCCCTGCGCCCACTTGGCCATCATCGTCGGGGCGATGACCTTTCGCGGCGTCAAAGCGCCGATGGGCGAGAGCGCGATGCTGTTCGTCGCCTCGGGCGCGCTGCCCGCTCTCGCCTTCCAGTACATCTCCCGCGAGGTGATGAAGGGGTTCATGGTCCACAAGCCATTGACCTACTTCCCGCAGGTGAAGCGTTTCGACACCGTCGTCGCCCGTATCCTCGTGGAGATCGTCAGCAGCTTCATAGGGCTTTGCCTCGTCTGCGTCGTCCTCCTCAGCTTCGGAGTCGATCCCGTTCCGGTCGACATGGTGACTGCCATTTCCGGATATCTTGCCGCCATCTGCCTCGGTATCGGTGTTGGGACGATCAATGTCGGAATATGTTCTGTTTTTCCAGGGTGGGCCCTCGGTTATATTGTCGTGACTTTGTCGCTTTATCTCACGAGCGGCGTTTATTTCATGGCATGTTATATGCCGCAGGAAATTTATTATTACATGAAGTGGAACCCCATCACTCAGCTGATCGAATGGGTTCGTCTCGGATACGACCCGACCATTCCGGTTCAGATCGACTACGTCTATCTCTATGGCTGGATCTTCGGCAGCCTGACGGTAGGCCTTCTCATGGAGCGCTACATCGTTCGCGCCCAGCAGAACTGAGGCGGCGGAGGCCCGCCCCATGCGGTCGCTTCGCCGGGCCGCTGGGTGTGGCCGCAGGCGGATTGCGAGGCGGCTCAAAAAGTCGGGTCGGGGCTGAAAAAGGGGTTGAGTCCCGCCGATCCTCTGCTTATAGAACCGCCCATCGCCGAGGCACACAGCGCCGACAGCGACGCCGAAGTCGGTCCAGTCGCCTTCGGTAAAAAAGGTTGGGGCCTTAGCTCAGCTGGGAGAGCGCTTCCATGGCATGGAAGAGGTCATCGGTTCGATCCCGTTAGGCTCCACCAAACTTATTTCTTCGATCAGGCGAAAGCCTGACTGCCTCGGCCGAAACAACTGTTCGGTACGATGCGAAAATGGCTTCGGCCATTCATGATGGGGCCTTAGCTCAGCTGGGAGAGCGCTTCCATGGCATGGAAGAGGTCATCGGTTCGATCCCGTTAGGCTCCACCATCTTCATCACGGCAGCAAAGCCCGAAAGGGACTTCGGCTCGAAAGCCTCGAAGCCGGTTTTGCCGGCCGCCTCAGTGATGCTTGAGGCACCCTCTATCCCTGAGCCTGTTTTCCCTGATCGATCCGCGTCTGAGCGCTCGCTCTAACGCGCCGTCTTCCAGGGGGTGATGATCCGGGCGGGCACCGGCCCCGCCGCGATCCGGGCCTGGCGGTTCAGCGGTTCGATGTCCTCCTGCGGTGCGAGGCGACGCGCCTTCGCCAGCGCCTTGCGCGCTTCCTCCGCGGGCATCGCCCCGTGCGGAACCATCATCGCCAGCAGCTGGCGGCGGGTCTTCGCATTGATCGAGCGAGAGCTCTTCACGTCCTCGAAATCGCTGATCCGGTGCCGCGTCGCCTTGGCGGAGCGTCCCCGCCCGTCATGGCCCATGAATACCTTCGGACCACCGGGCATCACCACGATATCGCCGGGGCGCAACGTCTCGTCGCGCAGGAGTGCCGCGGTCGGATTGGCGGCGATGGCCTTAGAATCCACCGGCTGCTTGCCGCTGATCCCGTCGCTGTCCTCCTTCGGCAAAGCAGCGTAGCGCACCTTCGGCCGGCTGCGTTCCACCTTGGTGCGATGCCGGCGCCAACGGTAGCGCTCATTCACCTCGCCGCTGCCGTAGAAGGCGGTGGGGGCGGCGGGTGCCGGTGCGGGCGCCGCCTGCTGCGGGGCGAAGAGCTGCTGGAACAGGCCGCCGAGACCCCCTTCCTGTGCGTGAACGCCGGCAACGGTGGAGAGGATCAGGGCGGAAGAGGTCAGGACGAGCGCGAAGCGACGTCCGGAGCGAGGCAGGGTCGACGGCATCGACGGCTCCTGAAGCGAGGCGGTCGCGTTCGACCGATGCGCTGTCAACCGTGCCCGATCTTAACGGTTCCGGCGAAAGCTTGGCGCAAAAGTGGATATTTTGTGAATACGCTGTCGCCTCGGTGCTCACATCCGTGTGAACCGGATTCAGGTCAAATGGGTTGCCGAGCAGCGCCGTCACTTCCGCGGCGGACGGACCCGACCCCTCGATGCCGACTTCTGACCACGCTGCGCCGAAGCCTCCGGCCGCTCCGTCGAGCGAGCCGCGCTATCCCACCCTCTGGGCAATGGCGCTGGCGACCGCCCTTCTCGGTGTCGTCGCTCTACCGCGTCGGCAGGCGCCGTCTCCCGGTGCCGGATCGGCTTCAGGCGACGCGGCACGAAGGGAATCGCCGTCGCACGAGGGGAGGGACGCGCACCGGGTCGCGCAGACAGAGCGTGACCGCGGCCGGGGCGCCGACACGCCGACCGAGATGCCCGCGCAGGGGTGGAAGGATATCCTGAAGCGGACCTACGGCGATATCGGCGAGAACCGGCTCACCCTGATCTCGGCGGGCGTGACCTTCTTCGTTCTCCTGGCCATCTTCCCGGCGATCGCGGCTTTGGTCTCCGTCTACGGGCTGGTTGCCGACATCTCGACCATCAACCAACAGATCGATGCCCTGCGCGGCGTGCTGCCCTCGGGCGGCGTCGATATCGTGTCGGAGCAGGTGAAGCGCCTGACCGAGAAGGGCGACACCGCCCTCGGCCTCACCGCTCTCATCGGCATCGCCCTGTCGGTCTGGAGCGCGAATGGCGGGGTGAAGCATGTCTTCGACGCGCTCAACCTCGTCTACGGTGAGCGCGAAAAGCGCGGCTTCTTCAAGCTGAACCTCGTCTCACTCGCCTTCACCGCAGGGGCGCTGCTCTTCGTCGTGCTGGCCCTGGCCGGCATCGTCGCGGTGCCGGTGGCGATTCAGTTCCTCGGCTTGTCCACCGATGCGTGGTGGCTGGCGCTTCTGCGTTGGCCAGTGCTGTTCGTCGTGGTGATCCTGATGCTCGCCGTGCTCTACCGGTACGGCCCGAGCCGGGATGCGCCGCGCTGGCGCTGGGTCACGCCCGGCGGCATGCTCGCCGCCTTCCTCTGGCTGGCCGGTTCGCTGCTGTTCTCTTGGTACGTCTCGAATTTCGGCAGCTACGACAAAACCTACGGCTCGCTCGGGGCCGCCATCGGCTTCATGACCTGGATCTGGCTCTCGACCACCATCGTGCTGCTCGGCGCCCAGTTGAACGCCGAACTCGAGCACCAGACGGCCAAGGACACAACCGTCGGGGCACCGAAGCCCCTTGGCGACCGCGATGCCCGCATGGCGGACACGGTGGGCGCCGCGGCCTGAACCTCACCCAAGCACCGTTCCGACCAATCGTCGGGACGGTGCCCGGAGGCGGGCCTCAGTTCTTCGCCTTGCTCGGGTCGTCGGCCGGGTCGAGATAATCCACCCCGAACGGCCCGCTGCCGTTGACCTGGAGAACGACAGCCTCGTCAGTGGTCCACAAGGCATGCGGCATCATCTCAGGAAGAAACACGAAGCCGCCGGCCTTGAGTTCGGCGCCCTTGGTCTTGTCGACCTTCGTGCCGTGCTGGTGGAAGATCGAACCCGACAGGATCGTCAGGGTCTCCGCCTTCGAATGGGTGTGGGGCGCGATCACCGTGTTGGCGGGGAATTTGATCCGCAGCACGAAGGGGCCGGGCTTCGCCGGATCGCCGGCGATGGCGCTGATTTCGGTGCCCTTCGGCAGATTGGGCGGGCCCTTTTCCCATTTCACCGCAGCGCCATCGGCCAAGGTGACGGCGCCGACATGGTCGCCGTGAGCCGCAGCCGCGGAGGCGAGGGGCAGCGCTAAGGGGATGGAAAGGGCGATGGCCAGGGCGGCGTGCCCGAAGCGGAAACCGTGGGTCACTCTCGATCCTCCCGTCATGTGCGGTGTCGGGCTGCCATGTAGGGATCATCGAGAGGCCGGCCACCCTCTGCGTGACGGGAACCATCTCGCCCTATCCGTCGATGCCCGGTCGGGGAGGGGATGACGCATACAAGAACGGCGAGGCTTGCGCCCCGCCGTCCCCTTCTGGCGATGATGACGTCGCCGCTCTTCGATCAGTATGTGGCGCGGCCATAGCCTGCGACCGGACGGTCGACGGGCTCATAGGCGGTGTAGCCGGCGGGGCGGCGGACCGAGCCCGTCACGATCTCGTCGGCCGCGCCGACCGTGCCTCCGACGACGGCGCCCGCCGCATTAGCGGTCCCGCCGACGATGCTGCCGGCCGCACCCAGCGTGCCGCCAACGATGGTGCCAGCCGCACCGGTCACACCACCGACGACATTGCCGACACCGCCGATCAGGCCGCCACGGTCACGCGCCGGGTCGATATGCGCGCCCCATACGTTGAGGGTGCCATCCCGGTTGTAGCTGGCGCTGTCGGAATAGACCGACTGGGCAAGGCTCGGGGTGGCGGCGAGGCCGAGAGCCAGGGCGAGGGCGGCCGTGATCTTGGTGCTGGTGGTCATGATCGTTCCTCTTCGTGTCTCTGCGGAAAGCGAGCGGCGGCCGTAAGCTGTATTGCTGTTCGGCTTGGCTGCTCTCCGTCTTCGATGAGGATGATCTGGGACCAATCTTTCGCGGGGCAATACACGTTTTGTCGCAGTGCGGTATGAATATATCGCACAATAGCCAGATCATGTCGGAAATTTGTTTCAGCGACATCATTTCTGGCTCCGAAATGTTTGACAGTTCAGAGGGTTCCGCCCACTGTCCGCGTCTGGCGCGTGCGGTGCACAAGCGCACATGGAGCCTATCTCTCAGCACGGCTCAGACACTGTTCGGCCCCGCTGCGAGCCTGCGAAGCCGTCACATGTCGCCGGATCGAAGCCGGAGCGACCAGCCTCCGCCCAATCTCCGCGACGAGAGAGTCGGGGACCTGCGGCATTTCCCGGCGCGGGGGCGATGTCCCGGACGGGGGAAAATGCTCTATGCATCGGCACGGCCCGTTTCAGGGGCTTTCCGTTCGCCGATGGCTGTTCGACCGATGACCGACGAGATCCAAGCGCAACCGGACAAGCCCGTCGGTGCCGACGACCGGGTGATCCTGGTCGATGGCTCGTCCTTCATTTTCCGGGCCTACTTCCAGTCGATCAATCAGGACCAGAAGTACAACACCCGTCCCTCGGACGGTCTGCCCACCGGCGCCGTGCGGCTGTTCTGCACCAAGATCGCGCAATTCCTGCAGGACGGGGCGGCGGGTGTAATGCCGACCCATCTCGGCATCGTCTTCGACAAATCCGAGGGCTCGTTCCGCAAGGAACTGTTCCCCGATTACAAGGGCCACCGCCCCGACGCGCCCGACGACCTCAAGCGGCAGATGCCGCTGATGCGCGACGCGGTGCGCGCCTTCGGCCTGCACGCGGTGGAGCTGGAGCGCTACGAGGCGGACGACCTGATCGCCACCTATGCCCGTCAGGCCGAGGCCCGGGGCGCCGAGGTCATCATCGTGTCCTCGGACAAGGACCTGATGCAACTCGTCTCCGACAGGATCCGCTTCTACGATTTCGAATCCGGCGCCAAGGGCAAGCCCGGCTACCGCCCCGAACGCAACCTCGACCGCGAGGCGATCATCGCCAAATGGGAGGGCCTGTCGCCGGAGCAGATCGGCGACGCCCTGGCCCTGATCGGCGACACCTCGGACAACGTTCCGGGCGTTCCCGGCATCGGCCTCAAGACGGCGGCCGCTCTGATCAAGGAATATGGCAGCCTGGACCAGCTTCTGGATCGGGCAGGGGATATCAAGCAGCCCAAGCGCCGCGAGACGCTGCTGGCGAATATCGACCAAGCTCGGCTGTCACGGCGGCTGGTTGCCCTCGAAGAGAATGTGCCGGTGCCGGTGCCGCTCGATGACCTCGGCGTGCCGAAGCCCGATCCGCAGAAGCTGGTCGGCTTCCTCAAAGCGATGGAGTTCAACACCCTGACGCGGCGCATCGCGCAGATGCTCCACGTCGATCCCGAGGCGGTGAAGCCCGATCCGGCCCTGCTGCCCGGCGCCCAGCCCCATGCCTACACCAATGCCGCCGGCGGCAGCGACGCGGTGCCGTTCTTCGGCGACGACGTGCCGGTCGATCCGGAAACGGCCGCCGCGCCCGAGCGCAAGGACGGCGCGGCCCCGCCAGAGGGCGGCGAGGTCGATCCCTTCGCCGATCTCGATTTGCCGGATCAGGCGCCCAAGAAGCGTGGGCCCGGCGAGCCGACGCCCTCGACCCTGGTCGCCGCCCGCGCGGCGGAAGCGGTGAAGCCCTTCGACACCGGCGCCTACGAGACGATCTCTACGGTCGCGCAGCTCGAGGCCTGGATCACGGAGGCTTACGAAGCCGGGGTGATCGCCGTCGATACCGAGACCGATGCGCTGGATGCCGCCAAGGCCGGGCTCGTCGGTGTCTCCCTCGCGACCGCTCCGGGCCGGGCGGCCTATATCCCGCTGGCCCACGTCAAGCCGGAAGGGAAGGGGGGCGACCTGTTCGGAGACGGGGGCGGGGAGGGAACCGAGGCCGAGGGGCCGCCGCAGCAGATCGACCTCGACACCGCCCTCAGATTGCTCAAGCCGCTGCTCGAGGATCCGGGCACGCTCAAGGTCGGGCAGAACCTGAAATACGATCTCTCGGTGCTGCACCGCTACGGCATCGACGTGGCGCCCTTCGACGACACGATGCTGATCTCCTACGTGCTCGATGCCGGCAAGGGCGGGCACGGCATGGATGAGCTCGCCCGCCGCCATCTCGGGCACCAGCCGATCACCTTCGCCGATGTCGCCGGCACCGGCCGCAACAAGGTGACCTTCGAGCGTGTCGCCATCGACAAGGCCACGGCCTATGCGGCGGAGGATGCCGACGTCACCTTGCGCCTGTGGCGGATGATGAAGCCGCGCCTCGTCGCCGAACGCCGGGTGACCGTCTACGAGACGCTGGAGCGGCCCCTGGTGCCGGTCCTGGCCCGGATGGAGCGGGCGGGCATCCGCATCGACCGCAATATGCTGAGCCGCCTCTCCGGCGACTTCTCGCAGATTCTGGCCCGCCTCGAAGAAGAGATCCAAGAGGATGCGGGGGAGAAATTCCAGGTCTCCTCGCCCAAGCAGATCGGCGACGTGCTGTTCGGCAAGATGGGCCTGCCCGGCGCCAAGAAGACGCCCTCGGGCCAATGGGCGACACCCGCGACCCTGTTGGAGGAACTTGCTCAGGCCGGCCACGAACTCCCGAAGAAGATCCTGAACTGGCGCCAGCTCGCCAAGCTGAAATCGACCTATACCGATTCGTTGCAGGAGCATGCCGACCGGGAGACGAACCGGGTCCACACCTCCTTCTCCCTCGCCGCGACGACCACGGGCCGCCTGTCCTCATCCGAGCCCAACCTGCAGAACATCCCGATCCGCACGGAGGAGGGCCGCCGCATCCGCCGCGCCTTCGTCGCGCCGGAGGGCAAGAAGCTGATCTCGGCCGATTACTCGCAGATCGAGCTGCGCCTGCTCGCGCATATCGCCGACATCCCGCAGCTGCGCGAGGCGTTCGAGCAGGGGCTCGACATTCACGCGGCGACGGCCTCGGCCATGTTCGGCGTACCCCTGGACCAGATGACCGGCGATCTGCGGCGCCGGGCCAAGACCATCAATTTCGGCATCATCTACGGCATCTCGGCCTTCGGGCTGGCCGACCGCCTCGGCATCGGCCGCGAGGAGGCGTCCGCCTTCATCAAGCAATATTTCGAGCGCTTCCCCGGCATCCGCGACTACATCGACACCACCAAGAAGTCGTGCCGCGAGAAGGGGTATGTGACGACCCTGTTCGGCCGCGTCTGCCACTATCCGCAGATCCGCTCCAACAACCCGTCCGAGCGGGCGAGCGTGGAGCGCCAAGCCATCAACGCCCCGATTCAGGGCACCGCCGCCGACATCATCCGTCGGGCCATGACGCGAATGGAGGAGGCGCTGGAGGCCAAACGGCTCACCGCGCGGATGCTGCTGCAGGTGCACGACGAACTGGTGTTCGAGGTGCCCGACGACGAGGTCGAGGCGACGATTCCCGTCATCGCCGAGGTGATGGAGCAGGCGCCCGCGCCGGCCCTCACCTTGAGCGTGCCGCTGGTGGTCGAGGCGCGGGCGGCGGGGAATTGGGAGGAGGCGCACTGAGGGCTCGTGCACCTGCGGCGCTTTTCTGGAAGACTCCATCGTTCCTCATGCTGAGGAGCTGCCTCAGCAGCCTCGAAGCGCGCCGCGACGTTCGTCCCAAGCGATCGCTGCCATGGGACGCGCGTTGCGGCGTGCTTCGAGGCCGCGCATGCGCGCGGCACCTCAGCATGAGGAGCGTCATAATTTCCCAAAAAGGGCGATCAGAAATCACCCGCCGTCTTGTGCGCGAGGCGGATCGGCTCCGGCAGGCGGAACTTCGGCGAGCAGGCCAGCACCAGTTCGACCGCGCTCGGGATGTCGGCGAGATGCCCCGGTGAGATAAAGAGCGGGTGCTTGCCCGTGCGGGTGCGGACCACGGCACCGATGGTTTCGCCCCGGTCGATGAGGGGCACATGCGCGCCCTTCTCCTCAGGGAGCGGCGCGTTGCTGCCGACGAGCCGCGTCTTGCCGACGCCGATGGTCGGGCGCTCCAGCCACAGGCCCATATGGCTGGCAATGCCGATGCGGCGGGGATGGGCGGTGCCCATGCCGTCGAACAGGAACACGTCGGGCTCCGTCCGCAGGCGCCCGAACGCTTCTTCCAGCACCGGCCCCTCTCGAAAACTCAGGAGGCCGGGAATGTAGGGAAACGGCGTCGGCCGTTCGGCGGTCGCCTTTTCGACGAGAAGGAAGCCCGGAAAGGTCACCACCACGACCGCCGCCCGAGAGCGCTCGTTCTTCACGCTGACATCGACGCCGGCCACCAGCCGCACCGCGCCGAGATCGATGGGCCGGTCGGCCACGATCTCGGTGCGAAGCCGGCGTTGGAGCGCGACCGCCTCGGCCGGCGTCAGGTCCCAGGCATGGCGCGGGTGAAGCTCCATGCCGGTCTGTCCTCAGTTGGCGAAGCGGAAATGCAGGACGTCGCCGTCCTGCACCACATAATCCTTGCCCTCCAGCCGGAGCTTGCCGGCATCGCGGGCGCCGGCCTCGCCGTTCAGGCTCGTGTAATCCTTGAAGGCGATGGTCTCGGCCCGGATGAAGCCCTTCTCGAAGTCGGTGTGAATCACGCCGGCCGCGGCCGGGGCGCGGGTGCCCTTGGTGATGGTCCAGGCTCGCGCTTCCTTCGGGCCGACGGTGAAGTAGGTCACGAGACCGAGCAGGTCGTAGCCGGCGCGGATCACCCGGTTGAGGCCGGGCTCGGTCAGGCCGACGGCTTCCAGGAACTCGGTCTGGTCGGCCACCGGCATCACCGCGATCTCGCTCTCGATCTTGGCCGAGACCACCACCGCCACGGCGCCCTCGGCCTTGGCGCGGCCGAACACCGCCTGCGAATGGGCATTGCCCTTGTCGGCATCCCCCTCGTCCACGTTGCAGACATAGAGCACGGGCTTGGCGGTCATCAGGCCGAGCTGCTGGAACAGGCGCTCTTCCTCCGGCTTGCGCTCGACCAGCCGGGCGGGCTTGCCGTCGCGCAGCAGCGGCAGGGCGCGGTTGACGAGGTCGAGGAACTCCTTGGCCTCCTTGTCGGATCCCTTGGCGCGCTTCTCCAGGGCGACGACCCGCTTCTCAAGGCTGTCGAGATCGGCCAGCATCAGCTCGGTCTCGATGGTCTCGATATCCGCGATCGGATCGACCTTGCCGTCGACATGAGTGACGTCGCCATCCTCGAAGCAGCGCACCACGTGGGCGATGGCATCGACTTCACGGATATTGGCCAGGAACTGGTTGCCCAGCCCCTCGCCCTTCGAGGCGCCGCGCACGAGGCCGGCAATGTCGACGAAGGTCAGCCGCGTCGGGATGATCTCCTTGGAGCCCGCGATCCGGGCCAGATCGTCGAGACGCGGATCTGGCACCGCGACCTCGCCGACATTCGGCTCGATGGTGCAGAACGGGTAATTGGCAGCCTGGGCCGCCGCCGTCTGCGTCAGCGCGTTGAAGAGGGTCGACTTGCCGACGTTCGGCAGGCCGACGATGCCGCATTTGAAGCCCATGGCTGGTCCTAAGCAGGTTTCGCAAAAGTGGCCGCCGGTTTTGCGATCAAAACCTGCGACACAACAAGAACCGAAGCGGACGAAGCGTTGGCGTGCCGACGCAAGTCTGCCGAAGGGTCCGTGGTGATCGGTCGGAAGCCGCGCCCGGAAGGGGTTCCATCGGGGTCCGGCGGGCCTCTGTCAATTCGCGTCTTTGGCCTTGGCTCGGCCGGCTTCGGCGGGGGTCTTCACCGCATCCCAGCCGCGCCCGGCCATGGCGAGGTGGACCTTGTTCTGGAAGCTCGCATCCTCGCCCGCCGCGAGCAGCGGGGCATGGTCGGCGGTGGCGCGGCAGAGATCCTCGACCCACGGCTCCTCGGACTTGGCGAAGTCGTTGAGCACGTAGGCATGCACCAGCGCTTTGTCGCCGGGATGGCCGATGCCGAGCCGGACCCGGCGATAATCGTTGCCGCAGAGCGCCGTGATCGAGCGCAGGCCGTTATGTCCGGCATTGCCGCCGCCGAGCTTCACCCGGAGCTTGGCCGGGGCGAGATCGAGTTCGTCGTGCAGCACGATCACGTCGGCGAGCGGGATCTTGAAGAAGCGCTGCGCCTCGCCGACCGAGCGGCCGGACTCGTTCATGAAGGTCTGGGGCTTGAGCAGGATGGCGCGCTCGGTGCCGAGCACGACCTCGGCGGCCTCGCCCTGGAAGCGGCGGCGGAACGGCGCCGCCCGGTGGACGCGGGCAATCTCGTCCACGGCCATGAAGCCGATATTGTGGCGGTTGCGCGCGTAGCGCTGGCCCGGATTTCCTAAGCCGACGATGAGCCGCATGAGCGCCCCCGGTCCCGTGCTCCGACAAATGGAAATGCCCCGGCCGGGCGGCCGGGGCATCTGTGTTTCCGTCGAGCAGGCGCCTGTGGCGCCCGTTCCGGCTTACGCCTCGGACTCGTTCTTCTCGCCGGTGGCCTCGGCCTCGGCGTCCGCCTTCTCCTCGGCGGCCTCGGCGGACTGCGCCTCGGCGATCGCGGCCTCCTCGGCCTCGACCTCGGCGCCGAGCACCGTCGGCGGCAGGATGTTCGCCACCGTGTCGGTCGGCTCGCCGGTGTAGCTGCCGGCCGGCAGGCGCAGGTCGGAGGCGTGGATCACGTCGCCGATCTCGCGGCCGGCGAGGTCGATCTCGACCGCGTCCGGGATCTGGTCCGGCGCCACCTCAAGGGAGAGCGTGTGCAGCGCGACGTTGAGCGTGCCACCCTTCTTCTTGATGCCAGGCGCCTGATCCTCGTTCACGAAGTGGACGGGGACGTCGACCGTGACGGTCTGGCCGGAGACGACGCGCAGGAAATCGACGTGCAGCGGCACGCCCGAGACCGGGTCGAGCTGGAAGTCGCGCGGGATCGCGCGGGTCTTCTTGCCGCCGACGGTGATCTCGAACAGCGTGGTCTTGAAGCCGCCGGCGTAGATCAGGGTGCGGGTGCGGATGAGGTCGATGGCGATCGACTGCGGCGGCTGGTTGCCGCCGTAGATGACGGCGGGAATCTGGCCCTGGCGACGAACGGCCCGGGCGGCCCCCTTGCCGACCCGGTCGCGTGCCACGGCCTCAAGCGTCTTGGTGGCGCTCATGGCGTGATCCTTTTCGAATTGATGGAGCCGGGCCAACGACAAAGGCCGCCCGAAGCGGACGGCCCGACCGTACCCAGCGCGCCCGTGCCTCCAAGGGTGTCTCAAGGGCGCGTGCGGGCCATACAGCCAAACGCCTGCCGTGGCAACGCCGGCGCCCGCCGCCGCGGCCTATCGGTTACCGGTGGCCATGGTACGGCGCTGCTCGGCCTGCTGACTGGTCTCGGTGAAGTACTTGGTGGCGTCGCCGAGCTGGACCGAGGGCTGGCAGTTCGGCGTACAGGAATAGGATTCCCGGTCGAGGCCGCGCTGCACCGTGATGATCGAGGCCTGCGGCGCCTGCACGCTGATGGTCGATTCGGCGAGCATCGCGCCCTTGCCGTCGAGGGCGATCAGATTGGTGCTGCCGAAGCTCTTGCCCGTCAGCACCACGACGCCGTTCTTCTGCAGGGTGATGTCGGCGATCATCGGATTGCCGACCACGACGGTCTGCGTCTTTTCCGGCAGCCGGATCACCTTGGCGTTGTCGACCTGCACCGAGACCGTTCCCTGCGGCAGCGGCTCCGCGCTGGCGGAGACGGCGATCAGCATCGCCAGCATGGCCGATCCGGCTGAGCGGGCGACGTTTCGGGTGGGGCGCAGGCAGGGCATGGCGATCGGTCCGGTCGCGCGAGGGGCGGGCGAGCAGCCCGCCCGGATTGCCCCGCATCGACGGGATGACGAGGCGGGGCACACGTCGCCGTTCCCGGGACAGAACAGGAAACTGGTGAAGGAACCGCTAACCCTCGAAGAGCCCCGTCAATCTGCCGGCTCCACGGTCACTTCATCAGAAAAAACCAGAGATTAATGAAACCGACCATTAACTTCATCTGCGAAGTTGCAAGTCCGGCTGGGTTTGGGAGATCGATTTAACTCAAACGCAACGCGTCGGGTTTATCTCTCGATCCGTCGCCGATCGGAGCTTTCGAAGACTTCTGACGGTCACCCGCTAGAATAGATTTCGTGGAGATTATCATGAAGAACGTCGCTAAGCGCTTCATCGCCGACGAATCCGGCGCGACCGCTATCGAATACGGCCTGGTTGCTGCCATGATGGGTATCGCCGTCGTGACCGTCTTCAAGGCCTTCGGTTCTAGCCTGAGCACCGCCTTCGGCACCATCGGCACCGCGCTCAACACTCAGGCGGGCAACATCAAGTAAGACGGCGGTACGGCAGCAGAATGGACCGGCGTCACCCTGTTGGACGCGACTGCGATTATCGCGCAGCGTTGAAAACATAGGCTGTGTGCAGCAACGGCGACATTCTGTGGTCGATGTGGCTTGAATCGGCGGCAAGACGTAGGGTGCGCTTCGAGGAGCGATCTGCCCGCGTTTTGTCGCCAATTAAATTATCATCAGAACTTAGGTTTTGTGGGTATATTTTGAAGACCGTTCGATGCCTGTAACAAATAGCAGGCATCCGGGTTAGCCGCGCAAAAGGACAATTCCGTGGAACTCGTCGCGGGCCATCTCCTTCTCTGTTTCGTCTTCCCCTTTCTCATGGCCTATGCGGCGGCGAGCGATCTGCTGACCATGCGGATCTCGAACCGCGTGACCGGGCTCGTGGTGATGGGGTTTGCATCCTATGCCCTCCTGTCCGGCCTGACCTTGAACGACCTTGCTCTTCACCTTGCGGCCGGGGCGCTGACGCTCGTCGTCGCCTTCGCGATGTTCGCGCGCGGCTGGATCGGCGGAGGCGACGCCAAGCTCGCCGCCGGCACCGCCCTGTGGCTCGGGATCGAGCATCTGGCGGATTATCTCCTGGTCGCCTCGATTCTCGGGGGCGCGCTCACCCTCGCCATTCTCTATGCACGGTCCTACCCGCTGCCTCAGGCGACCCTGCGCCTGCCTTTCGCGGTTCACCTCCACGATTCCAGAACGGGAATTCCTTACGGGATCGCCCTGGCCGCCGCCGCGCTGGTGGTGCTGCCGAGCGCCGTCGGCTGGGACAAGCTCGTCCTGGCCTGACCGGAGCGAACCCGTAGCGGGGATGTCGACGGAGCCGCCTTCGGGCGGCTCTTCGCGTTCAAGGCACGGTCGAAGGCGCTGCGGTTCGCCGGGAGACACGCAGCGATCGGCCCCGGTGACGTCCGGTTAACCTTAACTTGACGAATACAGGTCAAATCTCCGGACCGGACGGCGACGACGCCGTCGCCTCGGTCCCGCCTCCGCCATGAAACCAGCCCGTCTCGCCGTTCTGGGCATCGCGATCCTCGCGGGCTGCGGCGCCGCCTTGCTGATGAGCGGCGAGGAGAAACCGCCCGCACCGGTGGCCGCCAAGGTCGAGCCGCCCCCTCCCGTGCCCATGAGCGAGGTGCTGGTGGCCGCCGCTGAGCTGCCGATGGGCCAGACCCTCAAGCCGCAGGATCTGCGCTGGATCCCCTGGCCGGAACAGGCGATCTCCCCCGGCCTGATCGAGCGTCGGGCCGCGCCGACGGGGCTGGAGGACGCGGTCGGCTCCATCGTCCGAACCGGATTCTCCGCCAACGAGCCGATCCGCCCCGAACGCCTGGTCAAGGCCGGCAGCGGCTTCATGTCGGCGATCCTGCCGCCCGGCATGCGCGCCGTGGCGATCACGACGGATACCCGTGGCTCCAATTCGGCAGGTGGCTTCATCCTGCCTAACGACCATGTCGACGTCATCAAGACGAGCAACGAGGGCAGCGAGCAATTCGCCGAGACCCTGCTGACGGATGTACGGGTGCTCGCCGTCGGGCAGATCGTCCAGGACAAGGGCGGGACGAATGTCGTGACGGCGGAGACGGCCACCCTCGCGCTCACCCCGTCCCAGGCCGAGACCGTCACCCTGGCCCAGAAGGTCGGGCAGCTCTCGCTCGTCCTGCGCAGCATCCAGGATTCCAACCGCACCGCCTCGGTCGCCGAGGAGGATGTCTCGACGGATGGGGCCATGACCGTGGTGCGCTTCGGTGTGTCCAAGCAGCAGCGCCGGTGAGGAAGAGATCGATGCCGTCCGACCCGCGCCTTCGCGCCTTCGCCCTGATCCTGCTCTCCGGCACGATCTACGCCGCGACCCTCCTCTCCGGTCCGGCCGCCGCCGAGACCGGTTTTTCTGGCACGTCCCCGGTCCTGACGATCGGGCCGAACGAGGCGGCTGTGTCGCGGCGGGTCGACCTCAGCAAAGGACGCTCGCTGATCGTCGATCTGCCCCGCGACGCCAAGGAGGTGTTCGTCGCCAATCCCGCCGTCGCCAATGCCGTCGTCCGCTCCAGCCGCAAGCTCTTCCTGATCGGCATCGAGAACGGCGCCACCTCGATCTTCGTGATGGATGCCGAGGGGCGCCAGATCGCGGCGCTCGACGTCACCATCGCCCGCGACATCAACATCCTGCGGCAGTCGCTGCAGCAGAGCCTGCCCGGCCGCCATATCGACGTGAAGGCGGTGGGCGACTCGCTCGTGCTCTCCGGCGGCGTGAATTCGGCGTCGGAAGCGCAGCAGGCCCTCGACATCGCCAACGCCTTCGTCGGAATCGCCGGTGGGGGAGGGGCGAGCGCTCGTGGCGCGGTCATCAACAACCTGACGATTCGCAACAAGGATCAGGTGATGATCCGCGTCACCGTGGTCGAGGTCGCGCGAAGCGTGATCAAGCAGTTCGGCGTCAGCACCTCCGGCAATTGGTCGGCCCTCAACCCGCTCGATGGCACCGGCAACTTTCTGACGAACAATACCGGTTTTCCGCTGACCGGCTCGTTCACCCCCAACGGCAATGCGCTGACGGCCTCGGTGCGCACCGGCGGCTTCTCGCTCCAGGCGACCTTGCGCGCCTTCGAGCAGGCCGGCGTGTCCCGCATCCTGGCCGAGCCGACGCTGACGGCGATCTCCGGCGAGGCGGCCAAGTTCACGGCGGGCGGCGAGATTCCCGTCCCGGCGAACTGCTCCGTCGGTAACACGGCCTCGGCGGCCTGCACGATCTCGCTCACCTACAAGCCGTATGGCGTGAGCCTGTCATTCACGCCCGTCGTCCTGGCCGAGAACCGCATTTCGATCCGCGTGGCCACCGACGTCACCGAGCTCGATACGCAGAACAGCTTCAGCTACAACCTGAACGGGCGGGTCGTGCCGGTCCCGGCGACGAAACGGCGCAATTCGGAGACGACGGTCGAACTCGCCTCCGGCGCGACCATGATGACCGCCGGCCTGATCCAGCAGCAGAACAAGGGCACCATCAACGGCCTGCCCGGCCTGATGAGCCTCCCGATCCTCGGCGCCCTGTTCCGGTCCCGTGACTATCAGCGCGACGAGACCGAGCTGATGATCATGGTCACCCCCTACATCGCGCAGCCCATGGAAGCGCGGCAGGTGCAGCGGCCGGATGACGGTTTCGTGGATGCGCCGGACGGGCAGGCGGTGCTGCTCGGGCGGCTCAACAAGCTCTACGGCACGGTGGGCGGCAGCACGCTCGGACCGGCCTATCGCGGCCGGGTCGGCTTCATCGCCGACTGACATCGCCTCAAGCAGGATCGAAGACGGATGTCCTCCCCCACCCGCACCCTTGTCTCCGGTACCCGGCCGCTGCTCGCCGTCGTGCTGCTCGCCGGCCTGCTCGGGGCTTGCCGGGCGGACCGCGCCGCCACGACCGGCTCGACCTACCCGGTCGACCTGCGCACCCGGCACCCGATCGTGCTGGCGGATGCCGACCGCAGCCTCGACATCTTTCCCACGGGCATCGGCCATCTCGATCCGCGGCAGCGGGCGGATCTCGAGGCCTTCCTGGTCGAGTATCGGCGCTACGGTCGCGGCGCGCTCCTCATCGAGGTGCCCCGCGGGGTGTCGCCGGCGCTGGCGGGGCCCGTCGAGCGGACCGGCGCGGCGATCCGGCGCCTGGCGGCGGAGATCGGCGTCCCGGCCGGCGGGGCGCGCATCGGCGATTATCCGGTCGCCAATCCCGGCCTCGCCTCGCCCCTGCGCCTGAGCTTTCAACGGATGCAGGCCAAGGTCGCCGACAAATGCGGGTTGTGGCCGCGCGATCTCGGTGTCAGCGACCTGCGCGCGGATTGGTCGAACGAGCCGAATTGGAATTTCGGCTGCGCCACGCAGGCCAATTTCGCCGCCCAGGTGGCCGACCCGGTCGATCTGGTGCGCGGCCGCCCCGAGGGCCGGATCGATTCGATCCGCCGCACGCAGGATATCGGCCGGCTCCGGGAGGGCAAGGATCCGTCAACCCAATGGCGTCAGGATGGGCAGACGAACGTCAACAATGCCGTGAAGGGCGACTAGCGCGAAAGGGCATGGCGCCCGCCGCGGGCGCGCCCTCTCACCGAAGCGTCACGTTCCGCCGTTTGCACGGCCCCCCGAACCGGAAACCATCGTCATGCCGGACACCCCCGACACCCAAGAGCGCATCATCGCCCCGGTGCCGCGGATCACGATCCAGGCGTTCTGCGAGGCGCCCGAAACCGCCGCGATGATCGAGGGGATCGCGGCGGACCGCCGGATGCGCAAGGCCCATGTGAAGGTGCAGATGGGCGGCGGCGCGGCGGCGGTGGAGGCCTACCGGCACGCGCCGACGCCGAACGTCATCCTGATCGAGTTTCTGGGGCTGAAGTCGCGGCCGCTCGAATGCCTCGATCAGCTCGCCGAGGTCTGCGACGAGGGCACCAAGGTTCTGGTGATCGGCCACGTCAACGACGTGATGCTCTATCGGCGGTTCATCCAGCGCGGCGTGAGCGAGTATCTGATGGCGCCGGTCGAACCGGTCGACCTGATCGGGACCTTGTCCGACCTGTTCACGGCACCGGGGGCGAAGCCGGTGGGTCGCACGATCGCCGTCTACGGCGCCAAGGGCGGTGTGGGCAGCTCGACCATCGCCCACAACCTCGCCTGGACCGTGGCGCGCGAGCAGGACACCGCGACGGTGATCGCCGATCTCGATGTCGCCTTCGGCACGGCGAGCCTGAACTTCAACCAGGATCCGCCGCAGGGCATCGCCGAGGCGGTGTTCGCGCCCGAGCGCCTCGATGCCAACCTGCTCGACCGGCTGCTCTCGAAATGCGCCGACAATCTCAGCCTGCTCTCGGCGCCGGCCACCCTCGATCGCACCGTGGATCTGACCGAACCGGCCTTCGACGCCCTCACCGATCTGCTGCGGGCGGCGGTGCCCTGTATCGTCCTCGACGTCCCGCATCGCTGGTCGGCTTGGACCCGCAGGGTGCTGATCGGCGCCGACGAGATCCTGATCGTGGCCGCACCGGATCTGGCGAGCCTGCGCAACGTCAAGAACCTGCTCGCCCTGTTCCAGCAACAGCGGCCCAACGATACGCGGGCGCGGGTGATCCTCAATGGAACCGGCGTGCCGAAGCGGCCCGAGATCGCGGCGGCCGAGTTCGCCAAGGCCCTCGACCTGCCGCTCCAGGCGGTCATCCCGTTCGATCCGGCGCTGTTCGGAACGGCGGCCAATAACGGCCAGATGATCGCGGAGGTGCAAGCGGGCTCCAAGGCCGCCGACATCTTCTCCGATCTCGCCGCGACGGTGACCGGCCGGGCCGAGATCCGGCGCGCCCGGCCCAATCTGCTCGAGCCCCTGCTCGCCCGCCTGACCGGCAAGAAGGCGTCCTGAGCGTGCGCTCCGCTCTCCCCGCTCACGGCTGAAGGCGCGGCAGCATGTTCGGTCGACGTTCCAACTCCGCTTCGGCGCCGGCACCCTCCGCGAAGGCCGTTGGGCCCGCGCCGAGGGAGGCGACCCCGCCTATCCTTCAGCAGGAGCCTGTCCGCGCGCGCCCGGAGCCGCCACAGAGCCGGTCCGCGCCGGCTCCGCAGCCGAAATCGGAGGAATATTTCCGCACCAAGAGCATGATCTTCGGCGCGTTGATCGAAGCGATCGATCTCTCGCAGCTCGCGCGCCTCGACGGCGAGACGGCGCGGGAGGAGATCCGCGACATCGTCTCGGAGATCATCGGCCTCAAGAACATCGTGCTGTCGATCGCCGAGCAGGAAGAGCTGCTCGACGACATCTGCAACGACGTGCTCGGTTACGGGCCGCTGGAGCCCCTGCTCGCCCGCGACGACATCGCCGACGTGATGGTTAATGGGGCCGACCGCACCTTCATCGAAGTCGGCGGCAAGATTCAGCTCACCAATGTCCGCTTCCGCGACAACCAGCAGCTGATGAACATCTGCCAGCGGATCGTCAGCCAGGTCGGCCGGCGCGTCGACGAGGCCTCGCCGATCTGCGACGCGCGCCTGCCCGACGGATCCCGCGTCAACGTGATCGCGCCGCCCCTGGCCATCGACGGGCCGGTGCTGACGATCCGTAAGTTCAAGAAGGACAAGCTCACCCTCGACCAGCTCGTGCGGTTCGGGGCGATCTCGCCGGAGGGGGCGAAGATCCTCCAGATCATCGGCAAGGTGCGCTGCAACGTGGTGATCTCGGGCGGCACCGGCTCGGGCAAGACGACGCTGCTCAACTGCCTGACCGCCTTCATCGAGAACGACGAGCGCATCATCACCTGCGAGGACGCGGCGGAGCTTCAACTGCAGCAGCCGCATGTCGTGCGCTTGGAGACCCGGCCGCCGAACCTGGAGGGCCAGGGGCAGGTCACCATGCGCGATCTCGTCAAGAACTGCCTGCGCATGCGGCCCGAGCGGATCATCGTCGGCGAGGTGCGCGGACCGGAGGCCTTCGATCTCCTGCAGGCGATGAACACCGGCCACGACGGCTCGATGGGCACGCTGCACGCCAACTCGCCCCGGGAATGCTTGGCCCGTATCGAATCGATGATCACCATGGGTGGCTTCTCGCTGCCCTCCCGCACCCTGCGCGAGATGATCACCGGCTCCGTCGACGTGATCATCCAGGCCATGCGCATGCGCGACGGCTCGCGGCGCATCACCCACATCACCGAAGTGATGGGGATGGAGGGCGACGTCATCATCACCCAGGATCTGCTCCTCTACGATGTGCTCGGCGAGGACGCCAACGGACGCCTGATCGGCCGCCACCGCTCGACCGGGATCGGCCGTCCGCGCTTCTGGGAGCGCGCCCGCTATTATGGCGAGGAGCGGGCCCTGGCCGAGGCTCTCGACGCCGCGTCGGCCACGGTGGAGAACGGGCCGTGAGCGCCGTCAACGGACCTTTGGCGGCGGGCCTCGTGGCCGTGGCCGCGGGCGCGGTCGCCTATGTCTTTCTGCTTCCCTACCTGTCGGGTGAGAAGCGGGCCGAGCAACGTCGAAAGGTGATCGGCCAGTCCCGGAGCGCCCTGGCCGAGCGCGGCGTGGCCGCGAGCCGTCGGGAGCAGGTCGCCAAGAGCCTCAAGGACCTGGAGGCGAAGAAGAGCACGACCAAGGTGACGCTGGAGCTGCGGCTTGCCCGGGCCGGCCTCGATTGGGGGCGGCGGAAATACTATGTCGTCTCCGCCCTCATCGGCCTCGTCCTCGCGTTCGGTGTGTTCGTTCTGTCGAACAGCCCGCTGATTGCCGGCCTCGCCCTGTTCGCCGGGGGGCTGGGTGTGCCCTCCTGGTTGCTCACACGGCTGCAGAAGCGGCGGATCTCGGCCTTCGTCGCGGAACTGCCCAACGCCATGGACGTGATCGTCCGCGGCCTGCGCTCCGGCATCCCTTTGGGCGATTGTCTGCGGATGATTTCCTATGAGGCGAAGGAGCCCCTGCGCAGCGAGTTCCGGATCGCGATGGAGGCGCAGGCGCTGGGCCTGTCGATGTCGGACGCGATCCTGCGCATGTGCGAGCGCGTTCCGGTGACCGAGGTGAACTTCTTCGCCGTGGTGGTCGGCATCCAGCAGAAGTCGGGCGGCAACCTGTCGGAGGCCCTCGGCAACCTGTCGCGGGTGCTGCGCGAGCGGAAGAAGATGTCCGGCAAGATCCAGGCGATGAGCATGGAGGCGAAGGCGTCGGCCGTCATCATCGGCGCGCTGCCGTTCTTCGTCGCCTTCGCGACCTATCTGTCGAGCCCCGAATATACCGCGCTGCTCTGGACCACCTCGATCGGCAAGATCGCGCTGGCGGGGGCTGGAATCTGGATGGCGCTCGGCATCCTCGTCATGAAGAAAATGATCAGTTTCGACATCTAGAGCCGTGCCCGGACGGGGCGGTCGCGGCCGATATGGGTGGGACGAGGGGAGAGGAGGCTCGGATGCTGGATGATGTCGTCAATACCGCCCTTGCCCCGCGCACGCTGGCGGCCGTGCTCACCGGGATCGCGGCGGCGGCGACGGTCTTTACCCTGGTCCAACCGCTGATCGAGACCGATCAGCTCGGCAAGCGCATGAAGCTCGTCAGCGACGAGCGGGAGCAGATCCGCCAGCGCGAGCGCGAGAGGCTGAACAACCGCGTCACCCTGCGCACCGAGCCGAAGGCTTACATGAAGCGGGTCGTGGAGCAGTTCAATCTCAGCCGCTGGCTCGGCACGGACACCGCCAAGATCAAGCTGACCATGGCGGGCTATCGTGGTGCCGGAGCGGAGACCGCCTTCCTGTTCTTCCGCATGGTGGTGCCGGTCATCCTCACCGTCGGCGCGCTGTTCTATCTGTTCGTGCTGGAGGTGCTCGATCAGCCCCCGCTGATCCGGCTGGGCCTATCCCTGTTCGCGGGCTTCATCGGCCTCAAGCTGCCGGAGGTCTACCTGTCGAACCGGATCTCCAAGCGGCAGGCGGACATCCGTCGCGCTTGGCCCGATGCCCTCGACCTCTGCTTGATCTGCGTCGAGTCGGGCATGTCGGTCGAGAACGCCTTTCGCCGGGTCAGCCTGGAGATCGCGGGTCAGTCGGTCGTGCTGGCCGAGGAGTTGGCGCTCCTGACCGCGGAGCTGTCCTTCCTGCCCGAGCGGCGGGTGGCTTACGAGAACCTTGCCCAGCGCACCGGCCTCGAAACGGTGAAGTCTCTCACGACGGCGCTGATGCAGGCCGAGCGCTACGGCACGCCGGTCGGGCAGGCGCTGCGCGTCCTGGCCCAGGAATCCCGCGACCTGCGGATGATGGAGGCCGAGAAGAAGGCCGCCGCCCTGCCGCCGAAGCTGACCGTGCCGATGATCCTGTTCTTCCTGCCGGTTCTGTTCGTCGTGATCCTGACGCCCGCCGGCATTCAGGCCTACGCCTTGATGAATTGAGGCCGGGGCGCGTTCAGGAGAGATCGCCCGCCCGGACAGCCGCCAGGGGATGCGCCGGATCCGGTGAGGCGGGACCGCTCGGCCGCACCGGAAGGGGACCGGGTCTCGCGAACAGCCGGTCCCTCAGCCGCATGAAGGGCTGTTCGATGGCGAGCCCGATGACGATGGCGAGCCCAATGGAGAGCACGTATTTCCCGATCACCACGAGGTCGGGGCTGGTGATCCCGGCAAGTTCGGCGAGCCGCGGCGTGATCCGGTTGCCGATGCCGTTGTGCCAGACATACATCGGGTAGGAGTAGAGCCCCAGGATCGCCAGCAGCCTCGCGGCGGGCGAGGCGAAGAAGCGGTGGCGGCTGCCGTGGACGGCGAGGATCGCCAGCCCCGAGCCGAGGGCGGCCAGGGTGTAGCCGAGGCAGGAGCGGGACAGGTCGTCGGTCAGCCAGAACAGGGCGGCGAAGGCCGCCAGCGCCCCCGCGAAATGGGCGAGCCGGGGGCGAGCCAGCCGCGCATAGATTTCGGGAAAGCGCTGGGACAACAGGGCGAGGGCGACGCCGAGGGCGAGGCCGTCGAGCCTGTACTGCGTCTGGATCTGGATCGAGATCGGATCCACTCCGGCGAGCGCCACGAGGGGGCGTAGCAGCCAGGTCGCCAGGATCGCGGCAACGAGCCCGGCCAGGACATGGCCCGCCCCGAGGCGCAGCCGCGCCAGGAAGGGAAGGGACAGGCCGATCAAGAGATAGAACTGCTCCTCGACCGCCAGCGACCAGAGATGGTGCAGCGGCGTCTCGAAGTAGTTCTGCACATGCAGGAGCACCTGCGGGACGAAGCCGGTCCAGGGCCGGTCGGTCAGCACCACCTGCACCGCGAGATAGACGTAGAGGACCGGCCAGAGCCGGAAGGCCCGCCGGATCAGGAAGCGCCGGTAGTCGAATCCCCGGGTCGCGCTCACCTCCCGCACCACGAGGCCGCCGACGAGGAAGCCGCTCAGCACGAAGAAAAGGTCGACACCGGCCCAGCCGATGATGCGCCCCGGAGAGAGCCAGACATCGCTGGCGGCGAAGGTCATGTCGCCGCCATTGAGGTGCCAGCCCATGGCCAGAACGATCGCGACGCCCCGGATGACGTCGAGTTGGATCTCCCGTGCCTTCCGGTCGAGCATGGATTTGTCCGGGTTCTCCGCCGCCCACCGCGTCTCGAACGCAGCCGGTCCTCCCCGAAATCTAGTCGATCCGGGCAGGATGGCGCCGAGGGCGCACTACGCAGGCCGTCTTAGCGTTAACGGGCGACGTCATCGCCACGCAAACGCGGGCATTTCATGTCAGCCCTGCCTCCGGCCGCGTTCCCGATGCGCTTCGGCGTGCGAGGTGATAGCCACGGTGGATCTCCTCCACCGCGACGCGGCATCCATGGCTTTGCTGACCCTCGACGACCTTTCGCCCGGCCAGGAATTCAAGGCCGGGCCGATCACCGTCACCCGCAACGAACTGGTCGCCTTCGCCAGGGAATACGACCCGCAGCCCTTCCATCTCGATGAGACGGCCGCCGAGCATACCTTCGTCGGCAGGCTGATCGGTTCGGGATGGCAGACGGCGGCGCTCGGCATGCGCTTGCTCGCCGAAGGGCTTATCTCGCATTCCACCTCGATGGGCTCGCCGGGCATCACCGCGCTGCGCTGGCTGCGGCCCGTCCTGCCGGGCGATTCCTTGAGCGCGGTGATCCGTGTCGAGGAAGTGCGCCCGTCCCGCTCGAAGCCCGACCGCGGTATGGCGCGGCTCGCCATGACCCTGAGCGACGGACGCGGCGAGGCGGTGATGACCCAGGACTTCGCGGTGCTGTTCGCGCGGGCGGGCGCCATCCCCACGCCGCGCCCGGTCACCCTGGCGCAGGAGGACGGCCCGGTGGCCGAACCGGACGACGCGGAGCCGCTGCCCTTCCTCGCCGAGGCGGAGATCGGCGCGACCCGCGACCTCGGCGCGCATCGCTTCGCGGCGGAGGACATCGTCGCCTTCGCTCGGGCCTACGATCCGCAGATCTTCCATCTCGATGCGGAGGCCGCGCGGACCACGCATTTCGGCGCGCTCTGTGCCTCCGGCTGGCAGACCGCCGCCGTCTGGATGAAGCGGCTCAACGCGACCTTCGCCCGGGACATGGCGCTCACTGCCCGCTCCGGCCCGGTGCCGCAGCTCGGACCCTCGCCGGGCTTCAAGGATCTGCAATGGCTGCGCCCGGTCTATGCCGGCGACACGCTCCGCTATGCCAGCCGCCTCGTGGACAAGCGCGCCTCCGCCTCGCGGCCCGGCTGGGGTATCGCCACCCACCACAACACGGCGCAGAACCAGCATGGCGAGGCGGTCTTCGCCTTCACCGGCTCGGTGTTCTGGCAATGGGACCGCCCGAGCGCATGAGCCCGCCATCCGCCCGCCGTATCCTCGTCGCGAGCTTCGTCGGCACCGCGATCGAGTTCTACGACTTCTACATCTACGCCACCGCCGCCGCCCTGGTGATCGGGCCGATCTTCTTCCCCCAGGGGGAGCCCGGCGTTCAGACGCTCCAGGCCTTCGCCACCTTCGCCATCGCCTTCCTGGCCCGTCCGGTCGGCGCCGCGGCCTTCGGGCATTTCGGCGACCGGGTCGGACGCAAGGCGACCCTGGTGGCCTCGCTGATGATCATGGGCCTCTCCACCGTGCTCATCGGCTGCCTGCCGGGCTATGCCAGCATCGGCTGGTGGGCGCCGGCCCTGCTCTGCCTCCTGCGCTTCGGCCAGGGCGTCGGCTTCGGCGGCGAATGGGGCGGCGCGGCCCTGCTCGCCGTGGAGAACGCGCCGCCGGGCCGGCGGGCGCTCTACGGCATCTTCCCGCAACTCGGCGCGCCGATCGGCTTCATCGCGGCCAACCTCCTGTTCCTCGGCCTCAGCGTCGGGTTGAGCCCGGCGGATTTCGAGGCCTGGGGCTGGCGGCTGCCCTTCCTCGCCTCGGCAGCCCTCGTCGGCGTCGGGCTCTATGTCCGCCTGAAGTTGACCGAGACCCCGGCTTTCCGGGCGGCCCTGGCCGAGAAGCCGCCGGAACGGGTGCCGCTCGCCACGATCTTCTCCGCGCATCTGCGAGCGACGCTGCTCGGCACCCTTGCCATGGTGGCGGCCTACGCGGTGTTCTACCTCTCGACGGTGTTCGCCCTGAGTTACGGCACCGGTACCCTCGGCTACCCGCGGAAGACCTTCCTGCTGTTCGAGTGCGTGGCGATCCTGTTCATGGCGGTCTCGATCCCCTTGTCGGGATGGGCGGCCGACCGGTTCGGGCGCAAGCCGGTGATGCTGTCGGGGCTCGTCGTCACCGCCGGCCTCGGCGCCGCCCTCGGGCCGATGCTCGGCAGCGGCGAGCCGGCCCTGGTGCTCGGCTTCCTCTGCCTCGCCCTCTTCGCCATGGGCTGGATCTTCGGCCCGATGGGCGCGCTGCTGCCCGAGCTGTTCCCGACCCGGGTGCGCTACACCGGCGCCTCGGTGACCTACAACCTCGCCGGCATCGTCGGCGCCTCGGGAGCGCCCCTGGCCGCGCAATGGCTCGTGGGCTGGGGCGGGATCGGCTCCGTCGGGCTTTATCTCGGCCTCGCCGCCGGAATCAGCCTCGCCGCCGTCGCCGCCATGCCGGAGACCGGGCGCGGGGAATGACGGCGGTTCCGGCCGCTTGGCGCCTGCCTGTCATGCACAGGGCCGATAGATAAAACCGACATTTAGATTGCGCGCAATCTAAATGTCCCCTATCTCCGTCTCAAGCCGAACGGATCGGCCCTGCACGACACAGATCACGAGGACGAATCCGATGACCGTTGATGTGAAGTACCGCACCACCGCCTCCGCCACCGGCGGCCGTGACGGCTCCGCCCGGACCGAGGACGGCAACTTCCAGGTTCAGCTCTCGACGCCGAGGGAACTCGGCGGCGCCGGTGGGCCGGGCGCCAACCCGGAGCAGCTTTTCGCGGCGGGCTATTCCGCCTGCTTCATCGGCGCGCTGAAGGTGGCCGGCGGCCAGCTGAAGCTGAAGGTACCGGCCGACACCACCGTCACCGCGACTGTCGGCATCGGCCCGCGCTCCGAAGGTGGCTTCGGCATCACCGCCGATCTCAAGGTTAGCCTGCCGGGCCTCGACCGCGCCGAGGCCGAGCGCCTCGTCGAGGCGGCGCACCAGATCTGCCCCTATTCCAACGCGACCCGCGGCAATGTCGATGTCGGGCTGACGCTGGCGTAACCTCTTTCAGACTGGATCGCGCAACGCCCTCGGCTCGCTGCCGGGGGCGTTTTCGTGTGTCACGGCCCCTCGATCGTCCGCTTCTGCACACCGCCTCTGGCCATCTGCGGTTTCTTCGCGCTGATGATGCGGGAATTCACTCCGGTCCAGCCGATCTCGCCGGAGAGGCGGCCATACTCGATCTTCGGGCAGCGGTTCATGATGACCGTCACCCCCGCCGCCTCCGCCCGCGCGGCGGCCGCGTCATCGCGCACGCCGAGCTGCATCCAGATCACCTTCGGCGGCACCGGCAGGGCCAGCGCCTCGTCGACCAGCGGCCCCGCCGCGGCGGAATTACGGAAGATCTCGACCATGTCGACCGGCTCGGTCAGGTCCGGGAGCCGGGCAATGACCCGGTGGCCGAGCAGATCCTGGCCGGCGAGCCCCGGATTGACCGGGATCACCGCGTAGCCGCGCTCGGCGAGATACTTGAAGACGATATAGCTCGGCCGGGCCGGGTTGGCCGAGGCGCCAACGAGGGCGATCGAGCGCGTCTCCCGCAGGATCGCGCGGATCTGCGCGTCCGGGTAGCGGTCGTGCCGGGTGGCGATGCCGTCGGGCGCGCTGTCGAGGGTCGGGATCATACCGTTCTTGTCCGCCAAGCGCGGGCATGCTGCAAGGCGGTGCATGAGCGAGACCGTGATGAGCCTGGAGGAGACGGCGCGTTTCCTCGAACGCGATTTCCCGCAGATGAATGCGGGCGGGCGCCACTACCACCTCGAAGCGGTCGGTTCGCTCTCCGCCCGGATGCGCCTCGATTACCACGAGCGCCATTTGCGCCCCGGCGGCACCGTTTCCGGTCCGTCGATGATGGCCCTAGCCGATTACGCGCTCTACGCGGCGATCCTCGCGAATATCGGCCCGGTGGCGCTGGCCGTGACGACGAGCCTCAACGTCAATTTTCTGCGCCGGCCCGGTCCCGCCGCCCTGATCGCCGAATGCCGCCTGCTCAAGCTCGGACGGCGCCTCGCGGTCGGCGAGGTTACTATCCGCAGTGCCGGCTCCGAGGCGATCGTCTGCCACGCCACCGGCACCTATTCGATCCCGCCGGAGCGGGGTGACGCGTCGGCGCCGGCTACTCGGCCGGAACCGTGAGCGGGGTCGAAGGCGAAGCCGGCGGGGTCTCCGTCGAGCGGGGTTCGTAGCCCAGGGTTTCCGGCATGAGCACGAGGTAGAGGACGAAGCCGGCGGCGGCGATGGCGGCGAGCACGAGGAAGGCGGCCGAATAGCCGGAGGCGACGATCACCACACCGGCCAGCGTCGCGCTTAAGGCTGCGCCGAGTCCCTGCGCGGTGGCGACCGCCCCCTGCGCAACGTTGAACCGGCCGGTGCCGCGGGTGAGGTCGGCGACCACGATCGGGAACAGCGCGCCGTAGATGCCGGCGCCGACGCCGTCGAGACACTGCACCGCCACGAGGTAATAGGGGTTGTCGGAGAAGGTGTAGAGCACCCCGCGCAGGGCCAGCACACCGAAGGCGGCGAGGAAGATCGGCTTGCGCCCGAGGCTGTCGGCCTTGGCGCCGACCAGCACCGCCATCGGCACCATCACGCATTGCGCGGCGACGATGCAGATCGCGATCAGCGAGGTGGCGTTGTCCTTGCCCACGACCTTGGTGAGGAGCTGGCCGACAGAGGGCAGCATCGCCGCGTTGGCGAGGTGGAAGGCGGCGCAGAGCAGCGCGAACAGCAGCAGGTGGCGGTTGCGCAGAAGTAGGCTCAGGCCAGAGGGCTGCTCGCTCTGCTGGTTCTCCGGGCCGGCAAGGCCGCGGGCGAGCTCGTCATCGATCTCCTCGGCGGGCACCATCAGCATGGCGGCAATTGAGAGGGCCGCCAGCACGCCCATCAGCCAGAACACGACGATGGGCCCAAAGACATAGGCGAGGCCGCCGGCGAGCATGGCCGAGACGGCGTTGCCCGCATGGTTGAAGCCCTCGTTGCGGCCGATGCGCTTCGAGAACAGTTTCGGGCCGACGATGCCGAGGGTGATGCCGGTCAGGGCGGGGGCGAAGACCGAGCCGGCGATGCTGGCCAGGGCCTGCGTGCCGGCGACCAGATAGAAGTTCGAGACCCAGGGCAGGACGAGGCAGCTCAAGGTCACGACGATAGCGGCGACGATGACGATGGCGCGTTTGGCGCTGCTGCGGTCGATCAGGGCACCGGCGGGTGTCTGCGCCAGCAGGCCGGCAATGCCGGCGATGGTCATCACGAGGCCGATCGTCGCCTCGTTCCAGCCCTGCTCCGGACCGCGCACGGCGAGCAGGTAAATGGCGAGGTAAGGGCCGAGGCCGTCCCGCACGTCGGCGAGAGTGAGATTGAGGAAGTCGAGCCCCCGCAGGGCGCGCTCGGAAGGACGGCGCATTGCCGGCTCGGAAGTGGGGTGCGCTGCAATACGCATCAGGGATGTCTCGCGCGAAGCGGGCGGCGATCATTGGCCGGGGAGCGTCTCGAACGAGGCGAGATCCACTCTGGCCGCCGCGCTAAGTTCCGGTCGGCGGCATTGTTCCGCTCGCCGCCGATTCAATCCCGGCCGGTCGATCACATCGTCGTGTGATCTATGATCGAAACCCTCGCGCTCCGCTGCCTGACCGGCCGGAGAGCCGCAATCCCCGCAGGAGGGCGGCAACGAACCATTAAGGACAACGACAAGCCGTCAGTATCGATGGGAACTTCTCGCGATTCGCTGGACGAAGGAAAAAATCAAGATAAGGCAGGTGCTTGTGCACTGATGTGATGCTCTGCGCGTGGGGCCGGTTGGCGCTGGAATGCAAGGGCGCAACGAATGTTTTAGTGGTTCGCTTCGAAGACGAGCCTCACGTTGAGGCGGTGAGCGAGTCTTCCCAAAGGGAGGCTGGGCTCGGCTAGGGGCGGATGACAGCCGGTGATGCCTCAAGCGCTTTCCAACGAAGGAGACACCGGCTCGTCGAAAGAAGGCGCGTCATCACGAGGATCCAGAGACGCGATCCGACCCAACGAGGTCGGGTATGGCTCCAAGGCGCATTTCCTTCACATGCGACGCCTTCTGTCCGCCCGCAACTGTGTCGTTCTCGGCGTGTTTGCCTCCGTTGGCATGCTGCTGCTGTCCGGGCTGATGCTTCACGATCTGAGGCAGAATGCCTGGGACAAGGCGGAGCAGACCACGCTCAGTCTCCTTCAGGTCGTCGAGCAGGACATCGCACGCAATATCGAGATCATCGATATGTCGCTTCTTGCGGTCGTCGATAACCTCAAGGCTCCCGGATTGTCCGATCTCAATCCGACGCTGCGCCAGCTCGTCCTGTTCGATCGGGCCATGACGGCACGCGATCTGGGATTGATGCTGATCCTCGACGAGAGTGGCGATAGCGTCAGCGATGCCGACGCCGTCCCTGCCCGTCGGGTCAACAACGCGGACCGCGCCTATTTTCGGGCCCACAGGGAGCGCGCCGATCTCGGCCTGATCATCAGTCCACCGCTGGTCTCGCACCTGCTCAACGAGCCTGTGATCGTGCTGAGCCGCCGCATCGACAAGCCGGACGGATCGTTCGGCGGCGTGGTGTTAGCCAGCCTCAAGCTCTCCTACTTCACCACCCTCTTCAACCGGATCGATGTCGGGAAGGACGGTGGGGTCAACCTCTACCTCCGCGACGGCACGCGCCTGATGCGCCATCCCTTCGTCGAGGCCGATATCGGGGCCAACATTGCGTGGTCCGAACCTTTCCGACGCTTCGTCGAAAAGCGGAGCGGCCGCTTCATCGCCGTGTCGGTCCGAGACGGAATCGAGCGCTACTACACCTTCACCCAGGTCGGCGACCTGCCGCTCATCCTCAATGTCGCTCTCGGAACCCGGGAGATCGAAGCCAATTGGCGGCAGAAGGCCTGGGGCATCGGTCTCGCCGTCCTGGCCTTGTGCGGTCTGACCATCCTCTTCTCGCTGCTGCTGGAACACCAATTGCGCCGCAGCACGGCGATGCAGGCGGAACTCGCTCGCCTCTCGCGCACCGACCCCCTGACCGGGTTGCCGAACAGGCGGCAATTCGAGGAAGTGTTCGAGCAGGCCCAGAAGGCGGCCGCGCGGGAGAGCGGACAGGCAGCCCTCCTCGTCATCGATGTCGATCACTTCAAGCGCTGCAACGACCGTTACGGGCACGCGGTCGGCGATATGGTTCTCAAGGGGATCGCGAAATGCCTCATGGCCAGCGTGAACCGGCCCCAGGATCTCGCCGCCCGCGTCGGCGGCGAGGAATTTGCGGTGCTGATGCCCGGCACTGACCGGGCCGGGGCGGCGCGCGTCGCGGAGCGGATCCATCGGGCGGTTGCGGGCTTCGGCCTGCCATCGGCCGGGATCGCCCCCGGTGGACTCTCTGTGAGCATCGGCCTCGCGATCGGCAGGGGGACGGCCGAGGATCTCTATGTCCGGGCCGACGCGGCGCTTTACGACGCCAAGCGGAGCGGTCGCAATCAGACCTGCTGCGCCCCCGAGGAAGCCGCGAAAGAGGGCCTTGCTGTCGGCGCTGAGAGCATTCCCGTATCAGAGATTCGCAAAGCCTGTTGAGCCGCGGTCGGATCCGCACGGAGGCAGCCCTTGGTGCCGCCGCGATTCGAGCCCTTCCCGGTCGCGCGGCGACCGGGAAGGGCTTCAAGACCCCGTGGTGTGGCAGGCTTGTCTTGCCCAAACCGGCCCCCGCTTCGGCGGAGAGCACTCTCCGGAGATGCGAGGGCCGGGTCGGGTTCTTCGTCGATCCGTCGCTTGCCGGACCTCAGGTCCGCGTGGTTGGGAAGGCCGGCTTCGGGGCGCTGAGCAGGCCGCCGAGGAAGGCGGCGATGGCACCGAGAATCAGAGCGATCGAGGCGTAGAGGGCGCCCTGGGTGGCGACCGACTTCGCGGTCTTGGCCGCGTCTTCCGCCTGCTTCTTGGCGCTGGCCACCGCCTGCTCGTACTGCTTCTGATAGTCCTGCACCTGTTGGCGGGCCTGATCGACCGGGATGTTCTGCGCCTTGGCCAGGGCGTCGGCAGCGCGGGTCTCGGCCTGCTGCTTGTCGGCGGCATCGCCCGAGAGAAGGGCGCGAACGGCCGCGACGGCGGCGTCGCGGGCGGCCTGCGGATCCTGACCGGCGGCCTGTTCCTTCACGCGCTGCTCGACCCGGTCGAGGGGGTTCGAAATCTTGCTCAGCGAGGGCGCCGCGGCCTGCGCCGCCGTCTGGACAGTGCCGCCGACCAGATTGCCGGCGCCACCGAGCGCCGTTCCGACGGTGCTGACGGCGCTGCCGACAATGCCGCTGGCGGCGGAAGTCAGCAGGTAGAGAACGATGAGCGTGGTCACGACCCAGGACACGAAGCCGTGCAACCCGGCAACCGCCCGCAGCGGCTTGCCGGCGAGGCGCCCGGCGATCAGGCCGCCGACGAGGGAGGCGACGATGCCCGAGCCGACGAACCACGCCCCGGCGCTGATCGAGAAATTCGAGGCGGTGGGATTGTCGCCGGCATTCACGTCCACCGCTGCGAGCCCGGCGGCGACGCCGACGAGATTGATCACGACCTGGGTCACGAGCGCGGTCGCGGCGCCGGCGAGGATGGCGCCCCAGGAAACCTGATTGAGGTCGATGGTCTCGCGGGCGAGCGTTCGCCTGTCGTCGGCGATCACGGCCGAGGTGGTGAAGCCGGGGGGATGGGCCACGCTGTTACTCCAAGTCTAGGGAAATCTGCGAGAAGGGATGGCTGAGGAAGCCGGGCACCCGATGCCGACGGGGCGTCGCAGGGCGCGGCGCCTCAGGTGAGAGCGGACATTGCGGAATCGGGCGCGCCGCTCGCTCAGCTGCGTCCGCGGACGAGCAGGCCGAGGCCGAAGCCGATCAGGCCCGCCACGACGAGGGAGGTGTGCGGCCACTCGACGGAGCGCTCGTGTCCTTCCCGCAGGGTGCGGCGGCCGCGATCGAAGGCCTCCTCGGCCACATCGTAGGCCTCATCGGCGGCATGGCGAACGCTATCCTTGGCTTGACCGTAAAGGTTTCCTGGGGCGCCATCCTCGCCGGCGCCGCGACCGCGCTCGTGACCCAGGTCGTGATCAATCTCGTCGGCGTCGCCGCCGGGCTCGCAGCGGTGGACGTG
>DYYG01000058.1 GCA_020741775.1 Methylorubrum populi
GAAGCCGAGGCCGAGCCCGGTGCGCAAGGCCGTCAGGGTCGCCGGCAGAACCGCCGGCAACAGGATGCGCCGGGCGAGCGCCGGCTTCGAGAGGCGGAAGATGCGGCCCACCTCCACCAGTTTGCGATCGACCGAGGCGATGGCGCCGGCGACCCCGATATAGACGGGGAAGAACACGCCGACGGCGATCAGCGCCACCTTCGGCGTCTCCAGAATGCCGAACCACAGGATGAACAACGGCACCCAGGCGAGGGACGGTACGGCGCGGAGCGCCTGCAGGCTCGGATCGATTAACCAGCGCAAAAGCGGCAGCGTCGCGGTGAGCGCCCCCCCCACGATGCCGGCGCCCGCGCCGAAAGCGAAGCCGAGCCCGACCCGGATCAGCGTCGCCTCGACATGCATCCAGAGTTCGCCCGAGACGGCGAGCGCCCAGAGCGCGGCGCCGATCCGGCTCGGCGGCGGCAGCAGGCGCCCGGAGGCCCATCCGCCATCGACCGCGATCTCCCAGCTGAGGGCGAGCACGAGCGGCAGCAGGACGCCTAGGGCCGCCCGCGCGCCGATCCCGAGGACAGCGGCGCGCCGGGGGGCCGCCACCGTCCCGTCCTCGGGTGTGGAAAGCGCGACCGGATTGTTCATGCGGGTCTTAGCGGCCGGGGGCCGGGTTGAATTGCGGGTCGATCAGCCCCTCGACCGCCGCCGCGACATCAGTGGAAGCCGGGATGACGCCCGCCTGCTGTAGGGCGAGGCCGGCGGCGCGAATGCTCTCGGCCTGGGTGGTACCGATAGCCGGCTGGCTCAGATCCGTGCGCTCCAGCTGCTTGGCGATCACCGCCTCCGGCAGCTTCGTCGCCGTCACCAGCGCGTTCTTCAGAGCCTCGGGATGGGCGAGGGAATAGGCCCGCGCCTGCTCGTAGGCCGCGATCACGGTCTTCACGAGATCGGGATGCGCCTTGGCGAATTCCTCGCGCACGTCGAGCACGCCCCAGGTGTTGGCCGAAGCATCGCGGTAGAACAGCACATCTCCGCTCTCGATCTCGGCCGCCGCCATCATCGGGTCGAGGCCGGCCCAGGCATCGACATCACCGCGATCCAGAGCGGTCCGGCCGTCGGCATGCTGCAGCAGGACGAGCTTGGCGTCCTTCTCGGTCAGACCGGCCTTCTGGAGGGCGCGGATCAGGAAGATGTGCGGATCGGTGCCGCGGGTGACGGCGATACGCTTGCCCTTGAGGTCGGCCGGCCCGGCGATGTTGGTCTCCTTGCGGGTGACGAGCGCCGTCCATTCGGGGCGGGAATAGGCGTAGATGACCTTGACCGGGTTGCCGTTGATCCGCGCGAGCAACGCCGCCGCGCCGGCCGAGGAACCGAAATCGATGGCGCCGCCGTTGAGGAATTCCAGGGCCTTGTTGGATCCGAGCGACTGCGTCCAGCGGACCTTGATGCCCCGCGGCTTCAGCGCCTCCTCAAGGAAGCCCTTCTCCTTCAGGACGAGGCTGACCGGATTATAGGTCGCCCAGTCGAGCCGGATCTCGGAGACTTCCGCCGCCCGCAAATCCGACCCCGCAGCGAACAGGCCGATCAAGCCGGCAAATGCTGACAGGACGGTGCGACGGTGGATCATGTCGGCTGTCTCCCTGAGCGGACCCGGCTCTGAGGCCAGGATCTCCATGATGGCTAGAACAGTCCCGTTCTTTTCGTCAAACAAAAAATTCGCGAAAGAGAACGGCTTGGGAGCATGCAACCGGACGATGCCGCCGCGAGCGTAACATGCTAACGCAACGGCCATGTTCGACCCTGTTCCCGTCCTCGAAAAGATCGTCGCTTCCCTCGACCGCGACGCGCGCGAGCCGACCAAGCTGCGCGGCCTGTTAGTGCCCGAGCTGCGCAAGGTGATCGATGCCGGTCACAAGGATGCCGAACGGCTTCTCCTGAAGGAGCGCGACGGCATCGCCTGCGCCAGACGCCTGAGCCGGCTCACCGACGCCGTGGTGCGGGCGATCTATGACGCGGTGGTCTGGCGGCTCTACCCGAACGACAATCCCTCGACCGGCGAGCATCTGGCTATCGTCGCCACCGGCGGCTACGGCCGCGGGACGATGGCGCCGGGCTCCGACATCGATCTGCTGTTCCTGCTGCCCTACAAGCAGACCGCTTGGTCGGAGAGCGTCGTCGAGGCGATGCTCTACGTGCTGTGGGACCTGAAGCTGAAGGTCGGCCACGCCACGCGCTCCGTCGAGGAATGCCTGCGCGAGGGCCGGGCGGACATGACGATCCGCACCGCCCTGCTTGAATCCCGCTTCCTGTTCGGCTCACGCAACCTCTACGAGGAGCTGGTGACCCGCTTCGACACCGAACTGGTGATCGGATCGGCCTCCGAATTCGTGGATGCCAAGCTGCGGGAGCGCGACGCCCGCGTCGCCAAGGCCGGCGCCTCCCGCTACCTCGTCGAGCCCAACGTCAAGGATGGCAAAGGCGGCCTGCGCGACCTCAACACGTTGTTCTGGATTGCCAAATACGCCTACCGCGTGCGCGATCAGGTCGAGCTGGTCCATGCCGGCCTGTTCAGCCAGGACGAGTACAAGCTGTTCGAGCGCTGCGAGGAATTCCTGTGGCGGGTGCGCTGCCACATCCATTTCGTCACCGGACGGCCGGAGGAGCGGCTTTCGTTCGGGCTTCAGCCGAAGATCGCCGAGCGGCTCGGTTTCGGCGCCCGCGGCGGACTCTCCGGCGTCGAACGATTCATGAAGGCCTATTTCCTGATCGCCAAGGATGTGGGCGATCTCACCGCCATCGTCTGCGCGGAGCTGGAGGCCCGTCACGCCAAGCGCACGCCGGTGCTCGACCGCTGGATCGGCCGCTTCCGCGACCGCTTCCGCGCAACCTCGATGGAAGCCGAGGATTTCTGGATCGATAACGGCCGCGTCAACATCCGCGGCGAGGATGCCTTCGAGCGCGACCCGGTCAATCTGATCCGCCTGTTCTGGCTCGCCGACCGGCACAACCTGCCGATCCACCCGGACGCGGCGCGGCTCGCCAACCGGTCGCTCAAGCTCATCACCCACGCGGTCCGCAACGATGTGGAAGCCAACCGGCTATTCCTCGACATCCTCACCTCGAAGAACGCCCCGGAGACGATCCTGCGGCTGATGAACGAGGCCGGCGTGCTCGGCCGCTTCATCCCGGATTTCGGGCGGATCGTGGCGATGATGCAGTTCAATATGTACCATCATTACACGGTGGACGAGCATCTGCTGCGCTCTCTCGGCGTGCTCTCGGCGATCGATTCGGGCCGGGTCCGCGAGGAGCATCCCCTGGCCTCCCGGTTGATCGACACCATCCACAATCGCCGTGCGCTCTACGTCGCGATCCTGCTGCACGACATCGCCAAGGGGCGCCCGGAGGATCATTCCATCGCCGGCGCCGCCATCGCCCGCAAACTCGGCCCGCGCTTCGGCCTCAGCCAGGCCGAGACCGAGACGGTCTCGTGGCTGGTGGAGCACCACCTGCTGATGTCGATGACTGCCCAGAGCCGCGATCTCTCCGACCACCGCACCATCGAGAAATTCGCGAGCGAGGTGCAGAGCCTGGAGCGGCTGAAGCTTCTGATGATCCTCACCGTCGCCGACATCAAGGCGGTCGGTCCCGGCGTCTGGACGGCCTGGAAGGGGACGCTGCTGCGCACCCTCTACGACGAGACCGAGGTCGTGCTTTCCGGCGGCCATTCGGAGATCGCCCGCACCGACCGGGTGCGGCTGATCCAGATGGCCTTGCGCGAGCAGCTCTCCGACTGGAACGCGGAGGTTTTCGACGCCTATGCCGCGCGCCACAACCAAGCCTATTGGCTGAAGGTGGACAGCACCCGCCACTACAAGAATGCCCGCTTCCTGCGCACCGTGATGGAGGAGGGCCGCACCAGCGCCACCACCTACGAGACCGATCCGGTGCGCGGCGTGACCGAGCTGACGGTCTACTCGCCGGATCATCCGCGCCTGCTCGCCATCATCACCGGCGCCTGCGCCACCACCGGCGGCAACATCGTCGATGCGCAGATCTTCACGACGACGGATGGCTTCGCCCTCGATTCGATCTTCATCTCCCGCGCGTTCGAGCGAGACGAAGACGAATTGCGCCGCGCCGGGCGCATCGCCACCGCCATCGAGCGCGCGCTGAAGGGCGAGATCAAGATCGCCGAGTTGGTCGCCGACAAACATCCGAAGCAGCCGCCCAAGACCTTCCTCGTGCCGCCGGACGTGTCGATCGACAACGCCCTGTCGAGCCGCGAAACGGTCGTGGAGATCACCGGCCTCGACCGGCCCGGCCTGCTCTACGAGTTGACGACGGCTCTCAACCGCCTGAGCCTCAACATCACCTCGGCCCATGTGGCGACCTTCGGCGAACGGGCGGTGGACGTGTTCTACGTGACCGACCTCACCGGCACCCGCGTCATGCAGCCAGACCGCCTCGCGATGATCCGCGCGGCGGTGATGGAGGTCTTCGCGAGCGATGTCGCGGCCCTGCGGGCCGAGGGGCTCGATGCGCTGGTCGATTCTCCGCCGCCGCGGGAACTGTGACGGACCCGGTGCGACCCAAGCTTGATTTCGGGCTTTGCCCGAATGATATCAGCGCCGACCCAACCCCTTTCGAGACCTGATCGATCGCACGATGATGGCTGACGACATGGAGAACCAGGACCGGCGCAACGGGGCCGAGGCGGCCCCCTCCGCGGAGACGGCTCAGGCCGCTCCGAAGGCGGCGGGCGCGGATGCCGAGGCTCTGGCTGCCGCGATCGCCGAGCGTGACGAGTTCAAGGATCGCCTGCTGCGCACCCTGGCGGAGATGGAGAACCTGCGCCGCCGGACCGAGCGCGAGGTGGCGGATGCCCGCACCTACGCCGTGACGAGTTTCGCCCGCGACATGCTCAACGCCGCCGACAACATCCGCCGCGCTCTCGAGAGTGTGCCCGAAGATGCCCGGGCGGGGGCCGAGGGCGCCTTCAAGGGGCTGATCGAAGGCATCGAACTGACCGAGCGGGATCTCGCCAAGACCCTGGAGCGCCATGGCGTGAAGGTGGTCGATCCCAACGGGCAGCGCTTCGATCCGAACCGCCATCAGGCGATGTTCGAGGTGCCGAACACCGAGGTGCCGAACGGGACGGTCGTGCAGGTCGTGCAGACCGGCTACATCATCGGCGACCGCACGCTGCGCCCGGCGCTCGTCGGTGTCTCGAAGGGCGGTCCGAAGCCCGAGGCCAACAAGGACAAGCCCGCCGACGCGGTTTGACGGGACAGGTGGCGGATCTGGTTCATAAAGGCAGATCCGCCGCTGCCTGAGTTGCGGCTCAGCGTCGTGATGGCGATATAACAAATTGCGACGGCTTCGCCGCGAGGTCACGCGAGACGAAGCCGTCGCCATCCGGCGTGAACCGCGTTACTCCGCCGCTTGCCGCGTCGTCTCCCGGAACGGGTGGGCCGGATAGGTGCCGATGATGCGCAACTCCTTCGAGAAGTAGCGCAATTCGTCGAGGGCCCGGCGCAGTCCGTCATCCTCGGGATGTCCGTCGACCTCGGCATAGAACTGGGTCGCGGTGAACTGCCCCTCGACCATGTAGCTTTCGAGCTTCGACATGTTCACGCCATTGGTGGCGAAGCCCCCCAGCGCCTTGTAGAGCGCCGCCGGAATGTTGCGGACGCGGAAGATGAAGCTCGTCACGGTCGGGCCGTTGCCGGGATCGCGCTCGACCGGCTCGGGCGAGAACACCACGAAGCGGGTGGTGTTGTGGGCCTCGTCCTCCACGTCGCGCGCGATGATGTCGAGGCCGTAGACCTCGGCGGCCAGGGCCGGAGCCAGGGCGGCGCGGGTCGGGTCCTTGGCTTCGGCAACCTCACGGGCAGCCCCGGCGGTGTCGCCGGCCACGACCGCCTTGAGGCCGAGGCGGCGGATGATCCGGCGGCACTGGCCGAGGGCGTGGACGTGGCTGTGAACGCTGGTCAGGCTCTCGGCCTTCGTCCCCGGCAGCACCATCAGCTGAAAATGGATCGGCAGGAAGTGCTCGGCGACGATGTGCAGCCGGGAGGTCGGGATGAGGTGGTGGATGTCGGCGACGCGTCCGGCGATCGAGTTCTCGATCGGGATCATGGCGAGCGCCGCCTTACCCTCGTTCACCGCGGCGAAGGCATCTTCGAAGGTCGCGCAGGGCAGGGCCGTCCATCCGGGATAGGCCTGCGAGATGATGATGTGGGAATTGGCCCCGGGCTCGCCCTGATAGGCTATCGTCTGGTTGGTCATCGGTTCGGATTTCAGTTGAGACGGCGGATGGCGAGCAGCGTGCGGGCGCGCTCGAGGTCGGCGGGGGTGTCGACGCCGAGGGGCAGGTCGTCGACGATCACCGCGTCGATCCGCATGCCGGCTTCCAGGGCGCGCAGCTGCTCCAGCTTCTCGCGGCGCTCCAATTCCCCCTGGGGCAGGCGCACGAACCGGGCCAGCGCCTTCCGGCGATAGGCGTAGAGGCCGATATGGTGGAATAGCGGCCCGTCTCCCCAGGGGGCGCGGGCGCGGGTGAAGGCGAGCGCCCGCAGCCGGTTCGGGCCGACACTGTGGCCAATGATCTTGACCACGTTCGGATCGTCCATCTCCTCCGGCCGATGAATCACGGCGCAGAGGGTGGCGATGTCGACCTGCGGGTCGGCGAGCGGGGTGACGGCGGCGGCGATGATGGTGGGATCGATGGTCGGCAGATCGCCCTGGACATTGACCACGACATCGTGGTGCCCGTCCGGATCGACGATCTCCAGGGCCTCCGCCAAGCGATCGGAGCCGGAGGGATGATCCGGCTGCGTCATCACCGCCAGACCGCCCTGCGCCTCGATTGCGGCGGCGATGGCGTCGGTGTCGGTGGCGACCACGACCGGGCCGATGCCCGCTTCCACCGCCCGGCGCCAGACATGCACGATCATCGGCTCACCCGCGATGTCGGCCAATGGCTTCGACGGCAGACGGGTCGCGGCGAGGCGCGCCGGAATCAGGATCAGCGGATCGGACATGATTGCGGGGCGCTTCGGAAAAGGAGCGTATCGCGTGGGGAAGTCGCGGGCGGTGAGCGTCTAGCAGCCGGATTCCCGATTGTCATTTCCGGCCGCCGGGCGCTGGCATTGCGGCAACGCAACGAATTATTTTTCCAACAAGCTGTGCGGATTGCCGCTCTGCGACAGCGCGCAGCGCCGGGGGGCCATTGTCAAGATCGGGCCGGAACGGCTAATCACCCTTGAAATCCTCCAAAGTCCGGCGCCTGCCCGTCGGGCCCTCACTGCCGGGTCCTGATCCCGCGCGCCGGAGCTGTCGAGCATGGATTCCTTCGAGCTGAACAAGGTCGCGGGCGCTGTCCTGGGTGCCCTCCTGTTCGCGGTCGGGTCGGGTTTCGTGGCGGAGCTGATCTATCATCCAAAACCCGCCGGAAATGCCGGCTATCCCCTGCCCGAACCCGAGCCGAAAAGTGCCGGTGCCGAGGCGGCGGCGCCGAAGGTCGAGCCCATCGCCGTGCGGCTGGCCAGCGCCGATGCCGACAAGGGCAAGGGCGGCACCAAGGCCTGCCAGGCCTGCCACAGCTTCGAGAAGGGTGGCCCGAACAAAGTCGGCCCCGACCTCTGGGACATCGTGGAGCGCCAGAAGGCGCATCACGAGGGCTTCGATTACTCCGCCGGCCTGAAGGAGAAGGGCGGCGCCTGGACCTACGAGGATCTCGACCACTTCCTCGAGAATCCGAAGGGCTACGTGAAGGGCACGAAGATGGCCTTCGCCGGCATCTCCTCGCCGACCGAGCGCGCCAACGTCATCGCCTATCTGCGCACCCTCTCCGACAGCCCGAAGCCGCTGCCGGCGGCGGAGAAGAAGGAGGAGAAGGCGCCGGCCGGCGACAAGAAGGCGGAGGGCGGCCAGCCTGCGGAGGCCAAGCCCGCGGAGACCAAGCCTGCCGAGACGAAGCCGGAGGCCAAACCTTCGGAGGCGAAGCCGGTCGAGAGCCAGACCGGCGACAAGGACAAGGCGCCCGAGACCAACGCGCCGCGCGGCGCCACCCAGTCGGGTGACGGCAAGGACACCGCCCGCCCCGTCCCGGCGCCGGAGGCCCAGCCGCAGCGCAACGAAGTCGCGCCCGCCCAGGCTCCGGAGGCCAAGCCCTCCGGCGACATCCCGACCAAGGCGCAGCCGGCTTCCCCCGAGGCACCGCCGGCCACCGAGCCGCCGGCCAAGGCCGACCCCGACGCGCCGAATCCGTAAGGCCGGCAAAGCGAGCGAATTGTGAAAGGCCGGGTCCCCCATGCCCGGCCTTTTTTCGTGGCCGCTCGCCCTGCGCGCTCTCGGCGTCTTTGCGCCGGGGCCGGCTCCGTCCTAGAACGGCGCCCGACGATTTCTCCAAGGGACCCGGAGACCGCGCCAACGTGACAGGACACGCCGTGATCGCACGCCGCAGCTTCCTCGCCGGAGCGCTCGTCACCCTCGGGTTGCGCGGCCACGCCGCCGCCCAGGAACCCGCCGAATCCGCCTCCAAGGTCTCGGCGCAGGAGGCGCCCGGCAGCTGGCGCCACGCGCTGACCCTGCTCGGCGAGCCGAAATACGGACCCGACTTCCAGCATTTCGAGTATGCCGATCCGCAAGCGCCCGTCGGCGGGATGGTGCGGCTCGGAGCCCAGGGCGGCTTCGACAACCTCAATTTCATCGTCAACGGGCTGAAGGGCGACCTCGAAGGCGGAATCACCCAAATCTACGATACGCTGATGGAGGATTCGGGCGACGAGCCGTTCTCCTCCTACGGGCTCCTCGCCGAGGCCGTGCGGATCGCCCCCGATGGCAAGTCGGTCACCTACCGCCTGCGCGACAGGGCGCGCTGGCATGACGGCAAGCCGATCACCGTCGAGGACGTGATCTGGTCCTTCGAGACGCTGAAGGCCAACAGCCCGTTCTACGCCGCCTATTATCACAGCGTGGCCAAGGCCGAGGCGGGGGCCGAGCGCGAGGTGGTGTTCACCTTCGCCGAGGCCGGCAACCGCGAGCTGCCGCAGGTGCTCGGCCAGATGCAGGTGCTGCCCAAGCATTGGTGGACCGGCAAGGACAAGGACGGCAAGCCGCGCAACCCGAGCGAGACGACGCTGGAGATCCCCCTCGGTTCGGGTCCCTATCGCCTCGCCAAGGTCGATCCCGGCCGCTCGGCCACCTATGAGCGCGTGGCTGATTACTGGGGCAAGGATCTGGCCGTGAACCGGGGCCGCAACAATTTCGGCACCATCCGCAACGAATATTTCCGCGACGGTTCGGTCCTGCTGGAGGCGCTGAAGGGCGACCTCTACGATTTCCGCGCCGAGAACATCGCCCGCAACTGGGCGACCGCCTATGACGACTTCCCCGCCGTGAAGGAGGGCCGCCTCGTCAAGGAGGAATTCCCCGGGCGCGGCACCGGCCTCATGCAGGCCTTCGTGTTCAACCTGCGCCGGGACAAGTTCAAGGACGAGCGGGTGCGCCGCGCCTTCAACCTCGCCCTCAATTTCGAGGAAATGAACCGGCAGCTGTTCTATGGCCTCTACAGCCGGATCGATTCCTACTTCTACGGCTCGGAACTCGCCTCGTCCGGGCTGCCGGAAGGATTGGAGAAGGTCATCCTGGAGAGCGTGAAGGACAAGCTGCCGGAGCGCGTCTTCACCGAGCCCAACACCAACCCCGTCAACGACAACCCGGAGGCGGTGCGCGCCAACCTGCGCAAGGCGGTCGGGCTGCTGCGGGAGGCCGGCTACGAGCTGAAGGGCGGCCAGATGGTCTCCAAGGCGACCGGCGAGCCGCTGACGGTCGAGTTCCTCGAATTCCAGAACGTGTTCGAGCGGGTGATCCTGCCCTACGCCGCGCAGTTGAAGCTCATCGGCATCCAGAGCTCGATCCGGGTCATCGACTCGGCGCAGTACCAGAACCGGCTGCGCAATTTCGACTTCGACATCACCACCTCGAACTGGCCGGAATCGCTGTCGCCGGGCAATGAGCAGCGTGAATTCTGGGGCTCGGCCGCCGCCGACAATCCCGGTTCGCGCAACATCGCCGGGATCAAGGATGCGGGCATCGACGCTCTCATCGAGAAGCTGATCTACGCCCAGGACCGGGAGACCCTGATCGCCTCGACCCGCGCCCTCGACCGGGCCCTGCTGGCCCACAATTTCGTGGTGCCGCAATGGTCCTCGCCGGTGACGCGGACGATCCGCTGGAACCGCTTCGGCCATCCAGCTTTGTTGCCGAAATACGGCTCCTCCGGCTTCCCGACCGTTTGGTGGTACGATGAGGCCCTCGCCGCCAAGACCGGGGCGCCCCGGTGAGCGCCAGCGCGACACGCCGGAGCTTGGTTCTCGGCAGCGGGGCGCTGGCTTTCGCCGCCGCCCTGCCCCGCCCCGCCCGCGCCGAGGGCGCCCGGTCCGCCCACGGCCTGTCGAGTTTCGGTGAGCTGAAATACGGGCCCGACTTCCACAACTTCGACTACGTGAACCCGATGGCGCCCAAGGGCGGGCGCTTCTCGACCCAGCTGGTGCAGACCTTCGGCAACCAGGCGCTCGATACCTTCGACACGCTCAACCCCTACGTCTTCCGGGGCAACGGCGCGGCGGGCATCAACTTCACCTTCGACAGCCTGATGGTGCGGGCCCTCGACGAGCCCGACGCGCTTTATGGCTTAGTCGCCCGCGCGGTGGAGATCAGCGCCGACGGCCTGACCTACCGCTTTACACTGCGCCCGCAGGCCCACTTCCACGACGGCTCACGCCTGACAGCGCGGGACGTGGCCTTCTCCCTGAACATCCTCAAGGAGAAGGGGCATCCAACGATCTCGCAGGTGATCCGTGACCTTGCCGAGGCGACGCCCGAGGGCGACGAGACGCTCGTGCTCCGCTTCGCCGCCGGCCGCAGCCGCGACCTGCCGCTGATCGTGGCGCAACTGCCGATCTTCTCGGCCAAGTTCTTTGAGGGCCGGGACTTCGAGGCCCAGACCCTCAAGCCCCTGCTCGGCTCGGGCCCCTATCAGGTCGGGCGGATCGATATCGGCCGCTTCATCGAATTGGAGCGCGTGCCGGATTACTGGGCGGCGGACCTTCCGGTCATGGTCGGCCAGAACAATTTCGACCAGCTCCGCTACGAGTATTTCCGCGACCGCCAAGTCGCCTTCGAGGCTTTCAAGGGCGGGGCCTACAGCTATCGCCAGGAATTCACCTCGCGGATCTGGGCGACGGGCTACGATTTCCCCGCCCTGCGCGAGGGCCGGGTGAAGCGCGAGACTCTGCCCGACGCCTCGCCTCCGGCGATCCAGGGCTGGTTCTTCAACACACGCCGCGACATGTTCAAGGATGCCCGCATCCGCGAGGCGATCGGCCTGTGCTTCGACTTTCCGTGGACCAACCGCACGGCAATGTTCGGCGCCTATAGCCGCACGGTCTCGTTCTTTCAGAAGACCGACTTGATGGCGACGGGCAAGCCGTCAGCCGAGGAACTCGCTTTGCTCGAACCCTTCAGCGGCAAGGTGCCGGCGGAGGTCTTCGGCGAGGCTTGGACCCCACCGGTCCCGGACGGGTCGGGCCAGGACCGGGCCCTGCTCGCCCGCGCCGTGGCGCTGCTCAAGGAGGCGGGCTGCACGCGGGACGGTGGCGTGGTGCGGTTGCCGAGCGGCCAGCCGATCGAGTTCGAGTTCCTCGATACGGATTCCGTCTGGGAACCCATCGTCCAGCCCTTCATCCGCAATCTCGGGCTGATCGGGATCAAGGCGCGTCAGCGAGCGGTGGACGCCGCGCAGTATCAGGCGCGGGTGCGGGACTTCGATTTCGACGTCACCGCGCGGAACAGCTCGGGCGATGCCACGCCCGGACCGGAGCTGCGCGAGGCCTACGGCTCGCGCTCGGCCACGATCCAAGGCTCGAACAACCTTGCCGGCATCGCGGACCCGGTCGTCGATGCCCTGCTCGACCGGATCGCCGGGGCGGAGTCCCGTGCGAGCCTGACCGTCGCCTGCCGTGCCCTCGACCGGGTGCTGCGCGCCGGCCGCTACTGGATTCCGATGTGGTACTCGCCCGAATACCGTATCGCCGCCTGGGATATGTTCGGCCGGCCGGCGACGCTGCCCACCTACGGGCTCGGCGTGCCCGCCCTGTGGTGGTACGACGCCGACAAGGCGCGCCGGATCGGCCGGGGCTGAGGATCTGACATGCTCGCCTATATCCTGCGCCGCATCGCCCTGATGATCCCGACCATCCTCGGGATCATGCTCATCACCTTCGCCATCATCCAGTTCGCCCCCGGCGGCCCGGTCGAGCGGGTGCTGGCCCAGCTTCAGGGGCAGCAGGAAGGATCGCTCTCGCGGATCACCGGCGGCCAGGGCGATCTCGGCGGCGGCGCGGCCCGCAGCGGAAGCGGAAGCGGCGGCGAAAGCTCGAAATATCGCGGCGCGCAGGGGCTCGACCCGGCCTTCATCAAGAAGCTCGAGGCGCAGTTCGGCTTCGACAAGCCCGCCTATGAACGCTTCGGCAAGATGCTGTGGGACTATGCCCGGTTCGATTTCGGGCGCAGCTACTTCCGTGATGTCTCGGTTCTGGAGCTGATCAAGGAGAAGCTGCCGGTTTCGATCTCGCTGGGCCTGTGGATGACGCTGATCTCCTACGCGATCTCGATCCCCCTCGGCATCCGCAAGGCGGTCGCCGACGGTTCGCGCTTCGATATCTGGACCTCGGCCGTCGTGATCATCGGCTACGCGATCCCGAGTTTCCTGTTCGGCATCCTGCTGGTGATCCTGTTCGCTGGCGGCTCCTTCCTGCAGATCTTCCCGATCCGGGGCCTCACCTCCGAGAATTTCGAGTCGCTGAGCCTGTGGGGCAAGGCCGTCGATTACGCGTGGCACATGGCGCTGCCCCTCGCCGCCCTGGTGCTCGGCGCCTTCGCCACCTCGACCCTGCTCACCAAGAACTCGTTCCTCGACGAGATCCGCAAGCAATACGTGGTCACCGCCCGCATGAAGGGCCTGTCCGAGCGGCGGGTGCTCTACGGCCACGTCTTCCGTAACGCCATGCTGATCGTGATCGCGGGCTTTCCCGGCGCCTTCATCACCGCCTTCTTCACCGGCTCGCTTCTGATCGAGACGATCTTCTCCCTCGATGGGCTCGGGCTCCTGTCCTTCACCTCCATCGTCGGCCGCGACTACCCGGTGGTGTTCGCCACGCTCTATATCTTCTCGCTGCTCGGGCTGGCGGTGAACCTGCTCTCCGACCTGACCTATACCTGGATCGATCCGCGCATCGATTTCTCGGCGAGCGCGGCCTGACCCCGCCGGCTTGCGAATGCGCCCCCTCTTTCCTTCAGCCGGCGGTTCTCTCGAGCGCGACGTGACCTCTCTCCCCGTCTCCATCCGTCGCGAGCATCCCGATGACGGGCCCGCCATCGAGCGGCTGCACGCCCGGGCCTTCGGACCCGGCCGCTTCGCCCGCACCGCCTACCGCCTGCGCGAAGGGGTGGCGGCGCTGCCGGATCTCTGCCTCACGGCCCATATCGAGACCTATCTCGCCGGCTCGGTCCGGGTCGGGCCGGCGGAGGCCGAGGGCGGCCGCCTTCTGGTGCTCGGGCCGCTGACCGTCGATCCGAGCTTTTCGGATCGCGGCATCGGCTCCGCCCTGATGCGGGCCTGCCTCGACGCGGCCCGTGGCGCCGGGCACCGCCTCGTCATCCTGGTGGGGGACGCGCCCTATTACCGCCGCTTCGGCTTCACGCCCGTGCCGCCCGGCCGCCTCGCGCTGCCGGGCCCGGTCGATCCCGGGCGCTTCCTCTGGCTTCCCCTCGCCGAAGGCGCCGAGGGGTCGTACTCCGGAACGGTCAGGCCGCTCCGCCTCTGAGCACTGTCCGAGATCGTCGGGAGATCAGGCCGCCCGCACCGTCGTCAGGAAACGTTCGACTTCGGACGACAGGCATGCGGATTGGTGCGACAGCTCGGAGGCGGCCGCCAGCACCTGACTGGCCGCCGCGCCCGTCTCCTCCGAGGCCTGGGCCACATCGGCGATGCTTCCCGTCACCTCGGTGGTCCCGGCCGAGGCATGGGTCACGTTGCGGACGATCTCCTGCGTGGCCGCGCCCTGCTCCTCCACCGCCGCAGCGATGTTGGTCGACACATCGCTGATCTCCTTGATGCGGAGGGTGATCGCATCGATCGCCTCGACGGCCTGCCCGGTCGAGCCGTGGATCTGCCCGATCTGTTCAGAGATGTCCTGGGTGGCGCGCGCCGTCTGCGTGGCGAGTTCCTTGACCTCGGCGGCGACGACCGCGAACCCCCTCCCCGCTTCGCCGGCCCGCGCCGCCTCGATGGTGGCGTTCAGGGCCAGGAGATTGGTCTGGCTCGCGATACCGGAGATCATCGCGACGATCTCGTCGATCCGTGACACGGCACCGCTCAGTTTCTGAACCAGATGCCCGGTTTGATCGGCCTCCGCGACGACCTGTTGCGCGAGGCTGGCCGAGCCATCGACCTGCCGGCCGATTTCCTCGACCGAGGCCCCGAGTTCCTCCGCGGCGGCCGCGACCGTATTGACGTTCGAGGCGGCCTGCTCTGCGGCAGCGGCGACATTGGTCGATTGGCTGGCGGTCCTCGACGCCGTATCGGCCATCGTGCGGGCGGACCCCTGGAGCACGCTGGCCGCTGAGTTCACGGCGGCGATGACGCCGCCGACGGCAGCCTCGAAGCCATCGGCCATCTGCCGCATGGCCGCCTTGCGCTGCTCCGCTGCCGCCAGACGTGCCTGAGCCGTCTCCTCCTCGAGCGCCTTCATCCGCAGCAAGCCATCCTTGAACACCTGAACCGCATCGGCAATCGCCCCGATCTCGGTGCGCAAGCCCCGGTGGGGAATCGCCACGCCCAGCTCACCGGAGGCAAGAGCCTGCATCGGCCGCACCACCGAAGCGATCCCTGTCGTCACACCGCGCACGATCAGCAAGGCCAGCAGGCAGGCGAGGAATGCCGCGCTGGTCCCGGCCGCAATCAGTGCCGCGCGTGTCCATGTATAGGTGCCCTGGCTCTCACGAACCGCGCGGGCGGCATTGGTCTCGTTCAGCTCCACGATCTTCGCGAGCGTATCCGAAGCGCGCCGACGCGGCGGAACCGCCTGGGTCTCATAATGCTGCAGAGCCTCAGCCTTCGCGCCCTGACGGGACAGAGCCAGAAGCGGCTCGGCCGTGGCGATGAACCGGTCCCAATCCCGCACGAAGCTGTCGTAGAGCCCGCGCTCGTCCGGCGCGTCGATCAGGGGCTCGTAGAGCGTCTTGAGCCGATCGAGTTTTGTCCTGCGATCGGCCAGATCGGCCTCGACCCCCGCCAGCATCTTCGGTTCGGCCGTCAGCATGTGCCGCAGCAGGCTGGTGGTGTAGCGTCCCGTCAGGGCATCGATCTGGCTGATCGTCCGGATTTTCGGCATCCGCGTGTCGCCGACGTCGAGCAGGCGGTCGTTAATCGACCCGGCAGCATGTATTCCAAAGATACTGATCCCGGCGATAAAGAGAATCAGCACCAGAAATGAACTGGCTAGCTTGGTTCGGATGGTTAAGATCGGCAAGGACATGGACGATCCCAAGACGTTAGGCGCCAGATCAGGCGCACAATCTTTCGGGCTGGTCACTATCACGTGATCGTAAACATTCCTCTGCGCATTCGCTGGGAGTGAAAAGGCAGCAATTCGCAACGGGCGCGAAGCCCGCAAGATCTCGCCCGTAATGCCGACCGGACGCGGCGCGGCTTGACGACCCGCGAGGCGCATCCGACACCGCTGGACAACAGGAACGCTCCAGGAAACGCCCGAGGAAACGCCCGCGTGACGACGACCGACGACCGCCAGCCCCCTGCCCGCTTCAATGCAGCCCGCTTCTGCCTTGAGGACAATGCCCGGCTGCGCGGCGACAAGACCGCCCTCGTCATGGTGGGCGATGGCGGCAGCGTCAGCCGCCTGACCTATGCCGAGGCCGACCGGGCGGTGCGTGGCATCGCGGCGGGTCTGCTCGGTCTCGGGTTGAAGCGGGGCGAGCGGGTGATGATCCGCATGGGCAACGAGGCCGATTACGTGCTGGTCTATTTCGGCGCCTTGGCCGCCGGCTTGGTTGCCCTGCCCTCCTCGCCGCAATTGACGGCGCAGGAAGCGAGCTTCCTGATGGAGAATGCCGGCGTCTCCGCCGTCGTCACCGGCGAGGGCTTTTCAGACCGGGACGCGCCCGATGGCCCCGGCCGCCTCCGGCTCGGCCCCCAGGACATCGCGGCGATGAAGGCCGGTGCGCCGCTGGCCGATTACGCCGATACCGCCGCCGACGATCCGGCGACCCTCGTCTACACGTCCGGCACCACCAGCAGCCCCAAGGGCGTGCTCCATGCCCACCGGGCCATCTGGGGCCGGCGGCCGATGCATGCCCACTGGCTTGGCCTGACCGAAGCCGATGTGATGCTCCATGCCGGCACCATGAACTGGACCTATACGCTCGGCGTCGGCATCACCGATCCCTGGGCCTGCGGCGCGACCACGGTGCTGTATAACGGTCCGCGCGACCGCGGGATCTGGCCCCGCCTCATCGCCGAACAGGGCGCGACGCTCTTCGCCGCCGTGCCGAGCGTCTATCGGCAGATCCTCAAATACGGCGATCTGGACCGGCACGACCTCACCTGCCTGCGCCATGGCGTGACCGCAGGCGAGGCGCTTTCCCCCGAACTCGCGACGGCCTGGCACGAGGCCACCGGCAAGCCGCTCTACGAAGCGCTCGGCATGAGCGAGATCTCCACCTACGTGTCGAGCGGCCCGACCATTCCTGTGCGGCCCGGTTCCCCCGGCCGGCCGCAGCCCAGCCGCCGCGTGGCGATCCTGCCCCCGGACGGCGCGCCGGTGCCCCTGGCCATCGGCGAGATCGGCCTGCTGGCGGTTCATCGGTCCGATCCCGGCCTGATGCTCGGCTACTGGGAGCGCCCTGACGAAGAAGCGGCGGTGCTGCGCGGCGAGTGGTTCGCCGGCGGCGACCTCGCGAGCCTCGACGCCGATGGCTATGTTTGGTTCCACGGCCGCAACGACGACCTGATGAACGCCATGGGCTACCGCGTCTCCCCAGTCGAGGTAGAGGGCGTCCTGGCCGGGCATCCGGACATCGCCGAGGTCGGCGTGGCCGAACTCGCCGTGCGCGCCGACCTACGGGTCATCGCCGCTTTCGTCGTGCCGCGTCCCGGCACCGAGCCGGATGAGGAGGCCCTGATCGTGTGGTGCGGCGAACGACTCGCAGCGTACAAGACGCCCCGCGCCATCCGCTTTCTCGAATCCCTTCCGCGCACCGCTAACGGCAAGGTGCAGCGCAAGCGCCTCGCGGAAGCCGCCGACCGGGCGTCCTGATACCACGACCGAGCGAATCGGCTCCGGCGCACCGGCCCGGAGCCGAGCACGCTTGTTCCGTTTCCGCGCCGCCGATAGAGCGATGTGCCCGCGCGAAGCCCGAGTCCCATGCCCCCGCTGCCGTTCTCCGTCTTCATCATCGCCAAGAACGAGGCCGACCGGATCGGCCCGACGATCGCGGCCGTGCGCGATCTCGCCGACGACATCGTCGTGGTCGATTCCGGCTCGACCGACGGCACACAGGATCTCGCCGCCTCCCTCGGAGCCCGGGTGATCCATAACGACTGGCCGGGCTATGGCCGGCAGAAGCAGTTCGCCGAGAGGCAATGCCGGCACGACTGGGTGCTGAACCTCGATGCCGACGAGGTCGTCCCCCCCGATCTCGCCGAGCGGATCCGCGCCGTCTTCGCGGGAGGAGAGCCGGCCCACGCCGCCTGGCGCATCGCCATCGCCGAGATCTTCCCTGGCGAGACGCGGCCGCATCCCTGGGCCTACGTGCTCACCCCGGTCCGGCTCTACCGGCGCGATCTGAGCACCTACTCCACTTCCCCGGTCCATGACCGGGTGGTGGTGGGCGACGGCGTGACGGTCGGCTGGATCAAGGGCCGCATCCACCACTTCTCGGTGCGCTCGCTGGGCGACCAGCTCGACAAGCTGAACCGCTATTCCGACCAGCAGGCGGACGATCTCGACGCCCGGGGCGTGACCATCCCGTCGTGGCGCCTGTTCGTGGAACTGCCCGGCAACTTCCTGAAGGCCTATTTCGGTCGCCGCCATTTCGTGCGCGGCGCCTACGGCTTCCTCACGGCGATGAACTACGCGATCTCGCGCCATCTGCGCGTGGCGAAACATTATGAGCGCCGCGTCACAACCCCGCGCAAACCGGGTTGACCCGCCCCCCCGGACCTTCTACAGCCGAGCGGCGAGGAGACGTGGCCGAGAGGCTGAAGGCACTCGTTTGCTAAATGAGCATACCCCTAATAAGGGTATCGAGGGTTCGAATCCCTCCGTCTCCGCCACCTGGCCCCAACCCCGACAAACGTGTTTATTCACATAGGGTTGGCGCGCGGCCAAAATTGATTTGTCCCCAATTTGCCCCCGCAGGCGAATCCTGTGGAAAGCCTGGGCGCGCCGGTGTTGCCCGGGGCATTCGTCGACCCGCTCCCCAGGCCGCCGGCCCAACGTCGACGGATTGCCCTGAAGGATTTCTCGGCCTCCTTTGAGCGCGGAGCCTGCGTCACCTTCCGGATGTCGGAAGGGAGATCGAAATGACTTCAGAGGAAATCATCGAGCGGCTCGCCGCGATGCCGCCCGACACGTCCGGTGTGCAACGGGTGCCGCCCATCGAGCTGGTCGCGATGGTGACCTGAATGAGCCGTAGCCTTCGTCAATAGAAGAAGGAGACCTCGCGGACTTCGCTCGAGTCTCGTTGTCGATCGTCGAACGCGTGGAGCGGGCGGAGCCGGTCGGTGCGGAGAGCCTAGACCAGATCGCGCAGGCGCTGGGGTACGAGCGAGGCGCCTTCACCAACCCGCGTGTCCCCATCCCGCGAGAGCAGGCCGCAGCCCATTCGTTGAGGAGATGGATCAACTCGAACCGGTCGCCGTCAGACCGTTCGAGCCCCGCCGGCAGGTTTGCATGGTCGCCGCCTCGCAAGCGTTCCTGATCCACCGCGCCGACCTCGGACCGGCCTACGACGCACAGGTCGAGGGACTGACAGAGTGGATGCACCTCGCATCAATGGTGATGGGTCCTCACACCATCGATGACGGCGAGCCTGACCGGCGGAGGGAGCGGTGCAACGACGTGCTCGCCGCGGCCTCCGAGTTCCGCCGTCGTGGCGTGACGGTTCTCGTCGGCGTTATGGATGCACCGCGTCCCGGCCTGCCCGACTGGAAGGTCGCAATCATCACGCTCACGCCCGGGCTATCCAATCTAGGAGCCCCGAAGAGACGCACGATCCTGGTCGATAAGCGGTTGGTACAGCCGGGTCCCGGGTACCTCCCCCATCTTGCCTGAGTTGCTCGGTGTCGCTCGACCGTGACCTCGCGGTCAGCCGGCAGCGGGCTCGGCCCGTCGACCCTTCCTTTCGCGGCTTGAGAGCTCTTGACCGGTTCGGCCTGGGCGAGAAGGCCTCACGCCCCCCAACCAGGGAGGACATGACGACCGCGCGTCGTGACGGTCGGCACATCGGCATAGACATTCGCAACACCTTGAGCTTCGAGGACGTCTCGTCGTCCCTGACCCCATCGCCCCAATTCGAGGTCCAAAACCCGATCTTCGTCGAAGCCGCTGACCGGCTGGCGAAGGCCATTGACGATAGATGATGGCCGTAATAAATGATGGTCTTAATTTTAAACGCTCAGTTGGCCCTGGGAGAACCGGCTATGGACACGAGATGGGTGATCGGTCTGGCCGGCTTGGCCCTTTCGGGCTGCTCGCCGGCCGAGACGGCCGTGAACCCGGAGCCACCCTTGGTCCAGGTCGCCGAGGTCGCTCCGGGGATCGGCGGGGTCTCGCGCTACACCGGCGCGATCCGGGCTCGCACCGAGAGCAATCTCGGTTTCCGAGTGGGCGGCAAGATCTTCGAGCGCCTCGTGGATCCGGGTGACCATGTCACCCGCGGCCAACCCCTGATGCGCCTCGACCGCACAGACTACAGCCTCGCCTTCAACGCCGCCCGCGCCTCCGTCGAGGCCGCACGCGCGCAGATGATCAAGGCTCGGGCCGACGAGGAGCGCAGTCGCAAGCTCGTGGCCGACGGCTGGACCTCGAGGCAGACCTACGACCAGAACAAGGCCGCGGCCGATGCCGCCATCGCCCAGTTCGCCAACGCCGAGGCCCAGGCCAGCCAGATCCAGAACCAGGCGGGCTATGCCGAGCTTCAGGCCGATGCCGACGGTGTAGTCATGGAGGTGCCCTCCTATCCCGGGGAAGTGGTCGCCGCCGGCCAGACCGTCGTGAAGCTGGCGCGTGACGGCGCCCGCGAGGCGGAGATCTTCCTGCCGGAGGCAAGCCGGCGGCTGGCAAAGGGCGACGCCACGGCCACGCTCTACGCCGAGCGTGAGACGACCTTTCCGGCCCGGCTGCGCGAGTTGTCCGCCACGGCCGATCCGGCCACCCGCACCTACCGGGCGCGCTACATACTTTCGGGCGGCGGCGAGGACGCACCGCTCGGCGCCACCGTCACCCTGCAGCTCAAGTCCCAGGACCAGTCTCGGCCCGCCACGGTCGAGGTGCCCCTGGCGGCCCTGTTCGACCAGGGGCGCGGCCCCTCGGTCTGGCGCTTCGACGCCGCCACCGGGACGGTGAACCCGCAAGCCGTGCAGGTCGCCCGCATGGGCGAGGAGCGCGCCGAGATCGTGGCCGGACTCGATTTGGGCGACCGGATCGTGGCGCTGGGCGCCCACCTCCTGAAGGCAGGCCAGAAAGTGCGCGAGGCGCCTTCCAGCATGACGGGGGTGGTGCGATGAGCGGCTTCAACCTCTCGGCGCTCGCGGTCCGCGAGCGGGCCGTCACGCTCTTCCTACTCATCGCGCTGACCGGCGCGGGCTTCTTCGCCTTCGAGAAGCTCGGACGTGCCGAGGACCCGGCCTTCACTGTGAAGGTCATGACGGTCGCGGCCGCTTGGCCAGGCGCGACCGCCGAGGAGATGCAACGCCAGGTCGCCGATCCGCTGGAGAAGCGCCTGCAGGAACTGGTCTACTACGACCGGGCCGAAACCACGGTCCGGCCGGGCTTGATGACGACCAAGGTCATCTTCAAGGACAACATGCCGCCGGCCAAGCTGCAGTCGGAGTTCTACCAGGCGCGCAAGAAGCTCTCCGACCAAGCCTCCAGCCTGCCGCGCGGCGTGATGGGGCCGCTGTTCAACGACGAGTTCTCGGACATCTACTTCGCTCTCTACGCCGTGCAGGCGAAGGGCCTGCCGCATCGGCAACTGGTCCTGCGTGCCGAGGACCTGCGCCAGCGCCTGCTGCGGGTGCCCGGCGTCGAGAAGATCAACATCCTGGGCGAGCAGGCCCAGAAGATCTTCGTCGAGATCTCCTACCAGCGCCTCGCCACCCTCGGCATCAACGGCCAGCAGGTCCTGGCCGCGCTCGCCAACCAGAACGACGTGACGCCCGCAGGGTTCGTCGAGGCCATCGGGCCCCGCGTCTACCTACGCCTGGATGGGGCCATCGATAGCCTCGACGCGATCCGCAACCTGCCCGTGGCTGCCGGCGACCGAAGCCTCAAGCTCGGCGACATCGCCGAGGTCAAGCGCGGTTACGAGGACCCCCGGACCTTCGAGATCCGCAACGACGGTGAGCCCGCGCTGATGCTCGGCCTCGTGATGAAGCCCGGCTACAACGGCTTGACCCTCGGCGAGGCGCTCAACGCCGAGGAGATCGCCATCCACCACGAGACGCCCGTCGGCATCACCTTCGCCAAGATCACCGACCAAGCGAAGGTCATCGACGACGCCATCCACGAGTTCATGGTGAAGTTCTTCACCGCCCTCGGCGTGGTGATCTTCGTGTCCCTCGTCGCGCTCGGCTTCCGCGTCGGTATCGTCGTGGCGTTGGCCGTGCCGCTGACGCTCTCGGCGGTGTTCGTGGTGATGATGCTCACCGGCCGCGACTTCGACCGCATCACGCTGGGCGCCCTCATCATCTCGCTCGGGCTCCTCGTCGACGACGCCATCATCGCCATCGAGATGATGGTGGTGCGCATGGAGGAAGGCTACGACCGCATCGAGGCGGCGACCTATGCCTGGAGCTCGACCGCCGCGCCGATGCTCACGGGCACGCTCGTCACCATCGCGGGCTTCCTCCCCGTGGGCTTCGCCGCCTCGACGGCGGGCGAATACGCCGGCAACATCTTCTGGGTGGTCTCGTTCTCGTTGATCATTTCGTGGATCGTGGCCGTGACCTTCACGCCCTATCTCGGCGTCAAGCTCCTGCCGAACATCAGACGAGTCGAGGGCGGTCACGACGCCATCTACGCCACGAAGAACTACGAGCGCCTGCGGCGCGTCGTGCGGATGTCCGTCGACCACAAATGGTGGGCCGCCGGCATCACGGTCGGGCTGTTCGGCCTGGCCGTGGTCGCCATGGGCAAGGTCGAGCAGCAGTTCTTCCCGAACTCGGAGCGCCCCGAACTCATCGTCGAGGTGACGCTGCCGGCAGGCTCGGCTTTCGCCACCACCGAGGCCACCGTGAAGCGGGTCGAGGCGGCCGTGCGTGAACTGCCGGAGTCGCGTGAGATCACGAGCTACATCGGCCAAGGCATGCCGCGCTTCGTTCTCTCCTTCGACCCCGAACTACCCGATCCGGCCTTCGCGCAGATCGTCGTGCAGACGGCCGACGCCGCCGCCCGCGACGCTCTCAGGGGCAAGGTGCGGGGGCTCGTCGACGAGGGCCGCTTTCCCGAGGCGCGGGTGCGGGTGCTGCAGATCGTATTCGGTCCTCCCGTCCGCTTTCCGGTCGCCTTCCGGGTGGTCGGACCCGACCTCGACGTGATCCGCGGCATCGCGGCGGAAGTCGCGGGAGCCATGGCCTCCAACCCGAGCATGCGGATGATCCATCTCGACTGGGGCGACAAGACACCGAGCCTACGCCTCGCCCTGGACCAGGAGCGCTTGCGCCTGATCGGCCTGACGCCGAAGGAGGCCGGCCAGCAGTTGCAGAACTACCTCAACGGCACGCCCGCGACACAGGTGCGAGAGAACCTGCGCTCCGTGGACGTGCTCCTGCGCAGCCCCGGCCCCGAGCGCCGCTCGCTCGGCGACATCGGCGACCTGACGCTGGCCACGAGGGACGGACGCCAGGTGCCCGTCTCCCAGGTGGCGCGACTGGAAACCCGCTACGAGGACGCGGTGCTCAAACGCTACAACCGCGAGACCTACATCCGCGTCCAGGGTGACGTTCTGGACGGCAAGCAGCCGCCGGACATCCACGCACAAGTGTTCCCGCTGCTCGACCCGATCAAGGCCAAGCTGCCGCCGGGCTACCGCATCGACACGGCCGGCTCGGTCGAGGAGAGCGTGAAGGCGCAGATGTCCCTGGCAGCCGTGTTCCCGGTCATGCTGTTCGTGACGCTCACCGTCATCATGATCCAGGTCCGGTCGTTCTCCGCCATGTTCATGGTGTTCGCGACCGCCCCGCTCGGGCTGGTGGGGGCTGCGCCGACGCTGCTGATCTTCGGGCAGCCCTTCGGCTTCAACGCGATCCTCGGGCTGATCGCGCTGTCGGGCATCCTAATGCGCAACACCCTGATCCTCGTGGACCAGATCCACCACGACCAGGCGGCGGGGCTGTCGGACTACGACGCCATCGTCGAATCGACGGTGCGACGTGCGCGTCCCGTCATCCTGACGGCGGCGGCGGCGATGCTGGCTTTCATCCCGCTCACCCACTCGGTGTTCTGGGGCGCCCTGGCCTATGTGCTCATCGGCGGCGTCGGCGTCGGTACCCTGCTGACGCTGCTGTTCCTGCCCGCGCTCTACGCCCTCTGGTTCCGGGTGGCGCGCGAGCCGCGCGGCAAAGAGAGCGCTGCCCGAACCCACGCGGTGCCGGTGCCCGCCAAGTCCTGAGATGGGACGAACCCTTCGTTGCCCCACCGTCGGGGCTTCCAGAGATCGCGCGTTTGTCCTTCCGAACGTGCGATGCGTCGACCGGTCTGCGCTCCCGCTCACCTCGCGCAGGCCGGTCGATCAGCTTATTTCGCGGCCGTGGAGAACTCGGGGGGCTCAAGACCGGCCGACCCTTCAATACATGACTTGATACATCTATATAATCGTCTGCAACGGCGAAGGATGGTAGGATGCCTAGGGTCTCGCAGGAGCAAGCCAAGCTCAACCGCCAGCGCGTCGTCGAGGTCGCTTCCTCCCTGTTCCGGGAGCGCGGTCTGCACGGGATCGGCGTTGTGGACATCATGGCGGCCGCCGGCCTGACCCACGGCGGCTTCTACGGCCAGTTCGCCAACAAGGACGCCCTCGCGGCCGAGGCGTTCGATGCCGCGATCGGTAACGAATACCGGGCGAACCTCGACACCTTCATCGAAAACTACCTCTCCCTCGGTCACGTCCGGACTCCTGGAAGGGGCTGCCCCGTCGCGGCCCTGGTGAACGATGTCGGTCGGGAGCCTTCCGGAAGCGCCTTGCGGTCGCGGTTCACCCATGCGGTCAAGGGTCTTGCCGGCCTCATCGCGGACCGGCTGCCAAGGAGCTCGAAGGAGCGTCGCAGGCAGCGCTCCCTCATGGCGCTCTCGACCATGGTTGGGGCGGTGGTGCTGGCCCGCGGCGTTGATGACGAGGCCCTGGCCGACGAGCTGCTTCAGGCGGCGCGTACCACCATAACCGACTGAGACGCGTCGGTACCGCGCCTTCGGAAGCGGGTTTCCCCTCACGAGGCGGGATCCTCATTGACCGACTCTTTTCGTTGAAATAAATTATGTTCATAATTTTTTAGCTCTCGATTCGGCGAGCAGGCGGTCGCGGGCAATTGCCCTTCCAGGCCGTCCAAGAGGAATGCGCGATGAAAAAACCCAGTCTCTCGATCCGTCGCGGCCGACATCTCCGGCATGCGATCACGCGATCGCTGGTCATCGCCGCCGTGAGCCTTCCTGCTTTCGCCTCCGATGGTTCGACGAGCGTACGGCTGCCTGACAATAGTCGTTTCCCGGAGAGCGTGACATCGGACGCGAACGGCACCCTCTTCGTCAGCAGCATCACGGATGGCGGCGTCCTCAAGGTCGCCGCAGATGGGGCCGTGGTGTCGCAGTTCCTGAAGCCGGGCGACCACGGAACCCGGTCCACCTTCGGCCTGCTGGCCGATCCCAAGCGAGGGGTGCTCTGGGTCGCCTCGAACGACGCGACGCCCCTGGGAGCGAAGGGACCGACCGGCACGGAAGGGGCGTGGGTCAAAGCCTTCGATGTCGCGACCGGCGCCATGAAGGCGAGCGTCAGGCTGCCGGGGGCCAAGGCGCTGGCGAACGATTTCGCCCTCGACGGCGACGGCTCGCTCTACGTCACCAACACATTCGCCCCCCAGATCCTGCGCTTGAAGCCGGGGGCGACGGAGTTCGAGGTCTTCGTCGAGAACCCGGCGCTGAGCAAAGGTCTCGACGGCATTGCCTTCGGCACCGACGGGAACCTCTACGTCAACACATTCATGGGCGGCGAGCTGTTCCGCATCGACGTGAAGCAAGGAGCGGCCGGTCAGGTCGCGCAGCTCGAAACGCCGCGTCCGCTGAAGTTCCCGGACGGGCTGCGGGCCTTCAAAGACGGGTTCCTGATGGTCGAGGGCGGCGGTGCCTTGAGCCGCGTCATAGTCTCCGGCGGCAGCGCCAAGATCGAGCCCATCCGGGCGTTCGCCGGGCCCACCGGCGTGACGGTCGCGGGTGACAAGATCTGGGTCGCCGAGGGGCAGTTGGGCCTCATGTCCAAGCCCGTCGAGGCCGGCAGCGAGGCGCCGAGCTTCCATCTCCGCTCCTTGGACGCGCCATAGCGCGTCGTCCGACGGTCCCCGTCGAACGGGGCTGAGTCGGTCGCGACGCTTCATGCCCGACGTTCGACAGCTCACCGTGAAGGTCCATCGATGATCGACGAAGCGCCTCCGAACACGCACGCGCCTTCACGGCGCAGGACGGTCGAGTGGGCCGATCCACGCCCCATCGCTGCGGCGGGACAGAGCCTTGCGGGGATCGACTTCCTGCGCGCGCTTCTGGCGGAGAAGATACCGGCACCCCCTGCGATCCAGCTGCTCGGCATCGCGTTCGTCTCGGTCGATCCGGGCACGGTCAGCATGCGCATGCCGGCTGCGGAATATCTCTTCAACCCGCTGGGGTCCGTCCATGGCCGGTCCCTCGCCACGCTCCTCGACAGCGTCATGGGGTGTGCCGTGCATTCCACCTTACCGGTCGGGCGCGGCTACACGACGCTCGAGTTCTAGATGAACTTCCTGCGCGCCGCGACCGGGAGGTCGGGTCTGCTGACCGCCACCGGACAGGTCATCCATTCCGGCCGGCAGCAAGCCGTGGCCGAAGGCCGCCTCAGCGACGAATCCGGTCGCCTCGTCGCAACCGCGAGCACGACCTGCCTCGTGTTCGATCTGCCCGAGGTCCGGAAACAGGGACCGACCGGCTGACCGAGCAGAACTCTTGCCGCCACGTTTCCACACGAGCGAGTTCCACCGATGACGTCACGCCAGATCGTTCTCTGCCATCCCGTCCGCACGGCGATCGGCGCCTATGGCGGCAGCCTCAAGGATGTCGCCGCGACCGAACTCGGCGCGGTCGCGGTCCGGGAAACCCTGCGCCGCGCCGGCCTCGACGCCGGCCGCCTCGGCAGCGTGACGATGGGCAACGTCGTGCAGGCCGGCAACCGCATGAACCCGGCCCGGCAGGCCGCGGTGAATGGCGGCGTGCCGGTCGATGTGCCGGCCCTGACCGTCAACCGCGTCTGCGGCTCGGGCGCGCAGGCCATCGCGACGGCGGCCGACGGGATCTTGCTCGGCCATCACGACGTCGCGGTCGCAGGCGGGATGGAGAACATGGACCGGGCGCCGTACCTGATGGAGAACGGGCGCTGGGGCCACCGGATGGGTCACGCCCAAATCCTCGACAGCATGCTCAACGACGGCCTCGTCGATGCTTTCTCGGGCGAGCATTCCGGCTGGCACACCGAGGATTTGGCAAGCCAGTCGCAGATCGGCCGCGAGGCGCAGGATGCCTGGGCGGTCCGCTCCCAGGCGCGGTTCGAGAAGGCGCAAGCGGCGGGCGCGTTCGAAGCCGAAATCGCAGCCGTCGCGGTCAAGGGCCGCAAGGGCGTCGAGACCTTCGCGCGGGACGAGGCGCCGCGTCCCGAGACGAGCGTCGAGACACTGGCCAGGTTGAAGCCGGCCTTCCGCAAGGACGGGACGATCACGGCGGGCAACGCGCCGGGCCTTAATTCGGGTGCGGCGGCGATGATCGTGGCCGAGCGGGGTTTCGCCGAGGCCAACGGCCTCGACGCCTTCGGCCGCCTCGTCGCATACGGCGTCGGCGCCTGCGAGCCGGGCCTGTTCGGCCTCGGGCTGGTCCCGGCGGTCCGGCAGGCACTGGAGCGGGCTGGCTGGTCCCTCGGAGACCTCGACAGGGTCGAGATCAACGAGGCGTTCGCGGTGGTGCCGCTCGCCGTCGCGAAGGAACTCGGCCTGCCCGCGGACATCGTCAACGTCGAGGGTGGGGCCATCGCCCACGGCCATCCGATCGGCGCGACCGGCGCGGTCCTGACGACCCGCCTGCTCCATTCCCTGCGCCGGGACGGCCTCCGGCGCGGGCTGGTCACGCTCTGCATCGGCGGCGGCCAGGGCATCGCGCTGGCCATCGAGGCGGCCTGAGGCTGTGTGCTCGATGGTGCCCGCTGCCGTTCCGGGCGCCTGGACGCGCATCTCATGACTTCGTGAGGGTTCCGCCATGGACACACGCACACGCCGCCTGTTGGAAGCGCCTCTCGTGCCGACCCTGGCGCGAATGGCCGCTCCCAACATCTTGGTGATGGTGGTCCAGACCTCCGTCGGCTTGATCGAGACGTATTTCGTGTCGATGCTCGGGACCGACGCCTTGGCCGGGATGGCCCTCGTCTTCCCGGTCATCATGTTAGTTCAGATGCTCTCCGCCGGCGGGATGGGGGGCGCCATCCAGTCGGCGGTCTCCCGCATGCTGGGCGCGGACCGGCGGGCGGATGCCGGAACTCTGGCTTGGCACGCGACGGCGCTCGGTCTGGGACTCGGCATTGCGACGAGCCTCGTCGCCCTGCCGTTCGGACCGACGCTCTACGCGGCGATGGGCGGGTCCGGAGGCTCGCTCCGGGCCGCGACCACCTACGCGAGCATCGTCCTCGGCGGCGCGGTCCTGATCTGGCTTTTCAACGCCCTGTCGGCGGTGATTCGCGGCACCGGCAACATGGCGCTCCCGGCCGTCGTCACCTGCGTCGGAGCCGTCGTGCTGGTCCCGCTCTCTCCCGCGCTGATCTTCGGCTGGGGACCGTTCCCGGAACTCGACGTCGCGGGTGGCGGCGTGGCGTTCGCGGCCTACTACGCCGCGGGCTCCGCGGTGTTCGCGGCCTACATCTGGTCCGGCCGCGGCGTTCTGCGGCCGAGCCGGCGCTTGCCCAAGCTGACCTGGGCTCCGTCGCGGGAGATCCTCCGCATCGGGGTGCTCTCGGGCATCGCCAGCGTGACCTCCAACGTCACGGTCATCGCCGCCACCGCCTTCGTCGGTGCAGCCGGGCCGGCGGCCGTTGCCGGATACGGCACCGGAGCACGCCTCGAATATCTCTTGGTTCCCCTCGTCTTCGGTCTCGGTTCGCCCATCGCGGCCATCGTCGGCACGGCGCTGGGAGCCGGTGACCATGCCCGAGCCCGGCAGGCCGCCCTGACCGGCGCCGTCGTCGCCGGCGCCCTGACGGAGGCCATCGGGATTGCGGCCGCCCTCCACCCGGTCGCCTGGCTCGGCCTCTTCGGCGACGATCCTGCGATGGTTGCCACGGGCTCGCTCTACCTGCGCGTCGTCGGTCCGTTCTACGGGTTTTTCGGCTTCGGGCTGGCCCTATACTTCGCGGCCCAGGGCGCCGGTCGCGTCGGCTGGCCGCTCGCTGCCAGCCTGCTTCGGATGGGAGTGGCATTGAGCGCGGCCTGGACCGCCTCTGCACTTGGGTTTGGATTGGGCGGCACCTTCCTCGCCGTGTCGGCCGGGTTCGTCGTCATGGGGCTCATCAACGCGGCGGCCTTCGCGACCGGCTGCATGTTCCCGCGCATGCCCACCGACCACCCGTCCGTAACGTCCTTGCCCCTCGCGCCTACCTCGGGTGCCGTCGCTAGGCCCTGAGCGCCCCGTTTTGATGAAAGGCCCTCGACGTCAGCCAAACTGAACGGGCGACGCTTCGGCGAGGGGGCGCTCCGATTCCGACTCACTGCGGCCTTCGTCGGCGCGGCCGGGATGAAACTCGCGGCCTCCGAGTTCGAGGTCTCGAATTTCGCGCGCTTTGGCGACGCGCCTCGCCTCCGTCCGGCGAGAAGAGCTTCCGTCTCTACGGCGGTGAATGGCGGAAGGAGACCTGCATCAATTCAAAGCTCCTACTGAACTTCCTCTCAGGCACGCTTCGTCCGAACTCACCCCAACAGGGCCGTGGCGGCGGCAAGGAAGGCATTCTGATCGGCCTTGCCGAGTTGCCGGGCAACGGCCTCCTGAGTCTGCTGCCAGAGGGGATATGCCTCGGTCAGGAGCGTGCGGCCCTCATCGCTGAGGACGACCCGCCGGACACGACGATCCTCCGCATCACCCTGGACAATCACGAGGCCCCGGCGCTCCAGGGGCTTCAGGTTGGCCGTGATGGTCGTCCGATCCGTCGCCAGATACTGCGCCAAGGCGCTGATGGTCGGTGGCTCCTCGCGCACCAGCATCATCAGCAACGTGAATTGCCAATTCGAGAGCCCGGTCGGTCGGAGGGCCGTGTCGTACCTGCGCCCAATGGCCCGGGCGGCCTTCTGTGCCGCGAAGCTGTAGCAATTCCGTTCGACGGATGCGGCCATCGTCGGGGTGAGAACGGGTTCTGTCGCCATGATCGCTGCGCCGGAGGGTTGATACCAACTATATAGTGCGGCCAAGCCGTCGCCCAAATTCGAAAACCCATACCCAGCAATGATTTTAAAGGTTGATATCAACTTTGTGCGCTGCCGCACAGAACCTCCTCAAATAGGTTTATATCAACGTTATCGACTGAGCGACGCCACCGGTTCGAGGCGAACCGGCAGGGCCAGCCGCTCAATCGATAAGGAGAACTCCGATGACCGTTCGTTCCATTCTCGCCGCTGCCGCAGTCGCCGCCGGCTTCACCGCTTCGGCCGCCGCCCAGGAAGGTCGCACCTTCGACGCGTGGGGCCATTCCTTCGACGTCCCTGGCTCCCGGGCAGCTTCCGGAGCGTTCGCCGCCCCCGAGCCGGATGCCTTCCGGGCCGTCGCTCCAGAGCGCACCTACGTTTCGGGCACGGTCGGCACCGTGGTCGAGAGTCAGGTTCTTACGCCTGTCACGACCTCCAACGTGATCAACGTGTGGGGAGCGCGCATCGCGGTGCCGGCTCGCTAGTCGACGATCCGCGGGAGCAACTCCCGCACCATCCGGTGTGACAGGCCGCCTCGATATCGTCGCCACGGCCTGTCAATTTATATGATGTACGTAATATATGCGAACGCGCGGCGGGCAGACCGTCGCGACGACGGGAGGGCATCGTGGCTCAGGGAAGCATCAAGACCGCAATCGTGACCGGAGCCGCCTCCGGTATCGGATTGGCGACCGCCAAATCGCTGCAAGCCGCGGGCTACCGCGTGTTTGGGACAAGCCGGAAAGCCACCGTGGATGCGGGTGGTGGGACCAGAATGCTGGTGTGCGACGTCACCGACGAGGCATCCATCGCCGACATGTTCGAGACGGTTTTCGGCGAAACCGGTCGCGTCGACCTGCTGGTAAACAATGCTGGATTCGGGATCAGCGGCCCCGCCGAGGAGACCTCTGTCGCGCAGGCCCAGGCCATGTTCGACGTGAACCTGTTTGGCGTCCTCCGTACGACCCAGGCGGTGCTTCCGCTGATGCGGGCTCAGAAGGGTGGGCGCATCGTCAACATCAGTTCGGTGCAAGGCTTCATACCGGCCCCCTACATGGCGCTGTACGGCGCTAGCAAGCATGCGGTCGAGGGCTACTCGGAGTCACTCGATCACGAGGTCCGCGGCCAGGGCATCCGCGTCGTGCTCGTCGAGCCCGCCTTCACGCGAACCGCCTTCGACCAGAACCTGGTCCAACCCGACAAGCCCCTCGACATCTACGCTGCCGACCGTGCCGGGCGCAGCAAGTTCTGGAACGAGGTCATGAAGACCGCCGATGCGCCCGAGGTCGTCGCAAAGGTCGTGGTCAAGGCAGCGACCGCGGAGGCACCGAAGCGCCGTTACGCCGCGGGACCGAAGGCGCGACAGGTCAGCCTGCTCCGCCGGTTCGTTCCGGCGCGTGCCTTCGACAAGGCCATCCGGAAGGAAATGCAGCTTCCCCCGATGTCATGACAACGCGTGATCTCAGGCCCGTCCTCGATCCGCGAGCGCTGGCTCTCGTGGCTGCCCGAGGCCCGAACGCGCACTTGTCGGCACCATGACAGTATGACAGCCGGCAGGCTCGGTTGAAGCGGGCAAGGGCCTCGAGCGAAAGGCGGGAGCGGTCCACAGCATGCTGTATTGCTACCCTGCAGTCGTCGTCGCGCCGAAACCGCACGCAACACTCCCCTGATGCCGGCCGGGGATCTCCGATTCGAGGTGTCACCATCTAGGGCATCGCCATCCTTCAGCCGGCCGAGGAGGCTGCGGCTCGGCGCGGACATGGAGCCTCCCTGGTTGACGGACGGTCCCGCACAGCAACCGGGAAGAACCGCCGTCACGTCGCCGCGTTGCCCCGGATCTGCGCGAGGTATAGGCCGAGCAGACGAGAATAGTTCCAGGGAGGCGGTCCATGGCGCGGCAGATGTCTCTGAAGGTGAACGGGCGCGCGGCACCCGTCACCGTCGATGATCCCGAGACGCCCCTTCTCTATGTGCTCCGCGACGACCTTGGCCTGCACGGCCCGCGTTTCGGCTGCGGCCTCGGCCAGTGCGGCTCCTGTACCGTCCATGTCGACGGGCGGGCGGTGCGCTCCTGCATCACGCCGGTCTCCAGCCTGAAGGCGGGAGCCGAGATCGTCACGCTGGAGGGCCTCGGCAGCCCGGACAAGCCGCACCCTGTCCAGGCCGCCTTCATCGAAGAACAGGCCGCGCAATGCGGCTACTGCATCAACGGCATGATCATGCAGTCGGCAGCCCTCCTCAATGAGACGCCGAAACCCGACGAGGCCGCGATCCGGCAGGCGCTGGCGCAGAACCTCTGCCGCTGCGGCACCCATCTGCGGATCGTGCGCGCCGTCCAGCGCGCCGCCGGCACGCTGTGAGGGAGGCTGGCCCATGAACGCTCCCCAGCTCTCCCGCCGCAGCCTCCTGCTCCAGGGCGGCGCCCTCGTGGTCGGCTTCTCGCTGTCCGGCCGCCAGGCGCTCGCGCAGCAGACCTTCGCACCGGTCGCGACCAACGGCTTCTCGAAGCCCGTCGCGCCGGATCAGGTCGACAGCTTCCTCGCCCTCGGCGCGGATGGCCGCGCCACGATCTTTTCCGGCAAGGTCGATCTCGGCACCGGCATCAGGACCGCGATGGCGCAGATCGCGGCCGAGGAACTCGACCTTTCGCTCGACCACGTCACCGTGGTCCAGGGTGACACCGCCCTGACCCCCGACCAGGGCCCGACCTATGGCAGCCTCTCGATCCAGAAGGGAGGCGTCGAGATCCGTCAGGCGGCGGCCACCGCCCGCGCCCGCCTCGTGCAGCTGGCGAGCGAACGGCTCGGCGTGCCGGCCGAGGCGCTGGTGAGCGAAAACGGCACGGTGCGGCCGAAGGCCGGCGGCCAGGGCGTCACCTATGCCGAACTCGTGCGGGACGGACGCCTCGACCTGAAGGTCGATCCAGCCGTCGCCACCAAGAACCCGGCGACCTTCGCCCTCGTTGGCAAGCCAGTGGCGCGGATCGATATTCCTGAGAAGATGACCGGCCGCTTCATCTACATGCAGGATGTCCGGGTGCCCGGCATGGTGCATGCCCGCGTGGTCCGTCCGCCGGCCATCGGCGCCAAGCTGGAAAGCGTGGATGAGGCCTCCGTCGCGGGAATCGCGGGCCTGATCCGGGTGGTGCGCCAGGGCGACTTCCTGGCCGTCGTCGCCGAGAAGGAATGGGCGGCGGTGAAGGCCGCCGGGCAGATCAAGGCGACGTGGTCGCGATGGGAGGGCCTGCCGGAGCAGGACAAGCTCTGGCAGCACGTGCGGGCCACCAAGGTCACCAAGGACGACGTGACCAGCAGCACCGGCGATGCCGAGGCCGCGCTGGACCGGGCCGACCGGACCCTGGAGGCGAGCTACGACTTCGCGATCCACACCCATGGCTCGATCGGCCCGTCCTGTGCCATTGCCGAGTTCAAGGATGGGCTGCTCACTTGCTGGACGGCGTCGCAGATGACGCACGCCCTGCGCAAGCAGCTCGCGGCGATGACCGGGCTGGCGCCGGAGGCGGTGCGCTGTATCTATGTCGAGGGTTCGGGGTGCTACGGCCGCAACGGCCACGAGGACGCGGCCGGTGACGCGGCCCTCCTGGCCCGCGCGGTCGGCCGCCCGGTGCGGGTCCAATGGTCCCGCGCCGATGAGCATGGCTGGGATCCGAAGGGACCGCCTACCCTGATCGACCTGAAGGCCGGGCTCGATCCGCAGGGCAACGTCGCCGCCTGGGTCTCGCAATTCCACGTGCCGGAGGGCGCGGCCGGCAACGTGCCCCTGGTGGCGGCGGAACTCGCCGGGCTGCCGCACGAAACCACGATGTCGCCCGGCAATATCATCCAGAACTCGGCTCTTCCCTACGCCTTCCCGAACGTGCGCACGGTCTGTCACCGGCTGGCCTCGACGCCGCTGCGGCCCTCCTGGATCCGCACGCCGGGGCGGATGCAGAACACCTATGCCAACGAGGCCTTCCTCGACGAATGCGCGGCAGCGGCGGGGGCCGACCCGCTGGACTATCGCCTGCGTGCCCTCAAGGACCCTCGCGGCATCGCGGTGCTGAAGCGGGTCGCCGAGATCGCGGCGTGGCAGAACCGGCCCTCGCCGATGAAGGAGGCGGGCGGCGACATCCTGCGCGGACGCGGTCTCTCCTACGTGAAGTACGAACTGAACCGCACCTATGTGGCGGGCGTGGCCGAGGTCGAGGTCGACCGGACGAGCGGGCGGGTCCGGGTGCCGCGCTTCTTCGTGGTCCAGGATTGCGGGCAGATCATCAACCCGGACGGCGTCCGCAATCAGCTCGACGGCAACGTGATCCAGACCGTGAGCCGGGTGCTGATGGAGGAGGTCACCTTCGATCGCGGCGCCGTCACCAGTCTCGACTGGGCGAGCTATCCGATCCTGACCTTCCCGGATGTGCCGGAGGTGATAACCGATCTGATCGACCGGCCGACCGAGAAGCCGTGGGGCGCTGGAGAACCCTCGGCCGCGATCGTGCCGGCGGCGATCTCGAACGCGATCTTCGATGCCACGGGCGCGCGCCTGCGGTCGGTGCCGTTCACGCCGGCCAAGGTGAAGGCGGCGCTTCAGCGGAGCTGAAAGGGAGAGGCATGGCCGGTCCCGCGCGCGGGTCATACCAAATCCGGCTAATCCCTTCGGGATGGCGGATTTGGGCTCCGCTCAGACGCCGCGCGGGCTTGCTGATACGAGGCCGCTTTAATCAAGCGGATCCCGTATCAGTCGCTCCTGAGCCAGTCGACCGCTCCGGCCGCGGAGCGGAATTCATCGAGGGCATGGATCCGCGCTTCCGGAATCGCGTCGCGGGCCATGGTCGCGAGGGCGTGGCCGGGGCCGAGTTCCAGCACGGTATCGCTGCCATATTCCCGGCAGGCCTCCAGGCAGGCTGCCCAATCGATGGTCTGCGAGATTTGGCCGGCGAGCTTGGAGAGACCCGCCCGAGCGTCGAAGACCGGAGCGCCGTCGAGGCCACTGATCAACCGTGGCGCCCCCGGCGGGGGGCGGCGCGGGCTTTCTCCCGCGAGGGCTTCCTCGAAACGGCGGCTCGCCTCCCGCAGGAGGGGCGTGTGGGAGGGCGTTCGCACGGCCAGAACCACGGCCCGCAGAGCACCGGCGGCGCGGGCCTCCTCGCAGACTCGTTCGAGCGCCGGAACCGGGCCGCCGATGACGGCGCTGTCCGCGGCGTTGCGGATGGCGAGGTGGCAGCCATGCGACCCGGCCAGGGTCTCGATGGCCGCGCGCCGCAGGCCGCGGATTCCGGCAAGGCCGGCCCCCTCCCCGCCCGCCGCATCCATGGCGTCGGCTCGCGCGGCGGCAAGGCGCAGGATCGCCTCCGCGTTGAAGCGGCCGGCGCAGCCCCAGGCAGCGAGATCGCCGATACTGTAGCCGGCGACGATCGCGCGGGCGGGACGTGCCGCCTCCACGACGGTCCACCCCGCCAGAGCCGCGACGCAACAGAGGATCTGCCCGGTGCGGTTGCCGTGCAGATCCGCGCCGGGAGAGCGGACCAGCTCCCGTGGGTCGCGGCCGAGAACACGTTCGGCCTCCACGAAGACCGGGGCCGCCGCCGGCCAGTCGGCGGTGAGATCGAACATCCCCGGATGCTGGTTGCCCTGGCCGGAGAGCAGAACCGCGAGGGTCATGCGGCAGCCTCGATGCCGTCCACGAACAAGGTCATGGCCAGCAGGTCGGCCGCGCCGCCGGGGCTGAGACGGCGGGCAACGAAGGCTTGGTGCAGCGCCTCGGCGCGGGCGCGCCAGCCGGTCTGGGCGACGCCCCCTTCGGCGATGAAGCGCGCGGCCTCGCCCCGCGCGAAGGCGAATCCCTCGGGCCCGCCGCGATGCAGCAGGTTGGTGTCCTCGACATGCGCGACCAGGGCGAGGCAGCTCTCCACACGCGCGGCCTCCTCGTCGCCAGGGCGGGCCAAGCGGCCCCGGCGCAGGGCCGGCAGCCCGACGCGATACAGGCTCGGGAAACCGGCGGCGGCCTCGGCCGGGGCGCCGCCGACGCCGTGACGGCGACGGACCCGCGCGCCCGGTGCGTGGAGCAGGACCGGACCGTCGAGGATGGCCGCGCCGTAGCGATCCCGAACGAGGCCGCCGAGCTCTCCTGCCCGCGGTCGCGGCAGGGCACCGGCCGCGGCGCAGAGAAGGCCGAGCCCGAAGATCGCGCCGCGATGCGTGTTCACGCCACCCGTCGCTGCCCGCATCGCCGCCTCGGCATCGAGACCGATGCGGCGCAGGGCCGTCATCGGCGCGACCCCGGCCCCGGCCCGCGCGAGGTCGCGGAAGAAGGGGGCGATGGCCGCATTGCTGGCACGGAACGTGTCCGCATCCATGTCGGCGTGGCTGCCGCAATCGACGTGGCTGACCAAGCCCGGCTTCGGATAGGTTTCGAGTTCGAGCCGCAGGGCGCTGGCCGCCGCCCGCGCGATGACCTCGGCGGCGGGATGAGGGGACTCCTCGCGCGGAAGCGAACGGAGGGCCGAAAGCAGGCTCATTCGGGGTCTCCCGCCAGGATGGCGGCGGCCGGGCGCAGGGCGAGGCGGTCGCGGTGCTTGACGAGCACCGTGTCAGCGGGGCCGGCGGCGTCTAATTCCCGCCAGTTCACGCCGCCGCCATCGGAAAGCAGGATCTCGCCGTCGAGGCGCATCGGCGCCTCCGCCTCGATGCGCGCCAGACCGTCGAGAAGCGTCTGCGGGACCGCGCCGGATACCGGCCAGAGCAGGTCGAGGTCGGATTGCGCCGTCAGGTAAGGCAAGCCGGTAAGGCTCTGCCAGAGCAGGCCGCCGAAGGGGCGCGGCGCGAAGCCGTGGCTGTCGCCGAGGGCCAGGATCTTCCGAATCGTCGCCGACCAAGCGGACGGACAGGCACAGTGGGTCTCGGAGAGGAGGACCGGAGAGCGGCGGCGGACCGCTTCGGGGGGAAGCGCAAGACCGATGCGGCGCTTGCCGTCCCGGGGCGGCAAGGGCAGGCCGGCCGGCACCAGCCCCTCCTCGCCCGGATGGGCGCGGCGCAGGATCACCGGGCGTCCCTCCCCGATCCAGGCCGCGACATGCGGCACGCCCGCGAGGTCCGCCCGCCCGGCCAGCACCGCGCCCCAGGCGCGTGGCTCCACGTCGAGAAGGTCGTGGCGCCGGTAAGCCTCAACCGAGTTTGGCATCCCGCACCACCTGCGCGGCGATCGTCTCGGCCACCGGCCGCCCGCCCCGCTCGCGCCCCGCCCGGTCGCGACGATCCTCGGCGGGAAGCGCGTCGATCACGGCGGCGATCTGCTCGGCCAGCGGCCGGTCCGGATCGAGCACCGCCTGCACGGCACCGGTGCGCACCATGTTATCGAGGCCCGGCGCGAAGACCGGGGTGTCCTTCGCCATCGCCTCCAGCCGGTCGAGGGGCAGCTTCGTGACGCGCGCCACGGAGGGCAGGTCCATCACGCTCGGGTTCGCTCCTGGCAGGCCGACGAGGATGCGGGTCGCCAGCGCCGTGGCGATGAAGGCGCCCGCCGCCGAGTGTCCGTAGATCAGCCCGATGGTGGGGTGGCCCTGAGCATCGGCCAGCAGCAGCGTCTTGGCCAGATGGGCGAGGTATTCGTTGAGGCCGAGCAGCTCGTCGCGCCGACTCATGCGCTGGCTGTCGGAATCGATGGCCACGAGGATGGGCGTCTGGCCGCCCCGGCGCACCACGCCGAGGACATCGGCCGCGAGCCGGCAGGCGCCATCGACGCCGAGCGCCGTATCGCCGTCGATGCCGATCACCGCGAGCCGGCCGCCCCGGAACGGACCCTCACCGCTGACAAGGCCATCCTCGACGGTGACGGAATGACCGTTGGGAAAGAGCTCCGACAGAATGTCCGGGAGCCGCATCCGCGATCCCTGTGCCGACGCGCCGTCTCGCGCCGATCCGGTATCCAGGTCAGCGCGCGTCATGGGTGGTCTCCCCGAGGCTGGCGAGCAGGGCATCGAAATCGGCGGTGGTCAGGGCCGGAACCGCGTCGGGGTCGTTCACGCCGAGCCGGCCCCAGATCTCGGTGGCGTCGCGGCAATCGCCGAAGCGGGTCAGGCGCTCCTCCAGCCGCTTCTGCTCCGCCTCCATGGTGGCGAGATCGAAGGGCGGCGCGCGCGAGATCAGGTCGAGGGCCGCCTGCCGGAAGGCCTGGACCGTGTCGTCGGCAACGGCGTCGGCGCCGCCAATGAGCCGGCGATGCTTGCCGCCCATGGTGCGCCAGACGAGGGCGCGATCGCGGGAATCGAATTCCTCCGCACCCTTGTTGGTCTCGATCACCTCCGGACCCGAGACGGAGATGCGTCCGCCCTCCGAAACGACGAGCCGCGAGCAGGTCGCCGCAATCAGCCCACCGCCGCCATAGGCCCCGGCCCGGCCACCAATCAGGCCGATCACCGGCACCCCGGCCGCGCGCAGTTGCGTGATGGCCCGCATCACCTCGGCGATGGCGGTCTCGCCGGCATTGGCCTCCTGGAGGCGCACGCCGCCGGTATCGAACAGGATCAGCACGGCATCGGGCTTGAGGACCAAGGCGGCCCGCAGCAGGCCGACGAGCTTGGCGCCATGCACCTCGCCGAAGGCGCCGCCCATGAAGCGACCCTCCTGCGCGGCGACGAGGACGGCTTTGCCCTCGAGACGTCCCGAGCCGACGATCATGCCGTCGTCGAAGGCGCGCGGCAGATCGAACAGCGGCAGGTGCGGGCTCATTTGGCGCTGCTCGGGGCCGATGACCTCGCGGAAGGATCCGGCATCGAGAAGTCCGTCGATGCGGGAGCGGGCGCTCGCCTCGTACCAGCTGGTGGCCCAGCCCTTGGCGGCCGGGTCGACGATCCGTTCGCTCATCGTCAGACCTCCATCAGCCGGGCGCCCTGAAGGAGGCGCAGGGATACGGTGTCGGGGCGGGCGCCCCCATCATTGATGGTGATGCGCAGGCCGCCGGGCTGGCTGCGGGCAACGAAATCCGCGACCACCGCCGCCCAGACCTCGCCGTAGCCGCGGATCGGCGTCTCGATCTCGACCGTACACTCGGTCGGGGCGAGCGCGCGCTCCAGGAGCACCTCGAGATTGCCGGAGGCGACCACCCCGGTGATGGCCTGCGCCTTCGCACCGGGCAGGGCGCGGGACGTGGTGTGTCGGAAGCTGAGCTTTTCCATCACGACCTCACCAGTTCCGGAACTTGGCCGGCGGCTCGTAGAGTCCGCCCGACCAATGCACGAGATCCTTGATCGACTTCGCCGCGAGCAGGGAGCGGTCGGCGTCGAGGGGTTCGATGCCGAGATCTTCCGGGCGGCGGACGATGCCGCGCTCGCGCAGACGTTCGACCATGGCCCGGTCGCGCCCACGGCCGATCTCGGTATAGCCGGCGATGCCACGGATCGCCTGCTCGCGCTCATCCGCATCGCGGCAGAGCAGAAGGTTGGCGATGCCCTCTTCCGTCACGATGTGGGTGACGTCGTCGGCGTAGACCATCACCGGAGCGAGCTCCAAGCCGATCTTCTTCGCCAGTTCCAGGGCATCGAGCCGTTCGACGAAGGCCGACGCCAGCCCCTCGCCGAAGGTTTCGACGATCTGCACCACGAGCTTGCGCCCGCGCATAAGGGCCGGATCGCCGGTGATCTGCGCCTCGCGGCCGGCCTTCATCCAGGTATCGGAGGGGTGGCGCCGGCCATGCGGGTCCGAGCCCATATTGGGCGCGCCGCCGAAGCCGGCCACGCGGTTCTGCGTCACCGTCGAGGAATGGCCGGCGAGGTCGATCTGCAGGGTCGAGCCGATGAACAGGTCACAGGCATAGAGCCCGGCGGTCTGGCAGAAGGCCCGATTGGAGCGGAGCGAGCCATCGGCGCCGGTGAAGAAGATGTCGGGGCGCTCGCGGATGTAGCGGTCCATGCCGACTTCGGAGCCGAAGCAATGCACCTGCTTCACCCAGCCCGATTCGATGGCCGGAATCAGGGTCGGGTGCGGGTTGAGCGCCCAATGCGTAGCGATCTCACCCTTCAGGCCGAGACGCTCGGCATAGGTCGGCAGCAGCAATTCGATGGCCGCCGTGCCGAAGCCGATGCCGTGGTTGAGGCGGCGGATGCCGTACTCGGCGTAGATCCCCTTGATCGCCATCATGGCCATCAGGATCTGGGTTTCCGTCATTGCCGCCGGATCGCGGGTGAACAGCGGCTCGACGTAGAACGGCTTGTCGGCCTCGACCACGAAATCGATCCGGTCGCCGGGAATGTCGACGCGGGGCACGCGCTCGACGATCTCGTTGACCTGCGCCACCACCACGCCGTTCTTGAAGGCGGTTGCCTCCACCACGGTCGGCGTGTCCTCGGTGTTCGGGCCGGTATACAGGTTGCCGTCCCGGTCGGCCGAGACGCCGGCGATCAAGGCGACGTTCGGGGTGAGATCGACGAAGTAGCGGGCGAACAGCTCCAGATAGGTGTGGACCGCCCCGAGCTCGATCTGCCCGCCATAGAGCATGCGGGCGATGCGTCCGCCCTGTGGGCCCGAATAGGAATAATCGAGGCGCCGGGCGATCCCCTGCTCGAACACGTCGAGATGTTCCGGCAGCACGATGCCGGACTGGACCATGTGCAGATCGTGCACGCGGGCCGGGTCACACTGGCTCAGGGCCCGCGCGAGGCAATCCGCCTGCTTCTGGTTGTCGCCCTCAAGGCAGACCCGGTCGCCGGGGCGTAGAATCGCCTCCAGTAGCGCGACCACGTCGGCGGCGGCCACGACCTTGCCCGAGCCATGGGCCCGGCCCGCCTCGATCCGCGCATCGCGGGCTTCCCGCTCCTGGCGCCAGCCGCTCATCCGGTCCGCTCCCTGTGGTGGCCTCACGGCGTATGCGGCGGCGGCGGTTTTGACCGTTGCCGTATGCGCTGCGGCGTTCCAGTTCCGGTTTTTGTATTCCAACTTGCGTCTTTGTCAATATCCTGCATACGTTGAGGCAACAAAAACGAATCGCTGAATACGGGATGGAGACGCGCGATGGCGAATGTATGCGGGGAGGCAGTAACGCTCCCTCGAAGCGGGTCGATGCCGATGGTCCGGTCGGTGACCCTGGGTGAAGGAGGCGACCGATGACCATCCTCGGCGTCGCGCTCCTCGCGCTGTGCACCCTTGTCGGCGTCTTCCTGGGCGATCTGCTCGGGATCTTGCTCAACGTGAAGGCCAATGTCGGCGGTGTCGGCATCGCCATGATGCTGCTGATCGCCGCCCGGATCTGGTTGGTGCGCCATGACCGGCTCGGCCACGCGACCAAACTCGGGGTCGAGTTCTGGGCCAGCATGTACATCCCGATCGTGGTGGCCATGGCCGCACAGCAGAACGTCGTCGCGGCGGTGAGCGGCGGGCCGATCGTCATCATCGCGGCGGTCGGCAGCGTGCTGCTGTGCTTTGCCGCGACGGCCCTGCTCGGCCGCATCGGTAAGCGGCCGGCACAGGACAGCGCGGACATCGAGCATGCCGGCGCCGTCATCGCCGGGGACGCCGAAGCGCCATCGCCCATGCGGCCCACGACCACGATCCGGAGGTAAGCCGATGCTGCACATGCTCGAACACGTCTTCGTCGAACAGAGCCTCGTGGCGGCCTTCGCGGTCATCGGCGGGCTGATGCTGGTGTCGCATGTCGTCGCGAAACACCTGACGGGCGGCCGGATCCACGGCTCGGCCATCGCCATCGTGCTCGGCCTCGTGCTGGCCTATGCCGGCGGGCTCGCGACCGGAGGGAAGCGGGGGCTCGCCGACATCCCGGCTCTGGCCGGCATCGGTCTGATGGGCGGGGCGATGCTGCGCGACTTCGCCATTGTTGCCACCGCCTTCGAGGTGGACGTGATCGAGGCGCGCCGTGCCGGTCTCCTCGGCGTCGTCGCGCTGGCGCTCGGCACGATGCTGCCCTTCCTCGTCGGCACCCTGACAGCGGTGGCTTTCGGCTACCACGACGCGGTATCGATCACGACCATCGGCGCGGGCGCCATCACCTACATCGTCGGTCCCGTCACCGGGGCGGCGCTCGGCGCCGATTCCACCGTGATGGCGCTCTCGATCGCCACCGGGGTCACCAAGGCGGTGATGGTGATGGTGGGCACGCCCCTGGTCGCCCGGCTGATCGGCCTCGACAATCCGCGCTCGGCCATGGCCTATGGCGGCCTGATGGGCACGGTGAGCGGCGTCGCGGGTGGGCTCGCCGCCACCGATCCGAAGCTCGTCCCCTACGGCGCGTTGACCGCGACCTTCCATACCGGCATCGGCTGCCTCGTCGGTCCGTCGCTGCTGTTCCTGATCGTGCGAGCATGGGTGGGCTGACGCGGATGGGCGACAGCGGTGAGATCGATGGCATCGGCGAGGGGCGCGGGCTCCTCTCCGACCAGATCCGCAACGCCCTGACCGACGAGATCGCCTCCGGCGTCCTCGCGGCGGGCATCTCCCTCGACGAACAGGATCTCGCCGACCGCTTCGGCGCCTCGCGCACGCCCGTCCGCGAGGCCCTGCGCCAACTCGCCTCCAGCGGTCTGGTCGAGATGCGGCCCCGGCGAGGCGTCGTGGTCACCCGCATGACGCCCGAGCGGATCATGGAGATGTTCGAGACCACGGCGGAGTTCGAGGCCCTGTGCGTGCGGCTCGCCACCTACCGGATGACGCCGCTCGAACTCAGCGCCCTGATGGACCTGCACGAGCAAGCGGCGGCGCCCGTCGCGAACCAGGATTACGACACCTACGACGCCCTCAACCGGTCCTTTCACGAGGCGCTGTACCGCGCGACCCATAACGGCTTCATGGCCGAACAGGCCCTGGCGATTCGGGCGCGCCTGTCGGCCTTCCGCCGGACGCAACTGCGCCACGGCGAGCGCATCCTGCGCTCCCGCGCCGAGCACGGCGAGATCCTGCGGGCCATCGCCGAGGGCGATGGCGAGGTCGCGGCGCGGCGGATGCGAGCCCACATGCTCAACGCCGCAAGCGCCCTCGGCCGCTACGTCGCCGAGCACGCCAGCGCGTGAGCCTCTCGCCGGAACGGAGAGCGGCCGACATCACCACCGGAAGAACCTTCGCAACCCCAGGCCCGTCAGGGCCACGGGCGGCGCGGCCGGGTGAGCCCGTGTAACGTTTTGTGACAACGTCCACTTTCGCGTTGCCGGGCCCTTCGCCCCCCCTATGCTCGGGGCATGAGCGAAGCCCCCACCATCGCCATCGTCGAGGATGACGGCGACATCCGCACGCAACTCGCCGGCTACCTGCAGGGCGAGGGCTTCCGCACGATCAGCCTCGATGGCGGAGCGAGCCTCGACCGGCTCCTCGCGACCGGGCCCACGCCGGACCTGATCGTGCTCGACTGGATGCTGCCGGGCGAGGACGGGCTGTCAATCTGCCGGCGCCTGCGCGAGACGGGCGGGCCGCCCATCGTCATGCTGACCGCCAAGGACGAGGACATCGATCGGGTGCTCGGCCTGGAGATGGGCGCCGACGATTACGTCTCGAAGCCGTTCAACCCGCGGGTGCTGCTCGCGCGCATCCGCGCCGTCCTGCGCCGGGCCGGCGGGAGCGGAGGCCAGGGCGGCGATCGGGACCGAGAGACGCTCGCCGTGGCCGACCTCGTGGTCGATCTCGCGGCTCGCCGGGTCACGACTGGCGTGCCTAGTGCCGAGATCCCCCTCACCAGCGCCGAATACGATCTGCTGCACTGCTTCCTGACCCGGCCGCAGCGCGTGCTCTCCCGCGACCAGCTCCTCGACTGGACGCGCGGACGCACCGCCGATGCCTTCGACCGCACCATCGACGTGCAGGTCAGCCGGCTGCGCCACAAGCTCGACGCCTCCGGCAGCGGCGTTGCGGCCCTGCTCAAGACGGTGCGCAATGCCGGCTACATCCTGGCCGCGCCGGTGAAGCCGGCGCCATGATGGCGCGCATCGGCCTGCTCGGCCGGATCATGCTGCTGCTTCTCGGGGCTTTGTCGGTGCTCGTGATCGTCACCGTCACCATCGACCGCTGGCAGATCGCGCACCGGCCCTTCCCCTGGAACAGCAGCTTCCCGCGCGTCGACCAAGCTGCGCACATCATGAATCTCCTGCGGGATACGGACCCGTCCCTGCGCCCGGCCATCCTGAAGGCGGTGAACGGCGAGGCCTTGAGGGCCGAGATCACCGATCAGCCCCCACCGGAGGCCGAGCTGATCCGCGAGCCGCGCCTCGAAGCGCGGCTGCGCCGGCTGACGGGGGATACCGACGGCCGGATTTCGGCCTTCACCAGCACCGCCATGCTGCGCCGGGGCGTCGATGCGGCGGAGGTCGCGGACCGGGACCGGCGCCGGCCGATCGGCAGCCTGTCGACGGCGACCTATCGGCTGCCGGACGGCCGGATTCTGATCATCTCCGCCATCGAACGCCATCGCTCGCTGATGCCATGGCTGCTCGGGCTGCCCTTGAGCCTCTGGGTGGCGATCCTGGGCGTGGTGGTGGCCGGTCTCGTCCTCGTCGGTGCGCGCCACGAACTCACGCCCCTGCGGCGCCTGACCGAAGCGGTGTCCCGCTTCGACGGCCGCGCGCCGGAACCGGCCATCGCCCCTCAGGGCGCCCCGGAGATCCGGCATCTCGCCCAGGCGGTGCAGGCGATGCAGGAGCGCATCGTCGGCCTGATGGCCGAGCGCTCGCTGCTGATCGGCGCCATCTCCCACGACCTCAAGACCTACTTGACGCGCCTGCGGCTCCGGGCCGAGGGCGTGGCTGAGCCGGAGCGGCGGGAGCGGCTGATCGAGGATCTCGATGCGATGACGGCCCTGATCGACACCTCCCTCGGCTTCGCCCGCGGCACCGCCATCGGCGTGACGCGCGCCGAGGTCGATCTCGCCGATCTGGTGGCGGCCGAAGTCGCCGAGCAGGCGGCGCAGGGCATCGCGATCCGGCTGATCGGGGAAGAGGTCGAGGACGCGGTGACCGTGGGCGACGCGGTGGCGCTGCGGCGCGTGATCGCCAATCTGATCGAGAACGCCGTGAAGTTCAGCCGCTCGACGGTCGCCGTCGCCGTGCGCCGCAGGAGCGCCATCTGCGAGATCGTGGTCGAGGATGATGGGCCCGGCATCCCGGAAGCCGAGCGCGCGGCGGTGTTCAGCCCGTTCTACCGGGTCGAGCGCTCGCGAAGCCGCCAGACCGGCGGCACCGGGCTCGGCCTCGCCATCGCGCGGCAGATCGCCGAGGCCCATGGCGGCAACGTCATCGCCGAAGCCGGATCTCTGGGCGGTGCCCGCCTCGTCGTCACCCTCCCGGCCATCGCCTGACGGGCGGGCCGCCGGTTACAAAACGTTACTCCGACGCAGCGGCCCGTCACATCCGGGAAGGAGCTGCGGGCGACCCTTCACTCAACCCGACGCGGCGACCCCGCCGCCGGTTCACGGAGTTGAAGGACGTCGTCGATGGTCAAACGTCTCGTTCCGGCCGCCCTGCTGGCCGCCAGCCTCGCGGCTCCGGCCATGGCCCTGCCGCTGGTCCAGGATGGTGCCACCACCGGCGCCGATGCGCCGATCATCCAGGTCTATGACGGCTGCGGCCCCTACGCCCATCGCGGACCCTATGGCGGCTGCCGCCCAGGCGGACAGGCAGGCGGCTATATCCGCGGCGTCTCCTGCCCGGCGGGCTTTCATATCGGCCCCTATGGCCGCCGCTGCTGGCCGAACTGAATCCCTTTCCCCCTCTCCCCGGCCCAGAGCCGGGCACCCAGGAGTGCATCATGATCGGTAAGATCGCGATCCCGCTGGCGCTCGCCGCCGGACTTCTGACCACCGCTTCGGACGCCGAGGCCCGGGACGGCTGCGGCCCCGGCTTCCACCGGGGCTATTACGGCTGGTGCCGGCCGAATCTCGTCTATCGCCCTTACGCCTACGGACCATTCTATCGCCCTTGGGGCGGGTATCGCTGGCATTCCGGCTACCATTGGCGCCGGTTCGGATGGCATGGCGGCCATCGCTGGGGTGGCTTCCGGCACGCCGGCTGGCGTGGAGGTTGGCATGGCGGCTGGCATCACCGCTGGTAGGCCGGTTCTCACGCGGGCAGCGACAGCCGCACGCAGAGACCGCCGAGATCGGAGGGTTCGAGCCTGACGGAGCCGCCATACAGCTCCGCCAGCTCCACCGCGATCGGCAGCCCGAAGCCGTGGCCGGGCTGACTCTCGTCGAGGCGGCGGCCCCGCTTCAGCACCGCCGCCGCGGCCTCCCCGGCGAGGCCCGGGCCGTCATCCTCGATCCGCACGACGACTTCGCTGCCGACCCGCTGCGCCGCGATCCGGATGCGGCCGCGGCACCATTGACAGGCATTCTCGATCAAATTGCCCAGCATCTCGTCGAGATCCTGCGGATCGCAGGCGATTCCGAGACCGTCCGGCACCTGAAGCTCGAAGGCGATCTCCTTGCCGGCATGGATGCGCGCGAGCACGATCCGCAGATCGGCCACATGCCCCGCGAGATCGATTCTGGTGCGGGCCGCGCCGCCGATGGCCGCGCTGCGGGCGCGGCGGAGGTGATGGCGGATCCGCCGGTCCATTCCCTCGACCAGCCGCCTGAGAGAGCCATCGCGGTCGGTGGCTGTGTCGGCGAGCGCCATCGACAGAGTGGCGAGCGGCGTCTTCAGGCCGTGGGCGAGGTTGGCGACATGGGCGCGGGCATGCTCCAGCTGGGCCGCGTTCTGGTCGAGCAGCGCGTTCATCTCGGTGACCAGGGGGCGGATTTCACCCGGCTGGCGCGCAGGCAGCCGGTCCCTGGCCCCGGATCTCACTTCTGCCAGTTGATCGCGCAGCCGGCGTAAGGGGCGCAGCCCCAACCGGACCTGGACCAGCACCCCGGCGAACAGGAACAGGCCGATCACCCCGAGACAGACGGCGAGCGTGCGCAGGGCTTCGAGCACCGGACCGCGCAGGGCCGTGTTCGGAGCCGAGGCGGCCACGACGGTCGGCGGCGCGTCCCCCTCGCCGGGGATCGTCAGGATGCGTAGGATCAAGCCCTCGCCCCAGGGACCGGTGCCGTCCGCAGGCGCGGGCAATTCGGCTTCCCGTTGCCGCTCGGGGGAATCGGGAAGGGCGAGGCGACGCCCGTCGAGGGAGGCGGAGCCGAGCCACGCCTCGCCGCGCCGCACCTGCCAGTACCAGCCGGACCGGGGCCGGTCGAAGGGCGGCCCGTCCCGGTCACGCCCGAGAGACAGGCCACCCCCGGCATCCGGGCGCAGGTCCGAGACCAGGGACAGGATGCGGTCGTCGAGGCGCCCATCGATCTGTCCACGGACGAAGCGGTGCAGGATGAATCCGATGGAGAGGCCGGCGGCGAGGAGAGCCACGCTCAGGAACGCCCCGGCCGCGAGCAGAAGGCGCCGCTGCAGCGAGCCCGGTCCCGGCCCTACCCGGTGGGGCGGCTTCGGAGGGTGGGGCGGTGGGGAGAGCGGAGGATGGGGCGGGCTCACGCCGTCCCCACCGGCATCAGGCGGTAGCCGTGGCCACGCACGGTCTCGATGGCGGCAGGCGCGATCTTGCGGCGCAGGCGCGTGATAATGACCTCGACCGAGTTCGAATCGACCTCGGCATCCCCCTCATAGACCCGCTCGATCAGTTGGGCGCGCGGCACCACCACCTCCTTGCGCAGAATGAGACAGCACAGCACGCGCCATTCCAGGCCGGTGAGCCGCAGGGGCAGCCCGTGATGCTCGAAGGTGCCGAGGCCGGGATCGTAGACCAGAGGCCCGCAGGCGATCCGGGGGGAACCGTTGGCCTGGGCCCGGCGCACCAGGGCCCGCAGGCGCATCACCAGCTCCTCGACCCGGAACGGTTTGACGAGGTAATCGTCGGCCCCGGCCTTGAAGCCCGCCACCTTGTCGCTCCAGCCGTCGCGGGCGGTCAGGACGAGCACCGGCATCGTGCGCCCGGCGGCGCGCCAGCCCTGCAACACCGCGACGCCGTCGCGCTTGGGCAGGCCGAGATCGAGCACGACGGCATCGTAGGCCTCCGTCTCGCCGAGATGGCCGGCATCGATCCCGTCGCGGGCATGGTCGAGGGCGAAGCCTTCGGCCCGCAGCGCCTTGGCGAGTTCGGCCGCCAGAGCCTCGTCATCCTCGACCAGCAGGATCTTCATCGCGGTCCCGTCCGATGGCCGGCGCCGCCTTCCCGCCGGACAGGTCCGGGCCTGGAAAAGGCGCCTAAGCCCTTGTTTCGATACGCAGCCACGCGACGAACGAGGCCCGCCGCAGCGGAGCGCGCTCTATCGGCGGGCGTTTAACTGAAGCTGAACGAACTGGTTCAGGGTGAGTTTCGGGCGTCGTCCTAGAAGTCTTCCGACCCGAGAGGGACACCGGAACACAGGACATCGAAACCCCATGACCAACGGTACGATCACCGACGCTTCCGCGCAGACTGAAGCCCGGACGGCGCCGCGCCGCCGGGCCCGGCGCGGCCTCGTGGTCGGCGCCATCGCCGCGCCGCTCGCCCTCGGCGCGGTCGGCCTCTCTCTCGCGCAGAACGGGCAGCCGGGCTCACTCGCGCCGGTCGCACCGGTCGCCGTCTCGGCGCTCACCCCCTCGGGTGCCATCGCGGCGAAGGGCGAGGTCGCCGAGATCTTCGGCAATAAGTTCGTGATCCAGGACGGGACCGGCCGGGCGCTGGTCGAGACCGGACGCGAGGGCGAGGACGGCAAGCTCGTCGACAAGGGCGAGACCGTCACCGTCCAGGGACGCTTCGAGCACGGCTTCCTGCACGCCCGGATCGTCACCCGCGCGGATGGCCGTCAGGTCGTCCTCGGTCCCGCCGGCGGCCCGCCTCGCGGCAGCCTCGACTGGGCCCGGGACAAGGTCGGCCTCGGCCAGGAGCCCGATCTGCCCGCCCTGAAGGCGGCGGTCGAGAAGGCCGGCTACGGCGATGTCCGGGTGACGGGCCGGGGCCCGCGTCATCTCGAGGTCGCCGCCAAGGGGCCGGACGGGCGGGAGCGCCTGCTCCATGTCGGCTTCGACGGGCAGATCCGCGAGCGGCCGATCCTCTGAGATCCCGGCGACAGGATCACGGCCGGCGGCAGAGCGCCGCCGGCCACCGGATATCGGAGAGGAGCATCGGCATGAATGAGACAGTGCGGGCGTCGGGAACGATCTGGGGCGTGTTCGGGCACAGGCTCGCCCTCGACGGAGCGGAAGGCAGAGTGCTGGTCGACCTCGGTCCAACGGGCATCGAAGGGCTCGACCTGAAAATCGGCGATCCGGTTTCGGTGTCGGGGCAGCGCAAGCCGTCCGAGATCAAGGTCACCGGTCTCACGCTGGCGGACGGCACCGAGCGGGTTCTGAAGTGGCCCGATCGGCCACCGCGTGACGGCCTCAAGCCGGGCGAGGCGGTGGATCCGGCCCCTGCCGTGGCGAATGTGAAGGCGGCCGGCTACGTCGCCGAGGGGCCGCCCCGGCGCAAGCCGAAGCATTTCGAGATCACCGCCTTCAAGGACGGCAAGCGTCATGAACTCCATGTCGGGCTCGATGGCGCGATCCGAAAGATCAAGGCCGCCGCCTGAGGCAATCTCAGATTGCCCACATCCCCTAGACTGACAAATCCGTGGCTCGACCGGTCTAACCTCACCCATCACAGTTTCGTGATGGATTAAACCGGAACCAGCCCCCCGAAGAAGACTTGAGCGGCGGCGGTGATCGAACGAGCCGGTGCCGCCTCCTTGTCTCACTCGGATTCGATCTTCAGGGAGCTTGACCGGTGACAGGCGACAGCATCCGCGAGCATGGGCCGGCCGGATCGCCGACGGGGCGGGCCGCCTGAGATGTCGGCCCGGTCGAGAAAGCGAGCCGGCCCCAACGAAGGCCCCTTCGTCGTCCTGCATGTCGGCGACCTCCATCTGACGGAACAGGGCGAGGCCAATGCCCACGATCTCGCCGCCATCCTCGACCAGATCAGCGCGATCACGCCGCGTGCCTTCGACTTCGTCTACCTGCCGGGAGATCTCGCCGAGGATGGCACCGCACCCCAGTATGCGATCCTCTCCGCAGCCCTGGACCGTCACCCGGATCTGCCGATCCGGCTGATCCCCGGCGATCACGACCGTCAGCACGGCTCCATCGAGGCCTTCCACGCCCTGTTCGCGACGGTGGCGGGGAGCCCGCGTGGCGGGAAGCACGATCCGGTCGGCCATTCCCTGCCGCAGCCCGAGCAGCCGCGTGAGGTTTCGCAATACTACTACGCCGACACGTTCTCGGGCGTGCGCTGCCTGTTCGTGGATATCGTCAGCGCCGGCTTCAGCCGTAAGGGCATCGGCCTCGACTTCCGCCTCGGCCGTCCGCAGACGCTCTGGCTGTCGGACCAGATCACCCAGGCCGCGGCCTCCGGCACGCCCTGCGCGATCTTCATGCACGCCTATCCCGACGATCTGCGCGAGCCGGACGAGCGGCTCGACATCGCCGGGCTGGTCTGGAACGGCAATGTCCGCCTCGTCGAGATGGGGCACACCCACTACAACGAGTTGGCGCATGACGGGCGCACCCTCTACGCCGCGGCCCGCTCGGTCGGACAGAACGAGGACGGCTCGGTCGGATACGCCGTCGCCGCCATCGATGGCCCAGTGACGAGCTGGCGCTTCCGCGCCCTCGACCGGACACCGCCCTTCGTTCTGATCACCAGCCCGGCAGACCGGCGCGTCGCCACGAGGCCGGCGACGGACGAGAACAGCGGCATGGTGCGTGACGGGCAAGGGCGCATCCGCGTCCGCGCCGTCGTCCTCTCCGACCGGGAGCCGCAATACTGCCATTGCCGCGTGGATTTCGGCCCCTGGATCACGATGGTCCGCCAATCGGAGCGAACCTTCGAGGCCTGGGTGCCTTGGCCGGCGGGAGCCCGCAGCTTGCAGGTCGAGGCGGTCGATGCGCGCTGGCCGGGGCATGGGCCGGACTACGTCGATACCGACGAGATCGAGCCGGTCCGCCCCAACGGCCCTATGGCGGACGAACCGTCCCTTCCCGACAAACCGGGCAGCGACGCCTTCCGGCTCGGCCCCTGGCTCCGGAAGGGTGTTCGCGGCGACCAGCTCGGCCCCAACCGCGCCGGCCGGAAATGGTAAGCGGCGCCCGCCGGTGATGTCCGGCCTCGTGTAACCCTCAAGCCTTCCCAATCGAGAGACGACGACCGTGGTTGCTGCCCTCGGGCTTCCGCTCAACCTCTTCACCTGGATCATCGCCGGTCTGGCGACGCTCGGCGTGATCCTGCGACCGTTCTCCTGGCCGGAGGCGATCTGGGCCGTCGCCGGAGCGGTTCTCCTGGTCGCCCTCGGGCTGCTGCCCTGGCCGGCGGCGCTGGAGGGCGTCGCCAAGGGGACCGACGTCTATCTCTTCCTCGTCGGCATGATGCTGCTGTCGGAGATCGCCCGGAAGGAGGGGCTGTTCGACTGGCTCGCCGCCCATGCGGTGCGGGCCGCCCGGGGCTCGGCCACGCGCCTGTTCCTGCTCGTCTACGTCGTCGGAACGGTCGTCACGATCTTCCTGTCGAACGATGCCTGCGCCGTGGTGCTGACGCCCGCCGTCTTCGCCGCCACCAAGGCGGCCGGGGTGAAGCAGCCGCTGCCCTACCTGTTCATCTGTGCCTTCATCGCCAACGCGGCGAGCTTCGTGCTGCCGATCTCGAACCCGGCCAACCTCGTCGTGTTCGCCGAGAACATGCCGCCGCTCACCCGCTGGCTCGCCACCTTCACCCTTCCCTCGATCCTGGCGATCGTGACGACCTATGTCGTGCTGCGCCTGACCCAGAACGCCCGGCTGCACGGCGAGACGGTGGCGACGGAGATCGACACGCCGAACCTGTCCCTCGGCGGCAAGGTCGCGGGCGCCGGCATCGTCCTCACCGGTGCGGCGCTGATCGGCGCCTCCGCCGCCGGGATCGAACTCGGCCTGCCGACCTTCGTCGCCGGCCTCGCGACGACGCTGGTCGTGATCCTGATCAACCGCGGCGGCCTCGTCGAGGTCGCCAAGGACGTGTCCTGGGGCGTGCTGCCGCTGGTCGCCGGCCTCTTCGTCCTGGTTGAGGCCCTGGAAAAGACCGGCGTGCTGACCCTGCTCGCCGACCTGCTGAAGCGCGCCGCGCAAGCCGATCCCGCCGCGACTGCCTGGGCCGGGGGGGCGGTCGTCGCCTTCGGCTCGAACCTCGTCAACAACCTGCCGGCGGGCCTGCTGGCCGGGGCGGCGGTGCAGGCGGCCCATGTGCAGGAGAAGGTGGCCGGCGCGATCCTGATCGGCGTCGATCTCGGCCCGAACCTCTCCGTCACCGGATCGCTCGCAACGATCCTCTGGCTCACCGCGATCCGCCGCGAGGGCGAAGACGTATCGGCCTTCGCCTTCCTGAAGCTCGGCTTGCTCGTGATGCCGCCGGCCCTCGTCCTGGCACTGGCCGCCCTGATCCTCGTCTGAACGCCCGTCGAACCGGAGGTGCTGTCCCCGTGAACGCCGCCCTGCTCTATCCCTTCATCATCGTGGCGGGCGCCCTCCAGGCGCTCGGCAATTCCATGAACGCGCAGCTGCGCGGGCGGCTCGTGAACCCGTTCCTCGCGGCCTCCGTCTCCTTCCTGCCGATCGTCTTCGTCTTCGCGACCCTGTTCATCGTGATGCCGACACCCCTGCCGGGCCTCGACACGCTCGCCTCCATGCCGTGGTACGCGCCCCTCGGCGGCGTGGCCGGCGCGGTGGCGGTGTTCGGCGGTCTCGCCTTCGTCGACAAGGTCGGGGCCGGCCCGTTCAACGGCCTGACGCTGACCGCCAACATCCTGACCTCGCTGGCCATGGATTCCCTCGGCCTGTTCGGCCTGCAAGGCGGCGGCTTCAAGCTCATGCCCTGGCTCGGCGGTCTGCTCATGGCGATCGGGGTGACGTTCATCGCCCGCGTCACGCCGGATAAGGGCAAGGAGAAAGAGGCGGGGCACGGCCTCAACCCGAGGTTGCTCTACCCCTTCATCGTCGTGGCCGGCGCGCTCCAGGCCATCGGCGTCGTCTGGAACGCGCAGCTGCGCGGCGCGCTGGTGAATCCGTGGCTCGCGGCCCTCGTGTCGTTCCTGCCCGTGGTCTTCGTCTTCGTGCTGGTCTTCCTGCTGCGCCCGAAGCCGCTGCCGCAGCGCAGTGACATCGAAGGCGTGCGCTGGTGGATGCCCCTGGCCGGCCTGACCGGCGCCGTGGCGGTGTTCGCCGGCCTGCTGTTCGTCGACAAGGTGGGGGCGGGTGCCTTCAACGGGCTCCTCATCACCGCCAACCTGCTGACCTCGGTGGCGCTCGATCATTTCGGCTGGGTCGGCATGAAGCAGGTGCGGGCCGGCGCCTCGCGGATCGGCGGGGCCGCGCTGATGGTGGCGGGGATCGTGCTCATCTCGGTGTTCTGAGGAGGCGAGGCCCGAGGCCCGGAACGATGCAGGCCCATGTGACGTGGATGTTCTCCAGGGGCGCGCTGCTCGTCGCGGCGGTCGCGGTGCTGGCGGCCGGAGCGGGCGCGGCTTGGTATCTGCTGCAGGCGACCGTCCTGACCGTCGCGGTCGCGCCACGGGACGGGACAGAGCCCGAGCTGATCAAGGCCTATGCCGACGCGTTGGATGCCGGCGGCGAAGGCGTGCGGTTCAAGATCCTGTCCTTCGACGACGTGCGCGAGAGCGCCACCGCCCTTCAGGACGGGAGGGCCGACCTCGCGGTCGTCCGCCCGGACGTCCTGCTTCCGACCAACGGGCTGACGCTCGCGATCCTGCGCGACCAGGCGATGATCATCGCCTCACCCGATCAGGCCGCCATTAAGAGCTTCCCCAAGCTTGCCGGCAAACGGCTCGGCATCGCCGCGCACCGGGACGCGGATTTCACCCTGATCAAGAACCTGCTCGGCTATTACGGCCTCGGGCTGGAACTGGATCAGCCCCACGGAGCGGCACGCGACCGGAGCGTTCAACTCGTCAGGGTCGATCAGGAGAATGTCGCCGCCGCCTTCCGGGAGCGGCGCATCGATGCCTTCGTCAGCATCATCGCGCCCTCCGCTCCGAAGGCGCTCGCCATCGTCGGCGCGGTCCGTTCCGTCGCCCGGTCCGGCCGGGTGGAGTTCGTCGCGGTCGAGGACGATGGCGCCGTGATCGAGCGCTTCCCGAGGCTTCAATCGGTGACCGTGCCGGGCGGCCTGTTCGGCGGCGACCCGAAGCTGCCCTCCGACGACGTGAAGACCATCGGGGCGTCCTACCGGCTGATGGCGCGCGCCACCCTGAGCCGGGTCATCGCCGCCGACGTCACCCAGCATCTGTTCGAGAAGCGGACGGCGGCAGCGGCCGTGACGGATGCCGCCGAGTACATCCAGTCGCCCGCCTACGAGACGACGGCGGCGGCCACCAGTGCGCGCATTCCGATCCATCCCGGCGCCATCGATTACTACGAGCGGGAGCAGCACGGCTTCGTCGAACGCTATGGCGACACGCTCTACCTGCTCGGCGCCATCGCCGGCGGCCTCGTCTCGGTGCTGGCCTGGATCCGCCAGCGCCTCACCGGGCTACGGCGGGAGCGGATCGACGACATCGTGGATCGGCTGCTCGACGTGATCGGGCAGGCACGTGCGTCGCGCGATCCGGCGGAGCTCGACGTCCTGGCCTCCGAGGTCGATGCCCTGGCCGCCGACGCGGTGCGGGACGCCCGCCAGCGCGACACGGATGACCGCACGATGTCGGCGGTCGGCATCGCCGTCGAGACGGCGCGGGCGACCCTGTTGGAGGCGCGGGCCCGAGCCACCCGCGGAAGTGCCACGCCGCAGGATCCGCCGACCCTCAGACCGTCGACATGACGGGGGCGGGCGATCCGCGCCGGCCGCAGATCCGAGCCAGCATGCGCGAGAGCTGATCGGCCGAGTAGGGCTTGTGCAGCAGCTCGAAGCCGTGGCTCCCTTCCTCGGCCAGAACGTGGCTGTAGCCGGATGTGAGGAGCACCGGCAGGTTGGGGAAGCGACCCCGCAGGGTTTTCGCCAGGGCGATGCCACCCATGCCCGGCATCACCACATCGGAGAACACGGCGTCGAAATCCGCCTCCTCGCCACCGAGCCGCTCCAGCGCATCCTCCGCGTTGGTCGCCCATTCCGTGGCGTAGCCGAGATCCTGCAGGATCTGCGTGGCGAAGCGTCCAACCTCGACATTGTCCTCGACCACCAGCACCCGCCGCCCGGCCCCGTCGGTCTCCCCGCCGAGCATCTCGGGTCCGGCCTGTGCCGCGTCGGGAGCTGCCGTCTGCGGCAGGTAGAGGGTGAAGGTCGTCCCCGCCCCGAGCGTGCTCATGACGTCGATGTCGCCTCCGGACTGCTTGGCGAATCCGAAGACCTGGCTGAGGCCCAAACCCGTCCCCTTGCCGACTTCCTTGGTGGTGAAGAAGGGCTCGAAGATGCGGCCCAGTTGATCGGCCGCGATGCCGCAGCCGGAATCGGTCAGGGAGACAGTGACGAAATGCGCCCGGGAGCCGGCATGGCCGCGGATCGGCGGCATCGGCTGGTTGCCGGCCATCCGCAGCACGAGCGAGCCGGCGCCGTCCATCGCGTCCCGGGCATTCACCGCCATGTTGACGAGGGCGGTCTCGAACTGGCTGCGGTCGCAGCGGATGAAGCAGGGTTCGTCGGGGGTTTCCAGCGTCACGCTGATGCGGGCGCCCGTCACGGTGTCGAGCATGTCGGCCACGTCGCGCAGGCAGGCGCCGACCTCGAAGGTCTCGGGCTTCAGGGCCTGACGCCGGGCGAAGGCGAGGAGCTGGCCAGTGAGCTTGGCGGCGCGATCGACCGTGTCGGAGACGGCATCCATGTACCGCCTGCGCCGCTCCTCCGCCAGATTCGGCCTGCGCAGGAAATCGACCGAGGAGCGGATTATGGTCAGCAGGTTATTGAAATCATGGGCCACTCCGCCGGTGAGCTGACCCACCGCCTCCATCTTCTGCGACTGACGCAGGGCCTCCTCGGCCATGGCGCGCTCGTCGATCGCCTCGGCGATGCGGCTCTCCAGAGTGGCGTTCAGCTCCCGCAGCTGGATCTCGCGGTTATGCAGCTCCTCCATCCGCGCCCGCGCCTCGTATTGCCGCCGCCGGCCGCGCAGGGCGGTGGCGATGACGCTGATCAGGGTGGTCGGGTGGAACGGCCGCTCGAGAAAGCTGACATTGCCGAGGATGCGCGAGAGCCGCGCCGCCGTCGGGTTGCGGTCGGCGCCGCCCTGTCGGGTCAAGAGGATGAACGGCATGTCCGACCAAGCCGGCTGCTCGCTGATCCAGTGCTTGAGCGGGACGAGATCGGCGGTGCGCACCGCCTCCTCGGTCAGCAGCACGGCCCCGGCCACCGCAGCCAGTCTCCTGACCAGCTCCGGCAGATCCGCGACGATCAACGCGGCGAGGCCGGCATCGGAAAGCAGCACCCGCGCCAATTCCGCGTCACGGCCATGTGGCGCCAGGATCAGCACATGCTCGGAGAATGCGGAAGCCGACTGCGTCACGGCGCGTCCGTATCCATCAGATCCGTTCCATCGCCCGGCAGCAAGACCGGGACACCGCGCAGGATGCCTTGGAACCCGCGCAGGGGCTCGCCGACGCGCAGGCCGGTGCCGCTGATCCGGTACTCGCGGATTGTATCCTCGTGCGCGCCCATGCGCTTCTTCACCACCGAAATCGCGCGCCGCACCTGCCCGCGCGCCTCGAAGTAGCGCAGCAGCATGACCGTGTCGGCTAGATAGGTAATGTCGACCGGGCTCTGCATGTCACCGACGAGACCGTGCTGGGCGATCGTCAGGAAGGTCGTGGCGCCCTGCCGGTTCAGGTATTGCAGCAGCTCGTGCATGTGCAGGATCAGCGCCATCTCCTCCGGCATCGCCGCCTGGTAGCCGTTGAGGCTGTCGATCACGACGGTCTTGGCCTGGGCCTCATCGACCTGACGGCGCACGAGATGGGCGAATTCCCCAGGCGAAAGCTCGGCCGCGTCCACTTGAGTGATGGTCAGCAGACCCCGGTCGCGCAAGCCGGCGAGGTCGAAGCCCATGGCCCGGGTGCGTTCCAGCATCAGTCCGAGCTCCTCATCGAAGACGAACATCGCCGATTTCTCGCCCCGGGTCGCCGCGGCCACGACGTATTGGATCGTGATCAGGGATTTGCCGGTTCCCGCCGGCCCGAGCACGAGGGTGCTCGATCCGGTCTCGATGCCACCGCCGAGGAGCGCATCCAAGGCGGGCACGCCGCTCTTCAGCCGCTCGTGCCGGAAGCTGGTTTTGTGCTCCAGAGAGACGAGGCGCGGGAAGACCTGCACGCCGCCGGTGGAAATGCAGAAATCGTGGTAGCCGCCGCGGAAGCGCTGGCCGCGATACTTCAGGACCCGCAGGCGCCGCCGTTCCGCGCCGTAGGCGGGAGCGAGTTCCTCGAGACGGATCACCGCGTGGGCGACGCTGTGAACCGATTTATCGGCGCTGTCGGAGGTGAGATCGTCGAGCAGCAGCACCGTGCTGCCGTGGCGCGAGAAGTAGTGTTTCAGTGCCAGGATCTGCCGGCGGTAGCGCAGGGAATCGCCGGCCAGCAGGCGGATCTCGGAGAGGCTGTCGAGCACGACGCGGCTCGGCTTCAGCGACTCGATCTGTTCGAAGATCGCCTTGGTCGTCTCGCCGAGTTCGAGATCGGAGGAATAGAGCAGGCTCTGCTGCTGTTCGGCGTCGAGCAGACTTTCGGGCGGAAGCAGCTCGTAGATCGTCAGCGCGTCGTCGATTTCCCACCCATGCGAGCGCGTGGTCTCACTCAGTTCCTCCCGCGTCTCGGAGAGGCTGATATAGAGGCCGCGCTCGCCGGCCGCCGCGCCGGCGAGCAGGAATTGCAGGGCGATGGTCGTCTTGCCGGTGCCGGGATTGCCCTCCAGCAGGTAGAGGCGGTTGCGCGTGAACCCGCCGCCGAGCACGTCGTCGAGACCGGATACGCCGAGGGCGGCTTTGCCGGTCGGTTCAGCGGGTGCGGGCATGTCCGGTCAGCTCGGTCTTGAGGGCGGCGGGCAGGGAATGGGCGGGGATACCAGGCAGAATCGCGGCGAGTTCGGTCGCGGCCCGGGCGAGATCGTGCGTCTGCTGCAGGCTCAGCCAGAAGTCTCCCGGTAAGCCGGAGAGGCGACCGAGACGGACCGCCATGTCCGGCGTGACGGCAGCGGTACCGGCCAGGACGCGGTGCAGGGTCTGGCGGCAGACGCCCAGCTCGCGCGAGGCCCTGGTCACGGACAGGCCGAGACCCGGCAGAACTTGCTCGCGCAGCACGGCTCCGGGATGCGGCGGCGCAGATCGCGAGTTGGGCACAATCGATCTCCGATGCGGAGCTGTAACGTCGGGCGCGACAGATACCAAGCCGGGTTTCGGGAAAGTGATTGTGAACCCGCCGCGATCCAAAGGCGCAGGGCCCGTGCATTCCGGCTCCTCGGTTCTTGACCGGCCCGTGCGGCTGCGACAGCGGTCGCTCGATAAGAGATGCTCGCGGTCGGCCGGTCGCCGACCAAAGGAAGGAACCTGATCATGGCGGATGCCGTCCTCACCGGTTCCGCACGACCCGAGGACGCGCACCGCCCTCCCCCGGCCCCGGTGACGCTCCGGCAGGCGCTGCCTGTCTGGATCCGGGTCGCCGCGCTGTCGTTCGGCGGTCCGGCCGGTCAGATCGCGGTGATGCACCGTATTCTGGTGGAGGAGCGGCGCTGGGTATCCGAGAGCCGATTCCTGCATGCTCTGAATTTCTGCACCCTGCTGCCGGGTCCCGAGGCCCAGCAGCTCGCCACCTATATCGGCTGGCTGATGCACGGCATCCGGGGCGGGCTCGTCGCCGGCGGCCTGTTCGTGCTGCCGGGCCTCGTCGCCATCATGGGCCTGAGCTGGGTCTACGCGCTCTACGGTAAGGCCGGCCTCGTCGCCGGCCTGTTCTTCGGGCTCAAGGCCGCGGTGCTCGCCATCGTGACCCAGGCGATTCTGCGCATCGGCCGCAGGGCTCTGAAGGGGCCGGCGATGGTGGCCCTCGCGGCGGCCTCCTTCGTCGGCATCTTCCTTCTCGACATCCCCTTCCCCCTCATCGTGCTGGCGGCCGGCGTGATCGGCTATCTCGGCGGCCGGGCCGGGGCGCAGCCGTTCACGACGGCCGGCGTTCACGGCGCATCGGTCGCGGATGACGGCGGCCCCTATCTCATCGGCGAGGAGGAGCATCCGCAGGAGCGGGCCTCGCGGGGCCGGGCCCTGGGGGTCGCCGGAATCTGGGCCGCGCTCTGGCTGGCGCCCGTCTTCGCCACCGTCGCCCTGCTCGGTCCGGACGATGTCTTCTCCCTGATCGCCGTGTTCTTCTCGAAGATGGCGATGGTCACCTTCGGCGGCGCCTATGCCGTGCTGAGCTACGTCGCGCAGCAGGCGGTGGAGCATTACGGATGGCTCCGGCCCGGCGAGATGCTCGACGGCCTCGGCATGGCGGAGACGACGCCGGGCCCGCTGATCATGGTCACCCAATTCGTGGGCTTCCTCGCGGCCTATCGGGCACCGGGCGCGCTGCCGCCCCTGCTCGCGGGAACGCTCGGCGGGCTGTTGACGACCTGGGTGACCTTCGCCCCCTGCTTCCTCTGGATCTTCGCCGGCGCCCCGTTCATCGAGCGTCTGCGCGGCAACCGGGCCCTGGCCGGCGCACTCTCGGCCGTCACCGCGGCGGTGGTCGGCGTGATCCTCAATCTCGCGGTCTGGTTCGCGCTGCACACGATCTTCGCCGAACTGCGCCCGTTCACCGCCGGTCCGATCCGGATCGACCTGCCTGTGCCGGCAAGCCTCGATCCCTGGGCTTTCGCCCTGACCGCGGCGGCGCTTGTCGCGACCTTCGCACTCAGGCTCGGCATGCTGCCGACACTCGCGGCCTGCTCCTGCGCCGGCATCCTGCTGCATTGGGCCGGATGGGCCTGAAGCGCGGCGGGTCACTCACGAAAGCAGACGGGCGGCGGATCTCTCCGCCGCCCGCCCCAATGACCGTCCGGCTCAGCGCGAGGCGAGAGCCTTCGGCAGCTTGAAGGCCCAGAAGCTGCCGCCCTGGTTGATGCCCGTGGTGGCCTTGGCCACCTCGCCGCCCCAGAGCGGAACCGCACCACCCCAGCCGGCGGCGACGCCGACCCACTGCTCCCCGTCCTGCTCCCAGGTGATCGGTGAGGCGACCACGCCGGTGCCGACCTGGAACTTCCAGACTTCCTCGCCGGTCTTGGCGTCGAAGGCCTTGAGGAAGCCCTCCGGCGTGCCGGTGAAGACGAGGTTGCCGGCAGTCGTCAGAACGCCCGCCCAGAGCGGAGCCTTGTTCTTGTACTCCCACACCACCTTCTTGGTGGCCGGATCGATCGCCTTGAGCGAGCCGATATGGTCCTCGAAGGTCGGCTTGATGGTGAAGCCGGCGCCGAGATAGGCGGCGCCCTTCTTGTAGTTCACCGGCTCGTTCCAGATATCCATGCCCCACTCGTTGGAGGGCACGTAGAACAGCTTGGTATCCTGGCTGTAGGCGATCGGGTTCCAGTTCTTGCCGCCGAGGAAGCCCGGCGTCGCGTAGACCGACTTGCCCTTCTTGCCGTCCTCGGATTTGGCCGGATCGCCGGGGCGGAAGGCATCGTCGTAGATCGGGCGGCCGTTCTCGTCGATGCCCTTGGCCCAGTTGATGTTCGAGACGAACGGCGTCGCCGAGATGAACTTCCCGTTGGTCCGGTCGAGGACGTAGAAGAAGCCGTTACGGTCGGCGGTGGCGCCGGCCTTCACGGTCTTGCCGTCCTTCTCCATCTCGAAGGGCACGAATTCGTTGACGCCGTCGAAGTCCCAGCCGTCATGCGGCGTGGTCTGGAAGCCCCAGACGATCTCGCCGTTATCGGGGTTGATGGCGAGGCGCGAGGCCGACCACTTGTTGTCGCCCGGGCGCAGAGCCGAGTTCCACGGGCCGGGATTGCCGGTGCCGAAATAGATCAGGTTCAGTTCGGGATCGTAGGTGCCGCCGAGCCAGGTGGCACCGCCGCCGAACTTCCAGGTGTCGCCCGGCCAGCTCTCGTTGACCTTGCCGGTCATGGTCGAAGGCTTGCCGTTGAGCTCGCCGACATGGCCCTCGATGACGGGCCGCTTCCACACCACCTCGCCGGTCTCGGCATCGCGGGCCTCGACCCGGCCGACCACGCCGAACTCACCGCCCGACACGCCGGTGATGATCTTGCCCTTCACGATGATCGGGGCGGCGGTGTAGCTGTAGCCGGACTTGAAGTCGTCGATGTCCTTGCGCCACACGACCTTGCCGGTCTTCTGGTCGAGCGCGACCAGCTTGGCGTCGAGCGTGCCGAAATAGACCTTGTCCTTGTACAGGGCGGCGCCGCGGTTCACCACGTCGCAGCAGGGCAGGATGCCCTCCGGCAGGCGGGCATTGTATTCCCACTTCTTCTCGCCGGTGCGCGCATCGACGGCATAGAGGCGCGAATACGAGCCGGTGACGTAGAGCACGCCGTCCTTGACCAGCGCCTGGCTCTCCTGGCCGCGCTGCTTCTCACCGCCGAAGGAAAACGACCAAGCGGGAACGAGGCCCTTGATGTTGTCGCGGTTGAGCGTCTTCAGCGGGCTGAAGCGCTGGGCCTTGGGCCCGAGGCCGTAGGTGACGACGTCTTCCGGGGTCTTGGCGTCGTTGAGGATGTCCTGCTCGGTCACCTCGGCCAGGGCCGGCAGGGCGAGGCCGACGCTGAGGGCGGCGAAGCCCACGGCCGTCAGAAACTGGTTCCGCACTCTCATGTGGCATGTCCTCCGTCGTACCGGACCCGGTTTTCCGTGATCCGCGGGGCTTTGCTGTCACACCTGAATCGGCGGAAGGCCCCTTGGAGTTGAAGCGTAGAGTGCTTCTCAAAAATCGCTTATTGGCCTTTGGTCGAATTTTGAGCGTTTCCTGTCGAAACGATCGATCAGCCACTCACCTGCATCGTCGCTGCGCTCCTTTCCAAGCAAATCGGGCGGCGCAACCTGTTCCCGTCAGGTCGCACCGTCCCGCTTGCTTCAGGCAACCGCTCAATAGCCTTGCGGCGCGGTGTAGGTGACGCCGTAAGTCGCGCAGATCGCTTTGAGCCGCCCCTCACTCGAGAGGGCCGAGAGAGCGTCGCCCACGGCGTAGGCGAGATCGCGGGAATCGCTGCGCACCGCCCCGCCGAGATCCCACCGGGTCCGCACCAAGCCGGGCACGGGCAGTTCGACCACGGGGTTCGCCTCCCGCGCATCTGCCGCCGCGAGCACCGCCTCGATGGCGGCGCGCGTCCCGGCGAGGATGTCGGCCTCACCGGCGAGATAGGCCTTCGCCGCCTCGCCGAAGCTGCGGTGATGCTTGACGTTGCCGCGGTATCGCCCGCCTTCCGCATTCATCAGCAGGCTGTCCGATGCGCTGGTGCCCTCGACCGCGACCGTGTGCCCCTCGAGATCCCGCACGCCCTCGAAACCCTCGACCTTGTCGCGGCGATAGGCGAAGGCGAGGCGCTGCTCGAAATAGGGCGTCGTCAGGAAGATCTGCTCGTTGCGCGTGGCGAGGATCCGGTCGTGGGGCACGTGCAGCATCAGGTCGGCCAGCGGCGTGCCGGCGAGATCGCCGCGCCACAGGTTCAGCCGGAAATCGCCGTCGACATTCTCGCCCGCATCCACCACCCGCAGGTCGAGCTTCACCTTGAGCCGGTCGGCGATCGCCTGGGCGAGATCCGCATCGATGCCTCGAGGCGTGGGCTTCCCCGCCTCTGAAAAGGGTGCGTTGTCGTCGTAGACCGCAACGCGCAGCACGCCCGAGGCCACGACCTCGTCGAACGGCCGCGCGGCCGCCGGCCCCACCGCGACCGTCAGGCAGGTGAAGGCGGCCACGAGGCCCCAGCGGAACGGAGAGGTCATCCTCACGCCGTGCTCACTCCTCGTGCTTCGACTCGATATAGGTCCGGATCGCCCACAGAGCCTCCTGCGACAGCACGCCCTCGAAGGCCGGCATCTTGGTCATGCCGTTGATGATCGCGCCGTGACGGACACGTTCGACGAAATACTCGTCGCCCTCCTTGCCGACCGGCAGGTAGCGCAGGTCCGGCGCCAGCCCGCCGGAGATCACCTGCAGGCCGTGGCAGCGGGCACAGTTCTGGTTGAAGCCGGAATCGCCGATGGCGACGGCCTTGGTGTCGCCGCGATAGGGGTTCTCTTCCCGCCACGTCTCGCCGAGGGGGGCCAACCCCGCCGTATCGACCGGCTGAGGCTGCACGTCGCCATGACCGAGAGCGGCGGACACGGACAGAGCCAGACACAGGGCGACCAGCCCGCCCCTCACAGGTGCAGCCTTCATTTCCGTTCCTCCCATTCGTTGATTGGAACGGTTAGCAAGCACGCACCAGCAAACCCATTGTGCTTTGGTACGGGGCAAAGCCGCCCTGTGCACCTTGGTCCAATATCGGTCCGAGGCGCTTCGCTCCTATCGTGCTCCCAACGAAAAGCGGGAGGCGAGCAGGGCGCGATGCTGGCGCGGCTCGGACATCGACGGGGCGACCCGCGGCGGCGCACGGCGCACGGCGCCAGGCTGGCCATGCCCGGCCTGCTTCCGCTGCTCCTGATGCTCCTCGCGCTTCTGCCCGCCCCCGCAGGAGCCGGGCCGCTGGCGATCCACTATCTGGAGCGACGCGTCGAGCGCCCGTCTCCCCTCAACAACGAGGATCCGATCCCCGACGACGAGGGTCTCAAGGGCGCGGAGCTGGGGCTGAAGGACTCCAACGCCACCGGCCGCTTCGTGTCCCTGAGCTTCACCCTCGACAGCCGCGTCGTCGGAGCCGACGAGGACATCCGCGACGCGTTCCGGGCCCTGGGCGAGAAGCCACGCTTCGTCGTCCTGAACGCGCCAGCCGAGGACGTGCTGGCTCTGGCCGACCTGCCGGAGGCGCGGGACACCGTCTTCCTCAATGTCGGAGCCCCCGATACGCGCCTGCGGGAGGCCGATTGCCGGCCTCGGCTGCTGCACGTCCTGCCCTCGCGGGCGATGCTCGCCGACGCCTTGGTGCAGTTCCTCGCCTACAAGCGCTGGACGCGGATCCTGCTGCTCTCGGGCCCGGCTCCGGCGGACGCGCTTTATGCCGAGGCGCTGAAGCGCAGCGCCAAGAAGTTCGGGGCGCGGATCGTGACAGAGTCGCGCTTCGACCCGCAGGGGGGCGACACGCGCGATACGGCCCTGCGCGAATTCGTGCTGCCCACCCGCGGCCCGGAACACGATGTGGTTGCCGTCGCCGACGAGGCAGGGGCGTTCGGGGCCAACCTCGTCTACAACACCGCCGCGCCCCGGCCGGTGGTCGGCACGCAGGGGCTCACCCCCGCCGCCTGGGGGCGCCCGGTCGAGGCCTGGGCGGCGGTGCAGCTCCAGACCCGGTTCCGCCGCCTCGCGGGCCGGGCGATGCGCCCGGTCGACTATGCCGGCTGGATGGCCGTCCACAGCCTGGGGGAGGCGGCGGTGCAGGCGCGCAGCACCGATCCCGCCACGGTGGCCGCCCTGGTCCTGTCGCCGACTTTCGAGGTCGGCGGCTTCAAGGGCCGGCCCCTCAGCTTCCGCAGCTGGGACGGGCAATTGCGGCAGCCGCTCTTTCTGCTCTGGCCGGGCGCCGTGACCGCCACCGCCCCGATCGAGGGCTTCCTGCACCACCGCACCGAACTCGACACGCTCGGCTCGGACGAGCCGGAGAGCGCGTGCCGAGCCTATCGCAGGCCGGGCTGATGCAGGCCCCCTCCCCCCGCGCCCACCCCGAGATCGGGATCCTCCGCATGAGCCGCGCCGCGACCGCACGACTTCTTCTCTGCGCCAGCCTGCTGAGCTTCGCCTCGCAGGCCGCGGAGGCGGAAGAAATCTTCGTCTCGAACGAACGTGACAACACCGTCTCGGTGATCGACGGCGCCTCGCTCGAAGTGATCCGCACCTTCCCCGTGGGCCGACGCCCGCGCGGGCTCACCTTCTCCCGTGACGGCCGCACGCTCTATGTCTGCGCCAGCGATTCCGACGCGGTGCAGGTGATCGACCCGGATACGGGCGCCGTGCGCCACAATCTGCCCTCGGGCGAGGACCCGGAGCAATTCGCCCTCGCGCCCGACGACCGCACCCTGTTCATCGCCAACGAAGAGAACGCCACCACCACCGTGGTCGATGCGCAGACGCGCAAGGTGCTGGCCCAGATCGATGTCGGCATCGAGCCGGAGGGCATGGCCGTGAGCCCGGACGGCAAAATCGCCGTCACCACCTCCGAGACCACCAACATGGTCCACTGGATCGACATCGCCACGCTCTCGGCGACCGACGCGACGCCGGTGGGCCAGCGCCCGCGCGCCGCCGCCTTCTCGGCGGATGGGCGAATGCTGTGGGCGTCGTCGGAAATTGGCGGCACGGTCGCGGTGATCGATACCGCCACCCGCAAGGTGGTCGAGACCATCGAATTCGCGGTGAAGGGCATCGCCGCCGACCGCCTCCAGCCGGTCGGCATCAGCCTGACCCGCGACGGCCGGTTCGCCTTCGTCGCCCTCGGTCCGTCCGACCGGGTCGCGGTGATCGATGCCAAGACGTACAAGGTGTTGAACTACATCCTCGTCGGCCGCCGGGTCTGGCAGCTGGCGATGACACCGGACGAGACCCGGCTGTTCACCACCAACGGCGTGTCGGGCGACGTCACCGTGATCGACGTGGCGAGCCAGCGACCGATCCGCAGCGTCAAGGTCGGCCGCTTCCCCTGGGGCGTGGCCGTGCGCCCGGCCCCGCAGGCTTCGGCCGGCGCGGCGCCATGACAGCCGGCCGGAACGGGTCACATCCCACCCCTTGGCTGCACCGCTTCCTTGCTGGTCTGGTCGTCGCGCTTCTGGCGAGCTGTCCTGCCGTCGCGGGGCAGCTCGACCGGGCGGGAATGGAACAGTACTTCCCCGTCCCCCTGGTGGTCGGCGAGCGTGACGAGACCCTGCCGGTTTGGCCGATCCTGAAACAGGAGGCCGGCAGCTACGAGGTCTTCGCCTACGCCTTCGAGTCGGTCGATTTCGCGCCGATACCGGGTTTCGGCGGCACCCCGCCCGATCTCCTCGTGGCGCTCGGACCCGACGGCGCGTTCCGCGACGTGAAGGTCGTGTCTCACCACGAGCCGGTCTTTCTGGAAGGTCTCGGCTCGGAGCCGCTCTTCGCCTTCGTGGAGCAGTATGTCGGGATGTCGGCCCGCCGCCCGATCCGGGTCGGCCGGCCCAATGCCCGCGGCTCTGGCGCCTCCCCGCAGAACACCGTCGACGGCATCTCGATGGCGACCGCCTCGACGCGGGTGATCAACGAGTCGATTCTCGCCGCCTCCCTCGCCGTCGCCCGCGCCAAGCTCGGCTTCGGAGCGACCAATGCCGGCCTGACCGTGGTGGCGCGGCCGGATGCCGACGAGTCTCTGACGGTGAGCGAACTGAGCGCCCGTGGATGGGTCCGCCGGCTCACCGTCACGAACGGGCAAGCCGACGAAGCCTTTCGCGATGCCGGCCTGACAGCCGCAGGCGACGGTCCGCCGGAGGCGCCGCTCACCGACCTCACCTTCGCCTATCTCAACGCGCCGGCCATCGGCCGCAGCCTGCTCGGGCCCGAGCGCTTCGGCGCCCTGATGCGCGAACTCGGCCCCGGCGACCATGCGGTGATGGTGGTGAGCCACGGCCCCGAGAATCCCCTCGGCGAGGATTTCGTGCTCGGCTCCATTCCCGAGCGGCTGACGTTGACGCAGGGCGGGCTCGCCGTGAACGCCCGGGACATGGCGATCGAGCGGCGCGGCGGTGCCCCCGGCCTCCCGGACGGCCCGTGGACCATCCTGCGGATCACGGGGGCGGCCGGCTTCGACCCCTCCGCGCCGTGGACGCTCACGGAGAGGATCGTGCGCGAGCGCGGCCAGATCTTCCCGGAGAAGATCGCCCGCGACTTCTCCGCCGATTACGCCCTGCCCGCCCGCCTGTTCATCCGCGAGGCGGCGGAGGCGGGGCCGAGCTGGACCGATCCGTGGCGGGCGCGGGGGCCCGAACTCGGCGTCATCGCCCTGGCGCTGGCCGGGCTGGTGCCGGTGCTGATGCGCCAGACCGGCCTCGTGGCGGACCGCCGCCGCTTCCCCGCCTTCCGGCTCGCCTTCCTCGCCTTCACCCTGGTCTTCGTCGGCTGGTACGCCCAGGCGCAGCTCTCGATCGTCACCTTGATCGGTCTCGTGCGCGCCGCGACCGTGACCCACGATCTCGCCTTCCTGCTCTACGATCCGCCCTCGCTGCTGCTCTGGGGCTTTGTGCTCGTCTCCCTGGTGATCTGGGGGCGCGGCACCTTCTGCGGCTGGCTCTGCCCGTTCGGGGCACTGCAGGAATTCGTGGCGCTCCTGGCCAAGCCCCTTCGCATCCGCCAGGTCGCGGTGCCGCCCCGGCTCGACCGCTGGCTCAGGCAGGTGAAGTATGGGCTACTCGCCGGCATCCTGGTTGCGGCGGCGGTGGGCTCGCCTCTTGCCGACAGCCTGGCCGAGGCGGAGCCGTTCAAGACCGCCATCACCCTGTACTTCGTGCGGGCTTGGCCCTTCGTCGCCTACGCCGCCGGCCTGCTTATCCTCAACCTCTTCGTCTACAAGGGGTTCTGTCGCTACCTGTGCCCGCTCGGCGCGAGCCTCGCCGTGCTCGGGCGCCTGCGCCTGCTCGATTGGATTCCCCGGCGGGCCGAGTGCGGCAGCCCGTGCCAGCTCTGCAAGGTGCGCTGCCGCTACGGCGCGATCCGGCCGGCCGGGCAGATCGATTATCCCGAGTGCTTCCAGTGCATGGATTGCGTCACGATCATCCACGATCCAGGCCAATGCGTGCCGGAGGTGGTGGCGCGCCGGCGCGGAAAGCGGATCCTGCCGCAGCCGGTCGCGGCGGAGTGAGGACGATGCCCAGGTCTCCTTCCCGGCCTCCATCCCAGCCCCGCCGCCGTCTCCTCCAGGGAGCCCTGGGCGTCGCGGCCATGTCGACCTTTGGCGGGCCGCTCGCCTTCCGGACCCTGGCGGCCGAGCACGGCCTGGAGAGCCGGACGCGGGCGGGTCTCGCCTTCGGCACCACCGTCGCGCTCACCGTGGCCGGTCCTGATGCAGGCACCCTCGATGGAGCCCTGTCCGACGGCTTTGCCGCGATGCGGGCGGTCGAGGCCGCCGGGAGCTTGCTGCGTGCCGACAGCGCCCTGTCGCGCCTCAACCGCGCCGGGCGGCTCGACGCGCCACCCGAGCACCTGCTGACGATGCTGCGCTTCGCCCTCGATCTGGCGGAGCGGACCGAGGGTGCGTTCGACCCCACGGTGCAGCCGCTCTGGCCGGTCTGGGCCGAGGCCTCGGCCCGGGGCGCGCGGCCCGATCCGGCGACGCTCCGCGCGGCCGTCGCGTGTATCGGCTGGCGCCGGGTGAGCGTGGCGACGGACCGCATTCTTCTGGAGCCGGGGACCGCTCTGACACTGAACGCCGTGATCCAGGGCTATGCGGCCGACCGAGCCATGGCGGCGCTGCGGGCGCGGGGAATCGCCGATGCCTTCGTCGATACCGGCGAGTTCGGCGCGGCGGGGACGCATCCGGACGGCACGCCCTGGCGGCTCGGGATCGCCGACCCTCGTGACCCGGGGACGCTCGCCGCGACACTCGCACCGTTCACCGGCTTCGCGGCGACCTCGGGCGACTACAACATGAGCTTCTCGCCGGATCACGCCGACCATCACATCTTCGATCCGGCCACCGGATATTCGCCCGGCGGGCTTTCGTCGGTGACGGTCACGGCCGAAACCGGGCTCGTGGCGGACGGGCTCTCGACGGCCTGCATGGTGCTCGGCGCCGAGCGCGGTCAGCGGCTCGTGGCCGGGTGGCCGGGCTGTTCGGCCCGCTTCGTCGGCAAAACCTGACACGTCGCACCGGGTTCGCTGATGCAACGCCGCCGCCTCCCCCTCACCCAGTGCCGCGCCCTGTTCGCGGCGTCGCTCGCGCTGTGGGCGGTGAGCACCGCGCGGGCGGAGCCGCCGCCGGCCGTTGCCCTGGTCGTCGCCGTCGATGTCTCGCAATCCGTCGATGACGGGCGCTTTGCCCTGCAGATGGAGGGCATCGCCGCCGCCCTCGAAGATCCGGGCGTGATCGCGGCGATGACGGGGCGCCCGGGAGGCACCCTGTTCGCGATGGTGACCTGGGCCGATCAGGCCGGCCTCGCCATGGGCTGGCAGCGCATCGCGAGTCGTGCCGACGCTCTCGCGGCAGCGGCGCGGGTCCGGGCGACGCCGCGGCAATCCGGGGAGTTCACCTGCCTCGGCCAGATGTTCCGAACCGTGGCCGCCAGCGTCATCCCGGCCATGCCGCTGCCGGCCGAGCGGATCGTGGTCGACGTCTCGGGCGACGGCATCGACAATTGCACCGATCCCGACACGCTCGAAGCGGAGCAGCAGGCCCTGCTCGGCACCGGAGCCACCATCAACGGCCTGCCGATCCTGGTGCCGGGGGAGAACGACGTGGTCGGCGCCGGCGCCTACCGGGCGCCGGGCTACGGGCTGCGCGCGACGCCGTTGCCGCAGGAGCGCACGGATCTGGCGCAGTGGTACCGCGCCCATGTCGTGGGTGGGCCCGGCGCCTTCCTGCTGGCGGCGGCGGGCTATGGCGATTTCGCCAAGGCGATCCGCAGGAAATTCGTGATCGAGGTCAGCGAAGCCGGCCGCGGGCCGGATGGCACGAAACGACGCTGAAGCATCCGCCCACACCGATGGCAATTGCTCGGACCGAACCCGGAATCGGCAGGCCCGCGCGGGGTGTCCGCTGACCCGACGGGCATTCAAAGCTGCCTGGATGAGAGGCGGTGGCGTGACGGTGGCCGTGACATCCGCCGCGCGGACAGCCGGCCTGACGACGGGCTTTCTCCCGACCGGCATCGACACGCCGCATCATCAGCATTTTCAGAAGGATCCGATAACGATCATTTGTGATCCCTCGCATCAGGTCTCAGTCCCGAAGCGGTTTTTTAGTCATCCCCCCATACCGTCGAGTGCGAAGAACAAGCTCTCGTCAGGTCAATCCTTGTCAAACCGCCTGCGAGGGAGAGCGATCACGAACAGGGTGGGGCAGAACGATGAAGGCGATGTGGGCTGCAGCCTTGATGCTCATCTCGGCGACTGAAGTGTCGGCAAAGGACCGCTATTCGGATTATCAGGACTATTTTCTAAGCACGGCTCCGAACGTCAAATCGGCGCCGAAGAAATTTCAAAACAGCAAGTCGTTTCTGGACGAGCATCTGGCCACCGTCAGGACCGGGGACTGCGATGTGGCGAAGCCGAACCATCGTTTCACCGGCGGGCACAGGACCAGTTCGGGAGGCTGGGTGATGCCGAGCTACACCACCAATCCGGGCATCGCTCCACCGGCCGGGGAAGGAGTCCCTTCCATGCCCGGCGGTGCCGTGCAGGGATGGAACGAGGTCAATCCCTATGTCGGTGGCCTCGGCAACCGACGCTGACGGGCGCTGGGTCCCTTCGAGCGCCCTCCGCCGAAACCGAGAAGGATTTGCGGAGAAGCGCGCCGGAACGAGAGCGTGGCGAAGGTCGGACGAACGCCGCGCTTAGGTGGGCGGAAGGGCATCCGGCTCGCCGCCGAAATGCTTCGACAGCTTCAGGCCCTGCGCCTGATAGTTCGAGCCGACGCCGGTACCGTAGAGGGTCGCCGGCCGTTCCAGCATCCGCTCGTAGACGAGGCGCCCGACGATCTGGCCATCCTCCAGCAGGAACGGCACGTCGCGGGAGCGCACCTCCAGCACCGCCCGGGCCCCGGCCCCACCGGCCTCGCTCAGGCCGAAGCCGGGATCGAAGAAGCCGGCGTAATGCACCCGGAACTCGCCGACGAGGGGATCGAACGGCACCATCTCCGCCGCGTAATCGGCGGGCACCCGCACGGCTTCCTTGGACGCCAGGATGTAGAACTGGCCGGGATCGAGGATCAGCGTGCGGCTGCCATCCGCCGGCAGCGGCTCCCAGAAATCGCGGGTGCGGTGGCCGCGCGGACGGTCCACGTCGATCAGCCCGGTATGGCGCTTGGCCCGGTAGCCGATCAGCCCGTCGAAGCCCGAGAGATCGACCGAGACCGGAACGCCCCCCTGGAGCGAGACGGTGGCGGCGTCGACGAGGGGGTTGCGGGCGTGGAGCGCGGCCAGATCGGGCTCATTCAACCGCGGATCGCCCTGGCGGAAGCGGATCTGCGAAAGCCGCGAGCCGGTCCGCACCCGCACGGGGAAGGTGCGCGGTGAGATTTCGGCATAGAGCGGCCCGCGATAACCCGCCTCGATCTGGTCGAAGGCGCTGGCGCGGTCGGTGATGACGCGGGTGAACACGTCGATGCGCCCGGTCGAACTCTTCGGGTTGGCGCTGGCGCTCAGGCTCTCGGGCAGGGCAAGGGATTCCTGAAGCTCGGCGATATAGACGCAGCCTGTCTCCAGCACGGCGCTGCGGGTCAGGTCGATCTCGTGCAGCGAGAAGGCTTCGACGCAGGCCGCGACCGAGCGCCCGCTGCCGGGCAGGAAGCTCGTGCGCACGCGGTAGGCGCGGGCGCCGAGCCGCAGATCGAGGCTCGCGGGCTGGATCTGGTCGGGCGCGTAGGCGGAAGCGGGGCGGATCGCCCCCTGGTCGGTCAGCGCCGCAATGGCCTGCGCCGGCAGGATGCCGCCGGATGTCGCCGGCCTGTCGTCACTCATCGTCTCGTCCCCTCAGCCTTCGCCTCGGCCGCCGCGCGCTCGGCCGCATCGATCACGACCACCATCCGCGCGAGCGCGATCCGGGCGAGTGCCCCCATGGCCACGAGGCCAGCGAGCGCGCAGGCGAGCAAGGGGAACAAATCGGGTCGCAGGCCCGCGCCCACAGCCATGATCGCCCCACCGATCCAGGCGGCATTCCCGAGCGCGAGCATCGGTGAGGGCAGACCGCGAAACTCCGTCTCCACGCCGGTCCGCCGCCGCACCGCCCGCGCCACGATCCGGGCGGCCCCGTCGAGGACGAGCGCCAAGCCGAGGGCCAGGGCGGGCCAGCGGTTCTGCGTCGGATCCCGCCACGCGAAGAGCAGGGCCGGTGCAAGTGTCAGGAGGGCGCTGAAGGCGGAGCCCGGAAGAAGCGGCAGGAGAGCGGACGGCGATCCGCGCAGGGCGCTCCGATGCGACGGATTCGGCACGTCTTCTCCGCCTTCCCCTCGACCCGTGATCCCGCGATTGACGAGGTTTCGGGGGCCACGTACCACGGCGCGACGCGGATGTCGCGTCGCGGCCTGCGCGCCGCCCATGGAGATACTTTCACGCGATGTACAAGGCCGAGACGCGCGGCATCACGGTGACGGTGGAGCCCCGCTTCGTCGAGGAGGAATCCTCGCCGGGGGAGAGCCGCTACTTCTTCGCCTATACCGTCGAGATCGTGAACAACGGCAGCGAGCAGGTGCAGCTTCGCTCGCGCCATTGGCGGATCATCGACGGGCGCGGCACCTGCCAGGAGGTGCGCGGCGCCGGCGTCGTCGGCAAGCAGCCGGTTCTCGAGCCGGGCGAGTCGTTCAGCTATACCAGCGGCTGCCCGCTCACCACGCCGGACGGGCTGATGGCCGGCAGCTACACGATGGCGACGGTCGGCGGCGAGAGCTTCGAAGCGGAGATCCCGGCTTTCTCCCTCGACTCGCCGCATATGCGCCGCGTCGTCCATTGACGGCGCCGGCAGGCGGCCCCCGCTTCACGCCGCTGGAATTGCTGGAGCGCCTCGTCGCCTTCGACACCGAGAGTTCGAAATCGAACCTCGCGCTCATCGACTTCGTCGCCGATTATCTCGATGCCTGGGGCGTGCCGCATGTGCGCGTGCCGAACGCGGCGGGCGACAAAGCCGCCTTGTTCGCCACCCTCGGCCCTTCGACCGATGGCGGCGTTGTGCTCTCGGGCCATACCGACGTGGTGCCGGTGACGGGGCAGGCCTGGACGACCGACCCGTTCCGCCTGCGCGTCGCCGATGGCCGCGTCTATGGTCGCGGCGCCGTCGACATGAAGGGCTTCGATGCCCTGGCGCTGGCCATGGTGCCCGAGGCGCTGCGGGCCGGGCTCAAGCGCCCGATCCACATCCTGCTCTCCTACGACGAGGAGACCACCTGCCTCGGCGTGCTCGATACCCTGGCCCGGCTCGGCATCGACCTGCCCCGGCCGGGGGCGGTGATCGTCGGCGAGCCGACCGGGCTGCAGGTGGCGGACGCGCATAAGAGCGTCGTCACCTATGACACCACCGTGCATGGCCACGAGGCGCACTCCTCCAAGCCGGGGCTCGGCGCCAACGCGGTGATGGCGGCAGCCGATCTGATCGCCGAACTGAACCGCATCGCCGATGCGATGATCGCTCGCGGCGACGCCTCCGGTCGGTTCGACCCGCCGCACACCTCGGTGCATGTCGGTGTGATCCAGGGCGGCACCGCCCGTAACATCCTGCCGAAGCTCTGCACCTTCCAGTGGGAGTTCCGGGGCCTGCCCGATCTCGACATGGCCGAGATTCCGGCCCTGTTCGCGGCGTCCTGCGAGCGGGTGGCTCGGGAGCGGCTCAACCGCTACGGCGCATTCGGGCGGATCGAGACGGTCGAGGAAGTCTCGGTGCCGGGCCTCGCCCCCGATCCCGGCTCGGAGGCGGAGCGGCTCGCCCTGCGGCTCGCCGGGCGCAACGCCACGATCACCGTCCCCTACGCCACGGAGGCCGGGCGCTTCCAGCGGGCCGGCCTTCCCACCGTCGTCTGCGGGCCCGGCTCGATCGATCAGGCGCACCAGCCGGACGAATTCATCACCCTGGACGAGCTGGCTCGGGGCGAGGCCTTCCTGCGCCGTCTGGTCGAGGCCTGTACAGACTGACACGCGCCCCATGATCGTCCGCCCGCGGCCCGGCCTGCTCACCATCCTGTTCGCCCTGCGCGGCTCGATCCTGCCGAAGGTGGCGCCGCAGGTGATCGCCATCGCCGCCCTCGCCTGCCTCGTGGTGGCCCTGGAGCAGCGGCATGCGGAGTGGTTTCCGGTCACCGCCGGCATCGGCCCCTTCACCCTGGTCGGCCTCGCGCTGTCGATCTTCCTGAGCTTCCGCAACGGCGCCTGCTACGACCGCTGGTGGGAGGCGCGCCGGGCCTGGGGCAGCCTGATCGTCGAGATGCGTGGCCTCGCTCGGCTGATGACGAGCCTGCTGCCCGAACCGGAGCACGAAGCCCTGCGCCGCCGCTCCCTGCGCCGGGCCGCCGGCTTCGCCCACGCGCTGCATGCCCGGCTGCGCGGCCTCGACGAGGCCGGCGCCGCCGCGCCCTGGCTGCCGGCGGAGGAGGCAACCTCCCTGCCGGCACGGCCGAACCCGGCGGACGCGGTGCTCACGCACCTGACCCGGGATCTCGCGGCCGCGCTCCGGGCCGGCACGTTCAGCGACATCCTGTTCGCGACACTGGAGCACAAGGTCGCGAGCCTCTCCGCGATCCAGGCGACCTGCGAGCGCATCCACGGCACACCGCTGCCCTTCGCCTATACCCTGCTCCTCTACCGCACCGCCTGGCTCTATTGCCTGCTGCTGCCGTTCGGGCTGGCCGGCTCGCTCGGCTGGTCGACGCCGATCGTCGCCGCGCTCGTGGCCTACGCCTTCTTCGGCCTCGACGCGCTAGGCGACGAGCTGGAAGAGCCGTTCGGCACCGACGCCAACGACCTACCCCTCGACGCTCTTCTGCACACGGCCGATGCCGCGATCCTCGACGCGCTGGGTGAGGCGGGGCCGGAGGCGCCGAAGGCCGAGCGTTTCATGCTGCGCTAGAACATTGCCCATGACCCTCGGATCACGAAAAATGCTCTAACCGCTCGATCACGCCGCGTTTCTTTCGCGGATCCGGCAGCCACCTCCACGGAAAATGCTCTGGAATCAGGTCTCGACGCTGGGCTTGTCCTCGATGTCCGGCGCGACCTGACCGAAATTGAGCACCGAGACCAGCGTCACGCCGCCGACCACGTTGCCGATCAGCGTCGGCACGAAGAAACCGGTGAGATACGTCGCGACGTCGATCTGGCCGATGGCGACGAGGTAGAACGCATCCACCGAGCCGGCGACGATGTGGGCCAGGCCGCACATCGAGACGAGCGAAGTCATCAGCAGAATGATGAACGGGGCCGCCGAACCGGTGGCCGGCAGGATCCAGACCATCAGCGCGATCAGCCAGCCGGCGAAGATCGCCTTGATGACGGTGGTCCAGAACGGATCCTCGATGGTGTGGTGGCTGATCTCGGCGAAGGCCTCCCGCACCTCCGGCTTGAAGGCATCGGTATGGGCCAGCACCGTGGCGATCAGCAGGGTCGCGACGATGTTGGCGACGAGCACGATGGCCCAGAGCCGCGCCACCCGCAGGAGCGCCGCGCCGGTCCGCTCGGTCAGAAGCGGCAGGATCGGCGTGACGGTATTCTCGGTGAAGAGCTGCTGGCGCCCGAGCACGACGATGAGGAAGCCGATCGAGTAGCCCGCGCTCATGACCAGCTCGGCCCAGGGCTCATGCGGCAGATGCCCTTTGAGCACGCCGGGGACGATCAGCGAGAAGCCCATGGTCAGCCCGGCGGCGAAGGCGGAGAGCGAGAGGGCCAGCGCGGTGCGCTGCATCTCCTCCTCCCCCTCACGCCGGATGATCTCGTGCAGGATCAGCGCGTCCGGGCGATGCGCCTTCTCGACCTGCTCGTCGTCCTTCTCCTTGGTATGAGCCCCGTGGGTACGGTGGTCCTCGGACATGCAAGCCCTCGACGGTCGTCTCGTCGCAGGGCAACGTACGGTGCCGCTTGCACGCTCCCTCAGCGCGGAAATTTGTTGCGCAACTCCGAGGCGAACCGCGCGGGACCGCAAAAAGTCGTTCCACAACCGCTGGACGGACCGCCGGAGACCCGGGCCGTCGCCACATCCGGCAAGATCGGGCGCAAGCTCCACTCCCATCGAACGTCAGTCACGGATGGCAAACCGGGGCCGGCACGACTCTGGATACGGGCCGGCAGTCACCGAGGCGTCATGCCGACATTTTAAGGCCGCGGAGGCCAACTTTCCTTCGAGACTTTCCTCCATGTCAGACGCGGTCCTGGCTCCAGCGCGGCCCCTCGACACATCGTCCCACAAGGGACGACCCAAGCTCGAACCCACGATCCATCCGGGTGGGATCATCGCCTTTCTGCTCGTGCTGGCCGGTGGGATCGGCTACGCCGCCTTCAACCTTCATTCCGACATCAGCGCCGTGAACGAGGCGCCGCTGGCCCTCGGCGCCTTCGCCCTGCTGGCCCTCGCGCTGCTGATCGCGCTGGGCTTCGAATTCGTGAACGGCTTTCACGACACCGCCAACGCGGTCGCCACCGTCATCTACACCCATTCGATGCCGCCGCTCGTCGCGGTGATCTGGTCGGGCGCCTTCAACTTTCTCGGCGTGATGCTGTCCTCGGGCGCCGTGGCCTACGCCATCGTCACCCTGCTGCCCGTGGAGCTCATCCTTCAAGTCGGATCGGGCGCCGGCTACGCCATGATCTTCGCCCTGCTCCTGGCCGCCATCGTCTGGAACCTCGGAACCTGGGCCTTCGGTCTGCCGAACTCGTCCTCGCACGCGCTGATCGGATCGGTGCTCGGCGTCGGTCTCGCCAATCAGCTCATGGGCTCGCACGAGGGGACCTCGGGCGTGGATTGGAACCAGGCTTTCGGCGTGTTCAAGGCCCTGGCCTTCAGCCCGATCTGCGGGTTCGTGCTCGCCGCCCTGCTGCTGCTTGCGCTGAAGTTCGCGGTGCGCCGGAAGGATCTCTACGAGGCGCCCAAGGGCGAGACGCCGCCCCCGCTCTGGATCCGTGGCCTGCTGATCCTGACCTGCACGCTCGTCTCCTTCTTCCACGGCGGCAATGACGGCCAGAAGGGCATGGGCCTGATCATGCTGATCCTGATCGGCGCCGCGCCGACCGCCTACGCCCTCAACCGAACGATGACGGAGGCCGAGACCCCTGCCTTCGTGCAATCGTCGCGGGCGGCGGGCGCGGTGTTCGCGGACCACGCGGCCGGGGCGGCGCAGCCCGATGCGGCGCAGGCACGGAAGGCGGTCGGCGACGCGCTGAAGGCCAAGGACCTCAACAAGCCCGAGGTGTTCGGAGCGCTGGGCGCCCTCTCGACGGATATCGCCCGGTCGGTCGAGAATTACGGCGCCCTGCGGCTGGTGCCGGCGGCCGCGACGCCGAACCTGCGCAACGACATGTATCTCGCCTCAGACGCGATCCGGCTGCTGCAGAAATCCGGCACCAGCTTCTCGAAGGAAGAGGCCGAGACCCTCAAGGGCTATACCAACCTGCTCAATGCCGGCACCCGCTACATCCCGGACTGGGTGAAGGTCTGCGTCGCCCTGGCCCTCGGCCTCGGCACCATGGTCGGCTGGAAGCGGATCGTCGTCACCGTGGGCGAGAAGATCGGCAAGACCCACCTCACCTACGCCCAGGGCGCCTCGGCCGAGATTGTCGCCGCCGGGACCATCGGCCTCGCCGAGGTCTACGGCCTGCCGGTCTCGACCACCCACATCCTGTCCTCGGGTGTGGCCGGCACGATGGCGGCCAACGGCTCCGGCCTGCAACTGGCCACCGTGCGCAACATGGCGCTGGCCTGGATCACCACCCTGCCGGCGGCGATCCTCATCGCCGGGACGCTGTTCTTCCTCCTGCGCCACGTGTTCTGAGGCGCAGCGCGGCCCGCCTCCCCGCGAGGCGGGCCAACAGCCTGCGGAAAGCCGGAAGTGACCCTCCGGGGTGAAAAAACGAAGCCGCTCTCGATCGCGTCGGGGGCGGATCACGTCTCTCGGTTCTCTTTGTGACGCCTTCGCCTTCGACGGGCCGGTATCCACCCCGTCGGAAAGCGCCTCAAGACCGAAGCGTTGCCAGAAGCGCGTCCACCTCCGCCCGCGCGGCGGCCACGGCCGCCCCGTCCCGGCCGCGCACGACGATGCGATTGCGGAACCCCTCCGGCGTCATCGACGGATAGGACCCGATCGAGACCGCTCCATGCGCCGCCGCGATCGCGGCGAGGCCGCCGGCGAAATTGCCCTCCGGAATGGTGCCGGCCTCGATCGTCTCCGAGATCACCGGGGCATTGGCCGTCAGGGTCGGGCGGATCTCATCCAGCATCGCCTGCATGATCTGCGGCACGCCCGCCATCACGTAGACATTGCCGAGGCGGAAGCCCGGGGCCTTCGAGATCGGGTTGGCGATCAAATCGGCGCCGTCGGGGATGCGGGCCATACGCAGCCGCGCCTCGTTGAGATCCTCCGGCCGGTGCCGCTCCAGCAGCATGGCGCGGGCGCGCGGATCGACATCGATGCCGACGCCGAAGGCCTCGGCGATGCTGTCGGCGGTGATGTCGTCATGGGTCGGGCCGATACCGCCGGAGGTGAAGACGTAACTGTAGCGCGCCCGCAGCGCGTTCACCGCCGCGACGATCTCCTCCTTCACATCCGGCACGATGCGGACTTCGCGCAGATCGACGCCGATCTCGGTCAGCACATCGGCGATGGCGCCGATATTCTTGTCCTTGGTGCGGCCGGACAGGATCTCGTCGCCGATGACGAGAATGGCGGCGGTGATGGCTTTATCCTGGGACATGCGGCCTCGGTGGCGGTCAGCGGGCTGGAAGCTAGGGCGCGGATCGGCGAAAGCGAAACCCGGCCCGCCCTGCCCCGAACGGTGAGCGATGCGTTTTCCCACTCCCCTGATCGAAGGGCGCCTCGTGCGGCGCTACAAGCGCTTCCTCGCCGACGTGACGCTGGCCGATGGCAGCCTCGTGACGGCCCATTGCGCCAATCCGGGCGCGATGCTCGGGCTCAATGCCGAGGGGTTCCGGGTGCTGCTCTCGCCCTCGACCAACCCAGCGCGAAAACTCGGCTTCTCCTGGGAATTGGTGGAGGCGGATCTGCCCGGCGGCCCGCAATGGGTCGGCATCAACACCGCCCGGCCCAACGCCTTGGTCGCCGAGGCGTTTCGCGCCAACACCATCGCGCCGCTCGCCGGCTACGAGACGCTGCGGCCGGAAGTGCCCTACGGCAAAGCGAGCCGGGTCGATTTCCTGGCGAGCGGCCCCGGCCTGCCGCCCTGCCACGTCGAGGTGAAGAACTGCCACCTGATGCGGCAGCCGGGGCTCGCCGAGTTTCCCGATTGCAAGGCGGCCCGCTCGGCCCGGCACATGGAGGAGCTGGCCGCCGTGGTGGCCGCGGGCGGCCGGGCGATGCTGATCGTCGTGATCCAGATGCGGGCGACCGCCTTCGATGTCGCCCGCGATATCGATCCGGCCTTCGACCGCGCCCTGCAAGCGGCGCTGGCGGCGGGGATGGAAGCCTATGCCTATACCTGTGCGGTAGGGCCGGGCGGCGTCGAGATCGCCGCGCCGGTTCCGATCCTCACGCCGGGCGCGCCGCCCCCGCCCGCTCGAACATCAGGTTGAGTCGGGTCCGCGCGATCTGACGGTAGCCATGGGATTGGAGCAGGCCGGGCAGATCGATCTGCCACTGGTCCGTGCCGTTCTCCAGGACGATCAGCGCCGGATGCAGCGAGGCCGGCGCCTCGCGCAGGAACGGCTCCAGGATCAAATCCTCCGCCCCCTCCACGTCGAGCTTGATCGCATCGATCCGCTCGATCCCCTCCGAGCGGCACAGGCCGAGCAGCGTCACCGCCGGCACACGCACGGCGGCGTTCTTCTGAGTGCCGACGATCTTCACGCTCGATTCGCCGCGATTGCGCGGATCGATGAACAGGGTCAGCTCGCCCGCCTTGTCGGCCACCGCGCAGGCGATGGCCTTGACCGTCCCGAACGGGTTCTGCCCGATATTGAAGGTGAGCCGGTCGAACACGTCGGGCTGCGGCTCAACCGCGAGGATGCGGGCGCGGGGGCCGGTGAAGCCGGCCACGAACAGGGCGTAGGCGCCGATATTGGCGCCGATATCGAGGAACACCGCATCCTCGGGAAGCTGCTGCTTGAGCAGCGCCCGCTCCTGCGGATCGAAGAACTGCGGGGTGAAGAGTACCTTCTTCTCGCAGTTGTTGTTGTAGGGGTGCAGGCGCATCCGCGCGCCGTAGCGTTCCACGTCGAGGGGCCGGCCTCGCATCATCGAGATGGCGATGCGGCGCAGGAACATCGCCAACCGGCGGGCGCGCCAGGATTGCTCCGGCAGCTTCTGCGTGCGCTCGGCGATCCGCGCGACGAGACCGGTGGGGGCGTAGGTGCCGTAAGGTGAGGAATCCGTCATTGTGCCGGGGTGATGCCAGCCGGAACGGGCGGCGGCAAGTCGCGAGGGACACGAGGGATTACGGCGCCGGCCGGAAAACCGGTTGAAGAACCGGTTGAAGAACCCGCCACTGGCCTACCAAAGCGCCCGTCTTGTCGCCCGAAGACCGCCCCGGCCTTTGACATCGGCGCGCGGGCGCCCGATGAGACGACACCATGCAGAGCTTCGATTCAGACGGCGTCCAGATTGCCTATATCGATGTGCCGGCCAAGGAGCCGGTCAAAGCCGGGAACGGCGATCCGATCCTCCTGATCCACGGCTTCGCCTCGAACCACGCGGTCAACTGGGTCAACACGCTTTGGGTCCGGTATCTGACCGAAGCGGGCTACCGGGTCATCGCCCTCGACAACCGGGGCCATGGCCAGAGCGAGAAGCTCTACGAGCCCACTGCCTACACCTCCAATGAGATGGCCGGGGATGCCGTGCGGCTGCTGCGCCATCTCGGCCTCGCCCATGCGGATGTGATGGGCTATTCGATGGGCGCGCGCATCGCCGCGCATATGGCGCTCGATTACCCCGGCGAAGTGCGCTCGCTGCTGCTCGGCGGCCTCGGCTACCACCTCGTGGCCGGAGAGGGCCTGCCGCAGGGCATCGCCGAGGCGTTGGAAGCCCCGCCCGGTACCCCCGCGCCGAACCCGACCGCCGCCAGTTTCCGTCTCTTCGCCGAACAGACCAAGAGCGATCTTCGGGCGCTCGCCGCCTGCATCCGCTGCTCGCGCCAGACATTGTCGCGGGCCGAACTGTCGGCCATCGAGACGCCGACGCTGGTCACGGTCGGGGCGCTCGACACCGTCGCCGGATCCGGCCCCGAACTGGCGAAGCTGATGCCGAATGCCCGCGCGCTCGAGCTGCCGGGCCGTGATCATTCCACGGCGGTGGGCGACAAGCTGCACCGCCAGGGCGTCTTGGACTTCCTCGCGCAGCGGCCCTGATTGGCCTCGGCGAAGGCGTCGATGCCCACCGGCATAGCCTGTCGGCAGTAGACCGATTGATCGACTGCACCGCGACGATGCCGGCCGCTACGGTCCGGTATCGTTCCGGGGCGAGCCATGCCGATTCCGATGCCACCGGTCGACGGGCGTGAACGCCGTCGATCCCTCATCGCCCACGCGATCGTCGATGGGCTGATCCTCGTCGCAATCGCCCTGCTGCTGCTCGCCGGACCGGCCTTGGCGAAGCCGGCACTCACCGCGTCGGGCGGGACGGTCATCGCCCTGAGCAACCTGGCGTCGGACGAAGGATGCCAGCCGGCGCGGATGAGCGGGACGGTGGTGAAGCGCGCGTTCGGCCGCGACGGGCTCTTCCTGCAATCGGTCGTCGTCGAAGAACGATCGGGACAGCGCAGCGTCATCAATGTCGACGATGGCTACCGCGGTCTCGACGCCGCCAGCAGCGGAGCCGTCAAACAGGCGCTCGACACGCTGCTGACAGTCGGCCGGAAGGTCTCGCTCCGCGTGCTCGGATGCGGCGCGGCCGGACGAACCCTGTCCCTCGACGCGGTCAAGCCGCTCTGACCGGGACCGGCCGGCGCCCTTCCGACCTCAGCTTTTCAGCCGGTAGCCGGTGCGGAAGATATAGGCCACGAGGCTGAGGCACAGGGTCAGGAAGGCCAGGGTGGCGGCGATGCTGATGCCGACCGCGACATCGCCCCGGCCGAAGAAGGCCCAGCGGAAGCCACTGACGAGATAGACGACCGGGTTGAACAGGCTCACCGCCCGCCAGAACGGCGGCAGCATCTCGATGGAGTAGAAGCTGCCGCCGAGGAAGGTCAGCGGCGTGACGATGAGGAGCGGGACGAGCTGGAGCTTCTCGAAACCGTCCGCCCAGAGGCCGATGACGAAGCCAAACAGGCTGAAGGTCAGGGCTGTCAGCAGCAGGAAGAAGATCATCCAGAACGGATGGGCGATCTGCAGCGGCACGAACAGCGAGGCCGTGGCGAGGATGATGAGGCCGATCACGATCGACTTCGTGGCCGCCGCGCCGACGAAGCCGAGCACCACTTCGAGGGGCGAGATCGGCGCCGACAGGATTTCGTAGATCGTGCCGGCGAAGCGCGGGAAGTAGATGCCGAAGGAGGCGTTGGAGACGCTCTGGGTCAGGAGCGACAGCATCATCAGCCCCGGCACGATGAAGGCGCCGTAGGGAATGTCATCCACCGTCTGCACCCGCGAGCCGATGGCGGCCCCGAACACCACGAAATAGAGCGAGGTCGAGATCACCGGCGCGACGATGCTCTGCAGGGCGGTGCGCCAGAACCGGGCCATCTCGAAACGGTAGATGGCGAGGACCGCCGGGACGTTCAGCATGGACACGCCCTTCATGCGCGCTCGCGGACGAGATCGACGAAGATGTCTTCGAGCGAACTCTGGCTGGTATCGAGATCGGTGAAGGTGATGCCGGCACCGGCCAGATCGCCGAGCAGGCCGGTAATGCCGGTGCGCTCTCCGCGCGTCTCGTAGGTGTAGATCAGGCTGCGCCCGCCCTCGCCGACTTGCAGGGCGTGACGCGCCAAGCTGTCGGGCAGGGTGCCGACCGGCTCGCGCAGGTGCAGGGTGAGCTGCTTCTTGCCGAGCTTGCGCATCAGCTCGACCTTTTCCTCGACGAGGATGATCTCGCCCTTCCGGATCACGCCCACCCGGTCGGCCATCTCCTCGGCCTCCTCGATATAGTGGGTGGTGAGGATGACGGTGACGCCCTGCTCGCGCAGGCGGCGCACCAGCCGCCACATGTCCTGGCGCAGCTCGACATCGACGCCCGCCGTCGGCTCGTCGAGGAACAGCACCTTCGGCTCATGGGCGAGCGCCTTGGCGATCAGCACCCGGCGCTTCATGCCGCCGGAGAGCTGCATGATCCGGCTCTCGCGCTTCTCGTAGAGGGCGAGGTCCTTCAGGACACGCTCGATATGCGCGGGATCCCGGGGCAGACCGAACAGGCCGCGGCTGAAGCTCACCGTGTCCCACACCTTCTCGAAGGCGTCGGTGGTCAGCTCCTGCGGCACCAAACCGATCATCCGGCGCGCGGCACGATAATCGGCCTGGATGTCGTGGCCGCCGACCCGGATCATCCCCTCGCTCGGCGTGACGATGCCGCAAACGATGTTGATGAGCGTCGACTTGCCGGCACCGTTCGGCCCCAGCAGCGCGAAGATCTCGCCCTTGGCGATGTCGAGGTTGACGTTGCGCAGGGCGTGCAGGCCCGAGGCATAGACCTTCGACAGGTTCGCGATCGAGACGATCGGTTGCATCGGGGCTCTGACGTGGCGGAGGGGCGCGCCCTATAGCACAGGCCACGGCGTCGAGAACCCATCTCGCGCCGGTTACATTTTCAGAGGATTCGTCTTCCCGTTGCGGCGGCGGAGGGAACCTGCGGCCGCCCCGCGGCTTCTCCTCACGTTCTCCTGCGACAATCCATCCCTGAACCGGCCTGCCCTCGTTCCGATGGTGGGTCTTTTTTTGCTGCCGGCCCGCCCGTCCTCACACGACCGTCTGGAGCGACACCGCCGCACCGGCCGGCTCATCCGCCTTGGATGCCAGAACGGGTGGCAACACCTTCACCGAGCTTGCCCGCAACAGGGCGATCAGCAACGCCGAGATCGTGAGCAGGTCGCAGGTCAGGCCGAACACCGAACCGACCAGGGTGTTATGGGCGAACCAGCACGAGGAGGCGCCGAGGAAGCAGCGGCGCATCGCCTGCGGATCGAGCTGAAGCCGCGCCGTGGTCGCGAGCAACGATCCGAGCCCAGCACAGGCCGAAGGCCAGCCATTCCACGTCGCCAGCGTCAGGCAAGCCGCGACGAGGCTGCTGGCCACGAAGAGGGGGGCGACCCAGGCCGCCCGGCTCTCGGCCCCGATCCAGCGGGCGGCGACCACGCCCTGCATCACCGAGACGAGGCACATGGCCGTCCCGGTCTGCGCCCCCAGCCGCAGGAAATGCAGCGCGAAACAGGCCGAGCAGGCCGCCGAGGTGAGCAGGATCGCGCTCCGGCGCGGCATCATGCCGGCCGCGAAGCCGAGGCATAGCCCCAGGCCTCCGAACAGGTCGAGATGTTCACGCGCGGCATCCCACGCGAGGGCAATGACATTGACGGGGGACATCTTGAGGACTCTCGAACGGCGCGTCCGTTACTCGTTTCGGGTGCCGCTGTGCCGGTGCTTGTTCTTGGTTTTCTCTCTCGCCGTCCCGTCGGGCCATCGCGAAAGCAGTGCCGGACGGAGGCGAAACCGCGCCCGTCTTGCCGAGTGCGCTATTCCTGCTTGGTGACCGGATCGTTAATACGGCAAGAAGCGTGCAACGGCGTGGCGCCGCTGCCTCACTTGAGGACAAGCGCCATGCCTCCGCCGGATTGAGAATGAACGTTCATTGACACGAGAATGAACGTTCACTATCGCTGATCCGAGCGTAGGAGTTTGCGATGGGCCTGTCTCTCGGCGGTCGGATGTCGTCTCTTCCATCATTCGGCCGTGATGCCGGGCCATCCCAGGAGGGCGTCGGCCTGCTGCAATTGGTCGGGGCGGTCTGCACGCCGGCCAATCTTCTCGTCTGCTCCGTCGTCGCTCTCGGCTGGTTCGCCCTGATCGGCTGGACCGGAGCCGGACCGGAGGGCTGGCAGGCGCGTCTCTGCGCCGATCTCGACCTGCAGCCGCGCGCCTGCGCCGCCGTTACGAACACCACGGGAACCTCTTCATGAGTGCGGCTGCCGGCGCGGTCATCGATGCGAGGAGCGGTCAGGCGGCCCGGCGCGAGCACATCCTCGACGCCGCGGAGGCCTGCTTCGTTCGCAACGGCTTCCACCGCACCACCATGCAGGACCTCGCCCGGGAAGCGTCGATGAGCCCGGGCAACATCTACCGGTACTTCGACGCCAAGGAAGCGGTGGTCCTCGGGCTCGCCGAGCGCGATCGTGAGCGCGGCGCCGTCCTGGTCGAGGCGATGGAACGGGCCGGCGACAAGCGCGCGGTCCTGATGGCCATTCTCGGCCGCTTCTTCCACGACCTCACCCGCGAGGCCGCGGTGCTGCGCCTCGACCTCTGGGCGGAGGCGATCCGCAATCCGGCCATCGCCGCGCTGGTGGAGCGGGGCGACGAGGAAGGACGGACGTGGCTCATCGAGATGTTCGAGTCCATCAAGACCTCGCCGGCCTGCGACTCGGCGGCCCTGTTCGACGCCATCGCGCCCCTGATGAAGGGCATCATCGTCAGCCGGGCCCTGGCTCCTGACTACGATGCCGGCCCGGCTGTGGCGCAGCTTCATGCCCTGATCGATGCGGGCCTGTCCGGCTCGCTCCCCCGCGCCGAAGCGGAGACCGACCGATGACCACCGCTCGGGCCCTCGCGCCCGCCCTGCTGCTGCTGGGTCTCGCTCCGGCATGGGCCGAGACCGCTACGGTGAAGCTCGCTCCGGCGCCCGTCGTCAGCGTGGTCGAGGCGGACCGGCGCGAGATCGTGGAAAGCGTGGTCGTGACCGGCACGCTGGTGCCGCGCGACGAGATCCTGGTGACGCCGGAAATCGACGGCTACCGCTTGGTCGAGCTTCTGACCGAGGAGGGGATGCGGGTCACGCGGGGGCAGGTGCTCGCCCGCCTCTCCCGCGACCTGATCGACCGGCAGCTCGCCCAGCAGAATGCCCTGATCGACAAGGCCAGCGCCGCCGTTCCCCAGGCGCAGAGCAATATCGAGCAGGCGGAGGCCGCCGAACTCGAAGCCCGGCTCGCCCATGATCGCGCCAAGCAGCTCATCCAGAGCGGTAACACCACGGCGGTGGTGATGGAGGGCCGCACCGCCGCCCTGCGGCAGGCCGAGGGCAAGCTGGCTTTCGCCCGCAACGGGCTGGCCATGGCCAGGGCGGAACTCGCGCAGGCCAGGGCCGTGCGCGACGAACTCGAATTGCGGCTCGCCCGCACCGAGATCCGCGCGCCGGAGGCCGGCATCGTCAGCCGCCGCACCGCGCGGGTCGGCATGGCGACCTCCTCCTCCGCCGAGCCGCTGTTCCGGCTGATCGCCCGGGGCGAGATCGAGCTGGAGGCGGAAATCATCGAGACCAAGCTGCCGCTCCTGCGCGAGGGCAACCCGGCCTTCATCGAGATCGGCGACGGCGAGCGCGTCGCCGGCAGCGTCCGTGCCGTCTATCCGGAGGTCGACAAGGCGAGCCGCCTCGGCAAGGTCCGCGTGCGCCTCGATCCCGACCCGCGCCTGCGCATCGGCACCTTCGCCCGCGGCGCCGTCGAACTCGCCCGCACCAGCGGGGTCACGGTGCCCCAGGCCTCCGTCCTCTACGGTGGCGGCAAGCGCAGCTCCGTCCTCGTCGTTGCCGACGACAAGGTCGAGGCCCGCGAAGTCCGCACCGGCCTGTCCGACGAGGATGATATCGAGATCCGCACCGGCCTGACCGAGGGCGAGCGGGTCGTCGCCCGCGCCGGAAGCTTCCTGCGGGACGGCGACCGTGTCCGCCCCGTCCCGGTCGCGCGCCAGGGCGCGACGCCGGCCGCGTTGTCTGCCGCGCCGTCGCCCCAGGCCACGGCCGACGCCGGCCCACGCTGAACCCCTCTCCCGCGCGGCCATTCGCGCGGGCTTCGCCGGACCTCACCGACGGGTTGCCCCGATGCGCCTGAACATCTCTGCCTGGGCGATCCGGAATCCGATCGCGCCCATCGTCCTGTTCCTCGTGCTGGTGGTGCTCGGCCTCGTCAGCTTTCGCGGGCTCGCGGTCACCCGGATGCCGAACATCGACGTGCCGATCGTCTCGGTGACGATCACGCAGGGCGGTGCCGCTCCCTCCGAACTCCAGACCCAAGTGACGAAATGGGTCGAGGATTCGATCGCGGGCGTGCGCGGCGTGAAGCACATCACCTCGGCGATCACCGAGGGCTCCTCGGTCACGACGGTCGAGTTCCGCCTGGAGGTGAACACCGACCGGGCGGTCAACGACGTGAAGGATGCGATTTCGAAGATCCGCATCAACCTGCCGCGCACCATCGACGAGCCGATCATCCAGCGCGTCGAGATCACCGGATTGCCGATCCTGATCTACGGCGTGACCTCTCCGGCGATGACGCCGGCCGACCTGTCCTGGTTCGTCGAGGACAAAGTCGCCCGCACGCTTCAGGGCGTGAAGGGAGTCGGCGGCGTCGAGCGCGTCGGCGGCGTCTCCCGCGAGATCCGCATCACGCCCCTGCCCGACCGCCTGCTCGCCCTCGGCATCACGGCGGCCGAGGTGAACAAGCAGGTGCGCGTCACCTCCGCCGATATGGCGGGCGGGCGCGGCGAAGTCGGCGGGCGCGAGCAGTCGATCCGGACGCTGGCCGCCTCGCGCACCATCCGCGACCTGAAGGCCACCTCCATCGTCCTGCCCGGCGGCCGGAAGGTCCGTCTCGACGATCTCGCCACGGTGGAGGATTCCATCGAGGAGCCGCGCACCTTCGCCCGCTTCAACGGCGCGCCGGTGGTGGCCTTCGCGGTCTCGCGCGGCTCGGGCGCGAGCGATGCCGAGGTCGCCGCCGGGGTCGAGAAGAAGATCGCCGAGTTCAGCGAAAGTTATCCCGACATCCGCTTCGAGGAGATCGACTCCTCGGTTCTGGCGACGCGCGGCAGCTACGCCTCGGCCATGCACACCCTGATGGAGGGGGCGGCGCTCGCCGTCATCGTGGTCTTCCTGTTCCTGCGGGATTGGCGCGCGACCATGATCGCAGCGGTGGCGCTGCCGCTCTCGGTGTTCCCGACCTTCTGGGCGATGGATGCCCTCGGCTTCACCCTGAACGGCATCAGCCTGCTGGCGATCACGCTGGTGACCGGCATCCTCGTCGATGACGCCATCGTCGAGATCGAGAACGTCGTGCGCCATATGCGGCTCGGCAAGTCGCCCTACCGCGCCTCGATCGAGGGCGCCGACGAGATCGGGCTCGCCGTCATCGCCATCACCGCGACCCTGATCGCGGTCTTCGCCCCCGTCTCCTTCATGGGCGGCATCGCCGGCCGCTACTTCATGCAGTTCGGCCTCACCATCGCGGTGTCGGTGTTCATGTCGCTGCTGGTGGCGCGGCTGATCACCCCGCTGCTGGCCGCCTATTTCCTGCGCGATCACGGCCATGCCGAGGAGAAGGAGGGCCCGGTGATGCGCGCCTATACCCGCCTCGTCGGCTGGTCGGTGCGTCACAAATGGATCACGCTGGTGGTCGGGCTGGCGCTGTTCGCCGGCTCGATCATGTCCACTAAGCTCCTGCCCTCGGGCTTCATCCCGAAGCAGGACAATGCCCGCACCCTGTTCATGATCGAGCTGGCGCCGGGCGCGCGGCTTCCCGACACCATCGCCGTCTCCGACCGGGTGGTCGCCCGCATCCGGGCGCTGCCGGAAGTCACCTCGGTCTTCGTCGATGGCGGAAGGCAGGCCGGCGGCAAGAAGGAAACCCGCCTCGCTACGCTGATCGTCAACCTGACGCCGAAGAGCGAGCGTGCCCGGCGGCAATGGACCATCGAGACCGAGATCGCCGGCCTGCTGGCGGAGGAGCCGGATATCCGCTCCTGGACCCTGCGCGACAGCGGGCAGCGCGACCTCGCCCTCGTGGTCAGCGGCCCCGATGTCGATGTCGTGACCGAGATCGCCGCCCGGCTTCAGCGCGACATGGCCGCGATCCCGCATCTCGTCTCGGTGATGTCGACCGCGCCGCTCAACCGCACCGAGGTGCGGATCCGCCCCAAGGAGGGTGCGGCGGCGGATCTCGGCGTGTCCACCGACGTCATCGCCGAGACCGTCCGCGTCGGCACCATCGGCGACATCGGCATCAATCTCGCCAAGTTCAACGCCAAGGACCGGCAGGTGCCGATCCGGGTGCAGTTGCCCGAGAGTTCTCGCGGCGCGGTCTCGCGGCTCGAGAACCTGAAGGTGCCGGCCAAGAACGGCGTGGCCGTGCCGCTCGCGGCGGTGGCCGATATCGAACTCGACCAGGGCCCCGGCGCCATCGAGCGCTACGACCGAGCCGTGCGCGTCGCGGTGGAGGCCAACATGGAAGGTTCCGATGCCCTCGGCTCGCTGATCGAGCAGGCCCTGGCCACGCCGACGGCGAAGAGCCTGCCGCCGGGCGTCACCATCCGCCAGACCGGCGATGCCGAGATCATGCAGGAGGTGTTCTCCGGCTTCCTCATGGCAATGGGCGCCGGCATCATGATGGTCTACGCGGTGCTGGTGCTGCTGTTCGGCTCGTTCCTGCAGCCGCTGACCATCCTGTTCTCGCTGCCCCTCTCCATCGGCGGCGCCATCCTCGGCCTGCTGATCTGCCACATGCCGATCTCGATGCCGGTCGTCATCGGCATCCTGATGCTGATGGGGCTGGTGACGAAGAACGCGATCATGCTCGTGGACTTCGCCGTCGAGGAGATGCGGGCGGGCGTCGACCGGGTGACGGCCATCATCGATGCCGGCCGCAAACGCGCCCGGCCGATCGTGATGACCACCATCGCCATGGCCGCCGGCATGGTGCCCTCGGCGATGGCGCTCGGCATCGGCGGCGAGTTCCGCGCGCCGATGGCGGTCGCGGTCATCGCCGGCCTGATCGTCTCGACCCTGCTCTCCCTCGTCTTCGTGCCGGCGGTGTTTCTGCTGATGGACAGCCTGAGCGGCCTGCTCGGGCGCCTGCTCGGCCGCTTCGTCGGCCCCCGCGACGAGGCGGAGGACGGCCCCTCGCAGGTCGCAGCGGGCCATCCCCGCTAGGCCCTGTCCCGAGCGGCGGAGGCATCCGCTCGGGACGATGCGGAAAGCGGCTCAGAGATCCCGAACCCGGCCCGTCCGAGCCTCGGAACGCCACGCCCTGAAGGCGTTCGGCAGGCGGTCGTCGATGGCGGCGAGGCCGCAGGCGATCAGGGCCATGCCGAGGCCATGGCGCGGTTCGAGCCGTTCTCCCAGGACCACCGCACCGAGCAAAACGGCGGAAACCGGGATCAGCAGCGTGACGAGCATGAGGTTCGTCGCTCCGGCCGTCGTCAGGATGCGGAAGTAGAGCACGTAGGCAAACGCGGTGGACAGCACCGCGATGCCGAGGACGGCCCCCCAGACGGAAGCGGCCGGCATGGCCAGGGTCCAGGGCCGATCCGCCCACAGCGCCACCGGCAGGAGCAGGAATGCGGAGGCCGTGACCTGCCCCGTAGCGGTCGTCAGAGGCGGTATCCCCATACGACGGAAGCGCCGCCCGAAGATGGCGGCGAAGGCGTAGGACAGGGCCGCGCCGAGGATCGCGAGCTGTGCCAGCAGATCGACCGAAGGCCCGGCGAAGGCGGAAGCCCCGACCATGACGATCACGCCGGCGAGGCCAATGAGTACGCCCGCGAGCCGATTCCCTGTCATCCGCTCATCGGAGGTCAGGACGTGGGTGGCGACGACGGTGAAGAGCGGTGTGGTCGCATTAAGAATGGCTGCCAGCCCCGAGGCGATATGCGTCTGCCCCCAGACGATCAGGCAGAACGGAAGCACGTTGTTGAGCACACCCATGCCGAAAAAGGCGGCCCAGACCCGACGCGAACGGGGCAACCACAATCCCACGAGCGGCAGGACCAGAGCGAGGACGAGAGCCGCGATTCCGACACGCAGGGCGACGAGGGTGAAGGGCGGCAGGGCGGTGAGAGCCACACCCGTGAAGAAGAATGAGCCGCCCCAGAGCAGGGACAGGCCGAGCAGCATCGTCCATTCGGACGCAGACATGGGACGGTTCGCGATCATGTGCATGGCGGGGCTCCGCGGGAACGGTCCCTGCTTACGGAGCCGCCGGATCGGGCGCGTCCCGGATCCTGCTCTCACATCGCCGTGGCGGACGAACTCGGATCGGGAAAGCCGGTCGCCCTACCGCGAGCGGTCGAGCAGCCCCGAGACCACGCGGGCGGTGTAATCCACCATCGGCACGATGCGGGCGTAGTTGAGCCGCGTCGGGCCGATCACGCCGACGACGCCAACGATCTTCTGCGCCCCGTCGCGGAAGGGTGCGGCGATCATCGACGAGCCGGAGAGTGAGAACAGCTTGTTCTCCGAGCCGATGAAGATGCGGACGCCATCCCCCTGCTCGGCCCGCGCCAGCAGCTCGATCACGTCCTTCTGCGTCTCGAGGTCGTTGAACAGCAGGCGGATGCGCTCGAGATCCTCGGCCGCTCGCAGATCGTCCAGCAGGTTCGCCTGGCCCCGCACGATGAGCTGGCGCGCCTCGGACGGGCCGACGGTGGTGGCGAGCCCGGCATCGACCAGCCGCTCAGTCAGCGCGTCGAGCTCGCTCTTCATCGCCTTGCGCCCGGCCTCGATATCGGCGCGCAGCGAATCCAGCGTCCGGCCGCGCAGGCGGGCATTGAGGTAGTTCGAGGCCTCCTGCAGCGCCCCCGCCGGCAGGCCGGGGGGCAGGTCGACCAGCCGGTTCTCCACCGTGCCGTCGATCGACACCAGCACCACCAGCGCCCGGTCGGCGTCGAGCCGCACGAACTCGACATGCTTGAGCCCGGCATCGACCTTGGTGGTCAGCACCACGCCCGCCCCGCGCGAGATGCCCGACAGCAGGGAGGAGGCCTCGGCCAGGGCCGAATCAAAGGTGTGTCGCGAGGCCGCCGCCTGCATCTGTGCTTCGATGCGTGCCTTCTCGTCGTGATCGACGTCGCCGATCTCCATCATCGCATCGACGAAGAAGCGCAGGCCGAGTTCGGTGGGCAGCCGCCCGGACGAGGTATGCGGCGCGAAGATCAGCCCGGAATGCTCCAGATCCGCCATCACGTTGCGGATCGAGGCCGGCGACAGGCTCATCGGCAGGATGCGCGCGAGGTTGCGCGACCCCACCGGCTCACCGGTGGTGACGTAGCTCTCGACGATCTGGCGGAAGATCTCACGGGCGCGGTCGTTGAGGGCGGACAGCGCCTGAATTTGCGGAGGCACGATGGTCTGACGGGCTTCGGACACGGGAGGGATCGGAACCTGAGACACGATTGTGATGGCTCGTGCGCCGCCGATCAATCCTCAAGCCTGCGACGGTTCTGCGCGACGCCGCATCCCGCTCCGATCACGGAAACAGGATCGCGCCCGGGATCATTCCGCGTCCCACGACCGTTTCACGTCAGGAGCCGCATGTCAGGTTGCGGTCCGCCTTCCCGTAGATCGAGCAAAATGGAGCTACCGATAGTGCTGACAGGCGCACGAAAGACCATGGTGAAGGCCGCTGCCCTGGCCATTGCCGTCACCGGCTTGAGCCTCACTGCCGCGCCCCGCGCCGCCGAGGCTGCCCCGCTGCCGATCCAGACCGAGGCGACCGCTCCGGCCGGCGGCATGATCGAGCAGGCCCAGTACCGGCGCCACCATCGCCATTACCGCCGCCACTATCGGCATCGCCGCCACATGCACCGGCATCACCGGTTCGGGCGGCCTCATCACTGGCATCGCCGGCATGGGGTGCATCGCCACTGGCGCTGAACCGCCCTCGGGGCTCCTCGCCTCCCTCGGCCGCCGTCTCGCGACGGCGGCCTTTTTTATGGAGAGCCGGCGCCGAGCCGGCAGTTGCCGCAGGCGGCGGCAGCGCCTAAGAGCCCTGGCTTCGATTTCCAATACGGAGCTTTTCAAGGATGCGGCCCTCGAAGCGCGCGCCCGACGCGATGCGCGACGTCTCGCTGGAACGGGCGGTTGCCCGCTACGCGGAAGGCTCCTGCCTCGTCACCTTCGGTAATACCCGCGTGCTCTGCACCGCCTCGCTCGAAGAGCGCGGGCCACCGTGGCTGCGCGGCTCCGGCAAGGGCTGGGTGACGGCGGAATATTCGATGCTGCCCCGGGCGACCCATGAGCGGACCCGCCGCGAGGTCAATTCCGGCAAGCCCTCCGGCCGCACCCAGGAGATCCAGCGGCTGATCGGCCGTTCCCTCCGCGCCGTGACGAACCTGCCGGCGATGGGCGAGCGCCAGATCACCATCGATTGCGATGTGATCCAGGCCGATGGCGGCACCCGCACCGCCTCGATCACCGGGGCCTGGGTCGCCCTGCACGATTGTTTCGCCTGGATGCGCGCCCGCTCGATCATCTCGGTCGATCCGCTCAAGGATCACGTCGCTGCGGTGTCCTGCGGCATCTACAAGGGCAAGCCGGTGCTCGACCTCGACTATGCCGAGGATTCGGCGGCCGAGACCGACGCCAACTTCGTCGTCACCGGCAGGGGCGGCATCGTCGAGGTACAGGGCACCGCCGAGATGGAGCCCTTCACCGACGAGCAATTCCTGGAATTGCTGCGCCTCGCCAAGGGTGGCGTGGCGCAGCTCGTCGATCTGCAACGGAAGGCCATCGCGTGAGCGAGCATCGCATCCTGACGGGCAAGGTCGTCATCGCGACCCACAATGCCGGCAAGCTCGTCGAGATGCGCGAGCTGCTGGCACCCTTCGGCGTCGAGGCGGTCTCGGCGGGCGAACTCGGCCTGCCCGAGCCCGACGAGACCGGCACGATGTTTTCCGAGAACGCGGCGATCAAGGCGCTCGCCGCCGCGAAAGCCTCGAGCCTGCCGGCCTTCGCCGACGATTCCGGCCTGTGTGTCGATGCCCTCGACGGGGCGCCGGGGCTGTTCTCCGCCCGCTGGGCCGGGCCGAACAAGGACTTTGCCGGCGCCATGGCCCGGATCGCGGCGGAACTCGACAGCCGCGGCGCGAGCGACCGGCGGGCGCATTTCGTCTCGGCCCTGGTTCTGGCTTGGCCGGACGGCCATACCGAGCTGTTCGAGGGGCGGATCTACGGCGACCTCGTCGAGCCGCGCGGCAGCCTCGGCTTCGGCTACGACCCGATGTTCCGGCCGGAAGGTATGGACCGCACCTTTGGCGAGATCTCGTCCGAGGAGAAGCACGGCGTCGATTGGCAGAGCGGCAACGCTCTGTCCCACCGGGCCCGGGCGTTCGTCCTCCTCGCCAAGGCCTGCCTGCGCCGGCCGGGCTGACCTTTCGCGGGCAGCCTGAGGAACTTACATCCGGCTTCGACACCAACGCGCCGGCCGTCCTCATCCTGAGCCGCCCGCGTCCGCGGATCCAAGACTGCTCCGAATCCTACGCGCCGGCTGGGGATCGTTCGAGGCCTTCGCTTCGGCGCCTAGGGATGAGGGGCGGTTCGGACGACGATGCACCGCCTGCGCGGATCGACGATGCTAGACAGGCCGATGCACCCTGCGACACCGCCCGACCACCCGACCCGCGATGCGGGCTTCGGCGTGTACCTGCACTGGCCGTTCTGCGCCGCGAAGTGCCCCTATTGCGACTTCAACAGCCATGTCCGCCATGCGGGCGTGGACCAGCCGCGCTTCCTCGCCGCCTTCCGCCGCGAGATCGCCCACGCGGCGGCGCTGGCGCCGGGTCGCACCGTCACCAGCATCTTCCTCGGCGGCGGCACGCCCTCGCTGATGGCACCGGAGACGGTGGCAGGCCTGCTCGACGCGGTGGCCGGCGCCTGGGCCATTGCGCCGGATGCGGAGGTGACGCTGGAGGCCAACCCGACCAGCGTCGAAGCGACCCGCTTTCGCGGCTACCGGACGGCCGGGGTCAACCGCGTCTCTCTCGGCGTCCAGGCTCTCGATGACGGCGACCTCAAGCGGCTCGGCCGGCTGCACAGCGTCGCCGAGGCGCTGTCCGCCGTCCGCACGGCATCGGCGCATTTCGAGCGCTTTTCCTTCGACCTCATTTATGCCCGCCCCGACCAGACGCCCGCCGCCTGGGCCGCCGAGCTCAGGCAAGCCATCGCCCATGCGGCGGAGCATCTCTCGCTCTACCAGCTCACCATCGAGCCCGGCACACCGTTCTTCGGCCTGGCCCAGGCCGGGCGCCTCGTGCCGCCGGACGACGAATCCGCCCGCGCGCTCTACGATGTGACGCAGGAGATCTGCACCCAGGCCGGGCTGCCGGCCTACGAGATCTCGAACCATGCCCGGCCCGGCGCGCAGTCGCGTCACAACCTGCTCTACTGGCGCTACGGCGAATATGCCGGAATCGGTCCCGGTGCCCATGGCCGCCTCGTCCTGCCGGAGGGTCGCACCGGCACGCTGACCGAGAAGGCGCCCGAGGCCTGGCTCGCGCGGGTCGAGGGCGAGGGTCACGGCATCGTCGAGACCGAGCGTCTTGCCGCCGAGGATCAGGGCGACGAGTTCCTGATGATGGGCCTGCGCCTCTCGGAAGGGATCGACCCGGCCCGCTACGCTGCCCTGAAAGGCCGGCCCCTCGATGCCCAGCGCCTCGACGCGCTGATCGCGGACGGCCTCGTCGCGCGGCGTTCCGACGGCCGCATCGCCGCGACCGCCCGTGGCGCGCCGGTCCTCAACGCCGTGGTGGCCGAACTGGCAGGCTGACGCCCACCCTAATCGGTCTCCCCTCCCGCCTCTCGCTATGCTTTTTTGGATTGAGGAGGCGTCGATGGCCGATATCCTGGATCAAGCCGTCGCGGCTCTGCGGCGGATGCCGGCAGCAGATCGTGAGAGCATGGCGCAAGCCATTCTCCCCGTAACTCAGGGCAGCCCAACGCTCGATATCGAGCCGGACCATCTTCCCTTCGTTCTCGAAGGACTTGCGCAGCTGGACCGTGGCGAGTTCACCGAGGGCGATCCAGAGGATCTGATTTCCGCCGCCTTCCGACGCCACCTTCGGTGAAGCTGCGCCTTTCCACTCGGGCGACGAACGATCTCGAGACCATCGCCACCTACCTCGCCTCGCACGTTCCGCAGGCAGCCCGTCAAGTTGAGCATCAGCTGGCGACGGTTCTGCGCAGACTCCTCGATTATCCCCAGGCAGGCCGTCCCGTCGGTCGCGGACTGCGCCGCTTCGTGGTGCCGCGCCTGCCCTACCTGATCTTCTACCGCGTGGATGATCTTCTATCGCGTGGATGTGGCGGAACAAGCCATCGCTGTCGCGACGATCCGCCATGCTGCCGGACGGCCCATTGCGTAGCGTATGGGCGTGCGCAGCCTCATCATCAGCGATCGCGTAAAAAGCGTCAGATCCCCGATGGCGCCAGCACCTTCGGCGCCGGGCTTACCACCGTGGCGGCGTTATTGCGGATCTCGTAGACCGCGAGCGTGCGCTCGCTGACACCCTCCGGGCGGAACCGGAACGTGCCATCGAGGCCGGAAAAGCCGGCTGGATTGGTCAGCGTCGCATCGGCGAAGCGCTGCGAACCGAATTGGCGCACGAGAGCGGCGATGAGGGAGACCGCATCGTAGCCCAGCGAGGCGGTGCGCGGCGGCAGCGCGCCGAAGCGGGCCTGATAACGCTGAGAGAAACCGGAGAAGCCGGCGGCGTCCGGGGCGGCGAACCATCCGCCCTGGAAAGCCGGCTGCGAGAACACACGCGGGTCGTTCCACAGGGCCAGTCCGACCGGGCGCACCCGCGCCGGTGAGAAGCCGGCCCGCGTCAGGGCCGGGGCGACAGCGGCGAGGCCCTCCGGCGTATCCGGAACGAACAGGGCGTCGGCCTGCGCCGAAGCTCCCGCGATGACGCCGCGCAGCCGTTCCACCGCCGGGCCCGGATTGCCGGCGGGATAACGCTCGATAGCGACCAGCCGGGCGCGGCGCCGGGCCACTGCCTCTCGGAACTGTGCCTCGACGGCGTTGCCGTAAGTCGTCTCAGGGATCAGAGCGGCGAAGGAGCGGCGCCCGGCCGCCGTCGCCTCATCGACGATGCGGTCGACCTCCGATTGCGGCAGGAAGCTGATGAGGTAGACGCCGCGTGCGGCCACCGCCGCGTCGGTCGAGAAAGCGATTACCGGCTTGCCCGCTCCGCGGGCGACACTTCCCGCCGCCTGGACATTGGCGGCGAAGAGCGGGCCGAGCACCACCTCGGCGCCCTCGGCGAAGGCCGCCTGGGCGGCCTCCCGGGCGCCTTCGGGCGTGCCACGGTCGTCCTTGACCAGGATGCGAAGGTCGGGCTTCTGGAAATCGTCGTAGGCGAGTTCGGCGGCGTTGCGCAGGGCGGTGCCGACCGCCGCGCCCTGCCCGCTCAAAGGCACGATCAGCGCGACCTTCACCGAGCCGGTGCCGATGGTCTGGTCCGTCGCGACCGGATCGGCGGGAGCCGACGGCGTCTGCGGGCGCGGCGCCTCGGGGATCCCGACGCAGGCGGCAAGCCCAGCGCACAGCGCCACGACCGCCGCGAGGCCTGCCCGATATCCGCCCCGTCGCGCCATCGCCGTTCCCTTCCGCGCGCAAGTCGGGGTGACGATGCGGAGAGCTCTGCAAAAAGTAAATGTGAGGCTCGGCCTTTCCCCGGTCTTCAAAGGCGCGCGGACATGGCATTGTCGCGGCGATGACACAGCGACTCGACAAGCGCCCCGAGGGCGGCTACCGCGCCCCCGCCACCTTCACCGCCTTCGGCCTCGCCGCCGAGGCCGAATCCCTGACGCCGGGCCTCTACGTGGTGGCGACCCCCATCGGTAATCTGCGCGACGTCTCGTTCCGCGCCCTCGCGACCCTGGCCGCGGCCGACGCCGTCTTGGCCGAGGATACCCGCGTCACCCGCACCCTGCTGATGCATTACGGGATCACGACGCCGCTCTTGTCCTACCACGAGCATTCCAACGACGCCGTGCGCGAGCGGATGGTGATGCGGCTGAAGGGCGGTGAGACCCTGGCGCTCGTCTCCGACGCAGGCACGCCGCTGGTCTCGGATCCGGGCTTCAAGCTGGTCCAGGCCGCGATCGCCGCCGGCATCCCGGTCACGCCGATCCCCGGCCCGTCGGCGGTGATGACGGCCATCGTCGCCGCCGGTCTGCCGACCGACCGCTTCTTCTTCGAGGGCTTCCTGCCACAGAAATCCGGCGCGCGGCGCAACCGGCTGGAGGCGCTCGCGACCATTCCGGGCACGTTGGTGGTATTCGAATCCCCCCACCGCCTGCCCGAGATGCTGGCGGACGCCGCCGAGACCCTCGGTCCCGAGCGGCCGGCGGCGGTGGCGCGCGAATTGACCAAACTCTACGAGACGATCCGCCGCGACAGCCTCGGCGGCTTGGCGGAGGCCTTCGCGCAGGAGGGGCCGCCCAAGGGCGAGGTGGTGGTGGTGATCGGCGCGGCGCCCGAGGACGCGGTGGCGCGGGAGGCCGATACCGGGCTCGATGCCCGCATCGAGGCAGCCCTCGCCCGGCACTCGATCAAGGACGCCGCCGCCCTCGTCGCCGACGAGACCGGCCAGCCCAAGCGCGTCGTCTATGCCCGCGCCCTGGTGCTCGCTCGCCGCAGCGATGACGACGCGTCCGCCTGATCCGGCCTTACGCCGCCGCCTCACCTACGGCCGGGGCCTCTCCGCCGAGGCGTTGGCGCTGGCGGCGCTGATGCTGAAGGGCTACCGGCCGCTGGCCCGCCGCTACGCGGCGGCGGGCGGCGAGATCGACCTGATCGTCCGGCGCGGAGGCACCATCGCCTTCGTCGAGGTCAAGGCGCGCGCGACCTTGGATGCCGCCGCCACCGCGATCGATGCGCGAAAAAGGGCGCGGATATCCCGCGCCGCGCGGGCTTGGCTCGCCCGGCATCCGCTTCCTGCCGACGTCACCTTGAGAGCGGATGCCGTGTTCGTGGCGCCGCGCCGCTGGCCGCGCCACCTGCCGAACGCCTTCGAGATCGAAGGCGTCTGAGCGTGTTCGAGAGCGTCAGCCCTGGGTGCTCTCAATCGCGGCGATCAGGGTGCGCTTGAGGTCGGCCTGGCTGAAGGGCTTCTGCACCACCGGCCGGTCGCGGAACGGCTCGCGGATGCCCGCCCCGCCGTAACCGGTCGAGAACACGATGGGCAGCTGGCGCTCGGCGATGGCCTCGGCCACCGGATAGATCGGCTCGCCCGCAACGTTGACATCGAGGATCGCGACCGTGAACGATTCGCTGCGGGCCATCTCCAGGGCGGTGGCGAGACGCGCGGCCGGGCCGACGATCTCGCAGCCGAAATCCAGCAGCATATCCTCGAGCAGCATCGAGATCGCCGCCTCGTCCTCGACGACCAGCACGCGGGCGCCGGACAGACGATCCTCGTTCGAATCCACAGTCACGCCGGGTCGTCTTCCCTATCGATCCGTTCCTGAAGCCGGAACGCTGTCCTTGGCGGACCGGTCGCGCCCTAACCCTCCGGACGTGGCTTCCCCGACAATGCTGCGGAAACGGATGCCCCACCCGGAAGACGCTGCCCGGCACCCGGAGCCGTCGCCCGTAAAGCTGGGCGTGTCAAGCGCCGGAAAGCCGTGTCCGTGCTATGCTCGACCGTCCATGTTACTCTGCGCAACATTTCCTTTGCCCTGTCGCAACGCGGCACCTCGATCCGGCGTGGATCGACGTCGGCTCGTGACAGGCGCCATCGCTGCTCTGCTGCCATCGCGCGCCCGTGCCGCGCCCGCTCGCCCGATCGTGATCGCCTCCAAGAGCGATACGGAGGGCCGTCTTCTGGGCCATCTGATCGCGCTGATCCTCGAAGGCCTCGGCCTACAGGTCGAGCCCCGCCTCGGCCTCGGCCCGACGCTGATCGTCCGCTCCGCCCTGCTCGCGGGCGAGATCGACCTCTATCCGGAATATACCGGGAACGTCGCCTTCTTCTCCGGCACCGAGACCGATCCGGCCTGGAAGTCCGCCGGCACCGCCTATCGCCTCGCGGCGCGGCTCGACGCGGCGCGCGGCCTCGTCTGGCTCGCGCGGGCACCGGCCGACAACACATGGCTGATCGCAGTCCAGGGCCGGCTCGCCCGGGAGCGGTCCCTGGTTACCATGGCCGATTTCGCGGGCGCCGTCCGCGCCGACCTTATCCGCCTCGCCGCCTCGACCGAGTTCGTCGAGAGCCCGGCCGCCCTGCCCTCCTTCGAAGCAGCCTATGGCTTCAACCTGCCGCTCTCCCGGATCATCAGCCTGCCCGGCGGCGACACGGCGGTCACCGCCCGCGCCGCGGCGGAGGGCATCAGCGGGGTCAATGCCGGGATGGTCTATGGCACCGATGGCGCTCTCGCGGCCCTCGACCTGACGGTGATGAGCGACCCGAAAGGCGCGCAGATCGTCTACGAGCCGGCCCCGGTGATCCGCGCCGAGACGCTCGCCCGCCATCCGCAGATCCGCGACGCCCTCGATTCCGTCTTCGCCCGTCTCGACGCGGAGACCCTGCGGCAGCTCAATGCGGCGATCACCGTGGAGGGACGCACAGCCTCCGCCGTCGCGGCGGATTGGCTCGGACGGCAGGCGGGCCGCCCGTGATCGCGCGTCTCATCCTCGGTCTGGCGGCCGCCGCCCCGGTGCCGACCGTTCTTGCCCTTCTGCCGATGCTGCATCTGGCGCCGAACCGGCTGGTCACCGGAACGCCGCTCAATGCGGCCACGGCCCTCGGCCCCTGGCTCTGGCCGGTCGCCGGTCTCTCAGCCCTCGGCCTCGGCCTTCTGGCTTTGGGCCGCGGCCGGGGCGTCACGCTCGTTGCCGGGCTCGCCTGTGCGGGGGCCGCTTCGATGCTCCTCATCGGGGTCGGAGCCGGCGCGAGCGCGGCCCTCGCCAACGCGCCCCCTGCGGCGCGGGCACGGCTCGCCGCCGGAGCGTGGATCATCCTAATTCTGCTCGCCTCCGCCGTGACGGCTGCCGCGCGGCGAGCGGCTCTGCCCGGCGGCGTTCCGATGGCGGCGGCCGGCCTCGGCGGCTTGCTCGCAATTCTTGGGATAGCGGGGCACCTCGACGCGCTGTCCCTCGCCCAGGAGCTGCAAGCCCGCCGCTCTCTCCTGGGCCACGCGATCATCGATCATCTCGCCCTCTCATGCGGGGCCCTGCTGCTCGCCCTGCTCGCGACCCTGGCCCTCGGATCCTGGCGGCGCGGGCGCGGCGCCGTCGATCTTGCCGTGAGCGGCGTGCAGGTCGTGCCCGCCATTGCCCTGTTCGGCGGTCTCGTGGCCTCGGCCTCGGCGCTGCTCGGCGCCCTGCCGGCCTTGCGTGGCTACGGGTTCTCGGCCCTCGGGACCGGGCCCGCGCTGACCGGCATCGCCGCCTACCTGCTGCTGCCACTCTGGCGCGGGCTGCAGGCGGCGCTGCGCGCGCCCGACGGGGCGAGCCTCGATGCGGCACGCGCCCTCGGCCTCAGCCCGCGCCAGATCCTGACGGATCTGCGTCTGCCCCTGGGCGCTCCGGTCCTCGTCGGAGGCTTGCGGGTCGCCACCGTCCAGGCCCTCGGGCTCGCGACCCTTGGCGCCCTGGTCGGCGCGGGAGGGCTCGGCACCCTCGTCTTCGACGGCATGGCCCAGTTCGCGCCCGACCTGATCCTGCTCGGGGCCCTGCCAGTGATCGCCCTCTCCCTCGCCGCCGAAACCGGTCTGCGGGCCGTCGAAGCGGCCGCGCGGCGGCGGTGGCCGCAATGAGCCGTCTCACCCCGGCAATCGGCCCGCTCCTCCTCGGCATCGTGCTCGGCCTTTCGAGCCATCCGGCCCTGGCCAGCCTCCTCGTCGTCGGCGGCGGTGCCCAACGTCCCCTCGCCCTGGGACGGTTGGCCGATTTGGCTCTTAACCACCTCGCCCTGGCCGGGACTGGACTCGCCCTCGTCGCAGGGCTCGGCGGCGGGCTCGGCCTGATCGCCACGCGGGGCCGTTTCGCCGCCCTGCGCGGGAGCATCGATACCTTCGCCGCCTTCGCCCAGGCGGTGCCGCCGGTGGTGGTGGTGGCTCTCGCATTGCCGATCCTCGGCTTCGGCGGCCCACCGACGCTCCTGGCGCTCGCCGCCTACGGCCTCATGGCCACCTTGCGGGGTACCGTCGCCGCCCTCGAATCCGTGCCGACCGAGGCGCGCGAGGCGGCCCGCGCCATCGGGCTGACACCCTGTCAGATTCTGCGACAAGTCGAGCTGCCGCTGGCCGCGTGGGGTCTGATCGAGACCCTGCGCACCGCCTTCGTCCTATGCGTCGCCGTGACGGCGGTGGGGGCCCTGGCCGGCGCCGCGACGCTCGGCACACCGATCGTCGCCGGGCTTCAGAACCAGAACTTCGTGGCGATGCTGCAAGGCGCGCTGGCCAGCGCCGCCCTGGCCTTCCTCGGCGACGCGCTGCTGCTCGCGGCGGGCGGCCTGCTGCGGCGAGCCTGAGGACGGCTATGCCAAATCCGCTTGATCCCTCCAGGATAGCGGATTCGAGCTTCGCTCAGGCGCCACGCGGGCTGAGTGATACGGTTACCGCTTCGATCAGGCGGAGACCGGATCACTTGTCGAGGAATTCGACCTTCGCGCCCTTCTCCGTCCGGCTCGCGAGATCCCGCGCATCCCAGTTCGTCAGGCGGATGCAGCCATGCGATTCGGTCTTGCCGACCTTTTCCGGCTCCGGGGTGCCGTGAATGCCGTAGGACGGGAGCGAGAGATCGATCCAGACGACGCCGACCGGATTGTTCGGCCCCGGATGGATCGAGAACTTCTTCCGGGCCTTCACCCCGGCGAAGCGGTATTTTGGGTTGTAGGTGTACCAGGGGTCGAAGGCGATCGCCTTGACCTTGGCCGAGCCGTCCGGCGCCGGCTTCTCGGCGCTGCCGATGGACGCGGGGTAATCCGCCGTCAGCTTGCCATCCTCGCCATAGGCCAACAGCCGCTTCGTGCGCTTGTCGATCTCGATGCGGGTGACCTTGGGCGGGAGAGGCGCGCCCTGGACCTTGCCGTCGCCCATCGGCGGGACCGCCGCCACCACGAGGGTGCCGCCAGCCTTGTCCAGGGGCACGTCCGGGTTGAGGGCGGAGAGCAGGTCGCGCTGCATGTGGAAGCGCTCGGCCAGCATCTCGCGGGTGTTGGTGTAGCGCATCGGCCCGACCTCGGCCTGCTCCTCCATCTTGCGCGGCATGCTCTCGACGAAGGGGCCTTTCACATCCTCCTCGGTGATCGTGTACTGCGTCACGACGGGATCGCGGCTCGTCGCCTGGAGCCGGTCGAACAACTCGCGGGTGAGCCGGTTCGTGGCCGGCAATCCCTGAGCGGCGGCGAAGGCCGAGAGCGCGCCGCGCAGGTTCTCGCCGTCGCGCCCATCGATGGCACCGGGGGAGAATCGGGCTCGGTCGAGCAGAACCTGCACCTTCACCAGCAGCGGATCCGGCCTGTCACCGGCCTCCTTTTTGGCTGCTGCCTTGGTCTTCGCCTTGGCGGCCTCGTCCGGCTTCGAATCCTCCCGCGACTCCTGGAAGGTCGCGTTCTCGATCGCTTCGCGGGTCAGGGCCGGCGTCTCGGCCGCACTCACGGCCGGCGCAACGATGACGCTCAGAAAACAGAGCGCCGTCAGCGCCCCCCACACAGACGCCCGTCCCATCGCCCGTCACGCTCCTCGGCTCACAACCTGAGAAAAGCGATGGTCAAGCGCCGCCGTTCCCGCGACGAAAGGCGCCTGCTGCCCCATCCTATTCGCAGAGCCGGTGCCCGGCATTGCGTTCGCGTTCGTCGAGATGCAGGTGGTTGCCATGGGCCGCGTCGCTGCCGGGCCCCAGCACCGTGCGGAAGAAGCCGCAGGCGCTCGCCCGCACCGTGCTGAGGAAAGCCGCTTCGGGAGTGCCGTCGGGCACGGCCGAGACGGTGAGGTTCGGGCGCTTGCCGAAGCCGTAGCCCATGATGTCCACGGCGTTGGCGAAGCTGTGCTCGCTGAGCTTGGCATCGGTGTCGTGGTTCTGGCCCCGGCAGACGTAACTGCCTCCGAGCACGAGACTCTTCAGGCTGTCGTCGAACGTTCGCCGCGCGGCGACCTGCACCTCGCTCGTCCAGCGCGCCAGCGCCTCGGCAGACCTGCAGGTCAGGGTCGCGGCCGGCTCCAACGCCACCCCGTCGGCCAGGGCGGTGACGCTCAGCGGATGCGGCGCGCTGCACTGACCATTGCTCAAGGGCGGCAGAGCCTCGAACCGAACCCCGAGCCGTTCCAGCCGGCGCAGGCAGGCGGTGTCATCCGGCGCCGCAACCTTCAAGGCGAGCGCCGCCTCCCCCGACAATTCCGGCGGGCGGGTCGGCGGCAGCGGCGTCTCCGGGGCAGTCGCGGGCGCCGGCTCCTGACCCGTCGCCTTGCCGGCTGCCTTGGACGCCTCCTCCGGCTTCCGGTCACCGGCGCGGTCGGGAGATGTGGCGAGCTCCGGCGGTCGTCCCGGCGGCAGCGGCGTCACCTGGGGCGAAGGCGGGACGAGATCGTTCGGGCGTTCCGGCGGCGGCGGCGGCGGCAGCGGCACCGTCGCTGCCGGAATTTGCTTGCCCGGTTCGGCGAGCGGAGCGCCGATTCCGGCTGCAAAGCCGGCGCCGACAAGGCTGGCGAGGATGACAGGCTTCATGCCGCGTGGTCCCCGCTCGGTAGCCGCGGATCGATGCCACCCCGTCTCGTCATATCCTCGTTGGCTCCCCGGCCCATCTCGGCAACAACATCCCGGCCACGACCCTTGCGACTTTGTCCGATCCGGCTGGGCCGGCCGCTTTGCGCTGAGCCGGCCGCAAACCTATGTTGACGCATTGCACCGAACGTCGTTCCCGAAGGCAGAGTTCATGACCGCCGACACCGCACGCGACCTCCCCGTGGGTTCGGGATCCGGCGACGAGGCCGGCCCGGCGCCGGGAAATCCCTTCGATGCGCGGGAATGGTCGACCCCCTTCGGCCTGCCGCCATTCGAAGCGATCCGGCCGGAGCATTTCGTGCCGGCCTTCGCGACCGCGCTGAAGGAGCATGAGGCCGAAATCGCCGCCATCGCCGGAAACCAGGAGGCGGCGAGCTTCGCCAATACCGTCGTGGCGATGGAACGGGCCGGCCAAGCGCTCGACCGGGTGGCGAACGTGTTCTTCAATCTCACCGGCAGCAACACCGGCCCGGAACTCCAGGCCATCGAGCGGGCAGTGGCCCCGCAGCTCGCGCGGCATGCCAGCGCCATCACCCTGAACCCCGCTCTCTGGGCCCGCCTCTCCGCCATCGACGCCGAAGCGGAGGGTCTCGGCGCCGAGGAGCAGCGGATGCTCGACCGCTATCGCACCCGCTTCCGCCGGGCCGGCGCCGATCTCGCACCGGAGGCCAAGGCGCGCCTCGCCGAGATCGCGACCCGGCTCGCCGAACTCGGCACGCGATTCGCCCAGAACGTTCTGGCCGACGAGCGCAGCTTCATCCTCCCGCTCGACGGCGAGGACGATCTCGCCGGCCTGCCGCCCTTCCTGCGCGCCGCCGCCGCCGAAGCGGCCAAGGAGAGGGGCGGCGAGCACCGCCACATCGTCACCCTGTCACGCTCGCTGATCGAGCCTTTCCTCGTCTTCTCGACCCGCCGCGACCTGCGCGCGCGGGCCTACGACGCCTGGATCCGCCGCGGCGAGAACGGGGGCGAGACCGATAACCGGGCGGTGATCTCGGAGATCGTGCGCCTGCGCGCCGAACGGGCGCGGCTGCTCGGCTTCGACAGTTTCGCCCATCTCAAGCTCGACGACACCATGGCCGGCTCGCCCGATGCCGCGATGGAATTGTTGCGCAACGTCTGGAAGCCGGCTTTGCAGCGGGCCGCCGAGGAGCGCGAGCAATTGCAGGCACTGGTGCGCGCCGAGGGACACGATTTCGCCCTCGAAGCGCATGACTGGCGGCATTTCTCCGAGAAGCTGAGGCGATCCCAGCACGATCTCGACGAAGCCGAGATCAAGCCGTACCTGCCCCTGGACGGCATGATCCGAGCGGCCTTCGACACCGCCTCGCGGCTGTTCGGCCTGAGCTTCGAAGAGATTCGGGACGTGCCGCGCTACCATCCCGACGTGCGGACCTGGATCGTGCGCGATGCGGACGGGTCGGAGGTGGGCCTGTTCCTCGGCGATTACTTCGCGCGGGCCTCGAAGCGGTCCGGCGCCTGGATGAGCGCCTTCCGTTCGCAGGAGCGGCTGAACGGCGACATCACGCCGATCATCGTCAACGTGATGAACTTCGCCCGGGCGCCGCGAGGCGAGCCGACGCTGCTGTCCTTCGACGACGCGCGTACCCTGTTCCACGAATTCGGCCATGCCCTGCACGGGCTCCTCTCGGACGTGACCTATCCGCTTCTGTCCGGCACCGCCGTCTCGCGGGACTTCGTGGAACTGCCCTCCCAACTCTACGAGCACTGGCTGCAGCAGCCGGAGGTGCTCCGGGCCCATGCCCGCCACGTCCAGACCGGGGAATCGATGCCGGAGGCGCTGCTGGAGAAGCTCCTGGCTGCCGCGACCTTCAACCAGGGTTTCGCCACCGTCGAATACGCCGCCTCGGCCATCGTCGACATGACGCTCCACCTCTCCGCCGCCGGCGAGGACGGGCTCGATGTCGGCGCTTTCGAGACGGACGCCCTGCGCCGCATCGCCATGCCGACGGAGATCGCGGCGCGGCACCGTGCCCCGCATTTCGCGCACATCTTCTCCGGCGACGGCTATGCCGCCGGCTATTACAGCTATCTCTGGTCGGAGGTGCTCGATGCCGATGCCTTCGACGCCTTCCGCGAGGCGGGCGACATCTTCCACCCGGAGACGGCCCAGCGGTTGCGCCGGATGATCTACGGCGCGGGCAACCTGCGCGACGCCCGCGAGGCTTATACGGCGTTCCGGGGGCGGCTGCCGAGCATTGCGCCGCTACTCAAGAAGCGCGGACTGGCGGCCTAGAGGAGGATCCCTCCCCCTTCGCGGGGGCGGGTGACCCCCGACATCGGGTCGGGAGAAGGCAGGCAGGTTTCAAAGAAAGGCTGCGAGGCGGACACCGAGTACAGCGTCCCCTCGACCCGCCCGCTCCGCAGGCACCCTCTCCCCCGGAGGAGAGAGGGCGACGGTACGGCTAGAGCATTTTCCATGGTCCCTGGATCACGAAAAATGCTCTAGCTACTTGATAGTGCCGCATTTTCTCTCGCGGAACCGGCAACCACTTCCGCGGAAAATGCTCTAGAACAGACCGTCGATCTGGCCGTTGGCGTCGAGGCGGATGTTGTCCGCCGCCGGCACCTTGGGCAGGCCCGGCATGGTCATGATCTCACCGCAGATCACCACGACGAAGCCGGCACCGGCCGAGAGGCGCACGTCACGCACCGAGACGAGGTGGCCGGACGGAGCGCCGATCAGCGTCGGGTCGGTCGAGAACGAGTACTGCGTCTTGGCCATGCAGATCGGCAGGTGGCCGTAGCCATCCTTCTCGAAGCCGGCGAGCTTGGTGGCGGCCTTCGACTCGATCTGAATATCGGCCGCGCCGTAGAGCTTGGTCGCGATCGCCTTGATCTTGTCGGTGAGCTTCGACTCGGTCTCGTAGACGAAGTTCAGCGGCTGCTGCTCGCCCTCGGCCAGCTTCACCACCGCATGGGCCAGATCCTCGGCGCCGGCGCCGCCCTCCGCCCAGTGCTTGCAGGTGATGGCCTCGACCTGCAGCCGGTCGCGGCACAGTTCCTTGAGCTTGGCGTGCTCGGCATCGGTGTCCTGGAAGAAGTGGTTCACGCCGACCACCACCGGCAGGCCGAAGCTGCGCACGTTCTTCACGTGGCGCTCGAGATTGGCGAAGCCCTTTTCCAGCGCGTCGAGATTCTCAGCCTGGAGATCCTTCTTGTTGACGCCGCCATGCATCTTGAGCGCGCGCACCGTGGCGACGATCACCACCGCCGAGGGCTTGAGGCCGGTCTGGCGGCACTTGATGTCGATGAATTTCTCCGCGCCGAGATCGGCGCCGAAGCCGGCCTCGGTGACGGTGTAGTCGGCGAGCCGCAGGCCGGTGCGGGTGGCGATCACCGAGTTGCAGCCATGGGCGATGTTGGCGAACGGGCCGCCATGGATCAGGGCCGGGTTGCCCTCCAGCGTCTGCACGAGGTTCGGCTGCAGCGCGTCCTTGAGCAGCACGGTCATGGCGCCCGTGGCCTTCACCTCGGCCAGCGTCACCGGCTTGCGGTCGCGGGTCTCGGCGATGACGATGCGGCCGAGGCGCTCCTCGAGGTCGGCGAGATCCTTGGCGAGGCAGAACACCGCCATCACCTCGGAGGCGACGGTGATGTCGAAACCGTCCTCACGCGGGAAACCGTTGGCGACGCCGCCGAGCGACTGGTTGATGGCGCGTAGCGCCCGGTCGTTCATATCGACCACGCGGCGCCAGAAGATGCGGCGCACGTCGATGTTGAGCTCGTTGGCCCAGTAGATGTGGTTGTCGATCAGCGCGGCGGCCAGCGAGTGCGCCGAGGTGATGGCGTGGAAATCGCCGGTGAAGTGCAGGTTGATCTGCTCCATCGGCACGACCTGCGCCTTGCCGCCGCCGGCCGCGCCGCCCTTCATGCCGAAGCAGGGGCCGAGCGAGGGCTCGCGCAGACACATCACCGCCTTCCTGCCGATGCGGTTGAGCGCGTCGCCGAGGCCCACCGTCGTCGTGGTCTTGCCCTCGCCCGCAGGCGTCGGCGAGATCGCGGTGACGAGCACCAGCTTGCCCTCGGGCTTGCCCTCGAGCGACTTGATGAAGTCGTGGTCGATCTTGGCGATGTGCTTGCCGTAATTGTGCAGCGCCTCGTCCGGCACGCCGAGCTTGCCGGCGACTTCGGCGATGGGCTTCAGGGTCGCCGCGCGGGCGATCTCGATATCTGAGGGCATTTCTCTCACCGTCGTTTCTTGAGAACCCGGGCTCGCGACGCGCCAATCCACCGCTCGACCCCAGCCGGAAGCCGACCGGATCGGGACAGGCGACATTCTGACGTCGTTTCGGCGCGCCTTACCCTGGCCCGGCCTCGATTGAAGCGCCAAGCGCTTTAGCCGAGGCTATGGCCACGATAAACCGATCGTCGCAGTTTGGGCGAAATGGCGAAGAAAAGCCTCTCGGATTTTTTTGACCCGGACCGTCAAGATTATTCAGAAGTCGCGCCCTCCCGGCCCTCGATCGATCCGTGGCGGAGAACGTTCAGCCGGTCATCGCGGTGGCGGTGTAGCCGGCTTTGGTGAGCGCCTGGGCGACATCGAGACTCTGGGCGCGGGTGGTCGCCGTCACGCGGCCGGCCTCCACATCGACCGCGACCTCGGCCTGCGGGTCGAGGCGGCGGATCGTCCGGCGGACGGCCTCGGCACAACCCTGGCAGGTCATGCCCTCCACGCGCATCGTGAGAGCGATCGGATCCTGATCCATGGCTTCCTTCCAGGCTCTCTTCCCAGGCTCTCTTCCCAGGCTCTCTTCCCAGGCCCCCATCCAGCCCTCCGGCCATGTGGCTTCCATGCGGCACTTGGCAAGCACGTGGTCGGCGAACGGGGCGAGAGGCGGTTTGCACGGGGAGAAGACGGCACGCCGCCTTGCGGCCGCCGGCCGGCTCGGCAACATTAGGGTTACGGCGTCAGGAAGGCTCAACCGAAGGCCCGCCGGCGCGTCCCATCCCCACGGCCTGCGGGCTCCTGCCCGCATCGTGCGTACCTTTTCCGGCCGCGGCCCTCAGACAGAAGCGCGTCGATCGACGGTGAAGACACCGCAAGCCCGAACGATCCGCCCGCGCGGCACCCCCTGGATCCTCGGCCTCATCGGCGTCCTGGTCCTTGTCCCGCTGGCCCTGGTGGCGCCGCTGGCTGCGGCCTGTGCCGTGTCGGGGCTCGGCCTCACCGGAGGATTGTTGCTGTGGCGGCGCCTGTCTGCCCTCAACACCGCCCAGGACATGGTCTCGAAGGAGATCGGGGTGCTGTCCCAGCGTCTGGTGAAGCTGGAATCGGTCGCCGCCGCGCTGGTTCAGACGCGGATGCAAGGAAGCCCGGCGGCGCAATCCCCAGCGCCCCCCTCCGACGAGGCGATGAAGTCCCTTGACGCCCGGCTCGCGGCCGGCATCGAGGAAGTGACAGCCGAGATCGGCATTCTCAGCGGCATCGTGCGCGAACTGGCCGCGGTGGTCGCCGCCCAGGATGGGGACATCGACCGTCTGAAAGCGCAGACGCAGGCGCAAGTCCTGACCCAACCTCACGCCCGGGTTTCGCCGCAAGCCCAGCAGGCCGCCGCCAGACCCGCCGCGCCGTCACCGCGCCCGGCTGCCTCAGCGGCGCAGCCCGAGCCGGCGCAAACCCCGCCCGTCACGTCCGAGCCTGCGGCTCCGATGCGGCTCGTGCCACGCACGACGCCGCCCGCTCCCCGCCAGTTGGACTCCTTCGGGACGGCCGCGGACGAGGCACCCGTGATCGAGGCCTTCGACGGCGCCGGATTGGAGGTCTATCTCCAGCCCATCGTCAGCCTCCCGCAACGCAAGGTCGTCTCCTACGAGGCCATGCCGCGACTCAAGGTCGGCGGCATCGTCCTCACGCCGGAAACCTTCCTGCCGGCTTTGGAGCGGCATGGCCGGACCACGGCGCTGGATCGCCGCATGCTGCAGCAAGTCGCCGTCATCGCGCGGCATCTGCAGGGACGCGGCAGCCCGGCCTCCGTCTGCTACAGCCTCTCGCCCCAATCGCTGTTCGAGCCGGGCTTCCTGCGCTCCCTCGGCCGGCTCGTCAGCGAGGGGCCGGAACTCGCCGGGCGCGTCGTGATCGCGCTGCCGCAGGCGAGCTGGCGCAGCCTCGACGCCGAGCAGGCCGCGTTGCTCGCGGGGTTGCGCGGACGGATCGGCTTCGTGATGGACCGCCCGATCGACCTTCGCTTCGATCCGACCAATCTGGCGGAGCGCGGCATCACCCAGGTCAAGGTCGCCGCCTCGCTTCTGCTGCGCCCGCTCAACCGGGAGGCGATGCCGGACATTGCCCTGGAGGATCTCGTTGCCTCCCTCATCCGCGCCGGAATCCGGCTGGTCGCGACCGGCGTCGAGAGCGAGATCGAGGTTCCCGACCTGATCGATCTCGACGTGCCGCTGGCGCAGGGCGGTGCCTTCGCCGCGCCGCGGGCCGTGCGGGCGGAGGTGCTGACCGCGCCGCCCGAGACCGCGCCACCGCCGCCACCCTCCCCCGATCCGCCCCCGAACCCGCCGCCGCAACGCCGCCCCTTCCGGGACTTCCTGCGCCGCGCGGGATGATCGTCGGAGGCGCGGGAGGATCAGCCGCGCGCGGCGTCCCGCTCCAACCGCTTGCGCAGGCGGGTTGCGCCGTAGACCTGGGCGAGGCGCTGCCGTGCCGCATGAACCGGCGGAGCCGCGCGCTCGGCGCGGGCAGCGGCGATCACCAGCAGCGTGGTCGCGATGGAATGATGCAGCCGCCCCTGCGCGCGGGCGCTCTCGAGAGCATCGCCGGATACGCCGTCCGGCGGCAGATGGTTGCTCGCCATGGTCTCACCCCTGCGGATCCCGTCTCTCGGACCCGCCGCCCTTCTTCGGGGACGACCTTGACGGCTTTTCGCAGACCGGATGTCCGGATCAAGGCAGCTTGGCCGTAGCCAGGCCACACGGCCTTCCGCACCGGTTGGACCGGCGCCTCAGGCGAACAGGGCGTCGATCTCGTCCTGCGCGGTTGCCGGACCGCCCTTCTGCGGGCCGTTCAGCAGCAATTCCTCGTTGCGGGTGCGACGCTCGATTTCGCTTTCGTCGATGCCGCCTGCGTCACGGGCCTTCACGGCGGAGCTGAAGCGGGCGAGCCGGCCTTCGAGCTGGCTCATCGCCTCGGCCACCTTGGCGATGCGCTGGCCTGTGATGTCCTGAAAGGCGCAGGCCTCGAAGATGTCGTAGACCCTAGCCTCGACCGCCGCGCGATAGCCGGGTCCCTCCGGCAAGCCGAGGATGGCCTCGGCATTTCCCATGATGGAATTGGTGGCGCCGGCCGTGGCCGTCACCACCTCATTCAGCTCTTCATGGACCATCGGAAGACGGTGGCGGGTCAGCTCGTTGGCCCGCAGCACGGCGATCGCGTCCCGCAGATTTGCGATGTAATCGGCGATGTCGATGAGTTCTTTGACCATCGCCGACGGGCTGGACACCTGTGACCGGCTCTCGCGGGCCGCTTCCATCATTCTCATGAGCCACCTCTCGGGGCACACTTTTGCGGTTGTCTCAACATCGATTCGTCCGCCGGCAGCCGGCCAGTCAGCCGGCCGCATCCGCAGCATGTCGCGACGATTACGCGCCGCAGACCGCCTCGATCTTCGACTTCAGGGTGGCGGCGTTGAAGGGCTTCACGATGTAATTGTTCACACCGGCCTTCTTGGCGGCAATCACGTTCTCGGTCTTCGATTCGGCGGTGACCATGATGAACGGCGTGGTGCGCAGGCCTTCATCGGCGCGGACATGGCGCAGCAATTCGTAGCCCGTCATCGGCTCCATGTTCCAATCCGAGATGACGAGACCGTATTTCCGGCCTTTCAGGCGGGCGAGCGCTGCCGTACCGTCGGAGGCGTCATCCACATCCTCGAAGCCGAGCTGCTTGAGGAGGTTGCGGATGATGCGGACCATGGTCTGGTAGTCGTCGACCACCAGGATAGGCATGCTGAGGTCGAGGGCCATATGACGTCTGCTCCGATTGTCCCTGTTCGATGCCGGCACCGCGCAGCACTCATCCGCGAGCGGTGTCGCATTCATGAGTGAGAGCGGGGCTGCCTTCTGTGCCCTGGACATTAGGCGGCGCGGATTGCGAAGCCGTTAATCGGCCACCGCCCCGGCCGCTCTCCGCTTCGCTTGACCGGAGGAGCCGATTTCGCCAAGTCTCCGGCCGCGCGGATCACCGTCGCGGGGCGAGCGCGAGACCGCGCGCCCGCCGATGCTGCCAGCGCGCATGGACACCCGACGCAGGAACCGATGCCGTCAGGCGATGTGAACGCCGTGCCGCCCGCCGGGACCGGCCTTCCCCCCTCTCGCAAGCCCTTCGCGATCTGCCGCGAGGACGACGCGATCCCGCCGGAGCTGACGGGGGCCGTCGTCGCCCTCGGCAATTTCGACGGGGTGCATCGCGGTCACCGCGCTCTGATCGCGGCGGTGCGCGACGAGGCCGGTGCGCATCCGGCCGCCGTGCTGACCTTCGAGCCGCATCCCCGCGCCTTCTTCGCCCCCGATCAGCCCATGTTCCGGCTCAGCGGTCCGCGCGCCAAGGAGATCGTGTTCGCACGCCTCGGCCTCGACGGTCTGATCGTGCGCCGCTTCGATGCGACGCTGGCCGGCACCAGCGCCCGGGACTTCGTCGAAGGCTGGCTGCGCGACCGGCTCAAGCTCTCCGGTGTGGTGATCGGCCACGATTTCCATTTCGGCCGGGGGCGCGAAGGTTCTCCGGGCACACTCGCGGATCTCTGCGCCCAGGCCGGAATCAGCTGCCGTATCGTTCCGGCGGTCTCCGCCGACCCCGGTGACGCGCCGATCTCCTCGAGCGCGATCCGGGCGGCGCTTGCGGCCGGTGACGTGGCGCGGGCCAATGACCTCCTCGGCTACCGCTGGTTCGTGCTGGCCGAGGTGCGTCACGGCGACAAGCGCGGGCGCACCCTCGGATATCCGACCGCCAACCTTGCTCTCGATGCCTGCGGCCTCGCCCACGGCATCTACGCGGTGCGGATGCGCCTCGCCGATGGCAGTTTGCATCCGGGCGTGGCGAGCTATGGCCGCCGCCCGACCTTCGATGACGGCGCACCGCTGCTCGAAGCGCATCTGTTCGACTTCAAGGGCGATCTTTACGGCCAGGAGGTCGCGGTCGAGCTTCTGGCCTATCTGCGCGGTGAGGAACGCTTTTCCAGCGCCGAGGCCCTGATCGCGCAGATGGACATCGATTCCGCCCAGGCCCGGGCGGCGATCGTCGCGGACCGCACGCCGTCGATGCTGGCCTAACCGTCGCCCGACGCCTCCTGACCAAAGCCCGTCTCGAACCCGCGTCGGGCCGAAGGCTCGACTTCTTCGTCATCGCCAGCGCGAGCGAAGCAGTTCGGAATGCGCCCTTCCCGAATGGGACGGCGGATCCGGACAGCTTCGGCTGACGCCGTCCAGGAGTCCGCCCAGGGTTCCGGCACCCGGCTTTCGAGAAAGCCGGATCGAAGCCTCAGAGCATCGTCGGCAAAATCCGATCCGGCGGACGGTGGCCGTCCATGAAGGTCTTGATGTTGATGATGACCTTCTCGCCCATATCGGTGCGGCTCTCATGCGTGGCCGAGCCCATATGCGGCAGGAGCACCACCTTACCGGTGCGGGCGAGCCGCACGAGGCGGGGGCTCACGGCCGGTTCCTGCTCGAACACGTCGAGGCCGGCGGCCGAAATGTCCCCGGCCTCGATCAGGCGCGCCAGGGCATTCTCGTCGATCACCTCGCCGCGGGCGGTATTGACGACGATCGCCTCGGGTTTCAGCAGCTTGAGGCGGCGAGCGGAAAGCAGGTGATAGGTCGCCGGGGTATGCGGGCAGTTGACCGACACGATGTCGACCCGAGCCAGCATCTGGTCGAGGGATTCCCAGTAGGTCGCATCGAGGGCCTCCTCGATGGCCGAGGGCACCCGGCGGCGGTTGTGGTAGTGGATCGACAGGCCGAACGCCTTGGCGCGGCGGGCCAATGCCTGGCCGATGCGGCCCATGCCGACGATGCCGAGGCGCTTGCCGGTGATGCGCCGGCCCAGCATCCAGGTCGGCGACCAGCCGGTGGTCCAATCGTCGTCGGGGATGATGCGCGCGCCCTCGGCGATCCGGCGGGCCACCGCCAGGATCAGCGCCATGGTCATGTCGGCGGTGTCCTCGGTCAGCACGCCCGGGGTGTTGGTGACGGTGATCCCCCGCTCCAAAGCCGCGCCGACGTCGATGTGATCGACGCCGTTGCCGAAATTGGCGATGAGCCGCAGGTTCGGTCCGGCCTGGGCGAGGAGCCCGGCATTGATCTCGTCGGTGACGGTGGGGACGAGGACATCGGCCTCGCGGATCGCGATGGCGAGGGCCTCCGGCGACAGCGGCGCGTCATCGTGGTTGAGGCGCGTGTCGAAGAGTTCGCGCATGCGCGTCTCCACCGCGTCCGGCAGGCGCCGCGTGACGACCACCAGCGGCTTGCGCTTCAACGACGACATGTTTCCTCCCACCGAGGTCGTCCGGCACTGCGTCCCGGTCCCGCGCCGTCCGCCGCCGCGTCTTAGCGCGAGGGGCCGACTTACGCTCCCTTAACCATGGCGCGGCCAGATGGGGCGAAGGCGAGCCGGTACCGGCTCACCGCAGGACGTCCGGCCTCTCTACCAGAGAGGTCGGGGAACACAATGCGGCCTTACCCCCGAGGGATCCGTGCCGGATGATCGGCGGCGTGACCGTCGACCCCAAGGGCGCCCCGGCGGAGCCGCGCTCTCACCGCACGACCTGTTTGAAACCATGGATCGGAGACGAGGGACGATGCGCCCGCCTAACCTGCCCCTGGTGAGCCCCACCCGCCTCGCTGTGCTCGCGGCCCTGTTCGCGGTGCTGGTGCCCCTGACCGCCGAATCGGCCCCTGCCCCGGCCCCCGAGATCGGCAAAGGACCGGTGACCAAGCTGCCGCTGCCGCGCTACGCCAGCTTGAAGACCAACCGCGTCAACCTGCGCGAAGGCCCCTCGAAGGATCACCGCACGCTCTGGGTGTTTCAGCGGGAAGGCCTGCCGGTCGAGATCGTCGCCGAGTTCGAAACCTGGCGGCGCATCCGCGATTCGGAAGGGACGGAGGGCTGGGTGCTGCACTCCCTGCTGTCGGGGCGCCGCACCGCCGTGGTGATTCCCCCGTCCGGCGAACGGGCAGACGCGGCCAAGGCGACGGTGCCCCTCAATGCCCGCGCGGACGATCAATCCGCCGAGCAGGCGCGGCTGCAACCGGGCGTGATCGGCAGCGTGAAGAGCTGCACCGGCACGTGGTGCCGCCTCGTCGTGCCCCTGCCCGATAAGCGGGGCGACGTCGATGGCTATATCCGCCAGAGCCGCCTGTGGGGTGTCTACCCGGACGAGCGGGTGGAATAGGCAAGAAAAAAGGCCCGGATATCCGGGCCTTTTTCGTCACGACAGATGGGCTGGATCAGCCGCGGCCGGAAACCTGGCGGCGGCGCAGGCGCACGATCACCTCGACCCCGGCGATCTCCATGCCCTCGGGCGCCTCGGGCAGGGAATCGACCGAGATGCCGCATTCCGGCATATCGAGAACCTCGCCCTCTTCCTCCAGGAAGAAGTGGTGATGCTCGCTCGGGTTGGTGTCGAAATAGGCCTTCGACCCGTCCAGTGCGAGCTGGCGCAGAAGCCCGGCCTCGGTGAACTGGTGCAGGGTGTTGTAGACCGTGGCGAGGGAGACCGGCACCTTGGCCCGCATCGCCTCGTCGTAGAGCATTTCTGCGGTCAGGTGGCGGTCACCGCGACCGAAAAGGAGCCAGCCCAAGGAGAGACGCTGCCGGGTCGGCCGCAGGCCCGCGCGACGCAGACGGTCCCGCAGGTCGGACAGCGGGCAGCCTCGACGGCCAGCGGCCATATCGACCGGAGAAGCGGACCGCGCGTTCAGCACGGCCTGGAGAGGCGTCAGATCGGACATCGCTGGGAACGATTCCCACTAATTTAGAACAACTATAGCGAAGAAATTATACGGATCGCGAAGGGCTGCGGCAACCCGTACCGGGCCCAACTCCGGTTTGACCCGTGGAATATGCATGACTGTGGCGCAAATCGCCGCCGCCGGACCGTCGTCTGTGGGCTGCGCGCGGCGCTTTGTGAGCGCGGCGCGCCTGTGCTAACGAGGCGCCGATCCCATCATTCCCGTCCGCTCACATGGTCGGACCTGTCCGTCACCGGGGACCTGTACGTCATCCATGGCTTCTCTCGACCAGCAATCCGACGGCGCTACTCAGCAGCGCGCTTCGAGCTTCTCCTACGAGGATCTCCTGGCCTGCGGGCGCGGTGAGCTGTTCGGTGCGGGCAACGCCCAGCTTCCGCTGCCGCCGATGCTGATGTTCGACCGGATCACCTCGATCGGCACCGAAGGCGGGGCGCATGGCAAGGGCCATGTGCTGGCCGAGTTCGACATCCGGCCCGACCTCTGGTTCTTCCCCTGCCACTTCAAGGGCGATCCGGTGATGCCGGGCTGCCTCGGCCTCGACGCCCTGTGGCAGCTCGTCGGCTTCCATCTCGGCTGGCTCGGCGCGCCGGGCCGCGGCCGGGCGCTCGGCGTCGGCGAGGTGAAGTTCACCGATCAGGTGCTGCCGACCGTCAAACAGGTCGTCTACGGCATCGACATCAAGCGCGTGCGCCAGGGCAAGCTGGTACTCGGCATCGCCGATGGCTGGCTGGAGGCCGATGGACGGCGCATCTACGAGGCGAGCGACCTGCGCGTGGCGTTGTTCCGCAGCTGAGTCCCGCCGAGTCACGGGCGCTCTCTCGCATCGAAACTGGCCTCCTTCGGCGGAGAGCGCGTCGTATGCGGTTGAGATTGACCGCACGACATCCTAACTGACCCCTCACGGAATTGCCGCGCAGGCTGCGGCAAAGAAGCACGAGCCATCATGCGGCGTGTCGTCATCACCGGGATGGGCATCGTCTCGTCCATCGGCAACAACACCGAGGAGGTGCTGGCCTCCTTGCGGGAAGCCCGCTCCGGAATCACGCATTCCGAGGCGCAGGCGGCCCACGGCTTCCGCAGCCAGGTTGCGGGCGCTCCGGCGCTCGAGGCCGAGGCGGTGGTAGACCGCCGCGCCATGCGCTTCCATGGCGGCGGCACCGCCTGGAACCACGTCGCCATGGATCAGGCGATTCGCGACGCGGGCTTGGAAGAGCGCGAGGTCTCCAACGACCGCACCGGCATCATCATGGGATCGGGCGGCCCCTCGACCCGGACCATCGTCGAATCGGCCGCCATCGCCCGCGACAAGGGGCCGAAGCGCGTCGGCCCCTTCGCCGTGCCGAAGGCGATGTCCTCGACCGCTTCGGCCACCCTCGCCACGTGGTTCAAGATCCGCGGCGTGAATTATTCGATCTCCTCGGCCTGCGCGACCTCGAATCACTGCATCGGCAATGCCGCCGAAATCATTCGGGGCGGGCGCCAGGACATCATCTTCGCGGGCGGCTGCGAGGAACTGGACTGGACGCTCTCTGTCCTGTTCGATGCCATGGGCGCGATGTCCTCGCGCTACAACGATATTCCGGCCCGCGCCTCTCGCGCTTACGACGCCAACCGTGACGGTTTCGTCATTGCCGGCGGCGCTGGCGTGCTGGTGCTGGAGGAGTTCGAGCACGCCAAGGCTCGCGGCGCGCGCATCTATGGTGAGGTCGCCGGTTACGGAGCCACCTCCGACGGACACGACATGGTCGCCCCCTCCGGCGAGGGTGCGGTGCGCTGCATGCGCCAGGCCATGGAGGATCTGAAGGGCGCTCGGATCGACTACATCAATCCGCATGCGACCTCGACGCCGGTGGGCGACGACAAGGAGATCGAGGCGATCCGCCAGGTCTTCGGATCGGGAGATGCCTGCCCGCCGATCTCCGCCACCAAGTCGCTGACCGGCCATTCCCTTGGCGCGACCGGCGTGCAGGAGGCGATCTACTCGCTTCTGATGATGAACAACGGCTTCATCTGTGAGAGCGCGCATATCGACGAGTTGGACCCGGCCTTCGCCGACATGCCGATCCTGCGTCAGCGCCGCGACGGCGCCACGCTCGGCCACGTCATGTCGAATTCGTTCGGCTTCGGCGGCACCAACGCGACTCTGGTGCTCAAACACCCGGATGCCTGACGATCGTAGCCCGCGATGCCGCGGCGCAAAGTTTAAGCTTCGCATCTGCGAAACACAGGCAAAGCTCAAGGATGGCCTTAGACTGATGGAAGTTCGGAACCGGGGCATTGCATGAACGTTCCTGCTTCGTTAAGTAGGATTTACCATGATTACCGCCCTCGCTCTGCTTTCCGTCTGTGGACTGGCCGTCGCGGCCAGTTTGGCGGTGCGTGCCAAGCAGGCGCTGATCGACGATGCCCAGTCGGGCACTCGCGGTTACTTCTGATCCGTCTCCTCTCCTCCAGCCCCGGTGCCGCCGCGCCGGGGCTTTTCCGTGCCGGTGCGCAAAGCAGCGGCGCGCGTGGACAGGCCCTTGCCCGGCGGGCTAAGCCTCGGTGCAAACGCCGATGCGCCCGCGCTTTCCGACCGGTCCGGGGGGACCGATGGAGGCGAGCACGTCGGACGACAGGCTTGAAGCTGTCGAACCTTCTGTGTTCGGCGCCGCGTCAAGTCGAACGCGTACGGATGAGAACGAATGACGGGTTTGATGGCGGGCAAGCGCGGCCTCATCATGGGGGTCGCCAACGATCACTCGATCGCGTGGGGCATCGCCAAGACCCTGCATCGGCACGGGGCCGAACTGGCCTTCACCTATCAGGGTGAGGCGCTCGGGCGCCGGGTCACTCCCCTCGCGGCCTCGGTCGGGTCCGACATCGTGCTGTCCTGCGACGTGGAGGATATCGCCACCGTCGATGCCGCCTTCGCCACCCTCGACGAACGTTTTCCCGACGGCATCGACTTCATCGTCCACGCCATCGGCTTCTCCGACAAGGCGCAGCTCAAGGGACGCTACGTCGATGTCACGACCCGCGCGAATTTCTCGCGCACCATGACCATCTCCTGCTTCTCCTTCACCGAAATCGCGCAGCGCGCCGCCAGCCGGATGCCGCGGGGCGGCTCGCTGCTGACGCTCACCTATGCCGGCTCGACCCGAGTGATGCCGAACTACAACGTCATGGGCGTGGCCAAGGCGGCGCTGGAAGCCTCCGTCCGCTATCTCGCCAGCGATCTCGGGCCGGACGGCATCCGCGTGAACGCTCTCTCGGCGGGGCCGATGCGGACGCTCGCCGGTGCCGGCATCGCCGACGCGCGGTTGATGTACAACCATCAGAAGGCGCACGCTCCCCTGCGCCGGACCGTGACGCTGGAGGATGTCGGCAATTCGGCTCTCTACCTGCTGTCCGATCTGTCGGGCGGCGTGACCGGCGAGATCCACTTCGTGGATTCGGGCTACAACATCATCTCGATGCCCCGTCCGGCCGTGCTCCAGGCGCAGGACGAGGCGGGCGTCGTCGGCGACGTCTGACGTCGCCGCACCGCCTTCGCGGTCGGGCGTGTCTTCCCGTCGCTTGTGGAATGAAGGCGCGCGCCGCAGGGTGCCGCCCGCGATGATCCCCTCCCCGCTCCGCCCCCCGCCGCGCACCCTTTTCGCCGCCGTCCTGCTGCTCCTGGGCGGGACGGCGGGGGCATGGGCACAGAGCGTCACCCTCGATCTCGGCGCGGGCGGCACCACCGAGCGGGCGCTTCAGCTCGTCGCGCTGATCACGGTTCTGGCGCTGGCGCCCTCGGTGCTGGTGATGGCGACGGCCTTCACCCGGATCGTCGTGGTTTTATCGATCCTGCGCTCGGCGCTGGGAACGCAGACGGCGCCGCCGAACGCCGTCGTCGTCAGCCTCGCCCTGTTCCTGACCGCCTTCGTGATGGCGCCGACGGCCCGCGAAGCCTATCGCGCCGGCGTGGAGCCGCTGATGGCGGGTCAGATCAGCCAATCCCAGGCGTTCGAGCGCGCATCGGGCCCCTTCAAGACCTTCATGCTGCGCAACGTCCGCGAGAAGGATTTGAAGCTGTTCCTCGACATGGCACGCCAGCCTGCCCCGGCCGGACCGGAAGCGGTCGGCCTGGAGATCGTCACCCCCGCCTTCATGATCTCGGAATTGCGCCGCGCCTTCGAGATCGGCTTCCTCCTGTTCATCCCCTTTCTCATCATCGACCTCGTGGTCGCCTCGGTGCTGATGGCGATGGGCATGATGATGCTGCCGCCGGCCACGGTGGCGCTGCCCTTCAAGCTGATCTTCTTCGTGCTGGTGGACGGCTGGACGCTGGTGGCAGGCTCCCTCGTTCAGAGCTACGGAGGTTGAACTTGGCCGCCGCACGATTCGAGATCGCGGCGGCAGCGTAGAAGGGATTTGATCGCATGGATCTGAGGACCGTCACCGCACAATGGTCGCCGCGGATGCTGAGCGTCCTGCGGATCGTGTCCGCGCTGATCTTCATGGCGCATGGGACGCAGAAGATCCTCGGCTTTCCGGCAAGCTCGATGAATCCGCCGCTGCTGTCGCTGTTCGGCGCTGCCGGCCTGCTCGAATTGATCGGTGGCGCCTTGCTTCTGATCGGCCTGTTCAGCCGCCCGGTCGCCTTTCTGCTCTCGGGTCAGATGGCCTTCGCCTATTTCATCGCCCATGCGCCCAAGAGCCCGTTTCCTGCGCTGAACGGCGGCGACGCGGCGATCCTCTACTGCTTCGTCTTCCTCTACATCGCCTTCGCCGGCCCCGGCCCGTGGAGTCTCGACGCGCAGCGCGGTCGCGGCGCCGTCTGAGGCTTATCCCGGCGGCGGCGACGGCGCCTCGGCGCGGTTGCCGGGCGCCACGCTGCCGCGCTCGGGCACGGCGGTCTCGGGATAGCGCTTGCGGTATTCGGTGAGGAAGGCGGCGAGCGTCTCTGCCTTGGTGGCCCGCATGGCCGCATCTCGGAACGCGGCGGTACGGGAAGCGTCCGGTCGCATCAGCATCGCGAAGGTGCGGGCATCCGCGCTCTCGGCCATGAGACCGGCGAATTTCGCCTTCAGCCGCTCGATCCCCAGGGCCTCGCCCGCGAGCCCGTAGGCGATGCCGGCCCGGATCACATCGGCCCGCGCGGCATCGTCGAGGGGTTTGCCGGTGCTCCACGCGGTCCCGACGATCATCTCGTGGGCCTCGCCCGCCTCGCGCCAACGCCGGGCCGCCCACAGGATATCGGCGCGCAGCCGTTCCGCATCGGCTCCCGTCTCGCCCTCGACGGTCTCGAGGGCGAGATCCGTGCGAGAGAGATCCGACAGGGCGCGGGCGCGCAGGAGGGCGCGGGACCGGCGCACGTCTTCCGGCAATCCTTGAAGATGCGTGGCGTCGAGCGTCTGCAGCGCTTCGAGGGGCTTGCCCGCCATCAGCCGGATCGTCGCGAGCCGGGCCGAGACCGCCGCGCGGGCCGGGCCCTGCAGGCGGCGCTCGATTTGGTGTTGCAGCAATTCGTCGGCGGAATCGAGCAGGTCGAGGGCCACCAGACGGTCGGCCAGACGGCGCACGATCTCGTCGGCGCGCCGTCCCGCCGGGGCGAAATCCTTGAAATCGAAGTAGAGCGCCAGCGCCTCGATGCCGCCGAGCCGTTCGCCCCGCGGCCCCAGGAACAGATCCTCGAACACCACCTGTGCCCGCTCGTGCAGAGCCCGCGCGGTCGGTGTGTTCGCGTTCAGCGCATCGGCCCGGCGGACGGTGGCGAACAATTTGCGCCAACGTCCCGCATCCTCGTAGAGACCGCCCAGCACGCCGAGGGTTTCGATCTCGGTCGTGCCGCCGTGCCACATCATGCTGAGGACTTCGAGGCGGTCGATCGCGTCGGGCAAAGCGGTCTTACCGAGCCTGTAGCCCAAAGCCGCCGCACGCCAGGTCGCCTCCGCCGCGATCGGCCAGGGCGCCTGATCCCTCACCGTCTCATAGGCCGTCAGGGCCGCCGCCCCGCGTCCCGTGGCTTCGTCCACCTTGGCCCGCAGCAGGGTCAAGTAGTCCCGAGCCGTATCGGAGGCGGCGCGGGAGGCGGCCACCGATTCGCGGGACGCGGCCTCCCAATCGCCGGTTTCGACGGCTGCCTCCGCCGCAGCGATATGGAAGCGTGAGGCGAGCGCCTCGGGGTAGCGTTCCAGCACCGGTTCCCCGGCCCGCAAGGCTGCGGCCGCCTCGACCCAGTGGCCGAGCGCCGCGTCGACGAGGCCGCGCCACAGCCGCGCCTCGGGATTGACGGCGAAGCGGTCCTCGGAGAGCAGCTTGCGCGCCTCCTCGTGGCGCCCGATCCGGGCGAGCAGGATGCCGCGCATCAGCGCCGTCTGCCGATCGCCGTCGATCACCACATCCTCGGCTGCGGCAGCGGTGAGCGTGCCGAGGGCCTCCACGTCGAGACCGTTGGCCATCATCGCTTTGGCGAGGTTGAGGCGTATACCGCCCCGGTCGCGGCGATGAGCCTCGGCGGCGGCAAGCAGCCCCTCCCGCAAGGTGGTTCGGACATCACCGCGCTGCGCCTTCTCCCAGGCATCGCGATCGATCACGAGGTCGCTGACCGCCTCGACCGCCTGATCGGCCGGGCGCGAGATCCCGGAGACCGCCAAGCCGCCCTCCCTGCCCTCCTTGCCGCCCTCTCGCACGAGGGTGACGCCGTCGAGCTCGGGCCGCACGATCAGATCGTCGGCCCGCGCAAGCACGGCGAGACCGAGCCGGCTCGGAATCAGCTCGAACTCCACGAAGCGCTGCGCCTTGACCACCCCCGCCGGCCGGATGCCCTCCGTCGTGACGACGGCGATGCGCTCGCCGTCGAGGTCGAGCCAGCCGGTCGGGCCCGGATCGGGCAGGCGCAGGGAGAGGCCGATGCGGCCTGGGCTCGTCGCCATCCGCTGAACCGTTAGGCTCTCGCTCGGCGCGAGGCTGTCGCCCGCCACCATCTCCCATCCCGTCGGCTCGGTCACCGGCAGGAGATCCACGAGGCGGTTTGCGGGAGCCTTGAAGCGCAGCACCGTGAAGCCGCCGCTGCGCAGGGGCAGCCCGAGGGCGACGAGCCCAGTCGCGCCGGACGAAGGCAGTTGAACCGGATCGGTCGTCGCGAAGACGAGCGTGACGACGCCGCCGCGCTCGAACAGGGCCGCCGGCACCCGCTTGGCGAAGGGGAAGACGAGGCCCGCCCCGGCCTTGCGCGGCGGCAGCTCGGCCCGGCGAGACGGGGGCTCCGGGGGACGGGACGTCGTGGCTGGCGGCGGAGCCACCTTCGGACCATCCTGCGCCCCCTCCTGGGGCAGGGCAGCGGCGGAACCCGGATTCGGATCCTCCGCCTTCGGCGTGGGAAGGAAGTCGATGAACACGACATCCTCGTCCCGCTCGGTGGCGATGGTCATCCCCGCGCCCGGCGTGGCGATGATTCGGGTTTCGCCCGCCTCGGTTTCGACGGCGACCTTGCCGGTGGCCGGGTCGAGACGCCCGCGCAGGGAATGGTCGTCGAGACGCCATGCGCCCGGCACGGTCAGGCGCGTGCCCGTGTCGGACGGGAGGAAGGCGGCCTCCGTGCCCGCCGGTAGCCGGAGGCTGAGCCGGATGCGGTTGGGGGCGTGGGAGAGTTCCAGGGAAAGCGGCCTCGGCGGCGGCGCCGGGTTGCGCGCCTTCAGGGTCGCTTCGGCGGCGGCGGCCCGGCGCGCGAGTTCCGCCACCACCTCGGCCGGCAGTGGCGGAGGAAAACCGCTCCAATTCTCCGGCAGGAGATCGACGAAGACACGCTCGCCCGCATCCTGCACGTTGATGCGGTAGGGCCGCTGAAGCGCCAGCCGCAGGGCGGAGCCATCGGGATCCCGGCGCACCACCGCGACGTAATCGGGCATGCCCGCCGCGATTCGCTCGGGACCGGCACCGACCGGATCGCCGAAACCGAGCACGAGGACGGCCCCGGAGAGTCGCGCCTTCACCTTCACCGGTTCGTCGAAGGTCAGGACGATGCGTCCGAAACCGTCCGACTGCGCGCCCTTGGCGGAGATCAGCCGCGCCGCCTCGGCCGCAGAGGCCACAGCGCACAGGCCGAGGATCAGGCCGGTACGCAGAATCGCCCTGCCCGAACGCAGCCGCTGCCTCTGACCGGCCCGTCCCCCCATCGCGCGAAACGCCCGCCCTCGCGGCGCCCGGCCTCAGACGAAGGCCGGCCGCCCTACGCCACCGATACCGGCACTTTGGACCAACGCGGTGAACGGGCGCTTAAACGAGACGCGTCTTGCGAAAGCTGCGGGCCAACTTGCATGAGGGGGCGGTATGCAAGCTGGCCCGCCTATCGCAGGGCCTGAAGGCCACCGCGATCTCAGTCGTCAGGCGAAGCGTCGTGAGAGACTGCTTCTCCGGCGAAGGTCAGATGTTCGATTTGCTGCCTCGGTAGGCCTGAGGGCGATGCTCGAGCGGCGGGCGGAGGTCACCACGGCAAATCGCCCTGGTCGTTCGCGAAAGTCCCCGTCGGTCCGTCGCCGTCGAGCAGCGCATATCGGATCGCGACGACCGCCGCCTGATCCGGCGTCCGGGTTCCGGCGTAGTTCGTCGACTCTGTCGCCGTGTAGCCGGGGCAGATCGCGTTGACCTTGATGCCATTGTCCCGAAGCTGCCTCGCGTAGCTCAAAGTCAGGGAGTTCAGGGCTGCCTTCGACGCTTGGTAGACCGGCATGGCGAAGTCGGCGAAGGCCCAGTCCGGATCCTGGCGCAGGCTGAAGGACGCCAATTCGGACGAGACATTGACGATGCGGCCGCGCCCCGACGCTGCAAGCAGCGGCACCATCGCGTCGGTGAGCAAGATCGGCCCGAGCACGTTGACCGACATCGTCCGCTGCAGGCGGTCGGCGGTGGTGAGAATGGGGTCGAAATCCACGCCGATGCCGGCATTGTTCACCAGGGCGTCGAGATAGCCGTAGCCCTGCTGAATCATCTCAGCGAGACGCGTGACGCTCGCAGTCGAGGTGGTGTCCAGTTCAACCGGGCGGACCTGAAGCCCCTTCGCCCGCAGCGCGTCGCAGACCGCCTCGCCCTTGCCAAGGTCACGGCATCCGAGCAGCACATGCGCGCCCTGCCGGGCTAGGCCGGTGGCGATGGCGAGACCAATGCCGCGATTGGCGCCGCTGACCAAGGCGAGAATGGGTTTCGTGCTCATGTCGTCGTCCGCTCCATCGGAGCCGGAGGCACGCTCACCCGCAAACCACAGGAAGCGTCGACTCCGGAGGTGCCCCTGGCTCGCAGCCCGGGGAACTTGCACCTGCAAGTCGACAACCCTTATGAAACCTCAAGCTCACTTGAGGTCAAGCGATGCCCGCAACAGCGGTTGAGCAGCCTTCCCTGCCCACCTTCCTCACGGTGGGCGAGGTCGCGCGCCGAAGCGGAGTGGCGGTCTCGACGCTCCACTTCTACGAGGCGAAGGGACTGATCGCGGCAGCGCGCAGCGGCGGCAATCAACGGCGCTTCTCGCGCGATGTCCTGCGCCGGGTCGCCATCATCCGGGTGGCACAGGGCTTCGGGGTCTCACTCGCGGAAATCGCAGAGCTGCTCAAGCCGATCCCTCCCGGCAAGCGCCCCTCCGCCGCCGAGATCCGCACGATGGTCGGAGGGTGGCGGGCGATGCTTCAAGCGCGCATCGACGGGCTCACCCTTCTGCGTGACCGCCTCGACGGTTGCATCGGCTGCGGCTGCCTGTCCCAGACGGAGTGTCCGCTTCGCAACCCGATGGATCAACTCGGGACCGAGGGTAGCGGGCCCGTGCTTCTACAGCGCCGAAATCGCCCATGAGAACGGAATCGCGCCGTTTCCCTTCGCGGATTCCGTCTCCCATCCTGTACAGCCATCCACCCGGACCGGCTGATTGTGTTCTGACCTTACGACGCCTTGCGCAGCACGAGGCCGGGAATCGCCGTGCCCTTCTCGCCGAACAGCTCCACCGCCTTGCGGCAGCTGGCCTCGACATCCTTCCGGTAGACCTCGGTATAGCTCATGCTGCGCATCAGCAGCTCGCCCTTCGAGATCGCATCGAGGTCGACGCCCATGGCGGCCACCACCGCCTTGAAGCGCTCGTAATCCGGCTGCACCTCCTTGCACGATTCGCCGACGAAGCGGACGAGCCCGGCGAGCTTGGCTGCGCTCGCCTTCTGGCGATCCTCCGGCGTCGACGGCGCCTTCTCCGCACCGTCCCGGGCCGGTTGCGCCGCCTCCGCTGCCGGCTTGGCGGCGGTAGCCGGTGCATCCTCCGCCGCGGCCGCGAGGGGCAGCGCGACGAGGAAGGCGGCGAGGGCGAGATGCTTCACGGTGTTTCTCCCAACTCTTTCCGTTGATTATTATTTTTCTTATGGCCAAGCCGGGAAAACCCGACGGAGACCTGTACTAGCGCACCGAACCGGAGCCCGAAACCCGGCCGATGCGCCCGCCGCTTCGGTCGCATCATCGTGTTCGGCGGACCGGAGGCGCTGCTGATCGCCTCCGGCCGACGCCTCCGTCTGTCAGACCGCTTGCCCCGCGCACCCGGCCGCCATCAGGGCGAAGGCGTAGATGAGACCGACCTCCTCCAGGCGGTCGAAGCGCCCGGCGGCGCCGCCATGGCCCGCTTCCATGTTGATCTTCAGAAGAACCGGGCCACCGCCGGTCATGGTGGCGCGCAGGCGCGCGACCCACTTGGCCGGCTCCCAATACGTCACGCGGGGATCGGTGAGGCCGCCGAGCGCCAGGATCGCCGGATAGGCCTTCGCCGCGACGTTGTCATAGGGCGAATAGGACAGGATCGTCTCGAAAGCGTCCCGGCTCTCGGCCGGGTTGCCCCATTCCGGCCATTCCGGCGGGGTGAGCGGCAGGTCGGCATCGAGCATGGTGTTGAGCACGTCGACGAACGGCACGTCGGCAACGATGCCTGCGAACAAGTCCGGCGCGAGATTGGCGGCGGCGCCCATCAGCATGCCGCCGGCGCTGCCGCCATGGGCGACGATGCGCCCGGACGCGGTGTAGCCGGCCTCGACCAGCGCCCGACCGCAGGCGACGAAATCGGTGAAGGTATTGGGCTTCTTCTCGCGCTTGCCGTCGAGATACCAGTTCCAGCCCTTCTCGGTGCCGCCGCGGACATGGGCGATGGCGTAGACGAAGCCGCGATCCACGAGGCTGAGCAGGTTGGTGCGGAAACCGGCCGGCATCAGCGTGCCGTAGGAGCCGTAGCCGTAGAGCAGGAGCGGCGCCGACCCGTCGAGGGCAAGGCCCCGGCGGTGCAGCAGCGAGATCGGCACGCTCTCCCCGTCGGGCGCGGTGGCGAAGAGGCGGCGCGTCACGTAATCGGCCGGCTCGTGGCCGCTCGGCACCGTCTGACGCTTGCGCAGGAGCCGGGCGCGGGTGACGCAATCGTAGTCGTAGGTCTCCGCCGGCGTCGTCATCGACGAGTAGACGAAGCGGATCCGCACGGTCTCGAACTCGTAGCCGGGCAGCAACGCGAGGGAATAGGCCTCCTCGGCGAAGGAGACGGTGTGCTCCTCGCCCTTGAGATCGCGCACCACGATGCGCGGCAGGGCGTTCTCCAATTCGAGGCGCACGAGGTGATTGCCGAGCACGTGCAGGTGGCGGATCATCACGCCGGGCCGATAGGGCACCGCATCGCGCCAGTTCTCGCGGGCGGTCGCGTCGAGGGGGCAGGTGACGATCTTGAAGTCCACCGCACCGTCGGCATTCGTCAGGATGACGAGATACGCGTCCCAATCCTCGACGGAATAGATCAGCCGCGGCTCCCGGGGCGCAACGCAGGTCAGGGCCGCCTCGTCGTCGGAGCGTTTGAGAAGGTGGACTTCCGACGTCTCGTGGTCGCTCGCCGTGACGGTGAGATAGGTGCCGGACTGGGTGCGGCCGATATTCACGAAGAAGCCCGGATCGGCTTCCTCGTAGACGACGGTATCCTCCGCCTGATCGGTGCCGAGGCGGTGACGCATCACCCGGGCCGGGCGGTGGTTCTCATCGAGGGCCACGTAGAAGAAAGCGGTGCCGGCGGCGTTCCACACCGCCTCGCCGGCCGTCGTCTCGACCCGCTCCGGCCGATCCTCGCCGGTCTCGAGATCGCGCACGCGGATGGTATGAAGTTCCGATCCCTTGGTGTCGACGCCCCAGGCGAGCAGGCGGTGGTCGTCGGAATGAGACGCGCCCGCGATCTCGAAGAAGGCCAGCCCCTCGCCTTCCTTGTCTCCGTCGAGCAGGATCTGCTCGCCGATCTCGCCATCCTCCGGCTCCTCGGCGATGCGGTGGACGGTGCGGGGGCGGCGGCAGATCAGCGGATGCTGCCCGCCCTCGCGGTGGCGGCTGTAATAGGCGTAGGGACCGTCCGGCTCCGGCACCGAGGCATCGTCCTCGCGGATGCGCCCGCGCATCTCCGCCACGAGCGTCTTGCGCAGCTCCGCAGCCTGACCGAGGGCGGCCTCGGCATAGGCGTTCTCGGCGTCGAGATAGGAGCGGATATCCGGCGCCAGCGCGGACGGGTCCTTCAGCACCTCGCGCCAGTTTTCGGCCTTGAGCCAAGCGAATGGATCCTCGACCCGCTGGCCATGGAGTTCGAAGGCGTGCGGGCGCGTCTCGGCCGAGGGAGCCTCGGCGGGCAGCGCGAAGAGGGGGGGCTTGAAGGTCATCGCCGGGCTCCGGTGGATCGCATCCGTGACGGGGCATGTGCCGTGCCGCGGCCGGAGCCGCAAGGCGCCGGAGCGAAACGCGACAGGAAGAGGTGGCCGGAGGCTTCACAGCGAGGATTGTGGAGCATTCACGGCAGAATGAATCGTCCTGCCCGCAACGGATGCCGTTCAGTTGTGCATACCCGCCCTGTCTTGCGGCTCTAAATTCGATGTTCTAGGTAGTTCGCGTGACAGAGGGGGCGTCACTCTTAACCGAAAACAAGCGGGTCAATTGCACAAGCTGCTTCGCGCTCAACCGCTTCCGTCATTTCGTCGGCAGCGGAAGCGCGGTGTTGGCGTGCGCCGAACCGCGAGAGGACATCGTTAGACATGAACGAAACCGAGACGCCGGTCGATTACGTCGATCTCACGGCCGACATCGTCGCGGCTTACGTGAGCAACAATCCGGTCCCGGCGGCCGAGCTCGCGTCCCTGATCGGCAGCATCCACGGCGCCCTGATCCAGATCGGCACCGGCCGGGCGATGGCTCAGCCCCAGGCCCAGGAGCCGCAGCAACCGGCGGTGCCGATCAAGAAGTCGATCCAGCCCGACTTTCTCGTCTGCCTGGAGGATGGGCGGACCTTCAAGTCGCTGAAGCGGCACCTGCGCGCCAAGTACAATCTTTCTCCGGAGCAGTACCGCGCCAAGTGGGGCCTGCCCCCCGACTATCCGATGGTCGCCCCGAACTATGCCAAGGCCCGCTCCGACCTCGCCAAGGCGATCGGTCTTGGCCAGCCGCGCCCGGATTACGACGCGGCGGCGTAACCCCTCCCCGAGGGCCGCGCGCCTCCTGCCTCTCACGAAACTTTCGCCCCGGCCTTTCCTCGAGAGTGAGCGCGGTCAGGGTCAGGGAGTTTCGTGACGCATACGACGCGTCCCGGCTTCCACGCTTTCGGCCCCGCTCGCACCGATGATCCGGTCGGGCGGGGCCGAATCAGTTTATCAACAGCAAAGTCCGGGAACGGAGCCCGCTTTGCTGCATTCAATCGGCATGAGCGACGACAGCCCCTCCGAACAGCTCTCAAAGACCAACAACGTCCTCGCGGAATGGGCCGCCCGATCCGCCTGCGAGAGCGACCGCCTCATCGAGCGCTTCGAGCGAATGGGGTATGAGGTGCGCGGAAAGTCGGAGGACGAGATCGCCGAGGTTCTCAAACATCCGCCGACCAGACCGCCGGAGGCTGATCGAGGGCCAGCGTGACGGTGCAACCAGCGGCGGCATCGATGCCTGTCAAGACTTGCATTAGGACGATTTTCCCGTAGCCTTCTGACGCTTCCTCGGTTCGGGTGGTGTCACGATGAAAGAACAAAACAAGAACAATAGGGCGGATCTCGGTCGCGATGCCGAGCGCCTGCTGATGGCCCTGGCGGCCGAGGGCGCTTACGCTTTCCCCGACCCTTCCACCCCCGAAACGCTGATCGTGCGCGGTGGCGGCCGGGGGGTGTCCCTCGGCGGGGGGCGCTTCCCGGCTCGGGCGGGCGAGGCTCTGGTCGCGGCGGATCTGGCGGCGCGGGACGATGGGCGGCGCAATCGGCTGGTGATCGGGGCCGCCGGGCGGGCGCGCCTGCGGCGGGCGGAGGTCGCGGGTCCGGACAGCTTCCGCAGGCAGCATCTCGCCCTGGTGAGCGAGGGAACGGGCGACAAGGAGCTCCTGCGCGACGCCGCCGAGAGCCCGCTGGCCTGGATGGCCCGGCGACGCGGGCGCGACGGGGAACCGATGATCGACGCGGCCGCCTTCGCCGCGGGTGAGCGGCTGCGCCACGACCTTTCCGCGGCACAGATGCTGCCGCAGCTCTCCGCCGACTGGACCGCACCGCGGGTCGATGGTGGTGGCCCGCGCGATCCGGCCGCGGCCTCGGACCGGGTCATCGCCGCGCGTCAGCGGGTCGATCTCGCCCTGGCGGCGGTGGGATCGGACCTGTCGGGGCTGCTGATCGACCTCTGCGGCTTCCTCAAAGGCCTGGAGCGGATCGAGACCGAGCGGCGCTGGCCGGCGCGTTCCGCCAAGGTGGTGGCCCGCATCGCCCTCGGGCGGCTGGCCGAGCATTACGGCATCGGGCGCGAAGCGACGGGGCCGGAGCGGACCCGGCCGCGAACCTGGCGGGCGGGGACGCCCCGTTCGGTCTGACGACGTCCGGCGGGTCAGGCTCACTCGCGGCTTTGGCCTCAGATCCGGCCGGAGCGGCCCCCACTTTCCAGGGAATTACGCTCCGGCGGAGAGGCGGGCCGCGTCCTGATGGATGCGGTCCACCATGGCGCGCACACCATTCGATCGCTTGGAGGTGATATGCGCTCCGAAATCTAATCGCTTCAGCAGATCGAAGCCGTCGGCCTTCATCGCCTCCGCCGGTGTCTTGCCTTGATACAGCGCCACCATCAACGCGACGAAGCCCTTGACGATATGTGAGTCGCTGTCGCCGCTCAGCGTCAGGACCGGCGCGGATTCCGCGTTCGCGAGCGAGGTATCGATCCAGACCTGACTCTCGCAGCCGAAGACGCGCTTGTCCTCCGTCTTCCGCTCTTCCGGCATCTTGGGCATGAGCTTGCCCAGCTCGATGACGTATTCGTACCGATCATAGGGATCGTCGAGGATCTCGAAATTCTCGATGATGGCGTCGAGTTTGGGCAGCATGGCACTCGGATTCGGAAACGGGCGGGACTCGGTCCCCATATAGGCAGGCCGAGACGCCGCCGCGAGGCGGCCTCAGCGCAGAGCCGGTGGGAGCGAGGGCGGAACGTAGGCCCGTGGCTCCGGCAGGTGCAGCAGGAGCGGGTCGGCCGCCGTGGCGGTTCCGCTGACCGCGATCTCCGCCTGGGACGCGTAGGCGGCGATCAGGCGCGGTCCGAGCTTCGGCACGCAGTCCTGGCCCTCGGCGGTAGCCTCGCTCGAACCCGAGACGATCGACAGGCTGACCGGTCCGCCGATGCCGGCATCGATCCGGATCACGATGCTGCAGGCCACAGCATCGGAGGTGGCATCGAGACATTCCGCGACGACCTCGGCAACGATCATGCCGAGGGCGTTGGCAGTCCGCGGCTCGACGAGGCTCGTCCCATCCCCCTCCACCGTCACCCCGATCCGCCCGGACCGGCGCAGCTGCCCGAGTCCGGAGGCGAGGCGGTGGAGATAGTCGCGCAGATCGATCGAGGCGATGTGCGGCGCCTCGTGCAAGTGCTGCTGCACCAGGGCGATGGCGCGCACCCTCTGACCCAGGGCATCGAAGCTGCCTCGGCAATTCTCCGGGGCCGCCCGGCCGTAAAGGCCGATCAGGCTCACCATCACCTGAAGGTTGTTGCGCACCCGGTGATAGATCTCGGCGAGCAGCGTCTCCTTCTCGATCAGCGCGCGCTCGGCATGTTCCTCGGCGTTCTTGCGGTCGGTGATATCGAAGCAGGAGCCGAGATAGCCGTGGAAGACGCCGTTCTCCTCGAGAGGCCGGCCGGTATCGAGGAGCCAGCGATAGGCCCCGTCGTGGCGCCGAAGGCGAAACTCGACGGTGAACGGCAGGCGGGATTCCAGCGCCTCCGCGACGATGCGGGCATGGCGCTCGAAATCGTCCGGGTGGAGCCCCTTGCGCCACCCGTCGTCGACCTCATCCGTGAGAGGGCGCCCGGTGAACTGCAGCCAGCACTCATTGTGATAGGTCGAGCGGCCGGACTTGTCCGTCCGCCACATCATCAGCGGCACATGATCGGCGAAGCGGCGAAAGCCGTCGCCCTGATCGAAGAGGCTCAGCGCCCGGTCCGATCCACCCTGTCCGCTCGCTGGCGTGTCAGCACCCATTCCGCTCGTCGTTCGCTCGCCGCTCTGCCGAAAGGAAACCCGACCCCGCGCCGATCAACGTGTCCGGGGTCGGGCCGTTCCGGGTCGTCCACAAGTCGACAGAGCCCATCCCGCCCGAACAAGTCGCAGCGATGGCCTGCGGTCAAGCTCGGTATCACGAATGTTCGATCATTTCTTGAATGCGGGCGGCGAGCGTCTCCACCGGAAAAGGCTTGGTGATCATCTGCATGCCGCGGTCGAGCCGGCTGCCGCCGAACATCGCGTTCTCGGCATAGCCCGTCATGAACAGCACCTTCAGGTCCGGGCGGACGAAGCGGGCGCGATCCGCGAGCTGGCGCCCGTCGAAGCCGGGCAAGCCGACATCGGTCACCAGCAAGTCGATCCGCACGGGCGTCTGCACGATCCCGAGACCGGAGGGACCGGTCTCCGCCTCCAGGATCCGGTAGCCGAGGTCACGCAACACCTCGACCACGAGATCGCGCACCACCGGCTCGTCCTCGACCACGAGCACCGTCTCGCTCCGGCCGGACAGCAGGGGCTTCGCGGGCGGCATCGGGCCCTCGGCCATCGGTGCGTCGCCCCGGTGGCGCGGCAGCGACAGCTCGACCATGGTGCCCTTCCCCGGCTCGGAGACGATCCGGGCATGGCCTTCGGACTGGCGGGCAAAGCCATAGATCATCGAGAGGCCGAGGCCCGTGCCCATACCGAGGGGTTTGGTCGTGAAGAACGGCTCGAAGGCCCGGGCGGCGATGTCGGGAGACATGCCGGCCCCCGAATCGGTCACGCGCACACGGACATACTGGCCCGCGCTCACCTCCGGCTGCATGCGGGCGGCGGCGGAGTCGAACTGCACGTTGTCCGTTTCGATCACCAACCGCCCGCCCTCCGGCATCGCGTCCCGGGCATTGATGGCGAGGTTGAGCACCGCGTTCTCGAGCTGGTGCGGGTCGCAGAGCGTCGGCCACAACCCGTCGGCGGCGACGATCTCCAGATGCACCCGCTCGGTCAGCGTCCGCCGCAGCAGATCCTCCATCCCGGTGACAAGCGCATTCACATCGACGGGCTTCTGCTCCAGCGGCTGGCGCCGGGCGAAGGCGAGCAAACGATGGGTGAGCGACGCGGCGCGATGGGCCGAGGACAGGGCCGCCTCGGCGTAGCGCCCCAGGGAATCGATGCGGCCCTGTGCGATGCGCGCCTGCATCAGATCGAGGGAGCCGACGATCCCGGTCAGGAGGTTGTTGAAGTCGTGGGCGATGCCGCCGGTGAGCTGGCCCACCGCCTCCATCTTCTGCGCCTGCCGTAACTGCTCCTCGACCATGCGCTGCTCGGTGATGTCACGGCCGACGACGTGGAAGCGGTCGCCTTCGGGGACGGCGGTCCACATCACGGTGCGGCGCCTTCCGTCCCGGCTCAGGACACGGTCGACGAAATCGGTGACCGGCTCGTGCGCGGCGAGACGGGCCAGCACCGCCCCGGTACCGGCGCGATCATCCGGGTCGATGAAATCGAGGATCGGCCGTGCCAGCAATTCGCCCTCGCTCCAGCCGAGCAGGCGCTCCCACGCCGGATTGACGCTGCGGAGACAGCCGTCGAGGCCGACCGTTCCCATGAGGTCGTTGGTGGTCTGCCAGAGACGGTCGCGCTCGCGGGTGCGCTCGCCGACCTCGCGCTCCAACATCGCTTCGATGCGCTTGGCGTCGGTGATGTCCGTGCCGAAGAGATAGAAGCCATCCGTCCCGCCATCCGGCATCGGCCGGGGCAGGTAACGGATGTCGGCGATACGGGCGGCGCCATCCCGGCGCGGCCAGGCCCGCTCCGATCGGGCCTCGCACCCGGCCAGCGCGCCTTCGATATGCGGATGCTCCCCTGCCAGGACGTCCGCGCCGACCAGGGCCGGCAGCGCTTGTCCGATCGCCTCCGCCGACGAACGATCGAACCATTCGGCGGCGGCGGCATTGGCGAAGCGGCATTGTCCGCCAGCATCGAACAGTGCGATGAGGACCGGCAGCGAGTCGGCGATCAGGCGCAGTTCGCGGGCATTCGAGCGCTCGGCCTGCTCGGCCCGGGCCCGGTCGGCGGCGTGCGAGACGCGCTGGGCCACATCCTCGACGAGGCCGATCTCCTCCGGACGCCAGATCCGCGGGCAGGCCTCGTGCAGATACAGGATGGCGTGCAGCCGGCCCTCGCGGATCAGCGGCACGACGATCAGCGCCCGGCATCCGATGGAACGCCACATCGCCGCATGGTGCCGTCCGACCCGGGCATCGGTGTCGCAATCCTCGACCACGAGGGTGCGGCCCTCCCGCAGGACAGCGATGACCGCGGGACCAAAGCCGTCGAGGATGCGCGATTCGCCGGCGAGGCTCGCCACCGTCCCGTCGCGGGTCCAGTCCCGCTCGACCCGGACAATCTCGCCGGTCGGGTCGATCTCTCCATAGCCGGCGCGGCCGACGCCGAGATGGGCGCCGAGGGCGGAAGCCGCGGCCAGCGTCACCGCCTGGGGTGCGTCCGCCCCGCGCAGCCGGTCGTTCAGGGCGATCAGGAAGGCCTGCCGGTCCTCCGCCAGCTTGAGATCGTGGATATCGGTGCAGGTGCCGAACCAGCGCACGATCCGGCCGCTGTCGTCGCGCATCGGCTGGGCCCGGCCCAGCACCCAGCGATAGGCACCGGAGCGGTGCCGCAGGCGATACTCGATCTTGTAGGTGTCACCGGTGACGAGGCAATTCCGCCACACCGCCCAAGCCCGATCCTGATCATCGGGATGGAACACCCCGTTCCAGGCTTCGCCATCGGTCGAGCCTGCGGGAACGCCCGTAAATTCGTACCAGCGCCCGTTGTAGAAATCATGGAAGCCGTCGGCCTGGGTCGACCAGATCATCTGATCGACCGAGTTGACGATGGCACGGAAACGGTCCTCGCTCTCGCGCAGGGCCTGTTCGGTGCGCTTGCGCTCGCTGATGTCGAAGCTGACACCGGGGAAGTGCAGCGGCGTCCCGTCCTCGGCGAGGGCACAGCGTCCCTGGGCCGCGACCCAGCGGATGCTGCCATCAGCCTGGATCAGGCGATATTCCGCCTCGAACCGTCCTCCCGTGCTCAGCACCGCGCCGATGCTGGATTGAAGGGCGGGGCGGTCGTCCGGATGGACGCCGGAGAAGAAGGCGCTGATCGGAGCACCCGCCGCCGCCATCTCCGGATCGACGCCGTACAGCGCGGCAAAGCGCGGGTCGGCGGTGACGCGGTCGGCGGCGACGTCCCAATCCCACACACCGATGCTGCCGCCGGCGGAGAGGGCGATGTCCAGGCGCTCGTCGCTACGGCGGCGAGCCCGCTCGGCCATGACCTCGGCGGTCGTCTCCGCCGTCACGCAGAGCATGCCGTTGATGCGTCCCTCGTCGTCACGCACCGGCGAGTAGGTGAAGCTCCACCAGCTCTGCTCCGGTACGCCGTGGCGGTGCATGATCAGGGGAAGGTTGTGCCGGGCGATGCTTTGTCCGGCGAGCGTCGCCTCGACGAGCGGCCCGATATCGTCCCACAGATCGGCCCAGATCTCGCGGAAGCGGGCGCCGAGGGCTCGGGGCAGACGGTCGCCGAAGACCGGACGATAGGCATCGTTGAAGAACGAGATGCCCTCGTTTCCCCAGGCGAGATACATCGCCGCCGGGCAGGCCAGCATCGTGGCGAGCGTGGTGCGCAGGGATACCGGCCACGTCTCCATCGGGCCGAGCGGCGTCTCCGCCCAGGGGTGGGCCAGGATCTCGCGCCCGGTCTCACCGCCCCCTTCGAGGAAGCGCAGCCTTGCGGGAAGATCCCCGCCGGCAGGGACATCCCTCATCGGCGGTGACTCCCTCTCATTGCGTCCCGTTCCGAGAGCAGCGCGGTGGAGACGTCACCGTTTAGGCAAAACATGCGGAACGCCTGACCGGGAATCACAGGAGAACGGGTCCGGGCGCTTCCGGTTCGGGAAGCGTGCGAATGGGAATCACTCATGCGGGCGGCAGGGACACCGGAAGATCGCTCGTACGCAAATCCGAAGTACGCAATCCGCCCAAGCTCCGCATTGCGCTCAACAAATGATGTATTCGCGCAAGCACTTTCCCCGAACACATCATCGAATCGCCCCAATCTCCAATCATTTTCGCATTGCAATAAATTCGATTGAACCTTCGCCATCATCTCGCTTCGCGAAAAGCAATTGAAGCTCTTGCCTCGCCGGGCAAGACATGCATTGTACTTTTGTCCGCATCAGACCCAGCGGGAGAGCCCAGCCCGGCAACCATCGCCGGTCATGGCGTCGAGGAGCGACCGCCCCCGGGAGCTTCAAGGCACAATCTCGTGAGGGTTGGACGATCTGGCGGGTGGCGCTCTTTGCGCCCCACCGAAGGGCTCGCTCAACCGGCCGAAACGCCGGAGAGCCCCCAGGCACCCATGGCAGAGGGGGGCACGAAATGCTGGCAGCGGGCATTTCGGATGCCCGTACGTCGTGGGGAGCATGATGGACACGGACGATTTCGCTTACGATTTCGAAGCACCCGGCTCGGACTGGAATCACGAGCCCTCACGGGCCGATCTGTTCCGGCAGATCGATGCCCCGCTCTACACCACCGATTCCGAGGGCTGGCTTACATACTATAACGAGGCGGCCACGGAGCTGTGGGGCTTCCGCCCTGTAATCGGCAAGGCCCGCTGGTGCGGCGCCTGGCGGCTGTTCGAAATGAACGGGACGCTGCTGCCGCACGACCTGTCCCCTCTGGCGGAGACCCTCAAGGATGGGCGCGCCATTCGCGGTGCGCAGATTTGCCTCGAGCGGCCCGACGGCTCACGTGTGGCGTTCATGCCTTATCCAACCCTGCTCCGCGACCGGACCGGCACCACGGTCGGTGCCTCCAATATCCTGCTGAAGGTCGAGCGGCCGAATCTCAACCTCGTGTTCCGCGGCTCGGTCCGTGGTCGGCCGACCCTGCGTGCTGCCCAATCTGCGGGCATGCACAGATGTTCGGCCTGACATTGCCGGCGGCGGTAGCGGGATCCACCTCGTTCGAGCGGGGCGGCCGCCTTTGCCGGCCCGCAGGGTGTGAAACAAGGAGGAGACCATGTCGGCCGAAACCCACTGGAGCCTCGACGCCGTTCAGAGCCTGCGCAGCATGGCCCGCGAGGGCGTGCCCGTGTCCGTCATCAGCCTCCGGCTGAAGCGGCCCGTCGACGCGGTGAGCGCCAAGCTCGCCGAACTCGGCATCACGCCGAAGCTCGAGCTCTGACCCAAGGAACTCTGACCCAAGGGAGGGCGCCCGCCGGATCGCTCCGGGCGGCGCCCGCCTACCTCACCACGTCCCGGTATTCTCCATCGACGCCCAGGGCTCCTGCGGCGGCTTCGCATCGCCCTTCTGCAGGATCTCGATGGAGATGCCGTCGGGCGAACGCACGAACGCCATGTACCCATCCCGTGGTGGCCGGTTGATGGTCACCCCGGCCTCCTTCAGCCGCTGGCAGAAGGCGTAGATGTCATCGACCCGATAGGCGAGGTGCCCGAAGTTGCGGCCGCCCGCATACTCCTCCGGATCCCAATTGTAGGTCAGTTCGATCAGGGGCGACTTCTCCGCCTCGGCGCGGGCCACATCACCCGGCGCAGCCAGAAAGACGAGGGTGAACCGGCCCTTCTCGTTCTCGACCCGCCGAACCTCCTTGAGACCGAAGGCATCGACGTAGAAGGCGAGCGCGCGGTCGAGATCCGCCACACGGACCATCGTGTGCAGGTATTCCATAGGTACTTTATCCTCTTGTGATCGCAGCCGTTTCCGAGATCGCTGATACGAAATCGACACACTCGCCGCAGCAGATGGACAATCTGGGGCAATTGATCGGTCGCATCTCACGTAGCGTCCGGTGATTCCGGGGGTAGGTGCTATCTGCTCTCACAAGCACCCGGCGATCGCCTGCACCGGGCTGGTCAAAATCGTCATTTAGACCATAGGAGGCCGGAAGCGGCGCGCCCAATTAAGCGATTAACCTCCTAATTCCACAGCGATTTGTTGAGCGTCTCGGGGCTCGGTCTATCAGCTCGGTTCGGACAAATCCGGATAAGCGGTCCTTCGTTCGGTTTGAGTGCAGGGTGCAAACTGACCCTTTGCCGACCTTTCGCGCTGGCCACTTCGGATGTCCACACGGACGACAAAAGCAGACCTGGTAACGGCGGCCTGCGCGCGACCCCCTCGCAGGCGCTCAACGTCCTCGTCAGCGCCGTCATCACGCTGGCATTCGCCATCACTGTCATCGTTGGCCATGACCTCCATGCCGCCATCGGCATATGGGCCGGCCTCTCGGGCCTTCTCCAACGTGCCACCGGCGTCCAGCGCTGGCGCAGCGCCCGCGGGCAGCGGCCTCAGAGCCCGAGCGATGCGCAATCGGGCCCGACCGCCGCGCACACGCCGAGGTCGCGCGCGGCCTGCGCCGCACCGACACCACGCTTTCGAACCAGTCGAACTGCCGCAATCGTGAACTCACGCCCGGATGTGCGACGCTGCATGGGCCCCTCCCGGCTTCACCATCACACCTAAGCCGGGTGTCCGTGAAACCGACAGCAGGCCGAACCTCATCCTCACATCTCTGGGCCATGCACCCGGGTGGGGTAAGACCTGCCTTCCCTAGTCCAGGCGCGCCACGTTCGGCCGAGCTCGATTATTTGCCCACACTGCAAATCGAACTCACTCTATTGTCTTGAATCGACGACAACAATGCTGATTATATCATAAAATTTTTGTCGTATGTCTTGTAAATTTACCACATTCGCACCGATGGAAATGTCTTTTTACATGAAAATAGGCAGGTTCATTTAAATCTGATCTTTCAGGGGATGAAAATCAGCGCGTAACGCTTCCGAACCTCACCGTTCGGAGCTCCGTGTGTCTCACCGCCTCCCGCGTCATCGTTCTGCGCTCCCGACGTTGGTGCGTCTGGAAAACCGCGTGCTGTTTGATGGTGCCGCTGCCGTGACGGCGGACGCGATGGCCGCGCACGTGAGCGATAAGAGCCATTTGAACGACGGTGCGACACATGAGGACGGCGCGCCCCTTGGATCGTCCGCTGAATTGTCATCGATGGCAGGTTTCGATGCCCGCGAGCCGGGAATCGCGGAAGGTCCTCTCCTCGTCGTCGTCGATGCCGCGAGCCGCGGCGAGGATGTGGCGCAGGTAACCGGGCCGGGACGGGAAGTACTGATTCTCTCGGCGGACGAGGACGGGCTCGGCCGCATCGCCGAGTACCTGCGGGGGCGCACCGGCATCGCCGGGATCGAGATCATGGCGTCCGGCGAGGGCGGATACCTCTCGCTCGGCAACAGCTCGATCGACTTCAACGCGCTCAGCGCCGACCAGCAGGGACTGCTCCAGCGTATCGGTGCGACCCTGTCGGATGACGCCGAAGTGGTGATCGATGCGGACGGTTTTGCAGCCGGTGCCTCGGGGGCGGACCGGCTTGCCGCCCTCACCGGCGCCGACGTCGTCCTGCACGAGGGTGAGCGTACGGCGAGTTACCGCGAGATCGTCTTCATCGATAGCCGGCTCGCCGACCGCCAAACCCTTCTGAAGGGGCTCGCGCCCAATGCGGAGGCCATCCTGCTCGACAGCGACCGTGACGGGGTCGAGCAGATCGCCGAGGCGCTGCGGGGACGCAGCGGGATCGATGCCGTTCACATCCTGTCCCACGGCGAGGCGGCCTCGCTGCAGATCGGCACCGCCACGCTCGACGCGGAGTCGATCACCGGGCGCTATGCCGGGGCGCTCGCAGGTCTGCGCACGGCACTCTCGCACGATGCCGACTTGCTGATCTACGGCTGCGATTTCGCTAGCGGAGAGGCCGGCGCACGTGCGGTCGCGCTGCTGAGCGAGGCTACCGGGGCGGACGTGGCCGCCTCGGTCGATCCGACGGGCGCTGCCGCTCTCGGCGGCGACTGGGATCTCGAAATGCGCACCGGCGCGGTCGAGGCGCCGCTCGCCGTCGATGAAGCGTCCCGTGCGGCCTATGCCGGCCTGCTCGCGACGGCCGTCAATACCGGGCGCGGCGCGATCATCGCGGCCGTGGGCCAGGGCCTCTACAGCATCGACGTCACGACCGGCAAAGCCACACTGATCACGACGGCTCCGACCGCCCTCGGCGGCCTCGCGCTCAGCGGAACCCTCAATTCGGTGGCGATCGATCAGGCCAACGGGCTGATCTACTATGCCGACAGCAGCGCCGTGATCACGAACCGGGCTCTGTTCGCCTACGACTACGTCAACAACACCCACATCGTCATCGACACGGATCTGACCAACAACGGGCCCGGCCTCAGCATCACGGTCGGCACCACCGGCGTCGGCAGCGGAGCCGCCGCCTTCGTCAACGGTGCGCTCTATCTCGGCGTCGAAAACGTTTCAGGGTCGGCCGACCAGATCTACCGCCTCACCTTCGGCAATAACGGGCGCACCCTCACCTCGGCGGCGGCCTTCGGCGCGCAGATCACAGCCACGAACGATTGGGGCGACTTCGCCGCCGATCCGACCGGCAACGGCGGCACCGGCGTCCTGCTCAGCCTCAACGGCGTGGGTGACACTGCGATCACCCGCTACAATCTCGCGACCGGCGCGATCATCAACTCCGTCCCGAACGGAGCGCCCGCCAACGTTCAGGGCGGTGGCGACATCCTGGGCAACACCTACGTCGTCGGCAACACGGTGCAGCAGATCAACCCGGTCACCGGTGTGGTGATCGGCGCGCCCGTCACCATCACCACGAACGGCACCACCGCGCTGACGGGCGTCTCGGATGCGGCGACTTACACGCCGCCGACCGGCTCGATCGGCGATCGGATCTTCGCCGACCGCGATGCGAGCGGAAGCGTCACGGCGGGCGACACGGGCTTTTCCAACGTCACCGTGCAGCTCATCGACGACGTCGATGGCGATGGAGTGGTCGATACGGGCGAGCGCATCCTGGCGACGGACACCTCGGACGCCGACGGCAACTATCTCTTCACAGGCGTGCTGCCCGGTCAGTACATCGTCCGGATCACGGACACGAACGCCGTCCTCGGCAGCGCGGCCTCGACCACGGGCGGAAGCACCCGCAGCGTGACGCTCGCCGCCATCGGCGCCAGCAACCTCAACACGGATTTCGGCTACGCCGCGCGCCCGCCCGTCGTCGATCTCAACTCGGCGGTCGCCGCCGATACGCCCGTCAACATCGTTGCCAACGGCACCTTTACCGGGGGCACCGCTCCATGGACGACCTCCGGGAGCACCGCCTACACGTCGACGGTCGGCGGCGGCGGCGTCTACTGGGATGCGGACCGAAGTGCAGGCACCCTGACACAGGCTGGCCTGACGGGCTTCGGCAACGGTCCGTCCTCCAATGGCACGGCGCAGCTCATCTTCGGTTTCGGCTGGAACAATTCGTCGCCCGATACCACGGCGCCCGCTGTACTCGATGTCTCCGTGGGCGGCGTGGTCTACGCCCGGATCACCACCGGCGTTTCAGGGAGCGCCGCCACCACCGCCACGGTGGCTTACCTGAACGGGGCGAGCGGGAGTCCGGCGACCATCGCCGCCTCGACCTATCAGGGCTGGACGGCGACAGACATCACCGTGAATCTTCCGACGAGCGTCGCCGACAGCGGCGCGCTGGTCTTCTCCTACAATGCCGGAACCTCCGGCGACGACATCTTCGTCGACACGGTGCGGGTCAACACCTATCCGGCGGGCGCCCGGAACTACGCGACGACCTACACCGAGAACGGTGCGGGCGTCGCGATCGCCGCGGCAGCGGCCTCGGTCGCCGATCCCGACAGCACGAACCTGCAATCCGCAACGATCGTGCTCACCAACGCGCAGGCCGGCGATGTGCTGGCGGTCGCCGGCATTCTGCCGACCGGCATCTCCGCGACGACCGATACCGGTGTCGCGGGCCAGATCACGATCAATCTCAGCGGCGGGGCGACGACCGCCGCCTACGCCGCCGCGATCCGGCAGATCCAGTTCTCCTCGACCTCCGATAACCCGGCGACGCTGGCGCGCAACGTCACCGTGACGGTCAACGATGGCGGCCTGACCTCCAACACCGCCACGACCACGATCAACGTTACCGCCGTGGACGACGCGCCGGTGAATACCCTGCCGGCAAGCTTCTCCGCCAGCGAGGACACGCCGCTGGCGCTGACCGGCCTGTCGGTCGCCGACGTCGATGCCGGCACCGGCGCCGTCAGCGTCACGCTCAGCGTCAGCAGCGGCAGCTTAAGCGCGGCGGCCGCGGGCGGCGTC
>DYYG01000059.1 GCA_020741775.1 Methylorubrum populi
CTCGACGCATCCCGGAACGCTCGATCCCATGACCGGCCGCTCGGGAGAAGCGTCGCGGCGCGCTTCGAGGCCGCTGGCGCGGCCCCTCAGCATGAGGGGCGTCAGGGTTGCCGGAACGGGCCGGCCATGGACGGACTCTCATCCCCCTTTAGAAGCGCCTCGAAGCGAGCGAGATAGCGCGCCTGGGCTTCCGCCGTCGGCCAGCCGGCGAGCAGGGACTCGATCTCGGCCTGTCCAGCGTCCGACAGGGCGGGGGAGCGCCCGAAAATCTGATCGGCCTCGCTTTGCGAAAACCCCGCGAGCCGGGTCGCTTCGAGGGCGGCGGCGATGCGGTCGGCGCGCTTGACGAGGCGGGTCAGGGCCGGGGAGGGCGGCCCGAGTCCGAAGCGCCGCCGGATCGCCGCCAGCAGGCGCCGCTCCACCGTGCGGTAGGCATCGCCGATCGCGGCCTTGAGCGGCGAGATGATGTCGCCGATCACATATTCCGGCGCATCGTGCAGCAGCAGTTCGAGCCGCTCCGGCGGCCCGATCCGGGGATCGAGGGCGGCGCCGAGCGCCTCTACCAGCAGCGAATGCTGCGCCACGGAGAAGACATGCGGCCCCGCCGTCTGCCCGTTCCAGCGGGCGACCCGGGCCAGTCCGTGGGCGATGTCGGTGATCTCGACATCGAGCGGCGAGGGGTCGAGCAGGTCGAGCCGCCGGCCCGACAGCATCCGCTGCCACGCCCGCGGCGGCTTGTTCGGAGGGGTCACAGCCGGCGGCCCTCGCCGAGCGGTTGGCCGAGGGCGGCGCAGGTGGCGTGGCGGTGGCAGCCGGTGAGATGGTCGTTGACCATGCCCACCGCCTGCATGAAGGCGTAAACGATGGTGGGGCCGCAGAAGGTGAAACCCTTCGCCTTCAGGGCCTTGCTCATCTTTCGGGAGATCTCCGTCTCCGTCGCGATCTCGGCGCGGCTCGCCGCGTTGGTCTGGATCGGGCGGCCGTCGCAGAAATCCCACAGGAACGGCGAGAAGCCGGGGCCCGCCTCCTCCAGGTCGAGCCAAGCCCGCGCCCCCGCGATCGCGCCACGGATCTTGGCGCGGTTGCGGATGATGCCGGTATCCCCCATCAGCCGCTCGACATCGGCCTCGGTGAAGCGGGCGATGCGTTCCGGCTCGAAGCCTTCGAAGGCCCGGCGGAACCCGTCCCGGCGGCGCAGGATGGTGATCCAGGACAGGCCCGCCTGGAAGCCGTCGAGGATCAGTTTCTCGTACAGGGCGCGGGAATCCGTTTCCGGCACGCCCCATTCGGTGTCGTGATAGGCGAGGTAGAGCGGGTCGAGCCCCGGCCACCAGCAGCGCGGGCAGCCATCGGGATGGGTGGTGATCAGCCCGGATGCCGCCTCGCTCATCCGGCGGCGGCCGTGTCGGTGGGGAAGGCGAAGCGGGCGAAATCGGGCTTGCCCACGGCCGCGAGGCGCCCGCCCGCCCGCACCGGCTCGCCGGCAGCCAGCGCGTCGCCGAGACGGTCGAGGCGGATCGTGGCGAGGCCCCGGTCGCCGGACGCGCTGCCGGTGGTGCCGAGGCTGCGCGCCCCGGCCGTCACCTCCGTGCCGGGCTCCGGCGCCGGGCCGTCGCGGTAGACGAGCGGCAGGATGCGGGTGCGGGCGGTGCCCCGGTGCTGCATCCGCGAGACCACTTCCTGGCCGACATAGCAGCCCTTCTTGAAATCCACCCCGCCGAGCTGGTCCATCAGCGCCTCGTGCGGGAAAGCGTCGCTGAAGGCGAAGTCGCGACCCCCTTCCGGGACGCCGAGGCCGATGCGGTGGGCGTGGTAATCGGCCTCCGTCGCATCGGCCGAGAAGGCGCCGTCGGAGGCATAGAGGCGCTCGCCGAGGGCGGGCAGGCGCCCGTCGCGGACCCAGGCCGTCTCGGCCGCCGTCTCGGCACCGTCCCAGGCGGCGGCGACGCCGAGCGTCGGATCGGCGGCGATGCTCACTTTGGCCCGCAGGCGGTAGAGCCCGAGCCGCTTGACGAGGTCGGCGATGCGCTCGGCCGCCGCCTCCAGGCGGAAGTCGTCTCCGGCGCGCGACACCAGGAAATCGAACTGGATCTTGCCTTGGGGCGTCAACAGGGCACCGAGCCGTGCCTCCCCCTCGGGCAGGGTCTCGACATTGCAGGTGAGGATGCCTTGCAGGAACGCGGTCGCGTCCGGCCCCGACACGGCGACGACGGCACGGTCCGGCAGCAGGGCGATCGGCATGACTTCTCCTTGGACGGCGCGGCGTTGCACGCGGCAAGAGGCTGACATAAGCCGCGTGCATCCGCGTCTCAATCGTCCGAAGCGAACCGGAAGAGCCCCGATGGAAGCCCCCTTCGATCTCGTCCTGGCCGGCGGCACGCTGGTGAACCATGACGGCGAGGCCGTCGCCGATCTCGGCATCCGCGCCGGCCGCGTCGCCGCCATCGGCGACCTGTCCGGCGCCGCGACCGCCGAGCGGCGCGATTGCCGCGGTCTGCACCTCCTGCCCGGCGTGATCGACAGCCAGGTGCATTTCCGCGAGCCCGGCCTCGACCACAAGGAAGACCTCGAATCCGGCTCCCGCGCGGCGGTGATGGGCGGCGTCACGGCGGTGTTCGAGATGCCCAACACCAACCCGCAGACGACGAGCGCGGAGGCGCTCGCCGACAAGCTGGCCCGCGCCCATCACCGGATGCATTGCGACTTCGCCTTCTGGGTCGGCGGCACCCACGAGAACGCGGAACAGGTGGCCGAGCTGGAGCGGCTGCCGGGAGCGGCCGGCATCAAGGTGTTCATCGGCTCCTCCACCGGCTCGCTGCTGGTCGAGGACGATGCCGGCGTGCGCGAGATCCTGAAGCGCATCCGCCGCCGCGCCGCCTTCCATTCCGAGGACGAGCCGATGCTGCGCGACCGCAAGGGCCTGCGCGTTCCCGGCGATCCCGCCTCGCACCCGGTCTGGCGCTCGCCGGAGGTCGCGGTGAAGGCCACGGAGCGTCTGATCGCGCTCGCCCGGGAAACCGGCGCGCGCATCCACATCCTGCACATCTCGACCATGGACGAGATGCCGATCCTGGCCCAAGCCAAGGACGTGGTGAGCGTGGAGGCGACCCCGCACCACCTGACGATCGACGGCACCGAGGCCTATGCCCGGCTCGGCACCCTGGTGCAGATGAACCCGCCGGTGCGCGACGCCGCCCATCGCGACGGGATCTGGCACGGTCTCGCCCAGGGCGTGGTGGACGTGCTCGGCTCCGACCACGCGCCGCATACCCTGGAAGAAAAGGCCAAGCCCTATCCCGATTCCCCTTCGGGCATGACCGGCGTGCAGACGCTTGTGCCGATCATGCTCGACCACGTGAATGCCGGCCGCCTCTCGCTCGCCCGCTTCGTCGACCTGACCAGCGCCGGCCCGAAGCGCCTGTTCGGCATCGCCCGGAAGGGGCGGCTGGCGCTCGGTTACGATGCCGACGTGACCGTGGTGGACCTCAAGCGCCGCGAGACGATCCGCAACGAGTGGATCGCCTCGAAATGCGGCTGGACCCCCTATGACGGCGTCACCGTCACCGGCTGGCCGGTGGGAACGGTGGTGCGGGGCAAGCCGGTGATGTGGCAGGGCGAGCTGACCACCCCCGGGCAGGGCGAGGCGGTGCTCTTCGAGGAGGCGCTGCCGGCGGGGTAGGGCTTGTCACGAAAGGCCCGGTCGCGGCTCGCTCCCACTACAGATGGGATGGTGCGGCGGGCGTTTCCTGAGAGACACCGAAGTCGATTTCTCACGCGCATTTGATGGCGCATGGAAGCATCGGCTACATGGGCTGACATGAGCACGACGTCGGACAGCGGCGGAGAGCCCGCCCAGGGGGACGGAGCGGCCCGGTCGGTCCCGCCCGGGCCCTTTGCCGACATCGCCCTCGCCACCCTCGATCCCGAGGGCCGGATCACGAGCTGGTATGCGGGGGCGGACCGGCCCGGCGGCTGGCGCGAGGCGGATCTGGTCGGGCAGCCCCTCGGCCACCTTTTTCCCGATGGGGACCGGCAGGCCGGCCAGCCGGAGCGGATCCTGGCCGCGGCGCGGGCGAACGGCCGGGTCGAGGAGCCGGCCGCCCTCCGCGACGCGCGGGGCGCGCCCTTTCCGGGGCATCTGGTGGTCGTGCCGCAGCGGAGCGGCGGAGAGATCGCCGGCTTCAGCCTGCTCGTCGGAGGATTGACGGAGCGCCTTGCCGCCGAGGAGGCGTTGCGGGCCCGCGAGGCGCATCTGCGCTCCATCCTGGAGACGGTGCCCGACGCGATGATCGTCATCGACGAGGCGGCGCGGATCCAGTCCTTCAGCGCGGCGGCCCTGCGCCAGTTCGGCTACGCGCCCGAGGAGGTGGTGGGCCGCAATGTCAGCCTGCTGATGCCGGAGCCCTACCGGACCCAGCATGACGGCTACATGGCCCGCTATCTCGCCACCGGCGAGCGCCGCATCATCGGCATCGGCCGGGTGGTGGTCGGCCAGCGCAAGGACGGCTCGACCTTCCCGATGGAACTCGCCGTCGGCGAGATGCGCTCGGGCGGGACGCGCTACTTCACCGGCTTCATCCGCGACCTGACCGAGCGGCAGCAGACCGAGACGCGGTTGCAGGAACTGCAATCCGAACTCGTACACATGTCCCGCTTCACGGCTCTCGGCGAGATGGCCTCGACCCTGGCGCACGAGATCAACCAGCCGCTGACCGCCATCGCCAGCTACCTCAAGGGCTGCCGCCGGCTGCTCGGCCGCATGGAGGGGCCGGACATCCCCCTGCTGGCGGATGCGGTGAACCAAGCCGCCGAGCAGGCCCTGCGGGCGGGGCAGGTGATCCGCCACCTGCGCAATTTCGTGTCGCGGGGGGAGGGCGAGCGCCATATCGAGGGGCTGCCGAGGCTGATCGAGGAGGCGAGCGCGCTGGCCCTGGTCGGCGCCAAGGAGCGGGGCGTGCGTGTCCGCTTCGCCTTCGATCCCGACGCCTCCCTGGTGCTCGCCGACCGCATCCAGATCCAGCAAGTGCTGCTCAACCTGATCCGCAACGCCATCGAGGCGATGGAGGGCGGGCCGCGGCGGGAACTCGTCGTCGCCACCCGGGCCTTGCCCGCCGAGGGCGCGGCGGAGGTGAGCGTCGCCGATACCGGCACCGGCCTCGCGCCGGAGGTGGCCGACCAGCTGTTCCAGCCCTTCGTCACCACCAAGCCGAACGGGATGGGCGTCGGCCTCTCGATCTGCCGCACCATCGTGGAGGCCCATGGTGGGCGGATCCGGGCGGAGCCCGGCCCCGAGGGCGGCACGGTGTTCCGCTTCACCCTGCGCAGCGTCGACGGAAAGGAGCTGGCGCATGTCGAGTGACGCGCTCGTCCATGTGGTGGACGACGACGGGGCGGTGCGGCAATCGCTCGCCTTCCTGCTCGGCACGGACGGTTTGGCGGTGCGCCTGCACGAATCGGCCGGCGCCTTCCTCGCCGCCGTCTCCGATCCGGCCGGCTGCATCGTCACCGATGTGCGCATGCCCGAGATCGACGGCATCGAATTCCTGCGCCGCCTCGGTCAGCGGGGGGCGATGCCGCCGGTCATCGTCATGACCGGCCACGCGGACGTGCCGCTCGCCGTGGCGGCGATGAAAGCGGGGGCCGTCGATTTCATCGAGAAGCCGTTCGACGACGAGATCCTGCTGGCCAGCGTGCGCGCCGCCCTGGCCCGCCGGGAGCGCGACGCGGGCCTCGCCGTCCGGACCCAGGCGGTGCGGGCGCGCATCGCCGCCCTGTCCGAGCGCGAGCGGCAGGTGCTGGAGGGGCTCGTCGCCGGCAAGGCCAACAAGGTGATCGGCCTCGATCTCGGCATCAGCCCGCGGACGGTGGAGATCTACCGCGCCAACGTCATGACGAAGCTCCAGGCCGGGAGCCTGTCCGACCTCGTCCGCATGGCCCTGATCGCCGAGGGCGCCTGACCTCAGCCTCTGCCCCGGGCGAGCCCCTCGCCCGGCTGCCACGCATCCGGCGGGACCATGCCGGGGGCGACATAGGCGAAATACAGCGCATCGAGCTGCGTCCAGAGCACGGTGCACTTGAAGGTCAGCGCAGCAAGCGCCGCCCGCTGCAGCTCCGGCGTGGTGGCGTGGCGCTTGACGTAGTCGA
>DYYG01000060.1 GCA_020741775.1 Methylorubrum populi
GTTCCTGCAGGATCTGGGGGCAGCGGTGCCCTCCCGCATCCAACATCGTCCTGACCGACAACGGCATCCAGTTCACCAGACGCGACGGTCAAGCGCTACCACTACGACAGCCATGAGCAGCTAGCGTTCACCTGCAACTCTTCGGGGATGCCTGCACCCATGCCCGCCGCCTCAAGACGCTGCGGGGGCTGACACCCTACGAGTTCATCTGCCAGATCCAGACTAAAGAGCCCGGACGCTTCAGGCGCGAGCCGTCACACCACATGCCGGGACCGTACACGTAACAGCCATCGCATCCGTGAAAGCGAGTCAGAACCGAAGTTGCACGCCGAAACACAACTCGGGTGGCGTCTGCGCTTCGTGCGTCAGTCAAAGCCCAAGCGCAACGCCGTCGCTCCGTGGATCATGTGCGCCCATCATGTCCCCGTGGTCGTCGATCACGATGGCACCGGCTTGGCCCGCCAGGGGGCTCAAGGCCGCGATCAGGCTGATCTGGTGCCCACGTTCACGCAAAGATGCAACCACATGCGGATCGACGTTGCTCTCCAGCTTCAAGCTGTCCCGATCATCCGAGAAGGTGCGCCCGAGTAGAAAGCGTGGCCGCGACAAGGCTTCAGCAGGATCGAGCCCGTAGTCGATCAGGCGCGTCAGCAGCACCGACAAGGTCTGAGGCTGGCCGTCGGCGCCCTGCGTTCCGTAGAGGATATGCGGATGCCCATCCTTCAGAGCCATTCCTGGGTTGAGCGTGTAGAACGGCCGCTTGCCGGCCGCGAGGCAGTTCGGGCTCTCCGGGTCGATGCTGAAGGCCGCGCCGCGGTTCTGCCAGAGCACGCCGGTATCGCCGACGACGACGCCGCTGCCCCAATCGAAATAGGTGCTCTGGAGGACGCTGACGCTGTGTCCCTGCGGATCGGTCGCGCCGAAGAAGACGGTATCGCCGGTCCGAAACGCGTGCGGCCAGTCGAGTGCCCTGTCGGGGTCGATGGCTGCGGCCTTCGCGGCGAGGCGGTCCGCGCCGATCCAGAGGTCGTCGGCCGGGGCGGCGAAGGCCGGGTCACCGATCGCATTGCGGTCGAGGAAGGCCTGCTTCACCGCCTCGACGCAGCGGTGGAAGTAGTCGGCGCTGCCCTCCTCCACGTCCGCCAGTCCGAGGCGTTCCAGGACGCCCAGAATGGCCAGGGTCGTCACGCCCTGCGTCGGCGGCGGCGGGGCGAGCAGCCTCAGCCCGCGATAGTCGAGCGCGACCGGCGCCTCCTCCCGGGCGAAGGTCTTGCGCAAATCCTCTGCCGTAAGGGGCGAGCCGACCTCGGCGAGGCCTTTGGCCAGGGCGGCGGCCAGCTCGCCCTCGTAGAAGTCGCGCGGGCCGTTCGCGGCGATCAGCCGGAGGCTGCGCGCCAGCGCCTTCTGCAGGAAGGGCTCGCTGGGTTGCGGGACGCGGCCCTCGTGCAGGAAGGTGCGGACGAAGCCGGGCCACGCGGGCAGGTCCCCGAGGCGGAACTGGGTCCAGAATGCCTGGGAGTCCGAGAGAGGGAAGCCGTCCTCGGCATAGCCGATCGCCGGGTCGAGAAGGCCCGCGAGGCTGGTCCGACCTCCCCAGTGCCGGCACGAGAAGTCGTGCGCGAGGCGCCAGGTGTCGACAACACCGGCCGAGGCCACCGTCGAGAGCGGGCCCCGCGTCGGGATCGTCCCCCGATAGGCGGGCCAATCCGCCGCGGCCTGCCCGATCCCCGTGAACGTAGTGGCCCGGCCGTCGCGATCGGCAACGATCCAGATGGCGTCGCCGCCGATACCGCAGAAGTGCGGGTAGGTCACGGCGATGACGCCGCCCATCGCGATCGCGGCCTCGATGGCGTTTCCGCCGTCGCGCAGTACCCGGAGGCCGGCCTCGCTCGCCAGCGTGTGCGGGCTCGTCACCATGCCGCGGCTCGAACGCGCCAGGACGGTGCCGGGCACGCTCCCGACTGGGAGGCCCGCATGGGCAGCAGGACGTGTCATGACGATCTTCCAGGTCGGAGGAGGCCCGGCGCCCGCGGCACCGGGCCGGTATCCACGTCGGTCGAGGGCGGCTCTAGTGCTGCGCTGCCGGGTGGGACAGGTTCGTCTCCGGGCGTCCCGGATGGTGTGCGCCGAGCGTCGCGGTGAGCCAGGCGTAGACGGGCCCGAGCGCGTTCATGGCCAGCACGGAGAGCAGAGCCACCAGCGGATCCTTCGGAACCGGGCCGAACCCGCCGAAATAGGTCGCGAAGTAGCACGCGAAGCCGAAGAACATGCCGGGCACGAAGCTCAGCGGTTCGAACCGTCCGAGGGCCATCATCGACCCGTTGAGGCTGAACAGGATCGCGCATTGCGCGAGCGTTAAGGCGAGGCCGGTGAGATGCTGCGCAGCGAAGCCGAAGCCGAGTACGATCAGGCAGGCAACGCAGTTGCCGAGCGCCATGGTCGGCCAGATCCGCTTCAGGATCGCGGGCTTCGGGCCGCCGGCCGCGAAGGTGCCGGCCCAGCCGATGAAGATGGCCCATGGCGGCAGGTGATGGGGCAGGAACAGGGTCGTCACGGCCAGCGCGGAGGCGACGATTTCGGCGGGCGGCTTTCTCATGGCGTAGTCTCCCAGGTTTCGGGCCCGTTTCCCGGGCCTCCGGTTCAGGATGGATCGGGATGGACGGGGTCAGCTCCCGGCCGTGTGGGCGCGCCCGCAGCCCCGGCAGATGCGGCTCTCGACCGTCGTCACCACGGTGACGCGGCCGTTCTTCAGCACCCAGGACCGGGCGGGCAGGTCGAGCAGGGCGTCGGCAACGCTCAGCGTGTCGAGGATCACGATGTCGGCGCGCTTGCCGACGGCGAGGCCGTAGGCCTCCGAGATGCCGACGGCGCGCGCGGCGTTGACCGTGCCCATCTTGAGGATCTCGGCCTGATGCTCGGGTGTGCCGAACTGGACGAGATGCGCGAGCAGGTTGCCGATCTGGAGAGGATCCGCCTTGCCGAACGGCGTGAAGGCGTTGCGGACGTTATTCGAGGAATAGGCGACATTGACGCCCGCCGCATGTAGCGCCCGGACCGGCGTCAGTCCGCGCCGCGGCCGCGCCTCGTCCTTGCGCCCGCCGAGATAGACGTCGGTCGCCGGCAGCGTGACGATGTGGATATCGGCTGCGCGCAGGGCATCGATGACGGGCTTGGCTGCCTCCGGCTCCAGCGCGCCCATGCTCGTGACGTGGCCGAGGGCGACACGGCCCTGATAGCCCGTCGCGATGGTCTTCTCGGCGACGTAGCGGGCGGTGGCGAACCGGGCGTCGCGGGTGTCGTCGGCGAAATCGACGTGCATGTCGATCGGCAGGTCGCGCGTCATCGCCATGTCGAAGACGCGGTCGATATGGCTGCGCGTATCCTCGGGGGTGAGTTCATTGTAGGGGCAGCCCCCGACGACATCGGCGCCGGCCTCGAGCGCCTGCTCCATCAGGTCGACCACGCCCGCTGTCTTGAGGATGCCTTCCTGCGGGAAGGCGACGATCTGCAGGTCGATCAGGTCGCGGTACTCCTCGCGGAGTTCCAGGGCGGTTTCCACGCCGATCAGGCCCTGGATCGGATCCACGTCGGGATGGGCCCGGATCACGGTCGTGCCGTTGCGAATCGCCATATCGAGCACGCGGCGCGAGCGTTCCAGAACGTCGTCGCGCTCCTGCTTGGCCTTCAGGATGCCCGTGACGCGGATCGCCTCCTCGAGGGTGCCGGTGCGGGCCGGCAGGCGCCGGTGCAGGAAGGCCTTGTCGAGATGCAGATGGGGCTCGACGAAGCCCGGCAGGGCGGCGCGGCCGGCGGCGTCGATCTCCTCCTCGGCCGTCTCGGGAATCGCCTCCGCGATCTCGACGATGCGACCGGCTTCGATGCCGATGTCGACGAGAGGCCGTTCGTCGTCGATGCGGACCCGGCGGATCACGATATCCATAGGGCACCCCGGTCTGTGTCGCTGGCCCGGCCGGCTGGCCGAGGCGGAGCAGTCTCGAGCTGCACCATGACAGCCGCGGAAGCCTGCGAACAATCGGCCGTTTCCGGGTCCGCGTTCGGATTAGTCCGAGCTGCAGCGCAGCATCAGGCGAGGCCGTGGGCCAGGGCGTAGCGCACGAGATCGGCGGTCGTTCCCGCATCGAGCTTGATCAGCAGGTTGCTCTTGTGCGTGCTCACGGTCTTGATGCTCAGGTCGAGCTGGCGCGCGATCGCCGAGACGGAGAGGCCGGCGACCAGCCGATCGAAGATCTGGCGCTCGCGCGGCGTCAAGGCGGTATGAGGCAGTTCCGGTTCGAGCATCTGCCGGATCAGCGCCTGGGACGCGCTGGGGCTGATGACGCGCTCGCCGGCCGCCGCCCTCCGGATCGTCTCGATCAGCTGGTCCGAGGCGCTGGCCTTGGTGACGTAGCCGTCGGCGCCCGCCTTGAGAGCCTCGATCACGTATTGGCGCTCGTCGTGCATGCTGAGCACGACGATATGCACGGATCTGGCAGCTGCGACGTCGCGTACGAGCGCGATGCCGCTGCGGCCGGGCATTGAGAGATCGAGCAGAACCACGTCGCAGCCCAGGGCGCCGAGCCGCTCGACGAGACCATCGCCCGTCGTGGCCTCGCCGACGATCTCGAAATCGGGCTGCTCGGCGAGGATCTGCTTGAGCCCCTCGCGGAAGATCGCGTGGTCGTCGGCGATGAACAGGCGTATCATCGCGCGGCCTTCCGTCGAGGCCGACCCGCGAGCGGCAGGCGGACTCGCACCGTGGTGCCCGCACCGGCCTCTCCGTCGATGGCGACACTGCCGCCGAGGAGGCGTGCCCGCTCGCGCATCCCCGCCAAGCCGAGCCGCCCGCGGGTGGAGGCGGAACGGTCGATCCCGCGACCGTTGTCCGAGACCTCGATGAGCAGGGCGTCACCCGCGTTGCGTGCGCGCACCGCGACGCCGGTCGCCGCGCCGTGGCGCAGCACGTTGGTCAGGGCCTCCTGCACGATCCGGAAGGCGGCGGTGCTGACGTCCGGATCGTAGGTCGCCCCCTCGTCGAAGACGAGCGTGATCGGCAAGCCGCAGCGTTCCGCCATGCTCTGAGTCAGCCATTCGATGGCTGCCCGCAGCCCGAGCTCGTCGAGAATCAGCGGCCGCAGCTCGGTAGCGATTCGACGCAGATCGACCACGGATCGATCGGCAAGGGCGATTAGGCGCTCGATCCGAGCGGATACCAGGGCCGGCTCGTCGAGCCTGTCCTTCATCCAGACGAGGTCCATTTTGATCGCGGTCAGCGTCTGGCCGAGCTCGTCGTGCAGTTCGCGGGCGATGCGCGCGCGCTCCTGCTCGCGGGCCCGCTGCTCGAACTCTGCAAGCTTGCGGAGCTGCTCGCGCGAGGCGATCAGCTCGTCCTCCGCGGCCTTGCGATTGGTGATGTCGCGCGAGATCCCGACCGTGCCGATGATATGGTTGCCCTCGTCCCGGATCGGCGACTTAATGGTGTCGTACCAGCGCAGGGTTCCGTCCGGGCCCTGCCGCGCCTCTTCGTAGCGGCGGCGCTTGCCGCTGCGCAGGACGGCATGGTCGGTCCTCAGGTAGACTGCGGCGATGTCTGCGGGCCAGATCTCGTCGGGGCGACGCCCGATCACTTCGGCCTCGGTCATCCCAAGGACGTCGAGATAGGTCGCGCTGATCGCGAGGTAGCGCGAGTCGCGATCCTTCAGCCACGCCATGTCGGGGATGTTGTCGAGAAGCGCACGCTCCAGCTTTCGAGCGCGGCTCCCCTCTGTGATGGTCATGGTCGAGAACTCGTCGGCGCGCGCTCATTGTACCCGTACGACCATGAGCAAGCCAGCAAAGCTACGTGTACGATCCCGGCATGTGGTGTGACGGCTCGCGCCTGAAGCGTCCGGGCTCTTTAGTCTGGATCTGGCAGATGAACTCGTAGGGTGTCAGCCCCCGCAGCGTCTTGAGGCGGCGGGCATGGGTGTAGGCATCCCCGAAGAGTTGCAGGTGAACGCTCAGCTGCTCATGGCTGTCGTAGTGGTAGCGCTTGACCGTCGCGTCTGGTGAACTGGATGCCGTTGTCGGTCAGGACGATGTTGGATGCGGTAGGGCACCGCTGCCGCCAGATCCTGCAGGAACTGCGCTGCCTCCATGTGGAAGTAGCCGATCGGATACTGAGCACAGCGCTTCTTCTCAGGCTCGTCGCCTTCGACCTCCGGCAGGCGGCCGATGCCGTGCCGCTCCAGACAGCGATGCAGGCTGGAGCGGGTCAGGCGCGGGATGGTCGGCTGCAGGCCATAAAGGCAGTCGTCCAGCGGCAGCAGGGTGTGGCGCCGAAGGGCAACGATGATGGCCTCCTCCTCCGGCGTCAGAACCGTCGAGCGAGGCTCCTTCGGCCCCCCCATGGCGGCATCGGCCGGGATCTCCCGATCGCGCCACTTCTGCACGGTGGTTGGGGCTGATGCCGTCGCGCCTGGCCGCCGCTCTCACACGCTCTTGGCGTAGCTGTATCGCGCGACGGACTGCCTCTGTCGTGCCGGCGCTGCCGTGAAGAACGCGGCCCACCGCGTTTCCTGCCATTTTCGGTGCCGACACCGCCTGCGAAATGTTGGGCGGCCCGAGGGCCGTCTCGCGCGCGAGGCCAGAAGCGATTCGAAAGATTCGCCGGTCGCGATGGATCGGCGGTGTCCGGCAGCGGCGGCGATGAGGGCGCCGCCGCTGCCGAGCTCGGACGACTTAGAGGCTGGCCCAGGTGCTCTCAGCATCCCAGTCGCACTGCGCGCTGAGCGAGCCGGCGAACACGGCATCGAGGCGCAGGCGCTCGGCCTCGACCACCGAACCCTCCACCGCCACCGGGCGGCAGCGGCCGTTCCAGCCGGCCGGAACGAAGTCCGGGTTGTACAGGGCATGATCCGAGGCTTCGGCGAAGAAGGCGCGGTCGCCGCCGTCGATGTAGCTCTCGGCCGGCAGGCCCTCGGCGAGCAGGATGTCGTGAGCATCGAGCTCGACGTGCCAGTAGGTGACGGTGGCGC
>DYYG01000061.1 GCA_020741775.1 Methylorubrum populi
CACGAGGGGATGCAGCTCACCCTGCACGAGCTGACCTATCGCGATCGCGGTCTCGCCACCTTCTGGGGCGGCAACCAGACCAAGACCCGCTGGATGGAGTTGCCGGACCTGATCCGGGTGCTCGCCCACCATGGCTTGAGCGAGACGACGATCATCACCGACGACCCGGACTTCGTGAACGGTCCGGCCGTGACACTCGCCGCGCGTCGGCCCGGCGCGTCATCACCGGCTTGACCCGTCCCGCGCCCGCTCCCTACACACCGAACAAAGGCGCCGATCCGGCGGCGCCGGCACCGAAGTCGAAGACCATGACCGAGCACGTCGATCCGAAGAAGCTGATCAAGGGCGGCCTGCACGACTGGGAAGTCGTGATCGGCATGGAGATCCATGCCCAGGTCACGAGCCGCTCCAAGCTGTTCTCCGGCGCCTCGACCGCCTTCGGCGGCGAGCCCAACGATCACGTCTCGCTGGTCGATGCGGCCATGCCCGGCATGTTGCCGGTCATCAACGAGGAATGCGTCGCGCAGGCCGTGCGCACCGGCCTCGGCCTGAAGGCGAAGATCAACCTTCGCTCGGTGTTCGACCGCAAGAACTACTTCTACCCGGATCTGCCGCAGGGCTACCAGATCTCGCAGTACAAGGATCCGATCGTCGGCGAGGGCGAGGTGCTGGTCGATCTGCCGGATGGCGGCTCGATCACCGTCGGCATCGAGCGGCTGCATCTGGAGCAGGATGCCGGCAAGTCCCTGCACGATCAGGACCCGACCAAGAGCTTCGTCGATCTCAACCGCTCCGGCGTCGCGCTGATGGAGATCGTCTCCCGGCCCGACCTGCGCTCGTCGGAGGAGGCCAAGGCCTATGTGACGAAGCTGCGCACGATCCTGCGCTATCTCGGCACCTGCGACGGCGACATGGAGAAGGGCAGTCTCCGCGCCGACGTGAACGTCTCCGTGCGCCGCCCCGGCGAGCCGCTCGGCACCCGCTGCGAGATCAAGAACGTCAATTCGATCCGCTTCATCGGCCAGGCGATCGAGACGGAGGCGCGCCGCCAGATCGCGATCCTGGAGGATGGCGGCAAGATCGATCAGGAGACCCGCCTGTTCGATCCCGGAAAGGGCGAGACCCGCTCCATGCGCTCGAAGGAAGAGGCGCACGATTACCGCTACTTCCCCGATCCGGACCTGCTGCCGCTCGAATTCGATCAGGCCTTCGTCGACGGTCTGGCCTCCGGCCTGCCGGAATTGCCGGACGCCAAGAAGGCCCGCTTCATCAAGGATTTCGGCCTCTCCTCTTACGATGCCGGGGTGCTTGTCGCCGAGCGCGCCTCCGCCGATTACTTCGAGGCGGTGGCCCGCGGCCGCGACGGCAAGGCGGCGGCCAACTGGGTCATCAACGAGCTGTTCGGGCGCCTCAACAAGGAGGGGCTCTCCATCGAGGAGACGCCGGTCTCCGCCGAGCAGCTCGGCACCATCGTCGATCTCATCGGCGAGGGCGTGATCTCCGGCAAGATCGCCAAGGATCTATTCGAGATCATCTGGTCCGAGGGGGACGATCCGCGCGCCGTCGTCGAGGCCCGCGGCATGAAGCAGGTCACCGATACCGGCGCCATCGAGGCGGCGGTGGACGCGATCATCGCCGCCAACCCGGACAAGGTCGAGCAGGCCAAGGCCAAGCCGACGCTGCTCGGCTGGTTCGTCGGACAGACCATGAAGGCCACCGGCGGCAAGGCCAACCCGGCCGCGGTCAACGCCCTGCTGAAGGACAAGCTCGGCATCGAGTGAGCCCGTCGAGAGGAGAACCCTTCCCGCGCGCGGTGCGAACGGGAGGGGTTTTCAGCTCTGGTCCCGACCTGCGCTCTTTCGCCAAGCTAACCTGACTTTCGCCAGGCCGGGACCCATCTCATCAAAGGGCGATCGGGTTAAGTCGGCAGCGCGCCCACCCTGGCATTGATCTAAAACTAACCTCAGCCTGAATATGTCGTCGGTGGCCGCGATTGTTAACGCGGGGCTGAGCGGTGTCGTCGCATGTCATTCCCTGAGAGGGCTCCGACCGAGGCGCTCCGGGGAAGGTGATCGATGTCTGTGTCCCGTCCGGCACGGCCCAGCGACCGCGAAGCCGCTTTGCCTGTCCGGCCGGCGCTTCTGGAGGCCGGACTTCAGGATCATCTCGACGCCCTGTGCCAGTCGGCTGCCACCCTGTTCGACGTTCCCATCGTACTGATCCCGCTGGTGGACGAGGACCGTTTCCAGTTCCGGGCCCGCTGCGGGATCGATGACGACGGCATCGACCGGGAGGGAGCCTTCTGCAACTACACGATCCGGCAGCGGCGGGGCGAGCTTCTTGTCGTTCCCGATCTCACCCTCGACGAGCGCTTCGCCCAGAACCCCCTCGTGATCGGCCCGCCGCAGGCCCGCTTCTATGCCGGGGTGGCCATCGGCTCGGTGACCGGACGGACCATCGGGACGCTCTGCCTGATGGACCGCATCCCGCGATCGGACTTCACGCCGGCCCAACGGCGCGCGCTTCAGGAAATGGCGCTGATCGCCGAAGCCCATCTCCATCTCTACGAGGCTCGGCTCGCGGGCCAAGCCGAGACCGCCGAGCGCAGCGGCGAGGAAGCGCGTCTGGCGGAGTGGGAGGCCCGTCTCAGGGCAACCGAGGCCGCCCAGGCCATGGTCGAGGACGTCGCCTGTTTCGGCTACTGGCGGATCGACGCTGCCGCCAGCACCATCGTGTGGTCGGAAGGGGTCGCGCGGATCTTCGGGCGCAATACCGGGCTCGCCCCGCTGAGCCTCGAGACCCATGTCGGCTACTACCATCCGGACGATCGCGAGCGGATCGTCTGGACCGTCTCCGAGGCGTTGGCCGGCCGCGGCAGCACCCAGACCGGCTATGAGCATCGCGCCCGGATCATCCGCCCGGACGGCGAGGAACGGGTTATCGGCGTGCATGGCCTTGCCGAGCATGACGATGCCGGCCGGCTCGTCTCGATCTTCGGTGTCTGCCTCGACCTTACCGAACTCACTCGATCCGAGCAGCAATTGCGCGATGCCGGCGAGGTGATGCGCACCACGCTCGAGGCGATGGACCAAGGGCTTGTGATGGTCGGCGCCGATCGCCGGATCAGGTTCCTCAACCAGCGCGCCCGCGACTTGCTCGGCCTGCCGGAATCCGTCCTGCACGAAGGAGCGTCCTGGGCGGCGGTGCGGCGCTTCCAAGTCGAGCGCGGCGAGTTCCGCCAGGTTCCCGCCGGCCTCCGGGAATGGCTGGAACGTGGCCGCTCCCTGCCCTCCTGCCTGGATTACGAGCGCACGCGGCCCGACGGGACCGTGCTGGAGGTGCGGCTCGTGCCGCTGCCCTCCGGAGGCTTGGTCTTTACCTATACCGATCTGACCGCGCGGCGGCGGAGCGAAGCGGCCCTGCGTTCCGTCGAGGCCGATTATCAATCCCTGTTCCAGAACGCGGTGATCGGCGTCTATCGGGCTCGTCTCGACGGGAGCATCGTGCAGGCCAACCGGGCGCTGGCACGGCTGCACGGTTACGACGCCGATCGCGGCCTCTTCGTGCCGACCAGCGGCTTCAGCCATGATTGGTATGCCGAGCCCGGCCGCCACGAGGCCTTCCTCACGCTCCTGCGCCAGAAGGGCCATGTCGAGGATTTCGTGTCCGAGGTGCGCCGCCATGCCGGCGGCGAGCGCATCTGGGTGTCCGAGACCGCCTGGGTGGTCCGCGATCCCGAGGGCAAGCCGATCTGCTTCGAGGGAACGGTGGCGGATGCGACGGAGCGCAAGCGGACGCAGGCGCTGATCGAGCACATGGCCCGCCACGACACCCTGACGGGGCTGCCGAACCGCAGGCTGTTCCAGGCGGTTCTGACCAGCGAGATCAGAAATGCCCAGCGCGATGGCGGCTGGGTCGCGGTCCTCTGTTGCGACCTCGACCGGTTCAAGGCGGTCAACGACACCTTCGGCCATCCGGCGGGCGATGCACTGCTCCGCGTCGTCGCCCAGCGCTTCAAAGAGGTTCTGAGAGAGGGCGACCTCGTGGCCCGGCTCGGCGGCGACGAATTCGCCGTCATCCTGCCCGGCGGCGACGATCCCGGCTGCATCGCCGCCATCGCCCGCCGGCTGATCCAGCTCATCGAGCGGCCGATCGATCTCGATGGTCGCGCCACCACCGTCGGTGTCAGCATCGGCATCGCGGTTGGCCCACGGGATGGTGGCTGTGCCGATACCCTGTTCAAGAACGCCGACATCGCGCTCTATCGGGCCAAGGATTCCGGGCGCAACACCTTCCGCTTCTACGAGAGCGGCATGGACCAAGCGGTCGCGACCCGGAACCTGCTGGAAATCGATCTGCGCAACGCGATCCGCTACGGCGGCTTCGCGATGCATTACCAGCCCATCGTCGAGCTCGCCGGACGGGCGGTCCGGGGCTTCGAGGCGCTGCTGCGCTGGGAGCATCCCGTGCGCGGCCCCGTGTCCCCCAGCGAATTCATCCCGCTGGCGGAAGAGACCGGCCTGATCACCCAGCTCGGCGCCTGGGCCCTGAACGAGGCCTGCGGCGAGGCCGCCGCCTGGCCGGGCGATCTGCGGGTCGCCGTCAACGTATCGGCGGTGCAGTTCCTCAAGACCGGCCTTGAGCAGACCGTCATGCGCGCGCTGGCCGCGTCGGGGTTGCCGGCGGAGCGGCTGGAGCTGGAGATCACCGAGAGCGTGCTGATGCAGGATTCCGACAGCGTGATCGAATGCCTGCACCGCCTGCGATCCATGGGCGTGCGGATCGCGCTCGACGATTTCGGCACCGGCTACTCATCCCTCAGCTATCTGTGCCGGTTCCCCTTCGACAAGATCAAGATCGATCGCTCCTTCATTCGCGATATCGACGAACCAGTGGCGGCGGCGGTGGTGCGGGCTGTGGTGGGTCTGGGTGAGCACTTGAGCGCGACGGTCACCGCCGAGGGCGTCGAGACCGAGGAACAGCTGGAGCGCATCCGCAGCAAGGGCTGCACCGAGGCGCAGGGTTTCCTGCTCGGGCGGCCGAAATCCGCCGAAGCCACCCGGACCCTCGTCCTCGCCGAGAGGGCGGCCTGACCGGCGCGGCCGGCTCAGCGGAAATCGGTGGGGGCGAGGCCGTAGCGGGCGATCTTGTCGTAGAGCGTCTTGCGGGGCACGCCGAGGGATTCGGCGGCCAGCCGCACATCGCCGCCGGCCATGATGAGTTCCTCGCGGATCAGACCGCGCTCGAAGCGCTCGACCTGCTCGGACAGGCTGAGCGCCTTCGCAGAGGCGGCCTCCGGGACGGCCTGCCCGGCGAGGCCGAGGGCGCAGCGTTCCGCGAAATGGTCGAGTTCGCGCACGTTGCCGGGCCAGGAATGGCGCAGCAGGTGATCGCGCATCGCGCCCGTCACGGCGGGCGCCTCGCGGCCGAACCGGGCGGCGGCCCGGGCCAGAAAGTGCTGGAACAGCAGCAGGATGTCCTCGCGTCGCTGCCGTAGGGGTGGAATCGCCACGGTGACCACGTTGAGCCGGTGGTAGAGGTCGTCGCGGAAGGTGCCCGAGGCGGCTTCCTGGCCGAGATCGACCTTGGTGGCCGAGACGACCCGCATGTCGATGGGCCGGCGTTCGTTGGTGCCCAGTGGTTCCACCACCCGCTCCTGCAGCACCCGCAGCAGCTTCACCTGGAGCGCGAGCGGCATGCTCTCGATCTCGTCGAGGAACAGCGTTCCGCCCTGCGCGTGCTCGATGCGCCCGACCCGCCGCTTGAGCGCCCCGGTGAAGGCGCCGGCCTCGTGGCCGAACAACTCGCTCTCGACCACGCTGTCGGGCAGCGCGCCGCAATTCATGGCGACGAAGTTCTTCGCCGCACGCCGGCTCCAGCGGTGCAGGGCGCTGGCCACCACCTCCTTGCCCGAACCGGTCTCGCCGAGGACCAGCACATCGACATCGGCCCCGGCCACGTCGCGCACGAGACGGCGCAGGCGAACGATTTCCGGTGAGATGCCGAGGAAGGCCGGATCCTCCTCGATCGCCGCGTCGAGCCGGGCATGGAGGCGGCGATTCTCGAGAATCAGGCGACGATGGTCGAGGGCACGGCGCACCGAGCCGAGCAGCGCCTCCGCCGGATAGGGCTTGGCGAGGAAGTCGTAGGCGCCGGCCCGCATCGCCCCCACCGCCATGGAGATGTCGCCATGCCCGGTGATGAGGATCACCGGCAGGTCGGCATCGATGGCGCGGAGGCGCTCGAACAGGGCGCGCCCGTCGAGGCCCGGCAGCCGCACGTCGCTTACCACCACGCCCGGCGGTTCCGCCCGGATCGCCGCCAGCGCGGCTTCCGCCGTCTCGAAGGTCTCGACGTAAAATCCGTCGAGTTCCAGGCTCTGACGGTTGGCGCGCCGCACGTCCTCCTCGTCATCGATGAAGACGATCCGCTCGGAGGCCGACGCCGGCTCGCTGCTCATGTGGTCTCCAGGCTCCCCGCTCGCGCATCCTTCGGCGCATCCGCCCGCGCCAGTTCCATTCGGAAAATGGTGCCCTCCGGCCCCGAGCGCAGGCCGAGCGTGCCGCCGCCTTCCTCGACGATGCCGCGGGAGATCGCCAGACCGAGGCCCAGGCCTTCGGATTTGGTGGTGAAGAACGGGTCGAACACCTGGGCCCGCACCGTGTCCGGGATGCCGGGACCGTTATCGGCAACCTCGACCGCCACCCTCCCATCGGTGACTTCAACTCCCAAACTGACCGACGGGGCCGGCCGCCCGGACACGGCGTCGAGGGCGTTCTGGAGCAGGTTGACCACGACCTGTTCCAGGCGCGGCCCGTCGCCGAGAACGGCGAGGCCGGGAGGCAGCTCCGGCGTGGCGAGGGTGATCCCGGCCTGCGCGGCGCGGGCGCCGACCACTTCCAGGCTGCCGCGCACGATCTCGGCGAGGGCCACCGGCTCGCGCCGGCCGGAAGCGCGGCGGGCGAAGCCCTTGAGCTGGCGGGTCAGAGTGCCGATGCGCTCGGTAAGCCGGCCGATGGCCGAGACGTTCTCCGCCGCATCCTCGACCCGCCCGCGGCTGACGAGGATCGCGGTGTTGTCGGCATAGGAGCGGATCGCCGCCAGGGGCTGGTTGATCTCGTGGGCCATGCTGGCGGCGAATTGCCCGAGGGCCGCGAGGCGCCCGGCCTGGGCGAGCTCCCGGCCCAGGCGCTCCCGCTCGGCCTCGGCGCGGCGACGCTCCTCGATCTCTGCGAGGAGTTGCCGGTTGGCTTCGCTGAGGGCCCGGGTGCGCTCCGCCACCCGCGCTTCCAGCTCCTCGCGCCGGGCGGCGGCCTCCGCGAGCCGGGCGCGGATCCGGCGGCGCCGGCCGATCAGGGTGGCGAGGCCGCCCCAGGCCAGCCCGGTCGCCAGCAGGGCGATGACCCGCCCCTGCGCCACCTCGCGCTGCACGGCGGCGGCGATCGGGGTCAGGGTATGGAGCCGCCAATCGGTGCCGGGGATCGCCGCATCGCGCATCAGCGCCGGCCAAGCGGGCGTTGCGGCGCCGCCGACCCGGACGAGGTCGGGCGAGGTCTCCCGCAGCCCTTCGAGGGGGAAGAGCGGAAGGGGCGAGAGCGGCGCGCCGCCGAATTCCAGCGCCTCGCGGATGCGCCGCCGCTCGGCCTCGTCGATCCCGCGCAGGGCCTGGAAACGCCAGCCCGGCTCGCTCGCCACCAGCACGATGCCGCGGGAATCGGTCACGAACACGCTCTCGCGGCCCGCCCGCCACGCGGCCTCGATCCCGTCGAACTCGATCTTGACGACGACGACCCCGGCCGAGCGGGGCAGCCGCCGGGCGAGGTAGTAGCCCGGCCGGCCGCTCACCGTGCCGAGGGCGAATTGCGAGCCCGCCCCCGCAGCCATGGCCTGTTTGAAATAGGGCCGGAAGGCATAGTCGCGGCCGACGAAGCTCTTCTCGGCGCCGGCATTGCTAGCGGCTACGGTCACGCCGTCCGCGCCGATCACGTAGATCACCGCGGCGCCGGTGGCCTCGGCGATCTGCGCGAGCCGCCCGTTCACCCCCGCCACGAGGGTGGGGTCCGGGGCAGGCTCGACCACACGGGCAATCTCGGGATCGGCGGCGAGCGCCAGGGGCAGCGAGCTCTGCGTCTGCATCTCGGCGCGCAGGGCCGCGACGTGAAGGCCCAGGGCCGAGGTCGCCGTGCGCCGCAGATCGGCCAGAGCCCAGCGCTCCGCCACCCGGCCGCCGAGCCAACCGGCCAGCACCAGGGCCGCCAGACCGGCGAGCGCGATGAGCGTGCGGCGATACCCGTGGCGGGAGAGCGTGAAGGTCTCGATCACGGGCGTCTGCCCGGTGCGGAATGCCGGAACGGATCGTGGGCCGCCGTGCGGATTACCGCAACGCGGTCCGGGCCGCCGTCGAGCCAGGACTGTGAAATATCATTCATGCCAAACAGTTAGCAAAAAGTTTCCAGGCCCGGCGGGCTGGCACGAGGGTTGCCATTCATATCGCGAAACGCAGCCATGACCTAACCGCAGAGCTGTGGGCCGCGAGGCCAAAAGCAAGAGCGGACGCTCTCCGAGACCTCCGGAAAGGAGACCGGACGGGCGATCCACCTCACCCTTTCAACGCTCCGACCGGGAGAAACGCCCATGGCCACCGTGCCGTCCCCGCTGACCGCGCCCCACGGGCCGAAAGCGCCGAAGCCCCTTTATCGCACCCTGTATTTCCAGGTGCTGGTCGCCGTCGCCATCGGCATCACCCTCGGCCACTTCTCGCCGAAGCTCGGCGCCGACATGAAGCCGCTGGGCGACGCCTTCATCAAGCTCGTCAAGATGATCATCGCGCCGGTGATCTTCCTCACGGTGGTCTCCGGCATCGCCGGCATGACCAATCTCGAGAAGGTCGGCCGCGTCGGCGGTAAGGCGCTCGCCTATTTCCTCACCTTCTCGACCCTGGCACTGATCGTCGGCCTCATCGTCGCCAACGTGCTTCAGCCCGGCCACGGCCTGCACATCGATCCGAACTCCCTCGATCCGAAGGCGGTCGCGACCTATGCCGGCAAGGCCAAGGAGCAGAACGTCGCCGACTTCCTGATGAACATCATCCCGACCACGGCGGTCGGTGCCTTCGCCGGCGGCGAGATCCTTCAGGTGCTGTTCTTCTCGGTGCTGTTCGGCTTCGGCCTCGCCTTCCTCGGCGATCGCGGCAAGCCGGTGCTCGACATCATCAAGGTGCTGTCGGAGGCCGTGTTCGGCGTCGTCAACATCATCATGAAGGTTGCTCCCATCGGCGCCTTCGGCGCGATGGCCTTCACCATCGGCAAGTACGGCATCTCCTCGCTCGCCAACCTCGCCTACCTCGTCGGCGCCTTCTACCTGACCTCGGCGATCTTCGTGCTCGGCGTGCTCGGCGCGGTCGCCCGCTACAACGGCTTCTCGATCATCCGGCTCATCCGCTACATCAAGGAAGAGCTGATGCTGGTGCTCGGCACCTCCTCCTCCGAATCGGCCCTGCCCTCGCTGATCGACAAGATGGAGAAGGCCGGCTGCTCGCGGCCCGTGGTCGGCCTCGTCGTCCCCACCGGCTACTCGTTCAACCTCGACGGCACCAACATCTACATGACGATGGCCGCCCTGTTCATCGCCCAGGCCACCGATACCCCGATCACCTTCGGTGAGCAGGTGCTGCTCCTGCTGGTCGCCATGCTCTCCTCGAAGGGCGCGGCGGGCGTGACCGGCTCCGGCTTCATCACCCTGGCCGCGACGCTGGCCGTCGTCCCCTCGGTGCCGGTCGTCGGCATGGCCCTGATCCTCGGCATCGACCGCTTCATGTCGGAATGCCGGGCGCTCACCAACTTCATCGGCAACGCCGTGGCCTGCATCGTGGTGGCCCGCTGGGAGAACGAGGTCGACGAGGCCAAGCTCCACGCGGCCCTCGGCGGCAAGCCGGTGGCCGAGGCGCCCGCGCCGGTGCTTCAGCCGGCGGAGTGATCCGGCGAAGGATCCGGCAAGGGATCCAGCAAGAGATCCGAGCGGGGGGGCACCGTCCTGCCATCCCGCTCGGTATCGGAGCCGCGGCAGCCGTCATTGGCTGTCGCGGTTTCTTTTTGCGTTCCGTAGATTGCTCCCGCAACGCCTCGGCACGAGGCGACACGGCTCATGACCGGGGGAACGGACGATGCTCAGGGGACGCTGCCATTGCGGGTCGATCACCTACGAGATGTCCGCGGAGGTGGTGCATAACGCCCTGTGCCACTGCTCGGATTGCCGCCGCCATGCCGGCGCGCCGATGGTCGGCTGGGCCATGGTCCCGGCCGAGCGGGTTACGATTTCCGGTGAGCCCGTGGTCTACGCTTCATCCGAACACGGGCGGCGGCATTTCTGCGGGCATTGCGGCACCGGCCTGTTCTACGTGAACGAGCAGAACCTGCCGGGCATGATCGACGTGCAGACCGCCACCCTCGACACCCCCGAGGCCTTGCCGCCGCAGGCGCATATCCAAGTGGCCGAACGGATCGGCTGGATGGAGGAGGCGCATCGCCTGCCGAGCTTCGCGCGGTTTCCGACCGGCTGATACGGCATCCGCTCGATCAGAGCGGGTCCGGTATCAGCAAGCCCGCGCGGCATCTGAGCGAAGCCCAAATCCGCCATCCCGAAGGGATCAACCGGATTGGGCATGAGGCGATCAGAACGCCGAGAGCCGCCTGCGGACCTTTTCCAGGAAGCGCTGCCGCGCCGGTGCGGTGACCGTGTCCATGCCGGTGAGGGCGATCCAGCTCAGCCGGCAGCGCGGGGCGCAGAGCGGGCGGATGCCGAAGCGGAACAGCCGCCAATCGGGCCAGCCGACGAGCCAGAGCAGCCAGCGCGGTGAGCCGTAGGTGGTCACCACCGTGATCCGGCGGAGGTTGGTGAGGCGCGGTTGCAGGACTTTGGCGCCGCCCAGCGCGAAGGCGACCCCCGGCAGCCAAACCCGGTCGAACCAGCCCTTGAGCATGGCCGGGAGCCCGAACCACCACGTCGGATAGACGAGGACCAGTGCCTCGGCCCGCCGCAGGGCGGCGATGTGGCCGGCGAGTTCCGGCCGGGCCGCCGCCTCGTCGAAATAGGCGCCCCGCTCGTCCGGGCTCAGCCTTGGGTCGAACTCCTGAGCATAGAGGTCGAGGATCTCGACCGCATGGCCGGCGGACCGGAGCGCCGAAACGGCGGTGTCGCACAGGGCCGCGTTGAAGCTGTCGGCGCGGGGATGGCAGTGGACCAGCAGGACGCGCATCGAACCCCTATTTCCCCGTCTCGCCGGTCGCGCGGATCCTGTCCAGAAGCCCGGCATCGGCGTAGCCATCCGGCACGAGGCCAGCGGAGGCCTGGAAGGCGCGGATCGCGGCGCGGGTCTTGGGCCCAACCTTCCCATCCGCGCCGCCCACCGCGTAGCCGAGGCCGGCCAGCCGCGTCTGCAGATCGGTGCGCTCGTCGGTCGAGAGCATGCGGTCGCCCCGGGGCCAATCGCGGACGAAGCCGGAGGTGCCGCGCAGCCGGTCGGAAAGGTGGGCGACGGTGAGGGCGTAGGCGAGCGCCGTGTTGTAGCGCAGGATCACCCGGAAGTTCGGTTCCAGCAGGAAGGCCGGGCCCTTGGCGCCGGCGGGCAGCAACAGGGCGGCACGCCGCTCCCCGCCTTCCGGGAAGGAACCGGCGGCCGGCTTGAGGCCCATCCCCTGCCACTCGGAGAAGGGCTGCTCGGTGGTCTCGTCGGCGCGGGTGTAATCGAAGCCGTCCGGCAGCAGCACTTCGAGGCCCCAGCCCTCTTTCGGCCGCCAGCCGGAGGCTTTGAGGAAGTTCGCGGTCGAGGCGAGGGCGTCGGGTACCGAGCGCCAGATGTCGCGCTTGCCGTCGCCGTCGAAATCGACCGCGTGGCGGAGATAGGCGGTGGGCATGAACTGTGTGTGGCCCATGGCGCCGGCCCAGGAGCCGGTCATGCGCTCCGCGTCGGCGTCGCCATCGGCGAGGATCTTCAGGGCCGCGACCAGTTCGTCGCGCCACAGGCCGGGGCGTTCCTTGTCACCGCAGGCCAGCGTCGCCAGGGCCGGCACCACCGGGCGGACCACCCCCGGCTTGTCGAGGACCGAGCCGTAGGTCGACTCGACGCCCCAGAAGGCGACGAGCACGTGCCGGTCGACGCCGTAGGCCGCCTCGATGCGGCCCAGCACCTCGGACCATTCGGCGAGCTTCGCCTGTCCCGTCGCCACCCGCTCCGGGGTCACGCTCGCCTCGATATAGTCCCAGACCGGCCGGACGAATTCGGCCTGGCTCCGGGTCGCGGGCAGGACGGCCGGATCGGGTACGATCCCCGACAGGGCCGTCTCGGCGACGGGCCGGGGCACCCCGCGTTCCTGCGCCAGGGTGGTCAACTCCCCCAGGCAGCTTGCGAAGCCCGGCACCGGGGCCGGCTCGGCCGGAGACTCGGCCCGCGCCGGGGTCAGGCCGGCGAGGGTCATGAGGGCGAAGAGCAGTTTGAAGGTTGGCCGCATGGCTGCGAGCTTACCACCTGCCCGGAAGATCGCGAGACGCGAAGGCCGGCTCAGCTGCCGAAGGCCCCTGCCCGGGCGAAGGCCGCCGCGAAGCCCGCGAGCGGAACCGTGATCACCGTCGGCTCCTGCGCATCCGGCTTCGTCGCCGAGATGGTGAGGCTGGTCGCGACCTTCATCGCATCGGTGGCGAGGGTCGGCAGGCTGATCGGCACGAGGCAGCCGTCGTTGACGCAGGTCGAGTAGGGCGCGCCCTTGCCGAGCTGCCGGTCGTCGAGCTTGAAGCTCACGCCGGGCTCGATCTGCAGGCCGAACGGCATCAAGATCAGCCCCTCGCTCTTGCCGTCCTTGGCCGGGCGCAGCTCGATGCTGAACAGCCGCTTGCCGGTGCGCCGGTCGCCCTGGGACTGGATGATGACGCAATCGGTGCGGCTCTCCTCGCGGTTGCAGTTCAGGGTCCAGTCGCCGTAGCTCTCGCTGATGGAGCGGGCACCGGCCGGCCATTGCGCCGGGCCGGAGGCGGCTACCGCCGGTTCCAGCACCGGGCCGGAGGTGGCGGCGTTGGCGGGCTCCTTCGCGGTTTCCTTGGCCTCTTCCTTCTTGGCCGGTGCGGGCTTGCGCGGGCGCGGCTGGGGCTTCGGTTTGGGAGCCGCCTCGGCCGGTGCGGCCTCGGGCGCGGCGTCCTGGGCGAGAGCGGGTCTCGGCCCGGACAGGAGCGCCGATCCGGCGAGCAGAAGCGCCAGGGCGGGCGCGATCCTGCGGGACAGAGGCGGCATGGCGAGGCTCCTGAGAGATGTCATGGCCGGGCGCCTAGCTCCGCTGGCGCGCGGATGCAATCGCGTTGAAGCCTCACTTCACCGCAACAATGACAATCGTGGTCGAGCCTGGAACCATTCCATGAAATTCAGGTAATGCTCGCCGCGAGGGACATGGGAATATTGCGCAAGCAGGGGAGCCGGAAGCGGCGATGAACGATATCCACGACCACGCCCCGCGCGATGCCCGCGGCCAGCCGCATCCGCTGTCGCAGTATCGCGGCAAGGTTCTGCTGGTGGTCAACACCGCCTCGAAATGCGGGTTCACGCCGCAATATCAGGGGCTGGAAACCCTGTGGCGGCGGCATCGCGGCCGAGGACTGGTGGTGCTCGGCCTGCCCTGCAACCAGTTCGGCGCCCAGGAACCCGGCAATGCCGATGAGATCGAGCGGTTCTGCTCGCTGACCTACGACGTGACCTTTCCGGTGCTCGCCAAGGTCGAGGTCAACGGTCCTGGCGCCGACCCGCTCTACAATGACCTCAAGCGCGCCAAGCCCGGCCTGTTCGGCACGCAGGCGATCAAGTGGAACTTCACGAAGTTCCTGATCGGCCGGGACGGAAGGGTGATCGCCCGCTTCTCCCCCTCGACCAAACCCGCCGCCCTCGAGGGCGCGATCGAGCGGGCGATGGCGGAGCCTGCCGCCTGATCGTCAGCGGGCGGCGCGCGCCGCCGGCCCCGGGTCGATCGCCGGCAACTCGCCGGGGGGCAGGCCGGGGGCGGAGGCGGCGACCTGCGGGGCATCGAGGCCTCTGGCGCGGTTGGCGAGGGCGACGGTCAGCTTCTCGGCCGGCTCCGAGCCCATCAGGGCCAGCACCTCGGCCATCTTGCGCGGATTCATGGCCAGCACGATCGGCACGAGCGTCTCGAGGTTCAGACGGTCGAACACCCGCGCGGCGTCCTTCGGCTTCATCGTCTCGTACATCGTGACGATGCCCTTCAGCCCGGCCTTCTCGGCTTCGACCCGCTTGGCGCCGTCCGCGCCGATCTTGTCCTCGGCTTCTTTCAGCCCGGCCACCCCGGTTTCGAGCTTGCGCTCGGCATCCTTCAGCAACTGCTCGCGCAGATCCAAGGTGTCCTGGCGCTGCTTGAGGGTGTCCCGTCGGGTGGCGAGCTTTTCGAGGAGGGCCCGCTCGCTCTCCGAAACCGGCTCGGGGACGGAGGGCTGGTAGACCGGGGGCGCCGCCGGCTCGGCCTTCGGCTCCGGCTTCGGCGGCGTGGAAACGGAGCCGGTCGTCTGCGGATCGGAGGGGGTATAGTTGCTGCGGGCTTTGGCGAGGACGCGGGCGAATTCCGGTAACGGCGCGTCGGGCCGGGCCAGGCCGTCGCCGGCCATCAGCGCCGTGACCTTGAGCACGAGGAGCCCGATCGCCGCCAGGGTCACGGCGTCGATCATGCGCAGCCGGAATGGGCGTGCCGGAAGGCTCGCGAGGCGTGCGAGTCGGCGCGCGGGCAGGGTCATGCAGCGCGCGCCCGCAGCCGGTCGAGGGCGCGCTCGGACAGGGCCTGGGCGGCGGCGAGCGCCGCTCCGACGCGCTCGCCATTGCCGATGGCGGGCGGTGCCTCGATGGCGACCGGCCGCAGGGGCGCCGCCGCGGCCGGTGCTGCCGCGGGGGGGGCGGTCGCGGTCCGCGCTTGGCCGACGATGGCGGCGATGCGCTGGATGACGCTTTCGCCGGCCTCGACATGCGCCGAGAGGTCGGCGGCGTAGCGCTCGGCGGTGCCGAGGCGTTCGGCCAGGGTGCGATCGCATTCGTCGAGGGTGCTGCGCAGGCCGGCGATGGCGCGCTCGGCGGTGGCGCTCGCCACCACGAGATCGCCGATGGTGGTGCGCAGGGCCGACTCGTCCGCCTTGAGCTTGCTGATGCGTTGCGACAGCTTCACCGAGGAGACGATGGTGGCCACGAGCAGCACGGCCACGAGGATGTCGGCGGCCATCGAGACGAAGAAGGTCATGCCGGTCACCCGTCGTTCCGGTTCTGCATCGAGATCTCGTAGGCCTGCAGCGTGGTGCGGGACTGTCGCAGCGGCCGGGCGATCTGGACCGCGATGGCGTCGTCAATCCGGCCGATCCGCCCCTGCGTCAGCGCCCAGTCGCCGCAGCGGACCGTGATCAGGTCCGTGGGCTTGCGGTCGAACATCAGCGTGTCGCCGACCTTGAGCCCGAGCACCCGCTTCAGGGGCAGCGTCACCTCGTGGAGCACCGCCTCCATCTCCAGATCCGCCTGCCAGATCTCGGTGGCGAGGTGGCTCTCCCAGACCTGGTCGCGCCCGAGTCGCTCGCCCATGAAGCTCTGCATCAGCAGTTCACGGATCGATTCGATGGTGGCGTAGGGAAACAGGATCTGCATCCCGCCGCCGCGTCCGTCCATGTCGAGCTTCAGGCTGATCAGGATGGCGGCGTTGCCGGGGCGGGTGATGGTGGCGAAGCGCGGATTGGTCTCCAGGCGGTCGATGCCGAAGCGCACCGGCGACAGCGGCTGGAACGACAATTCGAGATCCGTCAGGATGATGTCGATCAGGCGACGCACGAGGTTCATCTCGATCGTCGTGAAGGGCCGCCCGTCCAGGCGGCTCGACGAGCCGCCGCGCTTGCCTCCGAGCAGGAGATCCAGGGTCGAGTAGGCCAGCGTCTGCTCGACGGTGACGATCCCCGATCCTTCCCAGGGATCGGCCTTGAACACGCCGAGCAGGGTCGGCAGCGGGATGGCGTTCAGATAGTCGCCGAAACGGACCGAGGTGATGTTGTCGAGGGTCACCTCGACGTTGTCCTGGAAGAAGTTGCGCAGGGAGGTCGACAGCAACCGGATCATCCGGTCGAAGACGATCTCCAGCATCGGCAGGCGTTCGTACTGAACGACGCCCGAATCGACGATGGCGCGCACGCCCCCCGCACCGGAGGCGGAGAGTTCGCGTAAGGAGAACCCGAGAACGCCGTCGATCTCGTCCTGATTCAGGATGCGATCATTGCCGGCCAGTTCGGGGAGATTCTCGGTCTCCCCGTCCTCGATCATCGTCGCCCATTCGGCGGCGACGTCGCCCGCGCTCTTGGTCGTCCCCTGCTCGGCCAGGGCCGCGCCCCATTCCTCCGCCAGGGAGGCGTCGCCGCCGCCTTCGCCCTGCTCGGCAAAGGCTGCTGCCCAATCGTCCTCGAGTTCGTCTTCGGGTCCGGTCATGCTTGCATCGCGCTGTCAGGCTGTCGGGGAGATCGGCTTCGGCAGGATGGGCCCGCTCACTGGACGATGACGTCCTTGAACAGCACCGCCTCGGCCTTGGCCGGGTGGATCGCGATGTTGACCCGCCTCAGCAATTCTTCGCGCAGGCGATACATGCCGGCGGAGCCGGCGAGATCGCTCCCCCGGAGTTCGCGCAGGTAAGTCTGGAAGGTGTCCTCCACCCGCGGCATCAGCGGCTTGACCGCCGCCTCGGCCTTGGCATCCTTCAATTCGAGGGAGACCCGCAGCTTGAGGACGTTGGCCTTCTGCGTCCCGGGATCGGGGCTCAGGTTGACCAGCATGTCGCGCATGTCGAGGAACACGGTCTGAGCCTTCGGCTCGGCCTTCTCGGCCCCGTGCTCGCCGGCATCGGCATGGGCCGCCCTGTTCTTCATGAAGAAGAAGCCGCCTCCGCCGCCGAGCAGCAGCACCGCCGCGGCCGCGATGATGATGAGCTTCTTCTTGGACTTCGGGGCCTCGACTTCGCCCTCTTCGCCCTCGGCCTCAGGCACCTTTTTCGGCTTCTTGGCCATGATCTGCTCGTCGCGGCTCCCGGGGAACGAATCCCTAGGCCTCCGTTCTCCGCCGACGTGGTTAACCTGCGGTTAAGCAGGCAGAACTTGCCGGGTCGGACTTGCCGCCGGGACCGGAGCGTCCGGCGCCGCATCGTCGGCTTCGCTTGGATAAGTGACTGCGAAATCGAGTGAAAAGGAGAGTGGCCGGGTTGGCACGGACTCTGCGGTGATGAGGCCGAACCGTCGCCGTCATCCGAGGCACCCCATGCAGAACGCGCTCTTCGTCGGAGTCTCCGCCCAGGCCGCGCTCGCCCGCGAACTCGACGTCATCGCCAACAACATGGCCAACGTCTCGACCACCGGCTTCAAGGCGCGCTCGGCGCGCTTCCAGGAATTCCTGATGCCGGTGGCTTCGGCCGACAGCTTCCAGCGGGCCGACCGGCGCGTCTCCTACGTCATCGATAACGGCACCCCCCTCGACCTGTCCCAGGGATCGGTGGAGACCGATGGCAACCCGATGCATGTGGCCATGCGCGGTGATGCCTTCCTCACCGTCCAGACGCCGCAGGGCCCGCGCTACACCCGCAACGGCGCCTTCGAACTCGACCCGCAGGGCAACCTCGTCACCTCCGACGGCTACGCGGTGCAGGGCGATGGCGGCCCGATCACCATCGGCCAGCAGGAAACCGGCCTGTCGATCGCCCCGGACGGCACGATCTCGACCAATCTCGGCATCCGGGGCCGGCTGCGGATCGTCACCTTCGCCAATCCGCAGGCTCTGCAATCCGAGGGCACCAACCTGTTCTCGTCGCAGGCCCCGGGCCAGCCCGCCGGGCCGGGCCAGCACCTCGAACCGGGGGCGCTCGAGCGCTCCAACGTCAAGCCGGTGGTGGAGATGACCCGGCTGATGGACGTGAACCGCACCTACGCGATGGTCTCGAGCGTGATCTCGCGTCTCGACGATCTGCGCGGCACGGCGATCCGCCGTCTCGCCGATGTCGCCTGATCGTTTGGCTGGAAGGTAGATTCCGATGCGTGCCCTCTACGCCGCCGCCACGGGCATGGCGGCCCAGGAACTCAACGTCCAGGTCATCTCGAACAACATCGCCAACCTGCGCACCACCGGATACAAGCGCCAGCAGGTGCATTTTCAGGATCTGCTCTACCAGAACCTGCGCCGCTCCGGCTCCTCGACCTCGGACCAGAACACGATCCTCCCCGCCGGCCTCGCCCTCGGCTCGGGCGTGAAGACCACCTCGACGGCCCGGGTCATGACCCAGGGCTCGCTGACCCAGACAGAGAAGGATTACGACGTCGCCATCCGCGGCGAGGGCTTCTTCCGCGTCCGCCTGCCCGACGGGCGCACCGCCTATAGCCGCGACGGCTCCTTCGACCTCGATTCCCAGGGGCAGCTCGTCACCCGCGACGGCTACCTGCTCGATCCCGGCGTCACCGTGCCCAACACCGCCACCTCGGTGACAATCTCGGCGACCGGCGCGGTTCAGGCGACCCTGCCGGGCCAGACCGCGCCGCAGGCGCTCGGCCAGTTCCAGCTCGCCCGCTTCGTCAACAAGGTCGGCCTCGAATCCATCGGCGACAACCTGTTCGTGGAAACCGCCGCCTCCGGCCCCGCCATCACCGGCCTGCCGAATGCCGAGGGCTTCGGCAGCCTGCAGCAGAGCTATCTCGAAGAGGCCAACGTCAACGCGGTCACCGAGATCTCGTCCCTGATCGCGGCCCAGCGCGCCTACGAGATGAACTCGAAGGTCGTCACCGCCGCCGACCAGATGCTCTCCACCACCTCGCAGATGTTCCGCGGCTGAGAACGCGCGCCATGACCCATGCCCTCCGCCCGCTCCGCCGCTCCGCCCCGCTGGCCGTGACTCCGCTCTCCCGCGGCGTGATCGGCCGGACCCTGTTCGCCCTCGCCGCCTTCGTCGCGATGGCGCTGTTCGCCCTGCCCTTGATGGCTGCCGGCAACCCGCTGCGGCTGCGCGGCGACGTCACCGCCCGTGGCGACACCCTGAGCCTCGGCGATCTCGTCGAGGGCGCGCCCGCCGAGCTCGCGAACCGCCCGCTGTTCCGCGCGCCCGCCCTTGGGGCGGTCGGCACGATCCAGGCCCGGCGCATCGTCGAGGCGGCGGCCGGCCTCGGCCTGACCGGGATCGAGAGCGGCGGACGGGTGCAGGTCACGGTGCAGCGCGCCGCCCGCCGGGTCGGGCCGCCGGAGATCGAGGCCGCCCTGAAGCGCGCCCTGGAGACCGGCTACGGCCTCGACGCCAAATCCGTCTCGGTGCGCCTCGACGGCGAGGCGCCAGTCCTGCTCGCCCCGCTCGACCTCGACGGGCAGGCGGCGGCGGTCGATGTGACCTACGAACCCCGATCGCGTCGGGTCGCCGGCCTCATCGTCCTCGGCGAACGCCAAGCCTCCCTGCGGGTCGCCGGCATTGCCGTCGAGACGCGCGAGGTGGCGGTGCTGACCCGCAGCCTCAACCGCGGCGAGGCGGTGGCCGGCGCCGACTTCACGATCGAGCGCCGCCCGCGCGACGCCGTGCCGACCGACGCGCAGGGCGCGCCCGGCCTGATCGCCGGTCAGGTGGCGCAGCGCTCCCTCAGTGCCGGTTCGGTCCTGCGCTCCGGCGACGTGGCGCCGCCCGATCTGGTCGCCCGCGGCGAGAGCGTGGCCATCGTGTTCGAGACGCCCGGCGTGTCCCTGTCGATGCGCGGCATCGCCAACGAGAGCGGCCGGCTCGGCGCCAGCGTCTCGGTGACGAACGGCGCCTCGAAGAAGGTGCTCCAGGCGGTGGTGGTCGGTCCCGGCCGGGTCTCGGTGAGCCCCGCCCCGCAGCCGCAACCCCTGCTTCAAGCCAGCGCGGCCCCCTGAGGCCGCCGCACCCGCCCCATTCCTTTCGCCAGCGCCGGACCCTCCGATGACCGCTCGCCTGCCCTGCCTGTCCCTGCCCCGCCTCGCCGTGATCCTGGCGCTCGCGCCGCTCGGCGCCTGCAACACCGTGGACCGCCTCTCGCAGGTCGGCGCCACGCCGACGCTGTCGGCGATCGAGGACCCGACCGCCCAGCCCGGCTACCGCCCGGTGCGGATGGCGATGCCCGACATCCAGCCCGTTTCCTACGCGCCGAACTCCCTGTGGCGCACCGGCTCGCGGGCCTTCTTCAAGGATCAGCGCGCCGCCCGGATCGGCGACCTGCTCACCGTCAAGGTGAACGTGACCGATAAGGCCAACCTCAACAACGAGACCAAGCGCTCGCGCAGCAACGCGGAGGGCTTCGGCCTGCCCAATGCCTTCGGTCTGGAAAAGAATGCCGGCGTCGCCGCCGCCGGGATCAGCGCCGACAAGCTTCTGAACGGCACCTCGACCTCATCGAGCGACGGCGCGGGCTCGGTGCAGCGGGCCGAGACGGTGACGACCAATGTCGCGGCGGTCGTCACGCAGGTGCTGCCCAACGGCAACCTCGTGGTGGAGGGCAAGCAGGAGATCCGCATCAATTTCGAGGTGCGGGAGCTGATCGTGGCCGGCGTGGTCCGCCCCGAGGACATCGAATCCGACAACACCATCGATTCGACCAAGATCGCGCAAGCTCGGATCGCCTATGGCGGAAGGGGCCAGATCACCGACGTGCAGCAGCCGCGCTACGGCCAGCAGCTCGTCGATATCCTGCTGCCGTTCTGATCGGGCGGCGCTCGGTCAATGCTCGGTGCCGGGCCGGTTCTCCCGCGGCGCCTCGCCATGGGTCTGGACGAAGCTGGAGCGGCGCGGATCGTGTTTCGACTGCGCCACCCGTCCCCGCTGCCAGATGGCAAAGGCCGCGACCAGAACGATAGTGACGATGGCGAGCAGCGGAATAAGCACGTCGTTCGACACGGCCATTTCCTTCGATGATTGTGTTCGGGGGCAAGTGGCGCGCTCAATAAAAGTTCCGGATCCTCGGATCGGTCGCAAGATTGTAATCGGCTGATCCAAGTTGCCGATATGGCGATATCAATTGAGGATAAGACAGAAATCCGCGTCGATTCCTGCCTTTCGAGTCCTGAAGACAGCCTCCGCTTACGAGGGGCAGGACCGATCCGGGACGGTGTTGGGACGGTCTGAACGCTTCGCCGATGCGCGAAATGATTGCGGAAGCCGTCGCCGGCCCGTCACCGAGACGCGTTTTGCCGACATCGTTCAAATCGTAACGCGGGCCGGATGTCGTGCCGGCCTATGCGGAAATGCGCAGGATCGAGCCATACCGCTTCAGCACCTCACCCCTCGGGTCGCTTGCAGTCGGCACGGCGCCGGACATCACTCCCATGTAATCCTCGGCCGCCGACGACAGGGCACCGTCCTTCAGCGTCATCACGCCGGACAGCTTCTGGATGTCGATCATGCGCGTGCTGTGGCGTTCGTAGGCCGCGTTCTGCTCATTCCTGTCGCGGGCGTTCTTCTTCTCTTGGTTGTAAAGCTCCAGAGATTTCTGTGCCGCTTGCATGGCCTTGAGGGAAGCGACGCTCTCGAATTCCTTTGCGAGTTCGGGATCGTTCCCGAAAAGCTTCTCGATCTTCTTCCGGTAGGGACTGTCACTGACGACCCTGCCCGATTCCATGCGCAGGGCGATCGGCTCGTCGACGGGAATGCCTTCGCCGGAGAAGGCCGCGCTCAGCCGGCCGGCGAGCGTCTCGGAGCGGACCTTCAACTGCTCGTCGAAGGAGCGGGTGGCGTTCGCCGTCGCTTCCTGGGCAGCTTTCAGCCCGTCGAGAGCGGACTTCGCCGTGTCGGAGAGTGTCACGACCGCTGCCGCAGCGGGGACGCTCCCCCGCGCCGTCTGCGGGCTCTGCGGTGGCGCGGTCAGTTTGGCGGAGATGGTGCCGTCAGCACCGCTGCGGTGGAAGGCCGAGCCGGGCTGCCGGTTGGCTATCGTCACGGACATCGCCATTCCTCTTCCGAATGCGGCCATATCCAAGGCCGCCGGCAAGGCCGCTAAGACGTGTCGCGCGAAGCTGCCTTTCCGGTCAGAATGCAACCATAAGATCGCCTCGGCGTCGCTAAACCGTTAACGGTACGGGCGGGCTCGCCATCACAGGCTGCGCGACAGCACCAGCGGGCCGCTCTGGCCGGCGCCCCGGCCGTAGGGGGACGGCGAATGGGACGGGCGGCCATAGACGGTGGGGGTGCGCGCCTTGCCGATTTCCTCGGCCAGCGTCTTGATCAGGCTTTCGGACACCGTGCGGGCGGTGGCGAGCACCTGCTGATTGGTCTCGACCACGGCGGCGAAGCGGTGCTGGGCCACCTTCAGCGCCTCCAGCCCTTCGGGTGCGAAGCGGGCCAGGGCGATGGCGTTGGCTTTCGCTGCTTCCAGGCCGTTCATGTAGGCGGCGGCGAGGTCGGATTTGGGCGCCGAATCCGCCAGGGCCTGGGCGATGCGCCCGGCCCGCACGCCGTCGCTCTCGCGGGCGAGGACCGCTTCCAGCGCATCCATGGTGGCGAGCAGCCCCTGGACGAAGGCGAGGGCCGAGGACCGGTCGGTCAGGCGCAGGGGAGTTGCCGGATCAGCGGCCATGCCCGGCCTCCTGCATCCGCATCATCTCGGAATAGACTTGGTTGCTGATGCCGACGCCGCCGGTCTTCACGATGGCGTTGGCGTATTCCTTGGTGAGCATCGAGCGCCAGACCCCGCCGCCGGTGCCGTTCTCGCCCAGCGGCCCTTCCGTGCCCGCGCTCTGGGTCAGCTTCTCCAGGCTGTCCTCGAGGAACATCTTCTCGAAGTCGTCGGCGGTCTTGCGCGCCTTGGCCGAGGCGGCGGCCTTGGCGGTGTCCATGGTGTCGGTGTCGGTCTTGGCCAGCGTATTGAGCAAATTCTTGCCGACGCCGACGGCCGCCGAGGCGGCGAAGGTTGCGAGGGGCAGCATGGCGCGGTCTCCGCTTCGGATGAGAAATTACATCAGTTCGATATCGGCCTGGAGCGCGCCGGCCGTCTTGATCGCCTGAAGGATCGAGATCAGGTCGCGGGGGCCGACGCCGAGGGCGTTGAGGCCGTCGACCAGCTCGCGCAGGCTCACGCCCTCCTTCACCAGGGCGAGCTTGTTGCCGTCGCCGGTATCGACCTTCACCCCGGTCCGGGGCACGATCGCCGTCTGTCCGTTCGACAGGGGCGCCGGCTGGCTCACCATCGGCTGTTCGGTGATCGTCACCGTCAGGTTGCCCTGGGCGATGGCGACGGTGGAAACGCGCACGTCGCGGCCCATCACGATGATGCCGGAGCGTTCGTCCACCACCACCCGTGCGGCCTGGTCGGGCTCGACCTTGAGCTGCTCCACCTCGGTGATGAGGCGGATCATGTTGCCGCGATACTTGGCCGGGATCTGCAGGGTAATGGTCGCCGGATCGGTCGGCTCGGCGGTGTCGGCGCCCATGAAGTCGTTGATCGCCGAGGCGATCCGCTTCGAGGTGGTGAAGTCGGGGTTGCGCAGCGACAGGCGGAGGGAGCGCGCCTCGTTGAGCTTGAACGCCATCTCGCGCTCGATCAGCGCACCGTTGGAGATCCGCCCGTTGGTCGGCACGCCGCGGGTGATCTTGGCGGCCTCGCCCTCCGCCGCGAAGCCGGCGATCGCCACCGAGCCCTGGGCCAGGGCGTAGATCTCACCGTCGGCCCCCAGCAGCGAGGTCGCGACCAGGGTGCCACCCTGCAGCGACTTGGCATCGCCCAGAGAGGAGACGGTGACGTCGATATGCGTCCCCTGGGTGGCGAAGGGCGGGAGATTGGCCGTCACCATCACCGCCGCGAGGTTCTGCGTCCGCATGGTCGCGCCCCGGGTGTTGATGCCGAGCCGCTCCAGCATCGCCTGCAGGGATTGCTTGGTGAAGGGGATGTTGTTGAGCGTGTCGCCGGTGCCGTTGAGGCCGACGACGATGCCGTAGCCCACGAGCTGGTTGGTGCGTACACCCTCCACGCTGGCGAGATCCTTCACCCGCGACAGCGCCCCCGCCTGGGCCGGCAGCAGCGCGGCGAGGCAGGCGAACACCGCGATCAGGTGACGGCAGAGCGAGGGGTGGGACAGGGACATCGGAAATCGGTGACCGGCTTCGGCGTCTTGCGCCGATCCGATCCTTGCCAGCGTCATGCCAGAACGTATTGCATTGAAAATGCTATGGTTCTTCCGGAAGAGGATGGGTCGGCGCCCGGCGCAGGGCCGGTCGTTTCCTGCCGGGGCGGCAGCTTCTGCCGGGTCGTTTACCCGCGCTTAACCATGAGGGCAGATCTGTGGGGCATCGGCGGGCCGCGTCCATCGCCCCGCGCGAAAGGTCTTCTACCGAGATGCGCGTCGATCCCCGTTTCGCCGCTGCCGCCGCGAGTTCCGTCGGCGCCCCGCGCCGCGCCAGCACCGCATCGGGCGCCTTCGCCCCGACCGGGTCTGAGACACCGCGCGCCGCGACCGCCGGCGCCAGCCAGACCGGGATGCTCGCCGGGCTCGACGCGATTCTCACCCTGCAGGGACAGGACGGGGCCGACGCGCAGAAGGAGCGCCGCCGCCGCTCGGTGCAGCGGGGACACGACCTCCTCGACGGGCTCGACCGGCTCAAGGCCGCGCTGATCGGCGGCCGGGTGGCGCCGCGCGACCTTCAGGCCATCGCCGGCCGCCTCGCCGAGCGGATGCCGGAAAGCGGCGATCCGCGCCTCGACGGGCTCGTGGCCGAGATCGAGCTGCGGGTGGCGGTGGAACTCGCCAAGCTCGACGCCGCGCGGGGCGTCTGAGGGGCAGGCCTCGCGCCGGAGATACGGTTCAGACGAAAAAAAGGGCCGGACCTCTTCGCGAGATCCGGCCCGGCCGCTCACCAGTAATAGGGACGCGGGCGGTAATAGCCGTAGGGCCGGTAGACCGGCCGCGGGCGGTAATAGCCGTAGGGGCCACCCCAGTAGCGCCGGGGGCCGTAGAAGTTCGGGCGGCAGATGCCCCAGGGATTGGGGTGGAAGCCGGGTCCGCAGCCGCCGGCGGTGCGCTCCACGAGCACATTGTCCGTGGCCGCTGAGAGGGGAGCGGGGCTCAGGGGGGCTGCCTGGGCGCTTCCCGCCACACCGAGGCTGCCGGCGATCACCGCAGCCAATGCGAACGCCTTCGCGTGCATCATCTTACGATTTCTCCGTTCGGGCCGAAACCAATGGCCGATGAGGAAGGCTAGGTCTCGTGAGGTGAACCGGACCTGACCGGGTTCTTAACGCGACGCCAGCGGCGGGGTTCTTGCGAAGAACCTTCGCCGCATCGCCATGAGGCGCCGTTCTGGCGCGGGATGCGGTGTGATGAAGCACCGGCCACGCCGCTTTCCCACCGGTCGCCGGCATTGACGGTCCCGCTTCGATCCCCGACAAGTCGCGCCGCGCGAGCGGGCGCGCGCCGAACTCGCTGGCTCGACAGGACTCGTACCGCGCCGCGATGCTGTTCAACTCCTTCGTCTTCCTGCTCGCCTTCCTGCCCGCTGCCCTGCTGCTGCACACCGCCGCCGAGCGCTACCGGCCGCAAGCTCGGCTGCCGCTGCTCGTCCTGCTGTCGTTCGTGTTCTACGGCTGGTGGGACTGGCGCTTCCTGCCGCTCCTCGCCGGCTCCATCGGTGTGAACTGGCTGGTGGCGCGGGTGCTGCCGCGGGACCGCAGCGGCTGGCTGTTTCCGGCCGCGCTCGCGGGCAACCTCGCGGTGCTGGCGGTCTTCAAATATCTCGGCTTCGTCGCCGATCTCGCGAACCTGATCCCCGGCCTTACCTTGCCCCGGCCCGATCTCGCCCTGCCGCTCGGGATCTCGTTCTTCACCTTCCACCACATCATGTACCTGACGGATCTGCGGGCGGGACGCGCCCCCTCCTTCGGGCTCACCCGCTACGCCCTCTACATCGCCTTCTTCCCGCAGGTGCTCGCCGGCCCGCTCGTGCGCTGGAGCGAGATCATGCACCAGTTCGAGGAGCGGCCTTACGCCCGGCCCGATGCGGCGGAGCGGATCGGGCGCGGGTTGATGCTGCTCACCGTCGGCCTCGCGAAGAAGGTGTTTCTGGGCGATCCGCTCGCGGCCTATGTCAATCCGGTCTTCCAGGCCGCCGCCGCCGGCAAGATCGTGACCGTCGCCGAGGCGTGGCAGGCGACGCTGGGCTTCACCTTCCAGATCTATTTCGACTTCTCCGGCTACACCGACATGGCGCTCGGCATCGCCCTGCTGTTCGGGATCGTGCTGCCGCAGAACTTCGACGTGCCCTACCGGGCGACCTCGCTGCGCGATTTCTGGCGGCGCTGGCACATGACCCTGTCCCGCTTCCTGCGCGACTATCTCTACATCGCCTTCGGCGGAAACCGGCGCGGCCTCGCGATCCAGCTCGCCGCCCTGTTCGCCACCATGACCCTGGGCGGCCTCTGGCACGGCGCCGGCCTCACCTTCGTCGCCTGGGGCGCCGCCCATGGCCTCGGCCTTGGGGCGGGCGTGTTGTGGCACCGGGCGGGCGGGCGGATGCCGCATCTCGTCGGCTGGGCCCTCACCGCCGCCTTCGTGATGCTGACCTGGGTGCTGTTCCGCGCCGCCACCTTCGACGCCGCACTGACGATCTACAAGGGGCTGATCGGGCTCGCGCCGGCTGGGTCGGGCTTCAAGTGGCGCACCATCCTGATCGCCGCCGCGGTGGCGATCCTCGGGCCGAGTGCCTGGAACGCCGTCCACCGCCTGCCGCCGAGCCGGCTGCTGGCGGCGGCCTTCGCCCTGCTGTTCGTCGTTATCGTCCTCAAGATCGGAGACGATGCGAACTACGAATTCATCTACTTCCAGTTCTGAGATGGGGGGCTTGTCCATCAGCGGCGGGACGCGGCCGGGGAAGCGGGATTGGGCGCGGTTCGCCCGGCTGTTCGCCCGCACCGCCATCGGTCTGCTCGCCGGCTATCTCGCCCTCGCGATCCTGGTCGATCCGTATGACAGCGGGCGCTCGACGCTGCTCTCCGCCGGGGCCGTCCGCCCGCAGGGACCGCGCACCGCCGCCGCCCTGCGCGGACGCGATCCGGCCTTCGAGGGCGCCGTGTTCGGCAATTCGCACATCCAGCTCGTCGAGCCCGAGCGCCTGACGGCCGCCACCGGCATCCCCTTCGTCCAGCTCTCGGTGCCCGCCACCGGCCCGGGGGAGCAGCTCGCCCTGCTCGCCTGGTTCCTGCGCCACCATCCGGCGCCGAAGGCGATCATCCTCTCGGTCGACGATTTCTGGTGCATCGACGACCCGGCCCTGCCCAACGACAAGCCGTTCCCGTTCTGGCTCTACAGCCACGATCCCCTCGCCTATCTGCGCGGGCTCCTGCGCTTCTCCGTCGCCCAGGAGGTGGTGGGGCGTGTCTCCTGGGTCCTCGGCAGCCGCCGCAAGCGGGCCCGAGCGGATGGCTGGTGGGATTACGAGCCGGATTACCTCAGGCTCGGCGACCTCGACGGCGAACGCTTCCGCGTCGCCCGCGAGACACCCGTTCCCGACGCGGCCGCGCCGGGCAAGGCGGGGCCGTCCTTCCCCGCCGCCGACCGCCTCGCCGCGGTGCTGGCCGCCCTCCCCCCGGAAACCGCCGTCGTCATGGTGTTCCCGCCGGTCTATGCCGCCGGCCTGCCGCGCCCCAGCACGGAGCGCGCCCGGGCCGAGGCGGCCTGCCGGTCGGCGATGACGGACGCCCTCCGGCGCCATCGCAACAGCGGTGTCGTCGATGGGCGGCGCGCGCGCCCGGAGCTGCGGGATCCGGCCCTGTTCTTCGACCAGACCCATTACCGACACGGATTGGCGCGCCCGCTCACGGATGAGATCGCGGCCACCATCACCCGGTTGCGCACGCATCCCGCGCGGTGACGGGCCACCTAAGCGTGTCGTCTTTGCCGCAATGTAGCAGCTTTTCGCGTGAGATCGCTCAAGGTGGCATCCGCGCGTTGTAGAGCTTGCCCGCCTCGATTATAGCCTCGCCGAAGATCGCCGCTGACCGGCAGGGAGCGCGAGGACAAAACGATGGCGAAGGTCACGATCGAGGACGGCTACAGGCCCTCCGAAGACGAGCCCTTCATGAATGAGCGGCAGCGCGAGTATTTTCGGCGCAAGCTGCTCAGTTGGAAGAGCGAAATCTTGCGCGAGGCGCAGGATACGCTGAGCGCGCTCCAAAGCGAGAACGAGAACCACCCCGATCTGGCGGATCGGGCCTCGTCCGAGACCGACCGTTCCATCGAGCTACGGGCCCGCGACCGGCAGCGGAAGCTGACCAGCAAGATCGACGCGGCCCTCGCCCGGCTGGAGGACGGTTCCTACGGCTTCTGCGAGGAGACCGGGGAGCCGATCTCGCTCAAGCGGCTCGACGCGCGCCCGATCGCGACGCTGTCACTCGAGGCCCAGGAGCGGCATGAACGCCGCGAGCGCGTCTACCGCGACGATTGAGATCGGTTTCTCGGCGGGGCTGCGGGGACCGCGTCCACCGTACCCGCCGTGATGTGAGAGCGTCGAGCCGGCCGGTTGACTACCGTCGGCCCGCATCGATGCGGACGAAGCTGCGCACCGGCCCCAGACCGGATTCGCTGCGGCTGTCGACCGAGATGCGGCCCTGAACCGGCGCCTCAGAGTGACGCGTGCCGACATCGACGCCGGCCGAAGCCCGGCCTGACAGACGGATGCAGGTCGTCGTGCCGGGAATCCGGACGAACCCGACCCCCTCGCGTGGGCAGGGTTCCATTGGCGCCTCGGACGGAAGCGGCGCGCGCTCGAAGGCATCCGCGCAGAACGGTGCCAGCGCGAAACACAGGCCGAGAACGGCCACCGTCTTGCTCATCCCACCGTCCCTCCCCTGTGCACTTGTGCCGATCCCGAAGCGTTCCCCGCCGAAGGCCGATTTTGAGCCCCAAGCGACGGACGCCCGGCGTCAGTAATGTGGCGGAGGCGGTTCGGGCGCGCCACTGGCTGCCCGGAACGCACTCTCCTCGACCTGTTCCTGCAATCGGGCGAGCTGCCGGGATAGGCGATCGATCACCGTCCATTGTGCCGTGATGGCCGCGTTGAGATCCTCGATCACCGCTTCCTGCTCGGTCAGGCGGATCTCAAGACGCGCGATTCGATCGTCTTCGGGGGATATGTCGCTCATCGCGGGACCATGCTCCGTCGAACGGGATCGTGACAACCTGGGCCGGAATGGCGGAACGGCGGCAGCGGGCGATTGTCCAGATCTTTATCGGAGCGGCCGTCTCGATCGGATTCCTGCCGGCCGTCAGGCGAACTGTTTTCGAGCCTCGTTATCCGGTTTAATTCTTGGATCGTCGGGGGGAACTGCGTCGATATCGTGTTTCATGCTTCGTCTTTATGGATATTTCTGCCGGAATTTCACATCGAAGATACAGATTTAATATCGCTTATGACTGGCATGTGCATTTGTTTCTGGGATTTTTTCCTGATGATATTGATCGGCTCGAATTGGTTATTGTCTGAATTGGTCTGGTGAACGATCAATGAAACGCGGGGATCAAATCGCGAAAATTCGCCGCTGACTTCCGTTCATGGATGCATCGCAGAGATCGCGTTCCGGTCACGCATTCCATCATGATTCATCGCAGCTCCGCCAGCCTCCGCACCCTCATCCTGCCCGCCTATTGCCGCAGCCGGGAGCAATCCGAATTCCATGCCGTGACCAAGGACATCTACCAGAGCGGGATCTCCTTCCGTTCGGCGACCAAACCGCAGATCGATCAGGTTCTGACCTGCAGCGTCCGCTATGTCGGGGTCTTCGAGGCGCGGGTCGTCGAGACCGAGGGGCACTTGTTCATCGTCCGTGTGCTGACTTCGCGGGAACGCGGCGGCGAGATCGCCCGCACGATGCTGGCACTGGCCCATGAGCAGGTTCGACCCCTCGAAGCGTGGCGCGCCCATAGCCGGATCAGCCCCATGAACAAGGACGTTCTGATCACGGTCGACGATGGGCGCATCCTTCCCGGGCGGCTGATCAACGTCTCGGCCTCGGGGGCGGCCCTCGTTGTCGAGGACACGCTGGAGCCCGGCGCCCATATCGTCATCGGCTCCACCCCGGCGCGGGTGGTGCGCGACTTCCGCGGCGGTATCGGCGCCGCTTTCATCGCGCCTCTCGATCCGGCGCAGATCCACGCCGGCATCCGGCTCTGACCTGCGCGCAGTCCACCCGGCGCGGTGTCGGCGCGCGGGTGTCTTGAGGGACCGCCGCGTTTCGAGGCCGCCCTCCCAAGGAGGAGCGGATTTGGCAGGGGGCCTCGCATCCCGGACGCGGAAGGTCTAAGTCCCAGGCTCGCCCCTGCCTCGACGAAGCGGCCGAAAGCCTGCCCGTGACCGATTACATCAAGAAGATCCTGTCCGCCCGCGTCTACGACGTGGCGATCGAGAGCCCGCTCGATCCGATGCCCCGTCTCACGAAGCGGCTCGGCCGTCCCGTGCTCCTCAAGCGCGAGGATCTGCAGCCGGTCTTCTCGTTCAAGCTGCGCGGCGCCTACAACAAGATGGCCTCGTTGCCGCGGGAGCAACTCGAACGCGGCGTGATCTGCGCCTCGGCCGGCAACCACGCCCAGGGCGTGGCCCTCGGCGCGGCGCGGCTCGGGGTGCGGGCGGTGATCGTGATGCCGCGCACCACGCCGGCCATCAAGGTCGATGCCTGCCGGGCCCGCGGCGCCGAGGTGGTGCTACACGGCGACGCCTTCGACGAGGCCTTGGCCGAGGCGCGGCGCCTGGAGGCACAGTGGGGCCTGACCTTCCTGCACCCCTTCGACGATCCCGAGGTGATCGCCGGCCAGGGCACCATCGGCATGGAGATCCTGCACCAGCATTCCGGGCCGATCGAGGCGATCTTCGTTCCCATCGGCGGCGGCGGGCTCGCGGCCGGCATCGCCACCTTCGTGAAATATCTGCGCCCGGACACCAAGGTGATCGGTGTCGAGCCGGACGATGCCGCCTGCATGGCCGAGGCGATCAAGGCGGGTGACCGCGTGACGCTCGGAAGCGTCGGCCTGTTCGCCGACGGCGTGGCGGTGCGGCAGGCGGGTGAGGAGACCTTCCGCCTCTGCCGTGAGCATCTCGATGCGGTGATCACCGTCGATACCGACGCGATGTGTGCGGCGGTCAAGGACATCTTTGACGACACGCGGGCGATCTCCGAGCCCTCGGGCGCCCTCAGCCTCGCTGGGGCCAAGGCTTGGGCGGCGGAGAATCCCGGCGCCGGACCGCTGGTGGCGATTTCGTCGGGCGCCAATCTCAATTTCGACCGCCTGCGCCACATCGCCGAGCGGGCGGAGATCGGCGAGGAGCGCGAGGTGCTGCTCGGCGTCACCATCCCCGAGCGGCCGGGCGCCTACCGCGCCTTCATCGCCGCCCTCGGCCCCCGCGCCATCACCGAGTTCAATTATCGCTACGCCAAGGGGAGTGATGCGCGCATCTTCGTCGGCATCAACCTGCCCGGCGGAAAGGCGGAGAAGCGGGATCTCGTCGCGAGCCTGGAGCAGGCGGGCTACGGCGTCGCCGACATGAGCGACAACGAGATGGCCAAGGTCCATGTCCGCTACATGGTGGGCGGCCGCGCCACGGGCCTCGCCGACGAACGGCTCTACCGCTTCCAGTTCCCCGAGCGGCCGGGGGCGCTGATGAAGTTCCTGGAGGCCCTCGGCGACGGGTTCAACATCAGCCTGTTCCACTACCGCAACCACGGCGCGGATTACGGGCGGGTGCTGGCGGGAATCGAGGTTCCGGCCTCCGAACGCGCCCGCTTCGATGCCGCCCTCGACGTCCTCGGCTATCCTTGCGTGGACGAGACCGACAACCCGGCTTACCGCCTGTTCCTCGACAACGGCATTGTCGGGCACCGATAGGATCCGTCCCGACGCCGAACCAGGAGCGACGACAGATGCGCGCGGCAGCCCTCGCCCTTCTGGCCCTTCTCGCCTCGGCGCTCGTCGCCCCGCCACGGGCCGTCGCCCTCGACAGGGCGGGCGCGGCCCGGCCGGCGCCGTCCGAGGAGGGCGGGATTCTCTCGCGGCCCGACGCCACCGAGGCCGCCGCCCGTCAGGCCGAGTTCGACCGGCGGATCGCGGAGCGCAGCAACCGCGCGGCCCGATCGATCTGCGCTGGCTGCGGTTCGAATAGCGGCGGACAAGGCAGAACCGTCACGCCGGCTTTGCGCAATCCGGGCCGGGACGAGCCGCGTCCCGCCGATCCGGCGGCAGCGCCGATCGATTGATCGGTGTCGGCGGCCTCGGGGGCCTGATCGCCGCGCTCCGTCGAGCGGCCGATCAGCCGACCGTCGCCGGCTGGCTGCGGAACAGGGCGGTGCAGCCGGCATCCCGGTGCATGCTGAGGATGGAGGCGCGGTCGATCTCGGGATGGGCCGAGAGAACCCGGCGCACATCCTCCACGACCTTCTCGTAGCGGTGCGCGTCGAAATTCTTTTCCAGCGGGCTGACGGCGATATAGGCCTCGACGACGAGAACTCTCTCGGTCCGGTCCTGGGTGACATCGACGGCGATCCAGGCCGACTTCACGAGGCGGTTGGCGACGAGCATGGGACGATCCTCCGATGCCGCCATGTTGTCCGGCGGCTCTCGTCAGGGGAGCATGGACCTCGCCTGAAGACTTGCCAAGGCCCGCCCCTGATCTGGACCGTCGATCCTCAGCATAGTCGATGATTCACCGGAGCATCGGACCGAAAACCGGCCCGTCCTCCTCGGCACCGGAGCCGGGGCGACGGGCCGCGCTCTTGTCTGAGCATCGCCTTTTCAGACAAGCCGCAGGCCCGCCGACGGAACGATGCTTGCGGTGGCGCGGCTTTCGGATTCTCTGCGATCAGGATTCGGACACGAGGCGCAGGTTCGGAAAACCGTTCGGCCGAGCCCGTGCGGCCCGGTTGCCGTCCTCGATCTCGGTGTCATCCGAGCGCTGCTCGCGGCCCTTCAGCAGGGTCGGCCGCGCGATCCACCGGATCACCTTATCGTTGCGATAGCGACCGGCCCGCCGCGCGTCGCTCCGCAGAACCCACCTCGGATGAACCGCCCCATCCCTGGCCATGACGCGCCCCTCAGACACACATACCGTCGCGTGCGGCGCCCCCTCGGCGACCTCACAGTCAGTGATCCCTGATGCGGCGATCAGGCACGGGACCGGCGGCGTGGGCATCCTCCAAATTGGGGATGCCTCTCGTATTTTATGTAAATTCGGCAGCTTTCTGAGGGGCGAGTGCGCAAGGACGCGCCCCCAGGCCGGTTCCGCCTCGGTGCATCTCCCGCACTCGTCGCTTGACCTCGCCGCCACCCCTGCGCACCAGGGCAGGATGCTGACAGTCATTCGCCTGATGGCTTGGATCGTGGCCCTCGGCCTCGTCGCGGTGACGCTCTCACCGATCGAGGCCCGGCCCGTCCTCACCTCACCCAATCTGGAGCGGGCCGGGGCCTACGGCTTGTTCGGCTTTCTCCTCGTGCTCTCCTATACAAGGCGCTGGGGGCTGGCGCTCGTGGCGGCCATCGTCCTCGCCGGGGCTCTCGAGGCGGCGCAGGGATTGACCGTAAGCCGGCACGGCCGGCTGTTCGATTTCCTGGTCAAGGGCAGCGCGGCCGTGGCCGGCGGCTTATGCGCCCAAGCCCTGCACTGGGTGTTCGCCCGCCGGTCGGCCTGAGGCTCTCTCAGTCGTCGGAGCGCGCCAGGGCACCGACGCCGATATAGCGCAGACCCTGCCGGTAGGCGTCGTCGGGCGAGTAGACGTTTCGGAGATCGATGAGGACGGGGGCCTTCATCAGGCTTCTGAGGCGGGTGAGATCGAGGGCGCGGAAGGCGTTCCACTCGGTCACGATCACCAGGGCGTCGGCCGCCTCGGCGCAG
>DYYG01000062.1 GCA_020741775.1 Methylorubrum populi
GGCGGCGGCGTGGTCCTGGGTCGAGTAGATGTTGCAGTAGACCCAGCGGATGTCGGCGCCGAGCGCCTTGAGGGTCTCGATCAGCACCGCCGTCTGGATCGTCATGTGCAGCGAGCCGGCGATCTTGGCGCCCTTGAGCGGCTGCGACGGGCCGTACTCGGCGCGGGTCGCCATCAGGCCCGGCATCTCGGTCTCGGCGATCGAGATCTCCTTGCGGCCGTAATCGGCCAGCCCGATGTCGCGGACGATGTAATCGTTGGCAGCTGCCATCTCGGTATCCTTCTCAGTCGCGGCCAGCGCGAAACGGCCAGTGTTCCGACACTTCGGCCCGGCGCATCGGCCGGTTCGCCCGGCCGGGTCGGCCATCCCTGTAGCAGGGCTCGATCTAGTGAGCAATCAAGACATAAAGATGTCTTTATGCGTTTAATTCCAGGCTAGCGGGCGCTACGCCGGTTCCTCCCGCAGCTGCCGCCGGATGATCTTGCCGCTGGTCGTCATCGGGAGGCTTTCGCGGAAGGTGAGCGCGCGGGGCACCTCGTGGCCGGAGAGGCGGGCCTTGGCGAAGGCGAGGATCTCGGCGGCGAGGGCGTCGGAGGGTGAAAACCCCGGACGCAGGACGATGAAAGCCTTCACGATCTCGGTGCGCAGCGGGTCCGGCGCGCCCACGGCGGCGGCGAGCGCCACCGCCGGATGGGCCGAGAGGCAGGCCTCGATCTCCGCCGGGCCGATCCGGTAGGCCGCCGAGGTGATGAGATCGTCCTCGCGGCCGATGAATCGGACGAAGCCCTCGGCGTCGCGCCGCGCCCGGTCGCCGGTCATCCACCAGCCGTCGCGAAACTTGCCGGCCGTCGCCTCCGGCTGGTTCCAGTAACCGAGGAACATCACCGGATCGGGGGCGCGCACGGCGATTTCGCCGATCTCGTCCGTATCCGCCTCGGTCCCGTCCTCGCGCAGGATCGCGACGCGGTGGCCCGGCACCGGCTTCCCCGTCGCGCCGGCCTGCGCCACGCCGACCTTCGCGCAGGAGGCCAGCACGAGGTTGCACTCGGTCTGCCCGTAAGCCTCGCCGATGGTGAGGCCGAGGGCCTCCTGCGCCCAGAGGAAGGTCTCGGCGCCGAGCGCCTCCCCGGCCGAGGCGATGTTGCGCAGGGCGGACAGGTCGAAGCGGTCGCGCGGTGCATTCACCCCGCGCAGCATCCGGAGCGCCGTCGGCGGCAGGAAGGCGTGGGTGACGCCGAGATCGGCCATCAGCCGGAACGCCCGCTCCGGCTCGAACCGGCCGGAGGCCTGCGCCACCACCGGCATGCCGAGGCGCAAGGACGGCAACAGCACGTTGAGCAGGCCGCCGGCCCAGGCCCAGTCGGCGGGTGTCCACATCAGGCCGGTCCCCTCGGGGGGGAAGCCGTGCATCAGGGTCCAGCCCGGCAGGTGGCCGAGCAGGACGCGGTGGCCATGCAGCGCGCCCTTGGCGAGGCCGGTCGTGCCGGAGGTGTAGATCATCAGCGCCGGATCGTCCGGCCCGCTCGCCCGTGTTTCGAACTCCTCCGCCGCCGATGCGAGGGCATCGGCGAAATCCTCCGCCGGCCCTGAGGCGCCGTCGACCGACAGGATCGTCACGAGATCCGGCAGGTCGGGGCGCAGCCGTTCGAGCTTGGCCAGGCCGCCGGCATCGGTGACGATGGCCCGCGCCCCGGAATCGGTGAGGCGGTGGCGCAGGGCCGCCTCGCCGAACAGGCCGGCCAGCGGCAGGGCGATCGCCCCCAGGCGGTAGATGGCGAAATGGGTGACCACCACCGCCGCCGATTGCGGCAGCAGCAGCGCGACCCGGTCGCCCGGTTCGATGCCGCGGGCGGCCAGGGCGGCGGCGAGCCGCAGCGAATCGGCCCGCAGCCGGCCGTAGCTGACCGGCTCCGGCCGGTCGTCGGGCCCGAGCACGAGGAGTGCCGGTCGGTCGGGCTCGCTCAACGCCCAACGGTCGCAGACATCCTCCGCGATGTTGGTGCGCGCGGGGATCTCCCAACGGAAATCCGCGACCAGCTTTTCATAGGTGTCGGCCGCTTCCAGCACGGCATCGTCCTCGAACCTGGCGCGGGCGCCCGCTCATCCGCGTGAGGGAGCCCGCCTTCGGACTGACTCTCGGGGCTTACTCTTGCTCCTGCCGCTGCGGGAAGCCGCCGCGGAAGGCGAAATCGGTGACCGAGCGGCGGCCGTTCGGACGCTCCTTGGCGCGCTGCTCCTCGGTCAGCTCCGCCCAGGGCGTGGCGCGGCCGACCGCGTAGGCCGCCTCGACCCGGTGGTGTTCCGGCACGTTCAGGGTCGGGCCGGCGCGCTCGTGATCGAAGCCGCCCATGCCGTGGACATGCCAGCCCTGCCGGTTGGCCTGGAGCGCGAAGGCGAGCGAGGCCGCTCCGGCATCAAGGGTGTGGCTGTAGGACGGCTTCAGTTCGTCGCCGACCTTCATCCGGCTGTTCGACACGAGGAACACCAGGGCGCCGGTATCCTTGGCCCATTTCTGGTTGCCCGGCACGAGCAGGCCGAGGAAGGTTTCCCATTCCGGCGTGTCGCGCAGGGCGTAGAGGAAGCGCCAGGGCTGCGAGTTGTAAGCCGAGGGCGACCAGCGCGCCGCCTCGAACATCCGCAGCAATTCCGCTTCCGGCACCGCCTCCCCGGTGAAGGCGCGGGGCGACCAGCGCTCCAGGAAGAGCGGATCGATGGCGTGGTCGTGGGTGCGCGTGGTCGGGCGGGTCGTCTCGTTAGTCACCGGGGCCGGTCTCCAGGGCGTCGGTCAGTGGTGCGGCGCACGGTATGGCAGTGCACAAGAGCGGGCTAGGGGGCAGCGTTGCCGCAACGGCTCCGGCGCGCGACAAAGGGGGCGATATCCCGCGAGAGATGAGAGGAAGCCCGGTGAGCGCGCTCGATCGACACGCCCTTCTGCTGCGCGAGGATCGCGACGGCGTCGCCACCCTGACGCTCAACCGGCCAGAGGCCCGCAACGCCCTGTCCTTCGCCATGCTCAATGCCTTGCGCGACACCTTTGCCGCGTTGGGTGAGGACGAGAGCGTCCGCACCGTCGTGCTGGCGGGAGCGGGGCCGGCCTTCTGTGCCGGCCACGACCTCAAGGAGATGACCGGCTACCGGGCGGAGAGCGATCGCGGCGCCGCGAAGTTCGAGGAATTGTTCGCGCTGTGCTCGGGCGTGATGATGGCGATCCTTGCCCTGCCCCAGCCGGTGATCGCGGCGGTGGAGGGCGTCGCGACCGCGGCGGGATGCCAGCTCGTGGCCTCCTGCGACCTCGCGGTGGCCGGAGCGGAGGCGCGCTTCGCCACGCCGGGGGTGCAGATCGGCCTGTTCTGCTCCACCCCGATGGTGGCGCTCTCGCGCAACCTTTCCCGCAAGGCAGCGATGCGGATGCTGCTCACCGCCGAGATGGCCGATGCGCCGGAAGCCCGGCGCCTCGGCCTCGTCAATGACGTGGTGGAGGCGGGCGGCGCGCTCGCGGCCGCGCAGGCGCTGGCGGCGGGCATCGCCGCCCGCAGCGCCTACACCGTGCGGGTCGGCAAGCGGGCCTTCTACGAGCAGGTGGAGATGCCGCTGGCCGAGGCCTACGCCCATGCCGGCCGGGTGATGAGCGAGAATATGCTGGCGCGGGCGGCGGAAGAGGGGATCGGAGCCTTCCTGAACCGGAAGGCGCGCTGACCAATCTCCTCGCAGAGGCGAACCGATCCCCGGCCCGCGCATTGCCTCCCCGCCGCCCCGAAGCCGACACAGGTTCGCGCGAACCAGCCCCATGCTCCTGCGACGCCCTTCCCCGCTCCCCGCCGATCCCGGCCAGAACGCCCGGAAGATCGTGAGCTGGAACCTGTTGCGCCGGACCGGCGCGGCGGTCGATTGCCTCGTGGATCTGATCGAGCGGGAGCGGCCCGATCTCCTGCTGATGCAGGAGGCGACCCAAGAGATCGCGGCGCTGACGGAGCGGGTCGGCGGCGTTTTCGCCCGGGCGCCGCTGCCGGGACGCATCCATGGGCCGGCGATGTGGAGCCCGACGCCCTGGGAGAAGCCCCCCGAGATCGTCGCCCTGCCGTCCGGCGTGCTGATCGACCGGGTCTGCCAAGTGCTCGATTGCGGCGATTTCGGCGTCGCCAACGTGCATCTCTCGCACGGGCAGGTGCTCAACCGCCGCCAGCTCCGGCGGATCGCGCTGCACTTGCCGCAGCGCGCGGCGGTGCTCGGCGATTACAACATCGTCGGCCCTGCCCTGTTGCCGGGCTTTCGCGATGTCGGCCCCCGGCGCCCGACCCATGCCATGGTGGACGTGCTGCCCCTGCGGCTCGACCGCTGCCTCGTGCGCGGGCTGGTTTGCCACGAGCGGTCGGTGCTGCCCCGCGGCCTGTCCGACCACCACCCCATCGTGGTGCGGCTGGCGCCGGCGCCGGAAGGGGCCGCGACAATGGGCCGGCTCAGAGGTATGGCAGAAGCAGTCGGACGGCTGCGTCGCGCAGGCGCACCGGGAACGAGCGGGCGTCGAGGTCGGCCTGGGTCAGGCGCCGCTGCCGCTTCGCCGAAATGAAGGCTTCGAGCGCCCGGGCGAGGCGGATGTCGTAGACCTCGACATTCAGTTCGAAGTTCAGGCGGAAGCTGCGCGAATCCCAGTTGGCGCTGCCGACGAAGCACCATTGGCCGTCCACCACCATGGCCTTCGAGTGATCGAAGGGCGGGTCGTCGGTCCAGATCCGCACGCCGTTCCGCAGGAGCGGGTCGATATGCGCGCGGGTCGCCCAATCGACGAAGCGGTGGTCGCTCTTGCAGGGGATGACGACATCGACCTCGATGCCCCGCGTCGCCGCGAGGCAGAGCGCGTTCACGACGAGATCGTTGGGCAGGAAATAGGGCGTCGCCAGCCGGATCGAACTCCTCGCGCAGGTGATCGCCTGGAGGATCACCGTGGCGATCTTCTCGATATCGGCATCGGGCCCGGAGGTGACCACTCGAGCGGTGACATCGCCGGCGGGCGCCAGCGGCGGCAGCCACGCCTCGCCATCCAACTCCTCGCCATCGACGAACAGCCAGTCGGCGATGAAGGCCTGGGTCAGGTGCTCGACCACCGGCCCCTCGATGCGGAAATGCGTGTCACGGATCGGGAAGGCCGGCCGCTCCGCGACGCGGTTGCCGTCGGAGATGTTGACGCCGCCGGTGAAGGCGGTGCGTCCGTCGACGATCAGCAGCTTCTTATGGCTGCGCAGATTCAGGAACGGCATCCTCCAGGGCAACGCGGAATGCATGAACAGCCCGGCCGGCACCCCGATCCGGCGCAGGTGCCGCCACGCGGCGGGGAAGAAGTAACCGCTGCCGATGCCGTCGAGGATGACGCGGACCTCGGCGCCCCTCTCCTGCGCCGCCCGCAGCGCCTCGCAGAAGCCCCGGCCGGTGGCGTCGTCGCGGAAGATGTAGCTCGACAGGGCGACGCTGCGGCGTGCCCCGGCGATCGCCGCCAGCATCGCCGGATAGGCTTCGTCGCCGTTGCGGTACATCGTGAAGGCGTTGCCGGCGACCGTAGGCAGGCCGGTGATGGACTGCACCGCCCGGTCGAGGGCGCGGTAGGCATCGGGCACATGCGCCGAGGGCTGGGGCGTGTCGTCGATCTGCTGCGACGGGCGCCGCTTCAGCCGGCGGGCGCGCCGCTCCACCCGGTTGATGCCGAAGGTGACGTAGAGAAGGCTGCCGAAGACCGGCGCCAGCCAAGCCAGACCGATCCAGCCGATCGCCGCGCCCACCACCCGCTTGCGCAGCAGCACGTGGACGCTGACGCCAAGCGACAGCACGAGGCCGATGGCCGCGACGATCTCGGTCCGGAGGGAGGCCGTCGTACCGAGCCATCGGGTGAGGATTTCTTCCACCGGTCAGCCTGCTGCCCCGCTTGGACCATGGGCGGAGGAGATAGGCCGAGCCGGCAGGTCGAACAGGCGGCACCGGATCCAGATTCCGGCCGAATGTCGCTTTCCTCACGAATCGGTTGAGGAGGCCGCAGGGAGCAGCAGGCGAAAGAGGCGATTGTTCCAGGGGTTGCCAGGATGAGCGCAAGCGTCCTCTCAACGCGCTGATGCATTGGCTCCGCGTCGGAAGGCGGCGCCGGCCGTCCCGCCCTGCCCCCTCCCCGGATCGTGTTCCTGTGCTAGAACAAACCGGGGCCGAGGGGCGGCGGCTGCCGGGAGCGTCATGTGTCCCGGTCGAACGATTCCGGCCCGGTTTTGGAAAGCCTTCACCATCTTCCCCCCAGATTCGGCGGGTCCGGCCTCGTCTCCGCATCAGATTTGCAAAGCTTCGCCATGTCCGCGCCCTCCGCGCCCCGTGTCTTCACCATTCCCCCCGGCGCGCCGTTCCTGACGACCCTGGCGGAGGCGCTGGTGTCCGGACGGCTCGTCGGCGGGATCGGCGACGATCCCTTCGCGCTCGCCTCGGTGACGCTCTACCTGCCGACGCAGCGGGCGGTGCGGGCGCTCTCGACCGTGCTCGCCAAGCGGCTCGGCGGGGCGGCCCTGCTGCCGCGGATGATCCCCCTCGGCGAGGCGGATGAGGCCGAACTCGACCTCTCCGCCCAATCCATGCTGGAAACCCCGGAAGAGCTGCTGCACCCCTCGATCCCGGCCCTCGAACGCCGCCTGATCCTCGCCCGCCTCGTCCAGGCATGGGCGGAGACGGTCGACCGCGAACTCCTGCCCATCGACGACGAGGTGCCCTTCCTTGTGCCCTCCTCCCCGGCCGACGCGGTGGCGCTCGCCGCCGACCTCGAAGGGCTGATGGATGCGCTGACCGTCGAGGGCCTGCCCTGGAGTGAGATCGCCTCGGCGGTCGAGGCGGAGCATTCCCGTTATTTCCGCCTCACCCTCGACTTCCTGAAGATCGCCGCCGAGCATTGGCCCGACATCCTCGCGGTCCGCTCGCTCGCCGATCCCACCGCCCGCGCCCGCCGCCTCGTCCTGGCCGAGGCCGACCGGCTCCTGCGCGAGCGGCCGGCCGATCCGGTGATCGTGGCGGGCTCCACCGGCTCGGTGCCGGCCACCGCCCGGCTGATCGCGGCGGTGGCCCGCCTGCCCCGGGGCGCGGCGGTGCTGCCGGGGCTCGACCTGCATCTCGACGCGGAGGGCTGGGAGGCCATCGACGGTGCCGGCGGCGCGCGGGAGGAGATCGCCCATGGCCACCCCCAGGCGATCCTGCGGGCGTTGACCGGGCCGAAGGGACTCGGCGTGGAGCGCGCGGCCGTCGAGACGCTCGGCGCGCTTCCGCCCGAAGCCGTCGCCCGGGAGACATTGCTGTCGCAGGCCCTGCGCCCGGCCGAGACCACCGATGCCTGGGCCCGTCTCGATGCCGGCGAGCGTCTGGCTCTCGCTCGGGAGGGGATGGCGGGCCTCGCCGTGGTCGAGGCGGCGGACGAGCGGGAGGAGGCGCTGATCGCGGCCCTGGCCCTGCGCGAGACCCTGGAGACGCCCGGGGCCACGGCGGCCCTGGTCACGCCGGATCGGGGGCTCGCCCTGCGGGTCTCGGCCGAACTCGCCCGGTGGGGCATCGCCGCCGAGGATTCGGCTGGCCTGAGCCTCGCCCGCTCGCAGGCCGGCCGCTTCGCACGGCTGGTGGCGGAACTGGCCGCCGAGGTGGCACCGGCCCGGGTCATCGCCCTCCTCGCCCATCCCTTCGTGCGCCTGGGGTTGGCCCGCAGCGAGGTGGTGCGCGCCGCCGCCGCCCTGGAGATCGGTGGCCTGCGCGGTCCCGCCCCGATCCCGAAGAACAGCTTCGACGGAATGCGTGCGGCGGTCGCCCTGCAGCGCGCCTCCACCGAGCGGGTGCCCCGTGCCAAGAAACGCCTGAAGCCGATCGACTGGGACCTGTCGGACGAGATCCTCGGCCGGCTGGAAGTCGCCCTCGAGGCGTTCCGTACTGATCTCCAGCCCCTCACCGGCAACCTCGTGGCGCTCGCCGCCCTCCACCGCGAGGCCTGCGAGCGGATGATGGACGGGCCCGAGGGTGAGATCGACGATCCGTCCCTCGACAGCCTCGACGGGCTGTTCGACGACCTCGAAGCGGCGGCTCAGGAAGAGCTGCCGGGCCGCTTCTCGGATTACGCCGCCTTCTTCACCGCGCTCGCCCGCGACCGCACGGTGGCCTGCGCCCAGAGGAACGCCCATCCGCGCCTGCGCATCCTGGGTCCGCTGGAGGCGCGCCTGCTCTCCGTCGACCGGATCGTGCTCGGCGGGCTCGACGAGGCGGTCTGGCCGGTGCGCCAGACCACGGATGCCTTCCTCAACCGGCCGATGCGCGGTCAGGTGGGCTTGAGCCCGCCGGAGCGCCGGATCGGACAGGCCGCCCACGATTTCGTCCAGGCTCTGGGCACGCACGATGCCGTGGTGACCCGCGCGGCCAAGCGCGAGGGATCGCCGACGGTCCCCTCCCGCTTCCTGCAAAGGCTGCGCGCCTTCGGTGGCGACGCCGTCTGGAGCGAGGCCGTGGGGCGCGGGCAGCGCCTGCGCCGCCTCGCCGCCGCCCTCGACCGGGGCCAGGAGGCGCCACCCCCGCGCCTGAAGCGCCCAGCGCCGAAGCCCGACCCGGCCCTGTTCCCGGAGCGGCTCAGCGTGACCGAGATCGAAACGCTGGTGCGCGACCCGTACTCGATCTTCGCCAAGCACATCCTGGGACTCGAGGCGCTGGAGCCCCTCGCCGTGGTGCCGGGGGCGGCCGAGCGCGGCAGCCTGATCCACAAGATCCTGGGCGACTTCTCCCAGGCCCATCCCGGCGCCCTGCCGGAGGCGGCGGAAACGCTGCTCTACACCATCGCCCTCGACGCCTTCGGCCCGCTCGAAGACCAGTATCCGGAACTCTACGCCGAGTGGTTCCCCCGCTACGAGCGGATGGCGGTCGCCTTCCTCGAATGGGAGGCGAGCCAGCGCCGGAGCATCCGCGCGATCCATGCCGAACGCTCGGGCAAGCTCACGATCCCGCTCGGCGAGAGAACCTTCACCCTCTCGGCCCGGGCCGACCGCATCGAGCAGCGCGCGGATGGCGGCTTCTGCATCGTCGATTTCAAGACCGGCACACCGCCGAGCAACCGCACCGTCTTCGCCGGCTTCTCGCCGCAACTGACGCTGGAGGCGGCGATGCTGATGCGCGGCGCCTTCGAGGGGCTGAAGGCGGAGGCGGCCCCCGATCTCCTCTACATTCATGCGTCGGGCGGGCGTGAGCCGTTCCGGCCGATCCCGGTCAAGTCGCCACCGGGCGACGACCGCCCGGTCGCGGCCATCGTCGAGGAGCATCTCGAACGCCTGCGCGGCCTGATCGCCCGCTACATGACCGGTGAGGCGGCCTACCTGTCCCGTCCCTACCCGCAATATATCCGCGCCTACAGCGAATACGATCACCTCGCCCGCGTCCTCGAATGGTCGCTGGCGGGCGAAGGAGAGGCGGCGTGAACGCTCCCCTGACCGGCTTCACCGTCGACGACGTCACCCGGCTCGCCCAGCGCCGGGCCGCCGATCCGCGCCTCTCGGCCTGGGTCTCGGCCAATGCCGGCGCGGGCAAGACCAAGGTGCTGACCGACCGGGTGCTGCGGCTGCTCCTCGACGGGGCGCCCCCCGGCCGCATCCTCTGCCTCACCTTCACCAAGGCGGCCGCCGCCAACATGTCGATTCGCGTCTTCCAGCGGCTCGGCCGCTGGGTGACCGCCGACGACGCGACGCTGACGGCCGAACTCACCGAATTGACCGGCGAGCGGCCTTCCCGCGACACCCTCCGGCTCGCCCGGCGCCTGTTCGCCCGCGCCGTCGAGACGCCGGGGGGGCTCAAGATCGAGACCCTGCACGCGCTGTGCGAGCGGCTGCTGCACATGTTCCCGTTCGAGGCCAACGTGCCGGCCCGTTTCGTGGTGCTCGACGATAACCAGTCGCGCGAAGCCTTCGAGATCGAGACCGACAACGTGCTGGCCGACGCGATCCTCGGCGGCAATCAGGCGCTGTCCGAGGCCCTCGCGGTGGTGGGGGCGGAGGCCTCCGGCGACACCCTGCGCGATGCGATCCGCGCCGCCATGCGGGCGCGGGCCCTGTTCTCCGATCACCGCGCCCTGGAACCGGCCCTGGCCCGCCTCCCCCGGGCGCTGGCGCTCGAGGACGGCGCCAGCGTCGAGACCATCGAGGCCGAGATTCTGGAGGGCAGCACCCTCGGGGATTGGGGGTCGTTCGCGGGCAAGCTGCGCACCGGCAAGAGCACCGACGAGAAGCTCGCCGAGGGGCTGCTCGCGGCCAAGGCCGCCTCGGATCCCGGCAAGGCGCTGAGCGCCTACCGCTCGGTCTTCTTCACCGACAAGGACGATCCGAGGGCGGAAAAGTCCTTCGGCACCAAGGCGGTGGCCCCGGAGGTGAAGCAGGCGCTGCTCGACGAGCAGGCCCGGCTGATCCCGCTGTTCGACGCCCTGCGCGCCGCCCGGGCGCTCGCCCGCACGCGGGGCCTGTTCCGGCTCGCCGCCGAGATCCACCGCCGGGTCGAGGCTCAGAAGACCCGCCTCGGCGCCCTCGATTTCGACGACCTGATCCACAAGACCCTCGACCTGCTCTCGCGGGTCGGCGCCTCCTGGGTGCTGTACAAGCTCGATCGCGGTGTCGACCACGTCCTCGTGGACGAGGCGCAGGACACCAACCCGCAGCAATGGGAAATCCTGCGCACCCTCACCGCCGAATTCGCGGCGGGCGAAGGCGCGCGCGGCCTCACCCGGACCCGCTTCGCCGTGGGCGATCCCAAGCAGTCGATCTACAGCTTCCAGGGGGCCGACCCGCGGGAATTCGAGCTGACCCGCCGCGCCTGGGAGCGGGCGGCGAGAGGCGCGGATCTCGATTTCGCCGATGTCAGCCTCAGGCTGTCCTTCCGCACCGCCTCCCACGTGCTCGCGGCGGTCGATGCGGTGTTCAAGATCCCCGAGCATTTCGCCGGCCTGTCCTTCGAGGCCGGGGCGCCGGGCACGGTGCATGCCTCCGCCCGGGCCGGAGTGCCCGGCGCGGTCGAGCTGTGGTGCATCGAGGAGCCGGCGGAGGCCGAGGATCCCGATGCCTGGGCCGCCCCCGTCGATGCGCCGGAGCCGAATGCACCGGCCATCGTCGTCGCCCGCCGCATCGCCCGCGCAGTGAAGGCCTGGACGAGCACGGGCGATGCCTGCGGCCGGATCTGGCGGCCCGGTGACGTGCTGATTCTCGTGCGCAAGCGCTCGGCCGCCTTCGAGGAGGTGATCCGGGCGCTGAAGAGCCTCGGCGTGCCGGTCGCGGGTCAGGACCGGCTGGAGGTCGCGGGTCACATCGCCGTGCTCGACCTCGTGGCCGTCGGCCGGGCCGGGCTGCTGCCCGCCGACGACCTGACCCTGGCCACCGCCCTCAAGACGCCGCTGGTCGGGTTCACCGACGACGACCTTACCCGGATCTCGGCCCGGCGCCCCTTCGAGGAGACGCTGGAGGATGCCCTGAACCGCCATGCGCGGGACGGCGATGGGGCGGCGATTCGCGGCCTGGAGGCGCTGCGGCTCTGGATCCGGCTCGCCGCCGAAAACGGTCCGTTCGGCTTCTATGCTGCTCTGCTCGGTCCCCATGGCGGCCGCAGCCGCCTAGTGGCGCGGCTCGGCGGCGAGGCCGGCGACGCCATCGACGTGTTCCTGGCCCAGGCGGCGGAGGCCGAGACCGGCGCCGATGCTCCCTGCCTCGACGCCTTCCTCGCCGATTACATCGTCCGCCCCGGCCGTGGGAAAAGCGGCCTCTCGGTCAAGCGCGATCTGGAATCCGAGCGCGACGAGGTGCGGGTGATGACCGTGCACGGCGCCAAGGGGCTGGAGGCGCCGGTGGTGGTCGTCATCGATGGGTGCGAGCCGCTGGGGCGCAACGATCCGCCCTTGCTCGCCCTCGATCACGCCGCCGACGGGCCGCTGCCGCCGGTCTGGACCGGGGGGCGCACGCAGGATTGCGCCGCGACCATGGCCGCTCGCACCGCGCTTCAGGCGCGGGCGCGGGAGGAGCATAACCGCCTGCTCTACGTCGCCATGACCCGCGCGGCCGACCACCTCGTCATCGCACCCTATCGCGGGGCGACACGGGAGACGCCCGCCTCCTGGTGCGAGATGGTCCGCATCGGCCTCGAGCGGCATCTGGGGGTCGGCGAGGCCATCGAGACCGATCACGGGCCGATCACGATCTGGCGCGACGGCAACGCCGCCTCCCTCGCGGCGGCCGCGGAGGCCTCCGCCCTCCCCGAGCCGGAGGCGGTGCCGGATTGGCTGTTCTCTCCCGCCGCCCCCGAGGCGGAGGCCGCCCCGCCCTTGAGCCCGTCCGGGGCGCTCGGCGCGGCGGACGGGCAGCGCCAGCCTCACCGCCGCCAGGGCGATGCCGAGGCGCGCCGCCGGGGCGCCCTGGTCCACTCGCTGCTGGAACACCTGCCGCGGATCGAGCCGGCCCGCCGGGCCGAGGCCGCCGACCGCTTCGCCCGGGCGCGGGCACCGGCCCTCGACGAGGCCAAGCGCCGGGACCTCGTCCGCTCGGTGCTGCGCCTGATCGAGGAGCCGGATCTCGCCCCGCTCTTCTCGGCGCAAGCCCGGGCCGAGGTGGCGCTGTCGGGCCGGATCGTGGTGGAGGGGGTTGAGCGCGACGTGACCGGCCGCATCGACCGCCTCGTGGTCGAGGGCAACCGGGTGACGCTGTGCGATTTCAAGACCGGCCGTCCGCCCGCCGACGACGCGCCCCTGCCGGAGCGCGAGGCGGCGCAGGTCGCCCTCTATGCCCGTCTCGCCGCCGCGATCTGGCCCGGCCACACGATCGTGGCCCTGCTGGTCTGGACCTCGGGGCCGGTGCTGCGCCGGGTGGAAGGCGGGATCTGACCGCCCCCGTCATCGCTTCGCCTGCGCGCGCGATGACGGGTGAGGTGATGGGTCAGTGGCGTCAGCTGCTCTTCTTCGGAGTCAGCTTGACGATCTGCCCGTCATCCTCGGTCACCGCGTAGACGGCACCATCGGGGCCGACCTTCACGTCGCGGACGCGGTGTTCCAGCGGGATCCGCTCCTCGGTGACGACCTTGTCGCCGTCGAGCTTGAGCACGACCACACCCATGCTGACGAGGCCGCCGATGAGGAACTGGTCCTTCCAGGCCGGGAACAGATCCTTGTTATAGATCGCCAGCCCCGAGGGGCCGATCACCGGATCCCAGTAATAGACCGGCTGCACCGTACCGCCGGCCTGGGTTTGGCCGTCGCCGATCTTCTCGCCGGAATATTCGATGCCGTAGGTCACGAGCGGCCAGCCGTAGTTCAGGCCGGGACGCGGGCGGTTCAACTCGTCGCCGCCGCGGGGGCCGTGCTCCACGGTCCAGAGCCGGCCCTGGCTATCGAGGGCAGCGGCCTGGACGTTGCGATGGCCGTAGGACCAGATCTCCGGCTTGGCCTTCTCGCTGCCGACATAGGGGTTGTCCTTCGGCGCGTTACCGTCGATGTCGATGCGGAACACCTTGCCGAGTCCGCTCGACAGATCCTGCGCCTGACCACGGGTCTGTTTGTCGGAGCGCTCGCCGACCGTCACGAACAGCTTGCCATCCGGCGCGAAGACGAGACGCGAGCCGAAATGCTTGTCGCCGTCATAGGTCGGCATCTGGCGGAAGATGACCTTGAGGTCGTCGAGCTTGGCCTTGCCGTCGCTCTCCACCAGCTTGGCCTTGGCCACGGTGGTACCGTTGCCCTTCTCGCGCGGCTCGCTGTAGCTGAAATAGACGGTGCGGTCGCTGGCGAAGCCGGGGCTGAGGGCGATGTCGAGCAGGCCGCCTTGCCCGCGCGCATCGACCTTCGGCACGCCGGCCACCGGCTGGCCCACCGTCCCGTCCTTGGCGACAAGGCGGATCGTGCCGGCCTTCTCGGTCACGATCATGCGCCCGTCCGGCAGGAACTCCATCGCCCAGGGGCTCTGCAGGCCCTTCACGACGGTCGCGGTCTCGACCTGCGTCTTCTGGGCCGGCTCCGGTGAACGGGTCTGATTCGGCAGGAGCGGCTTGTACTCGGTGTTCGGCGGGGCCGTCTCGGCGATCGACGTGCCCGCGCTCGGCGCGGCCGGCGCCTGGAACGATTCCCCTTCGATCCGGGGCGAGCGGGGCTCCTGGCCGGCGGTGTCGCCGGAGGGCTGCTGCGCGAAGGCGGAGGCATCGAGGCCGAGGGCCGCGACGGTGGCGAGCAGGACAGTCAGGGTGCGCGTCACGTCGATTGATCCTTGTGCGGGTCGCCGATCCTGCCCGCCAAATGGGGCGCGCGCCGCCTATGGCGAGGGTCGGGGTGCCGCAGGAGGAGTCGGGCGCAAGGGGCGCAGGCCGGGATCGGACGGAGAATCGGGGTCGCGGAGGATCAAACCCGGTGGACCGTCCATGTGGAGAGAGCGGGCCAGACCCGTGGCACCCGCCGGGCGGCTTGACCGGGGCACGGGGCGTTGCCAAGTCTCGCCTTACCGTGAGGCGCCGATGCCGCTCCCCGGTGCCCTCATAGGACCGCGTGTCGAAAGGACTGACGATGGCGACCGTGAAAGTGACCGATGCGAGCTTCGAGCAGGACGTGCTCCAGTCCGCCGAGCCCGTCGTGGTGGATTTCTGGGCGGAGTGGTGCGGCCCCTGCCGTCAGATCGGCCCGGCCCTGGAAGAGATCTCCGTCGATCTCCAGGGCAAGGTGAAGATCGCCAAGGTCAATGTCGACGAGAATCCCGGCATTGCCTCGACCTATGGCATCCGCTCGATTCCGACGCTGATGATCTTCAAGGACGGCAAGCTCGCCAGCCAGAAGGTCGGCGCCGCTCCCAAGGGCGACCTCTCCCGCTGGATCCAGGCCAGCGCCTGAGACTTCTTACCGGACTCTGACCGTCCGACATCGCCCGGCCTCGCGGCCGGGCTTTTTTGTGTCGAGGCACGTCCTGATCGCCTCGGACCCTGAAACGCAAGAAGCCCGGCCTTGCGGCCGGGCTCCCTGGTTTCGAGACCCTTATGGGGGTTCGGCTTAGTAGCTGCCGAACTTGTAGTTCAGGCCGGCGCGGACGACGGCGAACTCGGTGTCGTTGCGGCGCAGGGCGCCGGAAGCGACGACCACACCCGGGGAGGTCGTGGTGATGATGGCGCCGGCGTTGTTCACCGCGAAGGCGCCGTTGAGGGCACCGCCACCGCGATCCAGGTTCACGTACAGGCCTTCGACCTTGAGCGTGACGGCCGAGGAGCGGAAGAAGTTCAGGAAGGAGTCGGTCGGCAGAGCGTACTCGACACCACCGCCAGCGGCGTAGCCGGTGCGGAAGTCGTCGCGCGAGCTGTTCGGCAGGCCGAACTGACGGCCACCACCGGCGCCGTAGGCGAAGCCGCCGGTGCCGTAGAACAGGACGCGGTCGAAGGCGTAGCCGATGCGGCCGCGAACGGTGCCGAAGAAGTCGAGGCTGGACAGGCCGTTCGGGTTGAACACCTGCTGAGCGGCGACGCCCGGGAAGGCCGGGTTGCTGTTCACGACAGCGAACTGGTTCCGGTTGCGGCCGAAGTCGACGTACTGAGCGTCAGCCTCGATACCGACGACGACGCCGGAGCCCGGGGTGAACTGATAGTTGTAGCCGATCTGACCACCGCCGACGAAGCCGTCGTTGCGGCTGTTGCCACCGAAGGCGATGACAGCGGTCTGGCCCGGACGGACGAGGCCGGTCAGGCTGTTCACGCCGACGACCGGAGCAGCGCCGTCATCCTGCACGCCGAAGCCGTAACCGGCGTTGAAACCAGCGTAGAAACCGGTCCAGGTGAACACCGGAATGGGGGTGAAGATCGGCGGCGCAGCGCGGCGCGGCAGGTCGGCGGCGGAAGCCGCAGCGGTCAGCGCCGTGAAGGCAGCCAACGTGGACAGAAGCTTTTTCATTGCTTTTTGAACCCCAGCAGAAACCCGATGGCGCTGAAGCTAGACCATTTCCGCCCGGTGAGATGTAGCGGCCAAGCCACACCCGCCGCGTGACATCCGGCGCGATAACCGGTTGCGGCGCCCCAGATGGAGCATGAAACCGGATTTCGTCCCGGTCGAGTGCCGCGCCGGGACATTTGTAGCAATGCTGGGGACGCTCCGTCTTGCCGCACCACTACCTCGACCAGTTTGTCCCGCGGGAAAGACCGGTCGAGGAAACGAGTCAGACCGGAATCGTGCCGTTGGCCTCGAGCACGGCTCCCGCCAGATAGAGTGAACCGCAGATCAGCACCCGCGGCGGACGCTCGAAGATCGTTTCCGACAGTCCCGTCACGGCCGCCTCGACGCTCGGAGCGATGCTGGCGTTGAGCCCGACCTCGCGGGCGATGTCCGCGACCTCCTCGGCGGGGCGTGCGGCCACCTGGCCGGTGATCGGCACGGCAATGAGCGAGCGGGCAAGGCCGACGAAGTTCTTCAGGAAGCCGTGCGCGTCCTTGGTGCCGAGCAGCCCGACGATGAGAATCAGGGGCGCGTCGCTGCGCTCGCCGAGATCGGCCATGGCGGCGGCGAGGATGCGGCCGCCATCGGCATTGTGGCCGCCATCGAGCCACAGCTCGGCATCCTTGGGCATCCGCTCCGCCAGGGCGCCGCGCACGAGGCGCTGGAGACGGCCGGGCCAGTCGACGTTGCGCAGGCCCGCCTCGAAGGCCGAGATGCCGAGATCGCCGAAGCCGGCGGCGCGCAGGGCCGTGATGGCGGTGCCCGCATTGGTGAGCTGGTGGCGGCCGGTGAGCCTGGGGCGGGGCAGGTCGAACAGGTCGGTCTCGTCCTGGTAGACCAGTCGGCCGCTCTCTTCGTGGACGGAGAAATCCTGGTTGCCGATCCGCACCGGCACGGCGCCCACCCGCTCGGCCTGGCGGCAGAGGACGGCATCGGCCTGGGCGTAGTCCTGGGCGGCGATCACCGCCGGACAGCCGCGCTTGAAGATCCCCGCCTTCTCCATCGCTACCGCCTCGACGGTGTCGCCGAGATACTCGGCATGGTCACGCCCGATCGGGGTGACCACGGCGCAGGCCGGACGGGCGATCACGTTCGTGGCATCGACCCGGCCGCCGAGGCCGACTTCCAGCAGCAGCACGTCGGCGGGGCTTTCGGAGAACAGCAGCAGGGCCGCGGCGGTGGTGATCTCGAAAACCGTGATCGGATCGCCCTTGTTGGCCGCCTCGCAGCGGGCGAAGGCGTCGGCGAGCCGGTCCTCGCCGACGTAATGGCCGCCGCCGATGGCCCCCAGCCGGATCCGCTCATGGAAGCGCACGAGGTGGGGCGAAGTATAGACATGGGCGGCCATGCCCCCCGCCTCGAGGATCGCCCGCATGAAGGCGATGGTCGAGCCCTTGCCGTTGGTGCCCGCCACGTGGATCACCGGCGGCAGGCGCCGCTCCGGATGATCGAGCCGGGCGAGCAGGCTCTCGATGCGCCCGAGCGACAGGTCGATCGTGCGCGGATGCAGGGCGAGGAAGCGCGCCATCAGCGCATCGGAGGATTCCATCTCGCGCGAAGACCTTCTCAGCAGGGGGTCAGGCCGCGTCCGGCAGCGGTTCGGGGGAGGTCGGCGCGGGGGCCGGGGCGGGAGAGCCGGGCGCCCGGCGCACATCCATCAGCAGGCCGCAGAGGCGGCCGATCGTTTCCTTGAGCTGGTGCCGATGCACCACCTGATCGACCATGCCGTGGTCGCGCAGATACTCGGCCCGTTGGAATCCGTCGGGCAGCTTCTCGCGGATGGTCTGCTCGATGACGCGGGGGCCGGCGAAGCAGATCAGCGCGCCGGGCTCGGCCAGATGCACGTCGCCGAGCATGGCATAGGAGGCGGTGACGCCGCCGGTGGTCGGGTTGGTCAGCACGACGATGTAGGGCAGCCGGGCGGCGTTGAGCCGGCGCACGGCCACGGTGGTGCGCGGCATCTGCATCAGGGAGAGGATGCCCTCCTGCATGCGCGCGCCGCCGGAGGCCGAGAACAGCACGTAGGGCGTGCGCTTCTCCAGGGCCGTCTCGGCGCCGCGGACGAAGGCCTCGCCGGCCGCCATGCCGAGCGATCCGGCCATGAAGCCGAATTCCTGGGCCGCGAGCGTCATCGGCAGGCCGCCGACCCGACCGAAGCCGATCTTGAACGCGTCGGCCATGCCGGTCTTGGCGCGCGCCTCCTTGAGGCGGTCGACGTAGCGCTTCTCGTCGCGGAACTTGAGCGGGTCGGCGGCGACCTCCGGCAGCGGCACGTCGATCCAGGTGCCTTCGTCGAACATCATCTTGAGGCGCGCGGCGGCGCTCATCTTGAGATGGTGCTCGGAGCCGGGGATGACCCAGTGGTTCTGCTCGACTTCCTTATGGAAGACCATCTGCCCCGTATCGGGACATTTGACCCAGAGGTTTTCCGGCGTCTCGCGCTTGAACAGCGTCTTGATCCGGGGCCGCACGACCTCCGAGATCCAGTTCATCGCCTCGACCATGGCGTCAGACTCCCTGTCGTGACACCTCGAACCGCCGCTGCGGATCCGGACCCGCCTCGACGACCCAAGTGATTGCCTCTGCACCCCTTCGGCCCGAGAGCCGGCTGACGCTCTTCGAAGCGATGCGTCTTCGTCGTGTCGCCGCTGGAGGATCCCGCAGGGTCCCGGCGCGGTGAGAGCGGTGTCAGGCTCCGCGTGCCGCCAGATCGGCCGGCCCCTTGGCGGTGCTGCGCACGCCCTCGGCCAGCTCGCGCACGAGGGAGGCGACCGCCTCCACCGTGCCGCTTCCGGCCCGGTCCCCGGCCTCGAGGCTGCGGGCGAGGGCATCGACCAGGGCCGAGCCCACCACCACGCCGTCGGCGCCGCGGGCGATCTCAGCGGCATGGGCGCCGGTCTTCACCCCGAACCCGACAACGACGGGCAGATCGGTATGCGCCGTGATCCGGGCGACGGCCTGCGAGACCCGGCCGAAATCCGGGGTCGCCGTGCCGGTCACGCCGGTGATCGATACGTAGTAGACGAAACCCGCCGTGTTCGCGAGCACCGCCGGAAGGCGGCGGTCATCGGTGGTGGGGGTGGCGAGGCGGATGAAGGCGAGGCCCTTCTCCCGGGCCGGGAGGCAGAGCTCGTCATCCTCTTCCGGCGGCAGGTCGACGACGATCAGCCCGTCGATGCCGGCGGCCTGGGCATCCTCCAGGAAGCGGGGGACGCCGTAGGTGTGGATCGGGTTGTAGTAGCCCATCAGCACGACGGGCGTCCGGTCGTCGCCTTCGCGGAAGCGGCGGACCAGGGCCAGCGTGCCTTGGAGGTCCTGGCCGGCCTTCAAGGCCCGCAGGCCGGCAGCCTGGATCGCCGGCCCGTCCGCCATCGGGTCGGTGAAGGGCAAGCCGAACTCGACGATGTCGGCGCCGGCCTTCGGCAGCGCCTCCAGCACCTTCAGCGAGGTCTCCGGATCGGGATCGCCCGCCATCACGTAAGTGACGAGGGCGGCACGCCCTTCCGCGCGGCAGCGGGCGAAGGCGGCATCGATGCGGGCGGTCATGGTTCTCGCTCCCGGCGGCACTTCCGGCGTCAGACCCGGCGAGCGATCGCGGGGCCGCCGAGCGGCTCCCGGCGTCCGTGCAGTGTCCGGGCCAGGGCGCGCGCCTACACCATAAGCGCGCCTGCGTGAAGTCGAGGGGCTGGTGGCGGAGAGGCGCGGGCGCGTCGGCTCAGGCGAGCGATGCGGCCGGATCCGCCGCCGCCGGGGCGGCATCGACACGGCCCTCCACCCAGTCGCGCAGGAGCAGGTGGGCGATGGCGGTGGCGGGCGGGACGGTGAGGCCCGCCGGATGGTGGCCCGCGATCATCTGTGCCACCTCCGTCCGGGAAAACCAGCGCGCATCCTCCATCTCCTCCGGATCGACCGTGACGGTCTCCGAGACGGCGTCGGCGATGCAGCCGATCATCAGCGAGGCCGGGAAGGGCCAGGGCTGCGAGGCGTGATAGGCGACGGCACCGACCGCGACGCCGGTCTCCTCCCGCGTCTCCCGGCGCACCGCATCCTCGACCGTCTCGCCCGGCTCGATGAAGCCGGCGAGGCAGGAATACATCCCCGGCTTGAAGTGACGCCCGCGCCCGAGCAGGCAGGCCTCGCCCTGCCGAACCAGCATGATCGCCACCGGATCGGTGCGCGGAAAGTGGTGGAGGCCGCAGGCTCCGCATTCCCGGCGGAAGCCCCCGGCGCCGATGACGGTCGGATGGCCGCAATTGCCGCAGAAGCCGTGCCGCGCATGCCAGGCGAGCAGGGATTTCGCGGTGGCCAGCAGGCCCTGCTCGTCGCGGGCGACCGCCCCCTCGGCGGCGACGGCGCGCAGATCCAGGGCCCGGTAGGCGGGGGCGGAAAAAGCCTCCGTCGCCTCGGCCGGAACGGAGCCGGCGAAGACCGGCCGGCCCTCGACCCGGCCGAGGAAGATCTCGACGGCACGCGCGCCCGCCGGCGCGGCCTCGTCCGGCGAGAGCAGGGCTGTCGCGACGGTCTCTCCCGGCAGGGCGCGCAGGATCGCCGCCTCCCCCGCCATCAGGACGATGCCGGCCTCCGGGCCGATCTCGGCGAGGGTGGGGGCTGCGCCGAATTCGGCGGAATGGCGCACGAGGCGGCTCGCGCTGTAGGCGAGCGCGGTCCGGCCGGCTGCATCGGCGAAGTCCGTCATCGACGCATCCTCAAGCGGCCGCAAACAGGGCGGCGGCCCGTTCGAGGAGGGCGGCGCGGGCATGCGGCGGGTAGGGCTTGCGCTCGCCGACGCCCCAGACCGGGCCCGGCCACGCCGGATCCGACCGGAAGCGGGCCACGACATGGACGTGGAGCTGGGCGACCACGTTGCCGAGGGCGGCGACATTGACCTTGTCGGGATGAGACAGCGCCATGACCACGCGGGTGGCGATGCGAATCTCCTCGAAGGCGGTCGCGGCATCCTCCGGTGTCAGGTCCGTGAGTTCGCTCAGCCCGTCCCGCCGCGGGACGAGGATCAGCCACGGAAAGCGGGCATCGTCCATCAGCAGGACGGAGCAGAGGGCGAGATCGCCCACCGGATGGGTGTCGGCGGCAAGCCGCGGGTCGAGCGTGAAGGCGTCGGTCATGGCCAGGATTTAGCGCATCGGCCCGAAAAGTGGCTGCCGGTTTTCGGTTGAGCCGATGCGACACGGAAGAGCGATCTTGGCCCGAACCTTGATGGCAGGGGGCATGCCGGCTGCTCGCCCTTGCCGCGCTCGGGGTCTCGACGTGATTTCAGTGTCGGTTAACCATATTCTGGCACGCCTGGGCGCAGCGATCGGGAACCGCGACGTGGCGCGGCATGCCAGGATCGCCATGGATGGTGGGATGACGGGCGAGGCGGCGGGGGAAGACGAGGGGGCAGCCGTCGCCATCGTGGCGGCGCGGAGGCCGGCGACCCTCGTCCTGGCCCTGCGAGGCCTGCCCGGTGGCGCCGATATCGTCTCCGTCTCGGCTCAGGTGGTCGACGAACTCGTCGCCTGGGACCCCGCCGTGATCGTGGTGGAGGCGGAGCCCGAATGCTTCGATGCACCGGTGCTGATCCGGACCCTGCGGGCGCGGGAGACGTTGGCGCGCACTCCCATCCTGCTCGTGGCTGCCGGTGAGGCGCGAGCCCTGCGCCGGACCGGCCGCGCGGCCGGCGCCACCGACGTGCTGGCCAAGCCCTTCGATGGCCTGGAAGTGCAGGAGCGGGTCGGCGTGCTGCTGGAACTCGCCCTCACCCGCCGGGAGAACGACCGCCAGGCGCTCGCCATGCGGCGCGACGCGGCGAAGGCAGTGGCCGAAGCCACGGCCCGGGAGCGCGAGCTGGTTCGCCGGCTGATGCTCGCCGCCGAGTTCCGCGACGATCAGGCGGGCGACCACCTCACCCGCGTCGCGGGCTGTGTGATTGCGGTGGCCGAGGGGCTGGGCCTGTCCCCGGCGGAGGCGGACGACGTCGCGCTCGCCTCCACCATGCACGACATCGGCAAGATCGGTGTGCCGGACCACATCCTGATGAAGGCGGGCCCGCTCACGCCCGACGAGTGGGACGAGATGCGCCGGCATGCCCTGCGCGGCTACCACATGCTGCATGACAGCCCGTCATACCTGCTTCAGATCGCCGCCGAGATCGCCCTGACGCATCATGAGCGCTGGGACGGCAGCGGCTATCCCCGCGGCCTCAAGGGTGAGGAGATCCCCCGGTCCGGCCGGATCGTGGCCGTGGCCGACGTATTCGACGCGCTGGTCTCCGCCCGCAGCTACAAGCCCGCTTGGCCGCTCGACAAAGCGCGGGCCCATCTGGAGGCGGAGGCCGGCCGCCATTTCGACCCGGCTTGCGTGGCCGCCTTCCTTTCCCGCTGGGACGATATCGTCGCCCTGGTGCAGGAGCGGGCGGCCTAGCCGCTGCGACCCCTGTCTCCGCGCAACGCCCCTACGCGGTGCACGTAGTGGTCGGCGCGTCCGCTTGGCGCTAGAAGGCAGTCGATTCCGATTCCGATCCGGCCGCTTGCCGGTCCGAATTCGCCGGCCCGAAGGCGCGCTTTCCTTGCCATTTCCGACTCTGCCCACTCCCCTCTCGCGGGCGCTCACCGAGCGCAACTATGCCGAGCCCACGCCCGTCCAGCAGGCGGTGCTCGAAGCCGGCGGTGACCGCGATCTGCTTGTCTCGGCCCAGACCGGCTCGGGCAAGACCGTCGCCTTCGGCCTGGCCATCGCCGGGATGCTGCTCGGCGACGAGGAGACCTTGCCGCCGCCGGGCGCGCCCCTGGCCCTCGTCATCGCTCCGACCCGCGAACTGGCGCTCCAGGTCCAGCGGGAGCTGACCTGGCTCTACGCGCAGACCAATGCCCGGGTCGCCGCCTGCGTCGGCGGCATGGATCCGCGCCGCGAGGCGCGTGCCCTCGAGGCGGGCACCCATCTCGTCGTCGGCACCCCGGGGCGCCTGCGGGATCACCTGGAGCGGGGCCGGCTGGTCACGGAGGGGCTTCAGGCCGTCATCCTCGATGAGGCCGACGAGATGCTCGATATGGGCTTCCGCGAGGATCTCGAATTCATCTTGGCGGCGACCCCTGAGAACCGCCGCACCTTGCTGTTCTCGGCGACCCTGCCGAAGGCGATCGTGGCGCTGGCGGAAAGCTATCAGCGCGATGCCCTGCGCCTCGCCGTGGCGGGGGAGACCCGTGGCCATGCCGACATCGTCTACCGGGCGGTGCGGGTGATGCCGCGGGAGATCGAGCACGCCGTCGTCAACGTGCTGCGCTACGTCGATGCGCCGGTCGCCATCGTGTTCTGCAACACCCGCGACGGGGTGCGCCATCTCCAGGCCTCTCTGACCGAGCGCGGCTTCTCCGCCGTCGCCCTCTCGGGTGAATTGGGTCAGGGGGAGCGCAACGCCGCGCTCCAAGCCCTGCGCGACGGCCGCGCCCGCGTCTGCGTCGCCACCGACGTCGCGGCCCGCGGCATCGACCTGCCGGGCCTCGACCTCGTGATCCACGCCGACCTGCCCCACGACGCCGAGGTGATGCAGCACCGTTCGGGCCGGACCGGCCGCGCCGGGCGCAAGGGGACCAGCGTCGTGCTGGTGCCGCCCGCCCGCCGTCGGCGCGCCGAGCAGATGTTCGCCATCGCCAAGGTCAGCCCGGATTGGAGCGGCCCGCCCAACGCGGACGAGATCCGGGTCCTTGACCGCGAGCGGATGATGTCCGATCCCCTCCTCTCCGAGCCGGAGACGGAGGAGGAGCGCGAGTGGGAGAAGGATTGGGCCGAGGCGCTGCTGGAGCGATTCCCCCCGGAGCGTCTCGCCGCCGCCTTCGCCCGTCTCTACCGCTCGCGCATCCCGGTTCCCGAGGAGGTCTCGGACCCGTCCTTCGAGGTGGGCCGGCGCTCGGACACGCGCAGCGGGATCCCGGTCGGCGCTCCCCGCGTCGGCGAGGACGAGCCTGCGGCGTGGTTCCGGCTCAATCTCGGCCGCCGTGACCGGGCCGAGCCGCGTCGCCTGCTGCCGATGCTGACGCGGCGGGGCCAGATCGGTCGTGGCGATATCGGCTCGATCCGGATCTTCGACCGGGAGACGACCTTCGAGGTGCGGGCCAGCGCGGCGGAGGATTTCGCGGCGGCCTTCGCCCGGCGCGGACCGCCGGATGTTCGGGTCGAGCGGATGCAGGGTGAGGGGCCGGCCCCGGCCAAGGCACCGAAGAGCCCCCGTGCTCAGCGCCATCGCCGCGAGGCGGGCAAGGCCCAGCGGAGCTGAGCGAAGACATCGCCGCGCGAGGTGGTAGCCGCCTCGCGCGAAGGGAATACCGTCAGTCGGGGACCTGAACTCCGGCCGCCGACCCGGCGAGGGCGAAACGCCTTATTCGCCGCCGGATTTGCTGCCGAGCAGGCCGTTCACGGCGGCGTCCCATCCGTCGCGGATCTGGCGGCCGCCGGGGATCTTCACGCCGAGCAATTCCGGTTCGTCCGCCTCCCGCGCCGGCTGGGGCGCGGGCGTCTCGGCGGAGGCGGTCTGGGTCGGCTTCGTCTCCGCGCTGCGGCCGCGGGCGGGCGGGGTGGATTTGCGGACGCTCTCGGATTTGGGCGCTTCGGCCTTCGCCACCTGCGCCTTGACGGGTTCCGCCTTCGCTTTCGCGATTTCTTTCGGCGCCTCCTTGGGCGTGTCCGGCTTCGCCTTCGGGGCCGGCAGCGACACGAAGCGGGCCGGTTGCTCCGTCTTGGCGCGCACCGTTTCCGCTCGGGTCGGGGGAAGCGGCACCGTGACCTTGGCCGGAGCCACGGCGGCCACCGGGCGAGCCGCCGGGGATACCGTCTGGACCGGCTCGATCGGCAGCCTCGCCTGGGCGGGGGCCGGTGCAGGCTCCGGTGCAGGCTCCGGTGCCTTGGCCTGGATCGTCACGGGAGCCGCCGGAGGCGGAGCCGGGGCGGAGACCGGCTCGGGAGCGACGGGCAGGTCGGCCCGGCGCAGCTCGGGCTGCGTCTTGGCGGGGGCGAGCGCAGGGACGCCGTCCGTCAGGTCCGGCCATTGCGAGGCCACGGGAGCGACCTGGACGGGCTTGGCTCGCGGATCGGCGAGACCTGAGAAGAACGAGAAGGCTGCGGCGGCGAAGGCGATGACGGCCACGCTTCCGCCCGCGACGCTCGCGAGGAGCGGAAGCCGGAACCGGGCCGGCGCCCTGCCCTCGGTCTGGCGGGTCTCGGAGGGGTGAATCGCCACCGACATGCGGTCGGCCTCTTGCATGGTGTATCCCTGCAACAACACAGCCTCGGCAATGCGGCGGCAAGATGTCCGGCGGATCCGAACAGAATTCGGATGTCCACCATCCACATGAAGTGAGGGTGAAGACCGGCGACGTTCGCGCGTTGCCGGGTCGCTCCCGCCTCGGACAAGTCTTGCCCTGGCCAGTTCTGACGCGCGAGCTTTAAGGCCTCCGGTTTAACGGAGCGTGTAGGTTACCCGAATCGTGCGGGCGGCGATCGAATGGGCGATCATAAGAAAAACATCAGTGTGCCGCCCCCGCCCCCGTCGCCGCACCGGCATGGACTTTCGCCGAGGGATCGGCCACGGTGCCGATCGTGCTGAAAGCGCAGGAATTTGAGACTTTTATCCGATGTCGGCCTGCCGAATGATCCCGGGTCCGATCTGCCCGTGGCGGCGTCGGCGGGAGATGGCCTGACCGAGCGCGAGGGCCCGTGCCAATTCCCGCCGCGACGCAATCGTCCCCGTCGCATGTCATGACGACGCGACCTCCTGCGGATCCGATGGTTCGGGGAGGGCTGCCGCCCCTCGGCGCCGAGGGGCGGCCCGTGTCCTTCTGGGCCGGCCTGCCGACGCGGGCGCGGCTGATCCTGACCGTACTCGCCATCGATTGCGTCGCTGCCTTCGTTTCCTGCGGGCTGATCGTGCTGATCGCCCGCAACGCCGTGCAGGTCGAGATGGCGGCGAGCCTCGCCACGGTCGAGCCGCTCGTGGCGGACACGATCCGCTCCCTGCGCAGCCCGAGTCCGGAGAGCGTGCTTCACAGCCTGGACCTGCGCTTCCAGAGCCTGCGCCATGTGCGCGTGACCATCCTCGATGCGGACGGGCAGCGCGTCGGCTTCGGTCCGTCCGACCGGGGGCGGCAGAACCGCGACGCCCCCGCCTGGTTCGTCCGCCTGATCGCGCCGGAGCCGCACCAGCACGACCTGCCCATCGCCGTCCGCGGGGAACGCATCGGCACGGCCGCGATCACCACCGAGCCCCTCGACGAGATCGAGGAGGTTTGGGACTATGCCCGCACCCTCGCCCTGGCGAGCCTCATCCTCAACCTCGCGGTTCTCGCGGCCCTGACCCTCGCCCTGGGCCGGATCCTGCGGCCGCTCGGCCGTCTCGCCGAGGGTCTGACCCGGCTGGAGCGCCACGATTACACCGCCCATCTCGATCCGCCCGCCTCCCGTGAGCTGGCGGTCATCGCCGCGCGCTTCAACCGTGTGGCCGGGGCGCTGGGCGAGGCCCGTGCCGCAAACGGCCGGCTCAACCGCCAGCTTCTGACCGCTCAGGACGACGAGCGCGCCCGCATCGCCCTCGAACTTCACGACGAGTTCGGCCCCTGCCTGTTCGCCCTGGAGGCGAATGCCGCCTCGGTGACGCGGCTCGCCGCGACCGACGGTGAGATCGACCGGGCTCGGCTCGCGACACGGGCCGGCGATATCGGCAGCATCGTCGGGCAGGTGCAGAGCCTGAACCGCGACCTCCTCAACCGCCTGCGCCCGCACGCCCTCGGCGAGGTTCCGCTGACCGATTGCCTGAACCTGCTGCTGCGCGACTTCGGCCGGCGCCATCCCGAGACGATCTTCGAAGGCGATTTCGAGGGGCTCTCCCGCGGCTACGGCGACATCTTCGATCTCACGGTCTTCCGCTGCATCCAGGAGAGCAGCACCAACGCGGTCCGCCACGGCGGTGCCCGGCACGTCCGCGCCCGTGCCGCGGAGGACATCGACGCCGCCGGGATGATCACCCTGCGGGTGAGCGTTGAGGATGACGGCAGCGGTATCGCGCCGGGTCATCGGGTCGGCCTCGGCCTGTCAGGAATGCGCGAGCGCGTCGAGGCCCTCGGCGGCCAGTTCAGCCTCGGCCGGGCCTCCCTTGACAACGGCTCCGATGGCACCGTTGTCCGGATCACCATTCCCATCGATCCAGAGCGCGGCGAGGGCGAGGATTCGTCCCTGCCCGCCGCGCCGCAACCCAAGTGAAGCGTGTACGATGAACGCGCCGGTCAGTAATCCGATGACGAAAGCGGCGTCGAGCAAGGGCGGTGCCTCCCCCGTTCTGGTCATCGACGACCATCCCATCGTGCTGCAGGGATGCCGCCGGGTGCTGGAGGATGCGGGGATCGAGACCGTGGTGGAGGCCACCGGCGTCGTCTCCGGCTATCGCGCCTTCCACCGGCAGCGCCCTCCGGTGGTGATCTGCGACCTCACCTTCCAGGGCAGCGGGCTCGCTGGCCTCGCCCTGATCCGGCGCATGCGGGCGATCGAGCCCGAGACCCGCGTGCTGGTTTTCTCGATGCACAACGATCCCGTCATCGTCTCGCGCGCCCTGGAGGCCGGAGCCCTCGGATACGTGCTGAAGGATCACGCCTCGAACGAGCTGTTCCAGGCCTTCGACCGGGTGCGGGCGGGCGAGGTCTATCTCGACCGGCGGCTGGCCACGGAGGTCGCCATGCTGCGCGCCGATCCGCGCCGCACGCCGGAGACTCAGCTCACCCCCCGCGAACAGCAGATCCTCGCCCGGCTCGCCCAGGGCAAATCCTACGGCACCATCGCCGCCGATCTCTCGGTGAGCTACAAGACCGTGACCAATGCCTGCTCGCAGATGCGCCAGAAGCTGAAGGTGCGCACCCTGGCGGAACTGATCCACGTCGCGGTCACACAGGCGCAGCGGCAGGGCTGAGCGCGTGAACGAGGGAGGGGCGTCGCTGTCCGAGAATCTGTCTGCCACCCGCTTCTCGCAGCCAGCCAAGTTCTCGCAGGAGGCGTGGGAGAGAAACCACGCGGCCTATGAGACGATCCGCACCATGCCCTTCAACGCGGAACTCGCCGCGGGCAGCCTCAGCCCGGAGCGATTCCGCCGCTACATCGTGCAGGACGCGCATTACCTGATCGGTTTCGGCCGGGCCCTCGCCCTGGCCGCCGCCAAGGCGCCGCATCCCGACCGGATCGTGCAGTTCGCCCGCGGCGCCGAAACTGCGATCGTGGTCGAGCGGGCGCTGCATGGCGGCTTCTTCCGGGATTACGGCATCGACGCCGCCAGCTTCGCCGCCACGCCCCTGTCCCCGGCTTGCGACCATTACGTCGCGTGGCTGATGGCCAGCGCCTATGCCGAGACCTACGAGGTGGTGCTCGGCGCGCTGCTTCCCTGCTTCTGGATCTATGCGGAGGTCGGCCGCGACATTTTCTCCCGCGCGGCGGCGGACAATCCCTACCGCGCCTGGATCGACACCTATGCCGGCGAGGAATTCGGCGAGGCGGTGGCCGCGATGATCGCCGCCACCGACGAGGCCGCTTTGGAGGCCTCGCCCGCTCTCCGGGAGCGGATGCAGGCGGCTTATGCCCACGCCACCCGCCTCGAATACCTGTTCTGGGACGGAGCCTATCGGGACCGGGCCTGGCCGCTCTGACGGCTATGTTTCCCTCGGCGGCTTTCCATCCTGGCCGCGTCCTTGCACGGCAATGTTGAGACCAGCCGTTGCGCCTGCGACGGTTTCGCGATTGATCTGTCTTCGAGACAATCATTCGAACGCTTCACGCGACGTGCGGCAGCCGGAAACGGGGGTGAAACGACATGGCGGCAGGCTTGGGCAGCGATCTCTTCCGGATCAAAACGCTGGAGCGGCTCAATGCCGATGCGGAAGCCGGCGAGAATAAGCTGGAGCGCCATCTCGGCCCCTGGAGCCTGATCGGACTTGGGATCGGTGCGGTCATCGGGGCCGGGCTGTTCTCGCTCACCGGCATCGCCGCCGCCGAGCATGCGGGGCCGGCGGTGACGCTGTCCTTCGCCATCGCGGCCATCGGCTGCGCGCTGGCCGGCATGTGCTACAGCGAACTGGCCGGCATGATCCCGGTGGCGGGCTCGGCCTATACCTACACCTACGCCACCATGGGTGAGTTCGTCGCCTGGATCATCGGCTGGGATCTGGTGCTCGAATACGCTGTCGGCGCCGCCACGGTCTCGGTGAGCTGGTCGCGCTACGTCACTCGCTTCCTGCGCGACACCCTCGGCATCAACCTGCCCGGTTCGCTGGTGCATTCGCCCTTCGAGACCTACCAGCTCGCCGACGGCACGGTGGCGCACGGCCTCATCAACGTGCCGGCGGTCCTGATCGTCGTGGCGGCCTCGACCCTGCTCATGATCGGCATCCGGGAATCGGCCCGGGTGAACGGCGCCGTGGTGCTGATCAAGCTGGCCGTGGTCTTCACCGTGATCGGCGTCGGCCTGTTCTACGTGAAGGCCCAGAACTACGATCCCTTCCTTCCGGCCAATACCGGCACCTTCGGCGAATATGGCTGGAGCGGGGTGATGCGCGCGGCCGGCGTGGTGTTCTTCGCCTATGTCGGCTTCGACGCGGTCTCGACGGCGGCGCAGGAGGCGAAGAACCCTCAGCGCAACATGATGATCGGCATTCTCGGCTCGCTGGCGATCTGCACGGCGCTCTACATCGCCTTTGCCGGCGTGCTGACCGGCCTCGTCCATTACGACGCCATGCGCGGCGATGCGGCGCCGGTGAACACCGCCATCGCCGCCACGCCCTATCCCTGGCTCAAGGGCCTCGTCACCTTCGGCGTGATCTGTGGCTTCTCGACCGTGATCCTGGTGCTGCTGCTCGGCCAGAGCCGCGTCTTCTACAGCATGTCGCAGGACCGGCTGCTCCCGGCCTTCTTCTCGGCGGTCCATCCGAAATGGAAGACGCCCTACCGCTCGAACCTGTTCTTCATGGTGTTCACGAGCGCGCTCGGCGGCTTCCTGCCGATCTCGCAGCTCGGCCACATGACCAGCATCGGCACGCTGCTGGCCTTCATCCTGGTCTGCTTCGGCGTCATCATCCTGCGCCGGACCCAGCCCGACGCGCCGCGGGCCTACCGCACGCCGCTGGTGCCGTTCGTGCCGATCCTCGGCGCGCTGTTCTGCCTGGCGATGATGCTGTCACTCGACGGCGAGACCTGGCTGCGGCTCCTGATCTGGCTGGCGATCGGTCTGGTGATCTACTTCGTGTGGAGCCGCAAGCACAGCCGCGTCGGCCGCGAGGAGGGGGCGAACGCCACGACGGCCATGTAGGCCGGTGCGGCCGGAGCCGTCAGGCGCAGCGGCACGCCGGTAGAGGGGAGCCGATGGGCCGGGACGTCCCGCGACGTCTCAGGCCCGGCGGGCCAGGGCGATCACCGGCGGCTCGGAAAGGCCGACGAGGGGGCGGCCGACCTCGATCGACTGGCGCTCGCGGGCGATGAAGGCGGTCGGCATCACCGCCTGCATCTCGGCCTCGACCTTGCGCAGCTGCGTGTCGGAATGGGCGGGGTGCAGGTGGATGATGGCCAGCGCCTTGGCGCCGGCGCCCTTGGCCAGCTCGACGCCCTTCTGCCAAGTGGAGTGGCCCCAGCCCTTGCAGCAGGGATACTCCCCCTCGGTGAACATGCCGTCATAGACGAGGAGGTCGGCCCCCTCCACGAAGCGGCACAGCTCGGGATCGGGCCAGTTGGCGCCGTGCTCGATATCGCTGATGACGCAGAGCCGCTTGCCGCCATGGTCGAAGCGGTAGCCGGTCGAGCCCTGCGGATGGTCGAGCAGGATGGTGTCGACCCGGATACCGTCGGCGAAGGTCAGGGATTCGCCGGCCCGAAAGCCGTGATGCTTGAAGGTGCAGGGCAGCACGTCCAGGGTCACGGGGAAGAGCGGCGGCGAGAACAGCCGGTCGAGGGCATCCTCGGCGCTCGCGCCGTCGAGATTCCCGCAATAGGTGTGGATCGTGTGAGCGCAATCCATCACCACCGGCTTGAAGAAGGGCAGGCCGGCCGTGTGATCGAGATGAAGGTGGCTGAACAGGAGGTCGATGTCCTGGGGAAGGGACTCGCGGCAGCCGCGCCCGAAGGCACCGAGGCCCGAGCCGGCATCGATCACGAACAGGCGATCCCCGCAACGGATCTCCAGGCAAGGCGTGTTGCCGCCGAACTCGGCCGTCTCGGGGCCGCTGACCGGCGTTGAGCCGCGGACGCCCCAGAAACGCAGGACGAGGGCATCGTCCTTGGCTGGATATGGCAGGGTCATGGATCGGCACCAATGCCCGGTGTCCGACCGGGCTTTCTCGGATGGAAGCAGCGCCGCCGCGTGCATCCGCGACGGATCTTCGGCCCCTTTTCGGGTGCGAAGTGTACCGCGCTGAGATGGGGGGCCGCCATGTGGGTTTGTGTGCGTGCCCGCACACGTCGTTTTGAGCGATTCTGGATCAGCGCTGCGCCACCTTCTCAACCAAAGGTTGCGATACAGCTTCTTCTGGCAGTGGAAGCAGCCCCTCGATCGCGGCGCGGGTGAGGCTGGGCCAGCTCTGCGCATAGCGCGTGAGCGGCTCATGCAGGCGCGCCGGCCCGGCCTCGTAGGACGGCACGAAATCCGTTGGACGGCGGCCGAGCGAGGGGCTGCCGGTGCCGGTCCAAGGTCCGATCCACGCGGTCCAGACTGCCTCCGGTACGGGCGGAGGGGGCGGGGGCCGATGCCGCGCCGCGATCAGCACGACGTCCTGCCCGGCATAGGCCAAAGCCTCTGGCCGGCTGATATCGCCGACGGGGAAGCCTTGGCGGATCCGCGTCGCCCAGAAGGCGTGCTGGCCGCCATCGGAATAGGTGGTGCGCACGGCCGCCGCCCCCTCCTCCACCAGGGCGGCGATGCGCCCGTTCTCGGCCCGGTGCAGCTCGGCGAAGGCCGCCTCCTTGGCCGGGTCGGCGGAGGGCGCGAAGACATAGCGGCCACCCGAGACGCCGATGGCCGGCTCCTCGCCGGTCGCCTCGAACCGGTCAGAGCCCTCTTTCAGCTGACGCCAGAAGGCGATGTTCGGGTCGGTGCGATAGCGGGCCATGTTCGTGGCCGTCATTCGGAAGGGAAAGGACTGGAACTGAAACGCGCTCTGCCCCCCGGCGAAGGCCTCGCGGGCGATGGAAAACAGCTCTCCCGCCACGGCGTCGGTCATGGCGAAGCAGCCCATGGACGAGCAGATACCGTGCACCATCACCGCCGAGCCGGTGAAGCCGTGGGCCCGGTCATAGGCATTGGGGTAGCCGATATCGAAGGAGAGATAGTAGCGGGAGTTCGGGTTCATCTGGCTCTTGGCCACCGTGTAGAACCCCTCCGGCGTCTGCCGGTCGCCGCTCTTCGTCTTCGGTCCGAGCTGCCCGGACCAGCGGCAGATCGGATAGGTCTTGATCGGGACGTAGCGGCCGGCGGCGTTGCGCTTCCAGAGCTCGATCTCCGATTCCTTCTTGTAGGCCCGCAGCACGATCGGCGAGGCGGCATCGGTGCCGCGCGCGGCCATCAGCGCCAGCGTCGAGGCCGGGATCGGCGCGCTCGCCTTGTCCGCGCGTGCCGCGACGCTCCAGGCGGTGACGATCATCAGGCCGGCCAGGACCGGCAGCAGGGCGCGAAACCAAGACCTCACGCCGCCGCGTGAGCCGTTCGGAGGAAACATGCACCGTCTCGGATCGGGGCCGGCGCCGCTCACGGCGGCGGCACACTCGAACCGTGCCCAAGCTTTGAGGCGGATTTGCGGGCCGCTCATGCAGGGATTGCAGCCATCTCCTCCGCTTCGCCGACGATCACCGTATTGCGCTCCACCCGCAGCACGGCGTCGAACGGGGCCTGCCGGTTCAGGGTGGCCTCGTCGGGCAGGCAGACGATCAGGCCGGCTCCGGCCCGCAGGGCCCGCAGGCGCTCGACGCGGGCGGTGATCTCGTCGGGCTTGCGGTCGTCGAGGGACAGGCCCACCACGAGGATGTCGGGCCGGCGCACGAGGCAGCGGACGAACTCGATCGCCACCCGCTCGCGCGGGCCGATGGCCCCCTCCCCCAGCACCGCGCGCTGGCCCTGGCCGGCCCCCGCCGCGCCCGCCTCGATGCGGGTGGCGAGGCCGAGCCGGTAGACGGTGGGCTCCAGCCCCTGCTCGGCCAGCACCCGGCGCACCAGGGCCCGCACCCGGGCCTCCGCCCCTGCCTCGCCTTGGGTGATGCGCCCGAACAGCAGATTCTCTTCCAGGCTCGCGGCGGCGGTGAGCCGGGAGGGATCGTAGAACTCGACCTTCTCGCGGTAGCGCGGCGGCAGCAGGGCCGCGAAGGAGTGACGCACGGCCACGAGACGCTCCTCCAGGCTCGCGTCGATCAGGCCGAAGCGGTGCCGCGTCTCGCTGTAGCGCAGGGCCAGCCCGATCAGGCGCTCCCGGTCGCGATGGCCGGCCGGTCCCCGCCGGAAGCCGCGGGCATCGGGCTGGCGCGCGATCAGATCCTCGAAATAGCCCCGCTCCGCCGCCGGGAACAGCGAGAAGGTCTCGAACAGGGGATGGTCGTCGGGCAGATCCGCGAAGATCTCCACGGTGGAGCGGGCGACCTGCAGGCCGACATCGGCGAGAGTCCGGGTGAGATCCTCCGCCTCCAGCACGGCCCGGAGATAGGGGTGGGCGGCGAGCCGGCTCTCCGAGAAGGCCGGGCCGACGGCCTCGCCGAACAGGATGTTCTCGCCGATCGTGGCCTGATGGTTGTAGCGGGCAGGGTCGAAGGGCTCGACCAGCCGGGCCATGCCCTCGGCCGCCAGGGCCTCGCGCACGGCCCGGCGGGCATCCACCACCGCCGCGGCGGTGGCCGGGTCGTCCTCGGGGTCGACGGAGGCTTCCAGCCCCCGCTCGTAGACGAAGGCGTCGAGGCCGGTGAGCTTGAGGATGGCGATCCGCTCGGCCAGTCCCGAGGCCTCGCGGTCGCCGCTGCGGGCGCCGTAGAGCAGGTTCTGCCGCAGGGTTCCCTCGATCAGGATCGCCTCGGAGCCGGCGAGCGCAATCCGTCGGGCGCGCTCGGCGGAGTCGAAGGCGCGCAGATCGGTGCCGCCATAGGTCACGGCGCCGGCGGTGGGTTCGATCTGCCCGGCGAGGAGCGCGGCGAGCGCCCGCGATCCGCTGCCGCGATGGCCGACGATCGCCACATGCGCCGGCATCGGCAGGGCGAGATCGACGCCGGTCAGCCGCTCGCCGCTGCCGGGATCGTAGGCGCCGACCCCCCGGGCCACGAGATTCCCGGCGGCCGGAAACGGCGCCGTGTACCGCGGCAGGTCCCCCGGTAAGCGGGGACCGAGGGCGCTCAGGGTGTCGGCGATGGTGCGGAACAGGGGCGCCACCACCCGGTACTGGTTCCACAGCTGCAGGCTGAGGGCGACCAGGGTCGCGGCGAGGGCGAAGGCGCCGGCTGCGGCGGCGAGGGCGCCGGGCAGGACGTTGTCGGCCTCCGTCGCCGCCTCGCCCTGCCACAGGGCGGTGGCGACGAGAAGAGCCGGTAGGATCACGATGAGGGCGAGAGCGGGGGCGCGGGCATAGGCGAGCCGCGCCTCGGCCCGCACCAGGGTGGTGCGGGCGGCCCGCGCCCGCAGCCCCAGGCGCCGCCGCTCGAAAGCCGCCGCGCCGTGGGCGCGCACCGCCGGCATCCGCCGGATCAGGTCGCGCAGCCCGGCCTCGGTCGCGGCGGTATCGGCCCGGCGCAGGCCCCGGCGGGCGGCGGTGCGGCTCGCCAGCAGCGCCCGGGCGAGGCCGACCGCCGCCAGCAGCAGGGCCGTGACCGGGACGAGGCGGGGGGCGGCGAGTTCCGCCATCACCAGGGCGAGCAGGATCGCGGCCAGGGTCAGCCCCGGAACGACGATGCCGACGGCGGAGAGCTGGCCCATCCGCGCCAGCGCCTGCCCGACGAGGCCGGGAAGGGCGCGCAGATCCTCCCGCGCGCCGGGGGGCGAGGCGAGGATGGCGTCGGTGGCCCGTGCCCGCAGCCGTGCCATGGCCCGCGCCTGAACGGAGAAACAGAGATAGGCGATCGCGGCGCCGAGCACGGCCAGCAGCAGGGCCGCGGCAGCCAGCGACGTCAGGGCGATCAGCGGCAATTCGGTGGGCGCGAGGCTCCATCCCTGCAACAGGATCGGTGCCTCGCTCTCGTGATGCCCCGGCAGCGGCAGGGCGATCCGCAGGAAGGGCAGCGATTCCGGGGTACTGCGGGTGAGGACGGCGATGAGGTCGCGCAGGCATAGCAGCACGAACAGGGCGAGCGGCGTGCCGAGCCCGACCGCCAGCCCGAGCGCCGCCGCGTGGCGCCGCGGCGACGAGGCCCAGGCGAACAGGATGGGATCACGCTCCATCGGTTCTCCGGGCACCCGGCGACGGGTTCGCTGCGGTGGGATGCGGCATCGAAGGGGATTCGCGGCGGGGTGGAAGGGCGAACCGGCGGGTGGATGCGCCGGGCACCGGCGATGGGCGTCGCGGGCTTGCGCCCTCCATCGCACGGAAATGAGGCGGTGCAAGCCCGAGACGGGGATCGCCGCGCGGCATTCACGGCATGGCATTCGTCTCGAGCGCGCCCTCCGCCGGAGGGGCGACCGGCCCGCCGCCGGAGAGCGCATCGAAACAATGGCCCGGAGCCCATCCCGATTGCAACGCGGGCGGGATCGGCTCTAGTGCGGGAGAGCACACCGCGCACGGCCGATGCGCGCTTGCCCTTGCACGGCACGGGCTTCTCCGCGTCAGACCTCCCATCGGCGGTTCCGGCCGCCGTTCCTTCCCCGAAGCGGACCATGCCGGATGGCCTCGCGAGACGTTGACTCCCCATTCCCGTTCTGGGCCGGGCCGAAGGGGCGGGCCGGGCAGATCGTGGGGAGCCGCTGAGACGATGGCCGCGCCGTCCCTCCCCCTCGCCGCTCCGGCGGATCCTCTCTACGGTGCCCCCGTCATCGGCCCGGGCGAGACATCGGCGTCCATCGGCGACAAGCTCGCCGGGAGCGTGCTGGCGCCGGCCCAGCGCGGATGGCGCGCCGCCGCCGCCGGGGCCGGAGCGCTGATCCTCGCCTGTGCCGGCCTGCGATGGACGCTGGCCCCCGCCCTCCTCGACGGGACGGGCGCCGGCTGGTGGATCGGGCTCGCCGCCGGCGGCCTGCTGATCTCCGGGCTGCTGCTGCTCGCCGGTGTGGAATGGCGCGGCGGGATATCCCGCCTGACCCAGACCGCCGCCCTCCTCTGCGCCGGCCTCGCCGCGCTTCATCCGGCGGCCATCCGCCCGATCGACAGCGCCGGTCTGCTGGCGGCGAGCCTCGGCCTGTGGGCGGTGGCGCTCCTGCCGGATCTGGCAGTGCTGCGGGACCGGCTCGCCGGACAGCCGGAGACCCTCCGGACCCGTCTCTACCGCGCCGCCGCGTCCGGCTGGCGCGGCTCGGCGATGCAATGGCTGGTTTGGGAGCGAGCCTGCCGGGGGCTCGCCCTCGTCGGCATCGTCGTGGCGGTGGCCGTGCTGACGGATCTCGCCCTGGCCTTCTCCCCCTCGATCGACCGGCACAATACCCTGCGGCCCGTCGCCCTGCTGGTCGAGGCCGTGCTCTCCGGCGCGGGGCTGATGGCCGCCCTCGCCGTGGCCCTGCGCCGGTTTCAAGGCCTCGACGGCCTCATCACCGGCCGGCATCTCGACATTCTCGGCCGGCTGATCCTCGCCTTCGGGCTCGCGGCGCTCTACTGCCATGTGACCGACGGGGTGACCGCTCTCCTCTACGGCGATGCGGACGAGCGGGCGGCCCTGGCGCGCCGGCTTCTCGGCGACGCGGCCCCGGCCTTCTGGAGCCTGATGATCGCCGGCCTCTTGCCCACGCAACTGTTCTGGATCGGCGCCGTGCGGCGCAGTGCCCCGGCCCTCGGCCTGATCGGCGCCGTCGTCGCCGCCGGTCTTCGGGCGGATCGGGGCGCGATCACCCTGGCGGAGGCGGGCGCGACCGGAAGCGGGCATGTGAGCGCTCTCCCGGACGCCCTCTTGGTCCCCTTCTTGGACGGGCTTGCGGGGGCGGCCGCCTTCCTCGGCCCCGTCGGCCTGTTCATCCTCGGCCTGCTCCTGATCCTGCGTCTCGTGCCGCCGGTCTCGATCGCCGAGGCGCGGCACCTCGCCCTGGCCCGCAATGCCGGTGCCGGGCCGGTTCACCCCGAGCCGATGCCTGCGAGCCGCGCGGGTCTCGGCGCCGTCTTCGCCTCGGAGGCCGGCCTTGCCGAGGCGGCCCGGGGGCTCTCGGTCCTCGAACGCCCGCCGCGGCTCGATGCCTTCGGCCCCGTACCATTGCCGGAGGCCGCCGCGGCCCTGCACCGGGAGGAGCGCACCGTGTCTCGCCTCGCGCTCCTCGGCGCGGGACTCGGTGCCGGGCTGTTCCTCACCGTACAGGGGGCGGGCGCGGGGCTGCCTGCCGCTTCCGAGGCGACCGCTTCGTCCTGGGCGCTGCTAGCGCTGCCGGCGGCTTGCGCCGCGGCCCTGGGCGCCGCCATCGGCATCGGGCTCGCTCTCGCCTTCGCCCTGCCTGTGTTCACCGTGCGGATGGGCCGACCCCATTTCGCTCCGCCGCCCGGTCTCGGTGAGTGTTTCGTGCTGACGGTCCTGCCGTCCGCCGGCTCCTCCGATCCGGCCGCCCTGATACGTCGCCTGCGCGGTTTGCCCGAATTCGCAGGGCGGCCGCTGGCCGTCTATGGTCCGGTTGCCTCGGAGCCCCGGCGGTGAGCGTGCAGGAGAAGGGTGGCGCGGCCCGCAAGGCGGCGGGGGCGAAATCCGCCCGCGGCTACTTTCTCGATCCGGCCCGGCGTCCGGCGGCGGCCTTCGCGGTCGGCCTCGGCTGCCTGCTCGCCGCTCTCCATCTCGCCGGATTCGCCAAGCTCGCGCCGTCCTACCTCGCCGCCTGGACCTGCCTCCTCGCCCTGCCCGCGGGGGCCCTGCCCGTCGTGATCATGATCGAGAGGGCGGATGCGTGGCGTCCGCAACCGGAGACCGCCCTGCTCGAAACCCTGCGCGGCCTGCTGGCGCTGATGCCGGTGGCGGCTCTGCTCAGCCTGCCGATCCCTTTCGCCGCCGCCCTGCTCTACCCGGCCTCGCCGGAGGTGCCGTTCGGCCTGTCCCGGATGCCGGCTTTGTTCCTGGCCGGGCGCCTCGGCCTCTACTTCTCCCTCTGGACCGGCCTCGCCCTGCTCTTCGCCCGCCGGGGGGGCGAGCCCTGGGGCAAGGCCGGGCGCATCGATGACGGGCGCGCCGTGCTCGGCCTCGGCCTTCATACCGTGATCGGAACGCTCGCCGCCTTCGACCTCGTGATGACGGTCGGCATCGTCCCCGGCCTCCGCTTCCATGCCAGCGCCTTCGGCCTGCTGACGATGGCCGCCTGGGCGAGCCTCGCGCTCGCCGCCGCGATCCTCGTAGCGCCCCCGGATGTCGGCCCCGCCCGGCGGCGGCACGACCGGCTCACACCCCTGGCCGTCATGCTCCTGGTCTGGGCCGGCCTGCACGCGGTGCAGTTCCTGATGCTCGGGAGTGCCGCCGATCCGGCGGCCGCCGCCTGGTATCGTCTGCGGGGCGGCACCTCCGGCCGCGCCCTGATGCTGGCCGCCGCCGGCCTCGTGGCGTTGGCCGCCGGCCTGACCCTGCGCCCCGGCGAGAACCGGACGCGTCTGATCGCGGCACTCGCCGTCGGGATCCACCTCGCCGAGCTGTTCTGGTTCGTCACGCCCGCCTTCCGGGTCGGCTTCCGGCTCACCGTCACGGACAGTCTGGCACTTGCCGGCATTGCCGGGATGGCGGCGGGGCTGGCGCCGCTGGTCCGGCGCCTGTTCCCCGGCCTCGCCGTCACCCCCGCCTGGCCGGGACGCGAGCGCCGGAGCAGCGTCCCCGAGCCGGCGCGCGTGCCCGGACCGTGAGCGGCTTCGCCTTGCCGGGCGAACCCCTCGACGATGCCGCTTTCGGGCGATTGTCCTGGGATGGCGCGTGCGGGACAGTTGTCGGCGGAGCGGAAGCTCCCTAATTTCGCGCTCCCTTTCGGCGCGGCGCGAAGCTCTCGACCCCCATGTGCGAATTGCTCGGAATGAGCGCGAACGTGCCGACCGACATCCGGTTCTCCTTCGCCGCCCTGGCCCGACGCGGGGGCGAGACCGGTCCGCATGCCGACGGATGGGGCATCACCTTCTACGAGGGCCGTGGCTGCCGCGCGTTCCACGATCCCGAGCCGAGCGCCCGCTCGGAGCTGGCCAAGCTGCTGCGCCGCTACCCGATCAAGAGCCGCATCGTGGTGGCCCATGTGCGCAAGGCCAATCGCGGCCGCGTCAGCCTGGAGAACACCCACCCCTTCTCACGGGAATTGTGGGGCCGGCGCTGGACCTTCGCCCATAACGGCCAACTCAAGGGCGTGAAGCGCCTGAGCCTGGGGCGCTTCGAGCCGATCGGCACCACCGACAGCGAGCATGCCTTCTGCTGGATCCTGTCGCAGTTGCAGGAGCGTTTCCCCAAACCGCCCCGGCCGGCGGCCCTGGAGGCGGCGATCGCGGACTATGCCCTCGCCCTGTCGGAACTCGGCGTGTTCAACATGCTGCTCAGCGACAGCCGTATGCTCTATGCCCATTGCGGCAAGCGGCTCTGCTATCTCACCCGGCGCGCGCCGTTCGGCACCGCGACCCTGATCGACGAGGATTGGCGGGTCGATTTCGCGCAGGAAACCACCGAGACCGACATCGTCACGGTGATCGCGACCCGGGCCCTCACCCGCGACGAGACCTGGACCGAGCTGGAGCGCGGCGACACCCTGGTGCTGACCGACGGCGCGGTGCGGGTGCTGAAGGGGGCGCAGCCGGTGTCGCGGCGCCGGCCGGCTCCCGAGATACGCGGCGCGGCCTGAGACCGCTGCCGATTTGCCGCATTTTCGCGGCAGAGTGGCACGGCCATCTCAAGAATCCGGCAGAAATCGGCAACACCCTGCCGGAGCTGTGGGCAAGCTTGGCCGTATTTGTCGCGATGCGGGTGTCTTCGGCCCGGCAATGCGCTACAACTATGTTAAGGACCGCGTCCGATGCTGCCTTGAGCCGCCACCGGCGGCGCGCCGTCTCCGAGACTGCATAGAAAGCCCGATCGCGAAGAGCCCATGCGCAACGACACCGAAGCGACCCTGGATCGTCCCGCGATGACCGATGGCCGTCCCAAGCTGTCCGACACGATCCGCACCCATCTCGGCGACCACCTGCGCAGCGTCTACGAGACGCTCGGTGCGAGCGAGGACACGCCGGCCCGCTTCGCCGAACTGATCGGCAAGCTCGAAGCAGCTCTCAAGGCTCAGGGCGAGCGGGTCGATCCGGATTTCCGCAACGGGCTCCTGGCCGCAGTTCCGTCCCTGCGCGCCTTCGCCCTGTCGCTGACCTCGAACCCGGCCCGCTCCGACGACCTCGTGCAGGACACCCTGCTCAAGGGCTGGCAGCACCGCGCTCGCTTCCAGCCGGGCACCAATCTCAATGCGTGGCTGTTCACGATCCTGCGCAACATCTTCTACTCGGACCACCGCAAGCGCGTGCGCGAGGTCGAGGATCAGGACGGCTCCTACGCCGCCCGTCTCGCCACCGCGCCGCATCAGGGCGACCGGCTCGATGTCGAGGATCTGCAGAGCGCACTGGCCAAGCTGCCGCCCGACCAGCGGGAAGCCCTGGTCCTGGTGGGTGCGGAGGGGGTCTCCTACGAGGAGGCCGCCACCATCATGGGCTGCAAGGTCGGCACGGTGAAGAGCCGCGTCAGTCGCGCCCGTGGCCGGCTGGCGGAACTCCTCGGCTATGACGAGGAGGATCTCGGTTCCGACCGCTTCATCCAGTCGGCGATGCCCGACGCCTGAGAGGCGTCCGATCGATCATCCCGGTCCCGTCCACGCAACGGGTGAAGCCCTTGGGGGCAGGTTCCCCGGGCGACCGATTGCATGGGGTTTGACTGGGCTGACGTGCGGTTGGGCGGGACGGGAGCCGTCTCCGCGCCGGAGACCGTCCGACGCTGCCGGCCTGCCTGTTCGATGCCCGTCTCATGCTCGGCTGATACGGCTGCTCGGGAACGAGCCGTCAACACATCGCCCGCGCCGAGGCCTGGAGGTCGCTCGCACGGCGTGATGACGAGGGTAAAGCACCCGCTCTGACCGTGCCGTGACCTGTCGGCGCTTCCGCGATGAGTTTTTGTGAAAAGAGCGGACGGTGCAGGAGGGCAGACCCGCCGCGCGCATTCGCGTGCTTTCGGCGGGATCTCATCGCGACAGGCACGAAGGGCTTTGTTGCCTCTGCCACGAGTCCCTGCCGATCCGGGCGGCCTGGATCTGCCTCTTGCTGCCGCGCAGGCTTGCGGCGTTCGGACCAGCTGTTCCAGCCGGTCCGGTATCCGGACTCAGGCGGCTGCCTTGCGCCGTCCGCCGGTCTTGCGGCCCTCGCCATTGGCGCTGCCCTTACGGCGCGGGTCTGCCGCAGCCTCGGTCACCACCTCGTCCGCCGGCTCGGCCGCCTTCGACGAAGGCTTGCGGCGCTGCTGGCCGAGGCCGAGATCCTTGGCCAGCGCCGAGCGCGCCGCCGAATAGTTCGCCGACACCGTCGGATAATCGGCGGGCAGGCCGTAGCGACGGCGATAGCCCTCGATGTCCAAGCCGTGCGTGGTGAGGTGGCGCTTCAGCGTCTTGTACGGCTTCCCGTCGATGAAGGAAATCAGCGCATCGGGCGTGATCGACTTCTTGATCTGAGCCGGCGTGGCCCGCTCGACTTCTTCCTCCTCGGCCGCCTGAGGCGCCGAAAGGCTGACGAGGGCAGCGTAGACCTGGGTGATCAGGGCCGGGAGTTCAGCCGACGGAAGCGAGTTGTTCGAGACATAGGCCGAAACGAGATCGGCGGCGAGTTCAATACGATCGAGTTGTGGAACCTGGCTGCTTTCCGACATTCTAAAAATCCTGATTGGCCCCTCGAATTGATGAGCTAAAAGAATGAGGGAAAGTTTCAAGTCCGTTTCTGCCGCATTCCGTTCAATCTGACTGAAAAACCGAGAAAAGGGCCTCGTTATGCTCATATTTCGACGGATCAGCTCATGTCAGGGCGCGTCTCCGCTGTGCTCAGGACGGCTCATGCAAGCTGAGGTTTGAAAAAGGAGGTGGCGTGACGCGGATGATTCGCGCCGCTCAACAAAATGTGAGTTTAAGTTTGGATGAGTCCGAGAAACCCTGACAGGTCTCGTCGGCTCGGGGCTGATTTCGACAGGTCGCATGTCGCGCCGGCTCTGGATCCAGCCTGGCGGAGAGGCGATCATTCACGCCGTTGCGAGGAGTTGCGGAGCGAGGTGCCGCTTCTACAGGCCGGGTCGGGCCGCTTCGGGGGATTTGCTTGCCGCGGCGGGGCGACGTTGCGCACGCCGTGCTCCGGTTTCCGGCAGCACGCAGCGATAGACCACCGCGTCGGGCGGTCCGAGGGTGGCATGGAGCGGAACCGTGACGGTATCGCCGGAGAAGCGCCAGTTGCGGGTGCCGCGATCCCAGTAGAGCCAGACCGTGGTGTCGTGGCCCTTCACGTCGAAGATCGCGGCCTTCTTCGACATCGCCCGGAGCGTGCGCGGTTCGTACAAGCCCTTGCGGCGATAGGCGGCCTGGGAGGCTGCATCCTGGCGGTCGACGAAGGTGTTCTGAACGATCTGCAGCGTCGCTCCGGGCTTGCGAAGAAACTTCTTGAAATCGCTCAAGGACCGCAAGACCACGGGCATGGCATCCATCCAGTCTTCAAGTCGCGGACTCAATCCTGCCTTGTGCGTTGCACCTTAGTGTCAGCCAGATGACGGTTGTTGCTGCTGCTGAAAGGGGGAATCGGGCGGTATCCACCGGAAAGGGCGTCTATCCACAGGACTCCTGACCGAACCCGCAGCGGCCAGGCTCGGCCGTTTGTGTTGGGAGCGCGACCAGGGCGGCCGGCCCACGCTCTGGAGGCGGCTTGACCCACCGGCCCGGCTGGGGCGTTCTGAGCCGATGCTGCTTCAGTTCTTCACCGGCCTGCGCGACGCCCGGGTGCCGGTTTCCTTGCGCGAATATCTCACCCTGCTTCAGGCGATGGAGAGCGACCTCGCGGGCAAGCGGGTGGAGGAGTTCTACTTCCTTGCCCGCACCGTCCTGGTGAAGGACGAGTCCAACCTCGACCGGTTCGACCGGGTGTTCGCTTCCGTGTTCAAGGGCCTCGAAACCTTGGGCGAAGCGGTCGAACCTGCGGCGATCCCCGAGGAATGGCTGCGCAAGCTCGCCGAGAAATATCTGACCGATGAGGAGAAGGCCGAGTTGAAGGCGCTCGGCTGGGACAAGCTGTTCGAGACCTTGAAGCAGCGCCTTGCCGAGCAGAAGGAGCGCCACCAGGGCGGCTCCAAATGGATTGGCACGGGAGGCACCTCACCCTTCGGTGCCTATGGCTACAACCCCGAGGGCATCCGCATCGGCCAGGACGGCAACCGCAATTTCCGCGCGGTGAAGGTGTGGGACCGCCGCGAGTTCAAGGATCTCGACGATTCCCGCGAACTCGGCACCCGCTCTATGCGGGTGGCGCTGCGGCGCCTGCGCCGCTTCGCCCGGACGGGAGCGGCCGACGAGCTCGACCTCGACGGCACCATCCGCGAGAGCGCGCGCCAGGGCTTCATCGACGTGAAGCTGCGCCCGGAGCGCCGCAATGCCGTGAAGGTGCTGCTGTTCCTCGATGTCGGCGGCTCGATGGACTGGCACGTGGAACTCGCCGAGGAGCTGTTCTCAGCCGCGCGCTCCGAGTTCAAGCACTTCGCGCATTTCTACTTCCACAACTGCCCCTACGAGGCCGTCTGGACCGAGAACCGCCGCCGCCACGACGAGCGCATTCCGCTCCTCGACGTGATCCGCACCTATCCGTCCGATTACCGGGTGGTGTTCGTGGGCGATGCCTCGATGAGCCCCTACGAAATCGCGCATCCCGGCGGCTCGGTCGAGCACTGGAACGAGGAGGCCGGCGAGGTCTGGCTCGGGCGCGTGCTCGACCATTTCGCGAAGGCCGTCTGGCTGAATCCGATCCCGGCCGAGCACTGGGCCTATACGCCCTCGATCGGCATGGTCCGCCGGATCTTTTCGCAGCGGATGTTCCCGCTGAGCCTCGAAGGGCTCGACGGGGCGATGCGGGCGCTGCTGCGATAGGGCGTCATCGTCCGCTTCGGGGCGCCCCACGCCGTCCCCGCGCGAGGAGGCGAGGGACGGCCGGAACGCGCAAACGATCAGCCCTGGCGGGCCGGGGTCGTCACGGTGAGGCCGTCGAGTTCGGGCGTCACGCGGATCTGGCAGCACAGGCGCGAGGTCGCGCGCACATCCGAGGCGAAGTCGAGCATGTCCTGCTCCATCGGCTCGGCCGGGCCGACCTTGTCGGCCCATTCGGCGTCCACGTAGACGTGGCAGGTGGCGCAAGCGCAGGCACCGCCGCACTCGGCATCGATTCCCGGAACGTTGTTGCGGATCGCCGTCTCCATGACGGTCGAGCCGACCTCGCCGTCGATCGTGCGGGCCGTGCCGGCGTGATCGACGAAGGTGATCTTGGGCATACCTTGCTCCGGGACGTGTCAGCGTCCGCCTGCGATCCTTCGAGGGGCGGCGTGGCGCCTGCTTGCGGGCGGGAGCGTCAGAATGCAAGCGGGGAACGGGCGCTTTTCCGTCGCGCCCGGATCATCCGGCTCTCCCCGCCTGCGCCGGGCTTCCCCGGAACCGGGGAATCCTTCCCTCCCCTCACCCTGCCGGCTCGATGCCGGCCAGGATCGCGCATGTCTCGGTGACGAGCGCACATGTCTCGGCGACGGCCTGCCCCAGGGCCGGGAGCGGCGTCTCGGTGCCCGTCCGCAATCCCGTCTCGACGGCGGCGCTGGCCGCGGCCACCCGCATTGCCCCGACCCCGAGGGCGGCCCCCTTGAGGGTATGGGCGAGGTCGGCCCGCTCCTGCGCCGGCCGGCTCTCCTCCGAGAGGGGCGGCATCAGGCGGCGGCACTGGTCCTCGAACAGGGACAGGACCTCCCGGGCGAGAGCGGTGTCGCCGAAGGTCTGCGCGTCGAGATGCGCTTGGTCGAGCAGGGGCGCGGCCTCGTCGAGGGCCGGCCGGGCGGCCGGGTTCGGGCTTAGGGAATCCATGTCCTTCGATCCGGTCGCGGTCGGTGGGGTCGGCATTTAGAGGGGGCTGGGGCGAGGTGCCTGTGGGCGACCGCCTCTATCCACAGCCGAGGGCCGATGCGGACGTACCCGTTTAGGCCTGGGCGCGTCAGAACTTAAAGCGGGTGCCCGCCGCCGGGACCCGGTTTGGTAACCATTCCGTTAAGGTTTCTTGGGTGCGCCGGACCGATCGGGTATTCGGCGTGTGACCCGAGGGACTAAAGTCACCCGGTAAACGGGTAAATCCGTCTCCGCTCCGGAGGGCTCGCGCTCCGCGGCGGACGGCGATGCGTACGAGGCGTTGCATGGCCACCGAGAAGAAGCTGAAGGATCCGGCGGAGGCCGCCCTCTCCGCGATCGAGCAGGCTTTGAATCTGGACATTCCGGCCCCGGGCGATTCCGCCCGGGTCGAGCCGCGCCTGCCCGATGTCGGCGACGGCGATCCGCTGGCCGATCCCTTCGCGGCCTCCCTGGCCGAGGCGGGCGGGCGTCGCATCCCCCATCTCGACATCGACCCGGTCGCCTCGGAAGTGCCGCCGCCGGAGCGCGGACGCTCCCGCCGCGAGGGCGGCCTGCTGCCGCCGGACCGCTCGCTGGTGGCCAACGACGACCGCCAGAACATCGGCATCCTGCAGCAGACCCTGCGCGTCCGCCCGTCGCGCAAGCCCTATCTCTTCGCCGCCATCGCCTCCTTCCTCTGGCTCAATGGCTTGGTGGCGCTTGCCTGGAATCAGTCCGGCGGCGACCTCAAATCCTTCATCACCGGGCTCACCGCCCTCCAGACGGCGGTGGTCGCGGCCGCCATTGCCGGCCCGATCGTGCTGTTCCTCATCACCGCGATGCTGGCCGTGCGCGCCCACGAGATGCGCCTCGTCGCCCGTGCCGTCGGTGAGGTGGCGATCCGCCTGGCCGAGCCGGAAAGCTTCTCGACCGATGCGGTGCTGACCATGTCGCAGACCGTCCGCCGCGAGGTCGCCGCCGTCGGCGACGGCGTGGAGCGGGCGCTGGCCCGCGCCGGCGAGCTGGAAACCCTGGTGCGCGGCGAGATCTCGACCCTGGAGCGGGCCTATTCCGACAACGAGATCCGCATCCGCAGCCTCGTCGACGAGCTGATCGCCCAGCGGGAATCCATCGTCGCCAATGCCGACCGGGTGCGCGGGGCGATCACCGGCTCGCACGAGAACCTGTCGAGCGAGCTGGACGGCGCGGCCGAGCGGATCGTCGCGGCGATCAACGGCGCCGGCGAGCGGGTGACCGGGGCCCTCGATGCCCGCGGCAATGAGATCACGGCCGCCCTGGGCGAGGTCGGCGAGCGGGTGGTCGGCAGCGTCTCGACCCGGGGCGACGACCTGATCCGCCAGCTCAACGCCACCAGCGAGGGCGTGCGCGGCGGCCTCGAAGAGATCGGCAGCACTCTGACCGTAACGCTGCAGCAGCGCGCCGACGAGGTGACCCAGGCCTTCGAGCGCACGGGCGGGGCCCTGACCCGGACGCTGGCTGACAATGCCGGCTCGGTCGCGCAGTCGCTGTCGGAGACCGGCAGCAGCCTGATCGAGGCCCTCGACCGCCAGGGGCAGTCGGTGCGCGAGACGTTCGAGCGCTCGACCCGGAGCCTGGAGGAGACCTTCCTGTCCCGCGGTGGCGAGCTGACCGAGCGCTTCGCCCAGACCGGCGGCGAGATCACCGCCCGCTTCGCCCAGACCGGCGAGGGACTGAGCCGTCATTTCGCCGAGACCGGCACGGCGATTGCCGAGGATATCGCCGCCCGCGGCGCCTCCCTGCGCACCGAGATCGAGGCCGCCGGCACCGGCGTTTCCGAGCTGATCGAAGGGCGCGGGCGCGACGCGCAGGCCGCCCTGGCGCTGGCCGCCGGCAGCGTCGCCGACGACTTCTCGACCCGGATGGACCGCGTCCGCGACGCGTTCCTGGCCTCCGCCACCCGGGCCGCCGAGACCATGGATGGCCGGGGCCTCGAACTCGCCGGCCGGATCGAGGCGGCGGCGGCCCGCGTCGACGATGCCATCTCCGTGCAGGGCGGTGCCCTCGCCGCCCAGCTCGATGCGACGGGCGAGCGTGTCGTGGACCTGATGACGGATCGCGCGGCGCAGGCGACGACGAGCGTCGAGCAGGCGCTGGCCGGGCTCGGCAGCGGATTCGCGGCGCATGCTGCCGGCACCGCCGAGAGCCTGCGCGAGACGGTGGCGCGCCTCGCCGCGGAGCTCGAAGCTCGGACCGGCACCACTCATGACCGCATCCGTCACGGCACCGAGGCCGCGACGGCGGCCGTCGTCGCCAGTGTCGAGGAGGCCGAGGGCCGTCTGCGCGCGGCGGCGGACGCCATGCGCGGCGTCCTGTCCGACCGTACCGCCGAATCCGCCGCG
>DYYG01000063.1 GCA_020741775.1 Methylorubrum populi
GACTCGATGCACAAGGAAAGTGGAGTCGTGCCAATTTGAAACGGATCTGGAAGCCGTGGTCGAGGCCGCGGAAAATGGGAGAACAAGCTACTGACAGGCGTCAAACGGACTCCTACACGCGCGCACGCGAAGACCCTTCCGCCAGCGGCAAACAGAGGCACACCATCAAAAAGAGAAGAATTTTCTAAATTTTTGAAGACTGTAACACTGGTATCTTTGATATTCAGTTCAACGTTTTCGGTTGGGGTTCTTGCAAAACACCGCTGGTGGCCTGCGGCTAGGGCTCCGCACTCATTCCGCAGGCCGCCAGCCCGGCTTGCATATGCTGGGGCGCCGGTGCCTCCACGGCGATGGCATGCCGCTTCGGGTAGAGCGGCAGGCTCAGGCTTCGGGCATGGAGCTGGAGTCCCGGCCCCTGCCGATCCGCCTGGCCGTAGATCGCGTCGCCGCGGATCGGCCAGCCCATGGCGGCGCAATGGACGCGCAGCTGATGCGTGCGCCCCGTCACCGGCTTCAATTCGAGCCAGGACAGGCCCTCGGCCCGGCCGAGCACCCGGTAGAGCGTCAGCGAGGGAGCACCGGCCGGGTCCGTCTTCATCCACCAACTGCGCGGATCGTCGGAGCGGCGGGCGAGAGGGAGGTCGATGCGCCCCTCGGTCTCGGACGGGCCGCCCTCGACCAGGGCCCAGTAGCTTTTGTCGACCTTGCTGTCGGCGAACAGCCGATTCAGGCGCGCCAGCGCCTTGGCGTGCCGGCCGAGCACGAGGCAGCCGGAGGTGTCTCGGTCGAGGCGATGCGCCGCTTCCGGGCGGCGGGGCAGGCCGAAGCGGAGCGAATCGAGATGATCGGTCAGCGTCGGCCCGCCTTTCGGCCCCGGATGCACCGGCAGACCCGCCGGCTTGTCGATGACGAGCATCAGGGCATCGCGGTAGAGCAGGGAAAGACCTATCTCCGGGTCGACGGTGCGTTTCGGTGCGGTATCAGGCGGGCTCATGTCCTTCGGGCTAGAGCGCCGGATCGTCGCGAGCAAGGTTGAGGCAAGGGTCAAGGATGAGCGACGACGAGAAGCCCGGCTGGTTCGGACGCCTGTTCGGGCGAAAGAGCGCTCCCGATGCCAAGCCTGCCGAGGAGGCGGTGACGCCGGAGCCGACCTCGCCGGCCTCCGAATCCGAGGGCCAACCGGACTTCGCGACGGCAGCGGACGATGTCAGCCATGTGCCGCCGCCGGTCAGCGAGCCGGCTCTCGACGATCCCGACAAGAATCGCATCCCCGATGAGCTCGAGGGCGCCGACCTTCAGCCCGAGCCGCAGCCCCCATCGGGCGAGGCGCCGCAGCCAGAGGAGAGTGCCGGCGGCGATGAGCTTCCCGCCGAATCGTCGAAGAAGCGGGATTGGTGGTCGCGGCTGACCGGCGGCGAGGCGGAGGAAGCGGCGCCGGCCACCGAGGCGCCGCCGCCGGCGGAGGCCGACATCCAGCAGGTCGATTCGGCGGCGGCGCTCGCCAGCGACGCGCTCGCCACCGTCGATGAGGGCGCGGAAAAGCGGGGCTGGTGGTCGCGGCTCACCACCGGCATGCGGCGCACCTCGTCCGCCCTGTCGGACCGGGTGACCGGCCTGTTCACCAAGCGCAAGCTCGACGCCACCACCCTGGAGGATCTGGAGGACGCGTTGATCCAGGCCGATTTCGGCGTGGAAACGGCGATGCGGATGTCCGAAGCCGTCGGCAAGGGCCGCTACGAGAAGGGGATCTCCCCCGACGAGGTCCGCACCATTCTCGCCACGGAGATCGAGCGGGCGCTGGAACCGGTAGCGATGCCGATCACGATCGATTCGGCCAAGAAGCCCTACGTCATCCTCACGGTCGGCGTGAACGGCGCCGGCAAGACCACGACCATCGGCAAGCTCTCCCTGAAGTTCAAGGCGGAGGGCCGCAGCGTCATGCTCGCCGCCGGAGACACGTTCCGCGCGGCAGCGATCGAGCAGTTGCGGGTCTGGGGTGAGCGCACGGGCACGCCGGTCATCAGCCGGGCGCAAGGATCGGACGCCGCCGGCCTCGCCTTCGACGCTTTCAAGGAGGCGCGGGAGAACGGTACCGACGTGCTGCTGATCGACACTGCTGGCCGCCTCCAGAACAAGGCCGGCCTGATGGCGGAGCTGGAGAAGATCGTGCGGGTGATCCGGAAGCTCGATCCGGAGGCGCCGCACGCCACCCTGCTGGTGCTCGACGCGACCGTGGGGCAGAACGCGCTGAGCCAGGTCGAACTGTTCTCCCAGGCCGCGCCGGTCTCAGGTCTCGTGATGACGAAGCTCGACGGAACGGCGCGGGGCGGTATCCTGGTGGCGCTCGCCGCGAAATTCGGCCTGCCCGTGCATTTCATCGGGGTCGGCGAGGGCGTGGAGGATCTGGAGCCTTTCGCCGCGCGGGACTTTGCCCGCGCGATCACCGGGCTTCCCAAGGCCTAGCCTTTTGCCTGCCGCAGAAACCTCGAAGCATCGTGAGAACAGCATCATGAAGGTCGAGAGCATTCCGCCGCGCCGGCAATTGCCGCCGCTCCTCAAGCTGGCGCTGGAGATGGGCCCGCTCGTGGTCTTCTTTCTCGGCAATGCCTATGCCGAGCGCTTCGGCGTGCCGGCGGAGAACAAGCTCTTCGTTGCAACCGGCGTGTTCATCGTCGCCACCGTGATCGCGCTCTCCGCCCACTTCGCCCTGCTGCGGCGGCTGCCGATCATGCCGCTCGTCTCCGGCGCCGTCGTCCTCGTCTTCGGCGGGCTGACGCTGGCGTTGCAGGACAAGACCTTCATCATGATGAAGCCGACCATCGTGAACTCGCTGTTCGGCCTCGTCCTGCTCGGGGGGCTTCTCTTCAACAAGTCGCTGCTCTCGGTGCTGCTCGACAGCATGTTCGCCCTCACCGAGGAGGGCTGGCGCAAGCTCACCTTCCGCTGGGGCCTGTTCTTCCTGGCCCTCGCTGCCCTCAACGAGGTCGTCTGGCGGACGCAGACGGAAGATTTCTGGGTGAACTTCAAGGTGTTCGGCATCATGCCGCTCACCATCGTCTTCGCCCTGGCCCAGACGCCGCTGCTGCTGCGCCACGAGCGCAAGGACGAGGCGGCGGCGCGGGTGAACTGAGCCTCAGCCGAGCCGCCGGGGCATCCGGAACGGCAGCATCAGCCGCACCAGCGGATTGCGGAAGCGGTTGAGGGACAGGCTCTCATGCACCGGCCGCACCGCCTCGCCGTCGAACGACGCGGAGAGAAGCGACCGGGCGTAGAACGGTGTGTCCTCGAAGGTGCGCACCACGCTGGCGCGGGCATCGTCGCTGCGGGTCGTGCGCGGCATCCGCCAAAGGCCCGTCGGTGGCAAGGCAGCGGCAAGGGGTGGGCGCATCTCCCGGCGCGAGCCGTCGGCGTCGAAACGCAAGGTGAGGTTCTGGCCGCTGCCGTCGCGGCGGCGCACGTCGTAGAGGATCGCCGAGCCGCGCTTGAGCGGGGCCCGGCACCAGGTCCAGTCGGAGAACGCGTCTTCCAGCGCGCCGTCACCGTCATTGGTGTCGTGATAGCCGCTGCCGCGCCAGGACAAGGCCGGGGCGCTGAACTCCGCCTCGACCTCGCAATCCGGCGCCATCGGCCACCAGCGATGCAACCCGTCGGCGTCGAGGGTGAAGGGCTGAGCCGTGAAGGCCCGCGGCCGCACCCGCACCGTGCCGCGCACGGCTTGCGGGATCGGCGAGGCCCGCTCGTCGAGGCGGATGGTGAGCACGCTGCCGTCCCATGCCAAGGAGGACGGGCCGAGACTGAAATGGCTGGCGTCGCGGGAGAGGGAGCGAGCGTCCCGCTCGGTCATGGCGAAACGGTTGGCGCGCTCGCCGTAGAGCACGACGTTGATGGCGCAGTGGGCGAAGGGATCGCGCCGCGCGTCCCACGCATAGTAGGGCGAAAACACGCTGCCGATGAAGGCGATGACGGTGAGGCCCTGCCGGCCGTCCTCGCTCACCGCATCGACGTACCACCAGACATAGCCGCCCCGGGTGACCGGGCCGTCGAAGCGAGGTCCGCCCGGAGTGCCGCCGCTGCAAGCCGACCCGATTGCGCCGCCATCGGCACGCCCGGCCCCGGATGCACGCTGCCCCCCGCCAGGTAGAGTCCCGGCACCCGCGTCCGCGCCCCGGGCCGCTTGAACGTCGCCGTCCAGCCGTGAGAGGCCCGGCCGTAGAGGGCGCCGCCCGTCCCCGGAAACAGCGTCGCGAAATTTTGGGGCCGCGTGATCGTCGCCGGGCCGGCCGGCTCCAGAATCAGCCCGCATTCCGAGAGCTTGCGCAGAAGGGTCGTCTCGCATGCGGCGATCTCCTGAGGGGATAGGGGGCGCTCCGCGCCGTCCGCCGGAGCGTTGACGAGGAGAAGCAGGCGCTCCGGCCCGTCCGGCGCGTGGCCGAGGCCATCGCCTCGGTCTTGAGCGCAGACATAGACAGTGGGATCCGTCGGCAGGCGGCGGTCGCGCAGAATCGCGGAAAACTCCGCCCGGTAATCGGCGGAAAAGAACACGCTGTGATGGGCGAGGCCGAAGCCCGTCGCACGCGCCCTGAGACAGAACGTGACAGCCGATAGCGAGCGGGCGCGGGCCGGCACGGAATCGCCGGCCGGTTCCGCGTCGGGGCCAAGCAGGCCGTTGCCGAGGGCGGCGACATCGGCATTGGCAATCACGGCATCGGCCGCGATGCGCTCGCCGTCCGCCAGTTCCACGCCCGCGACGCGGCCTCGCTCGGTGACGATGCGAGTCACCTCGGCGCCGAGGCGGAAATGCGCGCCCCTTCGTTCCGCGAGCCCGGCCACGACGCGGGCGAGGTGGCTCAAGCCTCCCTCGACGGTCCAGACGCCCGCCTGCTCGACATGGGCCACCAGCATCAGCGTCGCGGGCGCCTCGAAGGGCGAGGCACCGCAATAGGTGGCGTAGCGCCCGAAGAGCTGGCGCAGGCGCGGATCGCGGAAATACTCGCCCAAAGCCGACCACAGGGTGGCGAAGGGCTGGATCCGCCACAGGCTACCGAGGCCCGAAAGGCCGACGCGCTGGGCCAAATCGACCGGGCTCGGCCGGTCGGAGCGGATGAACGGCCCCTCCAGGGTGCGGTAGACCTCCGCCGCGCGGGTGCAGAAGCGCCGGTAGCCCTCCGCCTCGCGGGCGCCGGCGAAGGCGCCGATGGCATCGGCGGAGGCGGCGATGTCGGCGAAGAGATCGAGCCGCTCGCGCCCGTTCCAAGCGTGGCGGGCGAGCAGGGAGGCCGGCCGCAGCCGCACTTCCGCGTCGAGAGTGGTGCCGGCCTCGGCGAAGGCCTCGTCGAACACCCAGCGCATGGTGAAGACGGTGGGGCCCGCTTCCACCGGCACGCCGCCGACGGGCAGGGACCGCATCTTGCCGCCGACCTGCACGGCGCGTTCCAGCACCGTCACATCGATCCCGGACGCGGCGAGGCTCAGGGCCGCCGTGAGGCCGCCGATGCCGGCACCGATGACGATGACCCGCTTCTCCGCCACGCAAAGCCTGCTTTCTACCGCATCGTCGTTGATCCGAAGCCCAAACAGTGTCAATCATAATTGACACATGAGCAAGACAACATGAATTGACGTGGGAGAGCGCCATGGATGTCGGCAGGCGGATCGAGGCGGCCCTGGATGTGGCGGTCGCCCATGCGGAAGCTCCGGGCGCGCCGCCGCTCCTGGCCGAGGCAATCCGCTACGCCGTCTTCCCCGGCGGCCATCGCATCCGGCCGCGGCTCTGCCTAGCGGTCGCCTTAGCCTGCGGAGACGACGACCCGGCTGCCTCCGATGCGGCGGCAGCGGCGATCGAACTTCTGCACTGCGCTTCCCTCGTGCACGACGACCTGCCCTGCTTCGACGATGCGCCGATGCGGCGGCAGAAGCCCTCGGTTCATGCGGCCTTCGGCGTGCCGCTGGCGGTTCTGACCGGTGACGCGTTGATCGTTGCCGCCTTCGAGACGCTGGCGCGGGGAGCTGCCCGCTCACCCGCCCGGCTGGCCGCCCTGGTCGGGCTCGTCGCTCGCGCGGTCGGCTCGCCCTCAGGAATCGTCGCGGGGCAGGCCTGGGAATCCGAGCCCTATGTCGACCTCTCCGAATATCAGCAGGCGAAAACAGGGGCCCTGTTCGCGGCCTCGACCGTGGCCGGGGCCGCTGCGGCGGGGGCGCCGCCGCTGCCCTGGCGCCTACTCGGTGAATGCCTCGGCGAGGCCTATCAGGTCGCCGACGATCTGCGAGACGTGGCCTGCCGCCAGGAAGAGATCGGCAAGCCCGCCGGCCGCGACGCGACCCTCGGGCGGCCGAACGCGGCGGCCCTGCTCGGCAAGGGCGGCGCCCTCGACCGGCTGAGGCGGCTGACCGAGGAGGCGATCGAGGTCATTCCCCCCTGTGCGGGACAGGCCGAGATCCGTGCAGACATCGAGGCCCAGACCCGGCTGTTCCTGCCCGCCTCCCTGCGCGCCTTCGCCTGAGGGGCGCTCGATGGCTGTGGCGGGGACGGAGGCCGGCGGCACCGCGAAACGTCGTCCCGGCTGGCGCGAGCGTTGGCTCGGCTTCCGCAGTGGGTTGGTCGCCCGGCCCGATTTTCAGCGCTGGGCGGCGGGGTTCCCGCTGACCCGCCGAACCGCGCAGCGGAATACGCGGGCGCTGTTCGATCTCTGCGCCGGCTTCGTCTACGCGCAGGTGCTGTTCGCCTGCGTGCGGCTCGACCTGTTCGGCCTGCTGCGCGCCGGGCCGCTCGCGCCCGATTCCATCGCCGACCGCCTCGCCCTCCCGCCCGAGCGGGCGCTCACGCTGCTGAGGGCGGCGGCCTCGCTCGACCTGATCACGCGTCTTCCCGACGGGCGCTTCGCCCTGGCCGATCTCGGTGCGGCACTGATCGGCAATCCATCGGTCGCGGCGATGATCGAGCACCACGCCATGCTCTATGCCGATCTCGCCGATCCCGTCGCCCTGCTGCGGGGGCAGGGGGGACCGACGCAGCTTTCGACCTTCTGGCCCTACGCCGAATCAGGCGGGGCGGCGACCCTCGGCGCCGATTCGGTGGCGGCTTATAGCGGGTTGATGGCGGCGTCTCAGGCTCTGATCGCCGAGGACGTGCTCGATGCCCTGCCCCTGGCCGGCCGCACCTGCCTGATGGATGTCGGGGGCGGGGAGGGCGTGTTCCTCGCAAGCGCCGCCCGCCGCCACCCGAATCTGGCCCTGATCCTCGCCGATCTGCCGCCGGTGGCCGAGCGGGCCGTCATGCGCCTCGCCGCCGAGGGACTAGCCGGGCAGGTGCGCTGCCTCGGCCTCAATTTTTTCAGTGAGCCGCTGCCCCAAGGGGCGGACACGATCAGCTTGGTGCGGGTGCTCCACGATCACGATGATCCGGCCGCGCTGGCCTTGTTGAGGGCGATCCATGCGGCCTTGCCACCCGGCGGCATGCTCGCTCTCGCCGAGCCGATGGCCGGCACGGCCGGCGCCGAGCCGGTGGGAGAGGCGTATTTCGGCTTCTACCTGCTCGCCATGGGCAGCGGACGCCCGCGATCGCTGGCGGAAATCACCGCCATGCTGGCCGAAGCTGGGTTCGGCAGCGTCCGGGAACATGCCACCCGCCGGCCGCTCCTCACCCGCCTGCTCACCGCAAAGCGATGACACAGGTGTAAAGAACACTTGACGTAAGTGTCTGTCTATCTACGATGACACGTCAAGACTTCGCCACCTGACGGAGTCGCACCAGCAGGGCGGAGACAGGGACATGGAGGCTTTGGCCGTCGTCCTTGAACGACCGGAGCACTTGGCGCTCAGCCGCCTCGCGCTCACCTCTGCCGCGGAAGGCGACGCGGTGATCGCGGTCTCGTGGAGCGGGATCAGCACCGGAACCGAGCGCCTGCTCTGGTCAGGCCGGATGCCGCCCTTCCCCGGAATGGGCTACCCGCTGGTGCCGGGCTACGAATCGGTCGGCACCGTGATCGAAGCCGATCCCGCCACCGGCCTGCGCCTCGGCCAGACGGTTTTCCTCCCCGGCGCGCGCTGCTTCGGCGAGGTGCGCGGGCTGTTCGGCGGCGCCGCCTCTCATCTCATCGCCCCGGCTTCCCGCTGCGTGCCGGTCGATGCCGGGCTCGGCGACCGGGCCTGCCTGATCGCCCTCGCGGCGACCGCCTATCACGCCCTGTCCGGCGTCACGCCGGGCGCGCGCAGCCTGATCGTTGGGCACGGCGTGCTCGGGCGGCTGCTCGCGCGGCTCACCGTCCTCGCCGGCGGCGCCCCTGTCGTCTGGGAGCGGGAGCCGATCCGGCGCGAGGGAGATGTCGGCTATCCGGTGCTGCATCCGGCGGACGACACCGCCCGGGACTATGCCACCATCACCGATGTCAGCGGTGATTCCGGCCTGCTCGACACTCTGATCGGACGGCTCGCCCCCGGCGGCGAGATCGTGCTCGCCGGTTTCTACGAGGCGTCGCTCAGCTTCGCCTTCCCGCCCGCCTTCCTGCGCGAGGCCCGCATCCGGGTTGCGGCCGAGTGGCGGCCGGAGGATCTCGCCGCCATCCGGGCGCTGATCGAGGCTGGCGGCCTGTCGCTCGACGGGCTGATCACCCATCGCGCACCGGCCGCCTCGGCAGAGGACGCCTACCGTACCGCCTTCTCCGACCCGGCCTGCCTCAAGATGATCCTCGATTGGAGGACCTGCTCATGAACCTTCAGCTCAACAAGGCCGCCCTCGGCGCCGCCGCGAAGCTGCGGGAAGAAGCCGCCCTCCCGCTCGATCCGGTCCCGACCGGCGAGGTAAAACGCGAGACGCAGATCATCGCGATCTACGGCAAGGGCGGCATCGGCAAGTCGTTCACGCTCGCCAATCTCAGCTACATGATGGCTCAGCAGGGCCGGAAGGTGCTGCTGATCGGCTGCGACCCGAAGAGCGACACCACCTCGCTCCTGTTCGGCGGGCGCGCCTGCCCGACCATCATCGAAACCTCGACCCGAAAGAAGCTCGCGGGCGAAACCGTCGCCATCGGCGATGTCTGCTTCAAGCGCGACGGCGTCTACGCGATGGAGCTCGGCGGACCGGAGGTCGGGCGCGGCTGCGGCGGCCGGGGCATCATCCACGGCTTCGAGCTTCTGGAAAAGCTCGGCTTTCACGAATGGGGCTTCGACTACGTCCTGCTCGATTTCCTCGGTGACGTGGTCTGCGGCGGCTTCGGCCTGCCGATCGCCCGGGACATGTGCCAGAAGGTCGTCGTCGTCGGCTCCAACGACCTGCAATCGCTCTACGTCGCCAACAACGTCTGCTCGGCGGTGGAGTATTTCCGCAAGCTCGGCGGCAATGTCGGCGTCGGCGGCCTCGTCATCAACAAGGACGACGGTACGGGCGAGGCGCAGGCCTTCGCCGAGGCGGTGGGCATCCCAGTCCTGGCTTCGATCCCGGCCAACGAGGACATCCGCCGCAAGAGCGCGAATTACGAGATCATCGGCAGGCCGGACGGGCGCTGGGGGCCGCTCTTCGCCGAGCTGGCGCAGAACGTGGCCGAGGCCGCCCCGCACCAGCCCGCGCCGCTGAGCCAGGACGCGCTGCTCGGCCTGTTCTCGAGCGAGGCCACCGGCCGCGACGTGGTGCTGGAGCCGGCGACCATGGAGGACATGTGCGGTCGGGCGATCCTCGCCAAGCCGTCCCTCGAAATCGTCTACGACGAGGTCTGAGCCATGGCGGTCAGCCTCGACATCGCCGCGCTCCGCGCCCGCCGCCCCGAAGGCGTCGACCTCGCCGCGACCCAGGGCGACGGTCTGGGCTGCCACGCCGGCAAGGACGCCATGCGGGCGGCCGCCGAGGTCGCGAGCGGGGAATCCGGCATCGCCGAGACGCTGGAGCAGTTCCGCAAGGACTACCCGGCCGGTCCCCACGACCAGCCGCAGAGCATGTGCCCGGCCTTCGGCTCCCTGCGGGTCGGCCTGCGGATGCGGCGCACGGCGACGATCCTCTCCGGCTCGGCCTGCTGCGTCTACGGGCTCACCTTCACCTCGCATTTCTACGGGGCACGCCGCAGCGTCGGCTACGTGCCGTTCAATTCCGAGACCCTGGTCACCGGCAAGCTGTTCGAGGATATCCGTGAGGCGGTCCATGCCTCGGCGAAGCCCGAGGATTACGACGCCATCGTCGTCATCAATCTCTGCGTTCCCACCGCCTCAGGCGTGCCGCTGCGGCTTCTGCCGAAGCAGATCGACGGCGTCCGGGTCATCGGCATCGACGTGCCAGGCTTCGGCGTGCCGACCCATGCCGAGGCCAAGGACGTGCTGGCCGGGGCGATGCTCAAATTCGCCCGCACCGAGGCTGAACAGGGGCCGGTCCAGGCTCCCCGCAACGGCCGCTCGGAGCGCCCGGCCGTCGCCCTGCTGGGTGAGATGTTCCCCGCCGATCCGGTGGTGATCGGCGGGCTGCTCGAACCGCTCGGCCTCAGCGCGGGGCCGGTGGTGCCGACGCGGGAATGGCGTGAACTCTACGGCGCCCTCGACGCGGCGGCGGTGGCGGCGATCCACCCGTTCTACACCGCGAGCGTGCGCGAGTTCGAGGCGGCGGGGCGGCCGGTCATCGGCTCCGCCCCGGTCGGCCACGACGGCACCGCCGAATGGCTCGCTTCCATCGGCAACGCCTGCGGCGTGTCGCGCGAGACGGTGGCGGCGGCACAGAACCGGCTGCTTCCGGCCATCCGCGGCGCGCTGGCCGCCATGCCGGTGAAGGGGCGCATCACCCTCTCCGGCTACGAGGGTTCCGAATTGCTGGTGGCCCGCCTCCTCGTCGAGAGCGGCGCTGAGGTGCCCTATGTCGGCACCGCCTGCCCGCGCACGCCCTGGTCCGAGCCCGACCGGGTGTGGCTGGAGGAGCGTGGCGTCGAGATTCGCTACCGCGCCTCGCTGGAGGACGACCTCGCCGCCTTCCACGCCTTCCGGCCGGATCTCGCCATCGGCACGACCCCGGTGGTGCAGAAAGCCAAGGAGAGCGGCACCCCCGCCCTCTACTTCACTAACCTGATCTCGGCTCGTCCCCTGATGGGCGCGGCCGGGGCCGGCTCGCTGGCCAAGGTGGTCAACGCCGCGCTCGCCAACAAGCCGCGCTTCGATGCGATGCGCGCCTTCTTCGAGGGTGTCGGCACCGGCCACGCGGCGGGTGTCTGGCAGGAGGTGCCGCAGCGCAAGGCTTCGCCGAAGGCGGAAGCGCCCAAGAAGCCGATCGGGGAGATGGCGTGATGCTGATCCTCGACCACGACAGGGCCGGCGGCTACTGGGGGGCGGTCTACGTCTTCACGGCGATCAAGGGCCTGCAGGTCGTCATCGACGGCCCGGTGGGCTGCGAGAACCTGCCGGTCACCTCGGTCCTCCACTACACCGACGCCCTGCCGCCGCACGAATTGCCCATCGTCGTCACCGGGCTGGCCGAGGAAGAGCTCGGCCGCCACGGCACCGAAGGGGCGATGAAGCGGGCCCACGCCACGCTCGATCCCGGCCAGCCGAGTGTCGTGGTCACGGGTTCCATCGCCGAGATGATCGGCGGCGGCGTGACCCCGGAGGGCACCGGCCTCCAGCGCTTCCTGCCGCGCACCATCGACGAGGATCAGTGGCAATCCGCCGACCGGGCGATGAGCTGGCTCTGGCAGGAATACGGCGCCAAGCGCTTCGCCAAGAAGGGAATTCCGGCGCGGCCGGAGCGCAAGCCGGGCGAGCGGCCGCGGGTCAACATCATCGGTCCGGCCTACGGCACCTTCAACATGGCCTCGGATCTCGCCGAGATCCGCCGCCTCGTCGAGGGCATCGGTGCCGAGGTGAATCTCACCTTCCCCCTCGGCTCGCATCTGGCCGACGTCCCCAAACTGGTGAACGCGGACGCCAATATCTGCCTCTACCGCGAGTTCGGGCGCCTGCTCTGCGAGGGCCTGGAACGCCCCTATCTCCAGGCGCCGATCGGTGTTCTCTCGACCACCAAGTTCCTGCGCTCGCTGGGCGAGATCCTCGGGCTCGATCCCGAGCCGTTCATCGAGCGGGAGCGCCACACCACGATCAAGCCGGTCTGGGATCTGTGGCGCTCGGTGACGCAGGATTTCTTCGGCACCGCGAGCTTCGGCATCGTCGCTACCGAGACCTATGCCCGGGGCGTCCGCCACTTCCTCGAAGACGAGATGGGCCTGCCCTGCCACTTCGCCTTCGGCCGCAGTGCCGGGGCCAAGCCCGACAACGTGGCGGTGCGTGCAGCGATCAAGGCCAGCCCGCCGCTCGTCCTGTTCGGCTCCTTCAACGAGCGCATGTATCTCGCCGAGAGCGGTGGCCGCGCGGCCTATGTTCCGGCCTCCTTCCCCGGCGCCATCATCCGGCGGCACACCGGCACGCCGTTCATGGGCTATGCCGGCGCGACCTACCTCGTGCAGGAAGTCTGCAACGCCCTGTTCGACATGCTCTTCCACATCCTGCCGCTCGCCCGCGACATGGATGCGGTGGAGGCCACCCCCCTCCGTCCACACCGGGAACTCCCCTGGGACGAGGCGGCCCGCGCCCGGCTCGACGCCCTGGTCGAGGCCCATCCCGTTCTCACGCGCATCTCCGCCGCCAAGCGTCTGCGTGATGCCGCCGAGCGGGCGGCCCGCCGCGCCGCCGCCGAGCGCGTGGCCCCCGCCCATGTCGAGCGGGCGCAGAGCGACCTTGCCGTGGGAGCCGCCGCATGAGCGCGGCTCTCGCCCATCCCCTTCACCCTCCGGCGCCTTCCGGGCCCGGAAAGCCTGCGGAGAGACCAGCGATGAGAGTTGCCCTGCAACGATCGATGCCCGCGCCGTCGCGCCTGCACAGCGAGGCGATCCAGTTCCGGATCATCCTGGCCGCGACCTATCCGTTCTTCCTGATCGCCGCCCTGGTGCAGCGCCTGACGCCCACCGGACGCCCGCGGCGGCGAAGCCTGTTGCAAGAGCGCCGCTCCGTCTTTGGCGAGGCCAAGGCGATGGCCGTCTCGGCGATCCCCTTCGCCTTCATGGGATAGCGCGAGCGAAGCACTTCCGTGCGGTGACACGGGGGATCCCTGCGCCGTGATGTCATCGAGTCACGGCGACACCCGCCGCGCCCAGTCACGGCGTGCGGCACAACCAGCGGAGGTTCGATCGATGGCTAGCGGTATCACTACGGAAAGACCGAGCAGCCTGTCCGGGCTGACGGAACCCGAAGCCAAGGAATTTCACGCGATCTTCCTGACGAGCTTCATCATCTTCACGGCGATCGCCGTGGTCGCCCACATCCTCGTCTGGCTGTGGCGGCCGTGGCTTCCCGGGCCGAAGGGCTATGCCCTGCTCGACGGCGTGACCCACGCCGCCCACGGCCTCGTGTCGATGATCGGATGAGGAGTCCCCCGTCATGCATAAGATCTGGCTCCTGTTCGACCCCCGGCGCACCCTCGTCGCGCTGTTCACCTTCCTGTTCGTCCTGGCTCTGCTGATCCACTTCATTCTGCTCAGCACCGACCGGTTCAACTGGCTGGAAGGCCCGAAGGACGCGAAGGCGGCCTCCGCCCAGAGCCTCGTCCTCCCGACGATGCCGACCTGACCGGACTGACATCCGGTTCGCCGCGGGCAGGCACCTCGCGCCTGCCCCGGCAGCTTCCGTCCTCATCTCGGGGGATCGTCCGCCATGGCGATGCTGAGCTTCGAACGAAAATACCGGGTCCGCGGCGGCACCCTTGTCGGCGGTGACCTGTTCGATTTCTGGATCGGCCCGTTCTATGTCGGCTTCTTCGGCGTCACGACGATCTTCTTCTCGGTGCTCGGCACCGCGCTGATCATCTACGGTGCCGCGATCGGGCCGACCTGGAACATCTGGCAGATCAACATCGCCCCGCCCGACCTGAAATACGGGCTGGCGCTGGCGCCCCTGAAGGAAGGGGGGCTGTGGCAGATCATCACTTTCTGCGCCATCGGCGCCTTCTCGTCCTGGGCCCTGCGCGAGGTTGAGATCTGCCGCAAGCTCGGCATCGGGTATCATGTGCCCTTCGCCTTCTCGGTGGCGATCTTCGCCTATGTCGCCCTGGTGGTGATCCGCCCGTTCCTGATGGGCGCCTGGGGTTACGGCTTCCCCTACGGGATCCTCAGCCATCTCGATTGGGTATCGAACACCGGCTACCAGTATCTGCACTTTCACTACAATCCAGCGCACATGCTTGCGGTGTCGTTCTTCTTCACGACGACCTTCGCCTTGGCGCTGCACGGCTCGCTGATCCTGTCTTCGACCAACCCGGCCAAGGGCGAAACGGTGAAGACCCCCGAGCACGAGGATACCTACTTCCGCGATACGATCGGCTACTCGATCGGAACGCTCGGCATCCACCGGCTCGGCCTGTTCCTCGCGCTCTCGGCCGGATTCTGGAGCGCCGTCTGCATCGTCATCTCGGGGCCGTTCTGGACCCAGGGCTGGCCGGAATGGTGGGGCTGGTGGCTCAACCTGCCGGTGTGGCGATGAACCGTGACGCCGGCCGGCAACGGTGCCGGGCGGCCTGAGGCGCACAGTCGATCTTCGGGCGCGAGGATCTCCGCAAGCGGCGCGGAGACCGTTCCGGCGACCGCGGGTCCATGGAGGAAGACGCCGTGGCCTACTACCAGAACATCTTCACGCAGGTGCAGGTGCGCCCGGTCGAGCCGGAGCAGGGCATCCCGATCTCGTCCGACGCCCGCATCGGCAGACCGTTCAACAGCTACCTGTTCGGGCTCATCGGCAACAGCCAGGTCGGCCCGATCTATGGCGGCTATCTCGGGGCCCTGTCCTTCGCCTGCGGACTGATCGCCTTCGAGATCATCGGCCTCAACATGTGGGCCAGCGTGAACTGGGATCCGATCCAGTTCGTCCGTCAGCTGCCCTGGCTGGCCCTTGAACCACCGCTGCCCAAATACGGTCTGAAGGTGTTGCCGCCCCTCAATGAGGGCGGTTGGTGGCTGATCGCCGGCTTCTTCCTCACCGCCTCGATCCTGCTGTGGTGGGTGAGGATGTATCGCCGGGCGGTCGCCCTGGGTCTCGGCACGCACGTGCCCTGGGCCTTCGCCAGCGCGATCTGGCTCTATCTCGTCCTCGGCTTCATCCGCCCGCTCTTGATGGGGTCGTGGAGCGAGGCGGTGCCCTTCGGCATCTTTCCTCATCTCGATTGGACCGCAGCCTTCTCGCTGCGCTACGGCAACCTGTTCTACAACCCGTTCCACATGCTCTCGATCGTCTTCCTGTACGGGTCGACGCTGCTCTTCGCGATGCACGGGGGCACGATCCTCGCCACCAGCCGCTACGGCTCGGAACGTGAGATCGATCAGATCGTCGACCGTGGCACCGCCACCGAGCGCGCGGCCCTGTTCTGGCGCTGGACCATGGGCTTCAACGCCACCATGGAATCGGTCCACCGCTGGGCTTGGTGGTTTGCGGTGCTGACCACGCTCACCGGCGGCATCGGCATCCTGCTCACCGGCACCGTCGTCGACAACTGGTATCTCTGGGCGGTCAAGCACGGCGTCGCGCCGGCCTATCCGCAGGTTTTCGGACCGATCCCGGATCCGCTCCATATGCCGGGGGCTCTGCCAGGGGGGACGCCATGAAGACTCTGCTCGTCGTCGCGGGCGCTGTCGTCGCCCTGTTTCTCACCATCGCCCAGTTCGGCACCGCCGGCTGGACCAAGCCGCCGATCGTCGCCCAGCAGCACGGCTTCCGCGGCACCGGCATGGACCAGATCCAGACCAAGGCCGGCGCCGCCGCCCTGCAGGCCGCCAACCAGCCCCCGGCTCCGGCCGAGCCGGTCGAGGCCGGAACCGAGAAGGCCGGTGCCGTCTATGAGAACGTCAAGGTTCTCAAGGATGTCAGCGTCGAGGAATTCAACCGTCTGATGACCTCGATGACGGAGTGGGTCAGCCCCGAACAGGGCTGTACCTACTGCCACAACACCGAGAACATGGCCGATGACAGCCTCTACCAGAAGAAGGTGGCCCGTCGGATGATCCAGATGGTCCAGCACATCAACACCACCTGGAAGGAGAAGCATGTCGGCGAGGCGGGCGTGACCTGCTATACTTGCCACCGCGGCCAGCCGGTGCCGGCCCATGTCTGGTTCCAGAACCCCGGCCCGACCTACAAGACCGGCTTCATCCCCCGGAATAACGGGCAGAACCTGGCCTCCCCCTCCGTTGGCCTGGCCTCGCTGCCCTACGACACGCTCACCGAGTTCCTGGGTAAGAAGGATGCCGACGAGAACCTGATCCGGGTGAATGCCACGACGGCTCTGCCGGAGAGCAAGGGTAAGCCGATTCAGGCCGCGGAACGGACCTATGGCCTGATGATCCACATGTCGTCTTCGCTCGGCGTCAACTGCACCTACTGCCACAACACCCGAGCGATCTCGAACTGGTCGCAGAGCACGCCGCAGCGGACGCTGGCCTGGCACGGCATCCGGATGGTCCGCGACCTGAACGGCGATTACATCGAGCCGCTCACCCCGGTCTTCCCGGCCAACCGCCTCGGTCCGACCGGCGACGCACCGAAGCTGAACTGCGCGACCTGCCATAACGGTCAGTCCAAGCCGCTGGCGGGGGCGCATATGGTCGAGAGCTACCCCGAACTCACCAAGAACACCGCCGAACTGGCAGCGGCACCGGAGGCTCCCGCGGCTCCGCAGCCGACACCGGAGACGCCGGCATCGCCGCCGCCGCAATAGAGCGGGGCGTGCTCCCGAGAAAGGGAGGCAATCCAGAAGCCGCCGGATCGCAAGATTCGGCGGCTTTTTCGTGCGCGGAGGGAGCTTTTCCATCACCGGTTGGAACGAAAGTCGTTCCCTAGCGAAACCTTCTAACATACACGTAAATACCAAATATACATCTATAACAAAAGGCGTAGTCCCTTCTGACTAAACAGGTTACGCTTAAATTTGGTCGCATTTCCCGATATGAAAACGCTCTCTTAACGGAGGTCGCGCGGCGGCCGGGGCGGCGGCATGTCGAAGGATGCCGCGGAATCGGGGGACGACACGGTGAGCGACGGGCAGAGCAAAAACGAGATCGCCGCCGCGCTTGGGCGGTGCAGGGCGGCCTTCCTGGGCGTCGCCGTGATGAGCGGCTTGGTGAACATCCTCTATCTCACCGGCTCGTTCTTCATGCTCGAAGTCTACGACCGTGTGATCCCGAGCCGCTCGGTGCCGACCCTGATCGGCCTGGGGGCCTTGGCGTTCGTGCTCTACGCCTTCCAGGGCCTCTTGGAGACCATCCGCGCCCGCATCCTGGCGCGGGTCGGCGCCGCCCTCGACGAATCCTTGAGCGGGCGCGTGTTCGATCTGGTGGTGCGCGCGCCTCTGAAGGGCGCCTCGCAGGGGGACGGCCTGCTGCCCCTGCGCGATCTCGACCAGATCCGCGCCTTCCTCGCCGGCACCGGTCCGTCCGCCTTCTTCGACCTGCCGTGGATGCCGGTCTACCTGCTGATCTGCTTCCTGTTCCATCCGCTGATCGGCGTCGCCGCCCTCGTCGGCATGGCAGTCCTGGCGGGCCTCACCTACTTCACCGACCGCTCCAGCAAGGGCCCGACCCAGGCCGCCACCGGCTTCGGCATGCGCCGCAACGGCTTGGCCGAATCCGGACGCCGCAACGCCGAGGTGCTGGCGGCCATGGGCATGCAGGAGCGCCTCGCCGCCCGCTGGGCTCTGGCCAACCGCGACTACCGCGAGGCGCACCAGAGCGTCGCCGATGTCGGCGGCGGTTTCGGCGCCGGCTCGAAGGTGTTCCGCATGGCGCTGCAATCCGGCGTGCTGGCGCTCGGCGCCTGGCTCGTCATCCACAACGAGGCCACCGCCGGCATCATCATCGCCTCCTCGATCCTCGTTTCGCGGGCGCTCGCCCCGGCCGAGCTCGCCATCGCCAACTGGAAGGGGTTCGTGGCCGCGCGGCAGAGCTGGCGCCGCCTGTCCGAATTGTTTGCGCGGATGCCGGTGGGGCACCAGCCGCAGGTTCTGCCGGCGCCGGCCGAGACCATCACCGTCGAGGGCGTCAGCATCGTTCCACCCGGCACGCCGCGCCTCGTGGTACAGGATGTCAGTTTCGGCCTCCGGGCCGGGCAGGGGCTCGGCATCATCGGCCCCTCGGCCTCCGGCAAGTCCTCCCTGGTGCGCGCGCTCGTCGGCGTCTGGCCGCCGGTGCGCGGAAAGGTTCGTTTCGACGGCGCGGCCCTCGACCAATGGACCAGCGGCGATCTCGGTGCCCATATCGGCTTCCTGCCGCAGGAGGTGGAGCTGTTCGCCGGCACGGTGGCCGAGAACATCGCCCGCTTCGAGCCGGGAGCGCCCGGTGAGGCGGTCATCGCCGCCGCCAGGGCGGCCGGCGTCCACGAACTGATCCTGCGGCTGCCGGAGGGCTACGACACCCAGATCGGCGAGGGCGGCTCGGGGCTGTCCGCCGGCCAGCGCCAGCGTGTCGGCCTCGCCCGCGCGCTCTACCGCGAGCCGTTCCTCGTGGTGCTCGACGAGCCCAACGCCAATCTCGACAGCGAGGGCGAGAACGCGCTGACCGAGGCGATCCTCGGCGTGCGGCGGCGCGGTGGCATCTGTGTCGTCGTCGCCCACCGTCCGAGCGCGCTGGCCGCCCTCGACCTGATCCTGATGATGGCCGACGGCCGCGCCCAGGCCTTCGGGCCGAAGGACGAGATCCTCAAGCGCGTGCTGCGCCCCGCACCGGCTCCCGCTCCGGTCCCTGTCACCGCCGATGAGGCGGCCAAGGAGGCCTCCAAGGAGACCTCCAAGCAGGTGACCACGACCGCCATCCGAGAGAGTGCCTGATGTCGTCGACCCTCGCGCCCCTGAACGGCCTCGCCCCGGCCCTGCCGCGGCCCGTCGCCCACGGTTCGATCCGCCGTCATCTCGCCGTCGCGGCCGGCCTCTCCGTGGCGCTCGTCCTCGGCATCGGCGGCTGGGCTACCTTCACCGACATCGCCGCTGCCGTGATCGCCCCGGGCCAGCTCGTGGTCGAGAGCGACATCAAGAAGGTGCAGCACCCGACCGGCGGCGTGGTCGGCCAACTCCTCGTGCGCGAGGGCCAGCGGGTCGCCTCAGGCGACGTGCTGATCCGCCTCGACGAAACCCAGACCCGGGCCAATCTCGACATCGTGCTGAAGGCCATGGACGAGCTGGCCGCCCGCCGCGCCCGCGACGAGGCCGAGCGCGACGGGTTGAAGGCCGTCGCCTTCCCGCCCGAACTCGTTTCGCGCATCGACAGCGATGCCAGCGTGACCCGGCTGATCGACGGCGAATCGCGCCTGTTCGCGGCCCGCGTCGCCGGGCGCGAGGGCCAGAAGGCGCAGTTGCGGGAGCGGGTCGATCAGCTGCGCCAGGAGATCGCCGGCCTGACCAAGCAGGCGGCAGCCAAGGACCGCGAGATCGATCTGATCGGCCACGAATTGACCGGCGTGCGCGACCTCTACGGCAAGAACCTCGTGCCCCTCTCCCGCGTCACAGCCCTGGAGCGCGATGCGGCGCGGCTCGAAGGTGAGCGCGGTCAGCTCATCGCCTCCACCGCCTCGGCACGCGGCAAGATCGCCGAGACCGAGCTGCAGATCTTCCAGATCGACCAGGAGATGCGCACCGAAGTCGGCAAGGATCTGGCTGAGATTCGCGGCAAGTGGTCGGAACTGCGTGAGAAGCGCGTCGCGGCCGAGGACCAGCTCAAGCGCGTCGAGCTGCGGGCGCCGCAGGACGGCTATGTCCACCAGATGACGGTGCACACCGTCGGCGGCCTGGTCGTGCCGAGCGAGCCGGCCATGCTGATCGTGCCGGCGGCCGACCAGCTCCTCGTCGAGGTGCGGGTGCAGCCGCAGGACATCGACAACGTGCGCGTCGGCCAGAAGGCGGTGCTGCGCTTCTCCGCCTTCAACACCCGCACCACGCCGGAGATCGACGGCGAGGTGGTGCGCGTCTCCGCCGATGTGACCCAGGATCCGAAGACGGGCCAGTCCTTCTACACCGCGCGCATCCGCATCCGCGACGAGAACAAGGACCGTCTGAAGGGTCTGCGCCTCGTGCCCGGCATGCCGGTCGAGTCGTACACCCAGATCGGCGAGCGCTCGGTGCTGTCCTACCTCACCAAGCCCTTGACCGATCAGATCGCAAAGGCTTGGAAGGAGCGATAGGCAATTCCCGGCCGATGTCCCGCTCTTCTCCGAGAAGAGACCGGACGGAGGTCGAGAACCTTGCCTTTGGCGGGGGTTGTCTGATAAGGCGACCACCTCCCCGCGATGTCACCGACGTCATCGCCGGAGCGTCCTCACGGCGCTCCGTCCCATCGAGACACCTTGAACAACAGGCGGCCGGTCTCGATCCGTGCCGATGTGAGACCGATGAAGATTCGCAACTCGCTCAAGTCGCTGCGCGCCCGTCACCGTGACAACCAGCTCGTGCGCCGTAAGGGCCGCGTCTACATCATCAACAAGACCCAGAAGCGCTTCAAGGCCCGCCAGGGCTGATCGTCTGGGCCGCGCAGGCTTGCGCGGCACCGGAGCGCGTTGACGGATGTGGGGGCCGGAGTGAAAGCTTCGGCCCTATGTCGATTCGTCCGCATCTCATCCTGACTACCCTCTGCCTCGGCCTCGTGCTGGCGGGCCAGACGGGATTCGGCGGCTCCGCCGTCGCGGCCGAGAAGGAGCGACCGGAGAAGGGGCGCAAGCCGCACCCGCCGGTCAGCCTCGAAGACCTCTATGCCCGCCTCAAGGAGGCCGACGACGAGGCCGAGGCGAAGGCCGTCGCCACGCTGATCGAGCGGCGCCTCGGCCGTTCCGGCAGCGCCACCGCAGACTTGCTCTCCGACCGCGCCCGGCAGGCGATGAGCGGCAACGACCTGCCGCTTGCCGTCGAACTGATGGACCGCGCCGTCGCCCTGGAGCCGAACTGGTCCGAGGGCTGGAGCCGGCGCGCGACGCTGTTCTGGCGCCTGTCCGATTCGGCGACGGCCATTGCCGATCTGCAGCGGGCCCTGGTGCTGGAACCGCGCCATTTCGAGGCCTGGGCCGCCCTGGGCAAGCTCTACCTCGCCCAGGACGACAAGGCCCGGGCGCTCGACGCCTTCCGCCGGGCGGAGGCGCTCTACCCGCAATGGGACGTGCTCAAGAAGGCGATCGAGCGACTGACGCCCGATGTGGAGGGTCGCGACCTCTGAGGCCCGCTCCGTGAGCCTCGCCGCCGACCTCGCGCGCGTCGCACTCGGCTTCCTCGCGGTCGCCCTGGCCCTCATCCTGGCGGTGCTCGTCTGCGCGGCGGTGGCAACGCGGCTGATCGCGTGGCGCGTCGAGGCCCGCTACCCGCCGGCCGACCACAGTATCGCCGTCGATGGCGGCCGAATCGCCTATCTGGAGGACGGGCCTGGGGAAGGAGCCCGGGCGACGGTGGTGTTGCTGCACGGCGCCTCCGCCAATGCCTACGATCCGATGGAAGGGGTCGGGCGCTCCCTCGCCCGGGCTGGCTATCGCGTCATCGCCTTCGACCGGCCGGGCTACGGCAACAGCGACCGGCTCGCCGGGTCGGAAGCGGCCTCTCCGGCCGTCCAAGGGAGAGCGCTGGGGCAGGCCCTCGACCGCCTCGGAGTCGGAAAGGTGATTCTCCTGGGCCATTCGTGGTCCGGGGCGCTCGTCCTGCGGATGGCCCTCGACCGGCCGGAACGGGTGCAGGGCCTCGTCCTCGTCGCGCCGGTCGCGGTGCCGTTTCCGCCCCGCCCGCTGCCCTGGTGGGCGAATTTGGCGTTGAAGCCGCCAGTGACGTGGCTGCTGACGCGAACCGTAGCGGTGCCGCTCGGCCTCGCCTACCTGCCATCGGTCGCGAGAAGCGTGTTCCGGCCGGAGGCGCCGGTCGAGAACTACGTCGCGGCGAGCCGCGCCCCACTGATTCTGCGGCCGGGACCGGCGCTCGCCAATATCCAGGATCTCGCCGGATTGCCCGCAGCTCTGGCGGAGCAGGCGCCGCACTACGGCACGATCCGCCTGCCGAGTGTCATCGTGGCCGGTGGGGCCGATCCGGTGGTCCAGACCGAACTTCAGGCCGATCCGCTCGGCCGGGCGATGCCGCACGCCCGGCGCGTCGTGCTGCCGGGCGCCGGGCATATGCTGACTTACACCGCCGCCGAGGCCCTGGTCCGTGAGGTGGACGGGCTGACGGCGGCGGGGGCCGACGAGATCACGCCCGCTCGGCGTGCTCCCGAGTGACGAAGGCGATGCGCACCATGTTGGTGGCGCCGGGGATGCCGAACGGAACGCCGGCCACCACGATCACCCGGTCGCCGATCTCCGCGAACCGCTCGCGCACCGCGAATTTCGCGGCGCGGAAGGCCATGTCGTCCACATCGCTGGCGTCCTTGGTGACGATCGGGTGCACGCCCCAGGCCATGGTGAGGCGGCGCGCCGTCTCACGCTTCGGCGTCAATGCGATCACGCTGGCATTGGGCCGGGCGCGGGCGAGCCGCAGCACGGTCGATCCCGAATGGGTCCAGGCCATGATCGCCCGCAGGCCGAGGGCGTCGACGATCTGGTGGGCCGCCGCCGCGATGGCGTCGGAGGCAGTCGGCTCCGGCTCGGAGCGCTGGGCCATCAGGATCGACCAGTAGAGCGCATCGCGCTCCACCTGCTCGGCGATCCGGTTCATGGTGGCGATCGCCTCGACCGGGAACTCACCGGCGGCGCTCTCGGCGGAGAGCATCACCGCGTCGGCGCCCTCGTAGACGGCCGTCGCCACATCCGACACCTCGGCGCGGGTCGGCACCGGCGAGGTGATCATCGATTCGAGCATCTGCGTCGCGACGACGACGGGCTTGCCCAGGCGCCGGGCGCCGCGGGTGATGCGTTTCTGCACACCCGGAACCTGCTCGAGCGGCATCTCGACGCCGAGATCGCCGCGGGCGACCATGATGCCGTCGGAGATCTCGATGATCTCGTCGAGGCGGGAGAGCGCCTGCGGCTTCTCGATCTTGGCCATCACCTGGGCGCGCCCGGCGGCAACCTTCTTCACTTCGGCCACGTCCTCGGGACGCTGCACGAAGGAAACGGCGATCCAGTCGGCACCGGCAGCGAGGCCCGCTTCCAAGTCACCGCGATCCTTGTCGGTCATCGCCGGCAGGGGCAGCACCGTGTGGGGCAGGGAGACGCCCTTGCGGTTGGAGATGCGGCCGCCGACCTCGACGCGGGTGACGGCGCGGCCTTCGCTCACTTCGGTGACGACGAGGCGCAATTTGCCGTCGTCGATCAGAACCGCATGATCGGGCTCGAGGGCGGTGAGAATCTCCGGATGGGGCAGGTAGACCCGGTTGGCATTGCCGGGCGTCGGGTCCGAATCGAGCACGAAGGTCTGGCCGTTCTCGATATGCGCCGCATCGCCGATGAAGGTGCCGAGCCGGAGCTTCGGACCCTGCAGATCGACGAGGATGCCGATCGGGCGCTTGGCCTCGCGCTCGATGGTGCGGATCACCTCGATCCGCTCCGGCAGCTTCTCACGGGCGAGATGGCTCATGTTGATGCGGAATACGTCCACACCGGCATGAAACAGCTTCTCGATCATCTCCGGCGTATCGGATGCCGGGCCGAGGGTTGCGACGATCTTGGTGCGGCGCGAGCGCTTCAAATCTAGCCTCCATCACCCGCTGGACCCGCAGGGCGCGGGTATCGCGCGGGCGGGAACGGCCCGGCATATGGAGGACGCTCTGAAGCGGCGCCGCTGGCCGGACGGGGGCTTGCGGGCCACAAGCATCCCTGCGCGTCCGAGGTCAAGGCCACAGATCCCCAGCATGTCGGGAATTTACCGGCACCGGGAACCTTTTCTTCGAAGCCCTGTTCTTTTGCCCACTCAACTGTGGGAGTCTTCAGCGTTTAACGTTTCGTAAACGCAACTCCAGCCGCATCTTCGCTTCGTGTTGCAGTAAAGTCATAGGCAGCTTGGCCGCTCCGCTGGTAGCTTTCGTCCAGAACACAGATTTTCCAAGGGCGGACCTTACCGTGATCAGAGCACTCCTCCTGGGCAGCGCAGCGGCGCTCGCGACGACCGCGGCGCTGGCCGCCGATCTGCCCCGCCGCGAGGCTCCGCCGATCGCCTTCGCGCCGGTTCCGGTCTTCACGTGGACCGGCTTCTACGCTGGCCTGCACACCGGTTACGCTTTCACCGATAACCAGAACATCCGCACCAGCGGCAACGACGTCTTCACCGCTGGCAACGTGACCGCCGGTCGCCGCCCCGCCTCCCTCAAGAGCGAGGTTGACGGCTTCTCCAAGATCGGTGGCGGCTTCGGCTATAACGTCCAGTTCACGCCGGGCTCCGGCTTCGTCGCCGGTGTCGCTTTCGACGTGACCTGGCTCGACCTCGACAAGCGCACCGGCTTCTACGGCACGCCGAACCCCGTCGTCGGCAATGCCAGCGTCTACACCCAGAACATCGACTTCCTCGGCACCGTCAACGGCAAGCTCGGCTACGCCTTCGACCGGTTCCTCGTGTACGGCACCGGCGGTCTCGCCTTCGGCTATGTCGGCTACGGCGCCGACTTCTACAACCCGAACGCCACCGTCCTCCAGTATACCGGCGGCGCCCGCAAGATCTTCGAGACCGGCTACAACTACGGTGGCGGTATCGAGTACGCGATCCCGGCTGACAGCTTCCTGAGCACCTTCGCCTTCGGCAAGTGGCTCGGCATCAAGTCGGACGTGACGATCAAGGCCGAGTACATCCGCTACGATCTCGGCAACCGCAACATCTTCGTCGGCCCGGTCTCGACCGTTCCCGGCTCCTACACCTCGCGCTTCAGCACCGAGGGCAGCCTCATCCGCGCCGGCTTCAACTACAAGTTCAGCGGCCTCTGAGACGGTTCACCGTTCGAGACGTAACGAGAGAGCGCCCTTCGGGGCGCTCTTTTCGTTTGTGAGATCCGGTTTGGGCAATCTCATCCTGTCTTCGTAGCAGTCCTCATCGAGGCACTGCGACAGCAGCCTCGAAGTACCCCACGACTCTTCTCGCGCCGGACGAATAGCGTGGGATGGATCGTTCCGGAGTGCTTCGAGGCTCGCTGCGCGAGTGCCGAGCATGAGGAGCAAGGGTATTTGCGGGAGAGCGGAGGCACTCCGCCTCTCAGCTCCTCGTGACGAGGGTCAGGGGCCGCCCGCCAGGGGCTGGCCGGGATCGGAGAGCTGAATCGTCCAGTTCCGCTGCTGACCGGTATCGACCTCGATGAACCCGTTGCGGTCGAAGCCACGGGCGAGGCAATCCTCGACACCGCGGATGGTGAAGGCCGTGTCGCGGGTACACATCATCGCGCGCCCGCTCCACTCGCCGCCGCGCGTATAGTCGACTGCATAGACATAGTAGAACTGCGCCGCCAGCGAGCCCCGCAGCAGGGTTTCGCAATTGCGGGGCTTCAGGTCCCACCAGCCCTCCGTCACCCAGCCCTGAGCGTCACGGTAGCCGAGTGTCACGCCGACCTTGCTGGCGGTCTGGTTGCACAGGCGCAGGTCGGCCAGAGCGGGGAAGGGGAGGAGGGTGAGCGCCGCCCCGAGGCAGAGCCGCCGGAGGATCCGGCGGCGGGAGCGGGCCTCAGCCCACGAGAATGACGCGACAATCGTTGACATTGGTCCGAGTGGGGCCCGGCTGAACGAGATCGCCGATGGTGGCGAAGAATCGCGTCGAATCGTTGTCCGTCAGCATCGCCTGCGGGTCGAGCCCGGCAGCGCGGGCGCGGGCCAGGGTGGTCGCATCGACGAGACCGCCCGCCGGGTCGGTCGCGGCGCCGCGACCGCCATCGGTGCCATCGGTGTCGGCGGCGATGCCGGCGATGCCTTCGGCGCCGTCGAGCGCGATGGCAAGCGCCAGCGCATATTCCTGGTTCGGCCCGCCGTCACCCTCGCCGCGGATGGTGACGGTGAGTTCGCCGCCGGAAATCAAGGCGATCCGCTTACCCTCCCGCTTCGCGTCGAGGGCGAGCCGAGCATGCTCGGCGGCAACTTCGCGAGCCTCACCTTCGAGGTCCGAGCCCAGCATCACCGGCTCATAGCCGGCGCGGCGGGCCGCTTCGGCCGCGGCCTCGAGGGCGTCGATGGGTCGGGCGATGATGCGATACTCGGCCCGGGCGAAGGCCGGATCGCCCGCCTTCGGCGTTTCATTGGCAGGGTCGTTCAGCAGCGCCAGGGCCGAATCGGGCAAGGCGATACCCCGGCGCTCGCAGATCGCGCGGGCATCGGCGAGGGTTGAAGGATCCGGCACGGTTGGGCCGGAGGCGATCACCGAGGGATCGTCATGCGGCACGTCGGAGATCGCCAGCGTCAGGATCGACTTGGCGTTGCGCGCCGCGACGGCGAGCCGGCCGCCCTTGATGCGCGACAGGTGCTTGCGAACGGCGTTGATTTCGTTGATCGGCGCGCCGGAGCGCAGCAGCGCCTTGGTGATGGCCTGCTTCTCGGAAAGGGTGAGAGTGCCGGCGGGCGCGATCCAGTTGGCCGATCCGCCGCCGGAGAGCAGGACCAGCACCTCATCCTCGGGGCCGGCACTGGCGGCGAGGGCGAGAGCCTCCTTCGTCGCCTCGATGCCGGCGGCGTCCGGAACCGGATGTCCCGCCTCCACCATGCGGATGCCGGGGGCGTCCTCGCCGTAGCCGTGGCGCGCGACGGCGAGGCCAACGATCCGGTCCTCCGGCACGCCGTGCTCCTGGCGGTAGAATCGGCTGGCGACGGCGGCCATGCTGCCACCCGCCTTGCCGGCACCGAGGATGATCAGGCGGCCCTGCGTCGGCGCCGGCAGATGGCCGACGAGGCACTTGCGCGGATGGGCGGCGGCGATCGCCTCGTCGAGGATCGTCGAGAGAAGGGCGCGACGCTCGGCCTGGGCCGGATCGGTCGAGACAGGGGCGGTCATGAGCGTCCTCGCACGGTTCTTGTTTGAGCCTGTGCTTGCCCGAGCCCCGCCGCATCGGCAAGCCTTCGCCGTTTCACAAAACTTTCGTCCACCACAGCAATCTTTTTGACCCCAGCCCGTCCGCTCCGCATGCCGAGCCTGCTCTGACGGGCAAAGCCTTTCCGATCTCGCCGTGCCGGCCCAGATAAGGCGCCATGCTGTCCATCGAACCCGAGAATCAGACCCTTCCCGAACATCCCGTGGAGCGCATCGCCGGGGACCCGTCCCGCGGCCTCCTGCTGATCTGCGAGCACGCCTCGAACGCCGTGCCGGAGGATCTCGGCCGGCTCGGCGTGCCGGAGGCGGAATTCTCACGACACATCGCTTACGATATCGGCGCTGCCCCGGTCACGCGCCGGCTCGCCGCGCTGCTCGGCGTGCCGGCGGTGCTGACACAATTCTCGCGGCTCATCATCGACCCGAACCGAGGACGGCTCGACCCGACTCTGGTGATGCGGCTGTCGGACGGTGCCATCGTGCCCGGCAATGCCCGCATCGATGCGGCCGGGATCGCCGAGCGGATTCGCCGCTTCTATGTCCCCTTCGACAGAGCGGTGGACGAAGCCGTCGCCCAGGCCGAGGCGGCGGCCGGGCCGCCGATGATCCTGACCATGCACAGCTTCACCCCGTTCTGGCGCACCATCGCCCGGCCCTGGCAGGTCGGCGTGCTCTATGACCGGGACGAACGCATGAGCCACCCGATCATCGCCGCCCTGAAGGCGGATCCGGCCGGGCTGACGGTGGGAGACAACCAGCCCTATGGCGGCGGCCTGCCTGGCGACACGATCGACCGCCACGCCACCGCACGCGGTCTGCCCAATGCCCTGATCGAAATCCGCCAGGATCTGATCGGCGGACCGGAAGGTCAGGAGGAATGGGCCCAGCGATTCGCGCGCATCCTGAGACCGATGCTGCGCGCCTCCGCTTGACGGAGAGGGCAGGGGGACCGACCTCTGCGGAAACCCTTCCGAGCCTCAAGGACGACGCCATGACCGAGATCGACCCCGCCACGCAGACCGAGCTGGAGGCGGCGGTGTTCCGTCGTCTGGTCTCGCATCTGCGTCACCGCACCGACGTGCAGAACATCGATCTGATGAATCTCGCCGGCTTCTGCCGCAATTGCCTGTCGAACTGGCTGAAGGACGCGGCGGACGAGCGCGGACTCGACCTCAGCAAGGATCAGAGCCGCGAGCACGTCTACGGGATGCCTTACGAGGAATGGAAGCGGCAGCACCAGACCGAGGCGACGCCGGAGCAGCAGACCCGCTTCTCCGGCGCCCAGACCGGCGGCCACTGATCCTGTCTCCGGTTGATCAGACCGGAAGCAGGATCAGAGAAACCGCGCGGCGACTGAGCGAAGCCCAAATCCGCCATCCCGAAGGGATCAAACTGATTTGGTATGACACCGGAGGGGTGCTGCATGCCATCAACGAGCGGGTAAGGTTGATGGCGTAACCCGGCAGGTATCCGGCGTGGGGCTTGCCGTCCCACGTCTTCCCCGCACGAAGGAGCGCCGCCATGGCTGCCTCGCCTGCCCCCGCCGTCGATCCGTCCTCGGTCGCCGCCGACCAGCTCAAGAGCATCATCGAGCGCATCGAGCGCCTCGAAGAGGAGAAGGCCGGCATCGCGGGCGACATCAAGGATGTCTATGCCGAAGCCAAGGCCAACGGCTTCGACGTGAAGGTGCTGCGCAAGATCATTTCTCTGCGCAAGCGCGACCACGATGAGCGCCAGGAAGAAGAGGCGATTCTCGAACTCTATCTGCAGGCGCTCGGCATGGCGTAGGGCGTCACGCCCGCGACGCGGCGCCAGTCTTCCGTAGAAAGACGACGCTCCAACAAAAGCTCCGCGTCTCGTCCTGACTGCGATGTCCGGGACGAGTGCCGGGGCCCTGAGAGAATCGCAGCAGCGGGGCTCCTTCGGGGTGCCCTCCGCTACGAGCACCCGCCCACCGTCAACGCGATCCGACCGGCATCTCCGTCGCGGATCCGGTGAAGCGCGAGGCGGAAAGAGCATCCGGCGCGGCTTGCGTCGAGAAATGACCCGCCGGAGCGGAAAGGGTCTGCAACGCCTCGGCGGGCGGCGCCTCGTCGGGGCGCGGGCGCGCCAGGGCGACACGGACCGGCACCGTCGCCGCAGCAGGCTCGGAGACGCCCTGAACCGCCGCGAAGAACAGGCCGCGCACCTGCTCGCGCGGATCGGCATCCGCCGGGATGAGGCGCATCTCGGCGGCGCGCGGCTCGGCCGGCTCCGCTGACGTCTCGGGATCGGCCTCCGCGACATGAGCCATTCCGGCCAAGCCCTCTCCGTTGAGGGAGGCGAGCTGGATCGGGCGCTGCGGCGGCAGCGGAACGGTGAGGGCGGCTGCCACGACGGCAAGGTCGCCGGGTCGCTGGGGCGGCAGCGGCGCGACGACGCTCTGCTCGGCCTCGCCGGTCAACAGCTCCTTGGCCGAGGCACCGTCCCGGCGCAGACCACGGGCCCTCAGAGCTTCGGAGGCGTTCGGAGCGGCATAGGCCATCGTCTGAGCGGACCCGGTTCCATCGGTCGGGTCGGCACTCGCCAAGGCGATGCTCGGCTTGGCCCGCGCCTTCGACGGGGCCGGCGCATTGGCAAGAGCGGCCGGCGGCGCTTCCGTCGCGCCTCCACCGCCGAACAGCGAGGCGAAGAAGCCCTTCACGCCCGGCCCGTCATCGATCTCGTCGGCGCTGGCGATTGCCGTGTAGCCGAGCACCGTCCCGCCGCGGGCCAAAATCTCGGCCCGGGCCTCTTCATAGCGGGCGAGCGGCTTGCCATCGGCCGGCAGGTGGACCGTCTTGCCGTCCGGGAACAGGCGGGCGAGCTGATCGTGGGTCATGCGCGGCCAGGAGCGCACCGAGCCGACATCGAGATGCACGAAGGGCGAGCCGGAGCGGGGATACCAGCCGACGCCGCCCCGCTGCATCCGCATGCCGATGGCGCGGATCTGGTCGATCGAGGCATCGGTCATGAAGAAATCCATGGCCTTGCCGCGCATGTGCTGGCTGGTTTCGGCCACGCCCGAGGAGCGGCGGCGCAGCATCCCGTTGGTTTTCGGGCTGCGATAGCCGCAGACGATGCGCAGCGGCTGCGTCGAGCCGGCGGAACGTTGCGCCTCCCACACCACGTCGAACAGGCGCGGGTCCATCTTCACCGACTCGTTCTCTCGCCAGTCGCGCAGGAGCCAGTTGAGCTGGTCGAGGGCGGCACGGTCGTAGCGCCCGTCACGCTTGAAGGTGACGGTCAGGCTCTCGCCCGTATGCTCGTGCACCATGGACAGGGTGCGGGTGTCGCCATTGGCGACGGCGTCCTGGGTTTCGGCGGTGCCGGCCAATAAAATCAGAGCGGCGACGACACCGGCAACGGAGGCGACAGGCTTCGTCCGTGGGTCGGACGGCGGCACGCGTTTCGAGGTCAGGCGGTCGCGGATCGTGCGCAGCATGGTCCTACCCCTCGCGAGACGGCCCGACGTCGGCGACGTCGCGGCGGGCGCAAAGGGTTGGCCGAGGACCGGAAAGGGCGGGTCGTCGGGGCCCGTGCTGCTTGCCGTCTGTCAGGGACGGCTACGGTCCAACCGTGGCAAAAAAGTGCCTCGCAAGTGTTCGCCGGGAGCTTTGCCGCCGGCTATCCCAAAGGCAGTGTTGCTCTCGCTATCTATGCGGGAAAACGCGTGCGCGTAACCCTACCAGTAGCTGCGCGGCTGATACTCAACCGCCTCGGTGCCCCAGGGATTGCCGAACATGTCAGGCGCCCGGCGCGGCGCCGGCGCGCGCTCGCGGCGGACCGCCTCGCGGGTCGTCGCAGGACGGGAGGCTGGCCGTGTGGCCTCACGCTGCCCGCTCCGCTTCGCCGCCTCCGCCGCAGGACGTTTCGCACCGGTGGGCGCCCGCGCCACCGCCTCGGACCGGCTTGCGAGGCCGAGGGCGACCTTCATCGGGCCATCATAGCCGTAAAGGTCGGGAAGGGTGCGGTAGGAGCCGAGATCGTCCACCTCCGCCGTGAAGTAGGCGAGGTGAACCGGCAGCTTCTCCGGCAGGCGCAGGGTGCGCTCGCCCTTGCCGATCAGCTTCTTCAGGCGCTCTGCGGTCCAGTTCGGCAACACCGCGTCGGCGAAACGGAACGGATCGTCCACGCGGACGCAGCCATGGCTGAAGGCGCGGGCCGAGGCGGAGAACAGCGAACGGTTCGGGGTGTCGTGCAGATAGACCGCGTGCTGGTTCGGGAACATGAACTTGATGAAGCCGAGCGCATTCCGCTCGCCCGGCGGCTGGCGCAGGGAGATCGCATTGCCCCGCCGCACCACCTCGAAGCCGTTGGTGCGGCCGGAGGCCAGCATCTGCTTCAGAATTGAGGGCGGCACGTACCAGGACGGATTGACGACCGCATATTCCATCAGTCCCGAAAAGATCGGGGTCGGGCTCGTCGGCTTGCCGACGATGACGCGGGTCTCGTCGCGCAGGGTGCCCCCGCGGAAAACCTTGAGCTTGTAGGCCGGCACGTTGACCAGAACGTAATCTGGGCCGAGATCGGCGGGCAGCCAGCGCCACCGCTCCATGTTGACGAGGAGGTCGGCTTCGCTCCCGCTCGGCTTCGGCAGGGCCGGGTCGGCCAGGGCCGCCACGGTGGCGCGGGTCAGGGTGCCGCTGGCGGGCAGGCCCCGGCTGCGCTGGAAGCCACGCACAGCCTCTGCCACCGCGCGGTCATAGGCCTCTGGCTGGCCCGGCGCGGTATCGAGCGTGCCGGCGGCGTGCGAGTCGAGGCCGAAGCGGCTCCGCAGCAACGGCACGCGGGCATCGCTCATGCCGAGCTTCAGCACCGGTCCCTCGGGCAGCTTCACGCTCGGCGTCCCCTGCGTGCGGCCGGCCCGCAGCGTCGCGAGGCGCTTCTTGAGGGCGAGATAGCCGGGCTGGCGCGGATTGTAGGATTGCAGCACGTCACCGGCCTGAGCGCCCGCCACGGCCAACCGTGTCAGCACCGTGTCGGCGGGGGGCAGGTCCAGGGTCGGGGTGATCAGTTTCGAGATCGCTGCGGGGTTGACGCGTCCGCCCCGTGCGTCGCGGGCGTAGAGGGCCAGCGCCGCCGAGAGCTTGAGGTCGGCCTCCGCGATTTCGGCGTCGGTATCGGGACGGCTGAGCTTGCCGATGGCCGGCACTGGATAGGCGTTCGGATCGAGCCCGTCCTCCCCGGCTTCGCGCAGGCGCGCGATGGCCGCGTTCGCCGCCGAGGTGAAGGCGCCGTTCTCGATCCAGACCGGTTTGAAGTCGCCGAGGGCGTAGAATGCTTGAATCGCCTCCCGATCCTTGCCCGACAGGCGCTGCAGCAGCGGTGCGGAATCGTTGAGGCGGGCATAGACCGCCGCCGATAACGGTGCACTCGGTGCAATGCGCGCGGGGGGGGCTTCCGCCGCCGGTCCGGAGGGCGACGCCTCGGGAGCGGGTGGAGCAGGCTCCGCCGCCGTGTCGGGGGAGACCGCTTGCGGCTCCGTCGCATCGACGGCGGCGTTCCGGATCACCGATCCGGCGACCTCCTCAGCCCGAAGGGACGGCACTTGGCTGAAGGCGAGAAGCGCCGCCAGCGCAACGGACAGGGTCCGCGCGACGCCACCTCCGGCTCCCGATTCAGCGCGCATGGCGGCAACTCCCTCGATACGGCCGAGCATGCCGCACCCTCGCTTAAAAATCATCGACGCAAGCACGACCGTGCGCAACCACACGGCCGCGACAAACGGCCAAGGTGAACGGTCAAGGCGAACGGCTGTAGCCGTCCGGCTGTTCCGGACTCAGGCTGCGTCCTCGGAACGCTCCTCCTCGTCGAGGCCGAGCTCCTTGAGCTTGCGATAGAGGGTGGATCGGCCAATTCCGAGGCGGCGCGACACCTCGGACATCCGGCCGCGGTAGAATTGCAGGGCGAAGCGGATCACCTCCGCCTCGATGGCCTCCATCGTCTTCATATCACCCGTGTCCTCGACGACGAGGGACATGGCATGCGGATCGCGCACTTCGACGCGGACGATCTCCCGCACCGGCTCGAGGCCACCCGCCGGCAGCGGCGCCTGCGCCGGCAGGGGCGGGATGCGCACGTCGAAGCCCTCGACCTGGGCGGCGATCTGCGGAAATTCCGCCACCGTCAGCTCGTCGCCATCGGCGAGGACCACGGCGCGGAACAGCGCGTTCTCCAACTGGCGGACATTGCCGGGCCAGGGATAGCGGGAGAGCAACGCCATGGCCTCGGCTGTGATGCCGCGCAGGCGCTTGCCTTCCTCGGCCGCGAAGCGGGCGCAGAACGAGCGCACCAGATCCGGGATGTCCTCGCGGCGCGCCCGCAGGGGCGGCAGGGTCATGGGGAAGACGTTGAGACGGTAATAGAGGTCCTCGCGGAACTTGCCCTGCTTCACGAGGTCGAGCAGCGAGCGGTTGGTCGCCGAGATCAGGCGGATATCGACCCGGACGGCGCGCTTGCCGCCCACCGGATCGACCTCGCCCTCCTGCAGCGCCCGCAGGAGCTTCACCTGGGCGTCGAGGGGCAGTTCGCCGATCTCGTCGAGGAACAGGGTTCCGCCTGAGGCCTCGACGAACTTGCCGACATGCCGCTCGGTCGCGCCGGTGAACGCCCCCTTCTCATGACCGAACAGGGTGGATTCGACGAGGTTGTCGGGAATCGCCCCGCAATTCACGGTGACGAACGGCTTGCCGCGCCGGTCGCCGGAACCCTGGATCGCCCGGGCCAGAACTTCCTTACCGACGCCCGATTCGCCTTCGATCAGGACGGGGATGTTCGATTTGGCCGACCGCTCGGCGAGGCGGATCACCCGGTCCATGTCCGGGCTCTTCGAGGCGAGATCCTTGAAGCCGAGGGCGCCGGAGGCACGACGGCGCATGCGGCGCACCTCCTCCTCCAGTTGATCGACGCGCAAGGCGTTCTTGATCGAGACCTGAAGGCGCTCGGCGCCGGCCGGCTTGACCACGAAATCCACGGCACCGGCGCGCATGGCGTTCACCACCGCGTCGATCGAACCGTTCGAGGTCTGGACGATGACCGGCGTGTCGATGCCGCCCTTGCGCATCTCCGCCAGCACCGCCAGCCCGTCCATGCCGCCGGGCATCACGAGGTCGAGCAGGACCACGTTGACGGTCTCGCCCGAGCGCAGGAGAGCGAGGCCGTCCTGACCGTTCTCCGCGACTTTCGCCTCAAAACCGAGGCGGCGCACCATCGCTTCGGCGAGCCGGCGCTGCACGGGATCGTCGTCGATGATGAGAACGGTGATCGACATGCGGGGTGCCTCGCTTTCGTTCGGCCCGGCCGCAAGCCGATGCGGTCCCTGCCGGGGCAGGAACGGCACATGGCGGCGGCTGTTTCGTTTCGAGGCATAGGGTCGCCCAAGAGCGTAAAGCGCTGCTTAACGACGCGGCGAGATTTATCCGTTGGCGGCGTCCAAACAACCTTGCGGCTATTTTCCTGCACCGTTTCCACGCGCGGGATTGTGATGCTCGGTTGATCGTGACGCCGGACGCTCGATATCTGACCGTGGCCGCGCGGGATCTCTGACCGACGACGTTGCGGCCCGAAGCGTCGAGGACACCGCACATCATGTCGAGCCGAGCCGTTTTTTCCGCCCTCTCCGCGGATGTCGCGAGGGGCGCCGATGAGCTTGCCGCCGTGCGCAATGCGGTTCAGGCGGCCGATCTCGGTGTGCTGCCCGAGTGGGATCTCACCGACCTTTATCCCGGCATGGATTCGGCGGCCTTCCGCGACGACCTCGCCAGGGCCGAGACCGAGAGCCGGGCTTTCGCCGAGCGCTATGCCGGGCGCATCGCTGAGATCGCCGCAGGGCCGGACGCCTCGGCCGCACTCGGCGAGGCGGTGGAGGCCTTCGAGCGAATCGAGGATCTGATGGGCCGGCTGATGTCCTATGCCGGCCTCGTCTATTCCGGCGACACCACGGATGAGACCCGCGCCAAATTCTATGGCGACACCCGCGAGCGCTTGACCACGGCCTCGGGCGATCTGCTGTTTTTCGGCCTCGAGCTGAATCGCGTCGAGGATGCCCTGCTCGACCGGGCGATGAGCGACGGGCCGCTCGCCCGTTACCGGCCGTGGATCGAGGATCTGCGCCGCGAGAAGCCGTACCAGCTCGATGACCGGACGGAGAAGCTGTTCCTCGACAAGTCGGTAACGTCGAGCGCCGCCTGGGACCGGTTGTTCAACGAGACCATCGCCTCGCTCCGCTTCACCGTCCAGGGCGAGCGCCTGACGCTGGAGCCGACCCTCAACAAGCTGCAGGATCCGGACGGGGCTGTGCGCCAGGAGGCGGCGCTCGCGCTGGGCGAAACCCTGCGGGCGAATCTGCGCATCTTCACGCTGATCACCAACACCCTGGCCAAGGACAAGGAGATCTCCGATCGCTGGCGCGGTTTCAAGGATGTGGCGGATGCCCGCCACCTCTCGAACCGGGTCGAGCCGGAGGTGGTGGCTGCCCTGGTGGATGCCGTGCGCGAGGCCTATCCGCGCCTGTCGCACCGCTATTATCGGCTGAAGGCGAAGTGGTTCGGTGTCGAGACGCTGCCCTACTGGGACCGCAACGCGCCGCTGCCGAAGGTCGAGCAGCGCACGATTCCCTGGACGCAGGCGCGGGACACCGTGCTCGATGCCTACGCATCGTTCTCGCCCGACATGGCCGGCATCGCCAAAAAGTTCTTCGACGGCAACTGGATCGACGCGCCGACCCGGCCCGGAAAGGCCCCCGGCGCCTTCGCGCACCCGACCGTGCCCTCGGCCCACCCCTATGTTCTGGTGAATTACCAGGGCAAGCCGCGGGACGTGATGACCCTGGCCCACGAGCTGGGACATGGCGTGCATCAGGTGCTCGCTGCCGGCAACGGCGCGCTGATGGCGCCGACTCCGCTCACCCTGGCCGAGACCGCCAGCGTGTTCGGCGAGATGCTGACCTTCCGCCGGCTGCTGGCAGGGACCACCGATCCGGTCCAGCGCCGGGCGATGCTAGCGGCCAAGGTCGAGGACATGATCAACACGGTCGTGCGCCAGATCGCGTTCTACTCGTTCGAGCGGAAGGTCCATCTCGCCCGGGCCACGGGAGAGCTGACGGCCGAGCAGATCAACGAACTCTGGATGTCGGTGCAGTCGGAGAGCCTCGGCCCGGCCATCGCCCTCGACAAGGGCTACGAGCCGTTCTGGGCCTACATCCCCCACTTCATCCACTCACCCTTCTACGTCTACGCCTATGCCTTCGGCGATTGCCTCGTGAACTCGCTCTACGGCGTCTATGCCCGGGCCGAACCCGGCTTCGTCGAGCGTTATTTCGCCCTGCTCTCCGCCGGCGGCTCGAAGCCCTACGGCGAATTGCTCAAGCCCTTCGGCCTCGACGCCAGCGACCCCGGCTTCTGGCAGATCGGCCTCGGCATGATCGAGGACATGATCGCCGAGCTGGAGGCGATGGAGGAGTAGCGGGTATCCCCGCTCCGCGTTGTTCTTTTTGTTCGGCGCGGAGCGGTGCCACGAAGCTTGAAGTCAAGAAAATCTGAAATTCGACGGGCGTCATTCTCCCAGAGGACCTTTCGCTGCGCCTCAATCTTCAGCCGGGCCAGTAGCTGCATGTTTCCGAAATCCGAGTGGGGGGGCGGCAGAGTCCTGACGATCCGGAGCTCGACCAAGCGATGTCGATCGTGGAAGAGGTCAGAACCGGTCGCCAGAATCACTCTTCCGATTCGGAGAACCTCCAGGCCTGAAAGACGAGAATGCGCTCAGATCTGTCCTTGCGCGTTCGATCCAGCCTCGACCGACAGCGATCATTCCCCGTCTCACCGCCGGCGAGATCGACGAATCGCGTCTGACTCGCTGGATCCGTGACAATTGGCCGACGGCGTGTGAACCGCGGCGCGCCGTCCCAGCGCCCTGGGCGTCGGGGGTGCCGCCGCCTATCTCCGGCCGAGTCCACGGAAGAGTTGACCCGAGGCCATGGCCGAGACCGATCGCGAAGCCAACCGCTTCACTGCCCGCGCGAGCCGCTATGCCAGCGTCGGCGCCAATGTCGGAGGGGTGGCCGCCCGGATGGCGGCGGCGCGCCTCTTCGGCGGCAAAGACGGGGCGGCCCCCTCGAACGCCGCCGCCCTGGCCCAGGCGCTCGGGGGCCTGAAGGGGCCGATCATGAAGGTGGCGCAGCTGCTCGCCACCGTTCCGGACCTGCTGCCGCCCGAATACGCCGCCGAATTGCAGAAGCTGCAGGCCGATGCGCCGCCGATGGGCGCCGCCTTCGTCAAGCGGCGGATGATGGTCGAACTCGGGGCCGACTGGCAGAGCCGCTTCCGTAGCTTCGATCTCAAGCCGGCCGCCGCTGCGTCCCTGGGGCAGGTTCACCGCGCCGAATCGCTCGACGGAACGCCGCTCGCCTGCAAGCTCCAATATCCCGACATGCAGTCGGCGGTGGAGGCGGACCTCAAGCAGCTTCAGGTCGCCTTCGCATTCCATCGCCGGATGAATTCCTGGCTCGATACCTCGGAGATCGCCAAGGAGATCGGCGCGCGTGTGCGCGAGGAACTCGATTACGGCCGCGAGGCCAAGCACGCCGCGCTCTACGGTGACGTGTTGAGAGACATCGACTCGGTGCGCGTGCCGAAGGTCTATCCCGATCTCTCGACGCGGCGTCTGCTGACCCTCGGCTGGCTCGACGGCGAGAAGATCCTGAACTTCGCTGACAGCCCGATCGAGGTACGCAACCGGATCGCGCAGGCGATGTTCCGGGCCTGGTGGCACCCCTTCAGCCGCGCCGCGGTGATCCACGGCGATCCGCACCTGGGCAACTACACGGTGTTCTCGGAAGGCGGTGAGGCGCAGGGCATCAACCTCCTCGATTACGGCTGCGTGCGCATCTTCCACCCGCGCTTCGTCGGCGGCGTGGTCGATCTCTATCGCGGCCTGCTGGAGGACGACCGCGACCGCGTTGTCCACGCCTACGAAGTGTGGGGATTCAAGAAGCTCGATCGCGAGACGATCGATATCCTCAATATCTGGGCGCGCTTCATCTACGGTCCGCTGCTCGAAGATCGCACCCGCACCGTCGCCGATGGAGTCGATCCGGGGGCCTATGGCCGGCGCGAGGCCTTTTCCGTGCATCAGGCGCTGAAGGAGCGCGGGCCGGTCACGGTCCCCCAGGAATTCGTGTTCATGGACCGGGCGGCGGTGGGCCTCGGTGCCGTCTTCCTGCACCTGCGTTCGGAGCTGAATTATCACCGCCTGTTCGAGGCGGAGATCGAGCGCTTCTCCCTCGAGACCCTGACCAAGCGCCAGGGAGACGCGCTGTCCGCGGTCGGTCTTCCCCTGCCGGAATGACAAAAGCCGGCTCACAGCGTACCGTCCCAGCCGTCAAGCTGATTGCGAGTGGAGAGGCCTTGCGCTAAATCCGCGCGTGACAATCAAAACGATACTAGGGAACGGGCGCGCGCTATGGCGGACACGAAGACCCTCACCGGCCTGAACTACAGCCCGGCGATGGACGAGAAGACCCACGAGCAGACCTACCGGGGCTTCGTTCGCTTCGTCGAGATCGGCACCGTCACCGTTCTGTGCTGGGTGGTGGCCCTGGCCATCGGTGGCCTGCGCGAGGCCTGGATCACCGCCATCGTCGGCGTGCTCGTCTCCTGGGCGGCGGCGGCGGTGGGCGCGTTCGTGCCCGCCATCGGCTGGAAGGCCCAGGCTTTCGTGTTCGCGGCCCTCCTTCTGATCCTCGCCTTCGGCTGATGGATTGAATTTTGCAGGTCGGCCATCCTGGCCGACCTTTTCCAGATCTGAACTTCCAAGAAGGCTCGGATACCGGCACGCCGAAAGGCGGCTGTAAGAACGGGAGCAACTGATGCGTATTGCCGTCTTAACGGAGACGGACCCGATAGAACCACGGGTCGCGGCCGTCCCCGAAACGGTCAAGAAATTCGTCGGCTTAGGCAGCGACGTGGTGGTCCAGGCGGGAGCCGGCACAAAGGCCGGCGTACCCGATGCCGAGTACGAAGCGGCGGGTGCCAAGATCGTCGGCAGCGCCGAAGAGGCGCTCTCCGGCGCCGACCTCGTCCTCAAGGTCCGCCGTCCCAATGCGGATGAGCTCACCAAGGTCCAGAAGGGCGCGGCGGTCGTCGCGATCATGGATCCCTACGGCCACGAAGCCGAATTACAGGCAATGGCCGAGGCCGGCGTCTCCACCTTCGCCATGGAGCTGATGCCCCGCATCACCCGTGCCCAGGTGATGGACGTCCTCTCCTCTCAGGCCAACCTTGCCGGCTACCGGGCCGTCGTCGACGGTGCCGCCGAGTACGGCCGCTCCCTGCCGATGATGATGACCGCCGCGGGCACCGTTCCGGCGGCCCGCATCTTCATCATGGGCGTCGGCGTCGCCGGCCTCCAGGCCATTGCCACCGCCCGCCGCATGGGCGCGGTGGTGACCGCCACCGACGTGCGTCCCGCTACGAAGGAGCAGGTCGAGTCTCTGGGCGCCAAGTTCGTCGCCGTCGAGGACGACGAGTTCAAGCAGGCTGAGACGTCCGGCGGCTACGCCAAGGAAATGTCGGCCGAGTACCAGAAGAAGCAGGCTGACCTCGTCCGCGGCCACATCGCCAAGCAGGACATCGTCATCACCACGGCCCTGATTCCGGGCCGGCCGGCGCCGAAGCTCGTCTCCGAGGAGATGGTCGCTTCGATGAAGCCAGGTTCGGTCCTGGTCGACCTCGCGGTCGAGCGCGGCGGTAACGTCGCCGGCGCCAAGGCCGGTGAGATCGTCACCGTCGGCAACGGGGTGAAGATCGTCGGCCACGTGAACGTGCCGGGCCGGCTCGCGGCCACCGCTTCGAGCCTCTACGCGCGCAACCTCTACGCCTTCATCGAGACGCTGATCGACAAGGAGACGAAGGCCCTCGCCGTCAACTGGGACGACGAGCTCGTCAAGGCCACCAACCTCACCCGCGACGGTCAGGTGGTCCACCCCAACTTTCAGCCCAAAGCCTGATCGGTCGCGGAGGATCTCATCATGCCAACCCTTCCGCCCGTCTCGCCTGCAGATCAGGCTCAGGCCGCTGCGGCCGCCGCGCGCGCTGCGGCCGACATCGCCCAGCAGAACGCCGCCCACGCGCAGTCGATCGCCGACGCGCTCGGCCACGGCGTCGCTGCGGCCACCCATGGCGCGGTCGACCCGACCGTGTTCCGTCTCGCGATCTTCGTGCTCGCGATCTTCGTCGGCTACTATGTCGTCTGGTCGGTGACGCCCGCGCTGCACACGCCGCTGATGTCCGTCACCAACGCGATCTCCTCCGTCATCATCGTCGGCGCGCTGCTCGCTGTCGGCGTGCCGCTGATCGAGAAGGGCACCGGCTGGGCCCGCTTCTTCGGCTTCATCGGTATCGTTCTCGCCTCCGTGAACATCTTCGGCGGCTTCCTCGTCACGCAGCGCATGCTCGGCATGTACAAGAAGAAGGTCTGAGGCGATGTCGGAAAACGTCTCATCCCTTCTCTACATCGTCTCCGGCGTCCTGTTCATCATGGCGCTGCGGGGGCTCTCGCACCCGACGACCGCTCGTCAGGGTAACCTCTACGGCATGGTGGGCATGGCGCTCGCCATCCTCACCACGCTCATCGGCCATCCGCCGGCCGGGCTCGGCGCCTGGCTCCTCGTCCTGCTCGGCCTCGCCATCGGCGGTGGTGCCGGCGCGGTGATCGCCAAGCGCGTGCCGATGACGGCGATGCCGCAGCTCGTCGCGGCCTTCCACTCGCTGGTCGGCCTCGCGGCGGTCGCGGTGGCGGCGGGCGCCCTCTACGCCCCGCAGGCCTTCGGCATCATCGAGAACGGCCACTTCCACAAGCAGTCGCTGTTCGAGATGGGTCTCGGTGTCGCCATCGGCGCGATCACCTTCACCGGCTCGGTCATCGCCTTCGCCAAGCTCGACGGGCGGATGTCGGGCAAGCCGATCATGCTGCCGCAGCGCCACCTCATCAACGGCCTGCTCGCCGCCGGGCTCGTGCTGCTGCTCGCTTTCTTCATCGGAACCGAGTCGAAGGTGCTGTTCTGGCTGATCGTGATCGCGTCGCTGGTGCTCGGCGGCCTGATCATCATCCCGATCGGCGGCGCCGACATGCCGGTGGTCGTGTCGATGCTCAACTCCTACTCGGGCTGGGCGGCGGCCGGCATCGGCTTCACCCTGGGCAACCTCGCGCTCATCATCACCGGCTCGCTGGTCGGCTCGTCCGGTGCGATCCTGTCTTACATCATGTGCCACGCGATGAACCGCTCGTTCATCTCGGTGATCCTCGGCGGCTTCGGTGGCGACACCGCCGCCGCTGGAAGCGGCCAGGTCGAGACGCGCCCGGTCAAGCAGGGCTCGGCCGACGACGCGGCCTACATCATGAAGAATGCCGAGAAGGTCATCATCGTGCCGGGCTACGGCATGGCGGTTGCCCAGGCTCAGCATTCGCTTCGTGAAATGGCCGACCTGCTGAAGAAGGAAGGCGTCGACGTGAAGTACGCCATCCATCCGGTGGCGGGCCGCATGCCGGGCCACATGAACGTGCTGCTGGCGGAAGCCAACGTGCCCTACGACGAAGTGTTCGAGCTGGAGGACATCAACGGCGAGTTCCCGCAGGCCGACGTGGCCTTCGTGATCGGCGCCAACGACGTCACCAACCCGGCCGCCAAGACCGACAAGGCCTCGCCGATCTACGGCATGCCGATCCTCGACGTGGAGAAGGCCAAGACCGTGCTGTTCATCAAGCGCGGCATGGGCTCCGGCTATGCCGGCGTCGAGAACGAGGTGTTCTTCCGCGACAACACGATGATGCTGTTCGGAGACGCCAAGAAGGTCGTGGACTCGATCCTGAAGAACCTCTGACGCAGCACGACCATCGGTCGTGGGGGCGGGGCGGGCGAGCAATCGTCCGCCCCGCTGTCGTTTAAGGGGCGCAGTCATCGGGCGCGGAAGCGGCTATGCTCCGCGCGTGTCCGTTGCCATGCCACTCTCCTTGTCCCGCGAAACAGCCCTCGACGCGCCGCGTCCCTTTCTCGATGTCGGCGCCTCCGTGCTCGGGCGGCCCTGGCGCGAACGCTGCGGCGATCCTGGCCTCCAGGCGCTCGCGGTGACGATGACGCAGGCCTACGGTCTGCCCGACCTTCTCTCGCGCGTGCTGGTCGGGCGCGGCATCCGCCCGGCGGAGGCAGAAGCCTATCTCTCTCCGCGCCTGCGCGACCTGATGCCGGACCCGACCGTCCTGGTGGATATGGAGGCGGCGGTCGATCGCCTCGCCCATGCCGTGCGAAAGCGGGAGCAGGTGGCGATCTTCGGCGATTACGACGTGGACGGAGCGGCGAGCGCGGCGCTCCTCGCCGAATACCTGCAGGCCCTCGGCGTGCCGGTACGGATCCATATCCCGGACCGGATCACCGAGGGCTATGGCCCGAATGTCGGTGCCGTGACGGCCCTGCGCGGGGAGGGAGCCAGCCTGCTCGTCTGTGTCGATTGCGGCACGGCCGGGCACGAGCCGCTGGCCGCCGCCGCAGCGCTGGGCTTCGACGTGATCGTGTTGGATCACCACGGCGCGCCGGAGGCGCTTCCGCCCAACCGCGCCCTGGTCAACCCGAACCGGCTCGACGACCTGTCCGGTCTCGGCCATCTCTGTGCGGCGGGCGTTGTCTTCATGACCCTCGTCGCCCTCGCCCGGCGGCTACGGGAGGAGGGCGTCTTCGCAACGGGCGCCGAGCCGCGGCTGACCGATTGTCTCGACCTCGTGGCCCTGGCCACCGTCGCCGACGTGGTGCCGCTCGTCGGCCTCAACCGCGCCTTCGTCGTCCAGGGTCTTGCGGTGATGCGCGGGCGCGGACGTCCGGGCCTTGCCGCTCTCCTCGATGCGGCCGGTTTGAACGAACCGCCCGAGGCCTGGCATCTCGGCTTCCTCGTCGGCCCCCGCATCAATGCCGGCGGGCGGATCGGAGATGCCGGCCTCGGCGCTCGGCTCCTGACCACGTCCGACCCGTTGGATGCGCGGTGGATCGCCGAGGAACTCGACCGGCTCAACCGTGAGCGGCAGGCCATCGAGGCGCAGGCGGTGGCCGAGGCGGAAGCCGAGATGGACGGGATCCTCGCCCGCGATCCCGACCGCTCCGTGCTGATGACCGCCTCCGCCGAATGGCATCCGGGCATCGTCGGATTGATCGCCGCGCGCCTGAAGGAGCGCTTCGGCCGCCCCGCCTTTGCTTTTTCCCTCAAGGCCGATGGAAGCGCGGTCGGCTCCGGTCGGTCCGTCAGCGGTGCCGATCTCGGCGGCGCCGTGCGCGCCGCGGTGGAAGCGGGCTTGGCCGTGAAGGGCGGCGGCCACGCCATGGCCGCCGGCGTCACCCTTCCCCCCGGCGGCCTCGCCGCCTTCGAGGACAACCTGTCCCACGCCCTCGCCGAGTCGGTGGGCAGGGCCCGCGCAGCCGAGGCGCTGCTGATCGACGGTACCGTCAGTGCCGGGGGGGCGACGGCGGAACTGGTGCGTCTGATCCAGCGCGCCGGCCCATTCGGACAGGGGGCGCCGGAACCCGTGATGGCCTTGCCGCGCCACCGCATTGCCGATGCCGGGATCGTCGGCAACGGCCATGTCCGGGTGCGGCTGGTGAGCGGTGACGGTCAGGCCATCGGCGGCATCGCTTTTCGCGCGGCGCAGGGGCCGCTCGGCGTGGCTCTGCTCGGCGGTATCGGCCGCAGCTTCCACGTCGCCGGCACCCTGTCCTGTGACCGCTGGCGCGGCGCGGAACGCGCCCAGATCCGGGTGTGTGATGTCGCGCCCTGTGGATAGGCGGCGAATGAAACGGATCGGTTGACACCCGGCCGCGCCCTCACCATAAGGGCCTCGCCGGCCGCGGAGAAACGCGGCGCACCCGGTTTGGGGGAATGTCCCGAGCGGCAAAGGGGGCGGACTGTAAATCCGCTGCGTAAGCTTCGTAGGTTCGAGTCCTACTTCCCCCACCAAACTGATCCCACATCTGATCTTGCTTGAGCCTTCGCTCGCGATCTTATGGTGACGAAAAGCCTGTAGAGCCAGCTTCGCTCGGCGATCTGACTCAGCTAGCCTGATGATGAGCGTTCATGGTCGAGTTCCGTGCTTCAGCACCGAACGCCATCAGGCGACGTCAGCGAACACATCGGTCTCCGCGCGCAGAGTGCGCATCATCTGGTCGTGAAATCGTGAGTTGAATCGCGACGTTTCCGATGGAATGGCGCTCGCGCAAGTGTCTCGATGCGGTTTGGCCGCCGCAAGAATCTAATCCTGTTCACACGCTGACAGCCGCGCTTGCCAAAATAACCTGGGTGAATTCGATCACCCAAACCGGGCGCTAGGTTGCATCGACTCGGCCAAGGAAACCCAGTGCCCAACCCGCTCTCCCGAAAGCTGGAAAACTTCGTTCGCCTTTCTGCGGAGGAAAGGCAGGCTTTGGAGCGCATCGCTCAGCCGACACGAAGGCTGGGCGCCCGTGAAGACGTGATCCGTGACGGAGACCGGCCGCGCCATGTCAACGTCGTCCTGGAAGGCTGGGCCTGTCGCTACAAGCAACTTGAGGATGGGCGGCGCCAGGTCATCTCGATCTTCCTACCAGGCGATTTGTGTGATCCACATGTCTTCGTGCTGCGTAAGATGGATCATTCCCTCGGAACACTGACGCCGGTGGTCATCGCCGAGATCTCGGAAGCGGCGATACGGGACGTGGCACTTCAGTATCCGCGCATTGGCGAGGCGCTGTGGTGGGAAATGCTCGTCACGGCGGCGGTGCAGCGCGAATGGACGGTCAGCCTCGGCCAGCGGCTGGCGACGGAGCGGTTAGGGCACCTGTTCTGCGAACTGTTCCTGCGTCTGCGGGCCGTGGGCCTGACAAGCGACACGAGTTGCGAGTTTCCGATCACGCAGGCGGATCTCGGCGACGCGATGGGGTTGTCGACGGTCCACATCAACCGCACCCTCAAGGAGTTGCGGGCTTCGGGGCTAATCCGCCTGCGCGGCCGTCAGCTCACGATTCCGGATCTGCCGGCTTTGCAGGCCGCTTCGTTGTTCGATCCATCCTATCTTCACTACGAGCGCGATCCATCCGCAATCGCCGACGATTGATGTGCGGCCCAGCGCCGTTTCATCCTTTTGAGGTCAGCAAACGGCCAAGCCATGAACCAGGATCCGCGGGACGCACGTATCGAAGAGCTCGAAGCCGAGAACCGGCGGCTGCGCCGTTTCCTGGATGAGAAGGGCTTGCCCGCCGAGCAGCGCCATCAGGTGCGCAATACGCTCGCCATGCTGCGGGCCATCATTCGCCGGTCCGCTGAGACAAGCGACTCCGTGGAGACCTATGCCGCCCATCTCGACGGGCGGCTCGATGCGGTCGCCCGCGTCCTCAATGCCCTGATGCGCACCGTACCCGAAGGCGTCGGCCTGCATTCTCTCGTGGCCGATGAGTTGCTGGCCCATCTGGCCCGCGAGGGTGAGCAGGTCGCCATCGAGGGGCCGAACCTGCGGCTGCGACCGGGGGCGGCAGAAGTCTTCGCCATGGCGATCCACGAACTGGCCGTGAACGCGGTCGAACACGGCGCTCTGACCGTTCCCCAGGGCCGGATCCAGGTCACCTGGAATGTCACCACGCCGACGAACTCGACCGGATCCCGCCCGCATCTGACCTTCACCTGGCTCGAGAAGGGCCTCGAGGGGCTTCCGGCGGATCCTCCGCATCGGGGTTTCGGGACGGAGGTACTCGAGCGCAGCCTGCGCTACGAACTGAAGGCGGAGACCCGCTTGACCTTCGAGCCCGAAGGGCTGCGCTGCATCATCAGCCTGCCATTGCCGCCCCAGATCACCGTGGTGGAAGAGGACGAGTAGACCGATCCGGTGCAAGACGACCGGCCGGGACGCGTTGCGCCGAGCCGTTACCCGCTCACCATTTCTCGATCATCCGCGCTGAGAAGCGTGGCCGGGGTAGCCGCGCGGGATGGCGACGGGTAGTTAACATCTGGATGCTTTGCTGGAGGCATCGCCGCTCGACGGACAAGGGACCTCGCCGATCGAATGCTCCTCCGGATGAACTGCCTGCTGCGTTCGCCGGCCTTCGGTGGCGTTATCCTAAGTGTCGTGGCCGTCACCGCCCTGCCGCAACCGGCATGGGCCTTCGACCTGTTCGGCCTGTTCGGCTCGGAGGAGGAGCCGCCGGCGCCGACCCCCACGGCCCTGCCTTATACCCTGCGCATCACCGGCACCGACGACTCGGATATCCTGAAAGCGCTTCAGGACACCTCGACGCTCTACCGCCTGCGCCAGGAGGCGCCGCCGGACGGGGAGGGGCTGGTGCGGCGGGCGGAGGCCGATCTGCGCCGCCTCACCGATGTGCTCTCGGGCTACGGCTATTACCAGGGCACCGTGACCGTTCGGATCGACGGCGTAGCCGTGACCGGGGAAGCATCACTCGCCGCCGCCGCCCGCGCGGCCGAAGGCTCTCGCAGCCGGGCCCTGGTCCCGGTGAAGATCGTGGTCGATCTCGGCCCCGCCTATACGCTGCGCACTGTGCGCGCCCTCGATCCCCGCCAGCGCCCGTTCCCGGACGAGGTGCTGCCGGAACGCTTCATCCGCACTGACGACGATGTGCCGGCCCGCTCGGCCACGGTGCTGGCCCGCGAGGCCAAGATCGTCGATCGCCTGCGCGCCCTCGGCCACCCCTTTGCCAAGGTGGTGACGCGCGACCCCGTCGTGGATGACGCCGCCCATGTGATGGATGTGACCTTCACCATCGATCCCGGGCCGAAAGCTGGGCTCGGTGAGGTGGCGGTAAAGGCGCCGGAGGGCATCGACCCGGCGGTGATCCGCTCCTTCATCTACACGGAGCCGGGCGATCCTTATTCGCCGAAGGCAGTCGCCGAGATCCGCCGCTCGGTGGCCCGGATCGAAGGGCTCGGTGCCGTGCGCGTGCGGGAGGGCGAGAGCCTCGATGCCGACGGCAACCTGCCGCTCTTCGTCGAGGTGAGCGAGCGTGAGCGCAACCTGATCGGCGTCTCGGCCCGCTACTCCACCGTCGATGGTCCGGGCGTGCGGGCCTACTACGCCAACCGCAACCTCTGGGGCGGCGGCGAGACCCTGCGGCTCGATGCCGACATCTACTATCTCGGCCTCGGCTACGATCCGTTCGCGACCCAGCGCAAGCTCGCCGGCATCGACACCACCGGTCTCGGCGGCCGTCTCGCCGCGACCTTCGTCAAGCCTGCCCTCGGCGGCACCCGCAACGATCTGCTCGCCAATGCCTTCGTCACGCGGGAGGTGCAGCAGAGCTACTTCGTGGACGCGGCCGGTGCCTCGGTCGCCGTGCGCCACCGCTTCTCGGATACCTTCTCGGCCCAGATCGGCATCGATGGGCAGGTCGGCCGCTCGAAGGATGCCATCGGCACGGTCGATTACCGGCTGATCGGCGTGCCGGTCTCGGTCACCTACGATTCCACCGACAGCCTGCTCGATCCCACCGAGGGTGTCCGGCTCATCGCCTCCGCCGCGCCCTATCCGAGCTTCCTCGGCTCGGATCCCGGCATCTTCGTCGCGAAGGCGCAGGGCTCGACCTATTACGCCCTCGACGACGAGGCGAAATACGTGCTGGCCGGGCGCCTCGGCTTCGGCTCGGTCTCGGGGGCGCGGCTCGACGAGATCCCCGACAATTTCCGGTTCTTCGCCGGCGGCGGTGGCTCGGTGCGCGGCTACGCCTTCCGGACCCTCGGCCCGCGCGGACCGTTCAACCTGCCGATCGGCGGCCGCTCCCTGCTGGAAGCCTCGATCGAAGCCCGGATCAAGGTCACCGACACCATCGGCGTCGTGCCGTTCTTCGACGCGGGCACCGCCTTCGCCTCGTCGCTGCCGGATTTCGATGAGCGTATTCGCAAGGCAGCGGGCATCGGTGTCCGCTACTATACCGGCATCGGCCCGATCCGCGCCGATCTCGCCTTCCCCCTCGACCGGATCAAGGGGAATCGCGAGCTGCCGGTCGCCCTGTACATCAGTCTCGGACAGGCTTTCTGAATGGGATTTCTTGTGGGGACGTTTTCTCGCCGCATCGGCGGGCGCGGTATCGGGGCGGCTTTGGCCCTGCTCGGCCTGCTCCTTGTGGCCGCCCTCGTTCCCACCGATCTCACCCGCGCGGCGGATGGCGAGAAGACGGTGCTCGGCGGCATCCTCTCGAAGGCGCTCTCGACGCCCTCGTCTCAAGTGTCCATCGGCGCCGTCGACGGGGCCCTGTCCTCCGATGCCACCATCCGCGATGTCGTCATCAGCGATTCCGAGGGGGCTTGGCTGAAGCTCGACCGGGCTCGCCTCGTCTGGCGGCGCCTCGCTCTGCTCTCCGGCCGGCTCGAGGTCGATACCCTCGAGATCGGACGCCTCGAAGTCCTGCGTCGCCCCGTTCCCGGCCCGACACCGGCCGAAGCCGAACCCGATGGCCGCCTGCTGCCCGAACTGCCGGTGAAGGTGGAGATCAAGGGCTTTCAGCTGGCCGAGCTGATCCTCGGTGAGAGCGTTGCCGGCCAGCCGGCCCGGCTCGCGGCGGATGGGAAGGTCAAGCTCGGCAATCCCTCCGAGGGGCTCGATCTCAGCGTGGATGCCCGCCGCCTCGATGCGGCCGGCCGCTTCATCGCCCAACTCCTGTTCGTGCCCAAGGGTGAGCGGCTGGATCTGAAGGCGAATCTCGTCGAACCGGCGGGGGGCCTGCTCTCGAAGGCCGCCAATCTTCCCGGAACGCCGCCGATCGATTTCAACCTCGACGGTCACGGCACCCTCGATTCTTTCAACGCCAAGCTCGATTTCGACGCCGGTCCCGAAATCGGCGCGAGAGGCGGCGCCCGGCTCTCGCGCATCGGCACAGACCGGCGCCTGAGCCTCGATCTCACCTCGCGGATCGAAGGCCTCGTGCCGGGGCCGGCCGCGGCGGTCTTCTCCGGTGAAACCAAGCTCGAGGGTGGTCTGGCCTTCGCCGATGGTGGCGGGTTCCGGATCGACCGGCTCGATCTCACCTCCCGCACCGCGCGGCTCGGCATCGGCGGTACCCTGACCGCCGACCGGGTGGCGGATTTCAGCATTGTCGCCCGCGCCGTTCCGACCGAGGGCGGCGTCACCAAAGCAGCCGAAGCGGAGCTGCAGAACTTGGTCTTCGACGGCAGCCTGAAGGGGCCGCTCTCTGCGCCGCGGGTGAAGGGTAACCTCAAGGCGGCCGGCCTTCGCACGCGAGGATCGGCCCTGGAGCGGGTCGAGGCCGCGCTGAACGTCGAGCCGACCGGCGCCGATCCGAAAACGCAACGCTTCTCCGTTACCGCCGACGCGGTGTTGGAAGGTCTGCACCTCGCCGATCCGGCCCTGCGCCGGGCCCTCGGCAGCCGGGCCAAGCTCACCCTGCGCGCCGCCGCCGGTTCGGACGGCGTGCTCGATGTCAGCACCCTGGTTCTCGATGCCGACACCGCCCGCGTCTCCTATGCCGGGCAGCTCGGCCAAAACACCCTGACCGGGACCGTCGAGGCCGCCCTGACCGATATCGGCGCGTTCTCGGGGGTTGCCGGCCGTAATCTGGCCGGGCGCCTCGATGCCAAGGCAGCTCTGAGCGGCGACCCGGCCCGCAAGGCGCTCTCCGCCGATCTCGACTTGCGCGGCGGCGGTCTCGTCCTCGGTGAGGTGGTGGCCGACCGCCTCGTCGGCCGCTCCCCGACCCTCACCGGGCGCGTCTTCCAGACTTACGACGGCTACGGCTTCGACCGCCTGCGCTTCGACGGCGCCGAGATGTTCGCGACGATCCAGGGCAAGGCCGACGCCCGGATCGCCGATGTGGCCGCCCGCATCGATCTGAAGACCCTGTCCGCCCTCGACGAGCGGCTGCTCGGACCGGCAAGCGTCGATGCGCGGCTGACCGGTTCCCTGGTCAAGCCGGCGCTGACCGCCGCTCTGCGCGCACCGGATGTCAGCGCCAATGGGCGGCCGATCCGCGACCTTCGCCTCGACGCCGCTTTCGGCGATCTGCGCGGCGCCCTCGACGGCACGCTGCATCTGAGCGGTGACATCGCCGGCAAGCCGCTCAAGGCCGAAGCCGCCGTCAGCCGGCCGACGCGGACGGATTACGCCCTAGACCGCATGACCTTTGCCCTCGGCTCTGTTCTGGCAGAGGGCCGCGCCCAGATCGATGCGGACAGCCTGCTCGGAGACGGCACTTTGACGATCCGGGCCGGCGACCTCGCGGACCTGTCGCCGCTGGCTCTCGCCCCGATGGCCGGCCGGCTCGACGCGGCCGTGACGCTCTCCCGCGCCGCCGGGAAGCAGGACGCGGCGATCCGCGCCACCGGCGCCAGCCTGCGCTACGGCAGCTTCGGCTTGGCCAAGCTCGATGCCGACCTCACCGGGCGGGATCTGCGGGCGCATCCGGTCATCGACGGCCATGCCGCCATCGACCGGGTGATCGCCGCCGGACAGACCGTCGATACGGTGCGGCTGTCGGCTTCGGGAAATGCGGCGGCGAGCGACATCACCCTGACGGCCCAGGCGCGCGGCTTCGCCCTCGACGGCGCGGCGCGGCTGATTCCGGCCGAACGCACCCGGATCGAGATCGCCCGGTTCTCGGCCCAGCGCGGCGGAGACCGGCTGGCACTGGCCGGGCCGGCCGCGATCACCCTCGACGATGGTGCGGCCGTGATCGAGAATCTCGTCGTCGCCGCCGGTTCCGGCCGGATCAGCGTGCAGGGCAGGGCGGGCTCGGTCCTCGATCTCAAGCTCGGCATCCGCGCCCTGCCTCTGGCCCTCGCCCGGATCGCCAGCCCGAGCCTTGCGCTCTCCGGCACGCTGGAGGGGGAGGCCGACATTCATGGCCCTGCCGCCCGGCCAGAGGGGCGCTATGCCCTGTCGGTCGCCAGCTTAGTGACGCCGGAAACCCGCAAGGCCGGGCTGCCGCCGATCACCGCGCGGGCGAGCGGCACGCTCTCGGAGGGGCAGGCCGGGATCGACGGGCGCGTCTCCGCCGGACGCGGCGCCGACGTGACGGTGACGGGTTCGGTGCCGGTCGAGGCCGGTGGCGCGCTCAGTCTGCGTGCTCGGGGCAGCCTCGATGCGGCCCTGGCCAATTCGATGCTGAGCACGACGGGGCAGCGGGCCACCGGCCGGGTGGCGCTCGATGCCGGCGTGACCGGCACCCTGGCGGCCCCGAAGGTGGAGGGCACGGCGACCCTTTCAGGTGGCAGCTTCAGCGACCCTCTCAACGGCATCCGTCTCACCGACATCCAGGGCCGCGTCACCGGGCGCGGCGAGACCATCGTGATCGAGCGGCTGACTGCCGCGACCCGCAACGGCGGACGCCTCGCCGTTGACGGAAAGGTGGCGGTCGAGCCAACCTCGGGTTTCCCCGGCTCCTTGCGTATCACCGCCGACCGGGCCGAGCTGGTGTCGAGCCCGTTGATGACGGCGGTGTCGAGCCTCAACCTCGCCCTGTCGGGTCCGCTCGCCCGCACGCCGAAGATCAGCGGCCGGGTCGATGTCGTCTCCATCGACGTGTCGGTGCCCGACCGCCTGCCCGCGACGGTGCAGCCCCTGCCGGGCATTCGCCGGGTCAATGAGACACCGGAGGTGCGCGCGCGTCTCGCCAAGCGGGCCGAGCGGAAGGCCCAGATCGCGGCGGTGAGCCGCCGGAAGAAGGCGGCCCCGCCCTTCGATGCCAGCCTCGATCTGATCGTCAGTGCCCCGAGCCGCATCTTCGTGCGCGGGCGCGGCATCGATGCGGAACTCGGCGGCGAGCTGCACATCACCGGCACCTCCCGCGACCCGCGGGCCAACGGCGATTTCTCCATGCGCCGGGGCGTGTTCGCCCTGGGCGGCCAGCGCCTCGACTTCACCCGGGGCCGGGTGTTCTTCGCGGGCGACCTCGCTCAGCCCGACCTCGATTTCGCCGCCGAGACCAAGGCCGCCGACGTGACCGCCCGCGTCAACGTCACGGGCTCGGCCGCGCAGCCGGAATTCGTGCTCTCGTCGGATCCGAGCCTGCCGCAGGACGAGATCCTGTCCCGCATCCTGTTCAAGAAGGCGGCGGCGGGGCTCTCGCCTTTCCAGGCGCTGCAATTGGCGCAGGCGGTCGCTCAGCTCTCCGGCGGTGCCGGCGGTCCGGACGTGTTCGAAGCGGCCCGCAAGGGACTCGGACTCGACAGCCTCGACGTCTCGACCGGAGCGAGCGGCGGCCCGGCGGTCGGCGCCTCGCGCTACATCAACGACCGGATCAGCGTCGGCGTGAAGGCCGGCGCCAAGCCCGCCGACACCGCCGCGACCATCAATTACGATGTGACCCGCCGGATCAAGCTCAACGGCGAGGCCGGCAGCGACGGCCGCACCTCGGTCGGCGTCGGCGCGGAATGGGAGTGGTAGGGCGTCGGCCCGGCCTTTACCGGGACGACGCTCTCAGCGGTGGGCGCTCGATCTGTCGGGCGCCCGGCACACATCGTCCTACGGCTCCTTGAAGCCGTATTCCGGCACGCCGTCGTCGTTGCCGTAATACTTGTAGGGCAGGAACTTGCCGGACATGGCCAGCTTCACCCGGTCGCCCTTGTTGTTGGCCTCGCGCTCCATGGTCATGTTGAAGTCGATGGCCGACATGATGCCATCGCCGAACTCCTCCTGGATCAGCTCCTTCCAGGTGGTGCCGTAGACCATCACCAGCTCGTAGAAGCGGTAGATCAGCGGATCGGTCGGCGGCATCTGCGGGATCGAGCCGCGATAGGGCGCCTCGTTCAGCATCCGCTCCTCGGCCTGGCTCAGGCCGAACAGCGCGGCGGCCTTGGCGGCCTGCGCCTTCGGAAGCTTCATCTGCCCCATGCAGGCGGCGGTGATCAGGATCGGCGAGATCCCGCCGATCTCGTCCTGGATGAATTTCCAGGTCCAGCCCTTCTCGCGCTTGATGTCGAGTAGCTTCTCGGTGAGGTCTTCGCGCTTCATGCTGTTCTCCTGTCGCTGGACGACGAGCCGGCTTCGGATGAGCCGTCCGGATGCCGGGGGCGTGGCAACCGGACGGCCGGATCGTCCGCAGATCGGGACGGATCCTCGGGGCTCGCAGCGGAGAAGCGCACGCGCCTCGCCACGATGCCGCCGGCTAGCGTTGCGCAAGCGCTGTGCCATTGGCATCGTAGATCAAAAAGCAATCTAGATCAGCAATTTAGAGAAACGGTGCTTTGCTACGAGATCTCGTCTATGACGATATATCGTAGAATGAGTGCGAGATCTCGTCGTGTCCGTTTCCGCTTCTGCGTCACTCCCGTCAGATTACGGTAGGGTTTTTGAGGAGACTCACGAAGCCATGCTCGTGATCGAGCCGCTCGCCGACCGTGTCGCCGATGCGAATACCGCCGCCGCCCGTCTTCTCGGCCGGTCCCGTGCCGATCTCTGCGCGATGGCGGTCAGTGCGCTGCACCCGGAGCAGCGCGCCGCCCTGATCGTGTTTACGGAGGGCGTGCTCGCGCAGGGACGATGGTGGACCCAGGGCCTGACGCCGAGCCATGGCGGCGGGGCTGCGCTGCGGCTCGAATACGTCGCCTCCCGGCTGTCGGGTGAGCCGACCCGCCTTCTCTTGACGCTGTTCGACCTCGACGAGCGCGAGCGCCGCCGGATCGACCGCGAGGCGGAGGAGCATATGCGGGCGGGTCTGCCGGAATGGCAGCGGATGGAGCGGATCTTTCGCGATATCGAGCGGGAGAACCGGCTGATCCTGCGAGCGGCCGGGGAGGGGATCTATGGCGTCAACGCCGAGGGGATCACGACATTCCTCAACCCGGCGGCGGAGCGGATGCTGGGATGGGACGCCGCCGATCTCGTCGGCAAAGACATGCACGCCACCGTCCACCATACCCATCCCGGCGGAGCGCATTACCCGCATCAGGATTGCCCGATCTACGCCGCCTTCCGCGACGGGGCGGTGCATCAGGTCGATGGCGAGGTGTTCTGGCGACGGGACGGTACCTGCTTTCCCGTCGAATACACCTCGACCCCGATCCGCGAGCGCGGCCGGTTGCTCGGCGCGGTGATCGTCTTCCGCGACGTCAGCCAGCGCCGCGAATCCGAGGAGCGGCTGAGGTCGGCACTGGCCGAGGTCGATTCCCTGCGCGAGCGCCTGGAGCAGGAGAATGCCTATCTGAAGGAGGAGATCCGGGCCGAGAGCCATCACCAGGGCATCATCGGTCGCAGCCCCGCCATCGAGGCCTTGCGCCGCCAGATCGATCTGGTCGCCGGCACCGACGCCACCGTCCTCGTCACGGGCGAATCGGGCACCGGCAAGGAGCTGATTGCCCGGGCAATCCATGAGGCCAGCCGGCGGCATGACCGGCCGCTGATCCGGGTCAATTGCGCGGCCATCCCCCGCGAGCTGTTCGAGAGCGAGTTCTTCGGCCATGCCAAGGGCGCGTTCACCGGGGCCCTGCGCGACCGCATCGGGCGATTCGAGCTGGCCGAGGGCGGGACGCTTTTCCTTGATGAGGTCGGGGAGATTCCCCTCGATCTTCAGGGCAAATTGCTGCGGGTGCTGCAGGAGCGCCAATTCGAGCGCGTCGGCGAGGAGCGGACCCGCTCGGTCGATGTCCGGCTGATCGCCGCGACCAACCGCGACCTCAAGGAGGAGGTGCGGCGCGGGCGCTTCCGCGAGGACCTCTATTTTCGGCTCAACGTGTTCCCTATCGCCTCGGCGCCTTTGCGGGAGCGCCGCGAGGACGTGCCGCTCATCGCCCAGCACGTTCTGAAGAGCGCCGCCCGGCGCCTCAACCGGACGGATCTGCGCTTGACGGAAGCCGATGCGCGGCGCCTCGCCCGCTACGATTGGCCGGGCAATGTGCGCGAGTTGGAGAACGTGATCGAACGTGCCACGATCCTGGCCGAGCGCGGGCGCCTCCGTTTCGATCTGCCGGAGTCGCGCTCAGCCGCCCCCCTCCCGGCTTCGGCGGAGCAGCCGACGGAAGCCGGCTGCCCGCTCAGCGAGGAGGAGCGCCGCCGCCGCGCCCGCGCGGAGATCGAAGAGGCGCTCCGTCTCGGCGGGGGCAAAGTGTTCGGGCCGGGCGGTGCCGCTGAGTTGCTGGGTCTCAAGCCAACGACCTTGCGATCCCGTATGAGGGCGCTCGGTATCCTGCGCCCCTGAGAAAAGGGAAGGAACCCGCTTCATCACCGCGTCAACAACCGTCCCTGACGGCTGGGACCGGCCCTTCGCATGGCTGTCATTCCCGTCTGCTTGGGTCTTCTCCATCCTCTCCCGGACTGCACCCTCGTGCCGTGATGGGGATCACCCCGCGCGAACACCTTGTGCGAGCCGCAGCCGAGTAGACCCGTTGAGACTGAGGACGAACACGGATTCGTGGGAGGGATGCCGCCGGACAAGGCGCGGCAGGATCCTCACCGCTCTGCTGCTGGGATGGCTGCCGATCCTGGCGGCGACCCATGCCTCGGCTCAGGCGCAGCGCCCGCTGCCGCTGGCCCTTCCGCTCTCGGGCGCGGGCGGCGACCCTCAGACGGCGATCGCGCAATCGCGCACGTCGGATCAAGTCTCCGTCACCAACCAAGGCTCGATCCAGGAGGCGCTCGGACCCTACGGCGACCCGTTCGGCCTGCGCGCCTTCCTGGCCGCGCGGGGCATCACCTATGTCCTCACCTATATCGGTGAGGGCTTGTCGAACGTGTCGGGCGGGCTGCGGCGCGGGGCGACCTATGGCGGTCGCCTCGACACGTCCCTCGACATCGATCTCGACACGCTGATGGGCTGGCGCGGCGCGCGCTTTCACACCGACTTCTTCCAGATCCACGGCCACGGGCTTTCGGCGCGGTACGTCAACAACCTGACTACGGTCACCGGCATCGAGGCCTTGCCCTCGACGCGGCTGTTCGAGCTGTGGATCGAGCAGCGCCTGTTCGACGACACGCTCTCGGTGAAACTCGGGCAGATCTCGGCCGATACCGAGTTCGCCATCGCCCAGTCTGCGGTGGTGTTCATGAATGCCGGTTTCGGCTGGCCCAATGTCGGCGCCGTCGTCATGCCGAGCGGCGGGCCGATCTATCCGCTGGCGACACCCGCCATCCGCCTGAAATACGAGCCGACGCCCGAACTCTCCTTCCAGGGCGGCCTGTTCAACGGCGACCCGGCGGGCAAACCGGCTCCGGGCGACGAGACCGACCCACAGCAGCGCAACCGCACCGGCACCGCTTTCCGCCTCAACGATCCGGCCCTGCTGCTCGGTGAGGTGTCCTATGCCTATCCGGCCCTTCCTGGCACGGAGCAGCTGCCCGGCACCGCGACCCTGGGCGGCTGGTATCATTTCGGCCGCTTCGAGAGCCCGCGCCTCGACAGCGTGCAGGGGCGCCTGCTGGCGGACCCGGAAGCCAGCGGCATTTCCCGCCGGTTTCGCGGCAATGCCGGGATCTACGCCATCCTCGACCAGACGCTCTACCGGGAGCCGGGCACGGCCAGCCAGGGCGCCTCGGCCTTCCTGCGCTTCTCCGCCGTGCCGAGCGACCGCAACCTGATCGACCTCTATGTCGATACCGGCTTGGCCTATCGGGGTCTGTTTCCCGGCCGGCCGAACGACACGCTGGGCCTCGGCATGATCCATTCCCGCATCAGCCCGGAAGCGCGGGCCTTCGACCGGGAATCGCTGCTCTACGGCTCCGGGACACGCCTGCTGCGGAGCAGCGAGACGGTATTCGAGGCGACCTATCAGGCGGAAATGGTGCCGGGTCTGACCCTGCAGCCCGACCTGCAATATGTCATGCGACCCGGTGGCGGTCTTGTCGATCAGCGCGGCCGGCGGCTGCGGAACGCCACGGTGCTCGGGCTACGCGCGACGATCAATTATTGACGGGACCGCACCGTCACGGTCGAGGAGGCTCCGGATCGAAGGGGCGGAACGCGACATCGGCGGAACGGTCATCGTCGAGCGTCTTCAGGAAAGCGAGCAGATCCGCCTTTTCCTGCGGGCTGAGGTTGAGCGGACGGATGTCACGGGATCGGCTCGGCCGCTCGATGCCGCCGCGATCATAAAGGTCGATCACCGCGTCCAGGGTCGCCAGCGATCCGTCATGCATATAGGGCGCACGCCCCGAGACATTGCGCAGGGTCGGCGTTTTGAAGGCGTAGCGCAGGGCGGTCGATGTCGGGAAGAAGCGGGCTCGGCCGATATCGTTGCCCTTGGCGACGCCGATGTCGTGGAACGAACCGTCGGTGAAGGCCCAGCTCGAATGGCAGGCCGCGCAATGTGCCTTGCCGGTGAACAGGTCGAATCCGCGTTTGGCGCTGGCATCGACCGCCTGAGGATCGCCCTCGACCCACCGGTCGAACGGCGCCTTGCCCGAAACGATCAGGCGCTGGAAGGTGGCCAAAGCCTGATCGACACGCTCCTGCGTGACGGGCGGGCCGCCATGAGGAAAGGCCTTCGTGAAAGCCGCGACATAGGCAGGATCCGCGGAGAGCCGCCGGACCATCTCCTCCGGCGGCATATTCATGTTGCTTGGCGAAGTCAGTGGCGTGCGGGCGACCACTTCGAGGCCGCGGAACTTGCCGTCCCAGCCATAGATCCCGTCGATCCAGGCGGCGTTGATGAGCGTCGGCGTCCGGAAATCCATCGAGCCGCCATCGTTGCGGGGCGCCTTCGGATTCGCATCGGTCCAGTCCTGGCCGGGGATATGGCAGGTGGCGCAGGTCCGCTCGCCGTCACGGGAGAGGATGGGATCGAAAAACAGAGAACGGCCGAGTTCCGCTTTCGCGGCTCGATACGGGTTCTCCTTCGGGAACGGAATCGCGTCAGGTCGCCGAAACTCGGCGAGCTTGGACGCAAGGTCCGGCTTGCCGGTTGTGGCGACCGCCCAACTTTCCAGTGAGATCGTCAGGAGGGTCGCTATGACCCCCACGTTTATCCGAGCCATTCCAACCTCGATCGCGCAGAGATTGGGGGCTTTGCGTGAATTTTTCGTAAACCCAGGCTATTTGGAACTACTTCACCGATACGAGGAGCTTCATCTTCGGGTGAATGCCACAAAGAATCGTGAATTGACCCGGTTGCGGAAAGGATACAACGGTCTTGCTGCCCGGCCCTTGCTCCCCCGTGTCGAAGCTGAATTGGGGGCTGTCCAGATAGGCATGGTGAACGAGTTCGCCATCGTCGTTCACGATCTCGATCGCCTCACCCGTCCGCAGGGCGACCGCCCCCGGAGCGAAGGCCCGGCCCTTCTGCGTCACCCTGTGGGACGCTGCGGTGCCTGCCAGGGCAAGCGCCGCCCCGGACGTGGCAAGTGAGAGGAGAAGCAGGGCGGCGCCCGCGCGCCTCGGCGTGGCCGCACCTCTCAGGCGCACGTCTGACATCGAATCTTCCCCGCTTCTCTCAGAGCATCGTCCATGATCCTCGGATCACGAAGATGGCTCTCGCTGCTTGATCGTGCTGCATCTTCTCTCGCGGAACCGACGACCACTTCCGCGGACAATGCTCCAGAGCATGGTCCCGAAAGGTGGTTGCCGGCCTTCGGAACAAGACGATGCGAAGACAACAGTCTGACGCATCGTCTCCGATCTCTTTCCACCAGACGACGCATCAAGGGCACCGCTACGCGCCCGGAGAGATCAGTTAAGCTTCCGTCAGGTTGCGTTCGCATTAACGCCAAGCCGTAAAAAGACACAATTCCGTCGGGCGCTTGCGGCAGAACAAATTACCTTAACGATTGTCGGTCAGGCTCGCTCCGCGAAGCAGATGGAAGCCTGATGCGTTTTTCTCGCCCTCCGAACGGCTTTCTACCCTTCCGTGGCGCTCTCGATGCTTTCGTGCGCAGCGGGCACACCATTCGTGGGCGGATCTTTCTTGCCTTCGTGATGCTGAGCACCATCACGGCGCTGCTCGGCGGCTATGCCGCCTTCGGCATCATGACGACGGGTGCGCTGGTCGACAAAACCTACGATCGCTCCCTGATGTCGATCAATTACGCGCGCGCCGCCGCGGCCGATCTCGCCTCGCTTCAGGCGACGGTGGCCCGTGCCCGGCTCGCGGGCGAAGAGGAGGAGCGGCAGAGGCTGGAGAAGCGGATCGAGGCGCTGACGCAATCCTTCGAGGAGGATCTTGAGATCGCGGTGGATCGCGCCCAGTCGGATCGTGCGGCTCGGGAAGCGGCCGCGGCCAAGGATGCCGTCTCCCACTGGCTCGCCGCCCGCCGGGAATTTGGCCCCGACCGCCAGACGCTGGATGTCTGGCAGGCGCTCGACGCCCATGCGGCCGTGGCCGAGCAGCACATCGACCTGTTCATCAATTTTACCGCCGGTGACGGCTTCTCCTACAAGCAGACCGCCCGCGCCGTCGTCGCCCGCGACGTGTGGCTCAGCATTGCCGCGACCCTGATCGCCATCCTGCTCTCCGGCATCGTCGCCCTGCTGCTGTCGCGGCAGATCGTGCGTCCGGTGGCCGATGCCTCGACGGTCGCGAGCCGCATCGCCGCCGGCGAACTCGATGTCACGGTGCCGGAAGGGGGCGACGACGAGTTCGGGGTGCTGCTGCGCGCCATGGCGAGAATGCGCGACAACATCGCCGCGATGATGCGGGAGGAGGTGTCGCAGCGTCGCTCGGCTCAAGGGTTGCTCGCCGACGCGGTTCAGGGCTCCACGGAAGCCATCGTCGTCGTCGATGCCGCGGGGCGGATCGTGCTCGCCAACGAGCGGGCGGCGGCAGCGCTCGGATTCAAGGCCACGGAGGCCGGGCGTCACCACCTCGCGGAAGCGACCGGTTCGGCCGTCGCCGATTCCCTGCTCGCCATGCCGGGCACGGGCGTCGCCACCGCCGAGACGCGTTCCGCCGACGGACGCTGGCTGCGCATCAGCCGCAGCCCGACGCGCGACGGCGGTTTCGTCGCGGTCTGCACCGATGTGTCCCTTCTCAAGGAGCAGGAGGATCAGCTCAAGCGCGGCAATTCCCAGCTGGATGCGGCGCTCAGCAACATGCTGCAGGGGCTGTGCCTCTACGATGCCGAGGGCGGCCTGCTCGTCTCCAATCGCCGCTTCGCTGACATGCTCGGTATCGACGCTGCGTCCCTGCGGCCTGGGATGAGCCTGCGCGACATTGCCGGACTCGTCGAGGCCGCGTCCGGTGACGACGGCCGGGCGTTCAATCTGTTGATGGAGCAGCAGGCTCTGCTTCAACGCGGATCGAGCGGCTCGCTGTGCTGCCCGATCCGGACCGATTGCATCGTTTCCGTCAGGCAGCAGCCGACCGCCGAGGGCGGCTGGATCGCGACCTATGAGGATGTCACCCTGCGCTACGAGGCGGAGGCGCGCATCATCACCATGGCGCGTCGCGACACGTTGACGGGCTTGGCCAACCGGATGGTGTTCGGCGAACGCCTGGAGGAGGCCTCGGCCCATCTCGGCGAGGGTGTCGGGTTTGCCACGCTCTGCCTCGACCTCGACCGCTTCAAGGAGGTCAACGACACCCTCGGTCATCCGGTCGGCGACAACCTTCTGCGCAGCGTCGCGGACAGGCTCCAGGGCTGCCTGCGGGACACCGATCTCGTGGCCAGGCTCGGCGGCGACGAGTTCGCCATCGTCCAGTCTGGCCCGCAGGTCCGCGCCGATGCCATCGTCCTGGCCAAGCGCCTGATCGCCGCCTTCCAGAGCCCGTTTCTGCTGGACGGACACATCGTGACGGTGGGGCTCAGCATCGGCATCTCCCTCGCCCCCGAGCACGGCACCAGCCCGGAAAAGCTGCTCAAGAGCGCCGACCTCGCCCTCTACCGCGCCAAGGCCAACGGGCGCGGCGGCTGGTGCTTCTTCGACGAGGAGATGGACCTGGAACTGCGTAAGCGTCGGGCCCTGGAGAGCGATCTCAAGCAAGCGGTGCGGAACGACGAATTCGAGCTGGTCTTCCAGCCGATCGTCAAGCTCGACCGCCAGCGCATCGCCTGCTGCGAAGCCTTGCTGCGCTGGCGGCACCCCGTCCGCGGATATGTCTCCCCGGCGGAGTTCGTCCCGCTCGCGGAGGAAACCGGCCTCATCGGCGAGATCGGCGAATGGGTGCTGCACCGGGCCTGCGCCGAGGCGGCGACGTGGCCGTCCGGAATCGGTGTCGCCGTGAATGTCTCACCGGCACAGTTCAAGAACGCCGCCGTCGTCCGTGCGGTGAAGGCCGCCCTGGCCGCGAGCGGCCTTCCGTCGAACCGCCTAGAATTGGAAATCACCGAATCCGTCTTGCTGACCGACAACATGGCGACCCTGGCCACCCTCCATACCCTGAAGCGCATCGGGGTGCGGGTGGCGATGGACGATTTCGGCACGGGCTTCTCGTCCCTAAGCTATTTGCAGAGCTTTCCCTTCGACAAGATCAAGATCGACCAGTCCTTCGTCCGCAACCTGGAGCTGACCGGCAATGCCCGGCTGATCGTTCGTTCCGTGATCGGGCTTGGACGCAGCCTCGGCATCACCACAACGGCGGAGGGCATCGAGACCGAGGCGCAGCTCGAACAGCTCCGCCTCGAAGGCTGCGAGGAAGGGCAGGGCTATCTGTTCAGCCGCCCGGTGCCCTCCGCCCGCATCCGCGAACTGGTCGCGACCCTGGGCCGGAACGCCGCCTGAGACAGGGAAAGGACTCTTAAAGCCGGCGGGCACGGGAACGACCGCGCGGGGCTAACGACGCCGGCATCCCGATTTTTATCAAAATTGAAGTTATGCATTGTGCTATATCAGCACAACATATGATTAGGCTAACTTGCCGCAAGTTTCCTCTGAACAAACCTGGGTTCAGGCGATTTCCCAGGCATCGCAGCGAAGGCACAGCCCGGCCGGAAGACCTGGCTATGCACAGCCATGGGGTTTGTGCTTCGCGCAGCCGAGGAATCGAGCCAATGTATTATCACGACAAGCGTCTTCAATATCCCGTGCGCGTCGATAGCCCGGATCCGGTTTACGCCCGCATGTTGCAGCAGGCGATCGGCGGCATCGAGGGTGAGATCCGCGTGTGTATGCAGTACTTCTTCCAGGCCTGGGGCAACCGCGCGCCGAATACGAAGTATCGGGACATGCTCCTGCACACGGCCACGGAGGAACTCGGCCATATCGAGATGCTCGCGACCGCGGTGGCGATGAATTTGGAGAACGCGCCGACCAAGGTTCAGGAAGCGGGCGCCGCCGATGCCATCGTCGGCGCCGTGATGGGCGGTGAGAATCCGCGCCATATCGCCGAGGGCATGCTGCACAAGCACCTGCTCTCGACCGGCATGGCCGCGTTCCCCGGCAATTCCGATGGCGTGCCGTTCGACATGAACCACATCTATGCCAGCGGCAACATCGCGGCGGACATGTACTGCAACGTCGCCGCCGAAGCGACCGGCCGGACGCTGGCGGTTCGCCTGTCCAACGCGACCAACGACCCCGGGATGAAGGACATGTGGAGCTTCCTCATCGCCCGCGACACGATGCACCAGCAGCAATGGCTCGCGGTGGTCGAGGAGCTTGGCGGGGTCGAGGGGGCGCTGCCGATTCCGAACAGCTTCCCGCAATCGGAAGAAAACCAGAAGTTCAACTACAGCTTCTTCGCCACGAATCGCGATGGCACCCCGCCGCCGGACGGCCGCTGGACCACCGGACCATCCATCGACGGCAAGGGCACCTTCAGCGTCTTCCAGAACGAGCCCATGGGTCAGGAGCCGGTGCTCGGCCCGGCGCGGCCCGATAGCGGCGCCGAGAGCCAGCAGATCGGCTGATTCGAGTCGCGTCCGGCCGGTTTTCTAGCCGGACGCGTCGTCCATTCTCTTCCGGCACCCGTCGCATCAGGAGACGCCGACGATGACGCTCGATACGCGCGAGATCTACGTCACCGCCCTTAAGAACACACATGCTCTGGAAATGCAGGCCCTGCAGATCATGGAGCGTCAAGTCGAGCGGCTGACCCGCTACCCTGAAATGGAAGAGGCGCTGCGCCGACACATTCAGGAGACCCACGGCCAGCGCACCCGTCTGGAAGAGGCGCTGCAATCCCTCGGAGACAGTCCCTCGACCCTGAAAGAGGGCTTTCTCGGCTTCGTCGGAAACATGATGGCGCTGGGTCACACGCCGGCGCAGGACGAGATCCTGAAGAACACCTACGCCAACCATGCCTTCGAGAATTTCGAGATCGCTGCCTATGAATCCCTCCTGACCATCGGCGAGGCGGCCGGGCACGGCGGAAGCCTGACCGGGTTCCGGCAGTCGTTGCAGGAAGAGGAGGCGATGGCACGCCGGGTACGGGATCTGATCGGCCTGACGACCAGGCGCTATGTCGATCTCTCGGTAGCGGGCGAGAAGGCCGACCGCTGATGCGGAGGAGGCCGAGGCCCAAGACAGGAGATCGCGCATCGGATCGGAATGGCTCCGACCCGATACGCGATCCCGTTTCAGGGGCACCGGCTCGACTGAGACAAGCCGGTGCCCGTTCAGGCGTGGAGCCTCAGGCGGCAAGCCAATCGAGCGTATCGGCGGCTTCCCAGGCGCAGGGAGCGCTGAGCGAGCCAGCGAACACGGCATCGAGGCGCAGACGCTCGGTCTCGACCACCGAACCCTCCACCGCGACCGGGCGGCAGCGGCCGTTCCAGCCCGCCGGCACGAAGTCCGGGTTGTGCAGGGCATGATCCGAGGCTTCGGCGAAGAAGGCGCGGTCGCCGCCATCGATGTAGCTCTCGGCCGGCAGGCCCTCGGCCAGCAGGATGTCGTGGGCATCGAGCTCGACGTGCCAGTAGGTGACGGTGGCGCGCGGCTCGCGGGTGATGGAGGTGCCGTTGATCAGGCACATCACCGGCACGAGCACGCCGCCCTCGTTGTCGGCATCGGCGCCGACCAGCACCGGGTGACCGGGCGAGAGGAACAGGTCACGGGCCGGCAGGCCGTGGCCGAAGGCGCCGGCGCGAACATGGACCGGCTGCTGGTGGAAGGGGAGCGAGCCGGCTTCCGCCGTGATCTCGCGGTGTCCGATCCAGGTGATGGGCCGCAGGGCGCCGGAGGCGGTAACGGCGAAGTCGCCGACCCGCAGATCCTCGACCGCCACCTCGCCGCGCTCGGTGCGGATCTGGGTGCCGGTCACGAAGCAGACGATGTTCGGGCTGTCGGGCGCCTCGCCGCGGGTGACGGGCTGAAGCACGCCCAGCAGCGGCAGGGTACCGCCCTTCGTCACAGCGATGCCCGCAGGCGTGTTCAACCCAACCGGCGTCAGGGAGAAGTAATAGGTTGGTTCGCCACCGCCCGTCGGAACGGAAAAGCCTTCATAGGTCGCCGTCGTGGTGATCGGCGCCGTACCCAGGACGGTGACGGTCGCGGCAACCTGATCGCCCGGATTGGTGACGTTACCGGTGATCGTCGCCGTGGTCAGGAGGGAAGTAAGACTTGTGCCGGTGAAGCCGTTTGCGCCAACAACGCCGGTCGCAGCTTGGCCAGCGGTGAAATCGGTCGCGAAAGTCTCAGCCATTTGTGCCCCGCATTCATGTTTGTGCAGGGCATTGATCGGATAATGGACCAGCTTGGACCAGTCGCCGAAAAAGAAAGGAGCTTCCCAAAAGTAGTATCGGCTTTCACGAAGGTATTTTGCAGAAACATATTATGATTTGTTATTGATGGGCATCGATCGCAGAGGCCGCTCGGGCGAATCGGCACCGGGCTCGCCGAGGAGAGCGCCACTCGGCCCCAAACGCGCCTCTTCCGGCCGGAAGCCGTGACGGCGATGAACTGGCCGCTTCGATCAAGCAGGCATGTCATCCACGAATGGGGAATCGGGGATCCGCGCGGAACGATGACCCCGGATCGGAAGGTTCGTCAGCCGGCAATTCGTGGGGATCCCAAAAGTTGCCGTCGCATCGTCTGACGGTTCCCCGCTCCATTCGGCTGCCAGCAAGCTAAAAACGAAACCGGAGCCCGAGCGAACGCCCGGACTCCGGCTCATCATCGAATGGGATGGTACCACCGCCCCGGCTCGAACGGGGGACCCCTAGATCCACAATCTAGTGCTCTAACCAACTGAGCTACGGCGGCACGTGAGGGGGGCATATCCCGTGGCTCGCGGCATTTCAAGCGTCTTGATGAGGCGACTGTGGATCGCGCCCGCTTTCCAGGAATGGTAGAGCGCGGGCATCCGGTCGAACGGCTTGAGATCTCGTCCATTTTCCTGCGAGCGCGATGAATCCGTCTCCGTCCCCATCCGCCAGAGGCCCGTGGGTTCAGGTGCCGTTGCGGCTGAGGGCATGGGTCCGGGCAAGTGAGTTGGCCCTCGTGCTGCTCGCCGCCGTGACCGGTTGCCTCGGCGGCTTGGCCGTTGCGGGTATGAGCGGGGCGACACAGATCCTGCGGGAGGTTCTCTATCGGCTGCCCTCCGGTCAGCGGTTGAGCGGCCTGACTGCCCTTCCATCCGGGGGGCTGATGGGCCTGTCCTTCCTTGCCCCGGCCCTCGGCGGAGCCGTGCTCGGCCTGCTGCTCCTCGCCTCGACGCGGGGCCGGGGCAGGGGGCGGCGGGGCGTGGTGGATCCGATCGAGGCCAACGCGTTGCATGGGGGGCGGATGTCCCTCCGTGGCTCCTTCGACGTGGCGGCTCAGAATGTCGTCTCGAACGGGAGCGGCGCCTCGGTCGGGCTGGAGGCCGGCTATACCCAGATCGCGGCGGGGCTCGCCTCGCGGCTCGGCATCGCCTTCGAGATGCGGCGCTCCGATCTGCGGACGCTGGTCGGCTGCGGCTCTGCGGCAGCCATCGCCGCCGCCTTCGGCTCGCCGCTGACAGGGGCCTTCTACGCCTTCGAACTCATCATCGGCACCTACACCATCGCCACGCTCGCTCCCGTCGTCGTCGCGGCCCTCTGCGGCAGTCTGGTCGCGCGGGCGCTCGCCCCGCAACCGGCCCTCGTCGATGTCGGTGCCCTGGCCCTCGCCCGGAACGGACCGGTCGGAGCGGAAGACACGCTGCCATGCCTGGTTCTGGGCCTCGCCTGCGCCGGCTTCGCCGTCCTGCTCATGCGCGGGGTGACGCTGGTCGAGCAGGGCTTCCGCGCCTCGCGCCTGCCGGCGCCGGTTCGTCCCGTCCTCGGAGGGTTGTGCGTCGGCGGCCTCGCTCTGATGACGACACCTCAGATTCTCTCGGCCGGTCATGGCGCCTTGCACCTCCATCTGGCGCCGGAATCGGCGATGGGGCTCCTCGCCCTGGCCGGTCTCATCGCCGCCAAGGCGGTGGCCTCGGCCGTATCGATCGGTTCGGGCTTTCGCGGCGGGCTGTTCTTCGCCTCGCTGTTTCTCGGCGCCCTGGTCGGACGCCTGTTCGCCGGCCTCTCGCCGCTGGTCTGGCCCGGCTTCGACAGCTTCGGTCTGGCCCCGGTCGGCTACGCCGTGATCGGCATGAGCGCCTTCGCGGCCGCCATCGTCGGCGGCCCGCTCACCATGACCTTCCTCGCCCTGGAGATGACCGGCAGCTTCCCGGTGACCGCCCTGGTGCTCGCCTCGGTGATCGCCTCCTCGCTGACGGTGCGGAAGACCTTCGGCTATTCCTTCGCCACATGGCGCTTTCATCTGCGCGGCGAGAGCATCCGCAGCGCCCACGATGTCGGCTGGATGCGGAACCTGACCGTGGGGCGGATGATGCGTAAGGACATCCGCCCGGTCCCGCTCGACACGCCGATGGCGACGTTCCTCCGCGCCCATCCCCTCGGCTCCCCCTCCCGCGTAGTCGCGGTCGACGAGCAGGGTCGTTATGCCGGGATCATCTTGGTGCCCGATGCTCATGCCCGCGCCGTCGAACAGGGCGACGGGCCGGCGCAACTGGCCGATATCGTCCGCCATGCCGATGCGTTTCTCCTGGCGGATATGAGCGTCAAGCAAGCGGCGAAGGCGTTTGACGAGGCGGAGAGTGAGGCGCTTGCCGTGCTCGATGGCGCGGACAGCCGACGGGTCATCGGACTTCTTACCGAGAGCCACACGCTCAAGCGCTACAGCGACGAACTCGACCGTCAGCGCCGCGCCATGCTCGGTGAGGCGGCGTGACGCCGGCCGTGTTATGGCGGCGCATGACCCTGCGCGCCTTCCTCGCCGGCCTGTCGCTGTCCCTGGCCCTCTGCGCCCCCGCTCGAGCGGATTCCTGCGACGGGCTCACCGTGCGGCTGATCCGGGGCACGGGCGTCGCCCTCGCTGGACGGAGCGGACAGACCGTGGTGTTCCGTGCCGTCGATGCCGACCGGATGAGCCTCGACTGCGCCGAACCCCGGCGGCTCCTGTTCCGCTCGGACCGGCGGGAGCCGCCGCGCACCTTCTTCGTCCTGATCGGCCTCGCGGCGAAGACACTCACCGGTGCCTCGGCCGAAGCCGTCGAAGCCCTCGCCCTGCGCCTGCACCAGGACAGCCTGCTCACCGGCGAGCCGCAACTCGGCCGCAGCGGCGGGGCGATCCTGCGCTGCGACCCCGGAGACCGGCCCGACGGCATTGGTGTCGGCAGCCTCTGCCGCCTCGCGGCGGACAGGCCGCCCCGCGCCCGCGGCCTTTCGCACCGCGTGGGGAGAGGCTAGAGCCGTCGCATGTCCGAGACTGCACAGCCCCACGGTTCCGTCGTCCGCGTCGGCGACGTCGCCTTCGCCAACCATCTGCCGCTGGCGCTGATCGCCGGCCCCTGCCAGCTCGAAGGGCGCAACCATGCCCTGGAGGTTGCCGCCGCTCTCAAGGAGATGGCGGCCAGGCTCGGCATCGGGCTCGTGTTCAAATCGTCCTTCGATAAGGCCAACCGCACCTCTGGGCGGACGGCCCGTGGCGTCGGGCTCGACGAGGCCTTGCCGGTCTTCGCCGAGATCAGGGAGAGCCTTGGCCTTCCCGTGCTCACGGACGTGCACGAGGCCGGGCAATGCGCTCGGGCGGCGGAAGCCGTCGATGTGCTTCAGATCCCGGCCTTCCTCTGCCGACAGACCGATCTGCTGCTCGCGGCGGCGGCGACGGGCCGGGCGGTCAACGTCAAGAAGGGGCAGTTCCTCGCCCCCTGGGACATGGCCCATGTCGCCGCCAAGGTGACGGAGGCCGGCAATCCGAACGTCATCGTCACTGAACGCGGCGCCTCCTTCGGCTACAACACCCTGGTCTCCGACATGCGTGCTCTGCCGATCATGGCACGGGCCACACAGGGCGCACCGGTCGTGTTCGACGCAACCCATTCCGTTCAGCAGCCGGGCGGGCAGGGCGCGACCTCTGGCGGCCAGCGGGAATTCGTCCCGGTGCTCGCCCGCGCCGCGGTCGCGGTGGGAGTGGCCGGCGTCTTCATCGAAACCCATCCCGATCCCGACCGCGCACCGTCGGACGGACCGAACATGGTGGCTTTGGCCGACCTGCCTGCTTTGGTCGAGACGCTGATGGCCTTCGACCGTATCGCCAAGGTCTGACCGGATCTGCCCGGCTGCGGTTTCAGCTGTCGTTCAGCCGGTGAAGCCTATCGACGTTCCCAGACGAGTTGAGGGGACACACGGATCAAGGGTTGGCCGCAATCCCGCTTCTTCGGAACATTCGGCCAAGCTCAGTGTTTTCCCGTCAAGACATTCCTCGACTGGAAAGGACGCTATGCGCAAGCTCGCCCTCGTGACGGCCGCTCTGATCTCCGTCGGTACGTTGACCGCTACCTCCGCCGATGCGCGCCCCTATGGCCGCGGCTACGGCCACCATCATGGCCATTATCATGGCGGCTACGGCCCCCGGGCCTATTACGGCGGTCGCCGCCGTGGCATCGGCACGGGCGCGGCCGTGGGCCTCGGCATCGCCGGCTTGGCGGCCGGAGCGATCGCCGCCGGTGCGGCGCGGGACGCCTATGCCCGGGATTCCTATTACGGCCGCCCGGCCTACGGCTACGATTACGGCTACTGAGGCATTGCTCAGACGAACGGAGGGCGGCCGGAGAGATCCGGCCGCCCTTTTTTGATGTCACAATCGTCGAAGCAAACTCAGCCGCGGCCCCGATAGGGTGCCACGCCCTGATCCGGCAGCCAGACCGCCTTCGGCGGCTCGCCCGTCTGCCAGAAGACATCGATCGGAATACCACCGCGCGGATACCAATATCCGCCGATGCGCAGCCAGCGCGGCTCCAGAACCTGCACCAGGCGTCGGCCGATGCCCACGGTGCAATCTTCGTGGAAGGCTCCGTGGTTGCGGAAGGCGCCGAGATAGAGTTTGAGCGACTTCGACTCGACCAGCCAGCGATCCGGCACGTAGTCGATGACGAGCGTTGCGAAGTCCGGTTGTCCTGTCACTGGACAGAGGGAGGTGAATTCCGGCGCGGTAAAACGGGCGAGGTAATCGGTGTCCGCATGCGGATTTGGTACCCGGTCGAGTTCGGCGGCTTCCGGCGAAACGGGCAGCGGCGTCTGGCGGCCGAGTTGCTTGGCGTGATGTTCGATTGAATCCATGGCAGGCCTATACGCCCTGTCATCGCCGACGCCTATTGTCGTGGGCGAATGTCAGGGCGTCGACTGAGCCGGCCGGCTTCGCCGCCCGTGGACCGGCCAGAAAACCGGCGCACAACAAAATTAGTGGAATCCACGTGCCTTGCGAGGGGGGCCGGGAGCTTGCCCCCTGTCAAAGGTTGGCAGATAAGCCCGCCTCGGAGAGCGTCGCAGGACGCGCGGCCCTCGAAGGCTCCCTGAGAGACGACCCCGCCGCGACGCACCGCAAGGAGCGCCCATGACCGCGATCACCAATATCGCCGCCCGCGAGATACTCGACAGCCGCGGCAACCCGACAGTCGAGGTTGATGTCCTGTTGGAGGACGGCTCCTTCGGCCGCGCGGCGGTTCCGTCCGGCGCCTCGACCGGCGCCCATGAGGCGGTCGAGCTGCGCGACGGCGACAAGAGCCGCTACAACGGCAAGGGCGTGCTCAAGGCCATCGACGCGATTCAGAACGACATCCTCGATGCCATCGGCGGCATGGATGCCGAGGATCAGGTCGCCGTCGACGAGGCGATGATCACCCTGGACGGCACCCCGAACAAGGCGCGGCTCGGCGCCAACGCCATCCTCGGCGTCTCGCTCGCCGTGGCCAAGGCCGCCGCCGAGACCTCCGGCCTGCCGCTCTACCGCTATGTCGGCGGCGTTCAGGGCCGGGTGCTGCCGGTGCCGATGATGAACATCGTCAATGGCGGGGCGCACGCGGACAATCCGATCGATTTCCAGGAATTCATGGTGATGCCGGTCGGCGCCACCTCGCTCTCGGACGCGGTGCGGATGGGTGCGGAGATCTTCCATACCCTCAAGAGCGCCCTGAAGAAGGCCGGCCACAACACCAATGTCGGTGATGAGGGCGGCTTCGCCCCGAACCTTCCTTCCGCCGAGGCCGCCCTCGACTTCGTGATGGAATCGATCAATGCCGCCGGCTTCAAGCCGGGCAGCGACGTGGTGCTGGCCCTCGACTGCGCCTCGACCGAGTTCTTCAAGGACGGCGCCTATCATTACGAGGGTGAGGGCCAGACCCGCTCCATCGAGCAGCAGGTGGAATATCTCGCCAAGCTGACGCAGGATTACCCGATCCTCTCGATCGAGGACGGCATGGCCGAGGACGATTGGGAGGGCTGGAAGCTCCTGACCGACCGCATCGGCAATCGGGTCCAGCTCGTCGGCGACGACCTGTTCGTCACCAATGTCGACCGGCTCGCCCGCGGAATCGAATCGGGCACGGCCAACTCGATCCTGGTGAAGGTCAACCAGATCGGCTCGCTCACCGAGACGCTGGCCGCCGTCGATATGGCCCAGCGCGCCGGCTACACGGCGGTGATGTCCCACCGCTCCGGCGAGACCGAGGATTCGACCATCGCCGATCTCGCTGTCGCCACCAATTGCGGGCAGATCAAGACCGGCTCGCTCGCCCGCTCGGACCGGCTGGCCAAGTACAACCAGCTCATCCGCATCGAGGAGGGCCTGGGCGCTCAGGCGCTCTATGCCGGGCGCAGCGCGATCCGTCAGCTCGCCGGCCGCTGATCGGCGGCATTTACGGAACGAGGGGCGCGGGGAGTCGACAGGGCTCGCCACGCCCCTTTTTTTGCGGTCCGGGTGTTGGCACTCGGGCTCTCCTGGAAACGCTTTCTTCACCCTGATCGGGCGATCCTGGCGCCGCCATGGTTATTCGCCGCCGCGTCCGCGCCATCGTCGTCCCCGCCGTCCTGTGGACGGTCTCCGCGCTCGTGGTGGGCTACTTCGTGCATCAGGCGGAAAGCGGCAATCGCGGCCTGGAAGCCAAGCGGGCTCTCAAGATCGAGGCCTACGGCCTCACTCAGGAACTCAACGCCGCCAAGGCGGAGCGTGCGACCTGGGAGCATCGTGTCTCCCTGCTGCGCAGCGAGCAGATCGACCGCGATCTTCTGGAAGAACGGGCCCGTGTGGTGCTCGGCCGTGTTCATCCCAACGACGTCGTCATCATCAATCCATAGTTTTTTTAGTGCCGGCTAGATTGTTCAAAAATAGCGTTTGAACAGCCGTGCTTTAATCATGCCCCCGAATCGACAAGCGTCGCGGTGACAGGACTTGGTCGCTGTCAGTCCACCCCTCGATTTCCGTAAGTCGCTGTCCTAGAACCCCGCGCAACAGCGAGCTTTCTGGAGGACGCCGATGGGTGCGGGGATCGAGGCGGGGAAACCCGCGACGGACACGGACGCGCCGCAGCACCGGCCTGCCCCGAACATTCCCCAATTCACCCGGGACGAGGATCTCCACGCCTACCGCGAGATGCTCCTCATCCGCCGCTTCGAGGAAAAGGCCGGCCAGCTCTACGGTATGGGTCTGATCGGCGGCTTCTGTCACTTGTACATTGGTCAGGAAGCGGTCGTCGTCGGCATGCAGATGGCCGGCGAGGACGGGGATCAGAACATCACCGGCTACCGCGACCACGGCCACATGCTCGCCTGCGGCATGGACGCCAAAGGCGTGATGGCCGAGCTGACCGGGCGCCGCGGCGGCTATTCCCGCGGCAAGGGCGGCTCGATGCACATGTTCAGCCGCGAGAAGCAGTTCTTCGGCGGCCACGGCATCGTCGGCGCGCAGGTCGCGCTCGGCACCGGCCTCGCCTTCGCCGACGCCTACCTCAAGAACGGCAAGGTCAGCTTCACCTATATGGGTGACGGCGCGGCCAACCAGGGCCAGGTCTACGAGAGCTTCAACATGGCGGCTCTGTGGAAGCTGCCCGTCGTCTACGTCGTCGAGAACAACCGCTACGCCATGGGCACCTCGGTTGCCCGCGCCTCGGCCCAGACGGATTTCTCCAAGCGCGGCCTCTCCTTCGGCATCCCCGGCGAGCAGGTCGACGGCATGGACGTGCGCACGGTGCGCGAGGCCGCTGCCCGCGCCATCCAGCACGCCCGCTCGGGGGAGGGGCCCTACATCCTCGAGATGCAGACCTATCGCTATCGCGGCCACTCGATGTCCGATCCGGCCAAGTACCGGTCGAAGGACGAGGTCTCGAAGATGCGCGACGAGCACGACCCCATCGAGATGGTGCGCAAGCGCCTGATCGAAGCGCACGGCGTGCCGGAGGCCGACCTGAAGGGCATCGATGCCAAGGTCCGCGAGATCGTCAACGAATCCGCCGATTTCGCCACCCACGACGCCGAGCCCGATCCGTCGGAGCTTTGGACCGACATTCTTCTCGAAGCCCGCGCCTGAGGCGCCCGACCGTCGACGCACCCGGATCGATAGAGCAGCGCAAATGGCGACCGACATTCTGATGCCCGCCCTCTCTCCGACCATGGAAGAGGGGAAGCTCGCCAAATGGCTCAAGAAGGAGGGCGACGCGGTCAAGGCCGGCGACGTGCTGGCCGAGATCGAGACCGACAAGGCGACCATGGAAGTCGAGGCGATCGACGAAGGCGTGCTGGCTAAGATTCTCGTGCCGGACGGCACCGAGAACGTGGCCGTCAACACGCCCATCGCCATCATCGCCGAAGAGGGCGAGGACGTCTCGGCCGCGGCCGCGAGTGGCGGCAAGGGCAAGCCCAACGGCGCCGATGGCGGCGCTTCGGCCCCCACGCCCGACATGGACGCCGAGGGCATGACGGAAAAGCCGTCCGCCACGGCCAAGAGCGGTGAGGATGCTCCGAAGGCTCCGGCGGCGCCGGCCGTCATCACCAACAAGGCGCCCGCCCCGGTGATGGAGGAGTTCCCGGCCGATTCGCCGATGGTGACCACGACTGTGCGCGAGGCCCTGCGCGATGCCATGGCCGAGGAAATGCGCAAGGACGACAAGGTCTTCGTGATGGGCGAGGAAGTCGCCGAGTATCAGGGCGCCTACAAGATCACGCAGGGACTGCTTCAGGAATTCGGCGCCCGCCGCGTGGTCGATACCCCAATCACCGAACACGGCTTCGCCGGTATCGGCGTTGGCGCGGCCTTCATGGGCCTCAAGCCCATCGTCGAGTTCATGACCTTCAACTTCGCCATGCAGGCGATCGACCACATCATCAACTCGGCGGCCAAGACCCTCTATATGTCCGGCGGCCAGCTCGGATGCCCGATCGTGTTCCGCGGGCCCAACGGCGCCGCCGCCCGCGTCGGCGCCCAGCACAGCCACGATTACGCTGCGTGGTACTCCAACGTCCCCGGCCTCAAGGTGATCGCGCCCTACACGGCCTCCGACGCCAAGGGCCTGCTCAAGGCGGCGATCCGCGATCCCAACCCGGTCATCTTCCTCGAGAACGAGATCCTCTACGGCCAGTCCTTCCCAGTGCCGCAGATCGAGGATCTGGTGCTGCCGATCGGCAAGGCCCGCATCCACCGCCCCGGCACGGATGTCACTCTCGTCTCCTTCTCCATCGGCATGACCTACGCCCTCAAGGCGGCCCAGATTCTGGCCGAGCAGGGCATCGAGGCGGAGGTGATCGACCTGCGCACGATCCGACCGATGGACAGCGCCACGGTAGTGGAGTCGGTCAAGAAGACCGGCCGCTGCGTCTGCGTCGAGGAAGGCTTCCCGCAATCAGGCGTCGGCGCCGAGATCGTCGCCCGCCTGATGGTCGATGCCTTCGACTATCTCGATGCTCCGGTGCTGCGGGTGACCGGTAAGGACGTGCCGATGCCCTACGCCGCGAACTTGGAGAAGCTGGCTCTGCCGAGCGTGGCGGAAGTCGTCGAAGCCGCCAAGAGCGTCTGCTACAAGTAAATGTCTCAAGAATTCGAAGAACTCGACATCCCGCCCGACGCCCTGGAACAGGGCGGGATCGAGATTGTGCGCGCCTCCATCGTCGATGGTGCCGTGAGTGTCGCGCTCCGGCGTGCCTTCGACGATCCGGCGACCTGGGGCCGCCTGCTCATCGATCTCGCGCGCCAGGCTGCCCGCGCCTACGCCTTGGAGACGGATACTTCGGAGGAGGAAGCCTTCGAGCGCATCCGCGCCGGGTGGGAGGCCGAAAGCCTCGACCCTAACAACGTCCTCAACTGACCCCTTCTTGAAGGCCGCTCGGGAACGACACGATGCCGATCAACGTCCTGATGCCCGCCCTTTCGCCGACGATGGAGAAGGGCAACCTCGCCAAGTGGCTCAAAAAAGAGGGCGAAGCGATCAAGTCCGGCGACGTGATCGCCGAGATCGAGACCGACAAGGCGACCATGGAGGTCGAGGCGGTCGATGAGGGCGTGCTGGCCAAGATCCTGGTGGCCGAGGGCACGGCGGACGTGCCGGTCAACGAGCTGATCGCGTTGATCGCGGAAGAGGGCGAGGATCCGGCGAGCGTCCAGGCGCAGAAGGCCGGCGGCGAGGCGAAGACCGCCCCCGTCGAGCCCAAGGGCACGCCCGATCAGAACGCCGCGCCGGATGGCAGCCACGCCTCTTACGCCCGGGTCGATCAGGCGCCGGAAGGGGCCAAGCCGAACGGGACGACACCAGCCGCCGCCTCCGAAGCCGGAGGCCGTGTCTTCGCCTCGCCGCTCGCCCGCCGCATCGCCAAGCAGGAGGGGCTCGATCTCTCCGCCGTGAAGGGCTCGGGCCCGCATGGCCGGGTGATCCAGCGCGACGTGCAGGATGCGCTGGCCAACGGGACGGGCAAGGGGACGGCCAAGGGAGCGGAAAAGGCTGCCGCCGCGCCGGCTCCGGCGGAGAAGCCGGCCGCCGCGCCGGCGCCGAAGGCCGCTTCGGCGGGCGGAGCACCGGCCGGCCTCAGCCTGGAACAGGTCAAGGGCTTCTACGAGAAGGGTGCCTACGAGGAGGTCTCCCTCGACGGCATGCGCAAGACCATCGCCAAGCGCCTCACCGAGGCGATGCAGGTCGCCCCGCACTTCTACCTCACCGTCGATTGCGAACTCGATGCGCTGATGAAGCTGCGCGAGACGCTGAATGCCGCCGCCGGCAAGGACAAGGACGGCAAGCCGCTGTTCAAGCTCTCGGTCAACGACTTCGTCATCAAGGCGATGGGCCTCGCCCTGACCCGGGTGCCGGCAGCCAATGCCGTCTGGGCGGAGGACCGGATCCTGCGCTTCAAGCATGCCGAGGTCGGTGTGGCGGTGGCCATCGACGGCGGCCTGTTCACTCCCGTCATCCGCCGGGCCGACGAGAAGACGCTCTCCACCATCTCCAACGAGATGAAGGACTTCGCCGGCCGGGCGCGGGCCAAGAAGCTGAAGCCGGAAGAATACCAGGGCGGCGTCACCTCGGTGTCGAATCTCGGCATGTTCGGCATCAAGCACTTCACCGCCGTGATCAACCCGCCGCAATCGACCATCCTCGCGGTCGGCGCCGGCGAGAAGCGGATCGTCGTCCGGGACGGGCAGCCGGCGGTGGCGCAGGTGATGACCTGCACCCTCTCCTGCGATCACCGCGTCCTCGACGGCGCCCTCGGCGCCGAGCTGATCGCGGCCTTCAAGGGGCTGATCGAGAACCCGATGGGGATGCTGGTTTAAGCGTCGTGGCCGAGAGCCCGGAGAGCTGAATGTCCGAAACCTACGACATCCTCATCATCGGCGCCGGACCTGGCGGCTACGTCACCGCGATCCGCGCGGCGCAGCTCGGGTTCAAGACGGCGGTGGTCGATCGCGAGCATCTCGGCGGCATCTGCCTCAATTGGGGCTGCATCCCGACCAAGGCGCTGCTGCGCTCCGCCGAGATCTACCACTACATGCAGCACGCCGCCGATTACGGGCTCTCCGCCAAGGAGGTCAGCTTCGACGCGGCGGCCATCGTCAAGCGCTCTCGGGGCGTCTCGGGCCGGCTCAACGGCGGCGTCGGCATGCTGCTCAAGAAGAACAAGGTCGACGTGATCTGGGGCGAGGCCACGATCGATGCGGCTGCCAAGGGCAACGAGCCCGGCAAGGTGACGGTCAAGGAGACCAAGCGGGCCGAGGCGCCGAAGGGCGCCAAGGGCGCGGGCACCTATCAGGCCAAGCACATCGTCGTCGCTACCGGCGCCCGGCCGCGGGTGCTGCCTGGCATCGAGCCCGACAAGAAGCTGATCTGGACCTATTACGAGGCCATGGTCCCCGAGGCGATGCCCAAGAGCCTGCTGGTGATGGGCTCGGGGGCGATCGGCATCGAGTTCGCCTCGTTCTACCGCACCATGGGCGCCGAGGTGACGGTGATCGAGTTGCTGCCGCAGATCTTGCCCGTCGAGGATGCGGAGATCGCCGGCCTCGCCCGCAAGCGTTTCGAGAAGCAGGGCATCAAGATCCTCACCGGCGCCAAGGTGACGAAGGTCGAGAAGGGCGCCGACTCCGTCACCGCCACGGTGGAGGACGACAAGGGCAAGACGCAGACCTTCACCGCCGAGAAGCTGATCTCCGCCGTCGGCGTCGTCGGCAATATCGAGAATCTGGGCCTCGAAAAGCTCGGGGTCGCGATCGAGCGCGGCGTCGTCGTCAATGACGGGCTCGGCCGCACCAACGTGCCCGGCATCTACGCCATCGGCGACGTGGCCGGGCCGCCGATGCTCGCCCACAAGGCCGAGCACGAGGGCGTGATCTGCGTCGAGACCATCAAGGGGCTGCACACCCACCCGATGGACAAGGGCAAGATCCCCGGCTGCACCTATTGCCACCCGCAGATCGCCAGCGTCGGTCTGACCGAGGCGAAGGCGAAGGATCTCGGCTTCTCGATCAAGGTCGGCCGCTTCCCCTTCGCGGGCAACGGCAAGGCGATCGCACTGGGCGAGCCGGACGGCCTCATCAAGACGATCTTCGATGCCAAGACCGGCCAATTGCTCGGCGCCCACATGATCGGCGCGGAGGTGACCGAGCTGATCCAGGGCTATGTCGTCGCCATGAACCTAGAGACGACCGAGGAAGAGCTGATGCACACGGTCTTCCCGCATCCGACGCTCTCCGAGATGATGCACGAGAGCGTGCTGGATGCTTACGGCCGAGTGATCCACACCTAATCGCGTCAAAAGAAAAACGGAAAAACCCGACAAGATACCATCAGGTCGGATAGGATTTCAGCGCATCGTCCTGAGACGTACGATCAGGACGATGCTTTTCTTTGTCCCAGCACCTTGCCGACAACGGGGCTGGACTGCAGATAGTCCTAGATCGTCTGACAGGCCGCTTCAATCAGAGCAGCGCCATGTCGGACATTAGCCAAAGCCTGGTGAGGATGGGTGCTCGGAGCGGAGAGAACGCCTCCACCTAACCTGACGCGATCAGGCCCAACGCTCTGACCCGGGTGGCGCGTCCAGGCCCCCTCTGCGGCGTTGCGCGGGCCGGCCATCATTGCCCAGAACTTCGCGGGGCATGATGTCTCCGCAGAGGTAGCACGACCGCCGCAGCGATGTGCTGTGGTTGAATGTTTTATATACGTGGCTGTGAAAGGTCCGGCGCTCGTCCGCTCTGGACGCAGGGCCCCACCGTCATGATCTTTCGAGCTCTGCTGCTGCTCACCGGGCTATCCGGCCTGTATGTCGCGCTCTCCAGCCTGCATGTGCATCTCTACGTCACTTGGCTGATGCTCTTCATCGTCGCCGGTCCCCTGAGCTACCTGATCTTCCGTGAGGAAGCCGAGTAACCCAGCCGCTTCCGGCAATGGCTGAGGCTGCAGATGTGAGAACGGTGGGGGAGGGGCTGGCCTCTCAGCCCAAGTCACATCGATGCAGCGCAGGCTGTGTTCGAGCCGTGCCCGACCGCGTTGCAATCGGGCACGGCTCTAGGCCCTTGTTGTGACGCTCTTTCTACCGCCGAACCGGTGTCCACTTCGGCGGAAAGCGCTCTAGCCTGCACTGCATCGGGTTCGGCCGTGGTCTCAGCGAGGACCGCCGCCGCGACGCATCGCGATCTCTTGGCCTTCCTGATTGACCGCACCGGACGGCGGGTTCCGCTCGTTGGGAACCGGGTTCATCCCCTCGTGGGCCGTGCGAGAGGCCGGGCGATCAGCGGCGGGGTCACCTGCGGCGCGCTTCAGGGCGAGGGCCCGCCGGGCGCCGGACACCGTCCGGCCGCGGGCATCGGCGGTCCGGCGGCGTTCATGCTCCTTGCTGACCCGCTTCACGGCGGCGGCGAGCAGGGCGGCTTTCTCGCGGGTGCCGCTGTTGTCGCTGGCCGGGCTCGATCCGGAGGGGGCGGCCTTGCCACGCACCTCCCGGCGCTGCCGGCGAGAGACGTCGCGGGCGCGGTCGCGGCGCTCGCGCAGCAGGCGGATCAACTCCGGCAGGGCCTTGGCGTCTTCCCGGTCGAGTTCAGGATGATGCGATCGCTTCACCAGCTCGGTCTCGCCGGCGTCCAGAAGCCGCTGCTCGCGGCGTCGCGATACGGACATGATCTCTCCCGTGACAGTCTCGGTGCAGGTGTGAGGCAGCCCGAGGGACGGTCGCGCCGAATGGACGCGCCGCCGTTCCGACAGACCGCCTCAAGGGCCAACGACTGTGGACCGGGATCGTTGCCTGCTTCGGAGCAGACCCGCAGTTGCTCTACGGGCTCGTCAATCGGCGCGCCGACCTGATGCCGGGTAAGGCCATCAACGCCAGCAGACCCGCGGCAACGAGCAACAGGGTATTGCCGAGCAGGCGCCATGCCACCACGCCAACCACACCGCCGGCGAGGAAGGCGGCGACCGTCACTCCGTAAAGCTGCATCTTACCCGCATCCGGCCCCGGATGAACGCCGCCGCGCCGTGCCAGCAGATGGGCAAGCCCGATCCCAAGATCGGTCACCATGCCGGTCACATGGGTGGTCCGCACACGGGCATCGGTGATCTGCGTCACGGTCGCATTCTGCAGGCCGAGCAGGAAGCTGAGGCCCAGAACGAGAATCGCGCCATGTATGGCCGGCGGCAGCCAGGCTCCCAGCAGGCCCAGGCCGGCCAGCAGAACCGCCTCCGCGAGCACGCTGTAGGCGTAGATGCCGCGCAGCCGGCGATGGCGGCCGGCGCTGATGAGCAGGGTCGCGCACAGAGCACCGGCCATGAACGTGAACACCAGCGCCAGGGCCTGGATGGCCAGAGCCAGTTCGCCGAGGCCGAGATGATCGGCCAGCGCCGAGACATTCCCGGTCATGTTCGAAGAGAAACTGCCGAAGGCGCAGAAGCCGGCGGCATTCAAGGCGCCCGCAATTCCCGCGAAAGACCATGCGAGGCGCCGGTCGATGCGCAGGCTGCGGGTGTGACCTTCGTGAACGAGCATCGGTGTGAGATATCGTCGGCCGTGGGGAGGGACGCGTTGCGGCCATTCTACATGCCGCGCGCCCGATGCCATCGCCCGCCCTTACCTCATGTGTGTCGACGATGGCTCGAGGACGCGTGACGCGTCGCCCATCCTGTCACCGCTCCTTCTCAATCAGGTGGCGCTTCTGAGAGCCGGGTTCGTGCTGGCCGCCATCCCCAAGCATGGTGGGGCGCGCCGTCTGCAACCGTCGCCCCGTGCCGACGTTTGCCCTTCATCCAGGCCATCCGCGTTCGCGAAGGAAGACACAGGCTATGACGCGTCCGGTACGAACGGCCCTCACGAGCCTCCTCGCCATCGCGGCAGCCTTCGCCTCCGGGTCTGTCTCGGCGCAGAGCGTAGCCGGCACCGGCCTTCCCTCCGGCTTCACTGCGCCTGGTCTCCCCTTCAACACCACAACGAGTGTGGCGACCGTCGCCAGCCCGAACCCGGTCATGGCCATCGCCAATCCCGGCGGGCTCAGCTTCGGCGGCTCCTCGGGCGTGCCCGGCATCGGATCCCCTGCGCTGACGTCTTCGACCTCGGGCAATGCGGGCGGGCTGCGTCTCGGTGGCGGCACCGCCATCGGTGCAGGGGCCGGGGTCGCCTCGGCCGGAACCCTCGCGCAGCGACAGTTCAATGATGTGACTGGCGGCACGGGCGGCGGGGGAGGGGGCGCCCCGGCCGGAGCCGGCATCTCCGGTGCGGGCCTGTCTCGCAGCCCGACGGACGCCTATTTCGACCCGCTCGCCGGCTCCGGCCTGCGCTGAAACCGCCCCGCGCGCCGGCATGGCCGGATGTCCACAGGCTCGACCGAAGCCGGTAAGGTCTCGTTAACCATTTCGGTATGTTCTATCTTCGTTCTCATGCCGAGTCGGAGAGAGACCATGCGCAAGCCTCAAGCCTCGTTCCAGACGACTGAGCGGAATCGAGGCTCGCTCCCGCCCTCCGCGGCATCCCAGGTTTCGTCCGCTTCCGCATCAGCCGCAGGTTCGCCTCATGATGGTTCGGTGTCCTGCCCGGTGGAGGATATCGCCCAGGCCTATCTGCTCAGCACGCAGGGTGATGCCGGGATCGCCCTGCGTTGTGCCATCACCGATGCACTTTCAGACCTGATGGAAGCGGAGCGCCGGGCTCGCGAGAACAGCCGCCTCATCTCGCGCGGCTTCATCCGCAGCCTTTCACCGCACGGGTAAGGACCGCTCTCGTCAGAGGCGGTGCTTGAAGCGTGGCGCGGCAGGAGCATTTTCTCCTTCGCCCCAGCCGGAATCGCTCCCATGCGCCTGTGCCTGTCCCTCCTCGCCACGTGTCTCGTTCTGGCAGCCGCGCCGCTACCGGCGCGGGCCGACCTTCTCATCGCCGTCGACAAGGACGCCCAACGCATGAGCGTCGCGGTCGATGGGCAGGTCCGCTACACGTGGCCAGTCTCGACCGGAGTCGCCGGACACGATACGCCGAACGGCAGCTATCGCCCGTTCCGGATGGAGAAGACCCATTTCTCCCGGGAATGGGACAATGCGCCGATGCCGCACGCGATCTTCTTCACCCAGGTCGGCCACGCGATCCACGGTACCACCCATACCCGGCGGCTCGGTCATGCCGCCTCGCATGGCTGCGTCCGCCTCTCGCAGCGCAATGCCGCGACGCTGTTCACCCTGGTGAAGCAGCAGACCATGGCGAGGACGCGGGTGGTGGTCGAGGGCAGCGGCGAGGCCGGTGAGGGCGTCGTCGCCGTACGCTCGCGGGGCCGGGCCTGGGACGAGCAGGAATTCTACGACGCGCCGCCCCGGCGCCGGTATCGCGACAGGTTCGACGGCGAGTACGGGTCCGGAATCGGCTACGGCGATCTGTATTGACGGTCGGATCGCCTCACGAAACGCCCGGCTGCGGCGGCGCGGCGGGCGTCTCCGGAGAGACGATCAATTCGACGCCGTGCCGCCGCTCACCCGCCAGACCGCGTTGCCGACATCGTCGGTGACCAGCAGCGCGCCGCCCTTGTCGATGGCGAGGCCGACCGGCCGTCCCTGCGCCTTCTCATCCTGGTTGAGGAAGCCGGTGAGGGCATCACGGGGAACGCCGACAGGCTTTCCCTCGGCGAACGGCACGTAGATCACCTTGTAGCCGCTCTTCGGACGGCGGTTCCACGAGCCGTGCTGGGCGACGAACAGCCCGCTCTTCCAGGCCTCCGGCAGACTCGACGCCATCGAGAAGGCGATACCGAGGGAGGCCGTATGGGTGCCGACCGCGTAATCCGGCGCGATGGCCGTCGCCACCTTCTCCGGCTGCGGCGGCTTCACCCGCGCGTCGACATGCTGGCCCCAATAGCTCCACGGCCAGCCGTAGAACGCGCCTTCCGTCACATGGGTGATGTAATCCGGCACGAGATCGCTACCGATCTCGTCGCGCTCATTCACTGCCGTCCAGAGCGCACCGCTCACCGGCTCGAAGGCGAGGCCGTTGGGATTGCGCAGGCCGGTGGCGAATTCCCGCATCGCCTTGCTGGCGATATCGTATTCCCAGATCGCGGCGCGGCCCTTCTCGATGTCGAGGCCATTCTCGCCGACATTGCTGTTCGAGCCGACCGTGATGAACAGCTTGCGGCCGTCCAGGCTGGCGATGACGTTCTTGGTCCAGTGGTGGTTGATGCCGGCGGGAAGGTCCACGACCTTCTCCGGGCGCGCCGTGATCTCTGTCTGCCCCTCCGTGTAGGGCACGCGCACCAGCGCGTCGGCATTGGCCACGTAGAGGTCGGAGCCGACCAACGCCATGCCGAAGGGGGAGGTGAGGCCCTTCAGAAAGACGTGGCGCTCCTCCGCCACGCCATCGCCGTCCCTGTCGCGCAGGAGCACGATGCGATTGGCGCTCTCGCCGCCGGCACCGGCGAGGCCCTTCACCTTGTCGGCGACCCAGTCGGTGATGCCGGTCGAGGTGTCACCGGATTTCGGCGCTTGGCTCTCCGCGACCAGAACGTCGCCGTTAGGCAGGACGATGGGCCAGCGCGGATGGTCGAGCCCGGTGGCGAAGGCGGTGACCGTCAGCCCCTCCGCCGCCCGCGGCATCGCTCCCGCCGGCCAGCGCGCCACGCGGGCGATGTTGACGGTCGGCATCAGCGTCGGATTCGGCGGCGGCAGGGTCGGGCTCGCGCCGCTGCTCTGCGCGATGTCGAGCGCGGCGGATTCGGGATAGACGACGAAGCGCAGGAAGGCCGCGCCTCCCACGAGCACGACGGCGAGGGCGGCGCGGCCCAGCTTGGAAGACCTGCGCATCGGCATCCTCATCTCGAACGGGCGGATCAAGCGGCCGGGGCGGCGACGGCCTGAGCGGCGCTCTCCTCGGCACCGGGATGGCGGCGCGACGAGTAGTAGAGGCCGATGGCGTTCCAGAACGCGTCCCGCTGCTCATGCGTGAACCGGAGCAAAGCCGTCTCAAGCGCGGCGCGGCCGGCCGCGGCGGCCTCCGCGCGCATCCGCTCGTCGAAGGCGTCGGAAGGCTCCGCGCTCGGCTTCGCAAGAGACTGATCCGACATGCGCTGGCACTCCGCTCGCAAGGCCCCAGCGACAGCAACGCCCAAGCTCCCTTTCCGTTCAACGCCGCCGTCGCGGAGCCGCTTGGCGGGCGCGTGTGCGAAAAGACACACCGCACCAGATTCGAGACCGAGGCTTAACAGTTCCTTTGCTCCTGTGGTCCGAATGGTCCAGCTTGGCCATCCAGCGTCGTCAGCCTTCAGGAGCCTGCATGCGAGCCGACCGGACTTTTCGCCTTTTCTGTCTCTTCGGACTGGCGCTGGCCGGTTCGGGCCTCGGCGGATGCGGATTGTTCCGGCCTCAGACGGAGTTGACCACCGGCTCGATCGCGACGCCCGCCAAAGTCGTGCAGGCACCGACCGCCGCCGACAAGGAATGCCTCGCCCGGGCGATGTATTTCGAGTCGAACCGCACTGACGAAGAGGGCCTTCTCGCCGTCGGCACGGTGGTGATGAACCGCCTCGATGCGCCCGCTTATCCGGGCCGGATCTGCGAGGTGGTCGGCCAGAAGCGGCAATTCGCCACCGGCGTGCTGACCAAGCCGGTGCGGGAGCAGGACCGGCCGCGGCTCGAAAAGGTCGCCGACGCGCTTCTGTCGGGCCAACGCCATGAGGGGGTCGGCCCGGCCCTGCACTTCCACACCGCCGGCTACAGCTTCCCCTACAAGAACATGCACTACGTGGCCGCGGCGGGCGGCAACGTGTTCTACGAGAAGAGCGATCGTGAAGGGTATCTGCCGGCGGTGCAGCCGCGCGCGGTGGTGCAGACGGCCTCCGGCCGGCTGATGCCGCTTCAGGTCGTCGCCGCCAATACCGGCATGATCGGCCTGCCGCTGACGGGCCGCGTCCAGCCGACGCTGACGGCCGAATACACCGCGCCGACCGCGCCGGACCTGCGGATCCCCGGCCCGGCCCGCTACGCCTCGGCCCCCGGCCGCGACCAGCGCTGATCCGCGCGGGGCGAGTTACGGCCGGGGCGGGTTGTCGCCCCCGGCCTATGCGCAGACGGCCCAAGGCCTTAAGTCAGGGACGGGTCGGGCTTCCCCTCCGGCTTTCCCGGTGTCGAACTGCGCAGTCTCATGGCCGTCGTCCTCGATCTCCTGAACAACGACACCCGGCCGAATCAGGCTGCGCCCGCGCGACCGCGCCACCCCGAGAAGGCGCATCGCCCCGATACGGCGATTCAGCGCAAACCGGACTGGATCCGGGTGAAGGCACCGGGCTCGAAGCTGTGGGCGGAGACGAAGGACATCGTCCGCGCCAACAAGCTGGTCACCGTCTGCGAAGAGGCCGGCTGCCCGAATATCGGCGAGTGCTGGGAGAAGCGCCACGCCACCTTCATGATCATGGGGGACACCTGCACCCGCGCCTGCTCGTTCTGCAACGTGCGCACCGGGCTGCCGCAGGGCCTCGATGACGCCGAGCCGGAGAAGGTGGCCGACGCGGTGGCCAAGCTCGGCCTGCATCACGTCGTCGTGACCTCGGTGGACCGCGACGACCTCAAGGATGGCGGCGCCGAGCATTTCTCGCGCACCATCGCCGCGATCCGCCGGGCGAGCCCCGGCACCACCGTCGAGATCCTGACGCCCGATTTCCTGCGCAAGCCCGGCGCCCTCGAAATTGTGGTGGCGGCCAAGCCCGACGTGTTCAACCACAATCTCGAAACCGTACCGGGCAAGTACGTGACCGTGCGGCCGGGCGCGCGCTACTTCCATTCCGTGCGCCTGCTGCAGCGGGTCAAGGAACTCGATCCGACGATCTTCACCAAGTCCGGTATCATGGTCGGGCTGGGCGAGGAGCGGAACGAGGTCGTGCAACTCATGGACGACCTGCGCTCCGCGGAGGTCGACTTCCTGACCATCGGCCAATATCTGCAACCGACCCGCAAGCATCATGAGGTCGTGCGCTTCGTGCCGCCGGACGAGTTCAAGGCCTACGAGACGACGGCCTATGCCAAGGGCTTCCTGCTGGTCTCGGCGACGCCGCTGACCCGCTCGTCGCACCATGCCGGCGAGGATTTCGCACGGCTCAAAGCCGCACGACTCGCCAAGCTCGGCCCCCTCTCGCTCGCCGCCGCCAACGCCTGAGTCCGCATGCCATCCTTCCGCATCACGAGGAAAGTGCGCCATACGGCGACGCAGATGTACGACCTCGTGGCCGACATCGAGCGGTATCCCGAATTCCTGCCGCTCTGCGAGTCGCTGCGCGTGCTGCGCGATGTCGAGGGGCCGAACGGGACGAAGATCCGGGTCGCCGAGATGGGCGTCGGCTACAAGGCGATCCGCGAACGCTTCACCACTCGCGTGACTCTCGACCGCGACAACCGCAAGATCACCGCCGAGTACATCGACGGTCCGTTCCGGCATTTGGAAAATCGTTGGTCCTTCCGCGAGGCGGCGGATGGCGGCTGCGAAGTCGATTTCTTCATCACCTACGAGTTCAAGAGCCGCACCCTCGGCCTGTTGATGGGCTCGATGTTCGACCGCGCTTTCCGCAAATTCACCGACGCCTTCGAGGGGCGCGCAACGGCGATATACGGCGCACCGGCCTGACCGATCGCACCTGGACCGGCGGGACATCTCTCGCTTGCCGGCTGCTTCTCGTCGGTCCACCGCTCGGCGTTGACCGGGCGGATCTCCTGCCACGCTCGATTGACGGTCGAACGATCCCCATCTCCGCAGCCGCTGGCTGCCGCATTGTGATCCGTCGCCACTCATGACGAGCCCGCGATCATACGAGCGGGAATGGTGAGACGGATCTTCCTACCTGCCGTCGCCGCCCCTCCGCGGGCAACACATCAGCTTACGCCCTGTCATTGAGCAATTTCGATCTTCTTGGCTTACGGCAAATACCGGCGCACGACGCGTAAAACAAAATTTTTGTGTAGATAGAATATTCTGGAAATAATCTGATACAAACCGATGGATCAGGAGGGTGCAACCTTCGTTCCAACGAGTTTGATCTTTGCGTTCCGATGCGATCCGTAGCATGCCACCCACTCCGCTGAGGCTTGGCATAGGACACGCTTTTCGAGCGGCAGCAGAAACAGGGCGATGCCGCACGGGCCGAGGGTTGGTGGGTTGGACGCACGAAATCTGACATGGCAGGCGCTGCAGCCCCGGGAGCGACGCTGGGAACGCATGGGACAACGGCCCGCGATTGCGTGGCTGACTGGCCTGTCCGGAGCCGGTAAATCGACTGTTGCCAACGCGGTGGATCATGCACTGACGGAGGCCCGTCGCAGCAGCATGGTCCTCGACGGCGACAATCTTCGGCAGGGTCTGAACCGCGATCTCGGCTTTTCCGCAGAGGATCGGGTCGAGAACATTCGTCGCGCAGCGGAAGCTGCCCGGCTGATGGCGGAGGCTGGGCTCGTCGTGATCGTGTCCTTGATCTCGCCCTACCGCGCCGAGCGCCGCGCCGCACGGGCGATTGCCGGGGACATTCCCTTCCTCGAAGTCTTCATCGATACGCCCTTGTCGGTCTGCGAGGCCCGCGATCCGAAAGGGCTGTATGACCGCGCACGGGCCGGCAAAATCCCCGATTTCACCGGCATTTCGGCTCCTTATGAAGTGCCGACCGCGCCCGACTTCACCTTGCCGACATGGGATCGCGGCGTGCACGAAACGGCCGAACCGCTCATTCAAGCCTTGCTAGACTTAAGCGCAGTCTGACTGGATTTCGGCAGACGGCATCGCGCTGGCTTCTGACGGCACCAGCATGACAACAGCCAGATCAGACCGGATCGCCCCGGATCGGTGTCTTTCGGTTCTTGTTGAGGCGCATTGTTCGCGCATCGCACGCCCCGTCGCTGACGAGCGCATTACGCCAATCCGGACCTCATCGCGTCTCGCGTCCGGCTTTGCTCCGAACAGGCGGGACGACCCTCGGCAGTCGTCCCTCCGAGCGATGACGGATCCGCTGGATCCTGCCTCGTGCATGCCGCGAAGACGGTCAGCCCCGCGACGCTGTCTGCCTCGTCGTCGGTTTTCATCCATCACCATTCCGAAAATCCTGCGGTCTGGTGCCATGCCGCACAAATCGGAATTGTCGTCAGGATTAAATCACAAGTATATATGCGTGATAAAACGCACTTTGAAAGTAAAACAACAGCGACTACTCTAATCCTGCGACGAATAAAAAAGAGAAAAAAGCTCGCGTCTGAGGGATTAAGAGAGGAAAGTCGATATGACCCGGATTATCACGATCGGTTTCCTGGCAGCGGCGGTGGCGTTTCCTATCGCGGCTCAGGCAGACGGTGGCCTCGGCAGCCGGCAGCAGGCGGGCGGCGCCTTCATGAGCAGCTACGTGGACGACCCCTACCATGACCCGCGCTCGCTCCACTCGCAGCGCAACGGGACGGGACAGATCCTCGGCGCGCCGATGCTCAGCGAGAATGCCGGGGCGAAAATGAGCCCGGCCCGTTCGGCCCTGCGCCAGGGCGCGGTCGGGTCGCGGTGGTCCGCGGGTCAGGCGCCGCGCCGGGCGCGCTAAGTCGTCGTCACGAGGGCAGCCATGTCTGCTCGCGAAACGACGGCGAACACAAGCGTCACGCACCGTCTCGACAGCCGACCTTTGGCTTGTCTGAAAAGGTCGATGAAGAACAAGGAACTAGCGCGTCCGATTGCTTGATCGATGCGCTAGTTCCGTACGGGGGCGGCGCGCCGGGACACGCGCCGCCGGATACGCCGCGCTGATCGGCCCTCGGCCCATCGTCGAACGGGCGTATCCGACACCATCGTGCAGGCCGACATCTCGCTGCGCCAGCGGCGGCGACATGGATGGGCCATGCCCCATCGACTTGGCGACCGGCAGGCGGAGCCTCGTCTGCTCACACGTTCAACATCTACCCCTGTCGGCGCGCCGGCTCACGCGCGGCAACGGACAGCGAGGCCTGTCGTGAACGGCACCGCCCAGGATCTGTCGAAGCGCGCGGGAACCTTTCCCCTGGGCGAGGGCCGATCGACGACGGAGTGCCGTTCCGCGCGCATCCGCAGCCCGAGGCTCGCATCAGCCTTCGCGCCGGGGCTCTCACGTCGTTCGAAACCATCACCTCATCCGGCCCAGGCAATCGCGTCGCGGGCCGCCCTCATGATCCCGTCGCGCTGGCGCCGGGCGCAGGGGCGGCCGTGCCGGAGATCGCCAGCCTCCACGCTGTCGCTGCGGAGTAGCATCTTGCCATGTCCTCCATTTTCACCCGGCTGATCCCGCCGACCCTCGGCCGGGATCTCCCGGCCTCCTTCGTCGTCTTCCTCGTGGCGATGCCGCTCTGCATGGGCATCGCCATCGCCTCAGGAGTGCCCGCCGAGCGCGGCCTCATCACCGGAGTGATCGGCGGCATCGTCGTCGGTTTCCTGGCCGGCTCTCCGCTCCAAGTCAGCGGCCCGGCCGCAGGCCTTGCCGTCATCGTCTTCGAATTCGTGCGCGAGCACGGCGTCGATGCCCTCGGGCCGGTCCTCGTCGCCGCCGGCGCGATCCAGCTTCTTGCCGGCGCCATGAGAGTCGGTGGCTGGTTCCGGGCCATCTCCCCCGCCGTCGTGCACGGCATGCTGGCCGGCATCGGCATCCTGATCGTGCTGGCGCAGATCCACGTGCTGACCGATGCGCTCCCGAAGGCCAACGGCCTCGACAACCTCGTCGCTATCCCGGCCGCCTTCTTCAACTTCGTTTCCGGCCCCAACGGCAACCGGCCCGGCGCGGTCATCGTCGGCCTTGTCACCATCGTGGCGATGATTGGCTGGGAGCGGATCCGGCCGGTCAAGCTGAAGCTTCTCCCGGGCGCGCTCGTCGGCGTCCTGGCCGGCACGCTCGTTGCCGATCTCGGTGCCATGGCGGTCAAGCGCGTCGAGGTGCCGGAGAACATCCTCTCCGCCGTCGCACTCCCGGCTTCCGGCGACTGGAGCCGCCTGACCGAGCCGGCCATGATCATCATGGCCCTGACCCTGGCGGTGGTCGCCAGCGCCGAGAGTCTGCTGTCCGCGGCGGCGGTGGACCGGATGCATGACGGCCCGCGAACCCAATACAATCGCGAGCTCGGCGCGCAGGGCGTCGGCAACATCCTCTGCGGCTTGGCGGGCGGCTTGCCGATGACGGGCGTCATCGTCCGCTCCTCGGCCAACGTCCAGGCGGGCGCGGCGTCGCGGGCCTCCACGATCCTGCACGGCAGCTGGATCCTGGCCTTCCTGCTGGTCCTGCCGATGGTTTTGAAGCTGGTTCCGACGGCGGCTTTGGCCGGCATCCTGGTGGTGACGGGCTGGCGCTTGGTGAGCCCTGCCCACGCCTTCCATCTGCACGAGCGCTACGGCCTCGCCACCGCCGCGATCTGGCTCGCGACCATGGTGATGGTGGTCGCCACCGACCTGCTGACCGGCGTGCTGACCGGGCTCGTCCTCAGTCTCCTCCAGGTCATCCCGCATTTCGTCCGGGGACCGCTCAAGATCGAGGGCGGCGCCGCCAAGACGGTACAGGGTGGAACGATCGAGGCTGTCCCCGAACTGCGGCTCTCGGGTTCCGCGACGTTCCTGCAATTGCCGCATCTCAACGAGGCGCTGGAACGGACCCCGGAAGGCACGCCGGTCCGGCTGGCGGCGGAAAATCTCCGCCACGTCGATCACACCTGCCTGGAGATGCTTCGGGAATGGGCGACGCGGCGGGCCAAAAGCGGCGCTCGCGTCGAGATCACCGGAGGCGGCGCCAGCGGACTGCACCATAGTCTTGCCGCCGTGGCGCACGCCGCCCCGAAGGACTGACGGCCCCTTGATGCGAACGAGGAAGGCCGGTGCCGCATCGAGCGGCACCGGCCTTCCTCTTATGCGGAGGCGGCTTGCTGCGGGCCGCCGATACGCCGGGCCGCCTCGAACCGGTTCAGGAACCGGGGCTCCTTTTCCGGGGCGATGCGGATCGTCAAAGCAATCACCCCACCGGAATCGGCCTGCCGGTCGAGCACCTCGGCATTCTCGTAGAGCCAGTTGAGGGCGGCGCCATCCTCCGGCGGCAGGCTCACCGCGAAGGTGGAGCGGGCCCGCGCCACCTGCGCTTCAATCCGCTCCGCCAGGGCGGGAAGCCCCTCGCCGGTCAGGGCCGAGACGAGGATCGGCGCCGGTCCGGTTCCTCGATGCGCGGCGCTGAGATTGAGCAGCCGGGTGCGCTCACCCTCATCCAGCAGGTCGGCCTTGTTCCAGACCTCGATGATCCGGTCGGCATCCGCCTTGATGCCGAGTTCACGCAGCACCGCCTCGACGTCCTCGGCCTGGGCCTGGGTGTCGCCATGCGAGACATCCCGCACATGCAGCAGGATATCGGCCTCGATCACATCCTCTAGCGTGGCGCGGAAGGCGGCGATCAGCGAGGTCGGCAGGTCGGAGATGAAGCCCACCGTGTCGGACAGGATCACCGTCTCGCCATGCGGCAGCTTGGTGGCGCGGGCCGTCGGGTCGAGGGTGGCGAAGAGCATGTCCTGCGCCTTCACCTCGGCCTTGGTGAGGGCGTTGAACAGGGTCGACTTGCCCGCATTGGTGTAACCGACCAGGGCGACGATCGGATAAGGCACCCGCGCCCGGCTCTTGCGGTGCAGGCCGCGCGTCCGCGTGACCGCGTCGAGATCGCGCTCGATCCGGGTCATGCGCTCCTGGATCATCCGCCGGTCGGCCTCGATCTGGGTCTCGCCGGGGCCACCGAGGAAGCCGAAGCCGCCGCGCTGACGCTCAAGGTGAGTCCAGGAGCGGACCAGCCGCGAGCGTTGGTAGGCGAGGTGGGCATGCTCGACTTGCAGCGTGCCCTCCCGCGTCGACGCCCGCCGCCCGAAGATTTCCAGGATCAGGCCGGTGCGGTCGATGACCTTCGCGCCCCAGGCCTTTTCGAGGTTGCGCTGCTGAACCGGCGTGAGCGCGCAATCCATCACCACGAGGCCGATTTCCTCGGCTTGGATCAGCCCGGCCACTTCCTCGACACGGCCCTTGCCGAGATAGGTCGAGGGACGCGGACGCTGAATGTGAACCGACATCGCCTGAGCGACGTCCAGATCGATGGCAGCCGCCAGCCCCACCGCCTCGTCGAGCCGCGCCTCGTCGGAGCGGGCGGCCTCCGCCTGTCCGGGAACGAAGCGCTGGGCGGTGCGTGTCAGATAGGGGCCGAGAACCAGGGTTCGGGTCGCGGCGGCGATCTCGCCCTCGGGGGCGGCCTTCGCCTGCAAGCGTGCTTCGCCGGGCGGAAGGAGTTCAGTCATGGCGTCTCCGTGTCATCGTTCCTTCATGTGGGAACGATGACGCCATTTCGCATCCGTCGGCTTCCGCAAATGACCGAAATCGAAGCGGCAAGCCGTCGTTTTTATTTCATGAGGCGGGAGCTGTTCGCGCAGAAAGACGAAGCGCGCCGTTAAGCTTTATCGGGCGCAGTCTCGTCCGGCTCGAAGAGCTGGACCGGATGGCCGGGCATGATCGTCGAGATCGCGTGCTTGTAGACCAGTTGCGAATGCCCGTCCCGGCGCAGCAGAACGCAGAAATTGTCAAACCAGGTCACGACACCTTGAAGCTTGACGCCGTTGACGAGGAAGATCGTCAGCGGGATCTTGTTCTTGCGGACATGGTTGAGGAACGTGTCCTGGAGGTTTTGAGCGCGCTCGCCCGCCATTTCTTCTTATCCTTGTTTCAGCATCGGCACCGCGGAAGGGCAGGTTCCCGTAGCGGCATCGCGGGGTGCAGCCGCTCCGCACCTTTCGAGACCGCTTCCCCAAGCCAAATCGCATTACAGGGCGAAGCTTGCCGCGACGCAAGAGGCTCATTGCGCCACCCTGTGGCGATATCCACCTCTTGCAACCGCTTCCGCAGCGATGCTGCTCTCTCCGACAGCCCTCGAAACGGGATGCGCTTCCCGATCGTCCCCCGTTACGGACCGATGCCGAGGGATTTCAGCTTCCGGTGCAGAGCCGAGCGCTCCATGCCGATGAATTCGGCGGTGCGGGAGATGTTGCCCGAGAAACGAGCGATCTGGGCGATCAGATATTCCCGCTCGAAGATCTCGCGCGCCTCGCGCAGGGCGAGGCTCATCAGCTTCTCGCCGCCCGCGCCGGTCGGCGTCGTCGGCACCAGGGCGCCGATCTCGGTCGGCAGCATCTCGGAGGTGACCTCCTGCTCCGGATCGCTCTGGGTCAGGATCATCAGCCGTTCGACGTTGTTGCGCAGCTGACGGACGTTGCCGGGCCAGTCGTGCGACTGCAGCACAGCCATGGCGTCCTCGGCGATGCGCCGCCGCGGCAGGCCGGTGGCGGCCGAGATCTGCTCCATGAAGAAGGTGATGAGTTCCGGCACGTCCTCGCGCCGCTCGGCGAGCGACGGAATGCGGATCGGCACGACCGAGAGACGGTGGAACAGATCCTCGCGGAAGCGGCCCGCAGCGATCTCCTCCGTCAGATCGCGGGAGGAGGAGGAGATGATGCGCACGTCCACGTGGACACGGGCGGTGCCACCGACGCGCTGGAAGTTTTGATCGACCAGCACCCGCAGGATCCGGCTCTGCGTCTCCTTGGGCATGTCGGCGACTTCGTCGATGTAGAGGGAGCCGCCATGGGCCTCCTCCAGCGCACCGACGCGCCGCACCCGGCCCTCGCCGCCCTCGACACCGAACAGCTCGGCTTCCATGGTTTCCGGCGTGATCGTCGCCGCGTTGATGACGACGAAGGGGCCGCTCGCCCGCGCGGAGGCCCCGTGCAGGGTGCGCGCCGAGAGTTCCTTGCCGGCGCCGGGCGCGCCCGAGATCATCACCCGCGCGTTGGTCGGCGCCACGCGCTCGATGGTCTGGCGCAGCTGGTTGATCGCCACCGAGGCGCCGACGATGCGGCTAGCCTGACCCGAGCGGACCTTGAGGTCGCGCACCTCACGCTTGAGGCGCGAGGCTTCCAGCGCCCGCTCGGCGACGAGGATCAGCCGGTCGGCCTTGAACGGCTTCTCGATGAAGTCGTAGGCGCCGGATTTGATCGCCGCCACCGCGGTCTCGATATTGCCGTGGCCGGAGATCATCACCACCGGCAGGTCGGGATGGCCGGCCTTGATCAGGTCGAGCACCTGAAGACCGTCCAGGCGCGAGCCCTGAAGCCAGATATCGAGGAAGACGAGGTGGGGCCGGCGCGCCTCGATCGCCGCCAGCGCCTCGTCGGAGCCCGCCGCCGTGCGGGTGCGATGCCCCTCGTCGTCCAGGATGCCCGCGACCAGATCGCGGATGTCGGCCTCGTCGTCGACGATCAGGATGTCGGCGCTCATGGCTGCATCTCCGCGACGCGTCGCGCTTCCATGGCGTCCTCCGTGTTCTTGTCCATCTTTGTCCCGTCACGCGCGTCCGGCGCGGCGGAGCGTGTCCGCTCCTGCCCCGCACCGGGCTCGGAATTCTGTCCGGCCTCCGGCCCGCCCCCGACCTCCCGTGGCAGTCGCATGCGGACCTGTCCGCCGCGCCCCCTCGGGTTGTCGTTCAGCTCGATGCCCCCGCCATGCTCCTCGAGCACCTTGGAGACAATCGCGAGTCCGAGGCCGGTCCCGCCCTCGCGGGTCGTCATATAGGGTTCGAGCAGGCGCTGGCGCCCCTCCGCCGGGAAGCCTTTTCCGTTGTCGGTCACCTCGATCACGACGAAGGCCTCCTCGACGACGAGCCGCAGCGCCACCTCGCCCTTGCCCCCGTCGGCGGTCAGAACGTCCTCGGGGACGGCCTGAACCGCCTCGACGGCATTCTTGAGGATGTTGGTGAGCGCCTGGGACAGGAGCCGCACGTCGAAGGCGGCGACGACGCGCCCCTTCTCGTCAGCGCCTTCCGTTTCGAACGGAAACTCCATGTCCGGGTGGGCCATGCGGAGCATGAACAGGTTCTGGCGGGCGATCTCGGCCAGATCCTGCTGGGTGATCGCGGGCTTCGGCATCCGGGCGAAGGACGAGAACTCGTCCACCATGCGTTTGATCTCGTCGACCTGACGCACGATCGTGGCGGTGCATTGCTCGAACACGTCCTTGTCGGCCGTGATCACTTTTCCGTATTTGCGGCGGATGCGCTCGGCGGAGAGCTGGATCGGAGTCAGCGGATTCTTGATCTCGTGGGCGATGCGCCGAGCCACATCCGCCCAGGCCGAGGTGCGCTGTGCCGTGACGAGGTCGGTGATGTCGTCGAGGGTAACGACATAGCCGCGCGCCTCCCCTTGGGCCTGCTCGCTCGTGACCCGCACGGCGATGGTGCGTTCGCGGCCGCCGCGGACCAGCTGGATCTGCTGCTGCAGGGCGCGATGGCGCCCCTCGGCCTCGGGGAAAAGCGCGGCGATTTCGGGCACCGCCTGCGTCAGCGGCAGGCCGACCAGCTCCTTCGCGGTGAGGCCGAGCGTGCGCTCCGCCCCCGGGTTGGCGATGGTGATGACACCGTCGGCATCGACGCCGAGCACGCCGGGCGAGACGCCCGACAGCACCGCCTCGGTGAAGCGACGGCGACGGTCGATCAGGTCGCTGGCCGCGCGCAGGCCGTCATGCTGCCGGCGCAGCTCCTGGGTCATGGTGTTGAAGCTCTCGCCGAGATGGGCGAGGTCGCCATCCGCCTTCCGGGCCGGCACGCGGGCGTAGAAATTGCCGGCCGCCACCTCGTCGGCGGCGTTGATCAGCCGGCGGATCGGCGCGACGAAGCGGTTGGCGAAGTTGAGCCCGAACCAGACCGCCGAGAGCAATGTGATCAGCGCGATCAGGATGAAGACCGAGGCGAAGGCGATCTGAACGTAGCGGCGCAATTCGTCGTAGGTCAGGTATTCCGCCGCCGCCGCGCGGGCGACGCCCGGAAAGTCGATGGCGAGCTGGCTGACCTCGCGCTGCACCAGCAGCACGGCGTTGTCGTAGGCCGGCATCCGCATCAGGGCGGCGAAGACCCGGCCCTCATTGGGCAGAAGGCAGATCGGATCGCTCGACTTCGCCGCATCCTCGAAGGCGGCGGCCGAGGGCAGGCGGGTCTGCTTAAGCACGTCGATATTGGCCCGGGCCACCACCTCGTTCGGCCCGCGCATGATCTTGGCGATCGGCAGTCCGAGGGCCTGGGCGCGGGTGGTCAGGAAGCTTTCGAACCACTCGCGATTCACGTCGAAATTCGGCCGCGCGCGGGTCAGGTCGTCGGTCAGGATGCGGATCTCACGGGCCAGCGCCTGACACTGATTCTCCTGATAGGCGTCGGCGATCTCGACCGATTTCAGCACCACGTCCCGCACCCGGCCGGTGAAGCCGAGGGAGAGCCCGACATCGATCGTCACCGAGGCGACGATGGCAAGCAGGATCGTCGGCAGGATCGCGATCAGGCTGAACAGGCCGACGATGCGGGTGTGGAGCCGCGCCACCGAGGCATGGGTGCGCCGGGCATGCAGGAAGACCCGCGCCTCCCAGGCGATGACCACGACAAGGGCGAGAACCAGGGCGGCATTGACCGCCAGCAGCGTCACGCCGGTGGCCGGCGTCCGCGTGATCTGGATGATGCCGACGAGGATGAGGAAGGTGATGGAGGCGGAGATCAGCGCCGTCGCCACCACCGCCGCACCGATCCAGCCCGGTCCGCGCGGGGGCGAGTCGAAGCGGCGTGTGATTTCCGCCGCGCCATCCTGCTCGGACGGGGCGTCGGACGGCTTGGCGTGAGGGCGTCGCGACAGGAGCGGCATCGCTGATGCGGGGCCACAACAGTGTGGCGAAATTAATACGAATCGGTCCGAGGCGTCGAAACGATCAGGCCGCCAGAGTGCCCCAGCGGCGCAGATCGCGGAACCGACGGCCGTCCGAAAACCGCACGGTCACACTCTCCGTGAGTCGGCCGGCGGCCTCGACCCGCACGGCGTCCGGCCGCTCCAGCTCGTCGGACCGGTCGAGGGCCGCGTCGATGCTCATCGGCACCGGATCGGCACCGCCGAAGGCCCGCCACCACTGCACCGCCTTCTCACGGGCATGGCCGGAATGCTCGAGGCAGACCTCGACGCGGCAGCCGCCGCCCTGCCACCGGAACGCGACCTCGAGGCGGTCCGGCCCCGAGCCGCCGGGGCCGCGTCCCAGCCGCCAGGAGGCCAGCTCCCGCCAGGGGGAGACGGGTTCGGACAGGATCGGCAGCGCGTCCTCGGCACTCGCCGCATGGGGCGCTTCCTCGTCCTCGGCCTCCGGCTCGACCCAGCAGGCCTCGCAGGTGCTGGCATTGAGGGCGATCAGCGCGCCGCAGCCGGGGCAGGGCTTGGCACGCGCGATTCCCGGCGCGGCGGGGCCGAGGGCGACGCTGCGGGCCGTGACCGCATCGACGGGCCCGTGCATCCGCACCAGCCCGGCATAGTCGAGCACGATCGCATCCGCCTTCCCCGGCGCCCGGCGCAGGGCCCGGCCGACCTGCTGCACGTAGAGACCGGCGGACTGGGTCGGCCGAAGCAGGGCAATGAGATCGACCTCCGGCACGTTGAAGCCGGTGGAGAGCACGCCGACCGAGGTGAGGCAGCGGATCGTGCCGGCCCGGAAATCGCGCACGATCCGGTCGCGCTCGCGCTTGCCCATCTCGCCGGTGACGGTCTCGCAGGACACGCCCTCGGCGCGGATCGCATCGCGCACGGCGGCCGCGTGGGCGAGGCCGGCGCAGAAGGCGAGCCAGGCCCGCCTCTCCCGGCCGTAGCTCACCATCTCCTCCACGGCGGCGCGGGTGATCCATGCGCGGTTGACCGCCGCCTCCAGCGCCGAGGGCACGTAGTCACCGCCGCGCTTCGGCACTCCGGTGACGTCGAGGGAGAGGGCGGTGGCCTTGCAGACCAGGGGAGCGAGATAGCCCTGGTGGATCAGGTCGCCGACGAGCGCTTCGTAGACGATACGCGCGAAGACCCGGCCCTCGCCCTCGTCGAGCCGACCGGAATCGAGGCGGTAGGGGGTGGCGGTGAAGCCGGCCACCTTGAGATCCGGGTTGCTCGCCCGCGCGGCGGCGAGGAAGCGGCCATAGCCGGTCTCGCCGGAGCGGGGCACGAGATGGGCCTCGTCGATGACGATGAGGTCGATGGACCCGAACAAATCGGCGCGGTCGCGCACCGATTGAATCGAGCAGAACACCACCTGCGCGCCGGCCTCCCGCCGCCCGACACCGGCGGAGAAGATGCCGGCGGGCGCCTCCGGCCAATAGGCCAGCAGCTCGCCGTGGTTCTGCACCACCAGCTCGCGGACATGGGTGAGCACGCAGATGCGGGCCTCCGGCGCCCGCTCCAGCCAGTCGCGGATCAGCGCGGCGATGACGAGCGCCTTGCCGGCGCCGGTCGGCAGCACGACGAGGCCGGGCCCGCCGCCCTGATCCCAATGCCGGTCGAGCGCCTCCAGGGCGGCGCGCTGATACTCACGGAGGCGCAGCATGGCGCGCCTTTAGCGAAGCGCGGCCGTGGAGAACAGAGGGGGATCGCACGCGGCCTCGCCGGTTCCCCCGTCAGCGCCTCACCGCGAGGTGCGGAACACCTGCAGGTCGAGATCCCGCACCTTCTTGCGCAGGGTGTTGCGGTTGACCCCCAGCAGCTCCGCCGCCCGGATCTGGTTGCCGCGGGTGGCGGCGAGCGCCGCGCCGATCAGCGGGCCTTCGATCTCGCGCAGGATCCGGTGATAGAGCCCGGGCGGGGGCAGGGTGTCGCGATAGCCGGAGAAGTAATCGGCGAGGTGCCGCTCGACCGCACCGGACAGGGTCTCGTTCTCCGCCGCGCCGTTCTTGCGCGCCGCTCCGTTGCCGGCGGGGGCGGGCTGGGCCAGCGGCAGGGTATCGAGTTCCGCCTCGATGACGGGGCCGGTGATGGTCTCCTGCGGGTAAAGGGCGGCGAGCCGGCGGACGAGGTTCTCCAGTTCGCGCACGTTGCCCGGCCAGCGGTAGCGCTTCAGCCGCTCCATGGCGTCGCCGTCGAGGGTCTTGCGGGTCAGCCCCTCGCGCTCCACCAGCACGAAGAAGTGGCGCACGAGATCCGGCACGTCCTCGGCGCGCTCGCGCAGGGCCGGCAGGCGAAGCGGCACCACGTTCAGCCGGAAGAACAGATCCTCGCGGAAGATGCCCTGCTGGATCGAGACCCGCAGATCCTTGTTGGTCGCGGCGATGATCCGTACGTTCGTCTTGATCGGCACGCGGCCGCCGACGGTGGTGTACTCGCCCTGCTGCAGCACCCGCAGCAGGCGGGTCTGCGCTTCCATCGGCATGTCGCCGATCTCGTCGAGGAACAGCGTCCCGCCCTCCGCCTGTTCGAAGCGGCCGGCAGAACGGGAGAGCGCGCCGGTGAAGGCGCCCTTCTCGTGGCCGAACAGCTCCGACTCGATCAGGTCGCGGGGGATCGCCGCCATGTTGACCGGCACGAACGGCCCGGTGCGGCGGCGGCCGTAATCGTGCAGCGCCCGGGCGACCAGCTCCTTGCCGGTGCCGGATTCGCCGGTGATCATCACAGTCAGGTCGGTCGGCATCAGGCGGGCGAGCGCCCGGTAGATCTCCTGCATGGCGGGCGAGCGGCCGACCAGCGGGATGTCCTCGTTCTCCGGCCCGGCGCCGGGGGCCGGCGTCCCGCGGGGGCGCGACAGGGCGCGGCCGACGATGGCGGTCAGCTCCTTCAGGTCGAAGGGCTTGGGCAGATACTCGTAGGCACCGCGCTCGGAGGCGCGGATCGCGGTCATGAAGGTGTTCTGCGCGCTCATCACGATGATCGGCAGTTCGGGCCGCACCCGCTTGATGCGCGGCAGCAGGTCGAACACGTTCTCGTCGGGCATCATCACGTCGGTGATGACGAGGTCACCCTCGCCCTGGGCGACCCAGCGCCAGAGCGTCGAGCAATTCGAGGTGGTGCGGACCTCGTAGCCGGCCCGGGAGAGGGCTTGGTTGAGGACGGTGCGGATGGCAGCGTCGTCGTCCGCGACGATGATGTGGCCGTTGGGCATGGTTCTCGACTCAACGATCCGCAGCCGATTCACGCCCGTCGCGGGCGCTCGACATGGGAAGCAGGATCCGGAAGGCGGTGCGGCGGGGAACGGGATCGCATTCGACGATGCCCCCATGGTCGCCGACGATCTTGGCCACCAATGCAAGTCCGAGGCCGGAACCCTGCGCCTTGGTGGTGACGAACGGATCGAACAGGTCCGACAGCAGGTCGGGCGGGATGCCCGGCCCGTTGTCGCGCACCGCCACCTCGATCGGCAGGCTGACGCGCTCGCGGGAGCCGGGAATCTGGAGGCGAAGCCCGGTGCGGAAGGCGGTGGAGAGGGTGATCTCGCCCTCGACCGTATCCGTGCCGATCGCTTCGGCCGCGTTCTTCACGAGGTTCAGGATCACCTGGATCAGCTGGTCCCTGTTGCCGAGGACGGGCGGCAAGGAGGGATCGTAATTCTCGACGAAGCGGATGTGACGGGCGAAGCCCGACTGCGCCGAGCGCTTCACCTGATCGAGCACACCGTGGACGTTGACCGGGCCGCGCTCCACCGGGCGCTCGTCGCCGAACAGCTCCATGCGCTCGACGATGCGCACAATCCTGTCGGATTCATCGCAGATGAGGCGGGTGAGCACCCGGTCCTCGTCGTCCCGCTCCTGTTCGAGCAATTGCGCCGCGCCGCGGATGCCGGCGAGCGGGTTCTTGATCTCGTGGGCCAGCATGGCGCCCAGAGCCACCATCGAGCGGGCGGCGCCGCGATGGGTGAGCTGGCGGTTCATCTTGTCGGCGATGGTGCGCTCCTGGAGCATCAGCACCACCGAATCGTCCTCGTCTCGCAGGGGCGTGGCGAAGACGTCGACGCTGCGCTCCTGGCCCGAGCGCGGCTGAACCAGCTCGACGCGGTATTCCGAGACGCTGGAGCGCCGCCGCCGCACCTCGGCCACCAGGGCGATGATCGGGGAGGAAAACGGGATGATGTCGCGCAGCCGCCCCCGCAGCATCAGCCGGGCGGAGGCGTCGAAGAACAGCTCGGCGGCGTGATTGACTCTGAGGATGCGCTCGTCCGGGCCGATGGTGAGCACCGGCAGAGGCAGGGAATTCAAGACCGCTTCCGCCGCCGGAAGCGATTCGGGCGGGGGTTCGTCTGGGAAGGACATCAGGCCGCCTCGCCGAAGGGCGCATCCGCCGCTCCGGCCGGTTCGAGAAAAGCGCGGCGCAGGAGACGCAGCGCCTCCGCCGGATCGGTGGTGGTGACGAGGCGGCGCCGGTCGTCAGCGCCGAGGCCGCCGGCCGCATCGGCATAGGCGGCGAGATGCTTGCGGGCGTGGCGCACGCCCATGGACGCCCCGTAAAGTGCGATCAGGCCCTCGTAATGCGCGGCCGCGACCTCGGCCCGCTTCTCGGGCGAGAGCGGCAGCACCGTCTCGCCGGCCAACCCGGCGGCGATCTCGCCGACGAGCCACGGCCGGCCGACCGCCGCGCGCCCGATCATCACGCCGGTCGCGCCCGAAGCGGCGAGGCAGGCGCGCGCTTCCTCCAGGCCCATGATGTCGCCGTTGGCGATGACGGGAAGACGCACCGCCTCCACCACCGACCGGATCGCCGACCAATCGGCTTGGCCCTTGTAGAATTGCTGCCGGGTGCGACCGTGAACGGTGACCCCGTTGAGGCCGAGCCCTTCGGCACGCCGGGCGAGGTCCGGCGCGTTGAGGCTCGCATGGTCCCAGCCAAGGCGCATCTTCACCGTGACCGGGACATCCACCGCGCCGCGCACTGCCGCCAGCAGCCGGGCGGCATGGTCGAGGTCGCGCATCAGAGCAGAGCCCGATTCGCCACCGGTCACGGTCTTGGCCGGACAGCCCATGTTGATGTCGATCGCATCCGCGCCGTTGGCGACGGCGATGCGGGCGGCCTCCGCCATCGGCTCCGGGGCACAGCCGGCAAGCTGGACCACGTGCGGCGTCACGCCCGAGCCGTCCGCCCGGACACGGGACTCGGCATCGCCTTTCGCAAGCTCCGCCGCCGCCACCATCTCGGAGACGACGGCGCTGGCGCCGAGCCCCTGCGCGAGACGGCGCATATGCAGGTCGGTGACGCCCGAGAGCGGCGCCAGCAGAACGGGCGGACGTGCCGCCCCTTCTTCACCCCCGGAGCGCAGGACGCTCAAATATTGGCCAGCTGTCATTGTGCACAATAAATAGCCAAGCGGCAGGCAGACGCAAGCGCCGCCTGCGTTTGCCTTCGCTCAATCCGACGCATAAGAGCGCGGCGTCCCCAATTCTTTGACGTTCGAGGCCCAGCATGTCCGACCACGCCGCGCGGCAGCCGGGAGGCTCACAGGGGCACGTCGTCGCGGCCGTCGTCGTCGCCGCCGGCAAGGGCCTGCGCGTGGGCGGCGACCTGCCCAAGCAATATCGCCGCGTCGGTGGCCGGGCAGTGCTGACGCGGACCCTCGCGGCCCTGGCGGGCTCCGACCGCATCGCGCGGATCCAGCCGGTGATCGCGCCCGATGCGCAGGATTTCTACCGGGAATGTCTCGCCGATCTCGACCCCGGCCATCGCGAGAAGCTGGCGGAGCCGGTGCCGGGCGGCGCAACCCGCCAGCAATCGGTGGCGGCCGGGCTCGAAGGACTGGCGCGCTCCGGCCAGCCGGATCTCGTGCTGGTCCACGACGCGGCGCGTCCCTTCGTCGACGACGCGCTGATCGCCCGCGCCGTGTCCGCGGGGGCGGAGCACGGCGCGGCCGTGCCGGGCGTGGCGGTCTCCGACACCATCAAGCTCGTGGAAGAGATCGCGCCGGGAATCGGCCGCGTCCACGAGACGCCGGCCCGCGAGAAGCTGCGCGCGGTGCAGACCCCGCAGAGCTTCCGCTTCGGTCCGCTCCTCGATGCCCATCGCAAGGCGGTGGCGGAGGGGCGCGACGGCTTCACCGATGACGGCGCGCTGGCGGAATGGGCCGGATTGCCGGTGGTGGTGTTCGAGGGCGATGCCCGCAACAGGAAGATCACCCAGGCGGCGGACCTGATCGACGCGGATCGGGCTTTCTCCGGCCGGGCTTCCTCTGAAACCGCGCCCGCGATATCTGAAGACCCCATGACCACTTACGTGACCCGCCTCGGCACCGGCTTCGATGTTCACGCCTTCACGGAGGGCGACCATGTCTGGCTCGGCGGCGTGAAAATCCCGGCGGACCGGGGCGTGCTCGCCCATTCCGACGGCGACGTGGCGCTGCACGCGCTGACCGATGCGCTGCTCGGCGCCATCGCCGACGGCGATATCGGCACGCATTTCCCGCCCTCCGACGAGAAGTGGCGCGGGGCCGCCTCCGACCAGTTCCTCGCCCATGCCTGCCAGCTGGTGCGGGCGCGCGGCGGCAAGATCGACCATCTCGACGTGACCGTTCTCGCCGAGGCCCCGCGCATCGGCCAGCACCGCGACGCGATCCGCGCGCGCATCGCCGAGGTCGCGGGCGTGCCGCTCTCCTCGGTGTCGATCAAGGCGACGACGACGGAGAAGCTCGGCTTCGTCGGCCGGGCCGAGGGGCTCGCCGCCCAGGCCGCCGCCACGGTTCGCCTGCCGGAGATCCCGGCGGAGATCGAGACCGAAGCGGAGACCAACGAGCGCCGTTCGTGATCGAGGACGCCGCCCTGCTCGCCCGCGCCGAGGCGCTGGTGCGGGCCTATGCGGCGGCGAAGCAGCGTCTCGTGACCGCCGAATCCTGCACCGGCGGCCTCGTCGCAGGTCTGCTCACGGCGGTGCCTGGTTCCTCGGCGGTGATGGAGCGCGGCTTCGTCACCTATTCCAACGAGGCCAAGGCCGAAGCCATCGGCGTGCCGATGGACATGATCCTGCGGCACGGCGCGGTGAGCGAACCGGTCGCCCGCGCCATGGCGGACGGTGCGCTCGCTGCGTCTCGGGCGGAGGTCGCCGTCTCGGTGACCGGCATCGCCGGGCCGGGCGGCGGCAGTGCGGACAAGCCGGTCGGCCTTGTGCATTTCGGGTTGGCGGTGCGAGGCGGACCCACCCGCCACGCCGAGCGCCGCTTCGGCGATCTCGGCCGCGCGGAAATCCGGCGGCTCTCGGTGGCGGAGGCGCTGGCGCTGCTCGAATCCGTCGACCTCGCTCGGGCGCCATCGGGCCGAACCGGCTGAGCGCAACTCTTCGAGCCTGATTGTATCCTGAGCTGCGCCGCGAAGCAGAGCCTCGAAGGACGACACAGTCATCCTCCGTAGGATCCTTCGGGAGTGCTGGGCGGCCGCTCAGGATGAGGAGCGAATCGGGGACTGCGCCTCGCGGCGAGGCTCACCCCAACAGCAGGTCCAGCGTGATCGGTGTCTTGCGCACGCGGATGCCGGTGGCGTGATAGACGGCGTTGGCGATGGCGCCTGCCGTGCCGGTAATGCCGATCTCGCCCACGCCCTTGATGCCGAGGGGATTCACGTGCGGGTCGTACTCCTCGACCAGAATCGCCTCGATGGCGGGCACGTCGGCATTCACCGGCACATGGTATTCGCCGAGATTGGCGTTCATGACCCGGCCCGAGCGGGGATCGAGCACGGCATTCTCGTGCAGGGCGAAGGACACGCCCCAGATCATGCCGCCGTAATACTGGCTGGTGACGAGACGCGGATTGACGATCCGACCGGCGGCGAAGGCGCCGACGAGCCGCGTCACCCGGATCTGGCCGAGATCGGGATCGACGCTGACCTCGGCGAAAACGGCACCGTGGGAATGCATGGCATAGGCCTCGCGCGAGGCCGAATCCGGCGCCGCCTTGCCCTCGGCCGAGACCGAGGCGCGGCCCGCGCGCGCGAGAATGTCGGCGAACGATTCGCCGCGGCCCTCGTCATCCCGGCGCAGCAATCGGCCGCCCCTGGCGAACACGCCGGCATTGCCCGCGCCGTAGAGCGGCGAGCGCTCGTCACCGGTGGCAAGCTCGGCGAGCTGCGCCAGCACGGCGCTGGTGGCGGAATGGATCGCGGAGCCGGCGGTGGCGGTATGGGCCGAGCCTCCGGCGATGCCGGCATTCGGCAGGTCGGAGCGGCCGCTCTGGAAGTCGAGTTGGGCGAGGTCGATCCCGAGCCCGTCGGCGGCGATCTGGGCCAGGGCGGTCCAGGCGCCCTGGCCCATGTCATGGGCGCCGAGCGCGACCGTGCCGGTGCCGTCGGCGCGGATCTCGGCCCGCGCCTCGGCCTGCATCATCAGCGCCGGGAACAGGGCGGTGCCGACCCCGTAGCCGACCAACCGCCCGGCGGAATCGCGCATGGAGCGCGGCGCCTTCGCCCGCTTGTCCCAGCCGAACCGGGCCGCCCCCTGCGCGTAGCACTCCCGCAGCGCCTTGGAGGAGAAGGGCCGGCCGGAGATCGGCTCGGCCTCGGCGTAGTTCTTCAGGCGGAAGTCCAGCGGGTCGAGGCCGCAGGCCTCCGCCATCTCGTCGATGGCGCCTTCCAGCGCGACGCTGCCCGAGGCTTCCCCCGGCGCCCGCATGAAGAGCGGCGTCCCGGTATCGACCCGCACGCCCGAATGGCCGGTCGAGACGGCGGGCGCCGCGTAGAGGTAGCGGGAGAGGGCGCTGGCCGGTTCGTAGAAATCGTCGAAGCTGCTCGTCGCGGTCAGGGTGTGGTGATCGAGGGCGGTGAGCGCCCCGGACGCGTCGGTCCCGAGGCGCAGGGTCTGGCGGGTCTCGGCCCGGTGCCCCACGGGACCGAACATCTGCTCCCGGCGCAGCACCAGCTTGACCGGGCGTCCGACGAGCTTGGCCGCCATCACCCCGAGCACTTGCGGGCCGGACAGCAACCCCTTCGAGCCGAAGCCGCCGCCGAGGAAGGGCGAGCGCACGAGGATGTTCTTCGGATCGAGGCCGAACAGGGCGGCGAGCCGCATCTGCGCCATGCCCAGGCCCTGGCTCGGCGTATCGACGATTAGCCGGTCGCCGTCCCATTGCGCCACGATGGCGTGCGGTTCGAGGGCGTTGTGATACTGCGCCGCCGTCTCGTAGACGGTCTCGATACGCCGCTCGGCCTCGGCCAGCCCGGCCTCGACATCGCCACGGGAGGCGCGCGCCTTATCGCCGGCCCCGACCGCATCCGGCTCCTGCGGCGCTTCCACGTCGAGACCGATCCGAGCCGGCTCGACCGCGTAGCGCGGGGCCAGCAACTCGGCCCCCTCGGTCGCGGCCTCCAGGGTCTCCGCAATCACCACGGCGATCGGTTGATGCGCGTAGCGGACCTGATCGCTCTGCAGCAGATCGAGCCGGAACATGAAGGGATTGTCCTTCGCATCCGGATCCTGGGCGAGCTTCGGCGCATTGGCGCCGGTCATCACCGCGACGACGCCGGGATGACCCTTCGCCGCCGCCACATCGAGATGGGTCACCCGGCCCCGGGCGATGCGGCTCACCGCCACCACCGCGTGGAGCAGGCCCTCCGGCCGGTTGTCGGCGGCGTAGGTCGCGGCGCCGGTGACCTTCAGGATGCCATCGCGGCGGGTCAGCGGCTGGCCGATGCTCGACCCGTGGCGGGCCTGCTCATAGGCGATATCAGGCATGGAGCGCGCTCCCGTCAGCGAAGGCGGAGGCCGGCAGGGCGGGCATACGCTCCGGAGTGCCGGCGGCGGCGAGGGTAAGCGTCCGCACGATCAGGCGGCGGGCAAGCTCGATCTTGAAGGCGTTGTCGCCCGACGGCCGGGCCTCGGCCAAAGCCGCATCGGCCGCCGCGCGGAAGCTCGCCTCGCCCGGCTCGGCGCCGGCCAGAACCACCTCGGCGGCGCGGGCGCGCCAGGGCTTGAGGGCGACGCCGCCAAGCGCCAGCCGCGCCGCGCCGATCCGCCCGCCCTCAAGGCGCAGCGCAGCAGACGCCGAGACCACCGCGAAGGCGTAGGAGGTGCGGTCGCGGATCTTGAGGTAGCGTGAATGGCCGGCGAAGGCGGCGGCGTCTTCCGGAAGGCGGAGGGAGACGATCATCTCCCCCGGCTCCAGCACCGTCTCCCGCTCCGGCGCGTCGCCGGGCAGGCGGTGGAAAGCATCGAGCGCCACCTCGCGGCTGCCGGCCTTCCCCGCGATCTCGACCACGGCATCGAGGGCCACCAGCGGCACGCAGAGATCGGACGGGTGGGTGGCGATGCAGTGCTCGCTCCAGCCGAGCACGGCGTGGAGGCGGGTTTCACCGCCCCGCGCGTCGCAGCCGGCGCCGGGATCGCGCTTGTTGCAGGCACTCGCCGGATCGTAAAAATAGGGGCAGCGGGTACGCTGCATCAGGTTGCCGGCGAGCGTCGCGGCATTGCGCAACTGCGCGGAAGCCCCCGACAGAAGCGCCTCGGCCACGGCCGGGTAGGCGCGGGCAAATCCCGCGTCGTAGGCGAGGTCGCTGTTGCGCACGAGCGCGCCGACGCGATGCCCCCCGCCGGGCAGAGACTCGATCCGGTCGAGCCCGGGCAGATGCGTCACGTCCACGAGGCGCGTCGGGCGGGTGATCCCGCCCTTCATCAGGTCGAGCAGGTTGGTGCCGGCGGCGAGATAGGCGGCGCCCGGTTCGGCGGCCGCCGCGACGGCCTCGGCCACCGATCCGGCGCGGACGTAATCGAAGCGGTTCACGCGGCCTCTCCCTGTTCGGCGGCGAGGCGCGCCTGGGCCTCGAGCACGGCCTGCGTGATGCCGATATAGGCACCGCAGCGGCAGAGATTGCCGCTCATGCCCTCCCGCACCCGCTCGGGATCGTCGCCGGCCTGTCCCTCGCGGATCAGCCCGACCGCGCTCATGATCTGGCCCGGCGTGCAGAAGCCGCATTGAAAGCCGTCATGGTCGATGAAGGCAGCCTGCACCGGATGCAGCGCGTCGCCCTGTGCCAAACCCTCAATGGTCAGCACATCTGCGCCGTCGAGGCTCACGGCCAGGGCGAGGCAGGAATTCACCCGCCGCCCGTTCACCAGCACCGTGCAGGCACCGCACTGGCCCCGGTCGCAGCCCTTCTTCGAGCCGGTGAGGTGAAGCCGTTCACGCAGGAGATCGAGGAGGGTCACGCGCGGATCATCGAGGTCGATCGCGCGGGTTTCACCGTTGACGGTGAGCGTGAGACTGAAGCTCATGCGGAGAAGGCTCCCGGGCCCGCATCCTGTCTGGAAGCGTTTCAATTAGCCCGGCCGTTTCGCCCGACCAGTGCGGCAAGCTGAGGCAATAATGAGCAGTCGGCCCGGCTCTTCGCCCGCTCTTCCCTTCGTGAAGGCTCGGAGCCTGCTTCCGCCAAGCCTGTATCGAGCATCGTCGGCATTGTGGGGCCGCGCGGCGGAGCCCACCGAGTCTTCAGGCTTGCCGGGAGAGAAGGAACTCAGAGCCTGCCGACCCATCCGTCCTCGCACCCGTGACACACCTCATGCCGAGGCGCCGCGACAGCGGCCTCGAAGCACGCGGCGACGCTTTTCCCGGCGGGCCGATGTCGTGGGATCGGCCTGCCGGGGTACGTCGAGGCTCACGCTGTCGCATCACCTCGGCAAGGGGAGCGTCGGGCTTTCCCAACTCACGGGCTCGAAGAGACTATCGGCTCGATCGGCCTGAATCCGTCTCACCGCGCCTTCCCTCACTGCGCCTTGGCAGCCTCCTTCCGCTTCAGGAAGGCTTCCATCTGCGCGATCTCGGTATCCTGCGCCTTGACGATGTCCTCGGCGAGCTTGCGGATCTCGGGATCCTTCGAATGTTCGAGGGCGATCCTGGCCATTGCGATGGCGCCGCGGTGATGCGGGATCATCCCGCGCACGAAATCGGCATCGACATCGTTGGTGTAGCGGATGTCCATCTCGCGATGCATCCGGGCATCCGCGTCGCGAAACGCCCGCGTCGCAGGCGTGTCGGCTGTGGCGGCGTTCACGTCCGATGGGCCGTGATGATGATGGTGCCCCTCCTCGGCGAAGGCCGGTCCGGCCAGGACCAGGGTGAGAAGGGTGGCAAGGGCGGCAGGCTTCATCGTGGCATTCTCTTCCGAAGTGGGGATCAGTCGAAACGGGCGCTGGCCGTGGCGCCGTCGGGGGCGGTGATGCGCAAAGCCCCGGTGGGTTGGTCGCCGAGGGGCGCTTCGGCCCGGCCGGCGAGCCGGCCGCTTTCGGGCAGGAGGGGGATGCGGAGGGCCTTGGTCCCGGCCTTCAGGATCGCCACCGCCTTGAAGCCCTCGACCGGCAGCGGCTTGCCGCCTCCGTCGCTGAGATAGACGGACACCGCATCGCCCTTGGTGACGAGTTCGGCATGCCAGGCTCCGGCATCCTCGACGCGCCCGCCATGTGGGCCGGGCGCGTGGTCGTGATCATGAGCCGGACCGGCGCTCGCGGGCGTGGCGAGCAGGGCCAGCGCCAGGAGGAAGCCGCGTGGTTTCGCGCGCATCGTCGATGGTCTCCTCACAGGAAAGGGGATCAGAAAGCCTCGCGCGCCGGGGCGTGCAGGCTGTCGGCGGAAGGGGGCGCGTGCAGCCGGGCGAAGGCCTTGCGCCCGACCATCAGCACCAGCACCGGGGTCAGGAGCGCGTCGAGCAGCGTCGCGCTCATCAGGCCGCCGAAGATCGTGACCGCCACCGGATGCAGGATCTCCTTGCCGGGTGCGGAGCCATCGGTGAGGAGCGGCACCAGGGCGATGCCGGCCGAGAGCGCCGTCATCAGCACCGGAGTCATCCGCTCCAGGCTGGCCCGGGTCACGAGGGCGGGACCGAGGGGCAGCCCCTCGTCACGGCTCAGATTCAGCATGTGGCTGATCTTGAGGATGCCGTTGCGGGCGACGATGCCGGTCAGCGTCACGAAGCCGATCATCGACGCCACCGACAAGGGCAGACCGGCGATCCAGAGGGCGGCGACGCTGCCGATCAGCGCCAGGGGCACGTTGCCCATCACGATGAGCGCCAGGGGCACCGAGCGGTAGCGCCCGTGCAGCAGGGCGAAGACGAGGGCGAGGGAGACGAGGCTGAGCAGGCCGATGGTCCGCGCGGCCTCGCCCTGAGCCGCGTAGGTGCCCTCGATCCGGGCCGAGACCCCCTCCGGCAGCCGGGTGCCATCGAGGACGCGGCGGATGCCGCCGACGATGGCGGCCATGTCGGTGCGGCCATCGGAATTGGCCTGGACCACGATGCGCCGCCGCCCGTTCTCGCGCAGGATCTGGTTCGGCCCGTCCGTCTCGCGGATATCGGCGATCTCGCGGGCCGGCACCCAGCCCGACGGCGTCTCGATCAACAGGTCGCCGAGCGCCTGGGGGCTGCGCCGGGCCTCGGGCAGGCGCAACACCACGTCGAAGCGGCGCGGCCCGTCGGCGATGGTCGAGAGGGTGCGCCCATTGGCGAGCCGGGCGATGGTCTCGACCACGTTGGAGGGCGAGACGCCGTAAAGCGCCGCCCGGCCGTGATCGACCCGGATGTCGAGCTGCGGGATCCGCACCTGCCGCTCGACCTGGAGGTCGGTGACGCCGGGCACCTCGCGGGCGATGGCCTCGCGCAAGCCCTCCGCCGCGATGCGCAGGGCGTCGAGATCGTCGCCGACGAGCTTGAGCGCGATCTCGGCGCGGACGCCCGACAGCATGTGGTCGAGCCGGTGCGAGATCGGCTGGCCGACATTCACCGCCACCGGAAGGACCGCCAGACGCTCCCGGATCTCGGCGATCACGGTCTCGCGCGGCCGGCCGGCTTTCAGACGCACTTCGAGGTCGGAGGAATGGACGCCCTCGGCATGCTCGTCGAGCTCGGCCCGGCCCGTGCGGCGCCCGACCGTGGCGACCTCGGGCATGTCGAGGATCAGCCGCTCGGCGATGGCGCCGACCCGGCTGCTCTCGGCAAGCGAGATTCCAGGCCGGAAGGTGACGTTGATGGTGAGCGAGCCCTCGTTAAAGGTCGGCAGGAACGCCCGGGGCAGATGCGCGGCGGCGATGCCGGCTCCGACCACGCAGAGGGCGACGCCGGAGACCAGTATCCGAGGATGGGCGAGGGCGTGCCTGAGCAGCGCCGCGTTGCCGGCCTTGAGCCTGCGCACCAGGGCCGGCTCGCGCTCGGCGAGCGAGGCCATGCCGGGCAGGAGATAAGAGGCGAGCACCGGCGTCAGCGTCACGGAAACGAGCAGGCTCGCCAGGATCGCGACGATGTAGGCCTGCCCCAGCGGCGCGAACAGCCGGCCTTCGATGCCGGACAGGGCGAAGAGCGGCACGAAGACCAGTACGATGATCGCGGTGGCGTAAACGATGCCCGAACGCACCTCGCTAGAAGCGGCCACCACCACGTCGAAGACGCTACGGGGCGAGCCCTCCGCTCGGTTCTCGCGAAGCCGGCGGAAGATGTTCTCGACATCGACCACCGCGTCGTCGACCAATTCACCGATGGCAATGGCGAGTCCGCCGAGCGTCATCGTGTTGATCGAAAAGCCCAGCAGCCAGAACACCAGAGCCGTGGCGAGGATCGAGACGGGGATCGCCGTGAGCGAGATCACCGTCGTGCGCAGGTTCATCAGGAAGGCGAACAGCACGAGCGCCACCACGGCGACCGCCTCGATCAGCACGCGCTCGACATTGGCGAGCGAGGTCTCGATGAAATCCGCCTGCCGGAACAGGATCTTCTGCGCGTCCATGCCCTTCGGCAGGGAGGGAGCGATCTCCTTCAGCGCCGCCTCGACGTCTTGCGTCAGCCGCACCGTATCGACGCCGGGCTGCTTCTCGACCGAGAGGATCACCGCCGGCTCGCCCCGGTAGCCGCCATCCCCGCGCTTCGGCCGCGCGGCGAACGCCACCTCGGCGATCTGGCGCAGATAGACCCGGCCCTCGACCGCCGGGTTGCCGGTGCCGGGCAGGTCCGCTGCCGCGGTCGCGCCCTGCGGACCCATCGGGATGACGAGGTTGCGCAGATCCTCCAGGCTCAGGGTTCGGCCGATATTGCGGATCAGAATCTCGCGGGCATTGGCATCGGCGAATCCGCCGCCGGCATTGGTGCCGAAGCCGGACAGCGCGCTCGCCAGAGCCTCGTTGCTGACGCCGAGCGCCCGCATCGCCGCCGGATTGGGGCTAACCCGGAACTGGCGCACCTCGCCGCCGATGGGGATCACCTGCGCCACGCCGGGAATCGCGAGCAGGCGGGGCCGGAGGGTGAAGTCGGCGGTCTCGCGCAGCTGCATCGGACTCAAGCCCTCGCCCGTGACCGCGACGAGGAGGATGCCGCCCATGATCGAGGCGACCGGGCCCATCTGCGGGGCGATGCCTTGCGGCAGCTCGGAACGGACCAGAGCGAGGCGTTCCGCCACGAATTGCCGGTCGCGGTAGAGATCGGTGTCCCAGCCGAACTCCACGGTGACGATAGAGAGCCCGGCGCCCGAGACCGAGCGCACGCGGGTGACGCCGGGCAGGCCGTTCATCCGCGTCTCAATGGGATAGGTGACGAGCTGCTCGACCTCCGGCGGGGCATAGCCCTCCGCCTCCGTCATCACCGTCACGGTGGGGCGATTGAGATCGGGCAGCACATCGACGGGCAGGCGAGTCAGAGCGAGCCCGCCCGCCAGCACCAGGGCGAGGCAGAGCGCCAGCACCAGCACCCGGTTGTGCAGGGCACCGCGAACGAGGAGGGCGAACATGACGCGTCTCCCTCAGCGAACCTGATCGAGCAATTCGGCGCCCTGGACGACCACGCGCCGGCCGGGGGCGAGGCCGCCCGCGACCAGCACCTGCTCCGCATCCAGCGGCTCGACCCGCACGATCCTCGGCTCGAACCGCTCGGCCGAGACATGCTCGTAGACCATCGTGCCGCCCTCGCCGCGAACCACGCCTGAGCGGGGCAGGGCGAGGCCGGTGGCGGATTCGCCGGTCGGCGCCAGCACGGTGACGAACTGGCCGAGCCGCACGGAATCGACGGGGCCGGTGATCGCGAACTGCACCGGCACTGCCTGGTTTCGGTCGGCGAGGCCCGCGCCGCGATAGGTCAGAGCCAAGCTGCGTCCATCGGGCAGCCGCGCGGTGGCGGCAGCCCCGGCGTCAAGGCCGACGAAACTCAGAGCCTCCACGTAGAGCCTGTCCGGATCGACGATGCGGAACACCATCGTGCCCGGAGCCGCCATCTGGCCGGCAATCGCGGCCCGCTCGGCGATCACGCCGTCCACCGGAGCGACCAGTTCTTCGGGCGCCCTGCGGATCGTGTCGAGGGCGGCGCGCCGATCCTTCAAGCCGGCGAGCTCGGCGCGGGCATCCTCCAGAGCAGTCTGCGCCACGGCGCCGGTCGCGGCGAGCCGCTCGTAGCGGGCGACCTTGCGGCCGGTGATGGCGATCTGCTGATCGAGGTCTCCCTGCGTCTGGCGCATGTCGGATTGATCCACCGCCTGGACCGGCGGGGTCACGGTGCCGAGCACGTCGCCCCTGCGAACCCGTGCCCCGAGATTCGGGAAGCCGCCCGGCGGCGGGGCGAGCCGGCCGCCGACCGAGGATTGCACCACGCCGCTGGCATTCGGATCGGCGATGACGCGGCCGGGCAGTTCCACCGTGCGGCGGTGCTCGGCGAGGCCGGTCAGGCCGGTCCGAAGTGTGAGCAGACGTTGCGTCGATTTGGGAACGAACACAGCGCCATCGGGCAGGCGCCGAGCCCGCTCCAGGCCCGGCCCGGCGGACAGCGTCAGGGCGGCTCCCTGAACCGGCGCCGCAGCTTCGGCGCCATGGTCGTGCCCATCATGGGCAAACGCCGCGCCGCCGAACAACACGGTCAGGGTGACGGCAAGCACGGCGAAAGCCGGCAAAGCCCGGCCTGCCCGCAGCAGCATGATGACGGCCAGCCCCAGCAGGAAGCCGCCGGCGGCGGCTCCGACCGGCCCCTGATGCGTCAGGTGCCGCCGGAGTTGGGCGAGCCATGCCGCCTCCGGCGTAGGAGAGGGCGCGGCCGAAACGGAGAGGGCGGCGGGCAGGTGCAGATCGAGGGCCAGCACATCCGTGACGCCGTCGGCGGTCACGGTTGCGAGCAGGTCATGATCGCGGCTGCGGGCGAGCCAGGGCGCGGGAATTTCGTAAACGCCACCGCCGACGGCCGTGGCCGCGACCGAACCGTCCGGCGTCTCGATCTCGAGCCCGGCGCCGAGCACCGGCTCGTTGGTGGCGTATCGGTCCAAATAAAGCCGGATCGTCGGGCCCGCCGCCACGGCCACCAGCTCGAAATCGGCCGAATGCGCCTCCGCCCGGGGCGCCGCCTGAACCGGCGGAGCCGGCGGCTCGGCACCATGATCGTGACCCTCATGGGCCAGGACTCGGCCGCCCAGCAGCGACGCGATGGCGAGCGCGAGAGAGACGGACAGCACGCGCAGTGCCGCCGCAGCAGGGATGGACATATCGAACAGAGACCTTCGCCGGAGATGCAACGACAGCGTCCGGCGCCCAAGCAGGCTTCGGACGGAGTTCGGGCGTCAGGCGAAAGGTCTGGGAGGCTCGATCTGCGCCTCGGGCAGAACACCGACGAGGTACGGTCCGTCGCGGGCAGGGGCGCGGTCCCCGGCCAAAGGCGGGATGACGGACGGAATGGGGGAGGGGGCGAGACCAGTGGCACAACACGACGTCGGCGCATGCCCACAACCCGTGCCGGCCGTGCAGGCCGGGCAAGCGCAGGCCAAACGGGAGATCCCCGCCACCTTCGCCAAGGCCACCGCCGAGACCACCCGCTCGGTGGCCGCAGCCACCGGAGACGGGCGGACCACACCCGACGCGGTGATGCCGCTTCCGATGTCAGTGGTCTGCGCCGCAGGACCTTGCCCGTGAGAGCCATGTGCGCGCGCGCCGGACGGCATCAGCGCGGCGGCGACCGTCACGATCACCGCCACAAGCCAAAGCGTGATGTGGCATGCGGGCTTCATGGTAAGGCACGCCTAGCATGAACGGGACACGGTCAACAGAGGCGATCTCTCACCGAAAGCAATCGAAGGCGTCGCCGGTCGGAATGACACGGTTTGGCGCCACGCACCCGTCTCCTCGCGAAAATCGATCAGACGAGAACAGGACGAGGTTGTGCCGTCGTCATCATTTACTGACATTCGATCTGACGCGGCAGATCGTCATGCGACGGCGGCGGCGGCGCGGCAGGAGAGGCCATCTGTCAACTTGGCCGATCTCTCCGCCCTTCAATCACCGATTTGAAGACCTGTTAGAGCTGATCTGCGTACGCGTCGCCCAGCCGCGATATGAAGCCGGCTCAAGCAGGCCGCATCGAACCCTCAGGATGCCTGCTTAACCTCTGGTTCACCACTCGGACGCGCGAACTTATCCTGCACTTAGCCTTCCGAGCCTCAGGAACCGTGTTGGATTTGAATGTTTGGCCCTACAATACCCACAAGGCAGAGGTAGTTTTTTAAACTCTTCCCTTGCATCGCCGCGCGCTGCGTATGATCTTGCGCCGCCGGGGGCCCACGGAACGGACAAGCAGAATGACAGAAGAAAACCAAAAATCGTTCAACGATTTCGTTGAATTGGCGAGCGACATCGTATCGTCCTACGTCTCCAATAACTCGGTGCCCGCATCCGAGCTTCCTGGTCTGATCGTCAACGTTCATGCTGCCCTGACCGGTCTCAGCAGCCCCGCCGCCGTCGCCCTGCCGGCCGAAGAAGTGATCGAGAAGCCGTCGAGCGCCCAGATCCGCAAATCCGTGACCCCGGACGCGATCATCAGCTTTATTGACGGCAAGCCCTACAAGACGCTCAAGCGGCATCTCGGCACCCACGGCCTCGACCCCTATTCCTATCGCCAGCGCTACGGCTTGCCGAACGATTATCCGATGGTCGCGCCGAACTACGCCGCGCAGCGCTCCGCCCTCGCCAAGTCGATCGGTCTCGGCCGGCCCGGCGGCCGCGTCGAGGAAGAAGAGGCTCCCGCCGCGCCCGAGCCGAAGTCCCGCTCCCGTCAGAAGGTCGCCTGATCCGGCTTGCCGCCATATCGGCGGCTTCGACAGCCGTTCTCGATCGCTCTCGCGCAACCTTTGCCTTCGACAGGCGTCAATCGCATGATCGAGACGAAGGGCGGTCTTTTCGTCAGCACCTGCGGCGAACCGCCCTAAGGACATGCGATGGCGCCCCTAGCCACCCTTCTCCTGGACATCGCCGGCACGACATGCGCGCTGCCGCGGGCCGAGATCCGTGAGATCCTCCCGCTGCCACGTCTGCATGCGCCGCCGGCGGCGGGTGGCCCGCTCGCCGGCTTCCTCAACCTGGCCGGCGAGCCGGTCCCCGTCATCGATCTCGCCGTCCTGTTCGATCTCCGGCCCGAGCCGGACGGTGAGGATCCCTATCGCCACCTTCTGCTGGCGCGGCAGGGCAGCATCGCCCTGCTCGTAGATCGGGCCCTCGATCTCGTTCCGATCGCGGAGAGCGATCTCCGCCCGATCGAACCGGCCCGCAGCCTCAACGGCTGCGTTGTCGGCGAATTCCCTCACGGCGACCGGCTGGTGCATCTGCTCTCCCTCGACCGCATCCTCACCCTGGAGGAGCGGGCACGGCTCGATGCACTGACGCGGCAGGCCAAGACCCGGCTCGCCGGGTTCGAACCCGAAGGGGTCCGGGCCGGCTGAGACCGCCTGCATGACCCGACCCACCGAACGGTCTCGGCGCCCCACCGGCGCAACGGTCGATCCGGGTTTCCCCGCCCTGAAGGAGCGGGTGATCACCCGCACCGGCCACACTTACTATGAAGATAAGGACGATCTGCTCTACGACCGGCTGCGCAAGCGCATGCGGGTCCGGGCGGTGGCCGATTGCGCCGCCTATCTCGCTTTGCTCGACGGGCCGGCCGGCCGGGACGAATGGGCGACGCTCGAATCCGACATCACCATCGGCGAGACCTTCTTCTTCCGTTACGCCGAGCAGTTCGCAGCCCTGCGCACGACGATCCTGCCGGGGCTGATCGAGGCGCGGGCCGCTTCCCGCAGCCTGCGGATCTGGAGCGCGGGCTGTTCCACTGGCGCGGAACCCTACTCCATCGCCATCCTCCTGCGTGATCTCCTGGGCGAGGCACTCGCCGACTGGTCGGTGACGATCCTGGGCACGGATCTCAGCGCTGCGGCCCTCGCCACCGCCCGCGCGGCGGAATACGGCCCCTGGGCCCTGCGCACCCTGGACATGGAGGAGCGCGCCCGCTGGTTCCGCCGCACCCCGGCGCGTCCGGGCCTGCCCCATGGTGGATATGCCCTGCGCCCCGCCTTCCGAAGCATGGTCCGGTTCGAGCGCCAGAACCTGATGAGCCTGATCGATGGATCGGAGCGGATCCCAGGCAATTTCGACCTGATCCTGTGCCGCAACGTTCTGATCTATTTCAGCCCCGATCACGTGAACCGCATCGTGCGGGCGCTGTCGGACCGTCTGAATCCCGATGGCTGGCTCCTGATCGGCCATGCCGAGCCGAATCCCGCCTTCAGCCAATGGCTGCACCCGGTCGCCCTGCCGGGCACCGTGGCCTATCGCCCGGCGGACATGCCGGTCGTCGAGCCGCCCCCCGTGCTGATGCCAGCCATACCGGACGCGATCCCGGTGCCCCTCATTCCGCCGCAGATCGCGCCGGCCGCCGAGAGCGCGCCGGTCCCGGTCCTGGTGCCGGCCGCGCCGGCGGCGGATCATCCCTTGTCCCCCGGCGACCTCCTGGCGGAGATTCGAGTGCTCGCCGATGCCGGAGAGACGGCAAAGGCCTGGCGACGGCTTCACGAGGAGATCGACGGTTACGTCACCGATCCGGTGCTGCGCTACTATGAGGGCCTTCTCGCCCTCGATCTGGGACGAGAGCGGGAGGCGGAAAAGGCTCTGCGGGGCGCGCTGTTCCTGGATCGCGGCTTCATCATGGCCCATTTCCAGCTCGGATTGCTCCTCGCCCGGATCAAGCGCCCGCATGAGGCGGCCCGCGCCCTCGACAATGCCCTGCGCCTCGCGCAAGGACTGGCGGCCGAGACGATTCTACCGGAGGGAGACGGGGTGAGCGCCGCACGCTTGGCCGAAAGCGCACGCCGCGCACTGAACGGAATCGCCGGGAGCGGATTGTGAGAATCGGCGTCACCGCTGTCGCCGACCCGGTGGCGCGGACAGCCGCGCTGCTGGATGCCCGTGCCGCAGCACTCGCCGCACGCAAGACAGCCCAGGAGCGGCAGGCCGACACGGTCGCCTATCTCGTCTGTGCCTGCGGCCCGGAGCGCTACGGACTGCCACTGGGGGCCGTGGCCGGTGTCGGCCCCGAGCGCCCCTGCACGGCTCTGCCCAACGCCCCGCCGGCCCTGCGCGGTATCACCGCCGTCGCGGGGGTGATCGTCAGTGTCCTCGATCTCGCCACCTGTCTCGGGCTCGGCGGAACGGAGGCCGAAGGCGAAGGCGGGCATATGGTCAGCCTGCGGGCTCAGGAGCCGCCGGTGGCGCTGAGGGTCGATCGTGTGATCGGCATCGCGCGCATCGATGCCGGTCTCGTCCAATCCGCCGACCGGGGAGCCTTGGGACGCCAACCGCTTCTGGGTTATGCACCACCCGGCTCCGACGGGACGGGCGATGTGGGCGAAGGCTTCTCCCTCGTCGACCTGCCCGCCCTGCTCACCCGTTTCATGTCCTGACCTTTCGCTCACCGCCTTCCCTGCATCGTCTGCCGGAGCCTTGTCGCGCGTGTCGCTCTCGATCGGAAAACGCATCCTTCTCGGCTTCGTGGCGGCGAGCCTGATCGTGGCGGCGCTGGGCGCCTATGCCCTGCGCCAGATCGGCAGCGTGCGCGACATGACCGATCTGATCGTCTCCCGCGATGTTGGCGTGCTGCGCCAGCTCGACGACCTCGGAAACGTCGCCCGCAATATGGGATTGGTGCGGCGGAACGCGGTGATCGCCGTTCTGACCCAGACGCAGACGCAGGCGCAGGGCGCCCCATCCCGGCAGGACGATTTTCTGGGGAGCTGGCGCCAGAACGTCTCGGACCTGGAACGGCTGCTCAACCTCCTCTCCACCGAGATCAAGGAATACCGCACCGCCGCCTTGTCTCCAGAGCGGACCATCGCCTGGGGCCGGCTCGGCGGCGTCATCGACGAGACCGCCGAGGCATTCCGGCAGGTTCGCAGCGCCAGCGAGGCGCAGCTTCGCGCCGTCGAGGCTCGCAACGTTGCCGCCGTCGAGGCCAAGAACGACGACATCAACAAGCTTCACGACTCGTTTTTGCGCAGCATCGCCAACGCCCGGACCGCCCTCGACGGCGTGATTGGGGCGGGGCAGCGCAGCGTGTCCGACATCTACGACAACAGCCGCCTCTCCGTGGCCGTCACGGTGGCCGCCTCGATCCTGCTCTCGATCCTGGTCACGGTCCTGATCAGCCGCGCGGTGGTCCGCCCGCTCGAAGACGTCATGGGCTTCGTCGCCCGGATCGGCGCGGGCGACCTGACGGGGCGCCTGGAGCGCGGCGGCGACGACGAGATCGGGCGCCTCTCCAACACCCTCAACGGCATGGCGGCGGGGCTGGCCGATCTCGCCCGGACCAATCGCGCGGCAACCGCCGATCTCAACGCCGCCGCGGCCGAGATCCGCGCCTCCGCCCAGGAGCAGGCCGCCAGCGTCGAGGAGCAATTCGCCGCCGTGCAGGAAACAGCCGCGACAGTCGATGAAATCACCCATTCCGGCGCGCAGATCTCGAAGCGGGCCACCGAGGTCATCGCCACGGCGCAGGCGGCGGCTCAAACCGCCCGCTCGGGCCTGCGCGCGGCCACGGACACCGCCAAGGCGATGGAATCGATCCGCGAGCAGGGCGAGGCGGTGGCCGGCAACATCGTCGCCCTGAGCGAGCGGACGCAGGCGATCGGCGAGATCATCGTCACCGTCAACGACATCTCCGAGCGCACGCACCTGCTCGCCCTCAACGCCGCCATCGAGGCCGCCGCCGCCGGTGAGAGCGGGCGCAGCTTCGCCATCGTCGCCGCCGAGATGAAGCTGCTGGCGGATCAGGCGAAGGCCGCGACCACCCAGGTGCGCGGCATCCTCGGAGAGATCCAGCGGGGCATCAACGCCTCGGTGATGCTGACCGAGGAGGCGGTCAAGCGCGCCGCCGCCGGCAAGACCCGGACCGACTCGACGGTGCGCACCATCGAGGAGATGGCGGCGCGGGTGGAGGAGGGGGTGCAGACCTTCCAGCAGATCGTGGCTTCGACCAACCAGCAGCAACTCGGCATCGAGCAGGTGATGGGGGCGCTGCAGAACATTCGGCAGGCGAGCCAGCAGACGGCGGCGGGCACCCGCGAGGTCGAGACCGCTTCGGCCAATCTCACGGAGCTGGCCCAGAACCTGATGGCCCTGGCCGAACGCTACCGGCTCTGACGGATCGCGCGAGCCGACCGGCGCATGGACATCCGCCAGCAGCTTCTCGCCGCCTTCGAGGTCGAGCATCGGGAACATCTCGATGCCATCCGCGCGGCGCTCGCGGCGGAAGGCCCTGTCGACTGGCAGGATGTCTTCCGCCGCGCCCATAGCCTGAAGGGGGCCGCCCGGGCCGTCGATCTGCCCCCGGTCGAGGCCGTCTCGCATCAGCTCGAGGCGCTGTTCGAGCGCATCAGCAGCGGAGGTCGTCCCCTCGACCGGGAGGCCCGGGCCGCCACCCATCTCGCCCTCGACCGGATCGAGGCCTATGTCGCCGCGAGCGCGGCCGGGCCGGCGACGATGCCGGACGATGCGCTCGCCGCTCTCAACGCCTGTCTCGCTCCCGGAGCGGCCGCCCCGTCGCCGCCGCCGCCCATGGAACCCGTAGCCGCGCTGGTCCCGCCCCCGGTCGCCACGGCCGAGGCGCCGGCCGAACCGTCCCAGCCGGTGCTGCGGGTGCCCGCTGCGGCGGTGGAGGCGTTGACGCGGGCAAGCCACGGGCTCTGGACGGCGTTGCCGGGCCAGAGCGTGGTGGCCGGCCGGATCGCGCGGCTCGCCGCGAATGCGGGCGAGCTGCGCCGCCGCAGCGAGGCGGCCCGCCGCACCGCCGGCACTGCTGACGGGGGCGAGTCGGACATCGCAGGCCTGCGCCGGGCCCTCGCCGAGATCGAGAGCGGGCTCGGCGCCCTGTCCCGAGAAGCGGCCGATCTCGCCCAAGCTCATAAGGCGGCAGTGCTCTCCGTCGAAACGGCGGCGCGGCGGCTGCGCGAGGAATCCGAGCGCCTCGCCCTCGTACCGGCCGAAACGGTCTTCGGCGGCCTCGCCCGCGCGGTGCGCGACATGGCCCGCGCCGATGGCCGCGAGGTCGAGGTCAGCACCCGCGGCCTCGATCTGCCGGTGGAGCGCGCGATGCTCCAGGCGCTCAAGGATCCCGTGCTGCATGCCCTGCGCAACGCCCTGAGCCATGGGGCCGAAAGCCCGGAGGCGCGGCGTCACCTGGGCAAGCCGGCGGCCCTGTCGATCCTTCTCACCGTCGAGGCGCAGGGCGGGCGCCTCGTGCTGGGCATCCACGACGACGGCCGCGGTCCCGATCTCAGCGCGATCGAGGCGACGGGACGGGCGCGGGGCTTGGTGGCACCGGGGGAGCGATTGGACGCGGAGGCCTTGCTGGCCCTGCCGTTCGAGCCCGGCTTCTCCACGGCGGGTGCGGTCGATGCCCTGTCCGGACGCGGCATGGGCCTGTCGGTCGTCGCGGAGGTCGCCCGCTCCCTGCACGGGCAGGCGGGCCTCGCCCGCCGCACGCCGCACGGAACCTCGCTGATCCTCACCCTGCCCCTCTCCGCAGCCCGGCGGCCGGTGCTGATCGTCGAGGCCGGCGGCACCCGCTACGCCCTGCCCAGCGGGTCGTCGGAGGCTTTGTTGCGGCTCGACCCGGCCGCTCTCGACACGGTGTCCGGTCGTCCCGTCGCGCAGGTACCGGGAGAGGGCGGGGAACGGTTGACCCTTCCGCTCGGCGAACTCGGCGATTTGCTGGGGGGCCGGCCCAATCGCCCGGAGGACGGGACCATCCCCGTCATCCGCCTGCGCGGCACGCGGGGCCGCTGCCTGCTCGCCGTCGACCGGCTGGAGGAGGTGCGAACGCTCCTCGTCCTGCCCGCTCCCCCCATCGGCAACGATGCGAGTCTCGTCACCGGGACGGTGATCCTCGGCACGGACACGCCGGTCCTCGTCCTCGACCCCGATGGCCTGATCGACCGTCTCGGCCGTGCCGGCCCACGGGCCGCGCGGCCCCAGCCCCGGGAACAGGAAACCGGCAACGGAACGATGCCGGAAAAACGACGTTCGACGATTCTCGTCGTCGACGACTCGATCACGACCCGCACCCTGGAGAAGAGTATTTTGGAAGCTGCGGGCTATCGCGTGATCGTCTGCGTGGACGGGCAGGAGGCGCTCGACCGCCTGCGCGCGCGTATCGAGCCCGTCGATCTCGTCGTGGCGGATGTGGAGATGCCGCGCCTCACCGGCTTCGGGCTGGTCGAGGCGTTGCGGGCGGAGGAAGACTTCGCCCGCCTGCCGATCGTGCTGATGACCTCCCGCGGCGACGAGGAGGACATCGCCCGCGGGCTGCAGCTCGGCGCCGACGCCTATCTTACGAAGCAGAAGTTCGATCAGCGCGAACTCTTGGATACCATCGGTCAATTGCTGTGAACGGGGATATCGCGCTTCCACGCGTGCGCGTGCTGGTGGTCGAGGATTCGCTGGTGGTGCGGATCCTGCTCACCCACATCATCGCCCGCGATCCCCGCTTGGAACTGGCCGGCGCGGTCGAATCCGGCGAGGCGGCGCTCGCGGCCATCGACACCCTGCGGCCGGACGTGATCTCCATGGATATCCGCCTGCCCGGCATCGACGGGCTGGAGACGACCCGCCGCATCATGGCCGACCGGCCGACGCCGATCGTGGTGATTGCCGATGCGGTCGAGGACAGCTCGCTGAAGATCTCGATGAACGCCCTGCGGGCCGGGGCCCTCGCCGTGGTCGAGAAGCCGGTCGCCACGACCAATGACGGTTACGAGGCGGTGGCCGGCGAGATCTGCACGCAATTGCGCATCATGGCCGCCGTGCCGGTGATCCGCCGCCGTCCGATCGGCGCCGAATGGAATGCGCGCAGGGCCAGCCCCGCCCCCGAACTGCCGATCGCTCCCGAGACACAGGCGGCACCGAGCGTCCTGGCGGTGGCTGCCTCCACCGGCGGCCCGCCGGCCCTCGCCAAGATGATCGGCGGCCTCACGGCGGAGTTTCCGCTGCCCGTGCTCCTCGTCCAGCACATGGGCGCGGCCTTCATGGACGGTTTCGCCAGCTGGCTCGACGGGGTGGTGCCGCTCTCCGTCGCGGTGGCGCGGGATGGCCAGACGATGCAGGCCGGGCATGTCTATGTCGCCCCCGGAGACCGGCATCTCGAACTGGGCCCGCACGGGATGCTGCGCGTCAGCGACGCCGCCCCCGTCGGAGGGCAACGCCCGGCCGCCACGGTGCTGTTCCGCTCCGTCGCCCGCCAGGCCGGGCCGCAGGGCATCGGCGTTCTGCTCACCGGCATGGGCGAGGATGGCGCGCAGGGCCTTCTGGACATGCGCAAGGCCGGCGCCGCCACGGTGGCCGAACACGAGAGCAGCGCCGTCGTCTACGGGATGCCGGCGGCGGCGGTGCGCCTCAACGCCGCCGCGCGGGTGCTGCCCCTCGATCATGTCGCGCCCCATCTCGTGCGCCTCGCGCAAAGGAAGCCGTCATGATGGCGGGCGCCTCCCCGAACCCGGCCCCGATTCACCGGCTGCTGCTGGTGGAGGATTCCGAAACGCAGGCGCTTGAACTGCGCCTCCAGCTCGAGGCACAGGGCTTCTCGGTGCAGCGTTGCGCCACGGCGGAGGCCGCCCTCGACCTCCTCAACACCGACCTGCCGGATCTGGTCGTCGCCGACCACCACCTGCCCGGCATGAACGGCGACGAGTTCACCCGGCAGATGCGCCTGTCCCTGCGCACCCGCGCGCTGCCGGTGGTGATGCTGACGAGCGCCCGCAACGGCGAGCGCCACGGCTTCGAGAGCGGCGCCGACGCCTATGTCGAGAAATCCGCCGACCGCGACCTTCTGGTGCTGCGCATCCGCGCGCTCCTGCGCGAGCGCAAGAGCGGGCCGGCGGAGGGTCCCTCCGGTGCCGCCTTCCGGCGCGGCCGGGTGCTGATCGTGGACGGAAGCGCCACCTACCGCGCCTTCTTCACCGGCCTTCTCACTCAGGAAGGCCATTCCGTCGTGGCCGCGGCCGACCGTTCGGCGGCGCTGGCCGCCCTGGACGAGCCCGGCTCGGGCTTCGATTGCGTCACGCTCGACCTCGTCGGCAGCGCCTATGACGGCCTCGCGCTGTGCACCGACATCGCCGAACGCCGTCTGGCGGCGACAGAGGCCGGTGGCCATGCCTTCCCCCTCGTCGGCATGGCCGGCGCCACCCCCGACAAGGCCCTGCTGATCGCCGCCTTCGCCGCCGGGGCCGACGACGTGGTGTCGAAGGCGGACGGCGAGGTGCTGGCGATGCGGGTACGCGGCCTCGTGCGCCGCCGCCTGCTGGAGGAAGACAATCGCCGCATCTCCGGTGAATTCGGCGACCGCGAGCGGGCGGTTGAGCGGGCGCGGGCCGAGGCCGAGGCGGCCGCCGCCCGCGCCGCCCTGGCCGACGCCCTCGAACAGGCCAACCGCGACCTCGCCGACGCCAACCGCAAGCTGACCGAGGCGCAGGCCAAGCTGGTCCAGGCCGCCAAGATGGCCTCGCTCGGCGAGTTGGTGGCCGGCATCGCCCACGAGATCAACAACCCGCTGGCCTTCATTCTGGCGCATCAGGGCACGGTCGAGCGCCTGCTCGGCGAATTGTCGGTGCCGGAAGCGCCCGATTCGGCGCGGGCGCTGGCCAAGGCCCGCGATCGGGTCGGCTCGATGCGGCTCGGGCTCACCCGGATCCAGGACCTCGTGCTCAACCTGCGGAAATTCTCCCGGCTCGACGAGGGCGAGCGCGGCCTCGTGAACGTGCCGGAGGCCATCGAGACGGTGCTGGCGCTGCTTCAGCACAAGCTCGGCACGCGGATCGCGGTGAACCGCGATTTCGCCGGGCGGCCGGAGATCAGTTGTACGCCGGCGCTGCTCAATCAGGTCGTCATGAACATTCTCGGCAATGCCGCCGACGCAATTCAGGGCGAGGGTACAATCACCATCGCCACCTATTCGGACACCGAGACGGACATGATCCAAATCAGTGACACCGGGCCGGGTATTCCGGAGAATTTGCGCGAAAAGATCTTTGAGCCGTTCTTCACCACGAAGCCGGTCGGCTCCGGCACCGGGCTCGGCTTGGCGATTGCCTACAGCGTCGTTCAGGCGCATAGCGGCTCATTGACCGTCGAGACGGCGCCGGGCGGCGGCGCGAGCTTCATCATCGGCATTCCGAGGCAGCCGGCACCGGTATGAGCAAAGGCACGATCCTGGCCGTCGATGACGAGCCGGACATCCTGATCGCTCTCGAAGATCTGTTCGAGGACGAATACCGGGTGCTCACCTCGTCCAAGCCGGAGGAAGCACTCGACCTGCTGCGCGCCGACCCGGACATCGCTGTCGTCGTCTCCGACCAGCGTATGCCCGGCATGACCGGTGACGCTCTGCTCGCCGAGGCCCGTGGCTTCCACGACGCCCAGGCCATCCTGCTGACCGGCTACGCCGACATCTCGGCGGTGATCGCCGCGCTCAACCGCGGCGGCATCATCGGCTACGTCGCCAAGCCCTGGGATCCGACTCTGCTGCGCGCCACGGTGCGCAACGCCTATGAGCGCCACCGCCTCGGTCGTGACCTCGCCACCGAGCGGGCATTGCTGCATGGCCTACTCGACCATGCCGAGGAGGCGATCTCCTTCAAGGATGCAGCGGGTCGCTTCATCCGCCTCAACGCACGCAAGGCCGCGCTCATCGGCGGCGATGTCGCGAGCTGTCTCGGCCGGACCGAGGACGAGATCGCCGGGACGCGCGAGGCCCGCGAGGCGCAGGCCGCCGATGCCCGCGCGATCAGCCTCGGCCAAGCGGGTTCGACGGTGATCGCCAGCGGTGCGGTTGGCGCCGAGCGCTGGTCCCATGTCATCCGCGTGCCGATCCGCGGCGGCGCCGATGAGGTCACGCATCTGGCGACGATCGAGCGGGACGTCACCGAGCAGAAGAGCCTGGAGGCGCGCCTGCGCCAATCCGACAAGATGCAGGCGCTGGGCACCCTGGCCGGCGGCATCGCCCACGACTTCAACAATCTGCTGACGGCGATTCTCGGCAGCCTCGAACTGGTCGGCCCCAAGATCGCGGATCAGCCGCGGGTCAAACGCCTGGTCGACAACGCCACCGGCGCGGCGCAGCGCGGCTCGGCTCTGACCAAGCGTCTCCTGAGCTTCAGCCGCTCCAACGACGCGCATGCCCGTCCGGTCGATCCGAATGCGCTGATCGAGGGCATGAGCGCCCTGTTCGGATCCAGCCTGGGCAGTCTCGTCCGCGTCGTCCGGGATCTGGAGCCGGGAATTCCGTTTGCCCTGGTCGATCCCGACCAGCTCGAACTCGCCGTGCTCAATCTCTGCATCAACGCGCGCGACGCGATGCCCGAGGGCGGCACCATCACCATCTCGACCCGTCGGGCCGACATCCAGGACGATCCCGACCTGAAGCCCGGTCGCTACGCGGTCATCTCCGTCGCCGACGAGGGGACCGGCATCCCGCCGGAAATTCTGGAGCGGGTCTGCGAGCCGTTCTTCACCACCAAGGCGGTGGGGCAGGGCACCGGGCTCGGGCTCGCCATGGTGTTCGGCCTCGCGCAGCAGGCGGGCGGGCGGTTGCGTATCCGCAGCGAGGTCGGCCAGGGCACTCAGATCGATCTTGCCCTGCCGCAGGTCGAGGGCGGCAGCGAAGGGGCATCCGTCGAGGTGGTCCCCACCGCCCCGCCGGCGACGATTCCCGCCCGCATCCTCGTGGTCGATGACGACGAGGAGGTCCGGCACGTCACCGCCTCGTTCCTCAGCGATTTCGGTTACGATGAGACCGAAGCCTCGGACGGGCGCAGCGCGCTCGCCCTGATGGAGCAGGGTCACGGCTTCGATCTCGTGGTGGCCGATCTCGCGATGCCCGGCATGACCGGCGTCGAACTCGCCGCCGCGATCCGCCAGCGCTTTTCCGGGATCCCGGTGCTGCTCCTGACGGGCCATGCGGAAGCCGTGCAGATCCCGGAGGATCTGCCCGTCATGACCAAGCCCTTCGCCTCCGCCGAACTCGCCGCCCGCATCTCGCAACTGCTCGAAGGCGCGGCCTGAGCCTCTTCGGCCAGCCTCCATCTGTGTTTGCGGAGAAGGATTGCACTCCGCAGCCACCCGGACGAAGATGGTTGTGCGCGGACCGGCTCCCGTCGCAGACGATTCATCTTGAGGGGAAACGCGATGGCCAGCGTCGATGTCGAAATGGTGAAATGTGCCTGTCCGGACTGCGTCTGCGTGGTCTCACTGTCGAAGGCAGTGAAGCGCGACGACAAATCCTTCTGCTGTGATGAATGCGCCGAGGGCCATCCCGACCATGCCGGCTGCGATCACGCCGGCTGCACCTGCCACGGCTGATTTCCTTCGAAGGCGACCGGGCGGCTCACCTGTCCCGGTCGCGTCGCCGTCAACTTCGCCGGCCTATCCCTGCGAGAGGCGTGCCGAGGCCGTCGCGCCAACGCCTCGGGCAATCAGCAGGCCGCGCCGTCCAGAGAGGTTGCGCCGCCGGATCGCTTCGCCGACGCTCGCTGTGGCGAGGTGCGGCCAGGCCCACGGCCTCTCTCTTCGCCCCCATCGTGACACGCGACGATTTCGCCTACAGGGAAGCGGATCGGGACAAACCCCGTCCGAACCCGCCGTTGCGCCGCGCCAAGATGCCGGAGGCCGACATGACCCTGACTCAGCGCCGCCCCGATCCGATGAGAGGCGCCCGGTGAGCGACCTGCGCGTCATCGGCCTCGCCGGCTGGAGCGGGGCCGGCAAGACCACCTTGCTCGCGCGCCTGATCCCCGTTCTCGTCGCCCGCGCGATCCGGGTGGCGACCCTCAAACATGCTCATCATGCCTTCGACATCGACCAGCCCGGCAAGGATTCTCACGTCCACCGGCAGGCGGGAGCGAGCGAGGTCATCGTCTCCTCGGCCCGGCGCTGGGCGCAGATCCGCGAGGTCGGGGAGGGGGCGGAGGCGCGGCTTCCCGATCTGCTGCGGCAGCTGACACCGGAGGGGCTGGTTCTGATCGAGGGGTTCAAGCGCGAGGCGCATCCGAAACTGGAGGTGTTTCGCGCCGCGAACGGGCGTCCGCCGCTCCATCCCGACGATCCTCGCATCGTCGGCATCGCCAGCGACGTTGCCTTTCCGCAGGCCGGACGGCCGGTGGTCGGCCTCGACGACATCGAGGCCATCGCCGACCTCGTCCTCGACCGGGCCGAGCCCCTTGATACGGTGCTTGCCAGTCTGGAAAGGTCTTGAGCCATGGCACAGCTCAGCGACGATTGCTTCGCCTTCGGGACGAAGCCGATGCGGATCGAGGAAGCGGTGGCGCAGATCGCCGAGCGCTTCCCCTTGCTCGCCGGCACGGAGACGGTTCCGCTCCATCTTGCCGACGGGCGGATCGCGGCGGAGGACGTCTTCGCCGCGCATGACCTGCCGCCCTTCGCCAATGCGGCCGTCGATGGCTATGCCGTCCGCTTCGCCGATCTGAACCCCGAGACGGAAACGATCCTGCCGGTCAGCGGACGACTCGCGGCCGGGGCGGCGGCCGGAGCCGCGCCTCCGGGCGGGGCCATCCGCATCTTTACCGGCGCGCCGATGCCGCCGGGCGCCGATACGGTGTTCATGCAGGAGGATGTGCGCCGGGACGGGGATCAGGTCACCCTTCCGCCGGGCCTGAAGCGCGGCGCCAATGCGCGGCCTGCCGGCGAGGATCTGGGGAAGGGGGCCCTCGCCATTCCCGCCGGGCGGCGCCTGCGTCCGCAGGATCTGGCGCTCGCCGCCGCGACGGGGCAGGGGCCGATCGCCGTGCGCCGCCGCCTCAGGGTGGCGCTGTTCTCCACCGGCAACGAATTGACGGAACCGGGCGCTCCCCTTCGGCCGGGTGCGATCCACGATTCCAACCGGGTGCTGCTCGCGACCCTCCTGACCCGGCTCGGCGTCACGGTGAGCGATCTGGGCATCCTGCGCGACGATCCCACCACCTTGCCGGGTCATCTCGCGGAAGCCGCGCGGGACCACGATCTCATTCTCACCTCGGGCGGTGTCTCGACCGGCGAGGAGGATCATGTGAAGGCGGCCGTTGAGGCGCAGGGCCGGCTGATGCTTTGGCGCCTCGCGATCAAGCCAGGCCGCCCGGTGGCGGCAGGGCTCGTGGCAGGCACGCCCTTTCTCGGCCTGCCGGGCAATCCGGTGGCGGTCTATGTCACCTTGCTCTTCGTGGTCCGTCCACTCCTCGCCCGGCTCGGCGGCGCGCTCCACGAGCCGCCGCTATCCTGGCCGGTGCGGGCGGGCTTCACTTACCGGAAGAAGGCCGGCCGACGGGAATTCGTCCGCGTCAGCCTCGCCCGCGGGGCGGACGGCACCGTCGAGGCCCACAAATTTCCGCGCGACGGGGCCGGGGTGCTCACCTCGCTGACGGAGAGCGACGGCTTGGTCGAGCTTCCCGACGATTCTGTTGGCATCGCCCCCGGAGATACGCTCGCCTACTATCCGCACGCCCTGCTCTGGTAGGGGGCGCCGAGAGACGCTGCCGTGAGCCGGCCGCCCGCAGCGGTGCGTTTTCGCGACAGGAAGCAATGTTCGCGACTCTCACGGGCGGTCATCCTGTCAGGGAGAAGACCTGTGTCTCGGGCGGCGCGTAGCCCGAGGCCTGCTCGGAACGGCGCAGCACGTCGTTGCGGAATTGTGAAAGCCGCCCGGCATCGAGGCGCGCACGGGCGGCGAGGAAATAGGTCTCCCAACCGAGCGGCCGGTAATCCAGGGCGAAGCGCTCGGCGACCGCGCGCGTGCCCATCCCGGCATCGGCCGCGCCGGTGGCGATCAGCGCCGCGACCGCCTGATGGGTGAATTCCTCCGTCCGATGGCCGACGATGTCGTCCGGGCGCAGGCCGGCTTCCGCGCAGAGCCGCTCGAACCAGATCCGGGTTCCGGCGCCCCGCTGCCGGTTCACGAAGCGCGCCCGCCGCGCCGCGATGTCGGCGATCCCGGTCAGGCCGAGCGGATTGCCGGCGGCGAGCATCAGCCCCTGCTCCCGTCGGAACAGCGGAACCACGATTAGGGCCCGATCCCGGAACAGGCCATGGAAGGGCGGCGGAGGCGGCCCATCGGATCCGTAATGAAAACCGGCGGCATCGACCGCCCCCTCGCGCAGCCGCGCGAGGGCGTCGAGGCTGCCGGCCACCATCAGGTCGATATCGGACCGCGTCTCCACGACCTCCAACAGGAGCGGATCGTGGCTTGCCGCGAGGCGAAGCCGGGCGGAGGCCGGCTCCAGCAGCCGGCGCAGGCCATCGGACAGCGCCATCTCCTCCGCCGCGAGCGCCGGCGCCAGCCGAACCTGCGAGGCCTGAAGCAAGGTCAGGAGCGCGGTGCCGAACGGCGTCAGACTGCTGCCATGCCCCTTGGTCTTCACCACCACGGGCCGGCCGAGCGCCTGTTCCAATGCCGCGAGTTGGCCCCAGGCCGATCGGTAGGAGACCGAAAGGGCGTCGGCAGACGCCTGGAGGGAGCCCGTCGCGGCCAGAGCTTCGAGGAGCGTCAGGGCGTTCCGCAAAGGAAAGGTGACCGGCCCCTCGCACCACCCCTCGACCTGAAGACGGACACCGAGCCCGTGCAGGGCCGGAACAGAGGCATCGTCATCTGTCTCCATATGCAACGCCTTTCCTATTGATCTTGTGAGAAGCGACGTAGCATCGAAATTCGTTCCAAACAGTCCGGCGCCCCCGCGAGCTCGTTCCCTTGAGTCAGACCCTACAGGAGACGCTCTCCCGCCTCTGGACGCTCGATCGGGATGTCCTGGCGATCGCGTGGCTGTCGCTGCGCGTCAGCCTCATGGCGGTCGGGATCGGGCTGCTCGTTGGGATTCCCCTCGGTGCCCTCGTCGCGGTGGCCCGCTTTCCCGGTCGCGGCGTCATAGTCGGCCTGCTCAACACCTTCATGGGGCTGCCGCCGGTCATCGTCGGGTTGATACTGTACCTCGCCCTTTCCCGCTCCGGGCCGCTCGGCTCCCTTGGCCTGCTGTTCACTCCCACCGCCATGGTCGCGGCGCAGGCGGTGCTGGCAACGCCGCTCGTGGCCGCATTGACCCGCCAGGTCGTGGCCGATGCGGAGACGCATCTCGGCGAGCAGCTGCGATCCCTGCGCCTCCCAGCGCTCCGGCGCGCCGGGGTACTGATCTACGACGGCCGCTTCTCCCTGGTGACCGTAGCCTTGGCCGCCTTCGGCCGGGCGATCTCGGAAATCGGCGCAGTGCTGGTCGTCGGCGGCAATATCGACGGCCATACCCGTACCATGACGACGGCGATCTCGCTCGAGACCCAGAAGGGCGACCTCAGCCTCGCCCTCGCCCTCGGCCTCGTGCTGATGGGACTCGTGCTGAGTGTGAACGCCGCCGTCGCGGTGCTGCGCGGTCACGCGGTCCGGGCCTACGGATGAGCGCCCCTTTCGCCATTCAACTGGACGAGGTCAGTCTGGCGCGCGACGGGCGGACGATCCTCGACCGCCTCACCGCCGCGATTCCCGCACGGGGCGTCACCGCGCTGGTCGGTCCCAACGGGGCCGGCAAGAGCGTGACCCTGCGGATCGTCGACGGCCTGCTGCGGCCGGATTCGGGATCGGTTCGGTTGGCATCCGGACGCCGTGCCTTCGTATTCCAGCGTCCTGCCCTGGTGCGGGCGAGCGCCGCGGCCAATCTCGCCCTCGGCCTCGCCGCCCTGAAGCTGTCCCGGCGCGAGCGGGCCGAGCGCGTTGCCGCCGCCCTGGAGCGGGTCGGCCTTTCGGACCGGGCGAATGACGCGGCGACGCGCTTCTCGGGGGGCGAACAGCAGCGCCTGGTTCTGGCCCGCGCCTGGGCGATGCGGCCCGATCTCCTGCTCCTCGACGAGCCGACCGCGAGCCTCGACCCCGCCGCGACGGAAACGATCGAGAGCTTGATCGCCGAGATGGCACGGGCGGGCACCACGGTGCTCCTCGTCTCGCACAATCTCGGGCAGGTCGCCCGGCTCGCCGAGGAGATCGTCGTGCTCTCCGCCGGCCGAGCCGTGGAGCGGGGTCCGACCCGATCCGTCCTCTTCTCACCCCGCACCGCAGAGGCGCGGGCCTACCTCACCGGAGAACTGCCTTGGACCTCCTTCGCCGCAGCTTCCTGACCCTCTCGCTCCTCGCCGCCCTCGGCGCAGCCTCGCCGCTGCGCGCCGAGCCGGCCTCGATCGTGGTCGCCTCCACCACCTCGACCGAGCAATCGGGCCTGTTCAAGCACATCCTGCCGCTGTTTCAGAAGAAGACCGGCATCGAGGTGAAGGTGGTGGCGCTCGGCACCGGCCAAGCCCTCGACGCCGCCCGCCGCGGCGATGCCGACGTGGTGCTGGTCCATGACCGGCCGGCGGAGGACAAGTTCGTGACGGAGGGCTTCGCGAAGGCGCGGCAGGACGTGATGTACAACGACTTCGTGCTGATCGGCCCCAAGGACGATCCGGCCGGCATCCGCGGCGGAAAGGTCGACGAGGCCTTCCGCAAGATCGCGGCGGCGAAGGCGCCCTTCGTCTCGCGCGGAGACCGCTCGGGCACCCACAGCGCCGAATTGCGAAGCTGGAAGGAGGCGGGCGTCGATCTCGCTGCGGCAAAGGGAGAGTGGTACCGCGATGTCGGCCAGGGGATGGGCCCGGCACTCAACACCGCCTCCTCGCTCGGCGCCTATATCCTGGCGGATCGCGGCACCTGGCTCTCGTTCAAGAACCGGGGTGAGCTCACCATCCTCGTCGAGGGCGATCCCCGCCTGTTCAACCCCTACGGCGTGATGCTGGTGAACCCGGACAAGCACCCGACCGTGAAGGTGAAGGAGGGCCAGTCCTTCATCGATTGGCTGGTTTCGCCCGAGGGTCAGCAGGCCATCGCCGATTACAAGATCGGCGGCGAGCAGCTGTTCTTCCCGAGCGCGAAGAAGGGCTGAGACGGATCCGCTTGATCGCAGCGGTTCCCGTTTCAGCAAACCCGCGCGGCGCCGGAGCGAAGCCCAGATCCGCCATTCCGGAGGGATCGAACGGATCTGGTATGGCCGCACCGCGCCAGTGCTTGAAGAATGCCTTATCGGCGCGGTGGCGGGCCGGATTGGCGCCGCCGCGCAACCATCCACAGCACCAGTACGGCCAGCGCGATCACCACGCTGATCCAGACCCAGTTGAAGTCGGTGGCTGCCGCCGTCGCCGCCGGCGAACTCGAACCGGAAGGTCCGGTCTCGGAGATCGGCGGGGCCGGATTGGTGGCCTGGGCCAGGGCCAGATTCAGGCTGGCGAGCCAGCCGAAGACGGCGAGGACGGCGTGTCTCATGATACGCGAAACTCCCCTGAACGCGGCTCTCCGCCCCTATCGCGCCGGCTTGTCGAAACTGAACGCCGGCGCATCGTTGAGCTGCGCCTTGGTCAGGCGCACCTCCGCATGGATCAGGTCGCTGCCCACGAGAACGGTCGTGGGCTCTGAATCGGATCGCTTCGGTTCAACCGAACCGGTGGCCTCCGTGACCCGGCCACTATGCTGGTTCTGAACCGCGCCCAGCACCTCCGGCGACACCTGGGAACCCGGCATCGTCTCGGGGCTCGCCTTGTCGGCGGCCTTGCGGCCCGGCCCGTCCTCGACCGTCGCCACCGAGGATGCGCCCCCGGTGAGCGGAACATCCCCGAAATTCCAGGCCAATTGGTCGAAGGGAACGGCGACGTATTTCTCGCCGACTCCGAGAAAGCCGCCCACACCGATGATCACGGCCTGGACCCGGCCGGCCCCATCGAGGAGGACATCCTCGATCTTCCCGACCCGGACATGATCCGCCCCGACCACGCCGACGCCGATCACCTTCGAACCGCGCAGGGCTCCCGCCTCCGGCTGCGTGATGAAGCGCGGCGCGGTCTCAGCGATGGCGGGCGCCGAGGACAGGGCGAGCTGCAGCGCGAGGCCTGCGAAAGTGAGCGCAGCCGACGGCGCGCCGGACAGCCTGAGGCGCATCCTTGTCTCCGGGTTCAGTGATGATGTCGCCCGGTTAACGGTCGGCAGCCCCGGCAGTTCATCGGCGCTCAGGCGACCGCATCCCACGTCTCGGTGATCGCCCGCCCGGCATGGGCGAGACGGGCGCGCAGCACCACGTCACCGGCTGGCCAAGGTTCCGGTGGGCGGAACTCGGCGTAGAGACGCCAGCCTCCGGTCTGCGGCACCCGCTCGGCATAGGGCCCGACGAAGGCGCCCGCACTCGCCGACAGCGCCACCGCGATGTCCGCTGTCGGATCGTCTGGCAGGCCCGGCCCCTCGAAATCGATGACGTAGAGGCGCCGCTGCGGCGTCGGCGGGTCGGTCGGGCGCAGCCGCTCGGCGGAGCCGACCCGGGTCGACACCACCCGCGCGAGCGGCGGCGACGGCTCCGCGCCGACGGTGGCGAGGGCATAGCCGAGCCGCAACGGCTGGCCCGCCTCCACCGGCGCCTCGGGCACGAAGGCAGCCACGATGTTGTCGGTCGCCTCGGTCCGGGACGGGATCTCGAACAGCCGTACGGCACCGGCGCCGAAGCCGTTGCCCCGAGGGGTCACCCAGAGGCCCGGCCGGTCCTCGTGCCGGGCTTGCACGTCGAGATAGGCCGCGAAGCGCCGCTCCCTCTGCATCAGCCCGAACCCTTCGAGCGGGCTCGCGCGGAAGGCCGAGATCTGCGGCGCCGGCCGGCCATTGACCAGGGGGCGCCACAGCCGGTCGCCGGGCGTCTGCACCAGGAGCCCATCGGAATCGTGCACCTGCGGGCGGAAATCGTCGAAGGGCTCGGCTCCCCGTGCCCCCGGCCCGTTCTCGCCATGGAGGAACATGCTGGTCAGCGGCGCGAGGCCGAGGGCGGCGATGCGTCGGCGGGGGAACAGGGCCGTCTCCACCGCCACCGTCGAGGATTCGCCCGGTGTCACGGTGAAGCGATAGGCGCCCGTCAGGCTCGGCCCGTCGAGAAGCGCCAGGATCGTGAGCGAGGCCGCATCCGCGCGCGGCTCGTCGATCCAGAAGGTGGTGAAGTCAGGGAATTCCTCGCCGCTCGGCAGCCCGGTATCGATGGCGATGCCGCGGGCCGAGAGGCCGTAGGTCTGGTTCCGCCCCCTGAGGCGGAAATAGGAGGCGCCGAGGAAGACGAGGAATTCCTCGTGGTCGTCCGGCCTCGCCGCATCGAAATTGTGAGCGATGCGAAAGCCCGCGAAGCCGAGAGAGGCGGGGTAGCGCCGGCCCTGAAGCTCCGGCCCGAGATCGAACAGCGTCGGATCGTAGGCGAGGGGCCGCACCCCGCCATCGGGCGTTTGCAGAGAGATCTCCACCCGCTTGGCATGCAGGCCGCCGCGATGGAACATCTGCAGCGAGAAGCGCGGGCCGAGCCGCAGGCTCGCCTCGGGGCGGAAGCGGATGGCCTGGAAGCCGTCATAGTTCAGCCCGGCCAGCTCCGCCGGCAGATCGTCGGCCGCAGGACGGTAGCCGGCGCGCGCCAAGTCTTCGGCGCGGGCGGCGACCCGCTCGAATGTGATCGGCCGGTCCGGGGATGAAGCGTTTTCGCGTGGTTGAGCCATCGTTCTGGCGGCATTCAGGTCGAGAACACTAGCAACGCTCAAGCCGGCTGCAGCGGTGAGGGCGCTGCGGATGACATCCCGTCGCGATACCCCCACACTCTCGGGCGCCTCGTTGTCCGCGTCCGATGGTCCTGCCATCCCTTCATCTCTCCCGCGAGTGTCGACGCCCACCATGTCCAGCCCAGACTTGCCGCAGGCGGAGCGCCCCGTCGAGACGGGGGCCGGTGTCCAAGCCCGGCCGAGGGGCGCGGGCCCGGCCTTGCGGCCGGCCTCGTTCCGGCTGCGTCGCCTTGCCCTCGCCCTGCCGACCATGGCGACCGCCGCGCTGATCGCCGCCCTGGCGGTCGCCGCCTACGGGCCGCCGGACACCTGGCTCGGGCGCGGCGTGCTCGGGCTGTTCGTCGTGCTGATGGCGTGGCAGTCCTTCACCGCGTGGCAATACATCTACGGTCTCGTCGCCGCGCTGATGGGCGACCGCGCCCTCTCGGCCCTCGAACGGCGCGCCGCCACGATCTCCACCCGCCCCACCGGGCTCAGCCGCACCGCCGCCGTGGTGGCGATCCATGCGGAAGACCCGATCGCGGTGTTCTCGGCGATCCGGGTGATGGCCCGCTCGCTCCAGCGCGAGGGCGGCGACGGCTCGGACATCGACATCTTCGTCCTCTCGGACACCCGCGAGGGCGCGATCAGCGCGGTCGAGGAGCATGAATTCGCCCGCATCCAGGCCTGGGCCCGGCGCGAGGGCCGGGGCATGCCGCGCATCCGCTACCGGCGCCGCACCGAGAATACCGGCCGCAAGGCCGGCAACATCGCCGAGTTCTGCGAGACCTACGGACCCGAATACGATTTCATGATCGTGCTCGATGCCGACAGCCTGATGACCGGGGCCGCCATGCGCCGCCTCGCCCGGCTGATGGAGGAGAATCCCCGTCTCGGCCTGATCCAGACCGTTTCCTACGCCGCCGGCCGCGACACGCTATTCGCCCGCATCCAGCAATTCGCCGTGCGCCTCTACGCGCCGCTGTCGCTGCGCTGCCTGGAGACGTGGCAGGGGCCGGACGGCTCCTATTGGGGCCACAACGCGATCCTGCGCGTGGAGGCCTTCGCCAACAATGCCGAGCTTCCCGTGCTGTCGGGCAAGCCACCGCTCGGGGGCGAGATCCTCTGCCACGACATCGTCGAGGGCGCATTGCTGCGCCGCGCCGGCTGGGAGGTGCGCCTGCTGCCGGAGATGGGCGGCACTTGGGAAGAGATGCCGACCAACCTGATCGACCTGCTCGGCCGCGAGCGGCGCTGGTGCCAGGGCAACCTGCAGCACATCCGCGTTCTGCCGATGAAAGGCCTGCTCGGCGCCAGCCGCTGGCATCTCGGCGTCGGCATCCTGGGCTATTGCGTCTACCCGCTCTGGATCGCCTTTCTGGGTCTGGGCACGTGGCAGGCGGCGCGCTCCGGCGAACTCGGCCTGATCGGCTACGGTATCGACGGCGCCAGCCCGGCCGCCTGGGCGCTCGCCGCCCTCGTCATCGCCGTCATGGCCCTGCCGAAGCTGTTGAGCCTCGGCTACGTGCTCGCCTCCCGCGAGCGCCGGGCGGATTTCGGCGGCGCCGCCTCGCTCCTGGTCAGCGCGGCGCTGGAACAGGTGATCTGGGTGCTGCTCTGGCCGGTCATGGCGCTGTTCGCGGCGGGCGCGGTGGTGACGACCTTCTTCGGCCGGGTGGTGCGCTGGGATTCCCAGGCCCGCGACGACCGCAGCGTGCCCTGGTCGGAGGCGATCCGCCTCCAGAGCGATGCAATCGCGGCGGGCGGGGCACTCGCCGTGATGCTGGTCGTCTCCGGCGACACCCTTCTCGCCCTATGGATGGCTCCGGTCGCCCTGGCCCTGCTGACGAGCCCGGCGCAGAGCGTGCTCACCAGCAGCACCCGCCTCGGCCTCGCCTCGAAGGCGAGCGGCCTGTTCCTCACCCAGGACGATACCCGCCCCGCGCCGGAGCTGGTCGAGCTGCATCAGGGCCGGATTGCCGGCCCCGCCGCGATCACGGCCGGTGATTCCGCCACATGGCTGCCCGCTGCCATCGACGAGGCCGGCGCGCCGACCCTGCACTGAGCGTCGCCCCGCACCGGCCCAGCGCATCGTCTTCTCGGAGAAGCCCGAGGGCCTCTCTCGGAATGGTGCGCTACCGGTCCTGCAGCACCTCGATCGGATTGGTCCGTTGCGCCGGCGACGGCTCGCGGGTGAGGGTGCTGCCCTGTTTGCGGCCACCGCTCGTCTTGCCGCCGACATCGGAGGTCGCCGACCCGTCCTGGGATGGCTGTGTCGGCACAGAGCCGCTCGCCAATTCGAGACAGGTGATCAGCTCGACATAGGAGGGGAAGCCGCCGGCCTGGAACTGGTTCGAGCACTGGGACTTGGCCGCCGCCGGAAACTGGTTCCAGCGCTTCTTCAGATCCGCCTGGGCGTCGCGCTCGGAATGGAGGCAGGCATCCTTGTTGGCGTTGTCGTTGAGGCTCACCTGCGCCCGTTCGGCGGATCGGCAGGTGGCCTCGACGTCGAGATTCGGCGGGCCGTTATCGGCGCGGGCCGCGCCCACGGCGAAGGCGCCGCCAAGAAGGAGAGCGGCGAGAAGGGCGGGGCGGTGCGTCATGGCGGGTCGCATCACGGTTCGAGGCTCGGTGCCCCGACAACGCACGGAGAGGCGCAACCGGGCGCCTCTGCCCACAAAAATCACCCGTCGTCAGCCGATTTTCCCGTGTGCGGTGCGCAAGGCGGCATCGAGATCGCGGAAGAGATCGTCCGGATCCTCGATTCCGGCGGAGAGCCGCAGCAGATCGGGCGGGCAGGGCGTGCCCGGCCCCTCCACCGAGGCGCGGTGCTCGATCAGGCTCTCGACACCGCCGAGCGAGGTTGCCCGCTTCCACAGGCCCACCTGCGCGGCGGTCTCGATGGCCGCCGCCTCGCCGCCGGCCACCCGGATCGACAGCATGAAGCCAAAGCCGCCCTCCATCTGACGGGCCGCCACCGCGTGGCCGGGATGCCCGGGCAGGCCCGGATACAGCACGGCGCTCACGAGGGGATGCGCGGAGAGCCGGGTGGCGAGGCTCAGAGCCCCGGCGCTCTGGGCCGCCGCGCGCAGGGGCAGCGTGCGCAGGCCCCGCATCAGCAGATAGGCCTCGAAGGGCCCGAGGATCGCGCCCCAGCCGCCCCGGATCGCGACGAGCCGCTCCCAGAACGCGTCCCTGCGGGACCCAGCCAGCACGCCAGCCACCACGTCCGAATGCCCGTTCAGGATCTTGGTGGCTGAATGCATGACGATGTCGGCGCCGAGGGTCAGCGGCCGGGTCAGGACCGGACTCACGGCGGTGGAATCAACCGCCACGAGGGCGCCGGCTTCGCGGGCGATCGCGGTGATCGCGGCGATGTCGGCGATTGTGCAGAGCGGGTTGCCGGGCGTCTCGATCCAGACGAGCCGGGTCTTGCCGGGGCGGATCGCCGCCCGCACCGCCTCCGGATCCTCCATCGCCACGAAATCGACCGTGAGGTCGAGGCGCGGGGCCTCCTGGCGCAGCCAGCGGCGCAGACCCCAATACATCACCTCGGGCGCCACTACGTGGTCGCCGCGCTCCAGAGCGCAGAACACGGCCGTCGCTGCGGCCATGCCGGAGCTGAACAGCAGGGCCCCGGCCTCCGCCCGTTCGAGGGCGGCGATCACGTCTTCCGCCTCCCGCGCGGTGGCATTGTCCGGCCGGGCATAGGAGAAGCCGGAGCGATAGGCGTTGTCGGGATCGCGCAGATAGGTGGTCGAGAGGTGGAGCGGCGGCACCACCGCCCGGGTCACGGGTTCGATCCGCCCGAGCGCCTGCGCCGCCAGCGTGCGCGGGGTCCATTCCGCTGGCGACAGACTGTGCGCGGCTTGCGCTGCATCCGGATCGCCGTGGGGCGCGTTGGACCGGCTCATGGATGACACCTCGTCCGCTATCGGGATCGGCCATTGGCTTGAGCGAATCCGCCCCAGCGGGCAAGGCAGGGAAATGAAGAACGGAGCTTTGCACAGCGCATGAGCGCCCTGGACATCCCCGAGCGGCCGGCCCTGCCGCCGCTTCCCCGGCTCGCCGCCGCGATCCTGCCGGTCGCCCTCGTGACGGCCATCGGCTCGCTGTCGACCGGCTCGAACATCGAGGAATGGTACACGACCATCCGGAAGCCGGCCTTCAACCCACCGAACTGGGTGTTTCCGCTGGCCTGGACCATCCTCTACACGATGATCGCCGTCTCGCTGTGGCGCCTGCTGGGAGCCCGGCCGGTGCAGGGGCCGGCGCGCCGTGCATGGTGGCTGGCGCTCGCGGCCTTCGCGGCACAGCTCGCCCTCAACGCCGCCTGGACGCCGGTTTTCTTCGCCGCCCACGAACTGGGCCTCGCCCTGATCGTGGCGGTGGCGATGCTGGCGATGATCCTATGGACGATCCGCCTGTCCTGGCGCTTCGATCGCGCCGCCGCTTTGCTGCTCGTGCCCTACGCCGCCTGGGTCAGCTTCGCCTGCCTGTTGAACGGCACCATCTGGCAGATGAATTGACCGTCTCAAGCGACATCCGGTCTTTCCCTTCGGGATAGCGGATGTCGTCCGGTCACGGAGACGGCGCGGGTTGGCCGATGCCATCGCCGGCCTGAGCCACCGAAACCGGATTCAGGCCGCCAGGGCCCGCGTCACGGTCGAGCGCAGATCGGCCAGGGAGAACGGCTTGGTCAGCACGTCGGTCACGATGGCATCGAGGCCGCGGGCGCGTTCGCGCTGGTCGGCGAAGCCCGTCATCAGCAGGATCGTCAGATCGGGATAATCGCGCTTGGCCGCGAGGGCGAGAGCGATGCCGTCCATCAACGGCATCCGGATGTCGGTCAGCATCAGGTCGAAGCCGCCGGCGGATTCCGAGAGTCGGTCCAGGCCGTCGCTGCCATCGATGGCTGTGATCACGGTGTGACCATCGAGTTCCAGCCCCCGCTTGAGGAAGCCGCGTATCGTATCTTCGTCATCCACGAGCAGGATGCGCGCCATGACCGGGCGTCCTCTCCTATTCCTTCAAAGCAGCGTCGCGAAGACGAAGGCCGATCACATCGCCTCAGTCACCGCGCGAAAGCGCGGCCTGTCAAGCATCCTGCGCCGACGGAGTTCCATGGACTGCCGATTCCGCGGAAGTGTCGCGGATTTATCGGGAATTCCACCGAGCCGGTCAGGTGCCGCCGAACAGGTCCGCGTCGCTGCTGTCGTAATCGACGAGGCCGACGAAGGGGAGCTGGCGAAAGGCATGGGCTGCATCCATGCCGTAGCCGACGACGAACACGTCGGGGCAGGTGAAGCCGACGAAATCGGCATCGATCGTCACCGCCCGCTTACCGGGCTTTTCCAGCAGCACGGCGGTGAGCACGCGCTTGGCGCCCCGGGCCATCAGGAGATCCTTGGCGAAGACGACGGTGCGGCCGGATTCGAGAATGTCATCGATGAGCAGCACGTCGCGCCCGCGCACCTCGCTCTGGACGTCACGCAGGATCTCGACCTGACCGGAAGAGACGGTAGAGGTGCGGTAGCTCGACAGGTGAACGAACTCGACCTGCGGCGAGAGCCCGGCGCGGTGCAACGCGCGCAGCAGGTCGGCAGCGAACATGAAGCTGCCCTTGAGCACCGCGACGACGAGCAGATTCTCAGGGTTGGCCGCGACGATCTCGGCGGCCAGTTCCTCGTTGCGCTTGGCGATGGCCGCCTCGTCGAACAGGACGCGGACGCGTTTCGATGCGATGCTCATGCGGCTCGGTGCTTCCGGGATATTTTCTTGGGGCAACGCCGCCGATGGCGGACGGGGCCGAATTTCGGCGAACGGACAATGTCTCCGCATCTTACCATGCGATGCCCGCTCCGCCAGAGTACTCTTCGCCGGTGCCGATCCTGGCGCGGGATCGAAGCCCCTGCCGAAACAAGGACCTGAAGCACCGGCCCGTCGGCCATGTCCGAGATCGGGGCGATACCGGGCCCCGGCGGCCGAAATGGCGATACCCAAGCCCGATCCGGCGCCGGACCCTCACCTGTCCGGTTGCGTCTCCACCTCCGCCGGGCCGGGTCCGGTCGCGAACCTTACTTCGACCTGGCGCCCCTTTTCCGGCGGCGCCGACAGGCTGGCCTTGAAGCGCGCCCGTTCGCTGGGCTCGAGGGCGCCGCGCGGGCCGGGAACACTCCAGCGATAGAGCGGCTGCCCGGAGGGATCACGGATCTCGACCTCGATCGGCGGCACCGGCACGCGCTCGCGGGCGACGCTGACGATGTCCCCCTCCACCACGAGCCGGGCAGGATTGTCGCCCTCGGCCGGAATCTGAAAGGCGGCGATGTCCCTGATGTCGATGCCGCGCAGATTCACCGGCAGGCCGATCCCGGCGAACAGGCTGGCGGTCTGCGGCATCGCCCGCACCACGGTGACGCGGCCGAGCAGAACCAGCGGAACGAGCGCGGCGAGGGCAAGGCCAGCGACCACGGCGGGCGGGAGGCGGCGGCCGGCCCTGGCCGGCTTCGTCCGTTTGCGATTCTTCGTCGCGATCGGACGCGGTCGGCGGGGGGCATCCTCGGCCGGGTCAGCCTCGGGCGGCGGAGCGGCAGCCTCGGGCTCGGGCGAAGCAGCCTCTTCCGCTTCCGACATCTCCTCGAACAGCGCGGTGGTCACCTCGTCGGATGAGATGAACCATGTTTCGCGGCAGGCGGCGCAGCGCACCGAGCGTCCCGCCGTCCCGACGCGCTCGGCATCGATGCGATACTCGCTGGCGCAGGCCGGGCAGACGATCAGCATGGCGAGGGAGGGGCCGAGTTGGGGTCACGGGCCGGCAGCGGGTTGCCGCGCTCGCGAAAAGGACACAAACGTTCTCCCCGAGTAGGGTTAACCGGCCGTGAAGCCTCTCGCGGCATAGCCGATCTGCGGCAGGTCCTCAGCGGATCTTCGCCCATCTCGAAGTCGAAGCGTGGAGTGTTGGGGCCTTGTCGGCTGGGAAGAACACGGGCAGCCTCCTGTCCGGCGCGGAGGAGCCCGTCGTCCGGTTCGAGAGCGTCGGCATGCGCTACGGCCTCGGGCCGGAGATCCTGTCCGACGTGAGCTTCGAGATCGCACCGCATTCCTTCCAATTTCTCACCGGGCCCTCGGGCGCCGGCAAGACGACCCTGCTGCGCCTGATCCTGCTCTCGGTGCGCCCGACCCGTGGTTTGGTCTCGGTGTTCGGCAAGGAGGTCAGTGGCATCTCCAACAATGCGCTGACCGGCCTGCGCCGCCGGATGGGTGTGGTGTTCCAGGATTTTCGCCTGCTCGATCACCTCACCACCTACGAGAACGTGGCCCTGCCCCTGCGCGTGCAGGAGCGGGCGGAGGCGAGCTACCGCGCGGAAGTGGTCGAGCTTCTGCGCTGGGTCGGCCTCGGCGAGCGCATGCACGTCCTGCCGCCGCTGCTCTCCGGCGGCGAGAAGCAGCGCGCGGCGATCGCCCGCGCCCTGATCGCCCGGCCTGAGCTGCTGCTCGCGGACGAGCCCACCGGCAACGTCGATCCGAGCCTGGCGCGGCGCCTGCTGCGGCTGTTCATGGAATTGAATCGGCTCGGCACCTCGGTGGTGATCGCCACCCACGATTACAGCCTGATGGATCTGGTCGAGGCGCGCCGCATGGTGCTCTCCGATGGCCGCCTGCGGGTGGAGGGCCCATGAGCGACGTGCGCTCCCCCGCTCAGGGCGACGCCGCCCGGTCCGCCGCCGAACCGCCTCTGCCGGCCAACCTGCGCCGCAATGCGCCCCTGGTGCCGACCGACTCGGCGGCGAGCCGCGCGCTCGCGGCGGTCATCGCCATCCTCACCTTTCTCGCCGCGCTCTGTGCCGGCGCGGCCGAGATCGCCGTCTCCAGCGCCGGACAATGGCAGAGCAGCGTCGCTCAGGAAGTCACCATCCAGATCCGCCCAGGAGCCGGGCGCGACATCGAGGCGGATGTGAAGCGGGCGGAATCCATCGCCCGGGCGGCGCAAGGCATAGTGGGCGCCCGGGTCTTCTCCAAGGGTGAGGCGGAGCGATTGCTTGAGCCGTGGCTCGGCAGCGGGCTCGATCTTTCGGACCTGCCGGTGCCGCGGCTGATCGCGCTCACTCTCTCGGACGACGGACAGCCCGATCTCAAAGCCCTGCGCACGTCACTCACCGAAGCTTTGCCAGGCGTGGCGAGCCTCGACGACCACGCGCTCTGGCTCCAGCGCCTCTCGACCATGGCGAACACCTTCGCCGGCATCGGCATCGGCATCGTCGTCCTGGTGCTGCTGGCGACCGGCCTCGCCGTGGTCTTCGCGACCCGCGGCGCCATGGCCGGAAACCGGGAGGTGGTCGAGGTGCTGCATTTCGTGGGCGCCGATGACGATTACATCGCCAAGGCGTTTCAGAGCCGGTTCTTCCGCCTCGGCCTCAGGGGAGGGGCTTTCGGTGCCGGCGCCGCGCTCCTGACCTGTGCGCTCGCCGGGTTGCTGGCGCGGATGTCGCGCTCCGGCCCGACCGGGGAAGAGATCGAAGCTCTGTTCGGGACATTCCAGATCGGCTGGCGGGGATACGCTCTGATCGTGTTGATCGGCGTCATCGCCTCCCTCGTCACCGCGACGGTGTCGCGGTTCACCGTGCGGCGCTTCCTCCGTTAGGATGGATGGCCGTCGCCGACGTTAACCTTTCATCAACTCTCGCGGGCCGAGACTTTCCCGGCACGAAACCGTCATGAGCCGCTGCCCCGTCCGTCATGCTTCCGCGAGTGCCCCGCCGACTGGCGGCCGGCCTGGGCCGGCGCCCTGGGACCATCCCCTGCGATGGCTCCCCCGAAGCGCTCGGCTGGCCCTGGAGGGACCTGTCGACCCGCGACCCGATCCGGCTGCCGAAGGTGGCCGTCACGCGGATGAGGGGTGATCGACCGCGCGTGGGTGCCTGGGTCCTCCGATCGCTCCTCAGCCTCGGCCTGGTCGGCGTGCTTGCCCTGGCCGGCGGCTTTCTCGCCTTCGTCGCCGAGGTCGAGCGGGCGGAACGGCCGAGCCTCGACGGGGTGGACGGGATCGTGGCCATGACCGGCGGCGCGCAGCGGATCGGCGACGCCATCGATCTGCTCGCGGGCGGTCGCGGCAAGAGGCTGCTGATCTCCGGCGTGAATGAGCGCACCACGCGCGACGAGATCATCCGGCTCAATCCCGCCCAGGAGCATTGGATCTCCTGCTGCGTCGATCTGGATTACCGGGCACGCAACACCATCGGCAACGCCATCGAGACCCGGCGCTGGATGCGCCGCCACCGCTTCGGCACCATCGCGGTGGTGACGTCGAGCTACCACATGCCCCGCACCCTCGTGGAATTGCGGCATGCCTTGAACGCGGGAGAGACCGTGATCCCCTATCCGGTCGTCGCGGATGGTCTTGAGATCGACCGTTGGTGGACCGATCCGGCGGTGACGCGCCTCCTCGGCGCCGAATATCTCAAGTTTCTCGTCGCTTGGCTGCGCACCCGGTTCGAGAGCGATCCCGAACAGTCGCGCTTCGCCGTGCTGATCGGCCGCCGGCCACCGATCAAAATCGTCGCCGAGCGCCTTTTGAACGAGGCCAACTGAAACGGGGGCCGCCTCAGACGGGCAAGAGCAAGTCCGCCACAGCCTTGACGACCGCATCGAGCGCCACCGGCTTCTCGAGCCGGATCACGGACGCGTAGCCGGCGGGCAGCGCTTCCATGTCGTAGCCGGTCATGATCAGGAACGGGACGCGCCGGGCGAGCAGCAGATCGGCGATGGCGTAAGCCCGCTCGCCCCGGAGATTGATGTCGAGGATCACCCCGTCCGGCTGAGGTTGCTCCTCAAGGAAAGCCCTGGCCGCGTTGATGCTCGCGGCCGGTCCGAGGACGATGGCCCCGACGCGCCTCAAGCCTTGGCTCAGTTCGTCCGCCCAGAAATAATCGTCCTCGACCACCAACAGCCGACGGCTACGCAACGCACTCTCTGGCAACGGGTTCTCCTTCATGATCCGATCCTGCGAAGACGCAAACGGATCCTCGGCCGGTTGACACAGCGGCGCCCCTTGCTGGGGAGGCATACTTAATATGAGTTAATCGACTTCACGTATAAATTGGTCGCGACACCACCGCGCACCGTCCTTTGGTACCCCCCTCCCGTGGTGCACGCAGAGCAAGGATCTGGCCAAGCCCGGCCGCTTCATGCACAGAACCGGGCAACGGAGCACAGTGCCCGTTCCGCAATCCCGATCACGACGACCGAAACGACTTGCGCATGACCGTGGCTCGTCCGCCCGCCCTCGAAGATTTTCGCCGCGTCGTCATCAAGGTCGGCTCGGCTCTCCTCGTGGATCGGGGGCAGGGGCGCCTGCGCCATGCTTGGCTCGCCGCCCTCGCCGAGGACATCGCCGACCTGCACGGGCGCGGCGTGGATGTCGTCGTGGTGTCCTCCGGCGCGGTCGCCCTGGGGCGGACCGTGCTCGGATTGCCCCCAGGTGCCCTGCGCCTCGAAGAGAGCCAAGCCTCGGCCGCCGTAGGCCAGATCGCGCTGGCCCGCTACTGGACCGAGGCGCTCGGCCACCACGACATCGTGGCCGGGCAAGTGCTGGTCACGCCCAGGGATACCGAGGAGCGCCGCCGTTACCTCAATGCCCGCGCCACGGTGCAGAAGCTGCTCGAAGTGAGGGCCGTGCCCGTCGTCAACGAGAACGACACGGTGGCGACCGCCGAGATCCGCTACGGCGACAACGACCGTTTGGCCGCCCGCGTCGCCACGATGATCAGCGCCGACGTGCTGGTGCTGTTCTCGGATATCGACGGCCTCTACACCGCGCCCCCGCATACCGACCCGCAGGCCCGGCATCTGCCGGTGGTGGAGCGGGTCACGGCGGAGATCGAGGCAATGGCCGGCGGGCCCGCCTCCGAACTGTCCCGCGGCGGCATGCGCACCAAGATCGAGGCGGCCAAGATCGCGGCCAGCGGCGGCACCCACATGATCATCGCCGACGGGCGGGCCAAGAATCCGTTGCGCGCTGTCCGCGAGGGCGGTCGTTGCAGCTGGTTCCTGTCGGGCTCGACCCCGACGGCGGCCCGCAAGACCTGGATCGCCGGGGCGCTGGAGACCTCCGGCACCCTCGTCGTCGATGCCGGGGCGGCGCGGGCGCTCGAAGGTGGGGCGAGTCTTCTGCCGGTGGGCGTCACCGCGATCGAGGGCAGCTTCGCCAAGGGCGACGCCGTGCTGATCCGCGGCCCGGAAGGACGCATCCTCGGACGGGGTTTGGTGGCTTATGACAGCGTCGACGCCGCCGCCATCATCGGCCGCTCCAGCCGCGAGATCGCCGCCGCCTCGGTCCAGGCCGGGCGAACGGAGATGATTCACCGCGACGATCTCGCCATGGTGGGAAGCTGACCTCCCGAACACGGCACCGGGCGGGCCCGATCTTCGCAACGGCAACATCCGAGCTTGTTCTACCGGCCGGCGACGTGCAATCGGGCCCGTGAACGTGCATATGCATGCAATTGTGCAATCGCGCCGTCTTCTTGGCGCCAGACGGGAAGCGGGACCGTGCCTGTCCTGAATCTGAAGTCCGATTTCGCGGACGCCGACGACCTCCCCACCCTGATGGCCGCCATCGGCCGGCGCGCCCGCGCCGCCGGCCGGGCGATGGCCCTCGCCCCGGCGCAGACCAAGGATCTGGCCCTGCGCGCCGTCGCCGACCAGATTCGCGCCAATGCTCCGGCGATCCTCAAGGAAAATGCCCGCGACGTGTCCGCGGCGGAAGCCGCCGGCCTGACCAAGGCGATTCTCGATCGTCTGACCCTGGACGAGGGCCGAGTCGCCGCCATCGCCGAGGCGGTGGAGAAGGTGGCGAGCCTGCCTGATCCGGTCGGTCGCCAGCTCGCCGCCTTCGAGCGGCCGAACGGCCTCTTGATCGAGCGCATCTCGGTGCCGCTCGGAGTGGTTGGCGTGATCTTCGAGAGCCGCCCGAATGTGACCGCCGATGCCGGCGCGCTCTGCCTCAAGGCCGGCAATGCGGCGATCCTGCGGGCCGGCTCGGATTCGCACCGCACGGCCACCGCCATCGCTGCGGCGATGAGCGAGGGTCTCAGCCGCGCCGGGCTGCCCGCCGACGCGATCCAGCTCGTGCCGACCCGCGACCGTGCGGCGGTGGGGCTGATGCTCACAGGACTCGGCGGCTGCGTCGACGTCATCGTCCCCCGGGGCGGACGCAGCCTGGTGGAGCGGGTCCAGGCGGAGGCCAAGGTGCCGGTCTTCGCCCATCTCGACGGCATCTGCCATGTCTACGTGGCCGAGGGCGCCGACCTTGCCATGGCCCGCACCCTGCTCGTGAACAGCAAGATGCGCCGCACCGGCATCTGCGGCGCCGCCGAGACGCTGCTGGTCGATGCGGCCGTGACCGGAACCCATCTGAAGCCGCTGGTCGAAGCCCTGCTCGAATCCGGCTGCGCCATCCGCGGCGACGAGGCCACCCAGGCCGTCGACCCGCGGGTGAGCCCGGCCACCGATGCGGATTGGCGCACCGAATATCTCGACGCGATCATCTCTGCGAAGGTGGTCGACGGGCTCGATGCGGCCATCGCCCATATCGAGGCCAACGGCTCGCACCACACCGACGCGATCATCACCGACGACACCGAGGCCGCCACCCGTTTCCTCAACGAGGTCGATTCGGCGATCGTGGTCCACAACGCCTCGACGCAGTTCGCCGATGGCGGCGAGTTCGGCTTCGGAGCGGAGATCGGCATCGCCACCGGCCGCATGCATGCCCGTGGGCCGGTGGGCGTCGAGCAGCTCACCACCTTCAAGTACCGCGTCCACGGCAGCGGCCAGACGCGGCCGTGACGCGCTGAGGGCTGCTCCCCTGCGCGACGACGCTCTGCCGCCGACGGCGCCGGGTCTCAGGATCGGTCTCTATGGGGGCTCGTTCAACCCGGCTCATGCCGGCCACCTGCATGTCAGCCGCACCGCGCTGAAGCGCCTGCGGCTTGACCGGGTGTGGTGGCTGGTGACGCCGGGCAATCCGCTGAAGGATACCGGCGCCCTCGCGCCCCTCGGCGAACGCGTCGCCCAGGCCCGGACGCTCGCCTTCGATCCGCGCATCGCCGTCACCGGCTTCGAAGCGGCGATCGGCAGCCGCTACACCATCGATACCCTGCGCTGGCTGGTGCGGCACCGGCCGAACGTGCGATTCGTCTGGATCATGGGGGCGGATTCGCTCGGCAGCTTCCACCGCTGGCGCTCCTATGAAGAGATCATGGCGCTGGTCCCGGTCGCGGTGATCGACCGGCCAGGTCACACCTTGACGGCCCCCGCGGCGAAGGCGGCGCAGGCTTTCGCTGCGGCCCGAGTTCCGGAGGCAGAGGCGGCGTCACTCGCGACGCGGGCGCCGCCCGCCTGGACCTTCCTGCACGGGCCCCGTTCCGCACTCTCCTCGACAGCCCTGCGCAACAGGGCGTCGAATTCGGCGTCCTTTGGCCTGAAAGCGGCCTCGCGCGGCGCGCACTGACGCGGTAGGGCGGTCTGTCCGCTTGAAAAGTAGGGCGAAAGCCGCCAATTTCGGCGCGTGGCGGTGTCGTCACAGAATCGATTGCCGGGAACCGAAACCCTGTCCGCACACATCCGCCAAGGAGCCGTCAGCTCCGATCCCGTGACCGACACCTCGGAGGCCTTGAAGGCTCTTGCCCTCGGGTGTCTGGATGAGATGAAGGCCGAGGAGACCGTCGAGATCGATCTCGCTGGCAAGACCTCCCTCGCCGACACGATGATCATCGCGTCCGGACGTTCACAGCGCCATGTCGGCTCGATCGCCGACAAGATCATCCAGGAAATGAAAGCCAAAGGCTTCGGCAATGCCCGCGTCGAGGGCATGCCGGCCTGCGACTGGGTGTTGATCGATGCGGGCGACATCCTCGTCCACATCTTCCGCCCCGAGGTGCGTGGCTTCTACAACCTCGAGAAGATCTGGGGCGCCGATCGGCCGACCGGTACTCTGCTCGCGGGCTGAGCCTCGGCTCGGTTCTACGGCGGCAGGCAGAGAGCCGTTCAGGCGAGTGTGAACCGATAGGTGGTGCTCGCCGTGAACGCTGACCCTGGCCGCAGGACTGCACTCGGAAAATCCGGGTGATTGGGTGCGTCCGGGAAACCTTGCGTCTCGAAGCAGATCCCATCACCGGAGCGGTAGGTCCGTCCCGAAGGTCCGACGAGCGTCCCGTCAAGATTGTTGCCGGTATAGAGCTGGAGCGCCGGCTGCGTCGTCGCGATCTCAAGACGCCGGCCGCTCGCCGGGCAATGGCAGGAGGCCGCCGGGCGTCGATCTCCGTCCGGGCCGCGCAGCACGAAGGTGTGGTCGTAGCCCTTGGCGATGACGATCTGCGGATGATCCTCGCGGATGCGGGCGCCGACGCGCGCCGGCTCACGGAAATCGAGGGGCGTGCCAGCGACGGGAGCGATGGACCCTATCGGAATCTGTGTCGCGTCGGTTGGCGTATAGGCGTCGGACTCGATCTGCACGACGTGGTCCAACACGTCGCCCGCGCCCTCGCCGGCGAGATTGAAGTAGCTGTGATTGGTCAGGTTCACGACCGTCGGGCGATCGGTCGTGGCTCGGTAGTCGATGCGCAACGTGCCGGCCTCGGGAAGACTGTAGACCACCTCCACCTCGAGATCGCCCGGAAAGCCCTCCTCGCCGTCCGGGCTGAGCCGCCTCAGCGCCAGCCTCGTCTCGTCGGCCGAAGCGACCTGCCAGAGACGTCTGGCAAATCCGCGCGGGCCGCCATGCATGGTGTTGGGCGGCTCGTTGATCGGAAGCTGATAGGTCCGGCCGTCGAGGGTGAAGCGGCCGGCGGCGATGCGGTTGGCAAAGCGCCCGGCAATCGCGCCGAAATGCGGACTCACCGTCTCGTAGCCTTCGACCGTATCGAGGGCGAGGACGACGTTGGCCGAGTGTCCCTCCCGATCCGGCACCTCGATGGCGGTGACCACGGCACCGAAATCGATCACCTGCACACGGATCCCATCACGGGCCAGCGTATGACGGGTGACCTTTTCGCCCTCCCGCGTCGTGCCGAAGTCTTCCGCTGTCATCCGCCGCTCCCGTCACGCTCCAGCGTCTACGCGCGAGAGCGGGATCGGTGGCGGCAAGTCCCCCGGTTTCGTGTCGAAGGGTATCAGGCCGAGGCGGCGTCGGACCGGGCCGCCCCGGTATCGTCCGACAATTGCAGCCGGTGCAGCCGCGCATAGGTGCCGCCGACGGCTACCAATTCGTCGTGTCGGCCGAGCTCGATCACCCGACCGGCCTCCATCACCGCGATCCGGTCGGCCTCGCGCACGGTCGAGAGGCGGTGGGCGATGACGAGGGTGGTGCGGCCGCGCATCAGCCGTTCCAGGGCCTCCTGCACCAGATGCTCGGATTCCGAATCGAGCGCGGAGGTCGCCTCGTCGAGAAGGAGGATCGGCGCGTTCTTGAGGAAGGCGCGGGCCAGGGAAATGCGCTGGCGCTCGCCGCCGGAGAGACGACCGCCACTCGGGCCGACCTGAAACTCGTAGCCTTCGGCGAGCCGGGTGATGAAGCCGTGGGCCGCCGCCGCCTGGGCCGCCGCTTCGATCTCCGCACGCGAGGCACCTGGACGGCCGAAGCCGATATTGGCGGCGATGGTGTCGTCGAACAGCACGACCTCCTGCGACACCACCGCCACCGCCGCGCGCAAAGATGCCAGGGTGACGTCCCGGATATCGGTGCCGTCGATCAGCACGCGGCCGGCGGTGACATCGTGCAGGCGTGGAACGAGATTGAGGAGCGAGGATTTGCCGGAGCCGGAGCGACCGACCAGGGCGGTGGTCGAGCCGGACGGCACCACGAGATCGATGCCCTCCAGGGCCGGGGCGTCGGCGCGGTAGCGGAAATGCACGCCCTCGAAGCGGATCTCGCCCCGCGTCACGGTGAGCGAACGCGCCTGCGGCGCCTCACGGATCGTCGGCTGCTCGTCCATCAGCGCGAAATAGCGGGTCAGCGCGGCCGCGGCTTCCTGAAGGATGGCGTTGAGGGTGCCGAGCGCCCGCGCTGGCTGCGCGGCGAGCAGCAGAGCCGCGACGTAACCGGTGAAATCACCGACGGTGCGGTCACCGGACATGACCCGCTGCCCCACCAGCACCAGCACGCCGGCCACGGCGAGGCCGCCGCCGATCTCCATCAGCGGGTCGAGCCGGCCCCGGGCATTGGCGGCCTTCATCTTGAGACGGCGCACCTCGTCGAGTGCCGCAGCCGCGCGGCCCTTCAGATAGCCTTCGAGGCCGTAGGTCTTGGCGACGCGGGCGCCCTGCAGGCTCTCGGTGATGAGGCTCGCCGTGGCGCCCATCTGCTCCTGCGTCGTGGTCGAGACGTGGCGTAGTTTCTTGCCGATGCGGTTGACCGGCCCGGCGATGAGCGGAACCGTGACCGCGGCGGCGAGCGTCAGCAGCGGGTCCATCCAGACCAGGGCGATCACCAGCGCCACCAGCATGGCGATGTCGCGCAGCAGCACCGTCGAGATCCGGGTCAGCGCCTCCTTGATGAAGGCGAAGTCGGTGGTGAAGCGTTGGGTGAAGGCCGCCGGGCTCTCGCGGCCGAGCTGGGCCAGGTCGGCATCGATCAGATGGCCGTAGAGCGCCGCCTGCATGTCGGCCTCGACCCGCGTCACCACCCGGTTGGTCAGCACCGTCTGACCGAACAAGGCGAAGCCGCGCACGGAAGTCACGGCGATGACGATGAGCGGGCCGTAGGCCAGCGCCCCGGTATCCTTGCGGTCGAAGGCGTCGAAGGCGGCCTTGATCAGGGCCGGGTAAAGTCCCGTCGCGGCGCCGACGATGGTGATGAGCACCAGCACCACCGCGAGCGTAGCCCGGTGGGGGGACAGCCATTCCCGCCAGAGCCGCCCGAGCAGGGGAAGGGTATCGCCCCTCAGGAGCGGCCGGCGCGCCATTCTGTACCGTTTTCGATGCTGACCCCGGCGGAAGCGCCGGGGCCCGCGGTGTTTGCCGCCGCGCGGCGCCCGGATCAAGCGCGCCGGGCGATCACTCGTCGCCGCCGGGACGTTGGCCAGGACCTTGACCGGGACCTTCGCGGTGCCAGTGCTTGTGAGGACCGCCATGCGGGCGCATGGGTCGGGCGAGCACCATGGCGCGGCGCTTCTGCCCGTCATCCAGGGTGGCGAAGAGCGGCGTGGTGGCGTCGGCGAGCTTGCGCAGGGCCTCGCCCCGGGCCGTGGCCGCATCCGCCATGGCCCGCAGGGTCCCCGGCGCATCCTCCGTCATCCGGCCGCGCTCCCGCCGGGCCTCGCGTTGCGCATCCCGCTGCTTGGCCAGATCGCGGATCGCCCCTTCCACCGGCGGCCACAGCTTCTCCTGGTCGGGCGTCAGCTTGAGGCCCGCATGCAGGGCGGCGATGCGGGCATCGGTGAAGGCGGCCCGGTCCTCGGCCGAGAGAGCCGCCCAATGGCCGTGCCGGTGACCTCCCTCCGCGAAGGGCCCGCCGCGCTCACCGGCCCGTACCGCCGCCGATCCGATGCCGGCGGCACCGAGAGCCGTCAGGCCGACCAGCAGAAAACCCGTCACCCGTTTGCGTGTCATGGAACCGCTCCGTCGAAAGGGGCTCAGCTGCCCCGATGCCGACGAGAGTGCGCAGCGGACATATCCGGGATGTTTCAAGACGATGCCGGCTTGTTTCCCGAACATGAAAGCTTGTCCATGTTTGGCGTTCTATGCCTTGGCGATGTGATAATGTTACATTATGAACCCTGCCGAACGAAGGAGTTTTCGGTATGGGACGGCACGTCACGCGAGGGTTAGCGGCCATCATCCTGGTGCTGCTCGGCCTCGCACCGGCAATGGCGGCGGACACGAAGCTGAAGGCGGTGGCGACCTTCTCGATCCTGGCCGATCTCATCACTCAGGTCGGAGGCGAGCGGGTCTCGGTGACGAGCCTGGTCGGGCCGGATGCCGACGCCCACGGCTACTCGCCGACGCCGGGCGACGCCCGCCGCGTGGCCGAGGCCGATCTCGTCGTCGTCAACGGTCTCGGTTTCGAGGGCTGGATCGAGCGCCTGATCAAGGCTTCCGGCACAAAGGCACCGGTGATTGTCGCCTCGAAGGGGGTGAAGACCATCGCCGGCAGCCACGATCACGACGACGACCACGGTCACGACCATGGCGACCATGCCGATCCCCATGCCTGGCAGAGCGTGGCGAACGTGAAGCTCTACGTCGTCAACATCCGCGACGGCCTCTCCGCCGCCGACCCGGCACACGCGGCGCTCTACGCCGAGAATGCCGCCGCCTATGCGCGAAAGCTCGACGCGCTGGAAGGCGAGATCCGCACGACCCTTCAGACCATTCCGGCCGAGCGCCGCCGCATCATCACCACGCACGATTCCTTCGGCTATTTCAGCGCCGCCTACGGCATGCGCTTCCTGGCTCCTCAGGGCATCTCGACGGACAGCGAGGCCGGGCCGAAGGATGTGGCCCGCATCATCCGCCAGATCCGCCGGGACAAGGTGCCGGCCGTCTTCGTGGAGACCATCGCCGATCCCCGGCTGATGCAGCAGATTGCCCGCGAGAGCGGGGCCAAGGTCGGCGGCCGGATCTATTCCGATGCCTTGAGCGGTCCCGACGGACCGGCGCCGGGCTATCTCGAGATGATGCGCGCGAACCTGACCGCGTTCCGGGACGCATTGAGCTGACGCGGCTCTCGCGACGCAGGCGAGCCGGACCACGGCTTCATCCAGCGCGCCTCATCCTGAGGGGCCGCGCAGCGGCCTCGGAGGACGAGGAGGCGCGCTGGCCTGACCGATCGCACAGCCTCTGACGGGCTAACCGCCCGTCATCGGCGGAAAGAACGCGATTTCCTGCGCGCCCGTGATCGCAGCGCCGGGCTTGGCGTGGACCCGGTCGATGGCCGTGCGCACCACTCCCTCGTTCTCGAAGGCGTAGGCGTATTCCTCGCCCCGGGTCTTCAGCCATCCGATCAGGTCTGCGACGGTCGCGACGCTCTCGGGCGGCGTGACCGACTCCTCGGGCTTGCCGACGCGCTCGCGTACCCAGGCGAAATAGACGAGCTTCATCTCAACGGTTCCCAGGGCCAGCCCAAGGCGCTGACCCAACATCCAAACGATCAGCGCGGATCGTCGATCACGTGCCGGATCCCGGCCCTCATGTAGTCCCAGCCGGTATAGAGCGTCAGGGCAGCGGCGAGCCACAGCAGGATGATGCCCGCCGTCAGGCTGCCGGGGATCAGGGTCTCGCCCGCCGGACCGGCGACGAGGAATCCGAGGGCGATGAGCTGCACCGTCGTCTTCCACTTGGCGATGCGGCTCACCGGCAGGCCGACCTTCAGCTCCGCGAGGTACTCGCGCAGGCCGGAGACCAGCACCTCGCGGCACAGGATGACGATGGCCGCCCAGAGCGAGACGCCCGCAATGGTACGGTCGGCCGCCAGCATCAGCAGGCAGGCGGCGACGAGGAGCTTATCGGCGATGGGATCGAGCATCCGCCCGAGGGCCGAGCTCTGCGCCCAGGCGCGGGCCACGTAGCCGTCGAGATAATCGGTGATCGCGGCGGCGACGTAGACGCCGAAGGCGGCGAACCGGGCATTGATCTCGTCAGGCCAGAACAGCAGGACGACCACGACTGGGACCGCCACGAGGCGGCCGTAGGTCAGGCAGTTCGCGAGCGTCCAAGCCTGCGACCGACGGCGGGGAAGGACGGCGTTCATCGGCGGGGTGAAACCATGCGGCGGTTGGGGCGTCAACCGCGTCGGCGACGGGTCGGGCAGGGAGTCCATCGCTGGATCTAGCGCGGGATCGGTCGACACGGAATCCGGCTCAGGCATTGGCGTGGAAGAAATCGTAGACCGCCCGCGCGGTGGCTGCGTTCACGCCCGGTGCCTTGGCGAGATCTTCGAGCGCCGCTCGCTGGATGGCCTTCACGGTGCCGAAATGGTGCAGCAGCGCCCGCTTGCGAGTGGGGCCGATGCCGGCGATCTCGTCGAGGGGGTTTCTCGTCATCTCGCGCTTGCGCCGCGCCCGGTGGGTGCCGATGGCGAAGCGGTGGGCCTCATCGCGCAGGCGCTGCACGAAGTAGAGCACGGGATCGCGCGGCGGCAGCTTGAACGGGGTGCGGCCAGGCACGAAGAAGGTCTCGCGGCCCGCGTCGCGGTCGCGGCCCTTGGCGATGCCGACCAGAGGCACGTCGATCACACCGATCTCGGCGAGGGAGGCGCGGGCGGCCTCCAATTGCCCGGCGCCGCCATCGATCAGCACGAGATCCGGCCAAGCGGGAAAGGCATCCGGATCGTCGGGAACGGCGTCCGTCGCCGGAGGCACCGCCTGCCCCTCGGCGGCGGCCTGCGGCTCGCCCAGCTCCGCCTCCTTCGGCGTGCGCGGCGCCTCCTTGGCGAGCCGCTTGAAGCGGCGGGTCAGCACCTCGCGCATCATCCCAAAATCGTCGCCCGGCGTCAGTTCCTCCGACTTGATGTTGAAGGTGCGGTAATGCGTCTTCATGAAGCCGGTTGGGCCGGCGACGATCATGCCGCCGACCGCCGCCGTGCCGGAAATGTGCGAATTGTCGTAGACCTCGACCCGGCGGGGCGGCTTGTCGAGGCCGAAGGACTGTCCGAGGGCAGTGAGCAGCTTGCCCTGGGAAGCGGTGTCCGCGAGCCGGCGCCCGAGCGCCTCCTTGGCGTTGCGCTGGGCATAATCGACGAGGTTCTTCCGCTCGCCCCGCTGCGGCTGGTGCAGCTCGACCCGGTGCTCGACCCGGCTCGATAGGGCGGCGGCCACGAGCTCCGCATCCTCGATCGTGTGGCTCACCAGCACGAGGCGCGGCGCGGGCTTGTCGTCGTAGAACTGGGAGATGAAGGACGCCAGCACCTCATCGGCGCTCATCGAACGGTCCGCCTTCGGGAAATAGGCGCGGTTGCCCCAGTTCTGGAAGTTGCGGAAGAAGAACACCTCGATGCAGAACTGGCCCGCCTGCTCGTCGAGGGCGAAGACATCGGCCTCCTCGACGCCTTGCGTGTTGACGCCCTGCGTTCCCTGGATCGCCGAGAGCGCGGCGATCCGGTCGCGGAAGCGCGCGGCGCGCTCGAATTCGAGGTCCTCGGAAGCGCGCTGCATCTCCTCGCGCATCCGGTCCTTCACCGCGTTCGATTTGCCCGAGAGGAAGGCGCGCGCGCTGTCGGCAAGACCGGCATAATCCTCGACCGAGATCTCGCCGGTGCAAGGGCCGGAACAGCGCTTGATCTGGTAGAGCAGGCAGGGCCGGGTGCGGTTCTCGTAATAGCTGTCGGAGCAGGTCCGCATCAGGAAGGCGCGCTGCAGCGCGTTGACCGTCCGGTTGACCGCCCAGACGCTGGCGAAAGGGCCGTAATAATTGCCCTTGCGGCGGCGGGCGCCGCGATGCTTGACGATCTGCGGCGCCGGGCCGTCGGCGGTGAGCAGAATATAGGGGAACGACTTGTCGTCCCGCATCAGCACGTTGAAGCGCGGCTTCAACTGCTTGATGAGGTTGGCCTCCAGCAGCAGCGCCTCGGTCTCGGTCGCCGTGGTGACGAACTCCATCGCCGCCGTCTGCGCGATCATGCGGGCGATGCGGTTCGAATGCGCCTGTCCCCGTGCATAGGAACCGACGCGGGCCTTCAGGTTCTTGGCTTTGCCGACATAGAGCACGTCGCCCTTGGCATCGAACATCCGGTAGACGCCCGGCGAGGTCGGCAGGGTCGTCCAGAAGCGGCGGATGATCTCGGTGCCGGCCTTGACGGCGCCGGGCTCGAAATCGAAATCGATTTCGGGCGCCTCGTCGAGGGAGGGGGCGTCGTTCTCGTCCTCGTCGAACCCGTCGGGCGGGACGTCGTCGAAGGCGGATCGGGTCGCGCGGCTCATGACCCCGATGTAGGCCGCGCGAATTCCGGTTGGAAGTGCCGCGCGGCCGCAGGCGCTCAATCGAACAGGGCGTCGATGTCCGACTGGTCGACGTGGCCGGGGTCGTCCTGAAGCTTGGGACCGTTGAGAAGCGAGCTCTCGTCGTCCTCGGACACCGCTACCGCGTCGACGTCCAGCATTTCGCGGAAGCTGTCGAGCCCGCTCCAGGCCTCGATCACGCGGTCGAGATGCTCTTCGACGAATTTCAGAACGCCGACGATCTTGCTGATGCGCTGGCCCGTCAGGTCCTGGAAGTTGCAGGCCTCGTAGGCGTTCACGACGTTGTCGAGGATCGCATCGAGATGCTGCTGCGCCGCCCGCGTCAGGCGCATGCCGCGCATCATGTTAGCGTTGGTTTCGACCTGCTCCAGAGCACTCAGGATCGTCGACGTCGCCTGCTCGGTCGATTCCACCACGGCATCGAGCTCGCCGGCGACCCGCCGCATGCCCTTGCCGTGGTTCTCGGAGCGATGAAGGCTCGCGATCTCGCGCTTGGTGCGGGTGATCGCTTCCTTCATCACCTCCAGTTCGTGGCGCATGGCGAAGGCTTCGCCGAGTTCCCGGCGGCAGGCCTCGACGGTCTCGCTCGCGCTCGCCTGAGTCAGCCGCCGCAGATCGTTGATGGCCGAGAGAATCTCGTCGAGGCGCGGATTGGGCCGCGCCTCCGCCAGGGGCGCCGCAACGTCGACCGCCGGAGCGGAAAGGCCCAGGCTCTCCTCGATGCGGTAGCGCTTGGTGATCATCGGTCGGGCAGGCTTTCGGAACGAATCTGAATCCACCACACAATCCCGCGCAACGGTTTCGATTTGCTGAAAGATGTTGGCTGCGTGACCGATCCCGACATTTGGTGGATCGACCATACGGCGGGCCGGCCTCGCGCCTTTCCGGCCCCTTTACCGTCCGTTGACGACGCGCCGGGATTTGCGGGGGCTTCGGAGCCGATTCACCACGTTCCTTCAGCCCCTGCAGGCTGAGCCGGCATCACCCTCTCCAGATCGCGCGGACAAGGGCGGGAGCGGGAAATGCGGGTCAGGTCGAGCGTCGCGTCGGTCGCGATGATGGTCGCGCTATCGGCAGGGGCGGCGACGGCTCAGGCAGAGCCCGGCCGCTATGGCGGCGGCTTCATCGAATTCCTGATGACCGGCGACGCCGTGGGCCGGCCGCGCCCCGTGGGCGCCGATGGCTATGGCGCACCGGCCGAGCCACCCGCCTCCATGGCACCGCAACCCCGCGCCCGCTTCGCGGCCCTGCCGATGCAGTCCGCGCCGGAACCGGTCACGGTCGCGCGCGCGATCGATCCTCGCTTCAGCCGTCAGGTCGTCGCCTATGACGGCCCGGGCCGGCCCGGCGGCATCGTCATCGATACCAACGCGAAGTTTCTCTACCTCATCCAGCCGGCGGGACAGGCGATCCGTTACGGCATCGGCGTGGGCCGGCCGGGCTTCGTCTGGACGGGAACGAAGACGATCACCGCCAAGCGGGAATGGCCGGATTGGACGCCGCCCGCCGAAATGCTGCGCCGTCGCCCGGACCTGCCGCGCCATATGGCGGGCGGACCGGAGAATCCGCTCGGGGCACGGGCGATGTATCTCGGCACCTCCTTGTTTCGCATCCACGGCACCAACGAGCCCCACACCATCGGGCAGAACGTTTCCTCGGGCTGCATCCGCATGATGAACGAGGACGTGATCGACCTGTATGAGCGGATTCCGGTGGGCACCCGGGTCGAGGTGATCTGACAGCCGCGAGCAGGCGAGAAGTCTGTCGGCAGAAGAGGGGGAATCTGTCGGTCAGCGGCTCTCCCGTGATCGTGCAGGAACACGCCGAACCGAGGACGCATCCGTTGGCGGCGGCGGCAATGGGAGCGCCCAGGCGAGGAGCGTCCTCGCTTGGGCCTTCGCGTTCGAGGCAGCCCGGAGGCACGGTCAGATCGGCTCCGCCAGCCTCGTTGCGGCCAGCGCTCTTCGCACCGGAAATAGACGCTCAGACTGGACGTCTTGCCTGAACCCGGCAGGTGCCGACTCGGCCGCTTGAGGCAAGCCAGGACCGGCGAGACCATTGAAGAGGCACCCGCCAATTGATAGTTTGCTATTGAATAGGCGGGCTCTGAGGATGTGTCCCGGCGCGGTCGGGAGGGAACAGGTCGAATGGCAGGCGAGCCCCTGAGCCAGCGTTGGCTGACCTATACCCATGCGCTCCTCCTCTCCGGCCGCCAGTGGCGGCGGCTCGCCAACGCCACCACGGAGGCGCACGGTGTTTCCGAGGCGAAGGCGTTGCCGCTGGTGCTGATCGGCCGCCTGGGCGGCGAACCGCGCCAAAATACCCTCGCCGAGGCCGTCGGGATCGAGGGGCCGTCGCTCGTGCGCCTCCTGGACCAGCTCGAAACGGCCGGCCTCGTCATGCGCAGGGAGGACCCGACCGACCGTCGCGCCAAGGTTTTGAGCCTCACCGACACGGGACGCTCCGTGGTCGCGGGGATCGAGGCAGACCTCGACGGATTGCGGAAGGCGGTGTTCTCGAAGGTGAGCGCGTCCGATCTGGAGGCCAGCCTGCGGGTGTTCCAGGCCATTCAGGACCATTTGGGCGGCCCGTCCGAGCCCGGCATGGCCCGGGACAGGATCGCGCATGGCGAGGCCGCGGAATGACCCTGCCGGGCTGGCGCGATTGGGCCTTCTCGCTCAAGACGTTCGCGGCGGCCATGCTGGCCCTGTTTCTGGCGTTCTGGATCGACCTGCCGAACCCCTACTGGGCGCTCGGCACCGTCTACATCACCAGCCAGGTGCTCGCCGGCGCGACCCGCTCGAAGGCACTCTACCGGGTGCTCGGAACCCTGCTCGGGGCCGTGGTCACGGTGGCCCTCGTGCCGAACCTTGTGAACGCCCCGGAACTTCTCACCCTGGCCATCGCGCTCTGGGTGGCGACCTGCCTGTATTTCTCGCTGCTCGACCGCACCCCGCGCAGCTACCTGATGATGCTCGGCGGCTATACGGCGGCGCTGATCGGCTTCCCGGCCGTCGGCGACCCCGGGACGATGTTCGACACCGCAGTGGCGCGCGCCGAGGAGATCACCCTCGGCATCCTCTGCGCCAGCCTGGTGAACACGGTCGTGCTGCCGCAATCGGTGGCGCCGGTGATCACCGCTCGGCTCGAACTCTGGCTGCGCGACGCCCGGGCCTGGGTCATCGACGTCCTGGGCCGCGCCCGCACGGCGAAGGACACGCAGGCGACGCGATTGAAGCTGGCCTCCGACGCCGTGGCCTTCGACGCGCTGGCGACCCCGCTGCGCTACGACATGACCGGCGCGGAACGCTCTGCCGAGGCGATGGCGACGCTGCGCCAGCACATGCTGATGTTCCTGCCCATCGCCTCTGCCGTCTCGGATCGTATCGAGACGCTGGAGCGTGCGGACGCCCTGCCTCAGCGCCTTCGCATTCTTCTCGACGACATGGCCGCATGGCTCGCCTCCGGAACCACCGAGCAGGCCGAGGCGGATCGCCTGAAGGCCGCCGCCGACGCCCTCGAACCTGGGCTCGGCGAGCGGCCGTCCTGGGATGCCCTGGTGCTGGCGAGCCTCTTGGCGCGCCTGCGCGACTTCATCGACCTGCGCCAGGACGCCCGCATCCTGCAGCGGCACATTGCCGACGGGACACCGGTCACCGAGGACCTGACCTTCCGCTACACCGCCGCGGCGCGCACGATCCGCCACCGTGACCATGGCATGGCGCTGCTATCGGCTTTGGGCGTATTTCTGACCATTCTGGTCACCTGCGCGATCTGGATCGCGACCGGGTGGCCGCACGGCTCGGCCGCCCCGATGATGGCGGCGGTCGGCTGCAGCTTCTTCGCCGCCCAGGACGATCCTGCGCCGTTCATCCTCAGTTTCGCCAACTCGGCGATCCTCGGCGCACTCGGGGCGGGCGCCTACCTGTTCGCGGTCCTGCCGCTCGCCACGACCTTCGAGATGCTGGTCCTCGCGCTGGCCCCGGCCCTGCTGATCTGCGGCGTGTTCATGGCCCAGCCGAAGACCGCGCCCCTGGCGATGGGCGCGGCGGTCAACGGTTCGACCATGATCGCCCTCCAGGGCAGCTACACGGGGGACTTCGCCGCCTTCACCAACGCCTCCATTGCGGTCATCGTAGGGATGTGGGTGGCGGCCATCGTCACGCGCCTCGTCCGCTCGGTCGGCGCCGGCTGGTCGGCGCGGCGCCTGCGGGCCATCAACCGCCGCAGTCTCGCCCGCGCCGCCGAGCGCCAGGGCGCGCAGAACGGCCTCGAACTCGCGGCCCTGATGCTCGACCGGGTCGGCCTGATCGCGCCGCGGCTGGCCGCCCTGCCGAACGAGGACGCGGAGTGGACCGCGGATCTGCTGGCCGAAGTGCGCGTCGGCATCAACCTCGTGGAATTGCGGCGCGACCGTCGGCAACTCTCGAAGCCTGCCCGGGACGCCGTCGAGACGCTTCTCGCCGCGCTGTCGCGGCATTTCGGGACGGGGGCAGGGCAGCCTGCCCTCGCATTGCTCGACACCATCGACGGTGCCCTCGGCGCCGTTTCCCACGATGCGCGGCGGGCACCGGGGCGTGCCGCGCTGATGGGGCTCGTCGGCATCCGGCGCGGCCTGTTTCCCGATGCGCCGCCCTATCGTCCGACCCTGCCTTCGACCACGCATCCGGAACTCGCGGCATGACGGGTGAACTCGACCTCTACGGCGTCTTCGTGCCGAGCTTGGCGGCCTGGATGCTGATCGCCTTCGCCCTCAGCCTACCCCTAAGGCGGCTGCTGGCCTGGACCGGATTCTACCGCGTGGTCTGGCACCGGCCCCTGTTCGATCTCGCCCTCTACGTCGTGCTCCTCGGCGCCGTGGTTTCGGTGGCGGTGCCGCTCACCTCGTAAGCGGCGCTCGTCCAGCGGCGCCTCTTCTTAGACCAGACCTTCCGGAATCCCCGATGCCTCGGTTCCTCGCCCTCTCGTTCCGCCTCCTCGTCACCCTTGCGATGGTCGCCGCCGCCATCGTCGTCGGCTTGGCGCTGTGGGACTACTACATGGAGGCGCCGTGGACCCGCGACGGACGGGTGCGCGCCGACGTGGTGCAGGTGGCCCCGGACGTCTCCGGCCTGGTCACCGAGGTGCTGATCGCGGACAACCAAGTGGTGAAGCGGGGCGACGTGCTGTTCCGCATCGACCCCGACCGCTTCGCCCTGGCGCTGCGCCAGGCCGAGGCGGTGGTCGAGGGGAAGAAGGCGACCGCCGTGCAAGCCGCGGCCGACTACGCGCGCTACCTCAAGCTCAGCGACGCGGCGGCGTCGCAGCAGAGGGTGGAAGCTGCGCAGGCCGCCGACCTGGAAGCCAAGGCCGCCTACGGCCAGGCGGTGGCCGACCGCGACCTCGCTAAGCTCAACCTCGACCGCTCCGCCGTGAAGGCCTCGGTCAACGGGCGCATCACCAATATGGGCCTGCGGCCCGGCACCTATGTCTCGACCGGCCACGGCGTGATGGCGCTGATCGACAGCGACACCCTGCGGGTCGAGGGCTATTTCGAGGAGACCAAGTTGCCGCGCATCCATGTGGGCGACAGGGCCAGCATCCGCCTGATGGGCGAGAACGGGACGCTGACCGGCCACGTGGAGAGTTTCGCGGGCGGCATCGAGGACCGGGAGCGAACGGCGGGCTCGAACCTGCTCGCCAGCGTCAACCCGACCTTCGCCTGGGTGCGGCTCGCCCAGCGCATCCCGGTGCGGATCAAGCTCGACGGCGTCCCCGATCAGACCCGGCTGGTCGCGGGCCGCACCGCCACGGTCGCGGTCGAGCCCGAGGGCGAGACCCCGCACTTCAGCCTGTTCGGCTCCTGGCGCGGAGCCCCGCCGCCCGCCGGGAAGACCAACGCTCGCTGACCGCCTGCTCAGGAGCCCGAGTTCCAAGCGTGCACCCCCCACCGATCGGAGCCCGCCCCATGACCGACCCCGCACCGAAACCCGGCGATGGCCGGACGGGTGGCATCCTGGCCAACGCCCCGTACCGCGTCGCCTCGGTGACCCTGGTGGCGAACGACCTCGCGAAGGTCGCGCGGTTCTACCAGGACGTCATCGGCCTCGCGTCCATCTCCCAGGAGCCCAGCTTGGTCCGTCTCGGTGTCGGGGCCACCGTCGTCCTCTCGCTCCGAGCGGACCCGGACGCCCGGCCGTGGTCGCAGGGGGAGGCGGGGCTATTCCACACCGCCTTCCTGCTTCCGACCCGCGCCGATCTCGGTGCTTGGCTCCGCCACGCCGAGGAGGCCGGCATTACGCTCACCGGCGCGGCCGACCATCTCGTCAGCGAGGCGGTCTACCTCACCGACCCGGAGGGCAACGGCATCGAGATCTATGTCGATCGCCCCGACCCGGCATGGCAGTGGACCGAGGACGGCTCGGTGGTGATGCGCAACGCGCGGCTGGACCACGCCGGCCTCGTCGCTGCCGCCGACCAGCCCTGGGCCGGGATGCCGGCGGGGTCTCGCGTCGGGCACGTCCACCTGCAGGTCGGCGACCTCGATGCGACGGAACGGTTCTACGCCGGCCTGCTCGGCTTCGACATCATGTGCCGCTATCCCGGCGCCCTGTTCCTCGGCTCGGGCGGCTACCACCACCAGCTTGCCGGCAACATCTGGAACAGCCAGGGCGCTCCGGTCCGCGCCGACGGGACAACGGGTCTCGCGGAGATCACCTTGGTCGCCGACGACGACATATCGGAATCGGTCCGGAGCCGCTTCCGGGACGCCGGCCTCCCCCTCATCGAGGACGGTGAGACGCTCGTCCTGCGCGATCCGTGGGGGACGAGCCTGCGGCTCGCCCCGAAACCCTGACGCTTCGGGTGGACGCCGGCCGCCTCAGCGTGAGGTCGAATCCACCGTCACCGGCGCCAACCAAGAGCCGGCCGCCGCCAGCATCGTCTCCACGCCGTTCCTGAGGGTCGGTGTCAGCACGGGGGCGTATTCCGGCGAGTGGTTCGAGGGCAGGGCATTCAGGGTCCCATCCTTCGCCGCCTCGGCGTAAAGCGTCGGGTCGGTCCCGCCCACGAACCGGAACACCGAGGGCACGTCCCAGGCTCGAGCGAAGACGCTGAAGTCCTCGCTGGCGGCCGCGTTACCCGCCGGCTGCACCTGCTCCGCCCCCAGGCGCTGCTTCAACGCCCCGGTCACCTCGGCCGTCGCGTCCGCATCGTTCACCGTAAGGGGGAAACGCCCGAGTTGGATGAGAAGGGGCGGCTTCGGAGCGCCGGAGATGGAGGCCTCGCCTTCGACAATCCTTTTGATCGACGAGAGCACCTTATCTCGCACCCGGTCGTCGTAGGTCCGGACATTGAGCTGGAGCTCGACTTGGTCCGGGATGAGGTTCGCGCTGGAACCGGCCTGCAACGAGCCTACCCCGTGCCTGCACAGCAAGGTGAAGCGCCAACTTTCACAGCCCGTCCGTCACCTGCCACGGTTTCCCATGATCGCGGACGGCGCGGAGGCACGTTGGATCTCGGTGCTTGAGCGGGAGAACTGCACCAAACGAACAGGATCCTGCGCAAGGCGAGCCCGGATTTTGCCGCTGCCGAGTTCAGCCACCGGTCGCTTCCGCGATCAGCCCGCGCCATCGATCAAAAAATGATGCTTGCGACGGAACCCCACCGGTTGCACCGCGTTACGCGCGTGCGAGGCCCAGTCGGGCTCGCATGATAGGCGCCGGTCACACGGTGTCCGGCGCACCTTGTCATCACGTTGCTCAATGGAGGATGTGGTTATGAGGACCTACGACGTTGCGCCCCTGTTCCGCTCGTCCGTCGGCTTCGACAGGCTTTTCGATCTGCTGAGCCAAGCCGAACGAGCCGAGGCGTCATCCGCTTGGCCACCCTACGATATCGAGAAAGTGGCCGATGATGCGTACCGCATCACCATGGCGGTCGCCGGCTTCACGCCGGACGAGATCGAATTGACCCAGCACGATACCGCGCTCCTCGTCTCGGGCCAGAAACGGAGCCCGGAGCGGGAGAATCCGCGCCAGTTCCTGCATCACGGGATTGCCGCGCGAACCTTCCGCCAGACCTTCAATCTGGCCGACCATGTGCAGGTCACGGGAGCCAGCCTGGAGAATGGCCTGCTGACCGTCGACCTCAAGCGCGAGGTGCCGGAGGCGCTCAAGCCTCGCCGCATCGCCATCGGCGGCCGACAGGTCGCCGCCGGTCAGGACAACGCGCATGCCGCGATCGAGGACCGGGCCAAGGCGGCCTGAGAGTCCCGTCGGCAAGGATCGGGCCTGCACGGGTCCGTTGGCCCGTGCGTCCCAGCTTAGCCCTTCGCACAGATCGCAGCCTTTCGCACAGATTGATGGAGATGAGCCATGAGTGTGAGAGATCTGATCCCGTGGGGCCGCGGCACCAGCGCCCCGGTATCGCAGGCGCCGCGCACCGAGCCCCCGCACCCTCTCCTGACGCTCCACCGCGAGGTGAACCGCCTGTTCGACGACGTGTTCAGCGGTTTCGGCGTGGGAACGACCGGTCTGTCCGCCCGCCATTTCGGCTGGCCCAGCGTCGAGATGGCCGAGACAGATCAGGGAATCCGCGTCTCGGCCGAACTACCGGGCCTGAACGAGGCGGATGTCGAGATCCTGATCGACGACGACGTCCTCACCCTGCGCGGCGAGAAGCGGGCCGAGGCGAACGACACGGAGCGTGGCTATTCCGAGCGCTCCTACGGTCGGTTCGAGCGCGTCATCGCTCTGCCCTTCGCGGTCGAGGAGGAGAAGGCCGAGGCCTCGTTCAAGGACGGGGTGCTCACCGTGACGCTTCCGCGCTCGGCCAAGGCGCCGACGCGAGGGCGGCGGATCGCGATCAACGCCCTCTCGTCATCGAAGCCCCAGTGACGGTGGCGCCCTCTTGCGAGAGGGACAAGACCGACGATCGAACGCATCACATGCCAACCGGCGCGGGTCGAACGACCGCGCCGGCCTCTCAACCGTCGCTCGGCGCCGAGATCGTGGCCGCCTGGAGCACTCTCCGCTGGAGTGGAGACCGCTTCGCCGCAAGCTTCGCGGTTCAGGCGGCCGCATCTCCGGATGCCTGACGTGATCGATACATCGGATCGAGAGTCAGACATGCAGAACCATCGCATGAGCATCGGACACAACAACCCGCCGCCGGTCGAGGCGGTATCCTGGCTTGCCGGGAGGCGGGCCATCATCCGCCGGCGCGGGCGGCCCGTCGAATCGGCGGGCCGGGCGCATGAGGATGAGTGGATTCTCACCTTCGAGCGCATCACACCGCCCGAGATCGACGAGTTGATGGGATGGACGGGCGGCGACGATCCGCTCGCAACGGAGGTCCGTTTGACCTTTGCCACCTGTGCGGAGGCCATCGCGTATGCGGAGCGCGAAGGTCTCGCCTACAGCGCCGGGCTGGAGGCCGCACCGCGTGGCAAGGCAACGGTGATCGCTCCATGGCAGTGGAGCCGGCGTCCCGCGCCTCCGGTGGGACAGGCTCTCCGCGCCTCGACGCGGAAGCCATCCCTGATGGGTGAAGCCTCATCGGGGCACCGGCCGGACGACCTGCCGGATTGGGAGCGCGCGCTGGCCAATCCGGCTGCCGTCTTCGCGACGCCATGGGAGATCGTCGATCACCCGAGGCTGGAGACGGAATGCAAGCGCGAGCTTCTCCGGCGCTGGGGATGGGACGAGTACCTCAAGGAGGTGGCCGCGGCCGAGGGCATGGCGGAGGGCGAGTCTTCGCGGCTCGACGAGGTCAAGGCGGCGTTGCTGAGCCTGGACGAAGCTTGGCGGCCGAAGCCCGTCACGCCGGCCGCGTTCGCATCATCATCTTCGCCGCCGGGAGCGCTTCGCGCGGCCTGATGCGCTTTCAGACGAAGGCGAGGCCGGCCCGCGACTGACGGCGCGTCGGAGCGAGGACCGTTTTCGGCGACCGCGTCCCGCACCGACCGATCCAAGCGCGGCCGCCGACAACGGGCTTTCGCGCGGCGGCGAGATGCGGCCGTGCCTGTTCGGACGATTGGAGGGAGTGGAAAGGGTGGACCGATCAGAGCCTGATTCACGGGCTCGCCCCGACCAGAGCGGAGGGCGCCTGTCCTTGCTGCGGCATATCTCGGCGGCGTCGGACACGTTGCGGGATACGCGCAAGGCGTGGCCGGGGTTGAGCGTCTACGAGCGGTTCGAGGAAGTGGTGGTCGTCGTCCTGACCGGCCTGATCGGCTTGGTCATCATCGCGGCTTTGCTGAACCTGTGCGTCCGCGTCGCCTTGTTGATGGCCTATGGCCTGCTCGATCCGGCGGAGCACAGCGTGTTCCAGGCGGTATTCGGCATGATCTTCACGGTGCTGATCGCCCTGGAATTCAATCACTCGATCCTGAGCGTCCTGCACCGGCACGAGAGCATCATCCAGCTGCGAACCGTCATCCTGATCGCCCTGCTGGCCCTGGCCCGCAAGTTCATCATCCTGGATGCGAGCAAGACCGACCCGCTGACGATCCTCGGACTGGCTGCCGCCGTTCTCGCACTTGGAACCGTGCATTGGCTGGTGCGCGATCAGGATCGCAAAGCCATGCATCTCGGTGAGGAGGCTGCGCGGCCCGGACCGGCCGTGGAATGACGCCCCTTTCCACGGCCCGGAGCGGCCCGGCGAACGAGATTTTGGCGCGCGGAAAGGCGCGGCAAGTCTTCGTTCGCCGAGCGGCCTATTTCGCGCTCGCCTCTGCCTGAGCCGCCTCGAAGAAGCGTGTATCGAACAGCCCTTCGGTCGGTGGCGTCCGCTCGCTGACGCCGAGCGTCGTCTGGAATGCCAGCATCGCCCCCGTCGCTGCCACGATGGTGCGGGGATCGGCGACGTATTGGGTCGCGGGCGATGCGAGCGCCGCCCGCAGGGTTGCCGCGGTGACGATGCCCTTGCCCAAAGCGGCCTCGACTGCCGGAAGCGCCCGCTCGGGCTCGCGCTTGATCAGGTCGACCGCCCGCACGATCGCCGAGACGAGGCTGCGCACCGCCTCCGGATGCTGTTCCAGGAAAGCGCCGCGCACCGCCACCACCGTGCCGGGCTGGCCCGGAAACAGGTCGTTGCCGCTCGCCACGAGGCGGATCTGCGGGTTGCGCTCGCGAATGATGCTCAAGCCCGGCTCACGCACCGTTGCGGCATCGACCGCACCGGCCAGGATCGCCTGCTGGGCGGCGTCGATGCCGAGCGTGAGGATCTGCACATCGGCGGGATCGACCTTGTGAACCTCACGCAGCCAATAGGACAGGTTCGTATAGGGGATCGACCCGAGCGGCTGGGTCGCGATCTTGGCCGGGCGGCCCGTCTCCTCCCGGAACCGCCGGAAGGCGGCGGCCGGCGCCGTGCCGTCGGTGAGCGCTCCGGCCAGCTTGGGCCCGGCCACCAGAACGTTCTCGCCCACCGCCGTCGCCGCCACGACCCGCAGATCGACGCCACGGGTGCGCCCGATCGCGACCGGCGTGATCCCGGCGACGTAGACATCGAGCGTGCCGCTCGCCGCCGCCTGCACGGCGTTCGGCCCGGAATCGAACAGCGTGACGGCGGGCTTCAGGCCGCCGGAAGCCAACCACCCCTCGCGCTCGGCCACGAACAGGGGCGCGGCTCCGAGCACCGGGATGGCCCCGATCCGCAACGGAAGGGGCGGGGTTTGGCCCTGCGCCTGAGCGGCGCCCGAAGCACCCAGCAGCGCGAAGAGAAGAATTGCCCACCGAATGAAGTGCAACGGCATGATCGTTCTTTTATTAGAGCTGTTATTGCAAGATCTATTTAGATCTACTGGCATTATGAACGTATCATACCACCGCGCAAGACAGATCGAGAAAAGGACGGTATAGCCCGGCGCCCGCGGGCGAATGACGACGAGGAAATCCGGCCATGCGAGATGAGAGCGAGCGCCGACAGCTGCTGGGTGAGCACGTGGCCCCGGCCGGGCTCTACGAGGCGATCAAGGCGCGCCCCTTCCTCGGCAGCGTTCATTGCAGCCATGACAGGCTGGTGGCGGGAAGCTGGCACGAGATCGTCCTGACCTACGAGGTCGGCGCCTGCGGCATCGCCGACGGGGCGACCTTCAAGGCGACCTTCAAGTTCTACTCCGACTGGGCCCTGTTCCAGACCGCCGATCCGACCGCCGCCAATTATGTCAGCGCGGAATACGAGGCCGGGCCGCTCCTGCCGGGCCAGTCGCCCGCCACGGTGCAGTCGCTCAGCGTGCGCTTCGATCAGAAGGGCCACGAGCGCCCGTTCCAGAAGGCGGTGATTGTCGATGTGGTCGACGGCTATCTCAACGCGGGCGACCGGATCGTCATCCGGCTGGGCGACCGGCGGGCCGGCGGCCCCGGCACCCGCGTTCAGACCTTCATCGAGGATGGTTTTCGCTTCCGCTGCTACGTCGATCCGCTCGGCACCTCCCGCTACGTGGCGGTGCCCGGCGATCCGGTCATCGCCTTCGTCGCCGGGCCGCCGGAGCGCATTCAGCTCAATCCGCCGCGCTTCGTGGCGGCGGGCGTCGCGCCGCCCCTGACGGTCGCGTTGCTCGACCGCTGGGGCAATGTAACCCGCGACCTTGGCGGCCCGCTCGACATCACCGCCGTCACGGAGGGGCGTGAGGTCTATGCCCGCCGGCACGAACTTCCCGCCGAGGGCTGGGCGGTTCTGCGGGTCGAGGATCTGCCGCCGGTCCTGGGTGAGCTGCGCGTCGCCGCCGCAAGACCCGGCTCCCGCGATGTGGCGGAGGGCCTCGCCTTCGTCACGGGGCTGGCCGATGCGCCGGTCCCCCGCGCGCTCTACGGCGATCTCCACGTCCATGCCCACGATACGGTCGGCACCAACAGCCCGGCTTACAACGCGGCCTATGCCCGCGACGTCGCGGGCGTCGATATCTACGGCTACACCGCCAACGACTTCCAGATCACCGACGAGGGCTGGCGCCAGGGTGTCGCGGCCACCGCCGGCTTCGACGCCCCCGGCCGCTTCGTCGCCTATGCGGTGCAGGAATGGTGCGGCAGCTCGACCGTGGGCGGCGACCATCAGGTCCTGTTCCTCGGCGACGACCTGCCCGGCTTCCCGTTCAACGAGAAGGGCGAGCACAACCGCACCTTCCTGTGGAACGAGAGCATGGGCGGCACGGGCATTGAGGTCGGGCGCTGGCCGGTCGAGGATCTCTGGGCGGCCTACGCGCACGACCCGGAGAACCACCTCGTCATTCCGCATGTCGGCGGGCGCCGCTACATCCCGGATTGGCACCATCCGGAGCTGGAGCGGCTGGTCGAGATCGCTTCGGCCTGGGGCCAGTTCGACTGGCTCTACCGGGACGTGATCGCCCGCGGCTATCGGCTCGGCGTCTGCGCCAACGGCGACGAGCATCGCGGCAGGCCCGGCGGCGGCGCGCCAGGCGTTCAGGTGTTCGGCGTGCGCGGTGGTTTGACCGGCATTCTGTCGGAAAGCCTCGACCGCCGATCCGTCGGGCGGGCCCTGCGGGCGCGCCACACCTTCGCGACCACGGGCGAGCGCAGCGCGCTGCTTGTCCGCTGCGGCCCGCACGTCCAGGGCGACGCCTTCGTACAGACCGGGCCGGCGCGGCTCGATTACCGCTTCCTCGGCGAGGCCGGCTGGGAGGAGCTGACCGCTCACGACCACCGCGGCGAGATCTGGCGGCGCAACCTCCACGACGAACTCGGCTTCTCCGAGCGCCTCGTGCGCCTGCGCTTCGGCGGCGCCCGCATCCGCGACCGCTATCGCTGGGCCGCCTGGCAGGGCCGTATCCGCGTCCTCAACGGCACCATCCGGCGCATCTCGCCTCAAGGCTTCGAACATGCCGAGGAGACGGCGTGGCGGGCCGGCCCGACCGAGATCGCCTTCCGCTCCGAAACCTACGGCGACAGCGACGCCATCGAGATCGATATCGGCGGTCTCGCGGAATGCCGTATCGTCGTTGAGGGCACCATCGGCGGTTTCGTGAAGGTCGGCGATCCGCGCCGGCCCGCGCCCTTTGTCCACGCGCCGGACTTCTGCTGGGAATGCACCGGCCGCGAGCTGATCGAGCACGGGGCCCTGAGGCGCGATCTCGGCGGGGCCGAGCTGTTCCTGGCGCTGGAGCGCCTGAGTGAAGTGCCGCTGCCAAGGGATGTCGCCGGCAGCATCGTCGTGGAGCCGGAGAACGCCGATTTCGGCTTCCGACCGGTCTATTTCACCGGGCGCCAGCGCGATGGCAGCCGCGTCTGGTCCTCGGCGCAGTTCATTACCTTCCGGGGCACGCGAGACGCGCCCGAATGATCGTCGGCATCCGCGCGGGCCGCCATCGCGCCCGTGCGGAGCGACACGCCCAAGCTTTCGATGAGCCGCTACGACAGGGTTGCGCCCGGATCACGGCGCGCAATCGAAAGGACGACGATCATGTATCCGGTTGTCGGATTTCTCGCAGTCGGCGCGGCGGGAGCAGCGATGCTCCACAGTTGGGATCTTCCGCGAACCATCAGCTTCGGCTTTCTGGCACTGAGCTTGATCGCCGCCGGCCTCTCCGCGTCCTCGCTGATCGTGCCTCTGATCGGTCCCAACCCGTCGATGATGGCGGCGCCGGCCAAGAGGGAGATGCCGCCGACCGAAAGCCGGGATGCCTCCAAGGTCTGCGCTGCGGACCCCTTGCGCAGCCTCTCTGCGGTCTGACCCCCAGGTCCGGCCGCGGGCTCACCTCGGCACGGAAGGCGGACCATCGACAGGGCTTTGATTGATCGCGGCAAAATCTCCGTACGATCTGAGAGCTTGTCTGAGCGATCTATCGGGTCTTCATGACGGATCCTCATGGAGGCCCTGTGCCAACAGCCTCGAAGGACCCGGCGACCCTTCCCCAAGGGAGCAGCTTCCTGGGGGCGACGGTCCGGGGTACTTCGAGGCTCGCTTCGCGAGCACCTCAGCATGAGGATGCCGGGATTTGCCCGGCGGTGAGGTCAAACAGACCCTTAGAAGTCGATTTGGGCCGAGAGGATGAACGTCCGGGGCGCTCCGACGGCGAGGTAACCGCGGGCGGCGGAGGCCCAGTACGAATCGTCGAGGAGGTTCTGGACGGTGGCGCGCAGCACAACCGGCTTCCCGTTCGCGCCCTCGAAGGTGTAGCGCAGGCCGGCATCGAAGCGGGTCCAATCCGGGACAGACTGGGTATTGGCCTGATTGTAGAACATGCGGCTGGTGTAGATCGCCCGGCCGGTCAACGTCAGCCCCGGTACGAGCCACGGCGGCAGGTCGTACTCACCGTAGAGATTGATCGCCGTATCCGGCACGCCGGGCGCGATGTTTCCGTCGAACTGGCCGTTGGCGGTGCTCACCAGTCTCGCGTCGATGAACGTCACGCCGCCGAGCAGCCGCAGGCCGGGGACGGGCTCGCCGAACACGTTGAGTTCGAGGCCGCGATTGCGCTGGAGTCCGCTCAGGGTGAAGCGGTTGGTGGCGGTGTCGGTGAAGGCGTTCGGCTGCTCGATCTCGAACAGCGACGCGGTGAGCGCCACCGTGCCGAAATCGTACTTGGCGCCGATCTCCTTCTGCCGGCTCACGACGGGTGCGAAGACTTCGTTAGCATTGAACACCGTGGGGGGCGGGGTCGGGCCGGCGTCCAGGGACTCAATGTAGTTGCCGTAGAAAGCGAGGTTCTCGGTCGGCCGGAACACCAGGGTGTAGGCGGGACTGAAGCGGCTTTCCCGATAGCTTGAGGCGAGCGTGCCCTGGGTCGGTCCGGGACGGGTGGCGTAGCTCCGCAGGTCGATTTCCTGGAAACGTCCGCCGAAGGTGAACAGGAAGCGGTCGTCGCCGAGCGACAGGGTGTCGGCCACGGCCACGCTGCGGGCATAGAGTTCCGTGAACAGGGGCTGCTGGTTCGAACGGGGGAAGTTGATCGTCGCGACGGAGCCGAACGGCAGATCGACCGGGTTGTAGATGTTGGTGGTGTAGCTCGGCAGGGCGAAGGGGACGAAGCCGCGCGAATGGTTCTTGTTCACGGCCTCGGCAGCCGCAACGTTGAGCTGATGCCCGACAAAGCCGGTCTGAAACCGTGAGCGCAGGCCCACTTCGCCGCTGAAGCCTTCCAGCTCCAGCGGCTGGATCGCGAGCGAGTTCGTGGCTTGCCCGCTCAGGCTGGTAACCCGGTAATTCGAGGTCAAGAAGTCTTCGTTGTAGCGACTGAGGCCGCCGGCCGCGTAGACCGTCGTCTCGGGCAGCACATCATACTCGACCCGGCCCGCGGCCATGTTGTAGCGGCTGTCGTTATACTCGAACGGATTTGAGGTGTTGCGGCGGTTGTTGGGCGCGCGCGGCACCGGAATGTTCGGCGCGACGGCGTTGAACAGCGAGGTCGGCGCCGTGACGTTCTGGGTCGAGTGGTTGAGATCGACCGAGGCGCGGAACCGGTCGCCGCGATAATCGAGGCCGAGCGCGGCGACGCCGACCTCGATCTCGTTCTTGTCGAGGGGCGTGGCGCCGTTGCGGTAGGCACCGTTGAAGCGGACGCCCCATTCGTTGAACGTGCCGAAACGGCGGCCGATATCGGCGTGGGTCCAGATCTGCGCGTCGCTGACATAGGTCGTCGTGAGCCGGGTGAGCGGCTCGTCGAAGGCGCGCTTCGGGATGAGGTTGATCGTGCCGCCGACGCGGCCGGTGCCGCCGCTCAGGAGCGCCGTCGGCCCGAGCAGGATCTCGACACGCTCCAGGCCTTCCGTGAAGGTACGGCGTGGGTTGGCGAGATAGAACAGGCCGTCAAAGGCAGTATCGAGATTTGTGACCGAGTAACCGCGGATGAAATACGAGTCGCGCTCGCTGTATGGGGGCGCATCGTTGCGGACGGACGGGTTGTTCAGCACGACGTCGGAGAGCGAGCGCGCCTGCTGGTCGCTGATCAGCTTTTCCGTATAGCCCGTCACGTTGAACGGCGTCCGCAGGACCGAACGATTGCCCAGGAAGCCGTTGCGGGTTCCCGTGGCGACCTGCCCGCCGGCATAGGGAACGGGCGGCAATCCCACCGTCCCGCTGGACGGCGGCAGGCCCGCGACGGCTCCACGGCCCGTTCCCCGGCCCTCGACGCTCAATTCGTCGAGGTTCACGACATGGGCCGGCTCACCGCCGAGCTGGACGTAGCGCGGGTTGACGAGGGTGATCGTGGATGGGCCGACAGCCCGATAGGTCAGGCCTGTCCCTTCGAGAATCCGACTGAGCGCATCGAGGGGCTGGAACGCGCCTTCGACGCCCTTCGTGGTCAGCCTCTCCGTCAGTTCCGTCGCGTAGACCAGCTTGACCCTGGCCTGTTCGGTGAAGGCAACGAGCGCTGCCTCGAGCGGCCCTTCGGGAATGGTGAGGGAGACCGGATCAGCGTCTCGGGGCATCGCGGCGTCGGACGCGATGGCGATGATGCTGGGTTCACGATCCGGCGCAGGCTGCATGACGGCCACGTTTCGGCTCTGAGCCGCGACCGGAACCATCAACACCATCGACACGCCGGTCAGCGCGACCTCGGCCCGCTTCCGCGTGCCGCCCCATCCCCACGTCCCTGCCGCCATCCCACGCCCCATCCGGTTCACCTGAAGGGGCGGCACGCCTCGCGCTTTCTCGTCCCCACTGACTGAGATCAACGAGGCGGCCATCTCCTGACGTCAGTCCGCGAAATTTTTTCGCCCTGCGTCAGAACGGCGATCCGACCAGAACCAGGAGCGGGGTCACGCGGGTGACGCGGACCCCGATCGTCGCGGCGATGACGTCCAAGGCGTCGCCCGTGTTGCGCGGGTCGAAGGAGCCCGTGATCCGCCTTTGGCCCGCAGCCGCGTCGAGCAGGACGATGCGGCCCCGGCGGTAGCGTCCCAACTCCGCCAGCACAGCGGAGAGCGGCTCGCCCGAGAAGATCAGGCGGCCATCCCGCCAAGCCGTCTGCCGGCCGACATCCGCCTTGATGACCGCCAGCGAAGGCCCCTCCCGTCGCACCGCCTCGCCGGCCGTGACCTGCACGGGCTGGCCGGAAGCCGCGACCTCGACGCGCCCTTCCGCGACCTCCACCGGCTGGCCAGCATCGTCCGCGCGCACCGCGAAGCGCGTGCCCAGGGCCCGAGCACTCACCCCGTCCCCTTGCACGACGAAGGGTCGGTTCGGATCGGGCGCGACATCGAAGAAGGCCTCGCCACGCAGAAGCTCGACCCTGCGCTCGGTCTCGGAGAAGCGCAGACGCACCGCCGTGTCGGTGTTGAGATCGATGCGGCTGCCATCGGCCAAAGTCGCATGCTTGATATCGCCGACATCGCTCCAGAGATCGGCGCGCATCCGGTCGACGAGACCGAATTGAAAGGCGAGGGCGGCGGCGAGCGCGGCCGCGACGGCGATGCCGGCCAAGCCCTTCGGCACCTGCCGACGCCGGTCGGGAACATGGCCGAGCCTGTGCCACAAGGCGTCCATCTCGGCATAGGCCGTGGCATGGGCCGGATCGGCCGCATGCCACGCCTCGAATTCCTCCCGATCCCGACTTGTGGCGTCGGCCGAGGACAGGCGCGCAACCCACATGGCCGCGACTTCGTAGACGGGATCTTCGCCGCCGTCCCGAAGGCGCTCGGACATGTCGTTCTCAGCCAAGGCCGCACTCCCTCGGGACTCACCGAGGCCCGAACGGCCTGGCCGTGCGCCCCTATGATGGAGGTTCAACGAACCGCCAAACTCCGGATCTCTGCCGTCAAGGATTGTCGCCGAGCCGGCGGCGACAATGCAGCAGCGCCTTGATCAGATGCTTCTCGACCATGTTCCGGCTGATCCCGAGGCGGGCGGCAACCTCTCCATTGGCCATGCCGTCGATGCGAGCGAGCAGGAACACCTCGCGACATCGCGGCGGCAATTCGTCAACGGCCGCGGCGAGCCGCATCACTTCCTGCCTGGCGATCGCTTGCCGCTCCGGCAATGCAGAGCCATCGATGAGACTCGCCCATTCCGCATCGCTCATGTCCTGAAAGAGCGTGCCTTCGAACCGATGGCGATTGCGCATGCGCAGAGCGACATTGTTGGCGATCTGGAACAGGAACGCCGAAGGCTGCTCGATCTGCGTCCGTGAGAGCGCCGCGAGCATGCGCAGGAATGTCTCCTGGTGAGCGTCGGCAGCATCGGCCGGATTGCCGAGCAGGCGCAGCAGAAAGCGCCGGAGCTTCGTGCTCTCGCTCCGATGCAGCGCATCGATCGATATCGGCTGCATGAGGCGGCCTCAACATCCTCCGTAGAGATCGATCAAGGGTCAATCATCTCACCATCGATCGGACAAGTGTTTCCGAAGACTGGCAGCGAACCACCATTTCATAATTATTCTAATACAAGTGCGGAAAACCGTTCCAAGTCGCTGTGTTTCTGCCGGAAAAACTCGATCGACGGCGGAAATGACTCAGCGACATGCCTTATCGACCGAACCATGAATTATGGCCATGTTGCACCAGGGTCACACGGTGCAGGTCAACGGATGAGCGGACCGAGATGACCCGGCGTTGACGACAGGGCAATGTCGGAGAGCCTTGTTTGTCAGCGCTTGTTCAACCTCACGCGCCGGTCAAATCTTACCATCCCGATGGATATCACGTTAGATCGCTCGAACAGGTTCTCGGACGACTGTGTTCTGACGAATGGGCGGAGATATGAGGCTGGACCCATGATCTGGCTGCGTCAGCGGCTGTTGAATCGAATGAGCATGCGGCGGAGGCTGGATCACGCGAGGGGTGATGTTCGCGGACCCGCTCGTCGCCCCTGCACAGGAGGCATCCTCACCCTCGGCCTGATCATCGGCGCCTGTCTGGCCGGCTCGGCCGGCGCCGTCGCGGCGGCGGCGGCGGCGGCCCCCCGCTACGACAAGGCGGCGCGCGGCCTCTACCTGCGCTTCCTCAACGCGCCGAAGCCCGGCGCGGCGACCGACCATCCTCCCCTGCTCGGTCTGTCCTTCGGGGGCGAGACGCATCCCGTACTGGTGGATACCGGCTCGACCGGCATCGTCGTCTCGGCGTCGCGTATCCCGGAGGTGGATGCCCTCCCGTCCCGGCCCGGTCGCCTGACCTATAGCAGCTCCGGCCGGATCATGATCGGCCGCTGGGTCACCGTGCCGGTCACGATCTCGGGCCGCGACGGTGCGAGCGTGAGCGCGGGGCCGATCCCGGTTCTGGCAATCGACCGGATCGCCTGCACCGAGAAGGCGCGCGCCTGCACCCCTGAAGACGCTCCCCGCGGCGTCGCGATGATGGGGATCGGCTTCGGCCGCGAGGACGATCACCAGAGTCAGAGCACGCCCGACACCAATCCGCTGCTCAACGCGCGGCCTCCGGGCTCCGGACCGATCCGCCGCGGCTATGTGCTGACGAAGCACGGTGTGCATATCGGGCTGACGGAGGCCAACACGCGCGGAGCCTATCGCTTCGTCAAGCTCGATCCCCACCCACGGGTGCCGGGCGACTGGCTCGGTGTGCCGGTCTGCATCACCGTCAACGGGCAGGCGCCCGGCGCCTGCGGTCGGGCGCTGATCGATACCGGCGTCTCCGGCATGTTCCTCACGCTTCCACTCGCCCAGGCTGCGGACGCCCTGCAAGCCGATGCCACGGAGCGTGAGACGCTTCGGCCGGGAACGCGGCTGAGCTTCGATTTCGGCGGTGCCGCCGACTACACGATCGTGGCGGGTGATCACGCTTCACCGGTCGCGCCGACACGGATCGTCCTCAACACCACGCGTCCGCAGCCCTTCGTCAATACCGGACTGAGGGCCCTGAACAGTTTCGATGTGCTCTACGACGCCGATGGCGGCTATTACGGTTTCCGTCGCCGCGATGCGCCTGAGGCCGAGGAACCGTAGCCCGCGCCGCGACGGCGCGCGGCCTTCATCGCGATGCAGACTTTCGAAGAACCGGTCTCCCTTGTGTCGGATCAGGGCCCGACTTGGGGCGGCCCATCTTATTCAGAACAGCTCGATCATCGATGTCTCGGCAGCCTGGGACGCGCCGCCCACTGCCTCTGCGTCCGTCCGACGCTGGATCTGCGTGACGTAGCGGCCGCGGACGGCCTCCAACAGCAGATCCGGTTGAAGCGGCCTGTCCGGTCGGAGGCCGTCCAGCGACTGCTGCATATCGCCGAGAAAGGCCCGCAACATCTGTACTGAATCGGCCACGGCTTCGATCTGTTGACGGACCACGTCCTGGAACTGAACTTGGCCGAAGACCACCGACACCTGATCGCCGACCTGCCCGCTCTGCGCCTCGATCTCCGCGAATTCGGTACGCGCCATGCCGGCAATGGTCCGCGTCGTCATCTCGGCGATGCCGCCCAGTTCGGTCATCAGTTTCTGGATGCGCGCCTCCTCAGCCCCGGTCCGCGCGGCATCGTGGGCCGCGAGCACGACACCGTCGATCGTCGTTTGCACGGAGGCGACCCGACGCCGTGCTTCGGCGACGGATTCCTGCGAATTCTGGGCGAGGCTCTGCAGCTCGCGGGCGATCACCTGGAAGCCGGCACCGTGAGAACCGGCCCGGGTCGCCTCGATATTCGCGTTGAGGGCGAGCATGCGCGTGGACGCCGCGACCTTTTCCAAGCCGGCGGTCAAGGCATCGAGACTGCGCATCTGCTCGCCGAGGCCACCGATCGCTTCGCGCTCGGCGCGGGTCGTTTCGAGCCGCTCGAGCAGATAGGCATTGAGGGTATCGGCAAGTGTCCTCAATGCGGCATCGCCGTCCTCAGCGAGGCCGACCATGCCGTCACGTGTCCGGGCGACACAGGCCGCGCTGCGCGCCTGCGCCGCATCCAGGATCTGAAGCGCCGCGATGATGTCACCAGCCGCCGTTTCGGTCTGGCTGACGACGCTCCGAAGCTGCTGCTCGGTCACGCTGAAGAAGGGATCGAGCTGCCCGAGCGTCGCGGCGGCCTCCACCATCTCGGCGGGCGGGCCCACCGGCAGATCGGGGCTCTGCGGGATGTCCGGCAGAGGCGAAAGGGCAGCGGGCATCGTCGTCTGGGGTGAGGCATCCTTCGCGGGCGCCGCGCCCGCGCCACCGTGCCAGATCCCCACCGCCAGGCCGCCGCAGCCTGCATAGGCCGCCGCCTGGATCACCGACCAGGGATCGACGCAATCGAGGATCCACAGCACGGTGCCGGTCGCCACGCCGGCTGTCGCCCCCAGCAGGAGCGCCTTCAGCTCGATTCGATCGAGGGCGAGGACGTGTACGGTCTGCATCGGGGAGGAGCCATCAAATTGGAAGGGCAGGCACGGCTGAAGAGGGAGCCGGCCGGAGCGGGCCCTGGAACGTCGGCCTTTGGCGGACGGATCGCGAAGAGCCGGCGAGGCTTCAGGCAGCGCGGGGCTGAACCGCCGGCGCGACCTGCTTGATGACCTGCAACAGCTTATCGGGCTGGACCGGCTTCACCAGCCAACCGGTCGCACCGGCCTTCCGGGCCTCGTCGCGCTTTTCCTGCTGAGATTCCGTGGTCAACACCAGCATCGGCACGAAGCGGGTCGGGGCGAGCTTGCGCAATTCTTGGATCAACTGCACGCCGTTGATGCCGGGCATGTGAAAATCCGTAATCACGAGGCCGGGCGCGAAACCCGCTCGCACCTTGTCCAGCGCGGCCTCACCCGTGGCGGCCTGTTCGCTGGCATAGCCCGACCGGGCGAGAATGCCCGACATGCTGGCAAGAATCGTCGGCGAATCGTCGACGAGCAGAATCGTACTCATCCGTAGAGCTCCTATTCTGAACTGTTGCAGGCGGGAGGATCCCATCCTCCGGGAGGACGGATCCGATCGCGACATGTGCCGCTGCGCCGGCCGAACTATGTTTCCATCCCGGGGATGAACAAATCTTACCAACCAGAAATACAGAATTTCATTAACTTAAACAGAAATTATCCTCTCGACGACACTATCACATAACGTCTCGAAATCTTCAACAGATCGTGTTTTCGGCCTGAAGTATTTGACCGGCTGTTGCCGTCCGAAGGCTTCGGCCAGGGCGATGTCGGGGCGGATGCCGGCCAGCAGCCGATCCCGGCCGAACTGAGCGGCGAGCCGCTCCAGCGTTTCCCGCTGCATGGTCATGCGCAGGTCGAGCTGGACGGGCAGGATCGAGAGACCCTGCAGATCCGGATTGAGCGTGGTCGCGACACGGAAGAAGGAACGCGCGAACTGCCCGACACCGTCGAGGGCGAGGTGATGCAGAGTCGTGGGGACGAGGACGTGGTGGGCGGTCGCGAGCGCGCTGACCAGCAACGCATCGGCGGTGGGCGCGGTGTCGATCAGCACGACGTCATAGGTTTCGATCAGCGGCTGAAGCGCCGAGGCGAGGGAGCGGGGCGGGATCGCTGCGGAGACGCCTTCGAAGCTGCGATCGGCGGGCAGCACGTCGACGTTCGGATAGGCGGTTGCGTGAACGCCCTCGGCCAAGGACGCACCGGATCCGCGGAAGACATCGTGCACCGTCGTCCGGCCGGGTGCCGCCTTGATGCCGAAGCCGAGGCCGGCATGGCCCTGACTGTCGAGATCGACCACGAGCACGCGCCAGCCCCGGTCGCCGAGCGCGGCGGCGAGATTGACCGTCGTCGTCGTCTTCGCCGTCCCACCCTTGCGGTTCGAGACGGCGATCACCCGCCCGCTCATCCCGCCCGGTCTCCCGTCGATGCCTCCGCCTGCGGCAGGTCACCGAGACAGGCCGCGGCCACCGGGTCGGCCGGGCGGCCACGGATCGTCGGCGCGGCGGCCATCAGAACCTGAAGGACGGCGGTGTGGGCCTGTTCGAGGTCGGACAGATCGACGACCGGGACGGTCGCCCCCTGCAATGCTTCGAGCAGCGGCTCCGCCTCCTCGATCGGACACTGGCCGTGGAGCAGAAGGCAATCGTCGCGCAGGTCGAAGGGCATCAGATCAGGTCCGGTAGATTGAGGACGAGGAGGACACGGCCGTCGCCGAGGAGGGCCGTGCCGGAGAAGCCCGAAAGACCGGTGAGCAAGCCGTCCAGCGGTCGCACGATTACTTCCATCCGCTCCCGGAAGCCATCGACCACGATCCCGATGCGCTCGCGCCCGACCCGGACCACCATCACCGCCTCCTCGTCCGGCACGGCGTCATCCGCAGCCGGCAGGCCGAGACTGTCGGCGAGCCGTACCAGCGGGATCACCGCATCGCGCAGGATGAAGGTTTCGCGCTGTTTGATGCGATGGATCTGGGATGGGCGCACCTTCACGGTCTCCACCACGGAGTCCATCACCACCCCGAACTGCTGACCCCGCACCGCGATGGTCACGATCCGCGTCACCGCCATGGTCAGCGGCAGTTGCACGGTCACGCAGGTTCCGGCGCCCACCCGGCTGCTCAGCCAGACGTCGCCGCCGGCCTTGCGAACGGCGGAGCGAACCACGTCCATGCCCACGCCCCGTCCCGACAGGTCGGAGACCTGCTCGCGGGTGGAGAAGCCGGCCGCGAAGACGAGATTGACCAATTCCTCCTGGCTCATCTGCGCCGCCTGCTCGGCGGTGATCAGACCGCTGCGCAGGGCCTTTTCGCGCACCGCCTGCGGATCGATCCCGCCGCCATCGTCGGCGACCTCGATGATGACGTTGTCGTTCTCCTGGCGGGCGGAGAGCCGCAGGGTACCCTGGGCCGGCTTGCCCGCCGCGCGCCGTACCTCCGGCGTCTCGATGCCGTGGTCGAGGCTGTTGCGGACCATGTGAATGAGCGGATCGGCGAGGCTCTCCAGCACGTTCTTGTCGGCCTCGGTGTCCTCCCCCTGGATGACGAGGGTGACGTCCTTGCCGAGCTTGCGCGTGATGTCTCGCACCAGCCGGGGAAAGCGCTGGAAGACCTGGCTCACCGGCATCATGCGGATCGCCATCACCCCGACCTGGAGACCTTGGGCAATGCGGTCGATGACGGCGTATTGCTCCTTGATCTCCCGCCCGAGCTGGCGTGAGCCCGACACCTGTTCGACCCGCTCGGCGAGATAGGCGAGACCGTTCTTGGCCACCGTCAACTCGGCGACGAAATTCATCAAGGCATCAACCTTGCCCTGCTCGACCCGCAGCATCCGGGCGGGCCCGCGATTCTCCTCGGTCGGCTTGAGCTCCGGTGCCTTGATTTCGGCCGAACCGGAATCCGGAGCCTCGGCGGGAAGCCGGGCTTCCGACGGAGCGGTCGAGGGAGCGGACGGAGCGCGGGCCTGCGCCGGCAGGGCGACCGGCTCCGCGTCGGCGGCCAGGGCCTCCCTCAAGCGGAGCGTCTCCGCCGCATCGCCGCCGCCGCGAGCGGCCAGCGCCTCGCTGAGCCGTGCCGCGCGGGCAGGCGCGACATGCGGCAGGCAGCGTTCGATCACGGTGCGCACCGCCGCGATCCGGCCATCCGCGACTCCGCCATCAGCGGCCACGCCGAGAACCTCCGCCTGAGCCGCCAGGATCTGCTCGGCGACGTGCCGCAGCGGGGCGACCGGCGCGATCTCGGATCCCTGCCGATTCACCGCTGCCCCCGCCGGGCAACCGCCTCCGATTTCTCCGACAAGACGAAGGAGCGAGTCTGGTGCGGCAGAGGGAGCGAGGAAAGCGATCCAGCGCAGGGCGCAAGCCTGCCGGCTGCCGGGGCCGACGATCCGCAGGAGAGCCTCAGCCGCCGCAGCGACGCCGTTCCTGTCATCGGCCGCGAGGGAGCGCCGCGCCTGGGCAACGAAATCGCCGAAGATCTCCGACGCATCGTCGGTCCCGGCCAAGCCGATCAGATCCTCAGGCCGAATGCCGGCTAGGCTCGCCTGATCGGCAACGTATCGGAGATGGTCGGCGACCGCCTCGGTCGGCGCAGCGGACAGCACCTCGAAACGCAGGAGGCAGACGAAAGGATCGAAGCTCTCCATCGGCGCGAAGGGCTGGCGCAGGACCACCCGCAGGCGGACCAGACCGGGCGCTCCCGAGACCAGATGGGCCGGATCGTCGCCACGGAAGAAGCAGGCCTCGTCCGGCTCGTAGCTCCAGGCGGTGAGCGGCCCGTCCGCCGCTGCGCGGTAGGCGGCGCGCAGATCCTCCTCCGGCCAGCCGGCGATCCAGGCCGGCGCCGGTTGCGTCTCCGTATTGGCCACCGCCTTCGGGGCACCGCTGTCGAGCCAGCGGCGCAGGGCGGCGACCCGCCCCTTCATCATTCCGTCCGCATCGGCCGGAAGCTGTTCACGGCTTTCGAGCGCGTCGATCCAGTGGCCGACGAGGTCGAGACTGTCGAGCAGCCCGTCCACGATCTCCGGCTCGAGGGTGAGGGCGCCGGCCCGCACCTCGACCAGCAGATCCTCCGCCGCGTGGACGAGGGCGGTCAGCGGCGCCACGTCGAACAGGCCCGACGTGCCCTTCAGCGTATGCACCGCGCGGAAGATGTCGTTCAACGCGTCGGCATCGTTCGACTTTTCCAGCTGCAGCATGCCGCTGCCGGCGATCTCGAGGAGCTCTCGCGCCTCGGGGATGAACTGGGCGAGCAGGGCGTTCTTCACGATGCGACTCCTGCCATCACGCGGGCCGCTTCCGCGAGCGTCTGCGGCTGGACCGGCTTGACGAGGTAGAGATTGGCGCCCGCCGCGTAGGCGCGGGCCCGGTCCTGCTTCTCGCTCTCCGTCGAGATCATCAGGGCCGGCACCGACCGGAGCTCGGGGATGGCCCGGCCCTGGCGGAGGAAGGAATAGCCGTCCATCTTCGGCATGTTCACATCGACCACGAGCAAGTCGAAGCTCTGCTCGATGGCCTTCTCCAGCCCTTCGAAGCCGTTCACGGCCTCCTCGACCGTGAAGCCCGCCTCTTCGAGGACATCGCGGTAATACATGCGGACGGTCGTGGCATCGTCCACGACAAGGACACGTGCCATCTCAGCTCTCCGCGTCGAAGGGTTTCTGGTAGACGATTGCCTCCGCGAACTTGCGGATGGCGAATAACGACGAAATCCGGCTCATCGATTCGGAATGGCCGAGGCAGACGAAGCCTCCAGGATTGAGGGCATCGTAGATCGTCTGGGCCGCGTCGCGCCGAGACGCGTCGTCGAAATAGATGAGCAGGTTGCGGCAGAACACGACGTCGAAGTCGCGGAACTGCCGGGTCGAGAGCGGGTCGGACAGGTTGACCCGGGTGAAGGCGATCGAGTCCCGGATATCGGGGATCACCTCGTAGGCGCCGCGCACCCGCCGGGTGAACCGATCCAGCGTGGCCCGGGGCACGTGCTGCACGGAGCGTTCGCCGTAAAAGCCGCGTTTGGCCTGCTCGATCACATGCGTGTCGATGTCGGAGGCGACGATCTCGACGTCATAGTGATCGACATCGGCCCAGTTATCGAGCAGCTGAAAAGCGATCGAGTAGGGCTCCTCGCCGGTGGAACAGGGGACCGACCAGATCCGGACAGGCTCGCCCCGCCGCTTAGTACGCGCGATCTCGGGGAGGATCGAGCGGACCAGACAATGGAACTGGTACTCTTCCCGGTAGAAATAGGTCTCGTTGACCGTCATCAGGTTGACGAGCGCCTGGAATTCCTCGCCGCTGGCCTGAAATCGAAGCGTGTTGAAATAGTCTCGGAACGCAGTCTGCCCAATCGCAAGCATCCGTTCCTGCAAGCGCTTGTCCACGAAGTAGCGCTTGTTGTCACCGAACATGATTCCGGTCTTGCGATAGAAGAAGTCTCGGAAGCGCGTGAAATCGCTCTCCGTCACTTCGGGCTCGCGGGAGGCGGGCAGGGCGCTCATGGCTCCGGCGCCGCTCAGGCGATGCGGCGCTTGGCGGCCTTGGCCGCGAAGCGCAGGAAGGGCTCGTCGGGGAAGCGCGAGACCGCCGCATCGATCTCCGGGATCATCTCCGGTGTGCCGATCTCGGCGAGCACGTCGAGGGCGGCCGCGCAGACATTCACGTGCGTGTCCCGGCCGAGTGTGCGCAGGGCGAGGGACGCCGCCTCCGGATGGCGCAGGGACACCAGCACGTTGACGGCGAAGATGCGCCGGTCGCTATCGGCATGGTCGAGCCCATCCTCCAAGGCGCCGAGCACCGCCGCATCCATGACCTGCAGCGTCTCGATCGCGGCGTTGCGCAACCAGACATCCTCGCTGCCGAGCAATCCGAACAGCTGCTCGACCGCCTCCGACGTGCCGAGCCGCCCGAGAGCGGCGAGGATCGCCTCGCGCACGCTGTTCTCGGATTCGCGGGAGAGCTGGGCCGCCAGGATCTCGACCGCCTCCGGGTCGGAGGCGAGGCGATGGGCGGCCTCGCGCCGCGCCGGCGCGGAGCCGGTCGCGAGGGCGTCGCGCGGATCCTCCGGGGCAGCCGCCGGAATCGGGATCGTGGTTCGGCGAACAAGGGCCATGGTGACCTCAGGACACCCAGCTGACGAGCTGGGTCGGAATGGAGCGGGCGGCGAGGGTGAGCGTGGCGCCGCCACGGCGGATGAGTTCGCCCGGCATGCCGAACACGACGGCGCTCGCTTCCGATTCGGCGATGGTGCGGCCGCCGGCTGCGCGCAGCTCGGCCATCGCGGCGGCGCCGTCATCGCCCATGCCGGTCAACTCGACGGCGACGAGCGCCTCCGGGGGCAGCACGGCGCGCGCGGAGCGCACGAGGCGGTCGACGCTCGGGTGCCAACGCAGCGTCGGGTCGCTCGGTACGGAGCTGACCACCAGCCGCCCGAGGCGGCGCTCGATCACCACATCGGCGTCGCCCCGGCCGATATAGACGTGACCGGCGGACAGCGGCACCGGAAGGGTCGCTTCCTGGACGGTGAGGGCACAGAGGCGGTCGAGGCGCTGGGCGAAGGCTCCGGTGAAGGAGCCGGGCATGTGCTGGGCGATCACCACCGGCCAGGGCAGGTCCGCCGGCAGTTCGGGCAGGATGTCTTCCAGGGTGCGCGGGCCCCCGGTGGACACGCCGATCAGAATGCATCCCTCCGGCCGTCGCGACGGGACCGTGCGGCGCGGCGGCGATGAGGCCGCCTGGCGCGTCCGGCGCACGCGGTCGAGCAGGCCCCGGGCGCGCCGCGGCTTCGCGCCGGCGGCGATGCGGACCTTCTCCACCATCTCGGCACGGATGGTGGCAATGTTGAGCGAGACGGTGCCGCCGGGCTTCTCGACGTAATCGACCGCGCCGAGCTGCATCGCCTCTAGCGTCACGCTGGCGCTCTCACTGGTCAGCGACGAGACCATCACCACCGGGCGGGGAGCCTCGGCCATGATCTCGCCGAGGCAGGTCAGGCCGTCCATCTCCGGCATGTTGATGTCGAGGGTGACGACATCGGGATCGAACAGGGCCACCTGTTCGAGGGCGTCGCGCCCGTTGCGGGCGGTGCGCACCTCGGCGAAGCCGCTCTCTTCGAAGATCATGCGGAGGTGTTTGCGCATCAGCGCGGAATCGTCGACGATCAGGAGCTTGGTCATCGCGGCAACGGGTGCTCTTTGGACATCCGGGCATTTCCGCCGCGCTCAGAACGCGGCGGCGTGTTGGGAGCCGTGTCAGGCCGCGCGGCGCAGATCGGCGACCTCGCGCCGGTTCAGCAGCCGGTCGACGTTCAGCATCAGGATGATGCGCTTGGCCTCGGCGAGATTGGCGATGCGCTCGATGGCGCTGCCCTCGTCCTGGGACAGATCCGGCGCCGGCGCGATGGCCGAACGCGGGATCTTCAGAACCTCCGAGACCGAGTCGACGATGAAGCCGGTGCGCACGTTCTCGATCATGAAGACCATGATCCGCTGGCGATCGTTGCGCTCGGTATCCGGCAGCTGGAAGCGGCGGCGCTGATCCACCACCGGCAGCACTGCGCCCCGCAGGTTGACGACGCCCTCGATGAAGCGCGGCGTCCGCGGCACGCGGGTGAGCTGCTCGGGCACGCGGACGATCTCGTGCACGGCGTCGATCGGAACCCCGTATTCTTCGTCCGCGAGGCGGAAGACCACGAATTGCTCCTCCTCGTCGACCTGCCGCGTCTCGTCCGCACCGCGCGTGTCCCGCATCGTCTTCTCCATGCCGTCCAGGCCGCCCGTCGCGACGGCCGCCGTGTCGAACAGGCGCTCCGCCGAGAGGATCGAGACGAGGCGCCGCCCCTGGTCGATCCGGCAGATCGCTTCGATCTCGCGTAAGCCCCCCGAGCCGGACAGCAGATCGGGCAGCGGGTCGACGATGCCGCGGGCGACGCGCAGCACCTCCTTGACCGTATCCGTCACGATCCCCACGGACCCGGTGGCGGCACCGTTCCAGGACACCACGACGATGCGGCTCTGTTCGCTCAGCCCGGCCTCGGCGAGGCCGAACAGGCGGCGCAGGCTGACCAGCGGCAGGAGCCGGTCGCGCAGGGTAATCACGCCGATGGCGTGATGCGGCGCGTTGGGCAGGGCGCTGACGATCTCCGGGACCTGCACGATCTCCTGCACGTGCTCGATCGGCAGGGCATATTCCTGGCCGCTGAGTTCGAAGGAGACGAGCTGGATCTCATCGGAGACTCCGCCGGCCTCGGCCTCGCCGCGGGAGCTGGAGAGCAGGCCCGCCTCGGCGAGGAGCTCGGCCCGGGGGCCGCCGACGGTCGCGCGGGCAGCGCCACTGCGCTGCATCAGGCGGGCGGGGTCGAGGATCATGATCATGGCGCCCTCGCGCTTGATCACGCCGGACAGCATGTCGGTGTCGATGGTGCCGCCGAGGCTGTCGGTCCCTTCGATCTCGGCGATCTCGGCGGTGACGACACTCGCCATGCGATCGACCACGAAGCCGAAGGCCGTGCCATGGCTGACGACGATGACCCGGGTCGCGTCGTCGTGCGGCCGGTCCTGCAGCGAAAACAGACGGCGCAGGCTGGTGATCGGCAGGACCGAGCCGCGCAGGTTGGCCAGTCCCGCCAGGGCTACGGGCGCCAGGGGCACGTCCACCATGTCCGGCAGCCGGATGATTTCCTGAACTTCGGCGAGCGGCACCGCGTAGGTTTCCCGCTCGACATGGAAGGTGACGAATTGCCGGACGTTCTGGCCGGTCTCGGCCGCAGCGACCTCACGGTCCGCGGTGTCGGGTTGGATTGGGCTGGACATCGATTTCCTCGATCCCGCTGCGCGGTCCGCGGACCGGCCGGTGGTCGCTGTGACGGGGCCGAAGGCGGCAACCGGAGGCACCGCCGTCTTTGGATGGGCGCGGCCGGCGGCGCAGGGAGTCGCGCTCGCCTGATGCTGGCGCATCGTCGTGTTTCGAGAGCTGGAGCCCAAGGTCCAGGACGATGCGGCAGGCCGGGATCGGACGGCGAGGCGGGTTCGCGCCCGCCTCGCCGGGCGGAACCGCTCAGTCTTGGTTCTGCAGCTCGTCGGCGAGGGAGGCGATCTCCTCGATCGCCGCGGCGAGCTCCTCGGCACCCTTGGATTGCTCGCGCCCGGCCTGCTGCGCCTCGATCGCGGCCTGACCCGCCTGCTTGGCGGCGGCGGAGATCTGTTCGACACCGCGCTTGGCCTCCTCGACGTTCCGCATGATCATGTCGGAACCCTGGAGGATCTGCCGGTTGCCATCGAGCACGATCACCATGTCCTCGGCGGTGGTCTCGAGATCCTTCGTGATCGCCTTGTTCTTCTCGACTTCGGCGGCGGCGGCGGCAGAGATCTCCTCCAAATCGCGGCGGACGAAGACGATCTGATCCTGGATCGCCTTGACGAGATCCTTGATCCGCTCGGCATTCTCGGACGAGTCGCGGGCGAGATTGCGGATATCGGTGGAGACCACCATGAAGCCCTTGCCGAATTCGCCGGCCCGGGCCGCCTCGATCGAACCGTTGACGGCGAGCATGTTGGTCTGGATCGCGACGGTGGTGATCGCATCGACGATCTTGTCGATCTTCCGGCTCACCTGTTCCAGGGCGTTGATCTGCTCGCGGCTCCGGTTGGTCTCTTCGAGCGAGCGGGAAACGCCCAGGACCAGGCCGTCGACGGCGGCGCGGTTCTCCTGAATCTGCGCCGAGATCGCGCTGCCGCGCTCCAGCGAGTCCTGAGCCCGTTCCTGGGCGAGGGAGGCTCCCTTCTCGATCTGAACGATGGCGGCGGCGGATTGCTGCGAGGCGGCCGATTGCTGCTGGGCGCCACGATTGATCTGATCGAGGGCGGTCATGATCTGGGCGGCCGCCCGGTTGATCTCCTCGACCGCGGATGACAGCTCCTCGGCGGCGGAGGCGACTTCCTCGGCGCTCTTGCCGATATCGGTCGCGTTCTTCAGCTCGTCGGCCAGGGTCGAGAGTTCGTTGGCGGCCTGCTCGCTCTGGTCGAGGGCGGTGGTCTGCTGGTCGACGGTCTTGAGCGATTCCTGGCAGGCGGAGGATTGCTCCTCGGCCGCGGCGGCGATCGCCTCCGAGCCCTTCTGCGCCTCGAGCGCGGCCTTTTCCGATTCGAGCGCGGCGCGGCGGATGGCGTCGCCGGCCTTCATGATCTCGACCATCGCCGCGCTCACGCTCTCGAGCTGCGCGGTGACTGCCTTGCCCTTCTCCACCTCCTCACGGGTGCTCTCGGCGGAGCGGTTGATGCCGTCGGCGATGACCTTCACGTCGCCTTGGATCTGGCCGATCAGCTCCTGGATCTCCTGAGCGCTCTTCTCGGAGGTCTCGGCGAGGGTGCGGACCTCGTCGGCCACGACCGCGAAGCCCTTGCCGTGCTGGCCGGCGCGGGCCGCCTCGATGGCGGCGTTGAGGGCGAGCAGGTTGGTCTGGTCAGCGATCCGGGCCACGGCGCGGACGATGTCACCGATATTGGCGGCCTGACGCTCGAGTTCGACGATGAGCTTGACCGATTCCGACTGCCGCTCGGCGGCGGTGGCGATCGAGACGATGCTGCCCGCGATCTGCCGGGTGACGCCGCTGATCAGGGTTTGCAGCGCTCCCGTTTTCTGGCTGGAGGTCTCGGCCTCGTTGCGCGAGGCGATGATCGCGTCCGAGATGCCCGTCACCGCGCGCTGCGACTCCTCGGCAGCGCTCGCCGCCTGCTGCGCGCCGGCCGCGATCTGCTCCATCGCCTTGCGCAGCTCCTCGGCGGCCGAGGAGGCCTCGGTGATGCCACTGGCGAGCTCGGTGGTGGCGGCGGCGACGCGCTCGGCCGCCTTCTGCTGCTTGGCGTAGGTGCGCGCCTTGCGGCGATGCTCCTCGTTGAGGCGGCCGAGTTGGTTAAGGCTGGTCTGCTCGCTGCCGCGCGCGAGCGATCGCTGCCCGGAAAGGGCGGCCTTTTTGACGAGAGCCATGAAGTCAGTCCCTGGGCGTGCTGCCACGATTGCGCGCCCCAGCACCGCTCAGAAATTTGATACGGCCAACCGCGGAGCGGACTGTTGAAAAATGACTTTTGATATTTAATTTTCCGTTAACACGCGCAATGCGTCGAAAGAACATGCCAAAAGAATTGGAGTGTACCGAGAGGGAAATAGGCGGGAGATCGGATGTTCATAGAACGCCTATGCGCTGTTTTACTCATTAGATGAGGACATTGGCGTATGTTATGACCAGAACATCGCCCCCAATAATAAAAAAATCCAGACGGTAAATTGGGTCAGTTTCTTGCCGAGCCAATATTTGCAACAGACAGTTGCAGACACCTTCATTATGGCTCGTTTAATTGGGCGAGATATACGTCGCGACAAACGCTCACACATATTTTATCAATTTAGATTTCATGTTATACCGAAGATCACTCTCAATCAAATAAAAGGCGATCGATCGCTTTGAAGACATCTCGAATCCGGCGTCATGATAGCACCAAATTCAATGCGATTATCGTCGTTATTAAATTTTAAAACAAAGACCTAAGTTGATTATCTACCCTCAATAGCAAAACTGATCGTCTTTGCTTTTTTATTCATCCATCGCGTCACAGAATTCTTCTGAAAATGATCTTGATCCAGATTCGTATTGAAATTTTGTATTTTCAAAAAGCTCGAAGCCATATCTCGCGCAGCAAATACTTCTACATAACAAAAGCCCGACGCGTGCCGAAAAGATGCGGCACCAGCCAGCGGCGGTGACCTTGTTACTCCGTCTACAAGTCAGCAAGCCGGGAACTCATTGCTGTCGATGGAGGGCGCTGAAGAGGATCTGAAATCAAACAGATTCTGAACATCAGCATCAGTCGGCACTCCAGACATTCGGGGCGAAGGCGGCGTTGCGCGGATACTCGCTGCGCGACGGCGGCTGAACCATGTCGAAGCTGCTGAAGGGGACCCGCCCTCTCTCATTAGAGCGGTGTCCACGTCATCGGAAAGCGCTCTGACAATTGGCCTCATCCGGAAGGCCGCTCGGCCGCAGCACGGTCCACCGTCATCGCCGCGGCCTTCCGAGCGGGTGCGCCGGGAGGCGGCTTGGCTTCAGCTTCAGCCCCGGGAACCGAAGGAACCGGCTTGCCAATCCGCGTGTTATCGTCAAAAATGCAGTTATGTCAATGGCTTAGCGAAGACAATGCTCTCAATCGATCTCTTCCCGCAGCAAATCTTCTCCCACAGGCAGCACGGCAGAAATGCTTTTCCGATCCTGAACCGTGGCGCTGTCTGAGGCGGCAACACCCGAGACTGCGATTCGCATCACTCCCGACGAAATCCGCCAAAGGACGCGATAATGATTTCAGTGACGATGCTGCCCGGCGATCAGGTTGTGTTCGACCGCCTGGACCTCGCGGAGGCCCTTGGAATTTGGCGCAATGCGAGGGGGCGTGTGGTCGGCATTCACCGTCAGGGCAATCGCATCCCGACCATCGACGTCAAGTTCGACGGCCACGACACCCTACAGAGCTATCTGCCGGATCTTTTTCGCCGCATCCATTGATCCGCGAACTGCGCAGATTTATACGCGCAGAAGTTGAATATCCTGCCGAAGTGGTTCGAAGGTGGATTCTCTCTCAATCAATACTGGAGCCCCGGCCACGCCCCGGGCACTTGCTTTCGCGCCACCTTTGCGGACCCTGAGCCGCAGCACGCAGGAGGCCGATGTCTGGTCGGCGATGCGGGCGGAGGCAGAGGCCGCGCTCATCGAGGAGCCGCTTTACGCGGGCCTGATTCAGGCGACGGTGCTCGACCAGCGCAAGCTTCCAGAGGCCCTGGCCTACCGGCTCGCTCACCGCCTCGGTGACGGTGACCTGTCGCGACTGACGGTGCGCGACCTCTGCCTCTCCGCCTTCGAGGCCGATCCGGAAGCCGGGGCGAACGCGGTGCGCGATCTCATCGCCATCCGCGAGCGCGACCCGACCTGCCGGCGCTATCTCGATCCATTTCTCTTCTACAAGGGCTTCGCCGCGCTCGAAGGATACCGGGTTTCCCACTGGCTCTGGCACCAGGGCCGCGCCACTCTCGCGCTGCATATGCAGAGCCGCATCTCCGAAGTGTTCGGCTGCGATATCCATCCGGCGGCGCGGATCGGCTCGGGCGTGTTCATCGACCACGCCACCGGTGTCGTCATCGGCGAGACCACCGTCGTGGCCGACGATGTCTCGATTCTTCAGTCGGTCACCCTCGGCGGCAACGGCAAGGAGAGCGGCGACCGCCATCCGAAGATCGCGCGCGGCGTGCTGCTCAGCGTCGGCGCCAAGGTTCTCGGCAACATCCGGGTCGGAGAAGGCGCGAAGGTCGCGGCGGCCGCAGTGGTCCTGCACGAGGTACCCGCTCATACCACGGTCGCCGGCGTGCCGGCTCGGGTCGTCTCGCGCCTGAGGACCGACGAAGAGCCCGCTCTCACCATGGATCAGTCGTTCGGTTTCGGCGACGGGATCTGACCCGGAGGTCAGAGCCGAGACCGGGAGCGGAAATCCTTTTCAAGCTGAATTCAAATAACGCATTATAGAGAATATAGTTCTCTGGAATGCCTCTATTTTAGAATATTTTGGTTTGTTGGCTCAAAAATTTGGAAAACTGTTACTTCATAGGCCAAAAAATGAGAAAACCCTTCTATTGACCTATGTGATAGCGCGGGCCTAGGTTCACCCCGCCGCCGCCGCTCAACCAATCAAAAGCGGTGGCGGGCAAGTATTCACCCATCCCAGGCCGAACGCATTCCTAATAGAGTGCGATATCGATGCGCGCCCTTGGCCGCGTCGCAGTTCTCGCATGGGCGTGTGTCTTTTACTGAACATCCATAACGGGAGATGAGGACAGATGAGTGGACCGGGCCTGAGCGTGAGCGCCTCTGCGGCGCGCAATCTAGCCACTGCGACCGTCACATCGGTCCAGAACGTCGCCAACACCCCGCGCTTCCTGCTGCGCCTGCTGCCGTTCGTTGATGTCGCCGGCGGTGTCTACCGGGTGAACCGCCGCGCCGTCGTGCTGGCCAAGCCCGGCCGCGTCGATCTGGTGAGCGAGGACAAGGGCCGTACGATCCGTCCCGGTTCGCTGCGCGCCGTCCCGCTGTTCAGCCGCCTCGGCGATGCCGAGCTCGCCACCCTGGCCGGCAAGTTCACCGAGAGCCATCACAAGGCCGGTGATGTGATCGCCGAGGAGGGCGCCAAGGGCCGCAGCCTCGTGATCGTCGCCGACGGCACCGTCGAGCTGACCCTGTCGGGCCCCTACAAGGGCCGCCTGCGCCAGGGCCTCGCGACCCGCGGCGATTATTTCGGCGACGACGCCCTCGTCGGCGAGGCCGGCCCGACCCCGGCCGTGAAGGCCCTCTCGTCGGTGACCCTGCTGACCCTCGATCCGGCGGCGATCGGCGATGAGGCGATCCGTTCGCGCATCAGCCAGTACCAGGAAGAGCGTGACCGGCTGAAGGGCCACACCAACTCCCATGGCGAGCAGGGCATCGAGCTCCTGGCCGTCCATGCCGGTGAGCCGCGCCTGCCGACCACCTTCGTCGATTACGAGATCGATCCGCGCGAGTATCACCTCTCGACGATCCAGACGATCCTCAACACCCATACCCGCGTCACCGATCTTTATTCCAACGAGATCGACCAGCTCCGCGAGCAGATCCGCCTCACGGTCGATGCCGTGAAGGAGCGCGAGGAGTGGGAGCTGCTCAACAACTCGCAGTTCGGCCTGTTGAACGAGGTGTCCGGCCGCCAGCGCATCCCGACCCGCTCGGGCCCGCCGACCCCGGACGACCTCGACGAGCTGCTGACGCTGGTGTGGAAGAAGCCGGCCTTCTTCGTCGCCCATCCTCGCGCCATCGCCGCCTTCGGCCGTGAGGCGACCCGGCGCGGTGTGCCACCGGTGGTCGTCCACCTGTTCGGCGCCCCCTTCATCACCTGGCGCGGCGTGCCGCTGGTCCCGAGCGACAAGCTGCCGATCGAGACCGATCCGGTGACGGGCGCGCAGACCACCTCGATCCTGCTGCTCCGCGTCGGCGAGGGTGAGCAGGGCGTGGTCGGCCTGCAGAAGTCGGGCGTGACCGGCGAGATCGAGCCCGGCCTGTCGGTGCGCTACATGGGCACCAACGACCACTCCATCGCCTCGCACCTCGTGACCCGCTACTTCTCGGCCGCCGTGCTGGTCGAGGACGCGATTGCCCGTCTCGATAACGTGCTGCTCGGCAATTATCATGACTACGCTTGAGGGTCCGGCACTCGGCATTCCGACAGGCTCGCTCCCCGGCACGCCGGGTGAGCTCGCCCATGCGGATCTCGTCGGGCGTCTCGCCCGCGAGATTTACGGGCAGGGGCAGGCTGCGAGTCAGCCCTTCGCCCCGTCGCTGCCGACCTCGCCGCAGCTTCCGCAGGGACTCGAGTCCCTGCCCCAGGGTCCCGGCGGCGCGAGCCTGCCGGCGACCGATCTCGGGCTCCCCTCGGCTCCGGCCGGGGGGCTGCCCTCCGGCCTCCAGCCGGACGCGGCGTCGCTCGGCGCGCGCTCCTTCGGGGCGCCGCCGGTCGGCCTGCTGGGCCTGACCGGCCCGTCCCAGGCCAATCCGGTCGGATCGACGCCGGCTCCGGCCAGCGCGAACCTGCTCGACCTCTCGGCGATCCCCTCGGTGCATCCGTATCCGGCGCAGGCCAAGCTGCCCGAATATTTCGTGCCGAGCCTGCCCGAGGTCGCCGCCCACCTTCCCGGCGGGGCGGACCTGCATCGGCAGATCGCGGCGGATCATCCCCGCGCCAATGCCTTCGCGCACGCTATCGCGCCGAGCCTGGTTCCGGCCGCTCCCGGCAAGCCGGGCGGAGATGTGTCGCAGGAGCATTACGCCCGACACGGCCATCTCCCGCATCCGTCCCAGCCGGACGGCGCGGGCGACTACTACTTCCTCAACCCGGCTCCTTCCGCCCGGAAGAAGTCGGCGGCCCAGCCGCGGGTCGAGCCCTCGCGCCATGTCGGTCCCGCTCCCCGCGTGACCTCGCACGGCTCGGTGCCGGCCGGTGCGCCCTTCGATGTCGCCCATGTCCGTAAGGATTTCCCGGCGCTCCACCAGAGCGTGAACGGGCATCCCCTGATCTGGCTCGACAACGCGGCCACCACCCACAAGCCGCAGAGCGTGATCGACGCGACGAGCGAGTTCTACGGCCGCCACAACTCGAATATCCACCGGGCCGCGCATACCTTGGCCGCGCGCTCCACGGATCTGTTCGAGGGCGGACGCGAGAAGACCCGCCGCTTCCTCAATGCCCCGTCGAAGGACGACATCGTCTTCCTGCGCGGCACGACGGAAGCGATCAACCTCGTCGCCAACTCCTATGGCCGTGCCAATATCGGCCCGGGCGACGAGATCATCGTCTCGACCATCGAGCACCACGCCAACATCGTGCCCTGGCAGCTGCTGGCGCAGTCGACCGGAGCGACGATCCGGGTGATCCCGGTCAACGATCGCGGTGAGATCATCTTCGAGCAATACGCGGCGCTTCTGTCGGGTCGCACGAAGATCGTCTCGGTGACCCATGTCGCCAACGCGCTCGGCACGGTGAATCCGATCCAGGAGATCATCGCCCTGGCCCACGCCTACGGCGTGCCGGTTCTGGTCGATGCCGCGCAATCGACGCCGCATATCCCGATCGATGTGCAGGCGCTCGATGCCGACTTCCTGGTCTTCTCCGGGCATAAGGTGTTCGGGCCGACCGGCATCGGTGCCCTTTACGGCAAGAAGCACCTGCTCGAGGCGATGCCTCCGTGGCAGGGCGGCGGCCACATGATCGAGGACGTCACCTTCTCCAAGACCGTCTACAAGGGCGCTCCGGAGAAGTTCGAGGCGGGCACGCCCGATATCGCGGGTGCGGTCGGTCTCGGCGCGGCGCTAGATTACCTGGAAAGTGTCGGCCTGCCGGCCATCGCGGCCTACGAGCACGACCTGCTGGAATATGCCCAGGAAGGCCTTGCCGACGTGAAGGGCCTGCGCCTGATCGGCACCGCGCTCAACAAGGCGAGCGTGATGTCCTTCACGGTCAATGGCGTCAGCAACGAGGCGGTGGCCCGCCATCTCGACGGGCACGGCATCGCGGTGCGCTCGGGTCATCACTGCGCCCAGCCGGCCCTGCGCCGGTTCGGCGTGGATCAATCGGTGCGCGCTTCGCTGGCCTTCTACAACACGCGGGAGGAGATCGATGTCTTCCTGCGGGCCCTGCACACCCTGCCGCGCCACTGACGCGGCAGGTCGTGAGAACGTGAAAACGGGCGGCACCGCGTGGTGCCGCCCGTTTTTTTGCTCGAGCGCAGAAGAGAATGGGCTTCGAAAGGCCTCACCCTTCGATCTCCGATCCCGTCTCCGGCCGATCAGACCGACGACAGGATCGGATAGCCCGTGACGACTGGCGCGCGGCTCAGGCCCAATCGTCGTCGCCGCCGTCGCCGAGATCGCCACCGAAATCGCCGCCCGGATCGCTTCCTCCGAACGAGGCATCCTGGAAGCCGCCATCGCCGCCGCCGAGCGCGGCACCGAGATCCTGCTCACCGCCGCCGAAATAGTTGTTCTCGACGATGGAATCGCCGCCACCGAGGCCCGCCGCCGCCGCGTTGCCGAGCTGCGAATGGCCACCGGCGAACGCGTTGGAGAGGGCGCTGCCGAGCAACATGCCGCCGGCCGCACCCGCCGCCATCGGCAGGGCTGTCGCCAGGAAACCACCGCCACGGGCCGGCTGCTGCGGCTGGCCGCCCCAGGGACCGCCCTGCTGCGGAGGTGCGTAGCCGCCGGGCTGGCCATAGCCCTGCTGCGGGCCGCCATAGCCCTGCTGCGGGCCACCGTAGCCGCCCTGGCCACCCTGCTGGCCCCAGGGCTGACCGGTAGGGCGCTGCGGTTCGGACCGCTGGCCGCCACCGAAGATGCTCGACAGGAAACCGCCGCCACCGGAGGGCTGGGACTGCGCCTGCTGGCGGGCCTGCTCGAGCTGCTGGTTGAGGCTCTTGATCGCCTCCTCCTGCACGTAGATCAGCTGGGCCATCGCGTAGGGCGCGTAGGGCTGGCTGCGCAGCTTCTCGGCGATGAAGCGTTCGGCATCGGCGTCCCGGGGCTGGCCGGACGCCTGTTCGAGGCGCTGGAAGATGCCGTTGATGATGTCGCGTTCTTCGCTGTTCATGGAGCCGTCCTCCTGAGGCGCCGACGGCGTCGTCACCGCACGGCGGCTACGAGATGGGGGCCGGTCGAGCTTTTGTCAGGGGGGCTGCCGTCGATTGTCCGCCTCGGCCGGGTTCCGCCTGGCGTTTCCCTCGGGATGGCGACAACAAAAAAGCCCGGCGCAAGGCCGGGCTTTCTCGAAAACCGGCAGCCCGGTGAGGGGCCGCCGGATGTTTCGGATCTTAGTACGAGCCGAACTTGTAGTTCAGGCCGGCGCGGACGACGGCGAACTCGGTCTCGCGCTGACGAGCGAGGTTGCCGCTGGCCAGGACGACGCCCGGGCTGGTCGTGTAGACGAGGTTGCCGGCCGGGGTGGCACCGAAGGCGCCGTTCAGGCGGTTGCCGCGGTCGAGGTTCACGTAGAGACCTTCGACCTTCAGCGTGACGGCCGAGGACTTGAAGAAGTTCAGGAAGGAATCGGTCGGCAGGGCGTACTCGATACCACCGCCAGCGGTCCAGCCGGTGCGGAAGTCGTCGGAGGAGCCGTTCGGCAGGCCGAAGTCGGAGCCGCCGCCGGAGCCGTAGGCGAAGCCGCCGGTGCCGTACACGAGGGTGCGGTCGAAGGCGTAGCCGAGGCGACCGCGGACGGTGCCGAAGAAGTCGAGGCCCGACAGACCGTTCGGGTTGAAGATCTGGGTGCCGGCGAGGAAGGCCGAGGAGCCCGGAGCGACAGCGAAGCGGTTCCGGTCACGACCGAAATCGACGTACTGGGCGTCGGCCTCGACACCGATCACGACACCGGAGCCCGGGGTGAACTGGTAGTTGTAGCCGATCTGACCACCGCCGACGAAGCCTTCGTCGCTGCGACGGTTGTTGAAGGCGACGACCGCGGTGCCGCCCGGGGCGACGAGGCCGCTGGCGCCGTTCACGCCGATGACGGTCGGGTTGTTGTTGTTGTCACCCGTGCCGAAGCCGTAACCAGCGTTGAAACCGGCATAGAAGCCCGTCCAGGTGAAGACCGGCACCGGCTGGAACACCGGCGGCGGAGCGGCGCGACGCGGAAGGTCGGCGGCGAGCGCCGAACCGGCGAAGGCGATGCCGGCAATGGCCGTACCGGCGCGAAGGAAGGATTTCATCACTCTGGTCCTCTTTGACTGTGCCGGCGCGTCCGTAGAAGCGCAGCGGCACGGTGCCCCGTATCTAGTTCAGCATCCCGGAAGATGCTGTTGCGGCTTGACCACGCCGACCGTCCAGAAGGCGGCCCCTTTGTGGCAGTGATCTTTGTCTGCCGTCGTTCCAACCGAGAAACGCCACCGAACGGCCAAGGTTCACGAACAGCCGAGCTTTTTTTGGTGATCGTTCCGGACAGATTGTCGCAGGATGCAACCACTGTGTTCCGCGACGCACAAGGGATACGCTGAAGCCGGGTGTCGGGGCGAGTGCTACAACGCACAGAAGCCTGGCTTTAGCCTCCTCCCGGGGGAGCGTTGCACTGATGCAACAATTTTTGTGAGTTCATGAAGAAGATGTTCAAGGGGTCAGAGCAATTGCCGAGATGAGCCGTCCGTAATCGGCTTCGTTTCGATGGGTCGTCCGGCGAAAACTGAAGAATCGCTCAGGATCTTTGTATGTGCAAAGGCCGAGGGAAACCGCTTCGCCGACTTTCTCCTGGGCCAGGCGATTCAGGATAAGCGCTGGCAAATCGAATTGCGCGTGACCCGGTCGGCCCTCACGGAAGAATTCACCTGAACCGGGGATCTCTGCGCGGAAGCGCGCCTCGAAATCCGCGCCGACCTCGTAGGCGTCCTCGGAAATCGTCGGACCGAGGACGGCGACGATCTTTCCCCGCACCGCACCCAACGCCTCCATTGCCGCCACGGTCGCGCCGATGACGCCGCCGAGGGCGCCCTTCCACCCGGCATGAGCCGCGCCGACGACGCCGTTCTCGGGATCGGCGAACAGGATTGGGCCGCAATCCGCCGTGGCGATGCCGAGGGCGAGGCCCGGCACGCGGGTCACCATGGCATCGGCCTTGGGCCGATCCGCGAGAGGGAAGGGCTCTTCCACCGTGACGACCTCGGGCGAATGCACCTGATAGAGGCTGACTAGGTTCGAGGCCGGCAATCCGAGCTGGGCGCACATCCGCGCCCGGTTCTCGCTCACACGCTTCGGATCGTCCTGCGAGCCGATGCCGCCGTTGAGGGACGCATAGAGCCCCTCCGAGACGCCCCCCTGGCGGGTGAAGAAAGCGTGCCGGATCGAGGAATGTGAGCTGAGCTCGGGCGCTTCGATGAACATCGGGGCGGTGTCCCTCAGGTGAGAGGCGCGACGGGAGCGGGAAGCCCGGGCAGGGCCCCCAGGCCGGGATGGCGGACGCTGAGCACCTTGAACAAGGCGCCCATGCCGCGCGGATCGGGATCGGTCAGCCGGGCGACGGCGGCGTCGATCGCCTCCGCCTGAGTCGGCGTAGCGCGGGCCTTCAACCGCTCGGCACGCAGGTCGAGGCCGAGGGAGAGCAGGAAGTCGCGCTGCGTCACGGGACCCTGGATGCTGGCCCCTTCCGACATGGCCGCGCGGGCCAGGGCGCCAAAATCGACATGCAGGGTCAGATCGGCCTCGCCGGGACGGAGCAGCGGATCGGCGAAGCGATGGCCCGCCACGGCCTGGAGCGTATCGCCCAGGCCGGGACGGTCGGCGCTGCTGTCATAGCCGTAATCGATGGCGAGCAGGGCGCCGCCCCGAGCGACAAGATGCCGGCTCAGGTCCCGCATCACCGCCAGGGCCTGGCTCGGCAGGGTCAGCACCGCCCCCACCGGGGCCTCCGCCGCGAGACGGGGATCGGGCTCGGGATCGAGGCCGAAAGCGAGGGCGTCACCTTCCGGCGTAAGGCCGACCCGGCGCTCGCACCAGCCGCGCACGGTCCGCACGAATTGGCGCGCGGGCAGGGCGTCGAAGAACTCGTTGGCGATGACCAGAAGCGGTTCATCGGGCAGGCTCGCCACCGTATCGTGGAAGCGCGGCGCGGCCTCGGCCAGCCGCTCTGCCTGAAGCCGGCGCAGCGCCGGGCTCGTCTCGACGAGGTGGAGGTCGAAGGCGGCGCCCGCCGCGTTCAGGGCCCGCAGGGCGTCGGCCATCAGCGTCCCGCGGCCGGGCCCGAGTTCGACGAGGCAGGGGCGCTGCCCCGTCAGGGCGGGCAGGATCGCCGCGGCCCAGGCGCCGATCAGCTCGCCGAACATCTGGCTGATCTCCGGCGCGGTCACGAAGTCGCCGGCTGCACCGAAGGGATCCCGCGTGGCGTAGTAGCCGTGCCGTGGGTGGCCGAGACAGAGCGCCATGTATCGGTCCAGGCCGATGGGACCGGCCTCGCGGATTTCCCGCGCGAGGATCGCGAAGAGCGGCGTCGCGTCGGAGGCCACCGTCAGATCTGCCCGGCTTCCGCCTGGATCTCCGGCCCTGTCGCGCGGGGCCGCGTCACGCCGCGGGCGGCGAGGACGATGTAGATGATCCCCACCAGCGCCATCGGCACGCAGAGCAGCATGCCCATGGTGATCCCCCCGCCCAGGGCATCGACATTCTGGCCGAACAGGAAGCCGAGCTGCCGGTCGGGTTCACGGAAGAACTCGCAGAAGGTCCGCGCGAGCGCGTAGCCGAGCACGAAGATGCCGCCGAGCAGGCCCGGCTTGCGGAAGCCAAAGCGGCGCACGGCCAGGGCCATGACGACGAACAGCAGCGCGCCCTCGGTAGCGGCCTCGAACAACTGGCTCGGATAGCGCGGCACGTCGCCCCCGGTGGGAAAGACGATGGCGTAGGGGAAGTCCGGAGCCGCCCGGCCCCACAATTCGCCGTTCACGAAATTGGCGATGCGCCCGAAGAACAGGCCGATCGGCACCACCACCGCCGCGAGGTCGAGCAGGGTGTAGCCGTTGAGGCGCCGCGACCGGGCGAACAGCAGCATCGCCAGGACCGCCCCGAGGAAGCCGCCATGGAACGACATGCCGCCGTTGCGGATGGCCAGGATCTCCAGGGGATGATCGAGGTAGAGCGGCAGGTTGTAGAACAGCACATAGCCAATCCGCCCGCCGAGCACGACGCCCAGGGCCACCCAGACGATCAGGTCGTCGATGTCGGTCAAGGTCGGGCGCTTGACCACACCCCACAGCGAATCCGCCGCCACCAGACGACGGGCGTAGAACCAGCCGCCGATCAGCCCCGCGATGTAGGACAGGGCGTACCACTTGATCTCGACCGGGCCGAGGGAGACCGCGACCGGATCGATGGCCGGGAAGGGCAGGGCGAGAAGCGGCGGCATCGACGGCCCGTATCGGCATGTTCGAAATTCGCGCCGCATTGGACCCGCACGACCCCGGAGGTCAAGGCGGCATCCCCCGTTGCGCAGGCCCTGCCGACAGGCGCAGTCTCGGCCCCTGCGGATCGACGGGAGGAGCGATGCTCGGCAATGGGGAGATGGTCGCGCGGCTGGTGCTGGCGGGCCTGATGGGCAGCGTGATCGGCTTCGAACGGGAGCGGTTGCTCTGGGCGGCGGGCCTGCGCACCCACATGCTGGTCTGCGTCGGCGCCTGTCTCGCCATGTTGGTCTCGGCCTTCGGCTTCTCCGACGTGCTCGGACACAAGGATGTGGTGCTCGATCCTTCCCGCGTGGCGGCGCAGGTCGTCTCGGGCATCGGCTTCCTGGGGGCCGGCACGATCCTCCTGCGGGGCGAGGTGGTGAAGGGGCTCACCACGGCGGCGAGCCTCTGGGCCGTGGCGGCGATCGGCCTCGCCGTCGGAGGCGGCCTCTACGTGGCGGCCATCGCCGCCACCGTGCTCGTCGTCGCCATCCTGGCGGGCGTGAAGCCGATCGAGGAAAGCTGGCGCGACCGGATGCAGAGCCGCGCGCTCCACCTCACGGTCAAGGCCGGCAGCCTCTCCATCGACACCCTGCAGGAAGTCACCGGCGAGAGAGCCTCGCGGGTGCGCCAGTTCGTCGTGCGCCCAGGCGATAATGAGGGCCTGGAAGAGGTCACCATCGCCTTCGTTCGATTGCCGCAGGCCAGCATCGATGCCATCGCCGAACGCCTCAAAGGCAATCCGGCGGTGATCAAGGTCCGGGCCGGCTCCGAGATGTGACGGCAGAGCCGGCCTCGGCGGAAATCCGCGCGGCCGCCCTATCCGATCCGGCAAACCGCACTACGACGTGCCCATCACCATCTTCCACGAGGACGAGCGGACCATGGCCTCGAAGCGGGTTCCCACCAGCCCTTATCCGGACCAGAAGCCCGGCACCTCCGGCCTGCGCAAGAAGGTGCCGGTCTTCCGGCAGCCCCACTACGTCCAGAACTTCGTGCAGGCGATCATCGATTGCATCCCAGACCACCGGGGCGCCACCCTGGTGATCGGCGGGGATGGACGCTTCTTCAACAAGGAGGTGGTGCAGATCGCCCTCAAGATCGCCGCAGCCAACGGCTTCGGCCGGGTGCTGGTCGGCCGGGACGGGCTGCTCTCGACGCCCGCCGCCTCCTGCGTGATCCGCAAGCACGAGGCGGTCGGCGGCATCGTGCTCTCGGCGAGCCACAATCCCGGCGGCCCGCAGGGCGATTTCGGCATCAAGTACAACGGCAGCAATGGCGGGCCGGCGCCGGAGAGCGTCACCACGGCGATCTACGAGCGCACCAAGGCCATCGGCGAATACCGCATCTCCGATGCGCCCGATCTCGATCTCGGCCAGATCGGCACCACCGCCATCGACGGCATGACGGTCGAGGTGATCGACCCGGTGGCCGATTATGCCGCGCTGATGCGCGAGTTGTTCGATTTCGACGCCCTCTCCAAACTCTTCGCGTCCGGCTTCCGCATGCGCTTCGATGCGCTCTCGGCGGTGACCGGCCCCTATGCCAAAGCGATCCTGGAAGGCGCGCTGGGCGCGACTGCCGGCACGGTCGTCAACGGTGAGCCCCAGCCCGATTTCGGCGGCCACCACCCCGATCCGAACCCGGTCCATGCCCATGAGCTGTACGATCTGATGCTCGGGCCCGACGCACCGGATTTCGGCGCCGCCTCCGATGGTGACGGCGACCGCAACATGATCGTGGCTCCGGGCCTGTTCGTCACCCCGAGCGACAGCCTCGCGCTTCTCGCCGCCCACGCGCACCGGGCGCCGGGCTATGCCGGCGGGCTTGCGGGCGTCGCCCGCTCGATGCCGACGAGCCGGGCGGTCGACCGCGTCGCCGCCGGCCTCGGCATCGAGGCCTTCGAGACGCCCACCGGCTGGAAGTTCTTCGGCAACCTGCTGGATGCCGGCCGCATCACCCTGTGCGGCGAGGAGAGCGCCGGCACCGGCTCGAACCACGTTCGGGAGAAGGACGGGCTCTGGGCGGTGCTGCTCTGGCTCAACATCCTGGCGGCGACGGGCAAGCCGGCGCAGGATCTGGTGCGCGAGCATTGGGCGACCTACGGGCGCGACTACTACACCCGCCACGATTACGAGGAGATCGATGCCGGCGCCGCCAAGCGGCTGATGGATGGCCTGCGGGACAAGATCCCCGCCTTGCCCGGCACCACCATCGGCGGCCTCACCGTCAAGGCGGCGGACGATTTCCGCTACGTCGATCCCGTCGACGGTTCCGTGACGGAAGCCCAGGGCGTGCGCGTCACCTTCGAGGAGGATGCGCGGATCGTCTACCGCCTCTCCGGCACCGGCACCGCCGGTGCGACCCTGCGCGTCTATATCGAGCGCTACGAATCCGCGCCGGACCGGCTGGAGCTGCCGGTGGCCGAGGTGCTCGGCCCAGTCGTCGCGGTGGCGCGGGAATTGGCGGACATCGAATCGCTGACCGGCCGCGCGGAGCCGAGCGTCGTGACCTGAGGGGAGGGCGGTTCGGGCGAGGCGTTGATGTCTCGCCCGAAAACTCTTCGGCGGGCGCGGCGACCCGGGCGAGACGTTTTCCGCCTCGCCCGCGGGCACCTCAGGTCAGCGCGACGGTGAACTGGCCCTCGGTCTTGCTGCGGATCTCGTCCTCGGTGACGCCGTCGGCGAGTTCGATCAGCGTCATGCCGCCATCACCCTTCTTGTCGATGGTGAAGACGCCGAGATCGGTGATGACCATGTCGACCACCTGCGTGCCGGTGAGCGGCAGGTCACAGGCCTTCAGCAGCTTCGGGCTCTCGGAGCCGTCCTTGCCCTTGGCGACGTGCTCCATCACCACCACGACCTTTTTCACGCCGGCCACGAGGTCCATCGCCCCGCCCATCCCCTTCACCATCTTGCCGGGGATCATCCAGTTGGCGAGGTCGCCGTTCTGCGCCACCTGCATCGCGCCGAGGATCGACAGGTCGATATGCCCGCCGCGGATCATTCCGAAGGAATCCGCCGAGGTAAAATAGCTCGTGGTCGGCAGGGCCGTGATGGTCTGCTTGCCGGCATTGATGAGATCGGGATCCTCCTCGCCCTCATAGGGGAAGGGGCCCATGCCGAGCATGCCGTTCTCGGATTGAAGCTGCACCGACATCCCATCGGGGATGTAGTTCGACACCAGCGTCGGGATGCCGATGCCGAGATTCACGTAGAAGCCGTCCTGCAGTTCCTTGGCAGCGCGCTCCGCCATCTGCTCGCGGGTCCAGGCCATTGTTCGCTCTCCCTCGCCTGATCAGATCTGGCCGCCGCCGGCGGCCGCCGCGTCCGGAGCCTTGCGCGTGCGCACGGTGCGCTGCTCGATCCGCTTCTCGCGGTTCGGCACGTGGATGATGCGGCCGATGAAGATGCCCGGCGTGTGGATGTGGTCGGGATCGATCTCGCCCGGCTGCACCAGATGCTCGACCTGCGCGACCGTGACCTCGGCGGCGGTGGCCATCATCGGATTGAAGTTGCGCGCCGTCTTCCGGTAGACGAGGTTGCCTTCGGTATCGCCCTTCCAGGCATGGACGATGGCGAGGTCGGCGACCAGCCCACGCTCCATCACGTAGCTCTCGCCGTCGAACTCGCGCACCTCCTTGCCCTCTGCCACCAGGGTGCCGACACCGGTCTTGGTGAAGAAAGCGGGGATGCCCGCCCCGCCGGCACGGATGCGCTCGGCCAGGGTTCCCTGCGGGTTGAACTCGATCTCCAGCTCGCCGCCGAGATACTGGCGGGCGAATTCCTTGTTCTCACCGACATAGGACGAGATCATCTTCCGGATCTGACGGGTCTCGAGCAGCTTGCCGAGCCCCACACCGTCGATGCCCGCATTATTGGAGATGACGGTCAGGTCCTTCACCCCCGAGGCCTGGATGGCGCCGATCAATTCGTCCGGGATGCCGCACAGGCCGAAGCCGCCGGCCATGATGGTCATGCCGTCGCGGAGGAGGCCGGCCAGCGCGGCCTGCGGATCCGGATAGACCTTCTTCATCGAAACCGTTCCTCCCTCGTCTTCCGCTCTGACGTCGCGGCCACGATTCGGCGAATGGACGCGCATAGGTCGACGGGGACCGGATGTGCAACGCGAGCGCGGCCTTCGTCAAACCGGTGACGCAATTGTGCGCGATGCAAAACGCGTGCGTCGTCACTCGTTCGGGGCCCGGTGAACCTGGGCCGATCCCCCCGTGCCGGGATTGAGGCTTCGCGCGATCCACCGCGTTGCGGGCCGAGAGAGGCTCCGTCGCAAGACAGGGGAAGCGGAACCGGCTAAGGACGGAAATGCGGTTCGCCACGGCGACGCGATCCGGCCCTGCCCGAGCGCCCCCGCCTACGGAGAGTAATGTCGCTGCGCCGCACCCTTCCCGCCCTCGGACTCGGGCTGCTGGCGACGGGGCTGGTTGCCGCCTGCCTGCCTTGGTCGATCGAGGCTCCTGGAGCGGCCCGTTTCGTGAGCCGGGGTCTGCAGCAGAGCTGGGGCGTCACCCTTGCCGCCAGGGGACGCACCGAGATCGTCCTGCTTCCCCTGCCTCGGATCGTGTTCACGGATATCCGCCTGAACGAGGGTGAGGCGAGCGGCCCCGTCCTCGCCTCCGGCGGCAGGCTGTCGCTGCAGCTCGATCTGTCCGCCCTGTTGACGGGCCGGGTCGAGGTCGATTCCCTGACCCTCGACGGAACCGAGGTGATGCTGCCGCAGACGCCGGGGGACCGCCGCTGGGCCGGCGCGTCCGAACACCTGACACAGCGCGTCGCCGGCGATGACGGCGATGGGCTTCGGCGGATCATCCTGACGCGTTGCGCGGTGACCGGTCACGACCCACGCGACGGCTCGGTCCAGACCCTGCGCGACGTCGATCTGACGATCTCCTGGCCAAGCTGGAGCGAGAATCTCGCCCTGACCGGGGGGGCGACCTGGAACGGCATGAGCACCCGGTTCACCGTCGCGGGCCTGCGCCCGCACGCGCTCCTGTCCGGCGGCGTGAGCCCGTTCACCGCCTCCCTGTCCTGGCCCTCGGGCACGATCGGTGCCGAGGGCAATGGCAGCCTGCGCGAGGGCTTGAAAGCCTGGGGCACCGGTAATCTGCGGACCCGCTCGCTGCGCAAGACCCTTGCATTGACCGGCGGCGATCTGGCTCTGTCGCCTTTCATCGAGGATCTCTCGGTCGAGGGCAGCTTCGAGGCCGCGTCCGACCAGATCCTGTTTCCGAACGTCACCGTGCGCACCGGCGGAAACCTGCTGGAAGGGGCCGGCTCCGCCTCCTTCGGACCCCAGCGCAGCGCGGTGCAGGCGACGCTCGCCGCCGAGAGCCTGAACCTCTCACCGCTTCTTGCCGATCTGTTGCGCCTGTCGGACTCCGACGACGCGCCCCCGCAGGCTCGCTCCCTCGACCTGCGCCCGCTCACCGGTGGAGATCTTGACCTGCGCATCTCCGCCGGCAGCGCTCGGATCGGTCCGGTGCAGCTGACGGACCTCGCCTCCAGCATTCTGGTGCGCGAGGGCGGCATCGAGGCATCCCTCGGCCGCGCCGGGGTTCAGGGCGGAGTAGTCAAGGGCCGCATCACCCTCGCAGCGGACGAGGAGGCGGCAGCGCTGACCCGCATCAAGGCTCAGGGCAGCGTCGATGGGCTCGATCTCGGCGCCCTGCTGATCGAACTCGGGCAGTATCGCTGGATGCTCGGTACCACCCGCGGCAGCTTCAGCCTGGAGGGCGCCGGCCGGGACGTCGAGGCTCTGACCCGGTCGGTGGCCGGCCGGGTCGCCCTCGCGAGCGAGGATGGCGCCATCGCCGGGCTCGACCTCGCTGACGTGATCCACCGCGGGGGAAGTGTGGCGCCCGGTGCCCTGGCGCGGCGCAACGGCCGCACACCGTTCGAGCGGGCGAAGATGTCCCTTCTCTTCGCCGACGGAGTCGGGGAGATCGTCGAGGGCTCGCTCGCCTCCCGCAGCCTCAGCGCCTCGCTGCGCGGGCGCATCACCCTGGCCGAGCGCCGCTTCCAGGCCCGGGCGGAACTCCTGTCACGGACCACCGCTGCGGCGGACGGGGCAGCGCCTTCAGCCACGCTGTTCGAGATCGGCGGCTCCTGGGACGCCTTCAGTGTCCGCGTCGGCTCCGCCGCGCAGATCGAGGCATTCGACGCCTCGCAAGCCGCAGCCGCCGGGCCGTTCCGGCGGCAGGGAGCGGACTTGCCCCTCGGCATCCGCGCCTACATCCCGACCCCGGCTCCTTAACTCCACCCCACGGCATTGCCATCGGGCACGGTGCAAGGGCGGTGCCCGACCCCGTCAGGTCGGATCACCTCTCTCGATGTGTTGTGATGCGCTCCCGGTCGCGGCCCGTTGTCCGCTCCCGCCGAGAGCCCTCAAACCGCAATATCAGGAATTGCCACTCGCGGCCCCGGCGGCGGAGGCTCCACCGGAGCCGGCGGTGCCGGAGCCGCTTCCGCCCTTGGCCTTCTCGAAGGCGCGGCGGACCAGATCCGTGCCGACTTCCAGCGCCGCATCCATCGCCCGCTGCGTCAGGGTGCCTGCCGCAACGGACTCCCCGGCGTAAAGCGGCTGCTCCAGGGCGAGGCTGTCACCGCGGGTGACACGCAGGCGGGCGATCTCGCGTCCCTGCTCGACCGGGGCGACGATCGGGCCCTGATAAACCACCTTGGCCGCGACCCGGTCCGAGCTGCCGCGGGGCAGGAGCAGCCGCACCGGTTTGTTGGCCACGACCGGCACCGACCCCTTCTCACCACCGAAGACCGAGACCTCCGCCACCGTTTCGTTGGCACCGAAGACCTGCCGCGGCTCGAAGGCGCGGAAGCCCCATTCCATCAGCTTGCGGGCCTCCGCCGCGCGGTCGCGGGCTGTCTTCAGGCCGGAGACGACCATGATCAGCCGCTGGCCGTTCTGCACCGCCGAGCCGGTCAGCGCGTAGCCCGATTCCTCAAGGTAGCCGGTCTTGAGCCCGTCGGCGCCGATGTCGAGGGTGAGGAGCGGGTTGCGGTTCTGCTGCTTGATCTTGTTCCAGGTGAACTCACGCTCTGAGTAGATCTTGTAGAATTCAGGGTAGGTGTCGATCAGGTACTGGGCGATCCGCGCCATGTCGCGGGCGGTCACCTTCTGGTCGGGCGCCGAGTAGCCGGTGGCATTGCGGAAGGTCGAGCGGGTCAGCCCGATCTCCTTGGCCCGCTGGTTCATGATGCCGGCAAAGGCCTCCTCGGTGCCGGCCATGTTCTCGGCGATGGTGATCGCGGCGTCGTTGCCCGATTGCACGATCAGGCCGCGCAGCAGATCGGAGAGCTTGATGCGGCTGTTGACCTGCGCAAACATCGAGGAACCGCCGCCGCCCGCGCCGCCGCGGCGCCACGCATCCTCGGTCACCGTGAACTCGGAATCCAGGGAGAGGCGCCCCTCCTTGATCGCCCGGAACACGATCTCGGCGGTCATCAGCTTGGCCATGCTAGCCGGGGAGAACGGCTCGTCGGCGGCCTTCTCGAACAGCACCGAGCCGGATTCGGCATCGATCAGGATGGCGTGAACCGCCGCCGTCTGGAAAGTCTGGGCCCGCGCCGGGATCGACGGAAGGGCCGTGCCGAACAGCACGGCCAGCATTGCCGCGACGGCCAGATGGGCCATTCGAATCCGTTGCCCACGCATCGTCGCCTCTCCGGGATTCCGTTTGCCGTCCGTCCGCGTCAAGCGTGACCTTAGTGCGAATACAATGCGATTTCGAACGCAAAGTTCGCTTCTCCGGCGCGTCATGTCCGCACCGGACGGCCCCGACGGATGCTTGTGGAAAACCCGATCGAATCCCATATCAAGCCCATGGACTTTCGAGACTTTTTCCATAGCGACGACCCTCTTCGCCACCCGCCTCGTCCCTCCGGTCGCGCGCCGGCGGGGGACGCGCGCGGCGCATGGCGCACCTTGCCCCTCGAAGGGGTGTTCGAGGTCGTCTACGAGGATGCCCGCGGGGCCTGGACGAGCCGCATTCTCGATGCGCGCGAGCTGAAGCTCGGCCCCGGCCGTACCTTGCTCGGCGGCACGGACCGGGCGCATGGCCTCTATCGCGGCCTCAGGGCCGATCGCATCCGGCGACTGACCGAACCGGCCTCGGGCACCCGGATCGAGACCGGCATCCTCGACTGGCTGCTTGCCCGCGCCGATGCGCAGCGGCGGGCCCGCGGCGGCCGCTCGCCCCGCCGGGCGGCCTGACACGCGCAACTTTTCGCTGTTTCCCCCAAACGCGTGGGGACAATCGGTCCGTCATCGTCTCGCGATAGCGCGCGACCTTCGATATAGCCGGTGCATGGAACTGATCTCCGAAACGCAGGCCCTGTCGGACGCCTGTGCCCGTCTCGCCGCGCAATCCTTCGTCACCGTCGATACGGAGTTCATGCGCGAGACGACCTATTACCCGAAGCTGTGCCTGATCCAGATGGCCGGCCCGGACGGCTTCGCCTGCCTTGTCGATCCGCTCGCGAAGGGCCTCGACCTCAAGCCGTTCTTCGACCTGATGGCGGATGAGGGCACGGTGAAGGTGTTCCATTCGGCCCGGCAGGATCTGGAGATCATCTGGCTGCTGGGCGGGCTGCTGCCGCACCCGTTCTTCGATACCCAGGTCGCCGCCATGGTCTGCGGCTACGGCGACTCGGTGTCCTACGAACAGCTCGTCAACGACGTCGCCAAGGCGCGGATCGACAAGTCCTCCCGCTTCACCGACTGGTCGCGCCGTCCGCTCTCCGAGGCGCAGCTCTCCTACGCCCTGTCCGACGTTACCCACCTCGTCACCATCTATCAGGTGCTGGCTGCGGAACTGGTGCGCACCGATCGCGGCCTCTGGCTCGACGAAGAGATGGCGGTTCTCACTTCGCCCGAGACCTATCAGGCCGATCCTGCCCTCGCTTGGCGCCGGCTGTCCGGGCGGATGCGCAAGCCGCGGGAGATCGCGGTGCTGATGGAGGTCGCCGGTTGGCGCGAGGCCGAGGCCCAGAGCCGTAACGTGCCGCGGGGACGGATTCTCAAGGACGAGGCGGTCATCGACATCGCCACCGCCGCGCCCCGCAGCGTCGAGGCGCTCGGGCGCCTGCGCACCATCCCCGCCGGCTTCGAACGCTCGCGCACAGGGGCGGACATCCTGGCAGCGGTCGAGCGGGGATTTGCCCGCGACCTGTCACAGATCGCGGTGCCGGAGCGCAGTCGCACCCGCGGCGGCGGCAACGGCGCCCTGGTCGATCTCCTCAAGGTGCTCCTCAAGGCGGTGGCGGAGGAGGAGGGAGTGGCGCCCAAGATCATCGCCACCGTGGACGATCTGGAGGCGCTGGCCGACGACGACGAGGCCGATGTCCCGGTTCTGCAGGGTTGGCGCCGCACCCTGTTCGGAGACAAGGCCATCGCCCTCAAGCACGGGCGTATGGCACTCTCGGTCGAGCGCGGACGGGTTACGGTCCGCACTCTCTCCTGACAGGCTGACGATCGGGGCTGTGAAAGTCGATCTTTCTCGGCTTCGGAGCCTTGGCGGCAGAACGGCGACAGCGTAATCCGGGAACAAGTGGCAATCACGTTGCCTTTCGTTCCCGGCGCCCCGTGTCCTGATCCGCTGCATGTTCGAGCCGAACGAAGTTCTCCAGGTTCTGAGCGGCCGCGGCGCCCTGTCCGCCGTGGGGATCGAGCCGATCAAGGTCCGCTACAAGGTCAAGATCGAGCGCCGGGACGGGATCGTTCTGGCCCGAGGCACCGTGACCGGCAGCCGCGCCGCGCTGTATCCGCTCTGGCTGACGCCGGACTCGACCCTGCAGCTCAAGGACGGACGGCGGATCGCCGTCTCCTTGACCGACCTCGTCGGCGAAACCGCCGAGTTCGAGAGCACCGAGCCGGTTGCCATGGGCTGACGCCCGCACGACACTGACCGGGCTCACGTCTCTCCTCTCGATCGATGCCACCCACCCCACCGCCCGTGATCGAAGCGGATGGCACGCGGCTCCTCCTCCGCTACCATCCCCCCTACGACTGGACGCATCTCGAACGATTCCTGGCGGATCATGCCAGTCCGGGTGTCGAGACGGTCACGCCCGGCCGCTACGCCCGCACCTTCGCCCTTGACGGACGGTGCGGCACGCTCGCCGTAGTCTCGGAGGTAGACGGGCTGTCGGTCCTCGTCCGCCACCCGGATCCCGATCGGGTGCTGGAACGGATCGTCGCCCGCCTTCGGGCGATGTTCGATCTCGATGCCGACCCGCTGGCCATCGCGCGCGGGCTGGCCCACGACCCTCTGATTGCCGCGCTTGTCGCGCGCCGGCCGGGCCTGCGGATGCCCGGCGCCTTCGATCCGTTCGAACTGGCGGTGCGCGCCATTCTCGGCCAGCAGGTTTCGGTCGCCGCCGCGACCCGGCTCGCGGGGCGGCTAGTGGCGGCCTTCGGCACGCAGCTGACGGTGGACGAGCAGGGCGACGAGCCGGGGCTGACCCATCTCTTCCCGGCCCCGGAACAGCTGGTGGACGCGGAGATCTCGCTGATCCTCAACATGCCCCGCGCCCGCGGCCGGGCGATCCAGGGGCTCGCCGCCGCGATGCTCACGACCCCCGACCTGTTCAGTCCCGGCAGGGATCTCGACGAGACCATTTCCCGGCTGACCGCCTTGCCGGGCATCGGCGACTGGACCGCGCATTACGTCGCCATGCGCGTGCTGGCGCAAGCCGATGCCCTGCCGGCGGGGGATGTCGGGCTGATGCGGGCCCTCGATGACGGCAGCGGACGGCCGAGCCGCCTTGCCATCCTCGAACGCTCGGCGGCGTGGAGGCCCTGGCGGGGTTACGCCGCCATCCATCTCTGGGCCGAAGACGCGGCGCGGGGAACAGCACGGAGAACATCATGACAATCCGCGATGCCGTCGCCGCCGACGAGACCGGGTGGCGCCGCCTCTGGGGCGGCTATCTCGCCTTCTACGGCGAAGATCTGCCGGACGCCGTCACCGCGGAGACATGGCGTCGCATCCTCGACCCCGCCTCGGCGGTCTTCACCCGGCTCGCCGAGCGCGACGGCACCGTGGTCGGCATGACGGTCAATGTCATGCATGAGGGCACCTGGACCACGGCACCGATCTGCTATCTCGAAGACCTGTTCGTGGCCCCCGACGCCCGGGGCGCCGGCATCGGCCGAGCCCTGATCGCCGACCTGGTCGCGCTGGGGCGCAGTCGCGGCTGGTCACGGCTCTACTGGCACACGAAGATCGACAACGCGGCGGCCCGCCGCCTCTACGACACCTTCGCCCCGGCCGACGATTTCTGCCGCTACCGCCTCCCCCTGTGAGCGTTAACGACTCGTTTACCATGATCGCATCACGGTCCGGTCGGGAGAGAGAGCGATGAACCGACGAGTCGGCCGTAGTTTCGATGTCCTCAGCGAGGCGCAACTCGTGGCCGGGCGCACCGCCGCCCGCCGGGTCGCCCCGAAAGCCCTGGCGCAGGCCCCGGGCCCGCGACCGATCGCCGACCTGCTCGACACGATCCAGCACGTCGCCGAGGCCGCCACCGGGGAGCGCAGCTTCCTGCATGTGGGCTCTTCCGCCTCGCGGAAGGGACGACAATGAGTTGAGCGCAGCCTGTCGTGTGAAGGCGACGGTCCTCACACCGCAGGCGCGTTCTCGCCCAGCTCGATCAGCACGATCTCCGGCGGAACCCCGAAGCGCACGCCGACGCCGCTGACGCCGAGGCCGCCGGAAACGATCAGGTGGCGCCCCTCCTCGACGACATGGCCATAGGCGAAGCGCTGGCCGAAGCGGGAGGGCAGCATCGGCGAGTAGCCGAGCACGCGGATCTGGCCGCCATGGGTATGGCCCGAGAGCGTGAGAGAGACGCGCTGCGGCACCTTCACGAAGATGTCCGGCTCGTGCGCCATGAGAAGGATCGGCGCATCATCCGTGACTTGAGCCAAGGTCGCCGGAATGTCGGCGAGGCTGCGGCGGATGCCGAGCGGCAGGAACGGCTCCTGATCCGCCAATCCCGCAATCCAAAACGGGCGCCCGTCATGGGTGAGCCGCACGGCATCGTTTTCGAGAACCGGAATGCCCCGTGCCTCCAGCAGGCGGCGGATCTCGACCGGGCCCTTACCCGCCCGCATTGCCTCGCGGTCGTCCCACCAATCGTGGTTGCCCAAGACGGCGTAAGTCCCGAGAGGAGCGCGCAGACCCTCGGCAAGCCGGGCGAAATCGGAGAGGGGAACCGGCTTCCAGGTCACCTTCCGCCCGGCCGGATAATCGCCGAGCAAAAGGATCAGATCCGGGGCGAGGGCATTCGTCGCCGCCACGATCTCCGCCACCCGGTCGAGCGGCATGTAAGGCTCACAGACATGGATGTCGGCGAGCACCGCGATCCGCAGGCGCAACCCCGGCGTCCATCCTGGCGGGGTCAGGGCATAGCGCGTGAGCGCGAGCCGGAACCGGGGCTCGATGACGAAAGCATAGGCGCCGCTTGAGCCGAGCCCCAGAGCCGTGGCGCCGAAGCCGCCGAGAACCTGCCTGCGGGTCGGGAGAATGAGCATGCCGCCAGAGCCTACGGGCCGGCGGCCGCGTCAAGCCTCAATCGACGGGCTCGTCCTCGTGGACGATGCGATAGGCCTTCCGGGCTTCCGCCTTGGCGCGGGCCGCTTTCACGGCGGTGCTGTTGACGTGAACGGCAGCGGCCAGGGCCGGCAGGGCGACGGGGCGGAAATTCTCGCGATCCTCGGCCACGGTCACCCGGGCGGCGCTGCCCGGTTCTGCCGCGAAGGTCGAGGTCCGGCTGGGGGCGTACATGATTCCTGTCCTGTCTGGTCGTCGGGACGGCCGGGTCTCGGCCGCTGCGGGTCGTTCTCAAGCCCCGTAAAAACGGGTTGGCTCTTCGACACGGCCTTGATGGCAGGATTACGAAGATACCGTCCGCTCTTTGATCGATCCGCCGACATGAACGGAAGCTTAAAGCCGCGTCGAAGCCTGATTTTCGAGCAAGCCGACAAACCGGGCAGGAGCAGGTTGTGACTTCCAGGCCTCGATAGTGCGGCGCGGTGCCTTTGTTTCGCAACGCACTCCATCGATCTAAGCCGGAAGACCTACCGGTGCTCCCTTGCGCCCGGTTGCACGCTCACAAGGCTGATACGGCTTTGAGTCCTTCCTGCGCGATCCAGGCCGCTGTCCTGTCGAGGGCACGGGTCAGGCGCTCGAACAGGGTGCGATCTCCTCCGGCGCGATCACCAGGGGAGGGCAGACCGCGATGCGGTCGCCGGCCAGGAAGCGGACGATCAAGCCCTCGTCCTGGGCGAAGGCGACGCACCGCGCCGCCACGCCGGCCTTGGGGTCGAATTGCTGCTTCGAGCCCTTGTCGGCCACGATCTCGATGCCGCCGATCAGCCCCATGCCCCGCGCCTCGCCGACGAGCGGATGCTCCCCGATCCGGGTGAGCGCCACCTGGAAATGCGGCGCCTTCTCGGCGGCTCGCTCGACGATGCGGTCGCGGCGATAAATGTGGAGCGCGCGGTTGGCCACGGCACAGGCAACCGGATGCCCGGAATAGGTGGTGCCGTGGCCGAAGCCGCCGAGCTTCACGCTCTCGTCGAGCATCGCCCGGTACAGCGGCTCGTCGATGCTGATGCCGCCGAGCGGCAGGTAACCGGAGGTCAGGGCCTTGGCGAAGGAGAGAGTGTGAGGCTTCATGCCCACCGCCTCGCTACCGAACCATGTGCCGAGCCGGCCGAAACCGCAGATCACCTCGTCGGCGATTAGGCGCACGTCGTAGCGGTCGAGCACCGCCTGGATCGCGGAAAAGTAGCCCGCCGGCGGCATGATGGCGCCGCCCGCTCCCATCACCGGCTCGACGAAGAAGGCGGCGACCGTATCGGGATCCTCGGCCAGGATCTGCGCTTCGAGTTCGGCGGCGAGGCGGGCGGAGAAGGCCTCTTCGCTCTCGCCGGGCTCGGCCCCCCGGTAATGGTGCGGGCAAGCGGCGTGGAGGAAGCCGTCGATCGGCAGATCCCAGTCGGTATGGTTGGCGGGAAGACCGGTCAGAGACGCGGTCGCCACTGTGACGCCGTGATAGCCCTTGCGGCGCCCGATGATCTTCTTCTTGCGCGGGCGGCCGAGCGCATTGTTCATGTACCAGACGAGCTTGATCTGGGCGTCGTTGGCTTCGGAGCCCGAGGAGGTGAAGAAGACCTTCGAGGTCGGAACCGGCATCAGTTCCTTGAGCGTCTCGGCCAGCTCGATCGCCGGATCGTGGCTGCGGCCGGAGAACAGGTGGGCGAAGGGCAGCTTGCTCATCTGCTCGGCAGCGGCCTCCACCAGCTCCTCATTGCCGTAGCCGAGGGCCGTGCACCACAGCCCGGCCATGCCTTCGAGATAGGGGCGCCCATCTGTGTCGTAGACCCAGACGCCGTGCCCCCGCTCCAGCACCAGAGGACCGGTGTCACGGAAGGCGGCGAGATTGGTGTAGGGGTGGATCAGGGTCTCGACGTCGCGGGCGGCGATGTTCGACAACATGATGCGAGGCAGCCGACAAGGTCGCCGACGGGAACGCGCCGGCAGCGCCGCCACACTAACGACGGCAACGGGCGTCAGGAAGGCGTCGCCCGCGCCCCGCGAGAAGATGCCTAACCCTCCGATGCTCGATCCCGCCACCATCGTCGCGACGCCGGCTCCCGGCCGTGCCTGCGGGCCCTGCACGCTCTGCTGCAAGGTCTACGAGGTGCCGGCGGTCGAGAGTCCGGCGGGGCGCTGGTGCCGCCATGTCCGCTCGGGCGGCGGTTGCGGCATCCACGCGGAACGCCCCGATCACTGCCGGGCTTTTCATTGTCTCTGGATGACGGAAAACTGGATCGGCCCGGAATGGCGGCCGGATCGGGCGAAGATGGTTCTGAGCCTCGACCCCGTGACTCGCTTCCTCAACGTGCAGGTCGATCCCGGCCAGGGCAGCAGCTGGAAGCGCGCGCCCTATCACGACCAGCTCCGGCGCTGGGCCGCCGCTTCCTTGCCCTTACAGCGCTACGTGCTGGTCCATGTCGGTCCGAGCACGACCGTCGTGCTGCCGGACCGCGACGTGCCGCTCGGAACCTTCGGCCCGGGCGACCGGCTCGTCGCCCGCGAGCGAATGGGTCCGGCGGGACCGACAGCGGACGTGGAAAAGGTCTCCCAGCCGATCTGAGCCGCGAGACCCGCTCCAAGCCCGCCCTCAGGCCATGCAGCGGCCGGGAACCATGCGGCGGGCCTCCGGCCCGGCCAGGGAGCTGATCGGCGTCTCACAGCCCTCGCGGGTCAGGCGCCGGGGCTTTGCCGGCATCTCCTCTTGCGCCGAGCGGGTCGGCGCCTGCTCCATGCGCGGAGCCAGACGCGGCGCGGTCGCGAGATGGATCGGGCTGATCGCGGTGGAATAGGGACGCATCCCAGGCAGGGCGGCGGGCGCCTCGTAGGCGATCCGCGGTGCGGACGGAGCCGCCATGGCATCGGCTTCCTGCCGGATCGTCGGCAGCAGCAGCAGGGTCAGGATCGCAGCGGGGCCACTCACACCGAGGATGAAGCCAGGCCGAAGCATCTTTGCGATCTCCGAAAGGAGCTTGACAGGTTGTTTTCACAACGCCGATTTCAGATCTTCGGTTCCTTCACTGTGCCGCTTCGGATCAAGTCAGTATTCTGCGCGGAGAGGATGCCTTCAGACTCTCGGGCCTGGGCCCTGACCACCCCGGACAAGCGTTGCAAAAAAGCCCCTGTGGATAGAAAATGCGCATTCCGAAGCCGGATCAAGGAACCGGATCGACCCACATTGGTTGAAGAAGCACCCGGCCATTCTTCTGGTCCTCCCCGCATTCCCCTTGTGCATCGGCCGGAACCTTTCGACGGGTCGGACCCATGGTCCGGCCCGTTTTTTCTTGCGCCCGATCTCGCGTGTCCGATCTCGTTCTGCGGCCAAACAAAAAAGGCGCCGGCCCGATGGCCAGCGCCTCTCTTGCGCGACGACGCGGCGTCGTCTCAGGCGGTGCGGGCCTCGCGGCGGCGGGCGCTCTGCTGGAAGAACAGCGCTTGGCTGATGACCGCCGACACGTTGGCCGGCTGGAACGGCTTGGCGATCAGGAAGGCCGGCTCCGGCCGCTCACCCGTAAGGAAGCGCTCGGGATAGGCCGTGATGAAGATCACCGGCACCTCGAAGGTCTTCAGCAGATCGTTGACCGCATCGAGACCGGACGAGCCGTCGGCAAGCTGAATATCGGCCAGGATGAGGCCCGGACGCTTGCTCTCGGACGCGATCTTCACCGCCTCACTGCGCGTGCGGGCGACGCCGATCACATTGTGGCCGAGGCCTTCGACGAGGGCCTCGAGATCCATGGCGATCAGCGGCTCGTCCTCGATGATGAGGATCTCGGTGGCCATGTCGGCGGCAAGCTCGCGACCGGCCTCGTCCACGAGGTCGCGCACCTTGGCGACATCCACATCGAGAATGACGCCAGCATCCTCCTCGGAAAATCCTTCGAGGCAGGAGAGCAGGAACGCTTGGCGCGGCAGCGGGGTGATTTGCCCGAGCCGAACCTCGGCCGGAAGATCGTGCTGCACCTGATCGCTGTGACCGTTGACGGAGAGCGAATTCCAGATGCGGGTGAACACCCGGAACAGATCGGCCTTGACATTGGTGCTGCGGCCAAGGGTCTCAGGCTCGTTCACCAGCGTCTCAAGCGTGGCCGCAACATAGGCATCGCCCGCCACCTGACTGCCTGTGAGTGCGCGCGCATAGCGGCGCAGGTATGGCAGGTGCTGCACGACCAGTTGTGCTGTGGACATGAGTTCCCCTGAGCCTCTTCGCTCTTCGTTATCGATGCGCCCCTAACGCGGGGAGTTCGACGTGCGTTCCTGGCACATGCGGAACCGAAACCGCACGGCCGCGTTCCTGCTGCAGCCATGACTCATGTCAAGCCGCAAGACAATCACGGCGGATGTGGCGCCAAGGGGATCGTAAGGCATGAACGAAGACGAGCCGGCCGGCACGTTCCCACTAGGGGACCGGCCCACTCGGGCGCATGGCGATCAAGGGTTGAACGACCAAACCCAGAGGCGCATCGGTAATCACCTGCGCGCGCTCTACGACTCCGTGGTGCAGCAGCCGATTCCGGACCGCTTTCGGGACCTGATCGCCCGTCTCGACGGAGAGCCTTCCGCGTCGGACGATCTATCCTGATATCAACTTCATGAGGCGTGCCGCGCTCCTGCGCGACCGAGAGGGTGCGAGCCGCTCCCGGACCGGGCGCGGCTCATTGTCGTTGCCCGTCACAAGGTCGACGAGCGGCCGCGCATCAGGCCGATGACGGCCGAGATCGCAAACAGGACGATCGCCACGAAGAACACGAGCTTGGCCGCTTCCATCGCCGTGCCGGCAATGCCGCCGAAGCCCAGCAGGGCCGCGACGAGGGCAACCACCAGGAACGTAACAGCCCAACCGAGCATGTCGAACATCCTTCCGATAACTGGCGTGGCCCGTGCCGCCGCCTTTCGGGTTCAATAACGCCAAGTTATCGGCTCGGGTTCCTCTTTCCTGCATATCGACGCCAAGTCTTCGCCGCTGTTCTTGTGCAAAAGCGTGGACCGATGCGAGGTTCGGAACCGACTGGCGAATCCGGTCGTTCGTCCCCATCTCATCTCGAACGCATTCATCGACGACACCAAGGAGGCGTCCGGCGTGCCTGCACAAAAGAAGCCCGCAGCCTTCGGCACCGCGCTCGCAAAGGCAGCTCTCGCCGCCGCCGCACGGCTCGTTTCGGCCCTCGCGCCGCAACCGGTGCTGCAGCCCATTCCCATCCGCGTGAAATCGACCCGTCGTCGTTGAGGCGGCGGATCCCGACCGGTTCGCGCGAGACCGAGCGCCGTCCGTAAGGGCGGCGCTTTTTTGCGGCCCGGCTCTCGCGGCAGCACCCTTACACCGCCAGCCGCCGATCCGGCCGCGAGACGGGTGTTTTCCTCGTCTCAGTCGTGATCAATGGCTCGCATCGAGTTGGCGAAGCGGCCAAGCCGTCGTAGGCGGGCGGCTTTCTTGCTGTGCGAAGCCGTCATGACGAGTCAATCCGCTGCGGATGTGCAGGCCGCCCCTCCCAGTTTCGATGACGCCCTGCCGCCCGCAGGGCAGATGGAGCAGCTGAGCCCGCTCGTGCGGCGGCGGATCTGTCCCAATGGCGGTCCCTTCACCGCGAGCGGGACCTGCAGCTACGTCGTCGGTCGCGGTCGCGTGGCGATCATCGATCCGGGACCGGCCGACGAAACGCATGTCGATGCGCTCCTGGTCGATCTCGACGGCGAGCATATCGAGGCGATCGTCGTCACCCACACCCATCGCGACCATTCGCCCGGCGCCCGCCTGCTCCAGGCACGCACGGGGGCGCCGATTGTCGGCTGCGGACCGCACCGGGCCGCCCGGCAGCTCGCCGAGAACGAATTGCCCCTCCTCGACGCGAGCGCCGACCGCGAGCATCGCCCCGACCGGGAATTGCTGGACGGGGAGAGCGTCGGCGGCGAAGGCTGGACGCTGAGTGCCGTGGCGACCCCCGGCCATACCATGAACCATCTCGCCTTCGCCCTGCCCGAAGAGAACGTGCTGTTCTCCGGCGACCACGTGATGGCGTGGTCCACCTCCATCGTCGCTCCGCCGGACGGATCGATGCGGGCCTACATGGCGTCCCTCGACCGTCTGCGTGAGCGCGGGGAAACACTCTACTGGCCCGGCCATGGCGGACCGGTGCGCGATCCTCGCCGCTTCGTGCGCGGACTCGCGGCCCATCGCCGCCAGCGTGAGGCGGCGATCCGCACCCGCCTCACGGCGGGGGATGGCGACATCGCCACCATCGTTCGCGCGATCTATCAGGGATTGGCGCCGCACCTGATGGGCGCGGCGGCCCTGTCGGTCTTCGCCCATCTCGAGGATCTGGTCGAGCGCGGCATCGCCGTGACCGATGGACCGCCCCTGCTCGATGGAGAATACCGCCCGGCATAAGGGCCGGCGGCTCGTCCGGAGCGGTGGAGCGGGCCCGAGCCTATTTGAGCGCGATGGCGAGGTTGGCGACCTCATCGAGATAGGAACGGATCCGGTCGGCATTGTCGCCGAAATCGCGGTCGCCGATGCGCGAGGCCGAACGCACGTCGATGCGGGCGCCGTCGGCCCGCGGATGGACCCGGACCGTGATATCGGCGGGCAGGTTCAGGATTCGGGTATGCGCGACCGCCTCGATCCGGCCGTTTCCAATCCGTCCGCCGGGGCGGATCGCCTCGACGATCTGCCACTTGCGATTCACCGCTGCCTTCCGAGCCAGCTCGAAGGCCTCGTCGGCGCCGATATCGAGGGTCAGCGGAGCGATCTGCGGATAGGCGGCCCTCTGCGCCTCACGGGCTGCCGGCCCGGGATCGGGCGGGTAGCGCCCCTCCCGCGCCGCAAAGGCCAGCCGTGAGCGCGAGAAGGCGGGCGGCCGCTCGATATCGGTGGTGACATCGGTGAGCGCCGGCAGCCTGACTCCCTTGAGGGCGGCATAAGCCGGATAGGCGAGGATGAGGCTCGCCAGGAACAGGCCGCCCAGCGCGGCGCCGAGCCCGCCCGCGCCCTCGCGCCAGACACGAACCATCGCGAACAGGGCAAAGGCCAGCGCGATCAGCGACAGCGCGATGCCGCTGACGAGCACCGCCAGGGCCGGCGCCGCCTCCGCCGAGGGGCTGCGGACCATCAGCACCGCCATGACGGTGACGATCAGGGAGAACACCGCGAGCGTCCGCGCGTAGCGGCCGGCCCGCGTCACGGGTTCGTCGAGAAGCTGGCGGCGCATGGACCCGGAAGCGAAGAGGAATGCCGAGCGGAGGGTTTACAGGCGAGCGGAGGTTGGCGCCACTCGGCCATCCCACGACGAAACGACGGGAAAGTTGGGGAGCGAGGTGGGGGCCGATGCTCCCGCCGCAGCACTCTGCTAGAAGCTGGAGGGACATGGACGACAGTCAAGCCCGCCCCGAACCGAGCGTCGAGCCTGCCGATCCCCTTCGGGTGTGGTTCCGTTTCATCCGCCTCAGCCGGCGCGTCACCGCTGCAGTCGCGGCGGAACTGCGCGTTCTCGGCCTGTCGATCCCGCAATTCGACGTGCTCTCGACCTTGAGCGAGCGGGAAGGGCTGACGCAGCAGGAATTGGCAGCCCGCCTCTACGTCACCAAGGGCAACGTGTCGGGACTGGTCGATCGTTTGGTGGAAGCCGGCCTCGTCGAGCGCCGTGCCATCCCCGGGGACCGTCGCTCGCACGCTCTGCATCTGACGGCGGAGGGCACCACCCTCGCGGCACGGGGAATGGCGGCGCAGACCGACTACGTCGCGCGCACTCTCGGTCGACTCGAGGACTCGGAACTTCGGGCCTTCGAAGACCTCGTGGTGAGATGGCGCGAACTCGCCCGCTCCGACACACCAGCATAGACTGCGGCAGACGGTCGCGGGGCGCGATGGCCGTCGCCACCATCCGCCAATCATGAAAGATAATGCACTATCAGGAAGCCGGGCGGTCGAGCGCGGGATCCACGCCCGTTACCGCCTCGGCGGGATTACGCTTCGCCGGTCCGTCCCGTCGACTGGCCACCCTTGCGGCCGGCGGATGAGGCCAGTTCCCGATCCTGCGAGAACGAGCGCTTCTCGGCGGGGACCGAGCGACCGCCCTTACTGGCGATCTCGCGCTGACGCTCGATATTCATCGAGGCGAAACCTCGCTTAGAGGTAGAATTACCAGATGCCATCAGTGCCTCCTCAGGCTTTCTCTACACACCCTCCTCAACCTTCAGCGCTTTCGATTGTTCCTTGGCCGTATCGACCGCAGGGTGCGGGAAACCCCTTTGCAGTCCAGGCGTTAGCCGACCTAAGGTATAGATTCGCGCAGACTTGTGAACAGGCTTCCACAGGCCCGATCACATCCGAGAGGAGCTGGATATGACCAACCGAGATATGGTGAAGCATTCGCTTCTGGCCAAGTCCCCGGCGGTTCCGAGCGGCAGCGGATTGCCGGAAACCAACCGCACGGCACTGCCGCCGATGCCCGCTCCTGAAGACAGCTCCACGCCGACGACGACCGAAGAGCCGATCGATTCACCTCAGCCCAACAGCAGCGCCAAGCGTGAGGCTCCCGGCCCGGACCGGATCGGACTGTCGACCCGCAGGGACATCTGACCCATTCGGAATTATGGTGCTCGCACGGCCATCCGCCCGCGCGTCGTGGTCTTTGCAAGGTGATGCCAAGCAGGGTCGGCACGGCCCCGTTCTTTTGACAGGGACGGCCGGCCTGTCCTACCGGCGGATCTTTGTGCCCGTGTCCGAAAGCGGCATCGGAGTGAGCCCATGACCCTCGATACCGAGGTGATGTCCCTGCGGCAGGTGCCGTTGTTTCGTGAAGTGGAGCCATCCCGGCTCAAACTTCTCGCTTTCACCAGTGAGCGCGTGCATTTCGAGGCGGGACAGGTCTTCTTCGCCCGTGGCGAGACGGCGGATGCGGCCTACCTCATCCTTGAAGGCGCGGCCGCGGTGTCGATCGACGGCCCGGCCGGTCATGTCAGGCTCGCCCTGCTCGGTCCGAATGCGCTTGTCGGCGAGATGGGTATTCTTGCCGATCAGCCGCGTTCGGCCACCGTGACAGCCGATACCGCGACCACGGCCCTCCGGATCGATCGCGACGTCTTTCTCGAATTGCTGGCGCAATTCCCGCAGATCGGTATTGCCGTGATGCGCGATCTCGCGCTGCGCCTCGAACAGACGAACCAGCGGCTCGCCACACGCGCCGGGAAGGTCTGAGAGCCGGCCGCTCAGCGGTATTTCCAGCCCCATTCGCCGTAGATCGGATAGCCGCGCCGACGCGCCTCGTACTCCGCCCCCGGATCGTTGCGGCGGTAGCCCCGGCGGTAGGCGTAGGGGCTTGGCTCGACGTAGCTCGGATTCTGCAATTGCTGACGGAGATAGCCGTCGCCCTCGCCGGAGGATCCGCCACCGCTTCCGAAAGCCCAGGCGGATCCGGCAGGAAGGAACAAGGCGGCGGCCAAAATAGCGGCACTTCCGATCGTCCTGCGTTCCATACCCAGCCTCCGTGTTTGCGCGACCGGTTAACGGCCGGCGCAGGCCCTCGGTTGCAGCACTAGCCCGGCGGCCTCTCCGGCTCACCCGGTCGGGTAGGTGATGAATTCCAGAAGCGATCCGTCCGGGTCGCGGAAATAGACGCTGACGCCTGACCCGGCGGCGCCGTTGCGCTCGACGGGGCCGAGTTCGACCGGCACGCCGTGAGCGGCGAGATGAGCCAAAGCGTCCTCGATCGGGCCGGACCAGCGGAAGCAGAGATCGCTGCCGCCCGGCATCACCGGGTGCCGCGCCCGCGGCGAGCCGATCTGGCCGGGGCCGTGGACATTGAGCTGCACGCCGCCGAAGCGGAACACCACGCCCTTGCCGAAGGGGATGACTTCGGCCCGCAGCACATCCCGATAGAAGGCCGTCGCGCGCTCCCAATCGGACACGTGGATGACGCAGTGGTCGAGATGAATCGCGGGGGACAGCAGGGTCGCGTCCGCGCCGACATCCTCGACGAGCTGGGTCTCGGTCTCGGGCATCCGGCCCCTCCTTCGCTCACGGTGTGACGGCACAGATATGGCGGCGTGCGGGCCGGGCGAGGCGGCTGTCGCGGACGTGACGCGACGACGTTCCTCGCTCGATGCGGCCTCGAAGTCACACCGGATCGGTGCCGGGACGGGTAGTCATGGGCCGACGCGCCACCCGAACCCGCTCCCGCGAGCGACGACAGGAGCCTCCATGGCAGCCCGCAAGACCGCCAGCATGACCACCCGCCGCGTGATGCTCGCGGCCCTCTGCCTTGTACCCCTGGCGGCCTGCAAATCCTCGAAGCCCGGCCTGATGGCAGGAGCTGAGGACGATGCGGCTTGGTATATCGGCACCATGCCCGACAAGCCCTTCGATGTGCCCCTCGTCGACAAGTCGCGCATCGATCCGAAATATCGCCGCCAGGAGGTCGCCTATGCCGGCCCCGAGGCGCCCGGCACCATCGTCGTGGATATCGACAAGCGTCAGCTCGCGTTGGTGCAAGAGGGTGGAACCGCGATTCAGTACGGCGTCGGCGTCGGCAAGGCCGGCTTCTCGTGGAAGGGCGATGCCCGGATCGCCCGCAAGGGCGTGTGGCCGGATTGGAGCCCCACCACGACCATGGTCTCGCTCAATCCCGGCATCGAGCGCTCGCGCAAGGGCGGAATCGACAATCCGCTCGGCGCCCGCGCCCTCTACCTCTACCAGGGCAACCGCGACACCCTGTTCCGCATCCACGGCACCAACGAGCCCTGGAGCATCGGCGAGCAGATGTCGTCGGGCTGCGTGCGCATGCTCAATGAGGACATCGTCGATCTCTACGAGCGCGTGCCGGTGGGGGCGCGGGTGATCGTGAAGCGCAGCGGCAAATACCGCGTCTGACAGGCCGAGGGCCTGGATCCATTCGAGGCTGGTGGCACATCCGACCGGCCTGCCGAAGGACGATATCCGCTTGCATGAGCGTTGCGTCCTCAAGGATTGAGACAGGCCGAGGAACCGGATCGAGAGTCGAAGCGTCTCTCGTGCGGCTCAGCTTGACCTTTTAGAGTGCGCCCGTGACCATCACCGTTTCGAATCTGCAACCGGTCATCGCGATCCTGGCAGGCATCCTGATCCTGATCGCGCCGCGTTTGCTGAACTACATCGTCGCGATCTACCTGATCGTCGTGGGCCTCATCGGCCTCGGTGTCCTGCGCCATTTTTCTTGAAGGAAGCGGCGCGGGACGGTCCGCCAGGGTGACATCAGAGGCTCTGCGGCAATATGGCGGCCCGGAATTTCGAAGCCGGGGCATGACCGCTTCGCCCCCCTCCGCCCCGAGGTGCGCACATTCGTCCGGATGGCATTACAGGCTCTGACAGAGCCCTCACATCGTCACTCCTCGCGGTGGAGTGATGCGAAGCTTTCCTTGCACTGCGACATGAGATGCGCCACGCCCGCGAACAACGGCGCTCAGGTCGCTATATCCGTCCAGCGGAGAGACTGATGACGAAATGGGTCTATTCCTTCGGTGACGGCAAGGCCGAGGGCGAGGCGTCGATGCGCAACCTCCTCGGCGGCAAGGGTGCGAACCTCGCCGAGATGTCGAACCTCGGCCTTCCGGTCCCCCCCGGCTTCACCATCACCACGGAAGTCTGCACCTACTACTACGAGCACGGCGAGACCTATCCGGCCGAGTTGAAGGACGCCGTGAACGCGGCGCTCGACACGGTCGGCAAGCTCACCGGCCGCCGCTTCGGCGATGCCGACAAGCCGCTGCTCGTCTCGGTCCGCTCCGGTGCCCGCGCCTCGATGCCGGGCATGATGGACACCGTGCTCAATCTCGGCCTCAACGACGTCACCGTCGAGGCTCTGGCGAAGGATGCCGAGGACGAGCGCTTCGCCTACGATTCCTACCGGCGCTTCATCACGATGTACTCCAACGTCGTGCTCGGCGTGGAGCACCACGCCTTCGAAGAGGCGCTGGAGCACTACAAGGAAGAGAAGGGCCTCCAACTCGATACCGAGCTGAAGGCCGACGACTGGAAGCACCTCATCGGCGTCTACAAGAAGATCGTGCGCGACGAGCACGGCTCCGACTTCCCGCAGAAGCCGGAGGACCAGCTCTGGGGCGCCATCGGCGCGGTGTTCGATTCCTGGATGATCCCGCGGGCCAAGAAGTACCGCGAGCTGAACAATATCCCCGAAAGCTGGGGCACGGCCGTCAACGTCCAGGCCATGGTGTTCGGCAATATGGGCGACACCTCGGCCACCGGCGTCGCCTTCACCCGCAACCCCTCCACCGGCGAGAGCGCGCTCTACGGCGAGTTCCTGATCAACGCCCAGGGCGAGGATGTGGTGGCGGGTATCCGCACGCCGCAGGACATTACCGAGAAGGCCCGCATCGAGGCGAAGTCCGACAAGCCGTCGATGGAAAAGGCGATGCCGGAGAGCTTCGCCGAGCTGACGCGGATCTACGGGATCCTCGAGAAGCACTACCGCGACATGCAGGACATGGAGTTCACCATCGAGCGGGGTAAGCTCTGGATGCTCCAGACCCGCAACGGCAAGCGCACCGCCAAGGCGGCCCTGCGCATCGCCGTCGAACTGGCGGGCGAAGGCCTGATCTCCAAGCAGGAGGCGATCAACCGGATCGAGCCCGGCGCCCTCGACCAGCTCCTGCACCCGACCATCGACCCGAATGCCGAGCGCAAGGTCATCGCCACGGGCCTGCCCGCCTCGCCGGGCGCGGCGGTCGGCGAGATCGTGTTCAACTCCGAGGAGGCCGAGGCCGCCCGGAAGGCCGAGCGCAAGTGCATTCTCGTACGCATCGAGACCTCGCCGGAGGACATCCACGGCATGCACGCCGCCGAGGGCATCCTCACCACCCGCGGCGGCATGACCAGCCACGCGGCAGTGGTTGCCCGTGGCATGGGCAAGCCCTGCGTGTCCGGCGTCGGCTCGATCCGGATCGACTACAAAGCCAAGACCATGAGCGTCGGCGGCGTGACCCTGAAGGCGGGCGACGTCATCACCATCGACGGCTCGACCGGTCAGGTGATCCAGGGTGAGGTCAAGATGCTCCAGCCGGAGCTGTCGGGTGACTTCGCCGCCCTGATGGAGTGGGCGGACGCGGTGCGGACCATGAAGGTGCGCACCAACGCCGACACCCCGGCGGATGCCCGCGCCGCCCGCAAGTTCGGCGCCGAGGGTATCGGCCTGTGCCGCACCGAACACATGTTCTTCGACGGCGACCGGATCGTGGCGGTGCGCGAGATGATCCTCGCGGACGACACGGAAGGCCGCCGGGCGGCGCTCGCCAAGATCCTGCCGTATCAGCGCCAGGACTTCCTGGAGCTGTTCACGATCATGTCGGGCCTGCCCGTCACGATTCGCCTGCTCGACCCGCCGCTGCACGAATTCCTGCCGCACACGGACGAGGAGATCCGCGAGGTCATGGAGGCGACCGGGATCGCCGAGGACAAGATCCGCAACCGTATCCGCGAACTCTCCGAGCACAACCCCATGCTCGGTTTCCGCGGCTGCCGCCTCGCCATCGCCTTCCCCGAGATCGCCGAGATGCAGGCCCGCGCGATCTTCGAGGCGGCCGTGCAGGCCGCCAAGGACACCAATGCCCCGGTCACGCCGGAAGTGATGGTGCCGCTGGTGTTCACGCGGATGGAGTTCGACATCGTCAAGGCCCGGATCGATGCCATGGCCAAGGCCGTATCGGAGGAGACCGGCGCGCAGATCGACTATCAGGTCGGCACGATGATCGAGCTGCCGCGGGCGGCGCTGAAGGCCGGTGAGATCGCCGAGACGGCGGAGTTCTTCTCCTTCGGCACCAACGATCTGACCCAGACCGCCCTCGGCATCTCCCGCGACGATGCCGCGACCTTCCTCGGGCCCTACACCCAGAAGGGCATCCTCTCGGTCGATCCCTTCGTGTCGATCGATCAGGAAGGCGTGGGTGAGTTGGTGAAGATCGGCGCCGAGCGCGGCCGCAAGACTCGCGAGAAGCTCAAGCTCGGCATCTGCGGCGAGCATGGCGGCGATCCGGCCTCCATCGGATTCTGCCAGGAAGTCGGGCTCGACTACGTCTCCTGCTCGCCCTTCCGGGTGCCGATCGCCCGCCTCGCCGCGGCGCAGGCGGCCCTCGGTAAGGACGCCTGAAGGCTCGAAAATCCTCCCGCGGGCAGAGACCCGCGGGAGGGCTGCGAAGCGTCGCAATAAATTTGCGGATGTGAGGCTGAACCCGTGTCACGCGGGCACGTTACCTGCTAGCGGAAGGCCGATACGCGGCGCGCGTCATTGGTCCTCCGCCCAGGGCAGCCGCGGGACATCCAGCCATGTCGAACCCCGACTCCCCCAGCGCCCTCCTCGACCACCGCGCCGTCATTTCCGGCCATCGGGCGATGCAGGCCGCCTATCTCTGGATCCTCTCGGCCCTGGCCGCGTCGGCCGGCATCGTCGGGTTGGTCTATCTGGAATCCGACCGCAACGAGCGCGAGGCGGGCCGGATGATTGTCGCTTCCCAGGGCAGCGCCGCCTATGCCGCCGTACTGGTCCACGGCTTGGCTCAGCGACACAGTCGCCCGACGCCTTAACCGTCCGGCAACCACGTTCACGATTAAACTCCGTCTCATGAGGCACGGCCCCCTTGCGATCAGCTAGGCTCGGGGCTTCCGGCCGCTCGTGAGCATGGGGTGTCGGCGTTGCGTGCGAGACGCGTTCGAGGCTTAGGGCTCGGTCCCCGCTGGATTGTCTCGGCGGTCGTGCCGTGGATCATGGCGAGCGGACTTCTGGTGTCGTTCACGGCGACGGCGGGCACGGACGCGACGCTGCGGCCCGAATTGCTGTCGCAGCGGGATGTCGCCACCACCGGAGCGCTGGTTTCGTCCACGGGCTGGAACCCGGACGTGATCGAGGCCGGCTTCGTGGCAGTGCCGGGCTCGGCGCACGAGGTCGAGGCGGGGGAGGACGGGCTTCCCTCGCTGGCCGATTCGGACGGTGCTACGCCCGCGACGCCCCGCGCCGTCGCCCTCTCCTCGGTGACCCCGGCCCCGGCGGACGCGACCCCCGTCGAGGTTGCCGCCGCGAACCTCGTCTTACCGGGCTTCTCCGCCCGCCTCGACCGGGGGCCCTCCGTGCTGGACCCGCAGATGTCCACGCCCGAGGCCAAATCGCACTACGCCGACCTGATCAATCCGGAGGCGATGGACCGCGAGCAGCGCTGCCTCGCCGAGGCCGTCTATTTCGAGGCGCGCAGTGAGCCGGAAGAGGGCCAGGCGGCGGTCGCGCAGGTGGTGCTCAACCGCGTCAAGAGCGGTCTCTATCCCTCGTCCGTATGCGGTGTCGTCTACCAGAACCGTCACCGCTTCATGGGCTGCCAGTTCTCCTTCGCCTGCGAAGGCAAGTCGCTGCGCATCACCGATGCGGAATCCTGGCGCAGCGCCACCCGCGTCGCCAGCGCCGTGATCGAGGGCCGCACCTATGTCAGCGAGGTCGGCGGTGCGACCCACTACCACGCCGATTACGTGCGCCCCGGCTGGTCGCGCCGGCTGAAGCGCAAGGACATGATCGGCCGGCACATCTTCTACCAGTTGAAGCCGAATCAAACCTGACGCGGCTCCTCCCGCGTCATCGCAAGGTGTCGCTGTGACGATCCGGGGTGCTGCTTTGTCTGGAACCGGTGCGCCGCCGGATCGCTTCGCCGACGCTCGCGATGACGGCGTGCGGCAGATTTAGAAGCGATCGATCGCAGACCGTCTGATTCGAACCATGCGGCGGTCGAGCAGGGTGCCGCTGGCGACGACGCGCTCCCTGCGCGTCTATGACTCTTCTGTCCAGACGGCGGCCGACCCGCGCGCAGGCCCGGCCGAGCGCGCTTCACCCCGCCTAATCAGCATCGATCACAACGGGCGTGGCCCCGGGTTCGGCGCGAGGCATCGCCCTCGAACGCTCCGCCGCACCGCGCCCGCCAGAGGCCGAACTCAACGGCCCCCGGAGTTTTGTGAGGAGCACTAAGCAGGCGTTAAGCCGACTCGTCGAAATTTCGGCATCGGCTGCGAGGGACGTCGCAGACCGACCCGCAGCAGCGGGACCGAGACGACACGAGAGGCAGTTTGCGTATGCGTAGCGTTGCGGACAACGTCATTCCCTTCCGCCGGCCCGCTCCCACCCCGACCCTCGCCCGCGACGGCGGCCGCAGCCGGTCCCGGGCGGACCAGCGCAGCCTGATGGATGCCGTCTATGCCACCGGGTCGATTCCCGTCGCGGCGGGCGACCGCGAGACCAAGCTGATCGCTTCGCGGCTTCAGGTCTACGGCTTCCTGACCATCGAGGAGCTGGACGAGGACGGCACCCTGCGTCGCCTGCGCCCATCGGAAGCGATCCGCGCGCGCTCGGAGCGGCCATGGCGCCTGTCCAAGGCGAGCTACGGCGCCGGCCTCTCGGTCACCATTCCGACGGTGGACGACTTCCTGTTCGAGCCGGCCGGCCTGCCGGCCTGAGCCCGGCTCGCCCGATCGCGTGACCGGAATGCCGGCGCGCGATCCGAATTGTTGATCGGAGCGGGCCTTCGCGTTGACCGTGGGCTCGGACGCTCCGTATGAGCTTGACCATGCGTGAGCGCCCGCACCCATCCGTGCCCGGCCGCGCGATCATCGGGGTGATCGCGCTCTACGCGCTCGTGCTCCAGGCTTTTCTGACAGTCGTCGCACCGACGATGCCGCGCATCGAAAGCGGCATCATCTGCGCGGAGCACGAGGCGCCGGCCGCCTCCGACGATGACGGGCCTCCCGAGTGCCACCATGCCTGCTGCACGCAGGTCCATGCCGTGGCGCTTCAAGCACCGGATGCCGCCGGCTTCCTACTCGCGGTCTGGCCTCCGCGAGCCACCCCGCCTCCCCGGCGTGAAGCGTTCACGCACAGGGCCCGCGCGCCGCCCGACCAAGGCATAAGCCCCCGAGGCCCGCCCGCGACGTGAGCTGATCCCCTCGATCCCTCACACGCGGATTCTGCTTTCATGTCGTTCACCGTTCCGGCCCGCGCCGCCCGCCGCGGCGCCACTTGGCTCGCCGTCGTTCCCCCCCTTGTCCTGTCCATCCCCGATACGGCCCGGTCCGCCAGTGAGAGCGTGACCCTGGAAGAACTCGCCGTGAGCGGCGCGGCCAATGGCCGAAACCCCTCAGAGACAGCCTCCGGCACGCCGGGCTTCGGTGTCGCCGCACCGCCCGGTTCGGCACCGCTGGTGATCGAGCGCCCGAGGGGCGAGGTCGTCGCGGAAGTCGGGCGCGAGGGCACCATCGCCAACCGCCCCGCCACCAGCATCGGCACGGTGCTGCTCGACAGCCCCGGCGTGACGCTCCGCCAGGGCAATGGCGGGCGCGACGTGGTGATCTCGATCCGCGGCAACAACGCCCGCGCCACCGGCGTCACCCGCAACATGGTGGTGCTGGAGGATGGCTTCCCCGTCACCCAGCCCGATGGCGCCTCGCGCTTCGATCTGGTCGATCCCCGTGCCTATTCGCGCATCGACGTGTTCCGGGGGCCGCAATCGGCCCTGTTCGGCAACTACGCCACGGGCGGCGCGCTGGCCTTCCGCACGCGCACCGGCCGGGAGATCGACGGCTACGAGATCGGGGTCGATGCCGGCAGCTTCGGCTATCTCAGCCACTACTACACCGTCGGCGGTGCGAGCGGGCCTTTTGAGATCAGCCTGTTCGCCAGCGATGTGCGCAGCAACGGCTATCAGGACCATTCGTCCTACGACACGCAGACCGTCAACCTGCTGGCGAGCTACACGCCGACGCCGGACAACCGCTTCACACTCAAGGTCATCAACAACGAACTGACCGCCAACATTCCGGCCCGCTCCTCGCTGAATCAGTTCCGCATCAACCCGTACCAGCGCGGCTGCGACGCGGCGGCGAGCGCCGCGCCCGGCTGCACCACCTTCGGCCTGCTGGCGAACGGCGCCTTCGGTCCGCAGGTGCAGGTGACGGCGGCGGAGGGGGCCTTCCGCCGCAACGACCGGCGCACCATCGTCGCCGGACGCTGGGAGCACGACATCGACGCACAGACCACGTGGCGGGTGCAGGTCGGCTTCGACGAGCGCAACTACAATCAGCCGTTCTACACCACGTCGGGCCGGGGCAGCCTACCGTCCTACAACGTGCAGACAGACCTCACCCGGCGCGGAGAGCTGTTCGGCCTGCCGGCCATCGGCTACGTCGCGCTCGCCTATAACGTGGTCGATATCACCGCCTCGGTCTTCAACCGCGCCCCCTATGGCGGCCCCCGGCTCGGCGCGCTGATCGGGCTCCAGGATGCCCTGCAATCCAATCTCGGTGGGCGGACGCGGCTCGAACTCGAACTCGCGCCGCAATGGACCGCCGTGGCCGGCCTCAGTGCCGAGGAAACCGGCATCGTCGGGCGCAACCGCACCTATGCCACGAATGCCGCCGGCACGACCTCGACCCTGGCGCGGGCCGATCGCAGCTTCCTCAATGTCGCCCCCGAACTTGCCCTGATCTACCGGCCGGATCCGAACTGGGCCCTGCGCGGCCGCGTCGCCACCGGCTACTCGACGCCGTCCTTCTCCAGCATGTTCGTGACCCCGGCCGGCCTTCCCGGCAACAACGGCGACCTGAAGACCCAGGAAAATCTGGGCTTCGATCTCGGCGCCGATTTCATCCCGTTCGAGGGCCTGAAGCTCAGCATCACCGGCTTCTACGAGTTTTTCCGCAACGAACTGGTCACGCAATCGCCGGGGGCGGGCCTGCTCAACTATACCTTCAACGCACCGGCCTCGGAGCATCGCGGCATCGAAATCGGCGCCAACTGGGTGTTCGCACCGGGCTGGCAGGGCGTGCTGGCCTATACCTTCGACGATCAGATCTACACCGATTATGTCGAGCAGATCAGCGCCGGCAGCCTCACCGCGCGTTTCGACCGGGCCGGCAACCGCATCCCCGGCGTGCCCACCCACCAAGTGCTGGCGCGCGTGGGCTACGACGTGCCGGCCGGGCCGCTCGCCGGCCTCGGTGGCTTTGCCGAGGTGGTGGCCCAAGACGGGTATTACGTCGACAACGCCAACTTCCTGAAGGTGCCGGGCTTCGCGATCTTCAACCTGAACGTCCACTATTCGGCCCCGCTGCCCAACGGCTACGCCAAGCGCATCGACCTCTACGGCGAGGTCCGCAACGTGCTCGACACGGCCTATGTCGGCTCGGCCAATCCGCTGGCGAACACGATCAATGCCACGACCGGGGCGCAGAACGGCCGCGCCGTGCTCGCGGGCACGACGGGCTCGATCTTTGCCGGGCCGCCGCGCACCTTCGTGGCAGGGATGAAGCTGTCGTTCTGAGCGGTCAGGCCTGTTCGTCGCCGTCCTCGTCGCCCGCCACCGGCTCCACGGCCTCGCCGCGCAGGAAGCGGGCCTGAAGCTCGGCGACGCGGCGCGCGGATTGCGCATGTTTGGGGGAGATCGTGGCCGGCAGCACCTCCGTCTCCCCCCGTTTGATCGCGAGGAGATCGGGGTCGCCCCAGCGTTCGAGCAGGATCTGGAACGCGGCGTGCCGGGCGGGATCGAAGGCGACGCGGCGCCCCATCATGTCCTTGTACGGGTGCGGCGGGTGCATCCCGGCGCAGGGTACGAACCCTTCCGGGATCGGTGTCGTCGCCGCATGGGTGCGCCCCGCCCGCAGGAGCTTGGGCAGGACATGGGTATGCGGTCCCTCCGGGCTCATCTCGCCGGGTCCGGGGATCGGCGCATAGACCTCGATTCGGCCGATGCGGGCACAGAACACCCGGTGGGGGCTCATCGCCACGAGGCGCGGCCCGATCGGGTTGTCCATGGCGAAGAGCGGCTTGCCGGTGCCGGCCCGGAGGCAGGCAATGGCTTCGGGATCGGCGGTCCGCACACAGGCATCGACGGCGCGCAGGCCGAGGCCGAGATCGAACAGAACCGCCTCCCGATCCTCCTCCCGCGCCGCCTCGCGGTCGGGGCCGAGTTCGGTCACGACAATTCGCTGCGCCATGGCGCAGGTCCCCTCGGGCAGGCAGAGGGCCACAGCGTGGTTGTAGCCGCCGGAGAAGCCGGTCTCATAGGCCACGGGGCGCAGATCCGGACCCGGCGTCAGGGCGATGGCACCGCGCGCGGTGGCGAGGCCCATCCGCGTGTCGGGCAGAGCGCGCACGGGCTCGTCGTCGTCGCGCATGAACTCGGCGATGGCGCCGAAACTGCCGAGACTCCAGGCGGTGCCGGCATCGGCGAGCGCGCCGCGCAGCAACGTCTCGACCTCAGAAGGGGCGGGGATTCGTCCGGCGGGAGCTGGTTGCATCTGTCACATCCTCGGTGATGGCGCGGTCCCAGGGCAGGAGATAGGCGGTTCCGTCCGTCGCCCGGCCGCGGCGCACGCTCACGCCGAAGGTCGCGGCGAGCCGCGCATCGGTGAGCGCCCGGTCCGGCGGGCCATCGGCGACGATCCGCCCGGCTTCCATCACCACGATCCGGTCGCAGAAGCGGGCGGCGAGGGTGAGGTCGTGCAGAACGGCGACGATTCCGGTCCCCTCGCGGGCCGTCCTCCGCAGCAGGGCCATGGCGTCGAGCTGATGGGCCGGATCGAGGGCGGTGATGGGTTCGTCGGCGAGCAGCCACTCGGCCTCGACCGCCAGGGCACGGGCGAGCAGAACCCGCATCCGCTCACCGGAGGACAGGGTCGGCTCGCCGCGCTCGGCCAGGGCGGTCACCCCGGTCGCCGCCATGGCACGGGCGATGGCCGCCGCATCGGCCGGCGAGAGGCCGGAGAAGGCGCGGCGATGGGGCAGGCGGCCGAGGGCCACGATCTCGCGCACGCGCAGCGGCCAGCCGACGCCCGCGCCCTGGAACAGGGCCGCGATCCGGCGCGCGCGGGCCTCGCGCGGAAGGCGAGCGAGAGGTGCGCCATCGAGGCCGACCTCGCCCCGTGTCGGCGGGAGGAGGCCGGCCAGCACCCGCAGCAGCGTGGTCTTGCCGGCGCCGTTCGGCCCGACGAGGCCGACCAGCCGGCCCCGTTCGAGGCCGAGGCTCACATCCGAGAGGAGGGCGCGGCCGTCGCGGTCGAGCCCGATGCCGGCGGCGGACAGGCTCATGCCCGCCCCCGGTTGCGCAGGAGCAGCACGATCAGGAACGGTGCGCCGACGAGGGCGGTCACCACGCCGAGCTTCAATTCGGGCCGGGTCGCGAGCAGCCGCACGCCGAGATCGGCCGCCAGCACTAGCACCGCCCCGGCCAAGCCGCTCGGCAGAAGGCTCGCTCCCGGCCGGGCCCCGACGAGGGGCCGCACCAGATGCGGCACCACCAACCCGACAAAGCCGATGGCCCCGCTCACCGCGACGCCGCTGCCGACGGCCAGCGCCGCCCCGGCGATGAGGCGCAGCCGCACGGAGACGAGGTTGAAGCCGAGGCTGGCGGCGGTGTCCTCGCCGAGTGCCAGGGCATCGAGGGCGGCGGAGGTGGAGAACATCAGGGCCCAGCCGAGAGCCATCAGCGGCAGGCAGAGTAGAACATGGTCCATGCTGCGGTCGGCGAGGGATCCCATCAGCCAGAACACGATCTCAAGGGCGGCGTAGGGGTTCGGCGACAGGTTGAGGGCCAGCGCCGTCAGCGCGCCCGCGAGGCTCGACAGCCCGACACCGGCCAGGATCAGGCCGAGGGTTCCGCTGCCGCGCGCCGCGAGCCCGATCAGCAGCAACGCCGCCATGGCGGCTCCGGCGATGCCGCCGAGCGGCAAAGCGAGGCTGAGCGAGGCGGCGAACCCGCCATAGAACACGATTACCGCGCCCAGCGCCGCCGCCGACGAGATGCCGAGGATGCCGGGATCGGCCAGCGGGTTGCGCAGAAAGCCCTGCATCGCCGCTCCCGTCAGCCCGAGACTGAAGCCGATGAGGCCGCCGAGCAGGGCTCGGGGGATCCGCAGCTCCCACAGCACCAGGGCCGGCAGAGTCTCTCGGCCGGCGACAAGATCGCCCGCCGCCGCGATCACGTCGAAGGAGGCGTAGCCGATCACCACCGAGGCGAGGGTGAGGACGAGGCTCGCGAGAACGAGCGAGAGAGTCAGTTGGAACCGTCGCGCCGAAGCCCGGTCGCGGGGGAGGGGGGCGTTCACGGCCGGCCCTCCATCCGTCGCGCGGCCTCGGCGAGGCGGGCGACGACCTCCGCCACCTGCGGTCCGGGGCAGGTCCAGAGCCGGTTCGGGATCGTCACGGTGCGTCCCTGACGGCGGAAGGCGGCCAGCACCGGATGTTGCAGGAGGCTGTCGGCCAAGGAGGGCCGGCCGGGCTCGTCCTCGTCGAGGACGATGAGGTCGGCCCCCGCGAAGGCGGCGGCTTCCAAGGGCACCTGCCCGAACCGGTCACGGCCGATCTCGGCGGCGACGTTGACGAGCCCGGCGGCCCGGATCAGCGCATCGCCGAGGCTGCCGGGTGCCACGGTGAAGGCATTGGGCCGCATCACCAGGGCACGCAGGGCTTTCCCCGAAGGCTGGATACGGCCGAGCCGCGCATCGAGGGCAGCGACCATCGCCTCGCCCCGCTTCCCCTGTCCCAGGGCTCCCGCCACTTGGCGGATCTGTGCGCGCACGCCGTCGAGATCCGCCGGGACACCGAGTTCGAGCAGCGGAAACCCGGTGCGCTTGAGCAGGCCCACCGTCACGCGGGTGGTGAAGGCGCCCGCGATGACGAGGTCGGGCCGGAGCGCCACGATCTCTTCCGAGAGGCCGCGGGTGACAGGCAGGCCGGCGGCTTCGGCCGCCACCGTGGAGCCGCGCGGGTCGCGGGCGAAATAGGTGACCGCCGCCACCTGCGCGGGATCGGCCAGCCGCAGCACCAGTTCGTCCGCGCACAGATTCATCGAGACGACGCGCTCCGGCCCGGGACCGGCGGCACGGGCCGGAGCCGGCAGACAGGCCGTCAGGACGGAGAGGGCGAGAGCGCGGCACAGCATGGTTTTCATACCAAATCCTGTACCTGAAGGCTGGCCGTGATTTGATACGGCTTGGGCGTCCGGCGCTCTTACGAGATCCAGGTCTGTTCCCGTGTGGGTCGCTCGCCCCTCGTGCCACGATCGTCAATCGGCATGA
>DYYG01000064.1 GCA_020741775.1 Methylorubrum populi
GTGAACGTCACGGCCAAGGACAAGGCGACGAACAAGGAGCACCAGATCCGCATCCAGGCCTCGGGCGGCCTGTCCGACGCCGACATCGAGAAGATGGTCAAGGACGCCGAGGCCAATGCCGAGGCGGACAAGAAGCGCCGCGAGCTGGTCGAGGTGAAGAACCAGGGCGAGAGCCTGATCCACGCCACCGAGAAGTCGGTGTCGGAATACGGTGACAAGGTCTCGGCCGCCGACAAGGGCGCCATCGAGACGGCCATCGCCGCGCTCCGCACGGCTCTGGAGGGCGAGGATGCCGAGGGCATCAAGGCCAAGACCAACGACCTGATGCAGGCTTCGATGAAGCTCGGCGAGGCGATGTACGCCGCCTCCCAGGCCGAGGGCGCGCCGGGTGCCGAGGGGGCTTCCGCCTCGGGCGAGAAGAAGGACGACGTCATCGACGCCGACTTCCAGGAAGTGGACGAGAACGAGCGCAAGAAGCGCGCGTAAGTCCTCGTGACGGTTCGGGAGCGGTGCGCCGGCACCGCTCCCGGCATTTTTTACGCCAGGACGGCACGAACGGCTTGATCCTCGGGCAAGGCTCGGGGATCAACCGTATCGGGCGTCCGTGAGAAGCGATGACCGATCCATCCCGTTCGAGTCGGGAGGCGGATCGCGGCGCGGCCGAAACCCGGCAGAGAGCCGGTCGCCGACGCAAACGAGAGGCTCCAGAGGCCGGGAATGTCGAAGCGGGACTATTACGAGGTCTTGGGCGTCGCGAAGACGGCCTCGGACGGTGAGTTGAAGGCTGCCTTCCGCAAGCTCGCCATGGTCCATCACCCGGACCGCAATCCCGGCGACAAGGAAGCCGAGATCAAGTTCAAGGAAGTCAACGAGGCCTATCAATGCCTCTCCGACGGCCAGAAGCGCGCGGCCTATGACCGGTTCGGCCATGCCGCCTTCAGCCAGGGCGGCGGGGGCGGCCCCGGATTCGGCAATGAGTTCGGCGACTTCATGTCGGACATCTTCGAGAACTTTTTCGGAGATGGCCGCGGAGCGCCGGGCGGCGGTCGCGGGCGGGGCGGCGGTGCTCCCGGCCGGGAGCGCGGGGCGGACCTGCGCTACAACCTCGAAATCTCCCTCGAAGAGGCGTTCTCCGGCAAGACCGAGACGATTCGCATCCCGACCTCGATCGCCTGCGAAGCCTGCTCCGGCAGCGGCGCCAAGGCCGGCTCGAAGCCGCGCACCTGTCCGACCTGCGGCGGCTACGGCCGGGTCCGCGCGGCGCAGGGCTTCTTCGCCATTGAGCGGACCTGCCCCAACTGCCACGGCCGCGGCGAGGTCGTCGACGATCCCTGCACCGCCTGTTCCGGCGCCGGGCGGGTCAACCGCGAGCGCACCCTGTCCATCAACGTCCCGGCGGGCGTGGATGACGGCCTGCGCATCCGGCTGGCGGGCGAGGGCGAGAGCGGCCTGCGCGGCGGCCCCTCCGGAGACCTCTACGTCTTTCTCTCGATCAAGCCGCATCCGTTCTTCCAGCGCGACGGGGCCGACCTGTTCTGCCGCGTGCCGATCTCGATGGTGACGGCGGCGCTCTCCGGCGAAATCACCGTCCCGGTGATCGACGGCTCCCAGACCCAGGTCCGCATTCCCGCCGGCACCCAGACCGCCAAGCAGTTCCGCATCAAGGGCAAGGGCATGCCGGTGTTGCGCTCGCGGGAAGTCGGCGACCTCTATATTCAAGTCTCCGTCGAGACGCCGCAGAACCTCACCAAGCGGCAGCGCGAGCTGTTGCAGGAGTTCGACCAGAGCGCCTCGGACGAGAACCACCCGGAAAGCGCCGGCTTCTTCTCGAAGGTGCGCGACTTCTTCGTCAGTGGCTCGGCGCGGACGTGATCATGGCTCGCGCGGGATCAAATCCGCGCGCGGCCGGTTATGACGGCGGTCCAGTGGGGCAGTCGCCTCCGCCGCGATGTGCGCCGTCATACGGGTCGTGCAGAGCTGCGAGCTTGACTGGCTGCCGGTTTTCGTCGTCTAGCCTCTCCCACCCATGATGAGCCGAGGACCATCGGTCGTGCCGCCGCTCCGCCGTTCCAGCGCCAAGGCCGTCGCCGCGACACGCGTCATCCGCGAGCGGAAAGATCCGCTGGAGGATGAGGCGCGCTTCCTGCGATCCTGGTTCGAGCGCCCCCTCGTCACCGGGGCCGTGACGCCTTCGGGCCGGATGCTGGCCCGGACCATGGCGGCCTATGCCGACCCGAGCGTCGACGGTCCGGTGATCGAGCTGGGCCCGGGCACCGGCCCGGTGACCGAGGCGCTGATCCGCCGGGGCTTCGACCAGGAGCGGCTCATCCTCGTCGAGTTCAACCCGGATTTCTGCCGGCTGCTGCAGCGCCGCTTCCCGCGCACCACCGTCGTTCGCGGCGATGCCTACCGCATCCGCGAGACCCTGAGCGGCCTGCTCGACCGTCCCTGCGCCGCGACGATCTCCAGCCTGCCGCTGTTCACCAAGCCCCTGGAGCAACGTCTCGACCTGCTGCAAGGCGCCCATGACCTGATGCATCCGGGCGCGCCCTTCGTGCAGTTCACCTACGCGGTGGTGCCGCCGATCCCGGCGCGGTGCGAGGCGGGCAGCTACACGGCGAGCCGTTCCAACAAGGTCTGGCTGAACCTGCCCCCGGCTCGCGTCTGGGTCTATCGCCGCCCCGAAGCGAGCAAATCCGCGACGCCCTGACCGGGGAGCGGTTCGAAGGCCCGGTCTCCCGGCTTCGAAGCGAGCGATGCAAGAGCACGGCACGCAGCGTCTGCGCGCAGCGGCCGAGGGCTCACCCGAAGACCTCGCGCAATTCTCTCGTCCGGGCCCCGCTAAGCCGAGGCGCAATCTACATTTCCGATTGTGCGAAAGCCGCTCAGTACCCGTTCATCCGGCGGCTCCTAGTTTGGCCGCCAGGGCCGTTTCAAACGGCCGGACGAACGGAGGTTACGTATGTCGGTTTCATCCTCGACGCGTCGGTCCCGCTTCGCGCTCGCCGCGCTCGCCCTCATGGCCGGCGGGTTGATCGGTGGCGGCTCCGCTGAGGCCGCTCCGCTTCAGGCCGCGCCGGCCGCCGCGCTCGCCTCGGACGCGACCGTCGAAACCGTGCAGTGGCATCACCACCATTTTGGCCATCGCCACCATCCGCGCCATTGGGGCCATCGCCATCACCATCGCGGCCATTGGGGGCATCACCGCCGGCACTGGGGCCATCACCACGGCTGGGGCCACCGCCATCGCCATCATCACCACTGGTAGGGGATGACCGGGCTCCCACCGCAGACCGATGGAAGCCCTCAGCCCAACCGTTCCATCACGGCCTGGCGCGGCTCCGGCTGCGCCTCGCCGATCCGGTAGGCGGACCTCACAGCCGCCGCCGCCCGATCCGCCGCAGCCTCGTCGGCCGCGTGGACATGGCCGAGCGGCTCGCCCGATGCGATCCGGTCACCGGGCCGCACCAGCCCGGTGAAGCCGACACCGGCATCGATGGCATCCTGCGGCCGGGTGCGGCCGCCCCCTAGCGCGATCACGGCGAGGCCGATGGCGCGGGTATCCACGGCCTCCACGAGCCCTGCAGCCTCCGCCGTGACCGGCCGGACCACCGGTGCCCTTGGCAAGTGGCGTTCCGCCGCCTCGACGAAATCCGCCGGGCCACCGAGCGCCGCCACCATCCGCGAGAACACCTCGCAGGCCCGGCCCGAATCGAGCGCCGCCGTGAGACGGCCCTCCGCCTCCGCGATATCTCCGGCCAATCCACCGATCACCAGCATCTCGGCGGCCAGCGCCAGGGTGACCGCGTGGAAGCGCGGCTCACGGGCTCGTCCGGTGAGATAATCGACGGCATAGGCGACCTCGACCGCGTTGCCGGCGGCGGAGGCGAGCGGCGCATCCATGTCGGTGATGAGGGCGCGCGTGCGCAGCCCGGCGGCGTTGGCGACGGTGACGATGCTCTCGGCGAGCGCCCGCGCCTCCGCGTGCCCGGCCATGAAGGCACCGGAGCCGGTCTTCACATCCATGACGAGGCCCTGGAGCCCCGCCGCGAGCTTCTTCGAAAGGATCGACGCCGTGATGAGATCGAGCGATTCCACCGTCCCGGTCACGTCGCGGATCGCGTAGAGCCGCCGGTCGGCGGGGGCGAGGTCGGCGGTCTGGCCGATGATGGCGCAGCCAACCTCGGCGGTCACCGCGCGGAACCGGTCGAGGCCGGGCGCCACATCGTAGCCGGGGATGCTCGCGAGCTTGTCGAGGGTGCCGCCGGTATGGCCGAGCCCTCGTCCCGAGATCATCGGCACGTAGCCGCCGCAGGCCGCGACCATCGCGGCGAGGGGGAGGCTCACCGTGTCGCCGATGCCGCCGGTGGAGTGCTTGTCGAGCACCGGTCCGGGCAGGTCCCAGGCGAGCACCGTGCCCGATTCGGTCATGGCGCGGGTCAGGGCCACACGCTCGTCGAGGGAGAGGCCGCGGAAGAACACCGCCATGGCGAAGGCCGCCGCCTGCCCCTCGGTGACGCGCTCCCGCGCCAGCCCGTCGATGAAGCCCGCGATGTCGGAGGGCGACAGGGCACGCCCGTCACGCTTGTCGCGGATGATTTCCTGGGGAAGCCTCATCGACCCGCCTCCAAAACACGGACGAGATCCGCATGGAGCGCGCTCGCGCCGATGCGGAAGCTGTGCGGACCGACCCAGTCCGGCCCCATGATCCGGTCGGCCAGCGCCAGATAGGCGGCGGCATCCTCGACCCGGCGCAGTCCGCCCGAGACCTTGAGCCCCGCCGGCCGGCCGCCGCGGCGGTCTCGGATCGCCCGTAGCATGGTCTCGGCGGCGGGGAGCGTGGCCGAAACCGGCGTCTTGCCGGTGGAGGTCTTGATGAAGTCGGCGCCGGCTTCCACGGCGAGGTGGCTCGCCCGCGCGATCAGATCCGGCTGCTCGAGTTGGCCGGTCTCGAGGATGACCTTGAGGAGGCTGTCGCCGCAGGCCGCGCGCACGGCATGGACCATCGCACGGGCTGCTTCGGCATCGCCGCGCATCAGGGCATGGTAGGGCAGGACGAGGTCAATCTCGTCGGCGCCCTCGGCCAGCGTCGCGCGGGTCTCCTCGACCGTGCCTTCCTGGTCTTCGCCGCCCTCGGGAAAGTTGACCACGGTGGCGATCCGCACGCCGCTGCCCGCCAGCGCCCGCGCCGCCTGCGCGACGAAGCGCGGCCAGACGCAGACCGCCGCGACGGCGCTGGCGCGGGCTTTGCCGCACAGATCCGCCACCGCCTCCTCGGTGCAGGTCTCGCTCAGGTCGGTGAGGTCGAGGAGCGGCAGGGCGCGGCGGGCGATGCCGGTCGCCTCCTGGGTGGAGAGGGGGTTGGCAGCCATCATCCGTGTCCTTGCTGGTCGGGCAGGCGGGCGACGAAGGCGGCGGCGAGACGCGCAAGGTCTGCCCCGGCGCGGGCGGCCACCGCCTTGGTTTCGGCATGGTGAGGGGCGCCGCCCGCGATCCCGGCCGCCAGATTGGTGACGACGGAAACTGCCGCGACCGGCAGGCCAAGGAAGCGGGCGAGGATCGTCTCCGGTACCGTCGACATGCCGACGAGGTCGGCGCCGAGGATGCCGGCCATGCGGACCTCGGCCGGCGTCTCGAAGCTCGGACCGGAGAACCACGCATAGATGCCTGCCTGAAGCGGCAGGCCCGCCTCCTCGGCCGCCGCGAGCAGCTTCGTGCGCAAGCCGGAATCGTAGGCGTCCGTCATCGGCACGAAGCGGGCATCGCTCGGCTCACCGATCAGGGGGTTGAGGCCCGACAGGTTGATGTGATCGGTCAGCATCACGAGGCTGCCGGGGCCGACCTCCGGCCGCAGGGAGCCGGAGGCGTTGGTGAGCAGCAGCCCGCCGGCCCCGAGCGCCCGCGCAGCGGCGAGGGGGATGCGCATGGCCGCCGCGTCGCCCTGCTCATAGGCGTGGGCCCGGCCCTCGAAGACCAGAACAGGCCGGCCCGAAAGACGCCCGCGATGCAACCGGCCGCCATGGCCGCTGACGCCGGGGGCGGGGAAGCCGGGGATACGGTCGTAGCCGAGGCTCGCACGATCCTCGACCGCTTCCACCAGGGCCCCGAGCCCGGTTCCGGTGACGATGGCGCAGGCGTAAGGCCCCTCGAAGCCCTCCGCCCGCAGGAAAGCGATGGCGGCGTCCTCAGGCGCCATGAACAAAATGCTCCGGGCCGAAGGAGGCGGGGAGCAACTCCTCCAGGGTGAAGCGGGCGCGGATTCCATCCGGACCGGCGGAAAGGATCGGCGTGTCGGGGCCGGCGAATTCGCGGATGCGCTGGCGGCAGGCGCCGCAGGGCGTCACCGGAGCGGGGCTTTCGGCCAGGACGAGGATGGCGCGGATCTTCCGGCCGCCCGCGGCGATCATCGCGGCGATGGCCCCGGCCTCGGCACAGGTGCCGACGGGATAGGCGGCGTTCTCGACATTGCAGCCGGCATGGATGCGTCCGTCCTCGTCGGTCAGGGCGGCGCCGACGGCGAAGCCTGAATAGGGCGCGTGGGCGCGGCCGCGCACGGCGGCGGCGGCCTCGAACAGGGCGTCGAGAACGGGTTCGGTCACGGGCGCAGCCGGGTCAAGGACGGACAGGACATGGCCCGGTTTGACCCGAGGCCCGGGCCCGTGTCGAGGGGGCAATCGAGACCGGCGGGCCCTCCCTGCCGCATGCAGCGTCCCGAACCGGCTTCCCCTCCGGCGGGCAGCGCTCTAAGCAGACGGGACGCGGACAGGACGACAGCGGGAGCCCGGAACTCATGCTCGGACGCTATGAACGGGGAGCGACCGGCGGCGAAGCCAAGGTCGAATACGGCGACGGCACGATGCGAGTGATCAAGCCGGGCACCTTCGTGCGCTGCGCCGTGACCGGCGAGCCGATTGCCCTCGACGCCCTGCGCTACTGGAACGTCGATCGCCAGGAAGCCTATGCCACCCCCGAGGCGGCGATGCAGCGCCTCAAGGAGCTTCGCGCGGCGCGGTGAGCGCGTCGGCCAGCTGCCGCCGCACGCCATCCTCGTCGGCGAAGGACAGCGCGACCCGAAGCACCCGCACCGCCTCCCGCTCCTGCGGGGGCAGGCGCACTGCATCCTTCTCCGTCGTGACGAGGCAGGCGCCCTCGCGCGCCGCGAGCGCGGTCAGCTCGGCCAGCTCCGCCGGCCGATAGGGGTGGTGATCGGGGAAAGCCCGTTTGGCCACGATCTCGGCCCCGAGCCCGCGCAGGGTCACGAAGAATTTCTGCGGCCGTCCGATTCCGGCGAAGGCGACGACCCGGCGCCCGGCCCAGGCCGACCCGTCTTCGGGCACAAGGCGGGCGCGGTGCACGGGCAAGCCGCGCGCCTGCGCCTGTGCCGCCACCCTTTCACCGGGATCCCCCTCACCGACAAGGACGAGGCCGGCGACATGCGGCCATTGCCGGGCGAGCGGCGCCCGCAAGGGGCCGGCGGGGAAGGGCCGGCCGTTGCCGATCCCCGCGCCGGCATCGACCACGGCCAATGCCAGGGTCTTCGACAGGCTCGGATTCTGAAGCCCGTCATCCATCACGATCACGTCGGCCCCGGCCTCGACGCAGCGACGGGCGCCGGCCGGCCGGTCGCGGGAGACGATGGTGGGAGCGAAGGTCGCCAGCAATAGCGGCTCGTCGCCGACCTCCGCCGCATTGTGCTGGGTGGGATCGACGGGAAGAGGGCCGGCCACCCGCCCGCCATAGCCGCGGCTGAGGAAAGCGGGTTTTCGCCCGAATTCACGCAGGAGGCGGGCGAGGGCGAGGGCCGTCGGCGTCTTGCCGGCGCCGCCGAGGGTGAAATTGCCGACGCACAGAACCGGGCAGGGCGGCGCGGCGCCCGCACGGTCCATCCGGTTCGCCGCCAGGCTGCCATAGAGATGCCCGGCCGGCGCCAGCAGCCGGGCGAGGGGATGACCGGGCGGCCGGGACCAGAAGCCGGGCGGGTGCATGCCGGCTCAGTCCCGCTCGCGGGCGGACAGCTTCATCTGCACGACATAGGGCTCGAGCACGGCGAAGGTTCGCGCCACCGCCCCCTCGAAGGGCAGGAGCGCCGCCTGCCCCTGCCGGGCCATCGCCGACAGGCCGCGCGGATCGGCGACGAGTTCGGCAACGGCCGCGAACAGAGCCTCTTCATCCGCCACGAGGCGCGCACCGCCCGCCGCGTCGAGAGCGGCGTAGGGCTCGCGGAAATTGAAGACGAAGTGCCCGTGCAAGATCGCGCTCTCCAGGCGCACCGGCTCGATCGGGTTCTGGCCACCATGCGGCACCAGCGATCCGCCTAGGAACACCAGCGGGCAGAGCCGGTAGAACAGGCCGAGCTCTCCCACGGTGTCGGCCACGTAAAGATCGACGGAGGGCAGCGGCCGCCCGCCCTTCGCCCGACGGGCCACCCGCAGGCCGGCGGCGGCGGCAGCCTGCACCACCTCCTCGCCGCGACGGGGATGGCGGGGCACGATCACCGTCAGGAGGCGCGGAAAACGGTCCTTGAGGCGGGCATGGACGCGGGCGACGACCTCGTCCTCGCCGGGATGGGTGCTCGCCGCTACCCAGACCGGACGGTCGCCGATCATGTCGCCGAGATAGGCGAGTTGTTGGGCATCGGCGGGCGGCACGGCCGAATCGTATTTGAGATTGCCGACCACGCTGATCCGCGGCGCGCCGAGACGGGCGAAGCGTTCCCCGTCCTCGCGGGTCTGCACGAGACAGACGGCGATCCGCGACAGCAGGGCTCGGGCCGTGTGCGGCGAGCGCGTCCAGGCCTTGAACGAGCGCTCGGACATCCGGCCATTGACGAGCACGAGCGGGATGCCGCGGCGATGCAGCGAGACGATGGTGTTCGGCCAGATCTCGGATTCGGCGACGATGGCGAGATCCGGCTGCCAATGGGCGAGAAAGCGCTCGACCCAGCGCGGCGCATCGAGGGGCATGTATTGATGGACGGCGCCCGCCGGCAGCCGCTTGCTGAGCAGATCGGCGGCGCTGCGCGTGCCCGTGGTGACCAGCACCGAGCAGCCCCGGGCGATCATGCCTTCGATGAGCCCGACGAGGGAAAGCGCCTCGCCGATGCTGGCTCCATGCATCCAGACGAGATGACCCACCGGCCGCGCCCGTCCGGGCAGGCCGCGACGCTCCCGGAGGCGGGCCGGATCTTCCTTGCCCCGGCGCGAGCGCCACGCCAGCAGCCCTGCCACCGCCGGCTCACCGAGATAGAGCCCGCAGCGATAGGCCCGCAGGGTGATGGGGAGTGGGGTCGCCCTCACGCCGGGCTGCCCTGCGATTCGGTCAGCGTAGCCGGGAAGGCCCCGACCCGGTCCGGACGGCCGACCACGGTATAGGCACGGTCATGGACGCGGTTCAGCTCCGCCTGGACCCGCTGGCGCAGGGCATCCACCTCCTCGGGCGTCACCTCGCGCGGAACATGGATCGGATCGCCGAACACCATGGCGCCGCGACCGAAGGGCAGGCCGAGGCAGGCCCTGTCCCAGGAATTGAAGCGGACATGCCGGCTCGTCACCACCGCGACCGGCACGATGGGACGGCCGGAAAAGCGCGCCAGCATGATGATGCCCGCATCGCAGATCCGGGAGACCTTGGGCACATCCGCCGAGAAGGCGACGGTTTCGCCGCCCTTCAACGCCTTGACCATGGCGCGCAGCCCCTCGGCCCCGCCCTTGGCGCGCGCGTCGCGCACCGCGCGGCCGCGGGCCCCGGAGGCGCGCATCACCCGCACGCCGAGCCGGGTCAGCGCCATTGTGTTGATGTTGCCGTCAGGGGAGCGGGAAATGATGGTGGCGACCTTGTCCTGCGGGCGGCGCATGAACGAGATCATGATGTGCTGGCCGTGCCACATCGCCGCAATGAAGGGACCGATGGCGTCGAGCCGCGCATAGGCGCCCTCCGGCTCCACGGTGAAGCGGTTGGTGCGTTGCACGAGCCGAAGATAACCTGCGGCGACGACACCGAGGATCCGCTGGACGCCCGGCTTGCGGCCGATGGTCTTGATGAGGCCCATGAGGATCGGACCGCTCTGTCCCGCTTGGCTGATCGTGGGATCCGGTGGCTCGCGAGCCGTGGCTATGGAAGGCCTTCCGGATGGCCGCTGTCTAGCCTCGACCCGACTGCCGAAGCAACGGACCGAATGCAATCCGTAAATGTATGTTGGGAAGCGCCGGCCTCCCAAGGGAGCGTTCCGCTGCGGCGGATCGCCCGGCCGGCAGCCCGATATTGACGTCGGCAGGCGTTCCCGCGATGCGAACGACACCATGTTTCGCCTCGCCCACCTCACCGATCCGCATATCGGGCCGTTGCCGCGGCCGCGCCTGCGCCAGCTGCTGAGCAAGCGGGCCACCGGCTACGTGAACTGGCGGCGCGGTCGCGGGCGCCATCACGACATGGATCTGCTCGGCGCCCTCGTCGCCGACCTGCATAGCCAGGGGGTCGATCACGTCGCCTGCACCGGCGACCTGTGCAATCTCGGCCTGCCGGACGAGTGGGAGACCGCCCGCGTCTTCCTCGAAGCCCTGGGCCCGGCGGATCGGGTCAGCTTCGTACCGGGCAACCACGATGCCTATGTCCGCGGCTCCCTGGAGGGTCTGCTTGCCGCCTGCGGCGGCTGGACCGAGGACGATGCCGGCTTGGCGCGCAGCTTCCCCTATCTGCGGCGGCGCGGGCCGCTTGCCCTGGTCGGGCTCTCCTCGGCGATTCCGACCAAGCCCTTCGCCGCGAGCGGACGGCTCGGACCGGCGCAGATCGAGACGGCCGAGCGCCTGCTGCGCGATCTCGGCGCGGAAGCCGAGCGGCCCTGCCGGGTGGTGATGATCCACCACCCGCCCCATCCGGGCGGGGCAGCTGCGGGTCGCGAATTGAAGGACGCCGCCGATTTCTCGGCCATGATCGGCCGGGTCGGGGCCGACCTGATTCTGCACGGGCACAACCATGTCGGCAGCGTGGCCCGAATCGCGGGACCGGACGGGCGGCCGGTACCGGTGGTGGGAGCGCCGTCGGCCTCTGCGCGGACTCTCCTCAGCAACCGGCGCGCCTCCTACTATCTCTACACGATCACGCCGGGTGGGGAGGGCTACCGCATCTCCGTAACCGAGCGCGGGCTCGACGAAGAAGGCGGCATCGCCGAGTTGTCGGGGTTCGACATCGAGATGCCGCCGGCCGATCGCATCGGGCACGTGCATCGGCGGCGCCTGCGCCGGGCCTGAACCGACGATGGGAACCGGCCTCAGGCCACGCCCATCTTCGACAGGCCGCTGGTGCGGGGCAGGGGGCGCAGCAGGCTCTTCACCTGCGAGAACGGGCGGGGGCGGTTGATGACCTCGTCGAGGCGCGACCAGAGCGTCTTGGGCGAGAATGGCTTGGCGATGATCTCGTTGACCCCGAGGGTGATCGCCCGGTCGACCACGTTGCGGCGCGGTTGAGCCAGCATCAGGATGATCGGCACCGTCGGCGAGGGCGAGGTCGCGGGGGTGCGAGCGAGCCGGATGAACTCCTCGCCCGACAGAATCGCCAGATCCCAGTCGATGATGGTGAGATCCGGCTTGCTCTCGGCGAGCACGCCCAAGGCCTCGGCGCCGTCGGGCGCCTCCAGCACGCGCTTGATGCCGACGCGCATCAGCATGTCGCGCACGATACGGCGAATATAGAGGCTCTCGTCCACGACGAGGGCGGAGAGATCCGGGAAGGTCGGGGTTGCGATCATCGGCGGGGGCGCGCCCAGGGGAGGTCCGGAGCGTTTCGCGGCGAATCTAGGCCGGCGCCGGTTTGCGATTTCCTAAGGGCATCCGCCGAGCTTGAACGACCAACGGGAATCGTTCTTCCAGACACCAACAAACGTAAGCCGAAATTGCCGCCCGGCCTCGTCGCGCTCGGCCGCGGAGGCGCCCAGGGCTCGGTTCGGCGCGAAAAAGGGGCGCCCGAGGCACGATCCGGTTAGAAGATCCTTGCGGTATCGGCAGGATTGCGTCAGACCTAAGGCGTTGCTTCCGGTGGCCGCAGCCGGGGGGATGATAGTGCGGGGCGTGGGCTGTCTCGAGATAGCGCGCACGCGGTATTCGAGACTTGGCGAGCGGACGGTTTTTGCGAGCTTTCAATGGGACGTGGTCGTGATTTCAGGGGGCCGCAGAAGCGCGGCTTCGACGATGGGGGTGCCGAGCCGCGGTGGCCGGACGAACTCCCTCCGGGCGGCGGTGACCGCTTCGGCGGCGGTGGCAACCGCTTCGGCGGCGGCTTCGGCGGCGGTGGCGGCGGCGGTTTCGACCGTGGCCCGGCTCGCGCGCCCGCTGCCCCCTCTGGCCCGGAGCGTGATGCGACGGTGAAGTGGTTCAACAAGGAGAAGGGCTTCGGCTTCGTGGAGCTCGGTGACGGCTCCGGCGATGCCTTCCTCCACATCCGCGCGGTCGAGGCCGCCGGCCACGACGACCTCCTGCCTGGCACGCGTCTGACGGTTCAGACCGCTCAGGGCCAGAAGGGCCCGCAGGTCACGGCCGTGACCAGCGTCGACACCTCGACGGCCGAGGCGGCTCCGCCCCGGCGCGAGTCGGGCCCGCGCTTCGGCGGCGGTGACCGCTTCGGCGGTGGCGATCGGTTCGGCGGCGGTGACCGCTTCGGCGGTGGCGGTGATCGCTTCGGTGGCGGTGGTCGTGATCGCTTCGGCGGCGGCGGTGGCCGTGTCGCCAGCGGCCCGTCGGTCGAGATGACCGGCACCGTGAAGTGGTACGATCCGGCCAAGGGCTTCGGCTTCGTGTCGGTGAACGATGGCGGCAAGGACGTGTTCGTCCACCGTTCCGCCCTGTCCCGCGCCGGCCTCGAGTCGCTGGCCGAGGGCCAGCAGGTCACCCTCAACGTGGTCGATGGTCAGAAGGGCCGCGAGGCTCAGAGCATCAACGTCGATTACTGATCGACGCGGCACGCGATGATGAAGCGGCGGCCTCACGGCCGCCGTTTTCGTTTGTCCCCCTTGCCGTGTCGGGCAGGAGCACCGACAGCGGCAATGAAGGTGAGGCGATGCGGCGGACGACGAGCGTGCTCGGTCTGCTCCTCTTGAGTGCGGCGCCCGCCGCAGCGGAGGATTTCACCGGCTTCTACGCGGGCGTGAATGCCGGCTGGGCCTTCGAGCGGGGCGGAGATCCGTCCTCCGCCATCGGGCCGGCGCAGGCGGGCACGGGAAAGCCGGAGGACGGGCTTCCGCCCAGTGTGGCGCGGGCTCAGGAACGCCACCTGCCGGATACGTCGCGCCCCGCCGCGAGACGCTGACGCCATCAGGGCCTCGTCCCGAAAGGCGGCCTCCGGCTTTCGGGACGATGCCTCAGCGTTCCGGTCAGCGCGCGGGATAGCGCCCGGCCACCAGGGCATAGGCGAGGCGGGCGGTCTGGACCTCACCGCCCTCCGGCCGACCCGGCTTGGTCGAGGGATTCCAGCCGAACAGGTCGAAATGCACATGCGCCTTTGTGCGGGGCGCGAAGCGCCGCAGGAACAGGGCAGCGGTGATCGCCCCGGCGAAGGGCCCGCCCGGCGCATTGTTGAGGTCGGCGATCTTCGAATCGAGCAGGCTCGCATAGGGCGCGTGCAGCGGCAGGCGCCAGACCGGATCGTTCACGCGCTCGCCCGCCTCCGCCACGGCCTCGGCCAGAGCCCCGTCCTCGGTGAAGAAGGCCGGCAGATCGGGGCCGAGCGCCACCCTGGCCGCGCCGGTCAGGGTCGCGAAATCGATGATGAGGTCCGGCTCCCCGGCATCGGCGAGCGCCAGGGCATCCGCCAGGATCAGGCGTCCCTCCGCATCGGTGTTGCCGATCTCGACGGTGAGGCCCGCACGGGAGCGGATCACGTCGCCGGGGCGGAAGGCCTCGCCGGCAATGGCGTTCTCGACGCTCGGCACGATCAGCCGCAGCCGCACCGGCAGGTCCGCGCCCATGATCATCTCAGCCGCGGCCAGGGCGGCGGCGGCGCCCCCCATATCTTTCTTCATCAGCAGCATGTTGGACGCTGGCTTGATGTCGAGTCCGCCGGTGTCGAACACGACGCCCTTGCCGACCAGCGTCACGAGCGGATTCTCCGCCTCGCCCCAGGTCAGATCGATGAGCCGCGGCGCCCGCGGCGAGGCGGCGCCGACGGCATGGACCAGGGGAAAGTCCCGCTGCAACTCCTCGCCCAGGGTGACGGCGACCGTTGCGCCGAAACGCGCGCCCAGATCCCGAATCGCTGCCTCGATCTCGGCGGGGCCGAGATCGTTCGCGGGCGTGTTGACTAGGTCGCGCCCGGCGGCGACCGCCGCCGCGACGCGGGCAATGGCCGCCGCATCGGCCCCCTCGGGGGCGACGAGGCGCGGGCGCGGCTCGCCGGGCTTGCGGTAGCGCTCATAACGATAGCCGCCGAGCAACCACGCCAGGGCTGCCTCTGCGCCATCGAATCCGTCGCTCGCCTCGAAGCGGTAATCGCCCGGGGGCAGGGCGGCGGGCAGCTTGCCGGCCAGGAAGCGGTCGCGGGACGGAGCCGCCGAATCGCCGAGGCCGAACAGCACGCAGGCGAGGCCGCCATCCTCGCCCGGCAGGAGCGCGATGCGCCCGGCCTTGGGCGCGAATCCGGTGGCGATGGCGAACCTTCGCTGCGGCGCCGGCAGCGCCGCCTCGACCGCTTTCCAGTTCTCCGCCGTCACCGGACGGATCGGCACCGCCTCCGGCGTCGCGGCGATGAGCAGGGATCCGTCGGAGGCTCTGGCGAGGGGCATGAGAGGTAAGCTTAACTGGCCATTAGGGTTAACGCTCTATCACCCCACCATCGGCATGGCGCAAGCCGGCCGGAGGGCGGGAGACGATGGCGTGTCTCTCACGAAACTCCCGCCGCGCTGTCGCGATCAGAGAGAGGGCGACCGGTGACCGGGAGTTTTGCGTGGCACTCCGAGAAGACCGGCGGGTCCGGCCCGGCCCCGAGCCTGCCGGGAGCGATCCGGGCGCGCGGGCTGCTCGCGGCGGCGGTGATCGGCCTCTGTCTGGCCGGATGCCAGAGCCGCTCACCGGAGACGACCGGCTCGATCGGCGGCCTCAACCTTCTCGGCGGACGGACGGAGCGGTCTCCCCGCGCCGAGATGGACGCCCTGGCCGCGCGCTACGCCTCGGATCCGAACGATACCCGCAATGCCATGCGCTACGCCGAGGCCCTGCGGGCGACCGACCAGAAAACTCAGGCAGCCGCCGTGCTCCAGCAGGTCGCCCTGCGCAATCCCAAGGATAAGGCGGTGCTCGCCGCTTACGGCAAGAGCCTCGCCGAGGCCGGGCGCTATCAGGAGGCCAACGAGGTCCTCCAGAACGCCCACAGCCCGGCCCAGCCCGATTGGCGCGTGCTCTCCGCCCAGGGAATGGTGGCCGACCAGACCGGCGATCACGCCAGGGCCCAGAGCCTCTACGACGCCGCCCTCAAGATCGTGCCGAACGAGCCGCGGGTGCTGTCGAATCTCGGCCTGTCCTACGCCCTGTCCCGCCATCTCGACGAGGCGGAGGCGACCCTGCGCCTCGCCGCCGCGCAGCCGAGGGCGGATGCCCGTGTGCGCGGCAATCTCGCCCTGGTGCTCGGGCTCAAGGGTCGTTACGACGAGGCCGAGCGGGTGCTCGCTCAGGATCTCGGCCCCGCCGAGGTCGCCGCGAACATGACAGCCCTGCACGGTGTGGCCACCCGTCCGAGCGGGACCAAGACGGCTCAGGGGCCGGGCCGCCAGCTCGCCCGCACGGCGGTGCCGTAAGATCCACAGGCGACGGGCCGGACCTCCGGATCTTGGGGTGACCAGGAGCCGGAATATCGCCCACCGACCTTGACGAATCCGGGGCGCCTCCCCTATAGGCTCGCCACTTCCATAGGACTCCGCCGGTATCGATTGTCGCGAGGGTTCGACGCCCTCGGCGCGAGAGCCGTGTGGCATTGCCGAAACGCTTCAGCGCCGAGACCCGGCCTAACGTTGACAGGACTGTAACGATGTCGCGTCGCTGCGAACTCACGGGCAAGGCCGTTCAGGTCGGTCACCTCGTGAGCCACTCGAACCGGAAGACCAAGTGCCGGTTCCTGCCCAACCTCTGCAACGTCACGCTGCAGTCGGATGCCCTCAACCGCCGCGTCCGCCTGCGCGTCACCGCGCATGCCCTGCGCTCGGTCGAGCATCGCGGCGGTCTCGACGCCTTCCTCGTCAAGGCCCGTGAGATCGAGCTGTCGCAGACGGCCCGCCTCCTGAAGCGCGAGATCGAGAAGAAGATCGCCGAGGTCGCGGCCCCCGCCGCCGCGTAAGGTCCGTGCGGGTGTCTTAACGCCCGCGCTTCCTCGTCAGACATGCGAAGGCCACCGGGCGCGGACGTCCGGTGGCCTTCGCCGTTCGAGGACACCTCACGGAAGTCCCGGCCTTCAGAAGCTCTCCCGCAGCCACAACGGCGTTGCGGAGATCTGTGACAGATATCGACGGGGCAGTTGCGGCCGATGACGGCGCTCACCCTCATCATCCCGATCTTCGGCCTCGTCCTGATCGGTTGGCTTGCCTCGCTCACGAAGATCATCTCCGAGCGGGTTGGCGACGGCCTGTCGGAATATGTCTTCTCCCTGGCGGTGCCGGCGCTGATCGTCTCGACGCTGACCCGCCCCGGCCTGTCCGGTGAAATCGCCTGGGGCTACTGGGCGAGCTATTTCGGCGGTGCGGCCATCGCCTGGGCCGCCGGATCGCTGATCGGGCGGCGAACCGCCGGGGTAGACCGGCGCGGGGCCGTGCTGCACGGCTTCGCCGCGAGCCAGTCGAACACCGTTTTCGTCGGCGTCCCGATGATTCTCCAGGCCTACGGGGAATCGGGCGCCTTCCCGCTGTTCATGCTGCTCGCCGTCCACCTGCCTCTGATGATGGGGGCGGCGACCTTCCTGATCGAATCGGAGGGCGGGCGACCCCTGGGCCAGCGGCTGAAGACCCTCGGCCTCGTGCTGGCCCGGAACCCGATCTTCCTGGCGCTCGTCGTGGGCATGGCGATGAAGGCGGCCGGCCTGTCCCCCTCCGGCATCCCGAAGGCGCTGATCGATGCGCTCGGCGGAACGGCCTCGACCTGCGCCCTGATCGCGCTCGGCGCGGGCCTGACCCGCTACAAGGTGCTGCACGATCTACCCGGCGCCAGCATCGTCGCGGCGCTGAAGCTCGGGCTGCACCCGCTCGCCGTCTACCTCCTGGCCTTCCACGTCTTCACCATGCCGCCGGCCTATGCCGGCGTCGCCGTGCTGTTCGCGGCGATGCCGGTGGGCATCAACGCTTACCTGCTGGCTACGCGCTACAAGAGCGAACAGGGGCTGGTGGCCGCCGCCGTGCTGGTCTCGACCCTGGCGGCGACCGCCACCACCCTGGGCTGGCTGCTGGTGCTCGGGCGGGGATAATCGAGGGAAATCACCCGCCCCGATTCTCGCCCTTCACAGGATCCCGCGCCGTCGGACAGGATGGCCGCGTTGACCCGCGCCGCCCCGCTCCATAGGTTGCCCGCTCTCGCGCCCCGGCTCTCATGGCCGGCGTGGCGCCTGTCTTGCACCCCGAAAAGTCTGTCCGATGTCCGCGCCCCTTCGCCTCGATCCCGACATTCTGGAGGCCTCGGCCTCCGCCGCCGCCTGGCCCTTCGAGGAGGCGCGCAAGCTCGTGGCGCGGCTGGAGAGGAAGCCGAAGAGCGAGGTTCTGTTCGAGACGGGCTACGGTCCCTCAGGCCTGCCGCATATCGGCACCTTCGGCGAGGTGGCCCGCACCTCGATGGTGCGCCACGCCTTCCGGGTGCTGACGAAGGACGCGGTGCCGACCCGGCTGATCGCCTTCTCGGACGATATGGACGGCCTGCGCAAGGTGCCGGACAACGTCCCGAACCGTGAGATGCTGCGGGAGGCCCTCAACTTGCCGCTGACCAAGGTGCCGGACCCGTTCGGCACCCATGAGAGCTTCGGCCACCACAACAATGCCGAGTTGCGCCGCTTCCTCGACGCTTTCGGCTTCGAGTACGAATTCCGCTCCGCCACCGAGTGCTACAAGTCCGGTATCTTCGACGACACCCTGCGCCTCGTGCTGGAGCGCTACGAGGCGGTGATGGCGATCATGCTGCCGTCGCTGCGGGCCGAGCGCTCGGCGAGCTACTCGCCGTTCCTGCCGATCCATCCGGTCACCGGCCACGTGATGCAGGTGGCGATCGACGAGGTGCGCCCCTCCGCCGGCACCATCGTCTGGCGCGATCCGGACACCAACGAGGCTTATGAGACGCCGGTGACCGGCGGCCACGTCAAGCTGCAATGGAAGCCGGATTGGGCGATGCGCTGGGTGGCGCTCGGCGTCGATTACGAGATGGCCGGCAAGGATCTGATCGATTCGGTCAAGCTCTCCGGCCAGATCGCCCGCGCGCTCGGCGCCGAGCCGCCGGAAGGCTTCAACTACGAACTCTTCCTCGACGAGAAGGGCCAGAAGATCTCGAAGTCGAAGGGCAACGGCCTGACCATCGACGAGTGGCTGACCTACGCCACCCCTGAGTCGCTCGCCCTGTTCATGTACAACAAGCCGCGCGAGGCCAAGCGCCTGTTCTTCGATGTGATTCCGCGCAACGTCGACGAATACGACAACTTCCTCGGGCGCTTCGCCGGGCAGGAGGCGAAGCACCGCCTCGGCAACCCGGTCTGGCATCTTCACGCGGGCGAGCCGCCGGCCGTCGAAACCATCGACGAGGCGGGCACGACGCTTTCCTTCGGCATGCTCCTCAACCTCGTGGCGGTGGCCAATGCGGAGGACGAGGCGGTGCTGTGGGGCTTCATCCGCCGTTACGCGCCGCAGGTCGGCCCGGAGACGCATCCGAAGCTCGCCGGACTCGTGACCCGCGCGCTCGCCTATTACCGGGACTTCGTGCGCCCGCAGAAGCAGTACCGCGCCCCGACAGAGGAGGAGGCGGCGGCCCTGCGCGACCTCTCGGAGACGCTCGCCGAACACGAGGGCTCGACCGATCCGGAAGCGCTGCAGGCCATCGTCTACGAGGTCGGCCGGCGCCATTTCCCGGACCTGTCCGGCAAGGCCAAGAGCCCTGACGGACGGCCCGGCGTGTCGAAGACTTGGTTCGCTTCGATCTACAACGTGCTGTTCGGTGAAGCGCAGGGCCCGCGCTTCGGCTCGTTCATCGCCCTCTACGGCGTATCGGGCACCCGGGCATTGATCGAGAAGGCGCTGAGCGGCGCGCTGGTGGCCGAGCACGAGGCCTTCCTTGAGAGCCGCAAGGCCGCGGCGGAGTAGGGATAACTGAGATGAGTGGGGGAGCCCGTCGGATACGGCAGGCCCCCCACCACTTTGTCTGACGCCGGTTCGCCTCGGATTCAGCCGTCACTGGTCCCAGGGATTGAGGAGGCCGACACCGGTCGGGCGGAAATCGGCGACGTTGCGCGTCACGACCGTCATGCCGTGGACAAGCGCGGTGGCCGCAATCAGCGCGTCCCGCTCGCCACGCTTGTCGGGCACATGCAGGCGAGCACAACGCTGCGCAACGGCTCTATCGCAAGGAAGCGTTCGACCGTCGAACTCGGGCAGAACCTGCCGCTCCAACCAATCGCGCACTCTTGCGCCCTGCCTGGCATCTCTCCGTTCGGCCAGAAGAACGCCAAGCTCAAGCTCCATGATCGTGATCGCCGACACGAACAGAGCCGCCGCATCGACTTCCGCAGCGAAAGCGGCGACACCGGCATCGGCGTTGCCGAACCTGACCTTTCGCAACTCCGATACGACGTTGGTATCGAGTAAGTACATCATGAAAGATCGGCGGGCTTGATCGCGATGTTCAAGCGCGGTGCTTCGAAGTCGATCTCTTCTGAATCACCATCCTCTCGGAGAGGCATCGCCAGAGCGTCGGCGATGTTTCGTCGCTGCTCCGTCAGCCGCCGATATTCCTCGATGCTCAGCAGCACATGGGACGGCTTGCCGCGATCGGTGATGAAGACTGGCCCGTCTTTTGTCGCCTCCTTGGCCTGCGTGACATGCTGGTTCAGTTCTCGGCTTGAAAACGTCGTGATAGGCATGGAGTTGGTTCTCCGCGCACGATGTAGGAACGTTACTACATTTTTCGTCCCGGCAGCATCAAGCCTTCAGGGTGATGGGTTCGAGCTCCCACGGGCTGAACTTGCCCTCTCCACGCGCCTCAGCCGTTGGGCCTGCTCTGACCCGCCAGCCGCAAAGGCAGCGCCTGCAAGTGCCCCGAGCGCGACCGCCGCGCCGGCCCGCAACCAGACCGGATCGACGGCCACCACCCGGTCGCTCGCACGCGCATCGAAACGGCCATGGGCACCGGGATCGGAATCGACCGGCTCGTCGAGATTGTCGGCGCGCCCGCGAATCGCCGCGCGGCTCGTCATCTCGTCCTGATAGCCGTAGCGGCCGAGATAGCGGTCGATGAGGCCGGGGCTCAGCATGTTGCCGAGGATCGCCTGCCAGGCCGAGGCTCCGATCCACAGCTCCCGAGGCGCGTCCTGCGCTGCCCGATAGACGTGGCGGGCGATGGCCTCCGGCTGGAAGATCGGCGGCACCGGCTCCGGGCGGCGCGGCAGGGTCGAGCGGGCCCAGTCGAATTGCGGCGTGTTCACCGCCGGCAGATGCACCGTCGTCACGCGGACGCGGCTGCGGTCATGCAGCAATTCAGTGCGCAGCGAATCGACGAAGCCGCGCACCGCCGCCTTGCCGGCGCAATAGGCCGATTGGAGCGGGATCGAGCGATAGGCGAGCGCCGAGCCGATATGGACGATGGTGCCGGCATCGCGCGGGCGCATATGCGCGAGGGCCGCCATCGTGCCGTGGACCTGCCCGAGATAGGTCACGTCGGTGACCCGCTGGAATTCCTGCGCGGTCATCTGGTGGACGGGGGCGTAGACCGTCACCATCGCGCTGTTGATCCACACGTCGATGCCGCCGAACCGCTCCACGGTCTCGTCGGCGGCCTGGGCGACGGCCCCGGCATCGGCGACATCCGCGGCGAAGGCGAGGGGCCGGCCGCCGGCTTGCTCGACCGCGCACACGGCACCGCGCAGGCCCTTCTCGCCCCGGGCGATCAGCGCGACATTCCAGCCCCGGCGCGCGAATTCCACCGCCACGGCGCGCCCCACACCGGCGCTCGCCCCGGTGACGACGACCGTTCTGCCCTGCCTGCCCGCCATGTCCGCTCCCGATTGCCGAGGCTGCCGCGCCTCACCGCCGGCAACTCGTGAGCGAGCGGAACGGTCCCCGGGACGTCTCCGTCCGTTGGGGCGATGGGGCTCAGGCGCGCCGGGCCGCCGCATCGAGCCCGGCGGCCGCCGCGATACCGGCCGCGTAGGCCAGCAGGTTCCACACCGAGAAGATGCGGCCGAGGAGCAGTTGGCCCGGCAGGGTGAGGCGGAACGCGTCGAGCCAGGGGGCATGGACGAGACGGAACAGCTCGACGGCCACGGCGATGAGCCCGGCGACGGCCACGAGTCTGTGCGTCTCTGCGGCCGGGCGCAGGAAGGCGACGAGCCCGTAGACCATCGCGCCCCACAGGATTGATCCGGCATATTTCACCACCATCGGCGGCCATCCGAGGGGTGCCAGGCGGATGGCGAGACCGGCGGCGATCACGGCGGCGGTGGCGAGAAGCAGGGGGAGGCGGCGGGTTCGGAGGTCGGGCATCGTGGCAGGGCGGTTTACAGGGCGGAAGGCGCCCGGTATCACCCCCGGCCACACCGCCATACGAGTTTCACACCAGATGCGCGCCGAGATCGAACAGGCCTCGGATGCCGCCAAGCAGTCTATAGGGCTGCTGAGGAGGCATCTTTGACTGGGACACAGTCGATAAACGCCTCGCGGAGCTGAATGCCGCGTCCGAAGACCCCGACCTCTGGAACGATGCGGAGGCCGCGCAGAAGGTCATGCGCGAGCGCCAGCAGCTCGACGAGGCCGTGACCGCGATCAAGAAGCTCGAGCAGGATCTCGAGGATGCCGCGACTCTGATCGAACTCGGCGAGATGGAGGGCGATGCGGCCTCCATCGCCGAGGGCGAGGCCGCCATCAAGGCGGTCGAGAAGGAGGCCGCGAGCCGTCAGGTCGAGACGCTGCTCTCCGGCGAGGCCGACGGCTTCGACACCTATCTCGAAGTCCATGCCGGCGCCGGCGGAACCGAGAGCCAGGATTGGGCCAACATGCTCCAGCGCATGTATGCCCGCTGGGCCGAGCGGCGGAAGTTCAAGGTCGAGATCGTCGAGATGACCGACGGCGAAGAGGCCGGGATCAAGGGCGCCACGCTCCTGATCAAGGGCCACAACGCCTATGGCTGGCTCAAGACCGAGTCGGGCGTGCACCGGCTGGTCCGCATCTCGCCCTACGATTCGAATGCGCGCCGGCACACGAGCTTCGCGAGCGTGTGGGTCTATCCGGTGATCGACGACCGGATCGAGATCGAGATCAAGGAATCCGACTGCCGCATCGACACCTACCGGTCGTCGGGCGCGGGCGGCCAGCACGTCAACACGACCGATTCGGCGGTGCGCATCACGCACAACCCGACCGGCATCGTGGTGGCCTGTCAGCAGGAGCGCTCGCAGCACAAGAACCGGGCCACCGCCTGGAACATGCTGCGCGCCCGCCTCTACGAGGCCGAGCTGAAGAAGCGCGAGGAGAAGGCCAACGCCGAGGCCGCCTCGAAGACGGATATCGGCTGGGGCCATCAGATCCGAAGCTACGTGCTGCAGCCCTATCAGCTCGTGAAGGACCTGCGCACCGGCACGCAATCGACCGACCCGGACGAGGTGCTGGACGGCGACCTCGACCCGTTCATGGAAGCCTCCCTGGCGCAGCGCGTCTATGGCGGCAGCGAGGCGGTCGAGGACATCGACTGAGGCCCACGCGGGCCTCGGATCCCGGCCGCTCGCCGGGATCCATCTTCGTCATTCCGACGCGATCCGGCACACCGCCTCTTGCGAAGAGGCCATAACCGCCGGATCGCTTCGCTGCCCCGCGATGGCGGCGGCAAGCCGAGCAGCCTCAATCCGCGAAAACCAGCTGCGCTCCGGCCTGCAGGAAACGCTGCGGATCGACCGGCTCGCCGTCGATGCGGGTCTCGTAATGCAGGTGGCTGCCGGTGGAGCGGCCGGTCGAGCCGGCGAAGCCCACCACATTCCCCGCCTCGACCCTCTGGCCGACCGAGACGGCGTAGCCCGACAGGTGCGCGTAGCGGGTGACGAGCCCGCGGCCGTGATCGATCTCGACCATGTTGCCGTAGCCACCGGCATAATCGGCCGCCGTCACCCGGCCGGCGGCGGTGGCGCGGACCGGGGCCCCCGACTCGGCGCGCATATCCACGCCGGTATGCAGGGCGTAGCCACGCGTGAACGGATCGAGCCGGGCCCCGAAGGCACTGGTGAAAGCGAGATCGCCGGGGAGAGGCTGGCGGAAGGGGAGGGCGGCGGCGACCCGGCGCAGATGCGTCTCCTCCTCGATCTGCCGCCGGGCATCGGCCAGGGCCCGTTCGAAGGCATCCCCCGTAAGGGGCACCAGCGGGCCGCCGGTGCCTGCCGCCTGCGGCTCGAACCGTGCCGGCGAGAGACCGGTGCGGGCAATCAGATCGCGAAAGCGCCCGGCACTGGACCCGGCTCGGCGCGCGACCTCGACGACGGCGCGGGATTGCGCGGTGGCGACCCGGTCGAGGGCCTGCTCCAACCGGGTCAGGCGCGCGGCCGATCCATGCTCGGCGGCCTCGGCCCGGTCGTCCGCGCTCTTGCGAAGATCCGGCGTCGGAAATGGCTTCAAGTGGCGCGGTGCCGGCTCGGCCGCCGCCGAGAGGGGCGGGACCGTCTCGACCGGGTTTACCGCGCCGGCGAGCCCAGAAAGCTGGCCCTGGCGGGCTTCGATCAGGCTCTGCCGCTCCGCGAGCGCCGCGAGACGGCTTTCGAGGCTGCCACGGGCGGCCTGACGGTCCAGGGCCGACCGGTCGAGGGCCCGTTGCAGCGCGCCGAGCCGCTCCTCGTAGGCGAATTGCATTGCGCTCTGGCGCGAGACGAAGCGGGCCAGCATCTCGTCGTGGAAGACGAGGTAATAGCTCGCCGCTCCCGCCCAGAGGATGGCGAGCGCGAAACCGATGCCGAGGAGGCGGACGAGGATTCGCTCGGAGGGAAGGCGGAAGCCGGCGGCGCGGCCGACCCAGGCAGTCGATGGCATGACACGTCGGACGTTCGAGGACGTCCGACGATCACACTCGATTAGGGTTAAGGAAGACTGAGACTGAAATCCGCCGCACCGAGCAAGCGCTCACCTGCGAGCGGAGCGATCAGGGCAGGGCGCGAACCGCCTCCAGAACTTCCTCGACATGGCCCGGCACCTTCACCTTGCGCCAGATCCGCGCGATGCGGCCCTCGCGGTCGATCAGGAGGGTGGTGCGCTCCACGCCCATATACTTGCGGCCATACATGCTCTTCTCGACCCAGACTCCGTAGGCCTCAAGCATCGACTTGGTTTCGTCGGAGGCCAGCGGAAAGGTCAGCCCGTATTTCGCCCGGAACTTGTCGTGGCTCTTCACGGAATCGGGGGAAACGCCGATCACCCGTGCCCCGGCTTCGGCGAAGGCTTCGCTCTGGGCGTTGAAGCCTTGCGCTTCCAAGGTGCAGCCGCTGGTGTCGTCCTTGGGGTAGAAATAAAGCACGATCTTGTGACCGCGCAGAGTTTCCAGGGAGATGGTCTCGCCCCCAGCTCCGGGTAACGAGAATAGGGGCGCGGTTTCGCCGGGCTCAAGCGGCATCTCGCCTTCCTTTCGGCCGATTGATGGTGTGCCTGAACTGATGCACGCATCGCTCCGGACACGCCATGCCGGAGAGGCCGAATCCTGAGGAAAGAACGCCGCGGCGAACCGACCTCCGCCCGACCCAACGGGTGCAGCAGCGAACGAGTGATGGATCAGGAAACGGCCAGGACCCTGCTCCAGGCGGCGGTGGAGAAGGCACCGCCTCCCTGCAAGGCACCGCGGCGGCGGCGCCCGCTCCTGTGGGGCGCGATGCTCCTCGTCTTCCTCGTCGGGTTAAGCTCCGGGCTTCTGGTCCTGCGGCTGTCGCAGGGGCCGCTCCGCGTCGACGGCTTGACCCGTCAGGTATCGGAGGCGGTTGCCGGCCGCTTCGGCGAGGGCTGGCGGGTGGAGTTGCGCGACAGCGCCCTCGAACTCGATTCCGAATCCTCCCTCGCTCTCAGGGTCGGCGGCCTCGACGTTTACAATCCGGAAGGCGCCCTGGTGGTGCGCGCGCCGCTGGCGGTGGTCAGCCTCGACACCTGGGCCCTGCTGCGCCTCTCGGTGCAGCCACGCTCCATCGAGTTCCGCGACATCCAGATGACCGCCCTCGTTCATGACGACGGCTCGATCGCCTTCGCCGCCTCGGCGCCGGCCCAGGCCGACGCGGCCAAGCCTCACACCCTGCCGAGCGTGGACGCCACCCGCGGCACGGTCTCGCCGGTCTCGGCGGCGGTCGCCTCGATCTTCGGTGTGGTGCTTGATCCGGCCGGCGTCATCGGCGCCCTCGACCGGGCGCGGATCACCAACGGGCGCCTGACGCTGGTCGACGATGCCCGCCACCAAGCCAGCTTCGAGCGGGTGAACGGCCTGTTCCGCCGCGGCGCCAATGATGGGGCGCGGGTGTTCGAGCTGCGCATCGACGGACCCAACGGCGAATGGCGCTTCGGCGGCCGCGTTCACGAGGCGGGGGAGGGGCGGCGCGCAGGCGTCATCACCCTCGACGACCTGCCCGTCAGCGATCTGCTGCTGCTCTCCGGCCATTCGAAGATGCCGGTCGACACGGATCTGAAGCTGTCGGCCAAGGCCGATGTGGTGCTGTCAGGCGGGCGCCTGGAGACGATGAAGGCGGAGGTGAAGACCGGAGAGGGCCTGTTCCTCATCGACGAGAAGGACTTCAACCCCGTCGTCATCGATCAGCTGCGCGCCGAGGCAAGCTGGGACGAGACCCGGCGCGCCCTCGACATTTCGGCCATCGACTACAAGGGCGGCGGCAACGACGCCCACTTCACCGGCGCCTTCGCCATCGGCCCCCATGGCGCCGAGGAGGCCTGGACCCTGGCGATCGACGGGCGCGACGTGTTGCTGCGCGGCGCTGCCCGGACCGACCCGTCCTTCCGCATCGGCGAGGTCACGGGGCGATTCAGCGGCCGCAACGGCGGCGTGAACATCGATGCGATCACCCTTACGGGGAAGGGTGTGAACGGCCGCCTCAGCGGCACCGTCGGCACGACCGCCGACGATGACGGTCTCACCCTGCATATCGCCGCCAGCGACACCGATGGCCGCACCGCCCTGCGGCTCTGGCCGGACAACATCGCGCCGGCCGTGCGCAATTATCTCGTCGCCGAGCTGCGCAGCGGGCGGCTCGACCAGGCCGACATCCAGGTCGATATGAGCGGCCCGGAACTCGCCGCCGCCACCCGCGGCGATCCGATGCCGGACCAGGCGCTCAAGGCCAGCTTCGCGGTGTCGGATGCAGTGCTCGCCATCTCGCAGGACGCGCCGCCCCTGAGCGGCGGCCGGGTCTCCGGCCTCGTCACCGGGCGCACCACGACGATCCAGAACGCCACCGCCGAGATCCGCCTATCGGACACGCGGGTGCTCACGATCTCCGACGCCTCCTTCCTGATCCGCGACCCGCAGCCGGAGAAGGTGCTCGCCCAGCTCGGCTTGCGCCTCTCCGGCAGCGCCGATTCACTGGCCGCCCTCCTCGAAACCCGCATGTTCAAGGGCCTGACCGGCGCCGACATCGATCCCGCCGCGATCAAGGGCAGGGCGGACCTGCGCATCGACGTGCCGATCAACCTCAAGCACGTCCCCGACCTCGCCGAGATGCCGGTGACGCTGACCGGCACGCTCACCGACCTCAGCATGGAGAAGGCGCTCGGCAAGGATCGTTTCGAGGCGGGCCGGTTCGCCCTCTCCTACGACCGGAACGGCTTTTCCCTGAAGGGCGACGGCCGGCTGCTCGGTGCGCCGATCTCGATCGATCTGAAGCAGCCCAAGCCCGGCAGCCCCGGCGAGGCAGTGGTGACGGCGAGCCTCGACGACGCCTTCCGCGCCAAGCGCGGCCTGCCTACGGCGCCCCAGCTCGGCGGCGTCATCCCGGCTCGGGTGGTGGTGCCGGTGGGACGTCCCGCCTCCGCCGGCAAGGCTCCGGCCCGGATCGAGGCGGACCTGACACGAGCCTCGATCAACGGCCTCATCCCCGGCTGGAGCAAGCCGGCGGGCAAGGCCGCGCGCCTCAGTGTCACCCTGGCGGAGGGGGCCGGCGGCCTGATGGAACTGCGCGACATCGCCCTCGATGCGAGCCCGGCTCAGGCTCGGGGCAGCGCCACGATCTCGGCCGAAGGCAATCTGGAGCGGGCCGACCTCACCTCGTTCAAGCTCTCTCCCGGCGACGACATGCGCGTCAGCCTGGATCGGCAGGGCGCGGCCTATAAGGTGGCGGTGAAGGGCGCGGTGATCGACGCGCGCCCCTTCCTCAAGAGCATGACCGGCCCGGACGAGAAGGGCGGCAAGGATGCGGGCAAGGATATCGAGGCCGACATCGCCGCCAACATCCTCGCCGGTTTCAACGGAGAGTCGCTCACCAATGCGACGCTCAAGGCCAGTTTCAAGAGCGGCGACCTGCGCGGCGCCCAGTTCAAGGGCCGCTTCGGCGCGTCTCCGCTCAACGCCGTGGTCAGGGCCGAGCGCGGGCACCCTCTGCTCACCCTCGAATCCGCCGATTCCGGCGCGACGCTGCGCTTCCTCGACATCTACAAGCGGATGTATGGCGGCCGGCTGATGCTGAACGTCTATCTCACCGACGGTCCGCAGACCGGCGTGGTGCAGATCAAGGACTTCGCCCTGCGCAACGAGCCCGCTTTGTCGAGCATCGTCGCTCAGGCGCCGCCGCCGGCGGATGGGCGGCGGGCGGCGGCCAATGCCAACGATGTCGGCTTCGATAAGATGCGGGCCAACTTCACCCGCACCGGCGCGAAGGTCAGCTTCACCGATGCGGCGATCTCCAACCCGGCCATGGGCTTCACCGCGAGCGGCTGGCTCGACACCGCCAAGGAGCGCACCCAGATCGACGGCACCTTCGTGCCGCTCTACGGGCTCAACAACGTAGTGGCCCAGGTTCCGCTGTTCGGCCCGCTGCTGGCGGGCGGCAGCAACGAGGGCCTGTTCGCGGTCAATTTCGCCGTCTCGGGACCGATCGCCAAACCGACGGTGAGCGTGAACCCGCTCTCGGCCGTGGCCCCTGGCTTCCTGCGCAAGCTGTTCGGCGCGGGCGGCGGCGACGCCTTCGCCAATGGCGGGTCTCAGGAGGGACAGTAGGCGCTGACTTCAGGCGTGATTGTTTGATCCGTCACGGCACCCGTGACGGTCCTCATGCTGAGGTGCCGCGCCGGGCCTCGAAGCACGCCGCGACCCTTGTCACGGTTCATCGGAGTGGCCGAGAGCGGCCGTTCGGATGTGCTGCGAGGCCGAGACTTCGCTCGGCGCCTCAGCATGAGGTACGACGAGCCTGCCAGCGCAAAGCAACGGAACAAGTGCCAGAAGACGCGGACCTGACCGCATCAGGCCCGCGTCTCGGTGTCACCGTCAAGCGCACTATTCCGGCCGCAGCAGCACGTGCTTCTTGCGCCCGAAGGACAGCTTGATCACGCCCTCCGCCGTCAGGTCGGAGAGACCCAGCACCGCCTTCTCGTCGCTGACCTGCACGTCGTTGACCCGCAGGCCGCCGCCCTTGATCTGCCGGCGCGCTTCGCTGGTCGAGGGGACGAGCTTGGCATGCTCCGGACCGAAGGCGGTGAGCACGCCGAGACCGGCCTCCAGCACCGACCGCGGAACGGCGACGCTCGGCAGCGAGGCGGCGAGCGTGCCCTCGACGAAGGTCTTGCGGGCGGTCTCGGCAGCCTGCTCGGCGGCCTCGGCGCCGTGCATCAGCCGCGTCGCCTCGGTAGCGAGGATCGCCTTGGCCTCGTTGATCTCGGCGCCCTGAAGCGCGGCGAGCCGGTCGATTTCGGAGAGCGGCAGCAGCGTGAACAGCTTGAGGAAGCGGGCGACGTCCGCATCCTCGGTGTTCCGCCAGAACTGCCAGTAATCGTAGGCGCTGAGCATGCCCGCATCGAGCCAGACGGCGCCGGCGGCGGTCTTGCCCATCTTGGCGCCGGAGGCGGTGGTGAGCAGCGGGCAGGTCAGGCCGTAGAGCTGCGGCGTGCCCATGCGGCGGCCGAGATCGATGCCGTTGACGATGTTGCCCCACTGATCCGAGCCGCCCATCTGCAGGCGGGTGCCGAAGCGGCGGTTCAGCTCGACGAAGTCGTAGGACTGGAGGATCATGTAGTTGAATTCCAGGAACGACAGTTCCTGGTCGCGCTCCAGCCGCAGCCGGACGCTGTCCATCGACATCATGCGGTTGACGGAGAAATGCCGGCCGATGTCGCGCAGCATCTCGATGTAATTGAGCTTGGTCAGCCACTCGGCATTGTCGACCATCACCGCCTCGCCGCCGCCCTCGCCGAAGGAGAGGAAGCGCGAGAAGGTCTTCTTGATCCCCTCCTTATTGGCCTCGATCTGCTCCAGGGTCAGGATCTTGCGGGTCTCGTCGCGGCCGGACGGGTCGCCGACGCGGGTGGTCCCGCCTCCCATCAGCACGACGGGCCTGCCGCCGGTCTGCTGCAGCCAGTGCAGCATCATGATCGAGAGCAGGTGGCCGACATGGAGCGAGGCCGCCGTGCAATCGTAACCGGTATAGGTCGTGAGCCCACCCTCCGCCGCCAGGGCGTCGATGCCGGCGAGGTCGGAGGCTTGGTGGATATAGCCGCGCTCCTGCAGCACCCGGATGAAGTCGGATTTCGGCGCGAAGCTCTCGGCGGTCATCGTCAGGCTCGGTCTCGGGCTTTTTTAAGCGGCGCGACAGGGGCGCGCCCGGCGTGCTAGCCCCGGTATGGGCCAGCGCTCGCGCGCGCTCTTAGCAGGGCGGGCCACGAAAGGCACGGGGAAGGACACCGGAGACGGCTGGCATGGCGATGAAGCGCGCAATCGGCCTGATGAGCGGCACCTCCCTCGACGGCATCGACGTGGCGCTGATCGAGAGCGACGGCGAGCGCGTGCGCGTCGTCAAATCCGCCAACGGCCTCGTCGCGCCACTCGGGCCGACAGGTTATCGTGGCTACGGCGAGGCCGAGAAGGCTCTGCTGCGCGAGGCGACCCGCGATGCCGAGGGCATCCGGGCGCGCGCCGACCGGCCCGGCCGCCTCGCGGAGGCGGAGGAGTTCGTCACCCGCGCCCATGCCGAGGCCGTCGAAAGCTTCATGGATCAGAACGGCCTGAGCCCCGAGGAGATCGACGTCGTCGGCTTCCACGGGCAGACGGTGATCCACCGGCCCAAGCTCGGCCTGACCGTCCAGATCGGCGACGGCGCGGCCTTGGCGAAGCGCCTGCGGATCCGCGTCGTGTCCGACCTGCGCGCCAACGACGTGACCCAGGGCGGGCAGGGCGCACCGCTGGTGCCGGTGTTCCACAGGGCGCTGGCGGAGGCCGCCGGCTTCACCGGTCCGCTCGGCATCCTCAACATCGGCGGGCTCGCCAACGTGACCCTGATCGATGCGAGCGGCGACATGCTCGCCTTCGATACGGGGCCGGGCAATGGGCCGATCAACGACTGGATGAAGGAGCGCGCCGGCCAGGACTTCGACGACGGCGGCGACACCGCTGCCCGCGGCACGGTAGACGAGGCGCTGCTCGACAATCTGCTCGGCCACCCGCTGCTCCTGCGCGCGCCGCCGAAATCACTGGATCGGAACTGGTTCTCTCACAAACTCGCCGGCTATCTCACGATCGAGGACGGGGCGGCGACGCTGACCGCCTTCACCGCCCACGCGGTCGCCCGCAGCCTCGCCTTCGCCAGCGAACGCCCGACCCGATGGATCGTCGGGGGCGGGGGGGCGAAGAATCGGACGCTGATGGCGATGCTGGAGCGGCTCCTCGACGCCGAGGTGATGACCGCCGACGCGATCGGCTGGTCCTCGGATTTTCTGGAGGCGCAAGCCTTCGCCTACCTCGCCCTGCGTGCCCTCGACGGCTTGCCGCTCACCTATCCGACGACCACGGGCGTCGCCGCACCGGTCACCGGCGGGATCGTCTCCGAACCGTGAGCCTCGGCCACGCCCTGCGCCGCATCGTCGAGGGCTATCCGCTCGCCCGCCTCGATCCGCCCACCGGCCATCCCCTGGCGCATGTGATCCGCAGGGGCGCGCCGGACGAGCTGCGCCGGGCGCTCGATCCGATCGGAGGCCCCTTCCTCGTCAAGGGAAGCCCCGGCCGCGGCACGCATTGGGCCGCCGTCCCCTGGCTCGCGGTGTTCGACCCGGCGGTGACGACGAGCGCGACGCGGGGCTTCTATCTCGTCTACCTGTTCCCGGCGCATCGGGAGGCGGTGCATCTCTCCCTGGCTCAAGGGACGGTGGCGGCGATCCGCGAGCATGGGGCGCAAGCCGGCCTCCATCTGCGGGCGAGCGGCGACCGGCTACGGGCGCGCCTGTCCGATTTCGCGGAAAAGCTTCCGGTGACGGCGATCGGCCTTGGCAGCGTCGGCGAGCTGCCCGAGGGCTACGAGGCGGCGCATATCCTCGGCCTGACCTACGACCTCGACGCCCTCGGCGACGAGCGGCGCCTGCGCGCCGACCTCGCCACGGGGATCGCGGCCTACCGGGCGCTGAAGGCGCGGGGCGCGGGCTCATGCTTTGATGCAGGGGAGTGCCTGCGGCCCGAAGCTGGCCCTTCGTGACATCCCGCGCTAAGGCACGCTCACCATGTCGCACAACAGCTTCGGCCACCTGTTCCGCGTCACGACCTTCGGCGAGAGCCACGGGGTCGCCCTCGGCTGCATCGTGGACGGGTGCCCGCCCGGCCTGCCGCTGGAGGCCGAGGAGATCCAGGCCGAGCTCGACCGGCGCAAGCCCGGGCAGTCGCGCTTCACCACCCAGCGCCGCGAACCGGATCAGGTCAAAATCCTCTCCGGCGTCTTCGCCGATGATCGCACCGGCGGGCGCCAGCTCACCACCGGCACGCCGATCGCGCTGATGATCGAAAATACCGATCAGCGCTCGAAGGATTATTCGGAGATCCGCGACAGTTACCGTCCCGGCCACGCCGATTACACCTACGACGCCAAGTACGGCATCCGCGATTATCGCGGCGGCGGGCGTTCCTCAGCACGCGAGACGGCCGCCCGTGTCGCGGCCGGCGCGGTCGCCCGCAAGGTCATCCCCGGAATCACCATCCGCGCCGCCCTGGTGCAGATGGGCCCGCACGCCATCGACCGGGGCAATTGGGACTGGGAAGAGGTGAACCGGAACCCCTTCTTCTGCCCGGACGCCAAGAGGGCCGCAGAATACGAAACCTATCTCGACGGGATCCGGAAGGACGGCTCCTCGGTCGGCGCGGTGATCGAGGTGGTGGCCGAGGGCGTGCCCCCCGGTCTCGGCGCGCCGATCTACGGCAAGCTCGACGCGGACCTCGCGGCGGCGATGATGTCGATCAACGCGGTCAAGGGCGTCGAGATCGGCGACGGATTCGCGGCTGCGGCCCTGCGCGGCGAGGACAATGCCGACGAGATGCGCGCCGGCAATGACGGGCGCCCGCGCTTCCTCGCCAACCATGCCGGCGGCATCCTGGGGGGCATCTCCTCGGGCGAGCCGGTCGTGGTGCGCTTCGCGGTGAAGCCGACCTCATCGATCCTGACACCGCGCCGGAGCGTGAACCGGGACGGCCAGGAGATCGACCTCGTCACCAAGGGTCGTCACGATCCCTGCGTCGGCATCCGTGCCGTGCCTGTCGCCGAGGCGATGATGGCCTGCGTGCTGGCCGATCATTATCTCCGCCATCGCGGGCAGGTCGGCTGAAGCCGCCGGCCGCCTTCCCTGGCGCCTTTCTTGGAACCGCTGAACGAGACGAAGCCCGTGCCCCATTGCAGCGTCACCGAGGCCATCGAGGCCTTCGCCCGCGGCGAGATCGTGGTCGTCACCGACGACGACGATCGTGAGAACGAGGGCGACCTCGTCGTCGCCGCCTCGCTCTGCACGCCGGAGAAGATGGCCTTCATCATCCGCAACACCTGCGGCATCGTCTGCGCGCCGATCACCCTGGCGGAGGCGCGCCGCCTGCATCTCGACCCGATGGTGGCCTCGAACGACGCGCCGCTCGGCACCGCCTTCACCGTCACGGTGGATGTGCGCCACGGCCTGACCACCGGCATTTCGGCGGAGCAGCGCTGCAACACCGTGCGGGCGCTCGCCAACGGCAATATGGGCGCGGGCGACTTCGTGCGGCCGGGCCACGTCTTCCCGCTGATCGCCCGCGACGGCGGCGTGCTGATGCGCTCCGGCCATACCGAGGCGGCGGTCGATCTGTGCCGGCTCGCGAACCTGCCGCCGGTCGGCGTGATCTGCGAACTCGCCAACGACGACGGCACCGTGATGAAGGGGCCGCAGATCGACGCGTTCTCGGAGCAGCACGGCCTCAAGCGGGTCTCGGTCGCCGACCTGATCGCCTACCGCCAGGCCCGTGACCGGCTGGTGGAGCGGGTCGGCTCCTTCCCGGTGAAAACCGAGTTCGGCGCGATGACGGGCTACGCCTACGTCACGCCGTTCGAGCCGATCCAGCAATTCGCCTTCGTGCACGGCGCCATCGGCGATGGCCGCAACATGCCGGTGCGCCTGCACCGCTCCAACGTCGTCGCCGACGTGATCGAGGGCGGCGGGCAGATCGAGGCGGTGATGCGCCGTTTCGCCAAGGAAGGCCGGGGCATCCTGGTCTATCTGCGCGACGGCACAGCCGGCGTCCCGCTCAACCGCTACGCCGACGAGGGCGCCGAGGCCCAGCGCGTGCGCCAGTGGCGCGAAGTGGGTCTCGGGGCTCAGATCCTGCGCGATCTCGGCGTCGTGTCGATCCGCAACCTGTCCTCCTCGTCCCGCTCCTATGTCGGCCTGTCGGGCTTCGGCATCGAGCTGGTCAGTGAGGAGCCGCTGGAGGGCTAACGGCGCAGCGGTCGCCGGGACCGGGCTTCGAGACTTCGAGGACCTAGCGAGCCCTTGTGCCGAAGCGGGGCCGTTCCCAGCTCATTCTTGAGGCGGCTTTCCGGCCGCCGCGGAAAGGAGCACGCATGGTCCTCGTCGCTTGTCCCGCCTGCGATCACCGCATCTCCGAGAAGGCCGTCGCCTGTCCCTCCTGCGGGCATCCCGGCGGCCGGGAGGATCGGCACGGCCTCGTGCCGGCCCTCGGCCGCGTCGCCGGAACCTACATCTCCGCCAATGCCCTGGCCGGAATCATCCTCGGCAGCGTGATGTTCGTGAGCGCCGCCGCCGTGCTGATCACGCTGATCCTGTCCCAGCACTGAGCGGCGTCGCAAGGGGGCGGTGAAGCCTCACCGCCCCATCAGCGCATCCACATGCGCGGCGACCGAGCGGGCGAGCCCGTCGAGGCTGTAGCCGCCCTCCAGGATCGACACGACACGCCCCTGGGCGTGGCGGTCGGCCAGCTCCATCAGCCGGCGGGTCGCCCAGCCGAAATCCGCCTCGTCGAGCTGGAGATTGGCGAGCGGATCGAGCTTGTGCGCATCGAAGCCCGCCGAGATCACGATGAGATCGGGGGCGAAGGCGTCGAGCCGCGGCAGGATCCGCTGCTCGAACGCCTCGCGAAACACCTCGCCATCGTCGTAGGCCTTGAGCGGCACATTGACGATGGTGTCATGGTCGCCGCGCTCGCCCGCCGACCCGGTGCCAGGGAACAGAGGCATCTGGTGGGTCGAGGCGTAGAGTACGTCGCGGTCGGCCCAGAAGATGTCCTGCGACCCGTTGCCGTGATGCACGTCCCAATCGACCAGCGCGACGCGGGAGGCGCCGTACGCCTTGCGCGCGTGCTGGACGGCGATGGCCGCGTGGTTGAACAGACAGAAGCCCATGGCGCGGGCCACCTCGGCATGGTGCCCCGGGGGGCGCATGGCGACGAAGGCGTTGGCGCATTCCCCCTTCATCACCGCATCGACCGCATGGACCGAGCCGCCCACGGCGTGCAGGCAGGTATTGAGCGTGCCCGGAGACATCAGCGTGTCAGAATCGATCTGAAACAGCCCCTCCTCGGGGGAGGCCGCGACGAGACTCTCGATATAGGAAGCCGGATGGGCGAGCTCGACGACGCTCGTCTCCGCCTTCGGCGCGTGACAGCGCACGAGGGCCGCGAAGCGCTCCTGCTCCAGGGCTCGCTCCACCGCCTGCATACGGGCCGGCCGCTCCGGATGGCCGGCTGGAACCGCATGATCAAGCGCACTCGGATGGGTGACGTACAGGGTACTCAGAGCCGTTCCTCCCGCCCGGACCGCACTCCGCGATCACCGGATCGCGGAGGACACCCCAAGCTCTTGCTTTGACGCTTGTCTTCGCCCGGGTTGATGACCGCCCCGCCCGAAGATGCTCTCGCACGATACGACGATCCTAGATCGGCTCGCCCCCGCGTTTCTTTCCCTGAGCTTGTCGCGCTTGCCCGCCGGACGCAACGGGGCGGGACGACGCCATGGACCAGATCTCGGCTTCTGAAAGGGGATCTCGGCACCGCGAACCGGCGCGGCCAGCCTCGGCTGCCGGCCCCAGCCATGCTGTGCGTTTCGGAAACAATCGCACTGAAGAGAGTCTTACTTCCAAGCGGCAAGATTTCCGAAAGGCTCATTCGTGAGCAGCCGTTTACCTGAACACGGGTTCAGATTTAGCCGTTAACCTGTTCGAGCGTTGCTGGACCGTAATGTCAGTACAGACACGGACAAACACCGGCGACAACGGGCCGGGGAGGCTTCAGACCATGACGAACACTGCGCTCGAACTGTTCTGCACCCGCATCGTCGATGCCGGCCAGCTCACCCAGGACGATGTCCGGGAACTCGCCCGCGAGATCCTGCCCGACGGTATCGTCAGTCGCGCCGACGCCGACCTGCTCCTCGCCCTCGACCGCGCCGTCGCCGACACCCATGAGGGCTTCGCCGCCTTCGTCACCGCCGAAGTCGTGAACTTCGCGGTCTACGGTGAGCGCCCCACCGGCATCATCACCCGCGAGATGGCCGCGTGGCTCGCCGCCTCCATCGCCGGCCGCAAGGGCCCGACCGCTCTCGGCAGCCGTATCGCCATGGAGATCGTGCGCGAGGCCGAGACCAGCGACGAGATGCTGATCGCCTTTGCCCTGAAGGCCCGCAGTGCGACCTGCAAGCCCACCGCGCTCCGCGCCGGACGCCTGCCCTGCGCTGCATGATGAATACGGTTTCGGGATTGCACCGTGCCGGCACTGGACCGGTCGAGGCAACGTCCGGCCGAGGCTGAAATTCGAATTGAGGGTGTGTCAACCGGAATTCATCGAGGCTGGCCTTTTGGGGAATGCGGCACAGCTTCCGTCTCCCGCGCAAGTGCTTTATCGGGAAGCGATCAGGCTTGCCTTCGGGAGGGGCAGGCCAGCACAGTCTCCCTCAAGAAGCGGCTGCAATGTTCGATAAAATCCTGATTGCCAACCGGGGCGAGATCGCCTGCCGCATCATCAAGACGGCCCAAAAAATGGGCATCAAGACGGTGGCCGTCTATTCCGACGCCGACCGCGACGCGGTCCACGTGGCGATGGCCGACGAGGCTGTGCATATCGGTCCGGCTCCGGCCGCCCAATCCTATCTCCTGATCGACAAGATCATCGACGCCTGCAAGCAGACCGGCGCCCAGGCGGTCCATCCCGGCTACGGCTTCCTCTCCGAGCGTGAGGCCTTCCCGAAGGCGCTCGCCGAGGCCGGCATCGTCTTCATCGGCCCCAATCCCGGCGCCATCGCCGCGATGGGCGACAAGATCGAGTCGAAGAAGGCCGCCGCCGCGGCCAAGGTCTCGACGGTGCCGGGCTTCCTCGGCGTGATCGAGAGCCCCGAGCATGCCGTGCAGATCGCCAACGAAATCGGCTATCCGGTGATGATCAAGGCCTCCGCCGGCGGCGGCGGCAAGGGCATGCGCATCGCCGAATCGGCCGACGAGGTGGCGGAGGGTTTCGCCCGCGCCAAGTCCGAGGCCTCCTCCTCCTTCGGCGACGACCGTGTCTTCATCGAGAAATTCATCACCGACCCGCGCCATATCGAGATCCAGGTGATCGGCGATAAGCACGGCAACGTGATCTATCTCGGCGAGCGCGAGTGCTCGATCCAGCGCCGCAATCAGAAGGTGATCGAAGAGGCCCCGTCGCCGCTCCTCGACGAGGAGACCCGCCGCAAGATGGGCGAGCAGGCCGTCGCCCTGGCCAAGGCCGTGAACTACGATTCCGCCGGCACCGTCGAGTTCGTCGCCGGCCAGGACAAGTCGTTCTACTTCCTCGAGATGAACACCCGCCTGCAGGTGGAGCACCCGGTCACCGAGATGATCACCGGCCTCGACCTCGTCGAGCTGATGATCCGGGTCGCCGCCGGTGAGGCGCTGCCGCTGGCGCAGGCGGACGTGAAGCTCAACGGCTGGGCGGTGGAGAGCCGCGTCTATGCCGAGGATCCGACCCGCAACTTCCTGCCCTCCATCGGCCGGCTGACCACCTACCTGCCGCCGGAAGAGGGCCCGCTCGGCGACGCGATCGTGCGCAACGATACCGGCGTGGAGGAGGGCGGCGAGATCGCGATCCACTACGATCCGATGATCGCCAAGCTGGTCACCTGGGCGCCGACCCGGCTCGAGGCCATCGAGGCGCAGGCGACGGCCCTCGACGCCTTCGCCATCGAGGGCATCCGCCACAACATACCCTTCCTCGCCACCCTGATGGCCCATCCGCGCTGGCGCGAGGGTCGGCTCTCGACCGGCTTCATCAAGGAGGAGTTCCCGGAGGGCTTCACCGCTCCCGAGCCGGTCGGCCCGGTCGCCCTGCGGCTGGCGGCGGTGGCGGCGGCGATCGACCACAAGCTCAACATCCGCAAGCGCGGCATCTCCGGCCAGATGCGCGATCCGAGCCTGCTCAGCTTCCAGCGTGAGCGCGTGGTGGTGCTCTCGGGTCAGCGCTTCGACGTCACCGTCGATACGGCGGAGGATGCCCTGCTGGTGACGGGTGAGGACGACACCGCGGTGCCGGTGCGCAGCGATTGGCGCCCCGGCGATCCGGTCTGGGCCGGCACGGTCGGCGACGAGACCGTGGCGATCCAGGTGCGCCCGCTCCTCAACGGCGTGTTCCTGCAGCACGCGGGCGCGGCGGCCGAGGCCCGGGTCTTCACCCGCCGCGAGGCCGAACTCGCCGCCCTGATGCCGGTCAAGGAGAATGCCGGCTCCGGCAAGCAGTTGCTCTGCCCGATGCCCGGCCTGGTCAAGCAGATCATGGTGACCGAGGGCCAGGAGGTGAAGAACGGCGAGCCGCTGGCCATCGTCGAGGCCATGAAGATGGAGAACGTGCTGCGCGCCGAGCGCGACGGCACCGTCTCCAAGATCGCCGCCAAGGAAGGCGACAGCCTCGCCGTCGACGCGGTGATCCTGGAATTCGCTTGATCGGCCCTTCGGGGCTGATGAGGTGATGAATCAGGTTCACAATGAGCAGACCAAGCTTTTAGCGACGGGCCTGAACAACGTCGCTGTGGCCTTCGTGGTGATCGGCGGCGTCACGCCGGTCACCGCCATGAGCTTCGGTGTGACGACCGCGCCAAGGCTGAGTTTGGGAACAGCGGCGTTTGCCTTGGCTTGGTTCTGCACGGGGCTCGGCCTACATTGGGGAGCAAGACTCGCGCTTCGGAGCCTTAGGTCGTGAGTTCGGGCGAAATCTTTGTCACCTTCGTGATACCGGCTGTCGTTCTCGCGGCGGCCTACGCCGCCGTATACCTCAATGAGTGGGCGATCAGGCGCGACATCTCGCGTCACAAGCGGACACCCGGCGAGTAATCCTGCCGCCTCCCCCTCTATCGAACATCCATGCCGCTCTACTTCGCCTACGGCGCCAATATGGACGCCGCCGCCATGGCCCAGCGCTGTCCGGCCTCGAAGCTGATCGGGCGCGGGCGGCTGCAGCGGCACCGCTTCATCATCATGAAGGAGGGCTGGGCTTCCGTCGTGCGCGCGCCCGGCTCCGTCGTCTGGGGGGTGCTGTGGGAGTTGGCGCTCTCCGACGTGCCCGCGCTCGACCGCTACGAGGGTGTCGCCGGCGGCCTCTATGTGAAGGCCAGCCAGCCCATCGTCGCGGAGAACGGGGTGAAGCGCGCCCTGATCTATCTCGGCCGCAGCCAAGCCGCCGGCCTGCCGCGGCCCGGCTATCTGGAAGCCGTGCTGGCGGCGGGTCAGGCGGCGCAGCTACCCAGCCCCTATCTTCAGGAACTGCGCGGCTGGCAGCGGCGGGCTCCGGCCTGATCCGCATCGCACGCAAGCCTCGGATGCGCAGTTGGCACCGAACCTGCCTTGTCGATGGCGACCAAGAAAAGTCGTCAAGTCAGGTAGGTCTCCATGGATTTCGTGAAACCGGCCGAGATGGCCAAGGCCATGAGCGATTCCGGTGTCATGCGGGCGGAGTTGCCCGTCCGTGACGTGCTCGTGCGCGGCATGATGGCCGGTGCGATCCTCGGCATCGCCACCAGCCTCGCCGTCACCGCCGCGGTGCAAACCGGCGTCCCCTTCACGGGCGCGCTGATCTTCCCCGTCGGCTTCGTGATGATCGTCTGCCTGGGGCTCGAACTCTGCACCGGCAATTTCGGCATCCTCGCGCTCTCGTCCATGGAGGGACGGGTCGGCCTCAAGCCGATGATGCGCAATTTCGGCTGGAGCTTCCTCGGCAACCTGATCGGCAGCCTGCTCTATGCGCTGCTGCTCGTGATCGCGCTGACCAATTTCTGGCACACCGGCGCCGAGGCCAACCCGGTGGCGAAGAAGATCCTCGATATCGCCCAGGCCAAGACCCTGGCCTACGAGAATCTCGGCACGGCGGGCATGATCACCTGCTTCGTCAAGGCGATGCTGTGCAACTGGATGGTCTGCCTCGGCGTGACCATGTCGATGATGTCGACCTCGACCTTCGGCAAGATCTTCGGTGCCTGGCTGCCGGTGCTGCTGTTCTTCGCCCAGGGCTTCGAGCACGCGGTGGTGAACATGTTCATGATCCCCGCCGGCATGATGCTCGGCGCCCCGATCTCCTTCGAGCAATGGTGGGCCTGGAACCAGATCCCGGTGACGCTCGGCAACTTCGTCGGCGGCGTGCTGTTCATCTCGCTGGCGTGGTACCTCACCTACCGTCCGCGGGCAGTGGTCGCGAGCCGGGTCGAGGCCGCTCCGGCCGCGGCGGCGATGGCCGCCCGCTGAAGCCTCGCCCCGAAAGGCGGCTCCCGGCTTTCGGAAAAGGACGAAGCGTCAGACAACGGCTTGGAGCGTCACCCCGGATCCCGCGTCCGGGGCGATGCTCGGGCCGGAAGCGACAGAGCTCCCGACTTCGCAGGAAACCGGGAGATTTTTTCGTCTTGAGCACCGACAGAAAGACCATCCGCGCGGTGATCCATGGCCGCGTGCAGGGCGTGTCCTACCGCGCCTGGACCAAAAAGCGGGCGGATCTGCACGGCGTCGCGGGCTGGGTCCGCAATCGGCCGGACCGCACCGTCGAGGCCCTGTTCTCCGGCCCTGCGGCGGCGGTCGATGCGCTGCTCGCCGAATGCCGGCGCGGTCCCTTCGCGGCCCGGGTCGACGACATCGCGGTGACGCAGGCCGAACCGTTCGAGGCAGAGGGTTTCGAGATCCTCAGATAGAAACCGACGGGGCTTGCCGGCCGGGCGTCCTGATTGTAGCCGCCGGGCTCGTAATTTCCGAACCGGATCGGCGAGACGACGCCCTGATCATGTGGGACTTCCCCGCCTTCTCCCCGCTCGACCTCGCGGCGCTCGTCTTCTTCATCGCGTGCTGGGTCGGCTACGCCTACGCCGTGCAGCGACGGAGGGGCGACCGCCTGAGCCTCAGCCAACTCATGAACCGGCAGCGGCGCAAATGGGCGATCCAGATGATCGGCCGGGACAACCGCGTCGTGGACACGACCATCAACGCCTCGTTGCAGAACGGCACCGCCTTCTTCGCCTCGACCTCGCTGATCGCGCTCGGCTCGGTGCTGACGCTGTCGCGCTCCGGCGACGACGTGCTGAACCTGTTCTCGGCGCTCCCCTTCGGCGCCGGCACCACCCGGCAGACCTGGGAGATCAAGGTCGCCGGACTCGCGGTGGTGTTCGTCTACGCCTTCTTCAAGTTCGCCTGGGCCTACCGCCTGTTCAATTACGGGGCGATCCTGATCGGCGCGGTGCCGCCCAAGGGGTCGGACGTCCCCGACGAGGTGATGCGCCGCGCCGCCGAGAGGGCCGGGGCGATGAACGTGGCGGCGGGGTCGCATTTCGCGAAAGGGCAGCGTGCCTTCCTGTTCGCCTTGGCCTATCTCGGCTGGTTCGTGAGCGCGCCGGTGATGATGCTGGCAACCGCCAGCGTGGTCTGGGTGATGTGGCGACGCCAATTCGCCTCGCCGATCCGCGCGGCCCTGCTCGCCGAGGAGGACCATGATGGCAGATGAGGCGGTGATCGAGGAGACGATGCTGCGTCTCGTGAGCGAGCGGGGACCGGCGAAGACCTGCTGTCCCTCCGAAGTCGCCCGCGCCCTCGGCGGCCCTCACCCGGATGGCTGGGGTCCCCTGATGCAGCCGGTGCGGCGGGTCGCCGTGCGGCTGACCAAGGAGGGGCGGGTGCAGATCCTGCGCAAGGGCAAGCCGGTGGCGGACCCTGACGATTTCCGTGGGATCTACCGCCTGGGCCTGCCGCCGGGCTGACGCTGCGTCACGGCCTCGGCATGACCTCGTCGGTATAACCGGCGAGCTTGTAGGCGATCATCCCGATCCATTCCTTCACGCCGATATCGAGCTCCGACAGACCGTCCGAGGCGAAACTGGCGAAGCGATAGGCATCGCGCGGCCAGTTGGTACGATAATCGACTGGGTAGGCGGTGACGGTGAAGCCCGCCTTGCGGAAGCAGCCGACAGCGCGCGGCATGTGCCAGGCGGAGGTGACGAGGAGCCAGCGCTCCCCCGGCTTGGGCTGCGTCATGCGCGCGGAGAACACCGCGTTCTCGTGGGTGTTGCGCGATTGCTGTTCCAGAATCAGCCGGTCGCGCGGCACCCCGAGCGTGTCGGCGAAGCGGCTGACGATCTCGGCCTCGGAGACGGCGCCCTCGCGGGTGCTGCCGGCCCCACCGGAGAAGACGAGCCGGGCCCGGGGGTAGCGCCGGGCGAGGTCGGCGAGGGCGATCTCCCGCTCGCCCGCATCGTTGACGGTGATCTGGTCGCGCCCGATCGAGGTGTCGGCCTCGACCGCGCCGCCGAGCACGATGATGCCCGTCACCGGAGCGCCGTCCTCGGTGAAGGCGGGGAAGCGGTTCTCCAGCGGCATCAGGGTCCAGGCCGAGAGCGGGGAGAGCCCGGCGACGAAGAGGCCGAGCAGGCCGGCGATGGCGAAGACCCGGCCGAGCCCCCGGCCGGCTTCGGTGAAGAGCAGCAGGCAGCCGAGAAGCCCGAGCAGGATCAGAAAGTTCGACGGCGTCAGAACGAAGTAGATCACCTTCGAGAGCGGGAAGAACATCGTCTTCTTTCGTCCTGGGGCAGGCACGGCGTCCGTCACGATGGGACCTCCCGCCGGGGTTTGTCAGGTCAGCGGCAGCGACAGAACCGCCGACGAGGCCGGGCGTTGCGCGAGTTCGCCGAGCCAGCGCCGGATGGCGGGCCGCTCCTCGCGCTCCAGGGGAAGCTGGAACCAGCGATTGGCCGCCAGACCGACCGCGATGTCGGCGATGGTGAAGCCTGCGCCCGCCACAAACGGCGTTCCGGAGAGATGCCGGTCGAGCAGGGCGGCGCAGCGCTCGGAATTCAGCCGCGACGCCTCGACGATGCCGGCATCGCGCTTTTCGGGGGCGACGCGGACGAGTTGCAGGAAGGCGTCGCGCATCGCCGGGGTGAAGGCGGTGGCCTGCCAGTCGAGCCATTGATCGATCAGGGCGCGGGCGCGGGGCTGCGCCGGCAGGGCCAGCGGCCCGCGATAGGCATGGGCGAGGTAGCGTAGGATCGCGTTCGACTCCCAGAGGACGAAGCCGTCCTCGTCCAGGGTCGGCACCAGACCGTTGGGGTTCAAGGCGCGGTAGGCGGCGTCACCGACGATGCCGTGCGCGCCGCCCGCCTCGATATGCTCGTAGGGCAGCCCCAATTCATCGAGGGCCCAGAGCGCCTTCTGAACGTTCCCGGAGCTTGCCCGCCCCCACAGCGTCCGCGTCATCCGTCGTGTTTCCCGTCTTCGTCCCGGTCGGGCGGATAGGCATGGGTCACGCCCTGTGGATCGGTGACGCGCCACGCATCCCCGGCCCCGTCGAGATAACCCGGCCCCACCGGCACCTTCCCGTAGCCGCCGGGAATGTCGAGGACGTAAAGCGGCTGAGCAAGGCCGGAAAGCCGGCCGCGCAGGCGCCGCATCAAAGCCTGCCCCTCGGGGAGGGTGGTGCGCAGGTGGCCCGTGCCCGGCGCGAGATCGCCCTGATGCAGATAATAGGGCTTGATCCGATTCTCGACGAAGCCGCGCATCAGGGCTTCCAAGGTGTCCGCATCGTCGTTGACGCCCCGCAGCAGCACGCTCTGACTGACCATGGGGATGCCGGCATCGACCAGCCGCGCGATGGCCGCGCGGGCGGCCGGCGTGAACTCACGCGGATGATTGGCATGGAGCGCCACGAACACCGCACCGGAGAACCGCTTCAGCGCCGCGACCAGCCGCTCGTCGATGCGGGCGGGCTCCACCACCGGGACGCGGGTGTGGAAGCGCAGCACCCGCACATGCGGGATGACGGCCAGCGACTCGGCGATTCCGGCGAGGCGGCGGGGCGAGAGGGCGAAGGGGTCGCCCCCCGTCACCACTACCTCCCAGATCGCGGGGCGATCGGCGATGTAGCGATAGGCCACGGCCAGTTCCGCCTCGCTCAGCGAGCCCTGACCCTCGGGGCCGACCCGCTCGCGGCGGAAGCAGAACCGGCAATAGACCGGGCAGACATGCAGCGGCTTCAGCAGCACCCGGTCGGGATAGCGGTGGACGATGCCGGGAACCGGCTCATGCACGTCGTCGCCGATGGGGTCGGCGCGCTCCTGCGGACGCGTCTCCATCTCTTCCGCGCGCGGCACGAATTGGCGGGCGATGGGGTCGTCCGGGCGGCCGGGCTCGATCAGCTCGGCCATGTCGGCGGTGACCGAGACAGCGTAGCGGGCGGCGACACGCTCCAGCACGGGCAAGGCGGCGGCGTCGATCAGACCGGCGCGGGCCAGCGCGGGCGCGCTCTTCAGCGCGGCGCTCACCGGCCCCGGCCTCGGGTCACGGGGGTCCAGATCACGTCGTCGATGCGCGGGGCGCCGGTGGCCAGCATCACCAGCCGGTCGAAGCCGAGGGCGATGCCGCTCGCCTCGGGCATGATGGCGAGGGCGTCGAGGAAGTCCTCGTCGATCGGGTAGCGCTCGCCATAGATCCGGGCCTTCTCCGCCATCTCCGCCTCGAAGCGGCGGCGCTGCTCCGCCGGATCGGTCAACTCGCCGAAGGCGTTGGCGAGTTCCACGCCGCAGGCATAGAGCTCGAAGCGCTCGGCCACCCGCGGATCGCGCGGGCTCGGCCGGGCCAAAGCCGCCTCGCTGACGGGATATTCGCACAGGATGGTCGGCCGGCCCTGGCCGAGATGCGGCTCGATCAACCCGACCAGGACACGGCTGAACAGATCGGCCCAGTTATCGTCCCGCGCTACACGCAGGCCGCGCGTCATCACCGCATCGGCCAGGGCATCGCGGTCGGTCGCGCCCTCGGGCGAGATCGTGGCCAGAAGGTCGATGGCGGCGAAGCGGTGGAACGCTTCCGCCAGGGTCAGCCGCTCGAAGGGCGCGAAGGGATCGGCCTCGCGCCCGCGAAAGCTCAGGCGCCGGGTTCCCGCCGCCTCGGCGGACAGGGCCAGCAGGGCGGCGCAATCGTCCATCAGCGCATCGTAGGATTCGCCCGCCCGGTACCATTCGAGCATCGTGAATTCGGGATGGTGCAGCACCCCCCGCTCGCGGTTGCGGAAGACGTGGGCGAGGCTGAACAAGCGCGGCTCACCGGCGGCCAGCAGCTTCTTGCAGGCGAATTCCGGCGAGGTGTGCAGGTAGAGGGGGTCTCTCCCACCATCGGGCAGGATCGCCTCGGTGGCGAAGGCCGAGAGATGCGCCTCGTTGCCCGGCGAGACCTGAAGCGCGGCGGCTTCCACCTCGATGAAATCGCCGGCGGCGAACCAGGTACGCAGGCCGACGAGAATACGGTTGCGGGTCAGCAGCAGGGGCCGGCGATCCGCATGGATGCCGGGATGCCACCAGGGCGAGGACTCGTTGCTCACGCGAAAACAGCCTCCGGCTGGCAACCGAGCCGCGGATAGGGTAGGGCCTCGCGGATGATTCCGCTCGTCCGGCCGATAGGCCGGTGAAGAGCCGCCGTTCTCGTCAAGCCAAGGTCCACGCTCGTGAAAGTGATCGCCAGTACCCTTCGCAAGGGCAACGTCGTCGATAAGGACGGCAAGCTCTACGTCATCCTGACGGCAGAGAACATCCACCCCGGCAAGGGCACCCCGGTCACCCAGCTCGACATGCGCCGCATCACCGATGGTGTGAAGATCTCCGAGCGCTACCGCACCACCGAGCAGGTCGAGCGCGCCTTCGTCGAGGACCGGGAGCACACCTTCCTGTACCAGGACGGTGAGGGGTATCACTTCATGAACCCCGAGAACTACGAGCAGATCGCGGTTCCCGAGGACGTGATCGGCGACGCCGCCCCCTACCTGCAGGAGGGCATGGCGGTGACCCTCTCGACGCATAACGGCGTGCCGCTCGCCATCGAGCTGCCCCAGCGCGTGACCCTGGAAATCGTCGAGACCGAGCCGGTCACCAAGGGCCAGACCGCCTCCTCGTCCTACAAGCCGGCGCTCCTCTCGAACGGCGTCAAGACCTCGGTGCCGCCGCACGTCTCCACCGGCACCCGCGTCGTCATCATGACGGCGGACGGCTCCTATGTGGAACGCGCCAAGGACTGATCCGTCATGGCGGGGCCGCGGTACCTTCCGCGGCCTCGTAGCAATGTTGCGACAGGTTCTGTGCCCTGGCCCGCTCCTCCACCGTGTAGGGCTGGCCGAGGCCCCACAAACCCTCGCGGCGGAGAGCGTCGGCCGTGCAGCGGGCGGCGATCCGGCAGGCCCGGATCTCTCCTCCGGTGCGGGTGCAATGCCCCGCATAATCCCTGCGGAAGCTCGCTTCCCCCGCCTTCGGATGCGGCCCGGTCAGGGTCACAAGCCCGGTGAACAGGGCGAGCAGCAGCGGCTGGTGGACGAGGTAGACGGCGAGGCTGTGCCGCCCGGCGAAGGCCGCCCCGCGCGCGACCGCGTTCCGGGCCCGCCAGCGGGCGAGCCGTGAGCCGGCCAGAAGCGGCCGGCCGAGGCGGGCCAGCGCGATCCCCGCCAGCACCAGACCGAACCAGGGAAACAGCGGCACCCAATCGTTGGTGTCCGGCAGCGTGCGCCCGAGGCCGAGGAAGAAGAGTTCCGGCGCGTCGAGCACCGGATGGGCGATGAAGCGCGGCGCCAGCAGCACGGCGCCGGCGGCGAGCGCCGTCACCCAGGCCGGCAGGAACACGAAGGGCAGCCCCAGCACGCTCGAGACGGCGATGCAGTGCAGGATGCCGAAGAAGATGTAGCTCTGCGGGAAGGCGAAGCGCGTCGCCACGGTGATGAGCAGGGCCGCGCCGCCGATGCGCGCGATCCTCAGCGCGAAGGGCCGCCCGCGGACGCCGTCGCCATTCGCCAGCACGAGGCCGATGCCGACCAGCAGCAGGAACGAGCCGGCGATGCCGTGGGCCGCGAGGCGCCCCGGAGGCGTCAGCGCGACATTCTGCGGCGTGAGCTGCAGGAAACCGAGATCCCACAGCGCATGGTAGGCGGCCATCGCCGCGAGCGCCGCCCCCCTTGCGAGATCGAGGGCGTCGATCCGCCGGCCCGGCTCGGGCGGCGTCGAGGAAGCGAGTGCAGACATCCCGGCCGCCCTATCACCGTTCTCGGGCGAGGGCGAAGAGGGGAGGGTCTTTGCCCAGTGCGCGCTCGGCGCGCCTGCGGCGGATCGAAACGGCTCAGCCTCCCTGTCCAATCGACAGATGCGGCAAGACTGCCATGGCCAGCGGAAAATGCGCGTCCGCCCTGTCCCATTGCCGGCCAAACGGGCTTCCCGCGAATCGTGACTTTGTTAACGTAGTGCTGGAATTGCGCGGCGCGATTCGGCACGGGTTGCTTACATGTCGAACGATCACGAACTCAGCTCGCTCGGGGTTCAGACCGCGGAATTGCGGGAGCGCGCGACCTACCGGGAGAGCGAGGTGGATCAGCCCGCCGAACTCGTGGAGATTGCCGGCCGCATCAAGTGGTTCGATGTCTCCAAGGGATTCGGCTTCATCCTGCCCGATGACGGCTCGGCGGACGTCCTCCTGCACATCACCTGCCTGCGGCGCGACGGGCATCAGGCGGCGAGCGAGGGCGCCCGAATCGTGGTCGAGGCGGTGCAGCGCGCCCGCGGCTGGCAGGCCCACCGGGTGATCTCCCTCGATCAATCGACCGCGCTCCACCCGTCCGAACTGCCGATGGCGCGCACCCATGTGAGCGTGACGCCGACGAGCGGCCTCGAAGTCGCGGTGGTGAAATGGTTCAACCGCCTGCGCGGCTTCGGCTTCCTCAGCCGTGGTGACGGCACGCCGGATATCTTCGTGCATATGGAGACGCTGCGCCGCTACGGCATCGCCGAGTTGAAGCCGGGCGAGCAGGTCCTGGTGCGCTACGGCGACGGCTCGAAGGGTGCTATGGCGGCGGAAGTCCGCCTCGTCGACGGGGCGCTCCCGGCCTCCCATTGACGGTGATCCGCGTGCCCGTTTTCCCGACCGTGTCCAAGGCTTTCCGTTTGGCCGCGTGCCTCGCCGTGCTGGCGGCGGCTCCTGTCTCGCCCCTCCGTGCCCAGGATGCCGCGCCCGCCGCGCAGGCCGCGACCGAGCCCCTGGGCATCGTCTCCAAGGGCGGCCGCCACGCCTTCCAGGTCGAGGTGATGCGCAACGATGCCCAGCGCGCCAAGGGGCTGATGTATCGCCGCACCATGGCGCCCGACCACGGCATGCTGTTCGATTTCGAGCGGCCGATGCCGGTCACCATGTGGATGAAGAACACCTATCTCTCCCTCGACATGGTGTTCATCCGCTCCGACGGCACGATTGCCCGGATCGCTCCGGACACCGAGCCGCTCTCGACCAAGGTGATCCCCTCGGGCGAGCCGGTGCTCGCCGTGCTCGAGCTCAATGCCGGCACCGCCGCCAAGCTCGGCATCCGGGCGGGGGACCGGGTCGAGCACGCGATGTTCAAGCGCTGATCGTCCATCCGGCCGGGAGCGCGCCACCAGCGGGGAGGTTCGGTTGCCGGGCGACCCGATGCAGGACGATCCGGCCAGGGCGTGGGGCGACGCCCTGCGCGCGGCCGCGCTGTTCGCCGCCGACCCGCACGGCCTCGGCGGCATCGTCCTGCGGGCCGGGGCTGGCCCGGTGCGCGATCTCTGGCTCGATGTCCTTCGACAACACCTCACCGGGCCGATCCGGCGGATGCCGCCGGGCATTGCCGACGACCGGCTGATCGGCGGCCTCGACCTGCCGGCGACCCTGCAGGCGGGCCGACCGGTGGTTCAACGCGGTCTTCTGTCGGAGGCCGATGGCGGTGTCGTTGTCGTGCCGATGGCCGAGCGGCTGGAGCGCGGCAGCGTCGCCCGGCTCGCCGCCGCCCTCGATACCGGCCTGCTCGCCCTCGAACGCGACGGCCTCGCCGCCCGCCTGCCCGCCCGGTTCGGCCTCGTTCTGCTCGATGAGGGACAGGAGGACGAGACGGTGCCGGAGGCGCTCGCCGACCGCTTGGCCTTCCGGATCGACCTGAGCGGTGTCGGCCTTCGGCAGGCGGAACGTCAAAACACTCCCGCCGCGCAAGCGCGCGCGGATACGCAAAACCCTCCGCCTGCCGGGGAGGGGCCGGGCGCGGTGGACCCTGTCACCACGCTCTGCGCCTTGTCGGACGCGCTCGGCATCGCTTCGCTGCGGGCGCCGCTCCTTGCCATGCGGGTAGCCGGCCGGATCGCCACGGCGGAGGGGCGCGATGCGCCGGAGGAGGCGGACCTGATCGAGGCCGCCCGCCTCGTCCTGGCGCCCCGGGCGACACGCCTGCCGCCCGCGCCGGCAGAGGAACAGGAGGCTCAGGAGACGCCGCCGGAGCCTCCGCAGGAGGCCGGGCAATCGGAAGAGGACTCGCGAGAGCCGACGGACGCCCCACGGACGCCCGACGATGTCGTGCTGGAGGCGGTGCGGGCCGCTCTGCCACAGGATCTGCTGGCCCGGCTGCTCGCGGGCGGGCCGCCCCTGCGCGCAGGGGCGGCGGGGCGGATGGGGGCGGCGGCGGCCTCGCCGCTGACGGGCCGGCCGGCCGGCAACCGTCCGGGCGATCCGCGCCGGGGCCGGCTCGACCTGATCGCAACCTTACGCGCCGCCGCCCCCTGGCAGCGGCTGCGCAAGCGTGAGGACGAGGCGCGACGCATCGTCGTGACCTCCGGGGATTTTCGCATCCGCCGGCTGAAGCGGCGCAGCGAGACCACGACGATCTTCTGTGTCGATGCCTCCGGCTCGGCGGCACTGGAGCGGCTGGCCGAGGCCAAGGGGGCGGTCGAGCTGCTGCTAGCCGAATCCTATGTCCGGCGTGACCGCATCGCCCTCGTCGCCTTTCGCGGCACCGGCGCGGAGGTGGTCCTGCCGCCGACACGCTCGCTGGTGCGGGCCAAGCGCGTGCTCGCCGGATTGCCCGGCGGGGGCGGCACACCGCTCGCCGCCGGCCTCGACGCCGCCGCCGCCCTGGCCCTCGGGGTGCGGCGCTCCGGGGGAAGCCCGGTGATCGTCCTGCTCACCGATGGACGGGCCAATGTCGCCCGCTCCGGCCTCGGCGGCCGGGCGCTCGCCGGCGAGGAGGCGCTGGCGGCCGGCCGCCTGCTGCGGGCGCAGGGCCTACCGACCCTCGTGATCGATACGGGCGCTCGCCCCGACGGCGCCCGCCGCCTCGCCGAAGCGGCGCAGGCGCGCTACTGTCCGCTGCCCCACGCGGATGCGGGCAGCGTCAGCGCCGCGGTCCGGGCAATCACCCTCTGAGGCGCCGTTTGCCCTTGCCCCTTCTCGACGATCAGCGCCCCGATTGGGAGCGCGATGGCCATGACTGGCCGCACCGGGCGGCGAGCCGCTTCGTCGAGGCCGCGGGCCTGCGCTGGCACCTGCAGGAATTCGGCGAGCCGACCGCGCCCGGCCTGCTGCTCCTCCACGGCACCGGGGCGGCGACCCATTCCTGGCGCGGCCTCGCCCCGCTGCTGGCCCAACGGTTCTGGGTCGTGGCGCCGGATCTGCCGGGTCACGGCTTCTCCGATCCGCTGCCGGCCCGTCGGCTCTCGCTGCCGGGCATGGCCGAGGCGGTCGGAGGATTGATCGATCACCTCGGCCTGTCCCCCCGCCTCGCCGTCGGCCATTCGGCGGGCGCGGCCATCCTGGCGCGGATGTGCCTCGACCGGCGCATCGCCCCCGATCTGCTCGTGGCGATCAACGGCGCGCTCACGCCGTTTCCCGGCGTCGCCAATATTCTGTTCCCGAGTATCGCCCGCGTGCTGTTCCTGAACCCGATCACCCCGAAGGTCTTCGCCTGGAGCGCCGACCGTGCGGCGGTGCGCCGGCTCATCGACGGCACCGGCTCGCGCCTCGATCCGCAGGGCCTCGACCTCTACCGCCGGCTGTTCACCCGCCCCGGCCATGTCTCGGGGGCGCTCGGGATGATGGCGAATTGGGACCTGCCGGCTCTGTCACGCGACCTGCCGGGCCTCACGACCCGCACCCTGCTGATCGTTGGCGGTGACGACAAGGCGATCAAGCCGGAAGACGCCTTCACCCTGCGCGAGCGTTTGCCGAATGCCCACGTCGAGTTGCTGCGCGGCCTCGGCCATCTGGCCCACGAGGAGGCGCCGGAGCGCGTGGCGGGTCTCATCCTCACGGAGGCCGAAACGGCGCAAACGGCGACTCCGTGAAAGTCCTCTTGCGCTGACGAATTTCCCAGCCATAGTGTCAACTTATGTTGACACTCGCTGCCCAGCCGAGAGACGCGTCGGGGCCGGATCACCGGCCGCACGCGGTCGTGATCGGCTCCGGCTTCGGCGGGCTGGCGGCGGCGGTGCGGCTCGGCGCCCGCGGTTATCGCGTCACGGTGCTGGAACGCCTCGAACAATTGGGGGGCCGCGCCCGCGTCCACCGGCGGGACGGCTTCACCTTCGATGCGGGGCCGACCATCGTCACCGCCCCGTTCCTGTTCGAGGAGCTGTGGCGCCTGTGCGGCCGGGACATGCGCGACGACATCGCCCTGGTGCCGATGCTGCCCTTCTACTGCATCCGCTTCGAGGACGGGCAGAGCTTCGCCTATAGCGGTGACCGCGCGGCGATGCGGGCGGAGGTGGCCCGGTTCTCGCCCGAGGACGTGCCCGGCTACGAGCGCTTCATGGCCCATAGCGAAGCGGTGTGCCGGGTCGGTTTCGAGGAACTCGGCCACGTCCCGTTCGGCAACCTGCCCTCGATGCTGCGCATCGCGCCGGATCTGCTGCGGCTCTCCGGCCATCGCAGCGTGTACGACGTGGTGGCCCGATTCATCCGGAACGAGCGGCTGCGCACCATCTTCAGCTTCCACCCGCTCCTGATCGGCGGCAACCCGTTCCGGGCGAGCGGCATCTACTGCCTGATCGCCCATCTCGAACGGCAATGGGGCGTCCATTTCGCCATGGGTGGCACCGGGCGTCTGGTCGAGGGACTGGCCGGACTGATCCGTGGGCAGGGCGGCACCCTGCGCTGCGGAGCCGATGTCGCGCGCATCCGCGTCGAGGGGGGAAGCGCGACTGGCGTGGTGCTGGCTGGAGGCGAGACGATTGCCGCCGACATCGTCGTGTCGAATGCCGATTCCGCCTTCACCTATGGCACGCTGCTCGGCGGCGCGACCCGGCGCTGGAACACCCGGCGGCTGAACCGCGCTTCCTCCTCCATGGGCCTGTTCGTCTGGTATTTTGGCACGCGCAAGAAGTACCCGGAGGTCGATCACCACACGATCCTGATGGGTCCGCGCTATCGCGGCCTGTTGCGCGACATCTTCGAGCGCAAGCATCTTGCCGAGGATTTCAGCCTCTATCTCCACCGGCCGACCGCGACCGACCCGCTGCTCGCTCCGCCGGACTGCGACGCTTTCTACGTGCTCGCCCCGGTGCCGAACCTCGCCGGCGGCCAGGATTGGGCGCGGCTGGCCGAGCCGTTTCGGCAACGGATCGCCCGCGCCCTCGAAGAGTCGGTGCTGCCGGGACTGACCGACTCCCTGGTCACCTCGTTCGTGACGACGCCGCAGGATTTCGCCGACGACTTCCTGAGCTTCCGCGGCTCCGGCTTCGGGCTGGAGCCGGTGCTGACACAATCGGCGTGGTTCCGCCCGCATAACCGCTCCGAGGACGTGGCCAACCTGTTCCTCGTCGGCGCCGGGACGCATCCCGGCGCCGGTCTGCCGGGCGTGCTTTCCTCGGCCCGTGTTCTCGATTCGGTGGTGCCGGATGCCTGTGTTCCTGCCTGACCCGGTCCTCGCCAGCCCGGCCGACCGCGCCGCCTGCCGCGCCTCGATCCGAGCCGGATCGAAGAGTTTCTTCGCGGCCTCGCTGCTGCTGCCGCCCTCGGTGCGGGACTCGGCTTACGGTCTCTACGCGTTCTGCCGCCTCTCCGACGACGCGGTGGACGAGGCCGGCGGCGACCGTGCGGCGGCGCTGGCGCGATTGGAGCGGCGTCTCTCGGCGGCTGTCGGCGGCCGCCCCGAGAACCACCCGGCGGACCGGGCCCTGGCCGAGGTGATCGCGCGCCATGCCATCCCCGAGGCGCTGCCACGGGCCCTGCTCGACGGGCTCGCCTGGGACATCCAGGGCCGGCGCTACGACAGCCTGTCGGATCTGGCGGCCTATGCCGCCCGGGTCGCCGGAACGGTTGGGGCGATGATGACCCTGGTGATGGGCGTGCGCGACGCCGACGCCCTCGCCCGTGCCTGCGATCTCGGCGTGGCCATGCAGTTCACCAACATCGCCCGCGATGTCGGCGAGGATGCGCGGGCCGGGCGCCTTTACCTGCCGCAAGCTTGGCTCGACGAAGCGGGCATCGACGGCGATGCCTTCCTGGCCGATCCCCGTCTCAGTCCGGGGCTGCGCCGGGTCGTGGCCCGCCTGCTCGCGGCGGCCGACGGGCTCTATGCCCGCGCGGAGCCCGGCATCGCCGCGCTGCCGCTGGCCTGCCGCCCGGCGATCCGCTCCGCCCGCGCGATCTATGCGGAGATCGGGCGCGCGGTGGAGGCGAATGCGTGCGATTCGATCACCCGCCGCGCCCGCGTCGGCGGAGGACGGAAGGCCGCTCTGCTCGCTTGCGCCGTCGCGCCCGCCGGCCGCCGCCGGGGCCTCTCGGCCCCGCCGCTCCCGGAAACCGCCTTCCTGGTGGACGCGGTGCTCACCCATCCGGCCCCCGCCTCACGCCGCCTGCCGCCCTGGTGGAACGTATCGGGGCAGGTCGTGCGCGTGCTCGACCTGATCGAGGTGCTGGAGGAGCGCGACGCCTTCCGCCGCTCGGCGCCGTCGTAATCAGGGCCTGTTCGAGTCCGCGCGCTGGCGAAACTCACGCTCCTCATGCTGAGGCGCCGAGCGAAGCTTCAGCCTCGAACCACTCCGGACCGTCGATCCCACGGCGCCGGTCTTCCTGGGGAGGCGTCGCGGGGAGCTTCGAGGCTCGCTTTGCGAGCGCCTCAGCATGCGGAGCGTCATGGAGGCCAGAAGAGAGCCCTGAAGCCAGATCTCAGGCCAGCCCTCCGGCCTCGACGATGAAGCGGGCCACCGTGTCGGCCCCGTGCCCCTCACGGAGCGAGGCGAAGACATAGGGTCGCGTCCCGCGCATCCGCCGGGTGTCGGATTCCATCACCGAGAGGTCGGCGCCGACGAGGGGCGCGAGATCGGTCTTGTTGACGATCAGCAGGTCCGAGCGGGTGATGCCGGGCCCACCCTTGCGCGGGATCTTCTCGCCGCCCGCCACGTCGATGACGTAGAGGGTGATGTCGGCGAGCTCCGGCGAGAAGGTCGCCGCGAGGTTGTCGCCGCCGGATTCGATCAGCACCAGATCGAGCCGGGGAAAGCGGCGGCGCATCTCGGCCACCGCCGCGAGATTGATCGAGGCATCCTCGCGGATCGCCGTATGCGGGCAGCCGCCGGTCTCGACACCGAGGATGCGCTCCTCCGGCAGGGCGCCGGCCACGGTGAGGATGCGCGCATCCTCCTTGGTGTAGATGTCGTTGGTGATCGCGCAGATCTCGTAGGTCTCGCGGAAGCGGCGGCAGAGCTGCTCCATCAGCGCCGTCTTGCCGGAGCCGACAGGGCCGCCGATGCCGACGCGCAGGGGGCCATTCACGGATGCCATGGCTGCCAATGTCCTCAGGAGCGGAAGATGCGGGAATACTGCGTCTCGTGCCGGAAGGAGCCGAGATCGAGCCGCAGGGTCGCGCTGCCGAGCGCGTCGAGACCGGCCTCGGCGAGCGTTTCCGTGAGCGCGGCGATGCGGGGCGTGAGGGTCGCGAGCAGCGCCGTGCCGGCGCTCTGGCCGACCGGCGCGACGCGCAGGGCCGCCGAGACGAGGTTCTGGACGAAGGCGAGGCCGTAGGCCGCGACCGTTGCCCGGCGCTCGACCCCGTGGGCGCCGGCCGCTGCCGCCACCGCGACGGGATAGGCCACCGGACCGTCGAGCCCGGCCGCGACCGCGGACAAAGCAGGGCAGGGCCAGGCCCGGAGCGTCGCGTCGAGGAAGCTGCGGCCCTGCTGGCTGGTCTCCAGATGAAGCTCGCGGGATGGAGCGAGGGCGAGGGCGAGGTCGTTGAGCTCGGCGATGGCCTCCCAGTCGCCGGCCGTGGCGGCCCGATGCGCGCAGGCGCAGAGAATCATGTCGTTGCGGCCCGCGCCCCGCTCCAACACGTCGCTCAGCCACTCGGCGAGGCTGTCCGCACCCGTCACGTCGCCGCTTTCCACGGCCCATTCGAGCCCGTGCGAATAGGCGAAGGCGCCGACCGGATAGGTCGGCGACAGCCACGCCATCAGCCGCAGGGCGTCAATCATGGGGGTGATGGTGCGGGTGGGGATGCTCGTGCGCGTGGTCGTGCAGGGGATCGTGCAGATGATCGTGTGCATGGCCGCCGGCATAGGCGCCGCCCTCGGGCCGGAACGGCCGCGTCACCGGCTCGGCGCTGCCGCCCAGGCCGCGCACCATCTCGGCGAGGACGTGATCGTTGGCGATCCACACCGCATCCGCGCCGATCTCGGCCGGGATGTGCCGGTTGCCGATGTGCCAGATCAGGCGCTTGAGGGCGAGCGGAGAGGGGGCGCGGATCTCCAGCAACGCTTCCGCGGCCGCCTCGACCCAGACGAGCCGGCCGTCCTCCAGCGCCAGGGCATCGCCGTCGTCCAGGGCGACGGCCTCGGCGAGGTCGAGCAGGAATTGGGTGCCGCCGACGCCGCGCATCGCCATGCGGCGGCGGTGCCGGTCGCCCGAATCGAGCACGATGCGATCGACGATCTCGCCGCCGGACAGGCGGTCGCGGCGGATGACGCGGGTGGCACGGATCATGGGGAAATGGGTGTTGGGGCTCTTCGGTGTCCGATCACCGCCCTCATCCTGAGGTGAGGGGGCGAAGCTTTTCTAAGCCGATCGTCTCTCAAAACAAAAAGTAACGCTGGGCCATCGGCAGAACCTCCGCCGGCTCGCACACCAGAAGCTCTCCGTCGGCGCGCACGTCGTAGGTCTCGGGGTCGATCTCGATCACCGGCGTCGCATCGTTGAGGATCATGCTCTTCTTCGAGATGCCGCCGCGCACGTTCTCCACGGCCACCAGTTCCTTGGACAGCCTCAGCTGCTCGCGCAGGCCGTCCTCGACGGCCGCCTTGGAGACGAAGGTCAGCGCGGTCGCGAACGGGGCGCGGCCATAGGCGCCGAACATCGGCCGGTAATGCACCGGCTGCGGCGTCGGGATCGAGGCGTTGGGATCACCCATCGGCGCGGTGGCGATCATGCCGCCCTTGAGCACGAGATCCGGCTTCACCCCGAAGAAGGCCGGGGTCCACAGCACGAGATCGGCCAGCTTGCCCGGCTCCACCGAACCGATCTGCCGGGACACGCCATGCGCGATGGCCGGATTGATGGTGTACTTCGCCACGTAGCGCCGGGCGCGCAGGTTGTCGTTGCCGGAGGCGTCGCCGGGCAGGGCGCCGCGCTGGCGCTTCATCTTGTCCGCCGTCTGCCACGTGCGGATCACGACCTCGCCGACACGACCCATCGCCTGACTGTCCGAGGACATCATCGAGAGCGCGCCGATGTCGTGCAGGATGTCCTCGGCGGCGATGGTCTCCTTGCGGATGCGGCTCTCGGCGAAGGCGAGGTCTTCGGGAATCGACGGGTCGAGGTGGTGGCACACCATCAGCATGTCGAGATGCTCGTCGATGGTGTTCTTCGTGAACGGACGGGTCGGGTTCGTGGACGAGGGGAGCACGTTGGGAAGGCCGGCGACCTTCATGATGTCCGGCGCGTGGCCGCCCCCGGCGCCCTCGGTGTGGAAGGCGTGGATGGTGCGGCCCTTGAAGGCGGCGATGGTGTCCTCGACGAAGCCCGATTCGTTGAGCGTATCGGTATGGATCATCACCTGCACGTCGTAGGCATCGGCGACCGACAGGCAGGTATCGATGGCGGCGGGCGTCGTGCCCCAATCCTCGTGCAGCTTCATCGCGCAGGCGCCGGCGCGGATCATCTCCTCCAGGGCGCCGGGCACCGAGGCATTGCCCTTGCCGGCAAAGGCGAGATTCATCGGAAGCGAATCCGCCGCCTCGATCATCCGGGCGATGTGCCAGGGGCCGGGGGTGCAGGTGGTGGCGAAGGTGCCATGCGCCGGCCCGGTGCCGCCGCCGAGCATCGTCGTGACGCCGGAGCAGAGCGCTTCCTCGATCTGCTGCGGGCAGATGAAGTGGATATGGCTGTCGAAGCCGCCCGCCGTGAGGATCTTGCCCTCGCCGGCGATCACCTCGGTGCCGGGGCCGACCACGATATCGATGCCGGGCTGAACGTCCGGGTTGCCGGCCTTGCCGAGTTTGTGAATGCGGCCGCGAACGATGCCGACATCGCATTTCACCACGCCCCAATGGTCGAGCACGACGGCGTTGGTGATGACGGTATCGACCGCACCGGCGGCGTTGGTCACCTGCGACTGGCCCATGCCGTCGCGGATCACCTTGCCGCCGCCGAACTTCACCTCCTCGCCGTAGATCGTGAAGTCACGCTCGACCTCGATCTCCAGGCTGGTATCGGCGAGGCGGATGCGGTCGCCGACGGTCGGCCCGAACATGTCGGCATAGGCGGCGCGGGGCAGGCGGGCGGGCATGGCGGACGCTCGGTTTCAGGGTCGTTCGGCGGGGGCAAGCAGGGTTGATGCCGAGCCGGCGCCGCTCAGGCCGCTGGGCCGGTTGGCGGGGGCGCAGCGGAGATCGCATCGGCCGCGACCTCGACTGGGTCGGTGCCGGTCGCTCCCGGCTTCGGGCGCTTCTTGCGCACGACCTTCTTCACCTTGACCACGGGCTTGCGGGCGACGCGGGTGCGCATCTCCTGCAGCATCTCGAGCTGGATCTGCTGGATCTCGGCCAGCCTCTGCCACTGCTTGGTGACGAGATGGTCCATCTTCTCGTGCAGATGCCGGATTTCCAGCTCGGCCTTCAGGTTGACGCGGTAATCGTTGTTCGAGCGCAGGCGGTCTTTCTTGTCCTGCCGGCTCTGGCTCATCATGATGATCGGCGCCTGGATGGCCGCGAGGCAGGACAGGACGAGGTTGAGCAGGATGAACGGATAGGGATCGAAGGCCTTCACCTCGCCCATGAGGACGTTCACGGCCATCCACGAGACCAGGACCAGGGCGAAACTGATGAGGAAGGCCCAGGAGCCGCCGAAGCTGGCGAGCCCGTCCGAGACCCGCTCGCCGAAGCTGCGGTGCTCGTCGTAATCTTCCTCGATGTTCTCGGCGATGGTGTCCTGTGCGGCGATGCTCTCGGCCACCTGCCGGTCGAGGTCGGAATACTCGCCGTGCTCCTCCGCCAGCAATTCGGCGACGTAGCGGGTGCGGTACTTGGCGAGTTCCTTGACGCTGATCAGCGCCTGATCGGTGAGGTCGGGGTAATCGGCCCGGATATGCGCGGCCAGGGCGGCCCGGAGGCTTCCGACCGGAACGAGGTTGCGGCGCCCCATCTCGACGCCGCTGATCGCGCAGAGGCCGCGCTTCTTCCCCGCGACCGCCACCGGTTGGGGTTCCGCATCCAGGGCCATCAGGCCCCGGTCATGCTCATATGCCTCGTCGGTCAGGCTCACAGGCTACCCATTACATCGCCGCGAAAGCCGTAGACCGTCCGCGTACCCGAGAAGGGCACCAGAGTCACGGCGCGGGTCGAACCCGGCTCGAACCGGACGGCGGTGCCCGGCGCGATGTCGAGGCGCATACCGCGGGCCTTCTCCCGGTCGAACACCAGACCGGGATTGACCTCGAAGAAGTGATAATGCGAGCCGACCTGGATCGGCCGGTCGCCGGTATTGGCGACCTCGACCGTCACGGTCTCGGCGCTCGCATTGAAGACGATGTCGCCGGGCCGCGTCGTCACCGTGCCGGGCACGTCCGCCGAGGGCGCGCCGCGGATCGGGTGGTGGACGGTGACGAGCTTGGTCCCGTCGGGAAACGTGGCTTCCACCTGGATGTCGTGGATCATCTCCGCCACCCCCTCCATCACCTGCGAGCTGTCGAGGACGGTCGCCCCCGCCTGCATCAACTCGGCGACGGAGCGCCCGTCGCGGGCGCCCTCCACCACGAAATCGGTGATGAGCGCGACCGCCTCCGGGTGATTGAGCTTTACGCCGCGTGCCAGCCGGTTGCGGGCGACCTGCGCCGCCATGGCGATGAGGAGCTTGTCTTTCTCGCGGGGCGTGAGGAGCAAGGGACGGGTCCTGAGGGTGAGGGGTCGTTCGCTCGGCGGGAGCAAGGATCATGCGCGCGCGCGGGTCAAGCGTCAGGCCCTCGTCGGGGCCGGGCGCATCCGCGCTGGGCTGTCAGCTCTGCCAGACCCGCGGCATCGGCGCCCTCCGCCACGCGGCGAGGAAGTGGGCCGCCGCCCCGCGCAGGGGAGCGACCGTCGGCGCCAGCATCCGCACGGCGAGGTGGCCGTTCCAGGCGCTGGCGCCAGCCTCGACCCCCTCCAGCACCGTGTCGAGCAGCGCCCGGGCCTCGTCGAGCCGCGCCTCGGCGCCGGGGGTGAGATCGAGGATCGTCGCGAAGGCCGCTGCGCCGCCGCCGATGGCGCGGCGGGCCATGAGGTCGCTCACCCCGCCGTCGAGCCGGAGCTGGTCGGCATAGACGAGGCGCCCGGCGCGGCGGATGCGCCAAGCATCCTCGAACAGGGCCCGACGCAGACGCTCACCGCGGGCGGCGCGACCGAGTACGGCGATCTCGGCGACGAGGAGCGAGGCATCGGCGGCGAGATCGGCCTCGAAGCGGCGGGTGAGGCGGGCCTCGTCGAACAGGATCGTCTCCTGCGGCAGCCAGTCGAGCCGGGCGCCGCGCCCCAGATCGACACGGTTGAGGATCTCCGCGTTCGGTCCGTCCGAACGATAGATCTTCTCCGCCGCAGTGGTGGTCAGCAAGCAGGCCCCTTCCGCCTCGACCGTCACAGACACCTCGAAGCGATCGCCGCAGGCGATGCCGCCGCCGGTATTGACGAGCACACCTTCCAGCATCCGCTCGGCCCCCTGGCGAGGACAGCGCAGGCGCAACGGTCCGCCCTCGGCGAGATCGACGATCCGGGTCGGGCCGCCGACGCCGCCCGCCGGGGCGACGTGCAGCCGCACCATACCATGTGAGCGCTGGCGGGACGGGGCGGAACGGGTCGGGTCGGGAGCGGTGATGGCCTTGCTCCTGGCGGGTCGGCGGATGGGCGCGTGGCTGAGGAGCGGCGTGGGGCCGTCATCGAACAGGCAAGGGCTTGGAACAGGCAAGGGCTTGGCCGCAAGCCGGCGGCGGCGGTTGCCCCCGTGCGTCCCGCACCAATCTTCGGCGATTGCGACGCTACGGATAGCACTCGCGGCGTTCTCGCCCCCAAACTTACCCTTGACCCAGGCGGCGCGAACGCTCACCGCGTCTCCGGCCCGCAAGGCTCCCGTCCGCGCGGCCTTCCGCCCCTTGTTCGGGGCGCCCGTCAGGCCGCGAGAGGCGACCGCCATGATTTCACCCGCCCCCGAGCCCGACATCTCCGCCGCGGCCTACCGCGAGGCGATGGCCCAGCTCGCGAGCGCCGTGCATCTCGTCACCACAGATGGGCCCGGCGGCCGGGCGGGCCTCACCGCCTCGTCGGTTTGCAGCGTCAGCGATGGGCCGCCGACGCTGCTGGTCTGCCTCAACCGTGGCTCCTCCGCCTATCCGGTCTTCCTCCGCAACGAGGTGCTGTGCATCAACACGCTCTCGGCCGGGCACGAGGCTCTCGCCGCCGATTTCGCCGGACGCGTACCACCGGACGAGCGCTTCGCCGGGCAGAGTTGGGGATGTCTGGAAACCGGCGCCCCGGTTCTGACCGAGGCTTTGATCGCCTTCGATTGCCGGATCGTGGACCGCCATCAGGTCGGCACCCACGACGTGCTGATCTGCGCCGTGGTAGCGTTGTCCGAGGCAAGCGGGGCGGATGCCCTGCTCTATGCCAACCGGCGCTACCACGTCCTGCCGCGCTGAAGCGGCGGCGCCCGGCAGGCGCCGACGGAGACGCGGCGGCATCCGGATCGGCCGAGAATACGGGCCCAAACAAGGGCGTGAAGCCATGCCCGATGGCAGCGCGAGCGGTGATGGCTTCGGAGCATCATCCTGGACATCGGATCCAGGATGATGCGCGAGGCTTCTGTTTCCGCCTCGTCTTCTACCGAAAGCCGGAAGCCAGCGTTCAGGGCAATGCTCTATCGCTCGTAATGCCGGGCCCGCGCCGTGCTCGGATTGAAGGTGCTGCTCACCGGACGCTGCGGGCCGAACAGACTCGGCGCCCGCTCCGCCGTCTCGAAGCTGCCATCGATCCCGCCGCGAATGCTGCCGGTCGCGGTCGGAGCACGGCCGTCGGCGGCCCGGGAATGACGCTGAGAACTTTGGGCGAGCGCCGTTCCTGCGGTGAGGACAAGGATCAGGGCCGCGCCGGAGATGATGTGCGACGACATGGTTCGGCTCCCAAGGTGAGATGATCGGGTGCCGCTATTGAGCACAAAATTTTTCCTCCTGTGCCAAGATTTGCATCGCTATGCTCGATTGAGCGCCTCAACTTGCTCATGAAGCGGGCGATTTACGGCAGGATCGTCATGGCGACCGGAGACATCTCGGTCGCCGGGAGGCGAAAGGGTGATTGGCCGCAGCGTCTTGCGAACAGGGCAAACATCCGTGCCCAGGTTTGAGGCAAGTCGTGACCGGCCCTTCCGGCTCGTGCGCTCCGGCACAGGATGACGTCTTCGAAGCGAATATCGCGTCCGAAGCGGGATTACGGCCGTCACCACTCTTCCGTTGATGGGAGATCGGCTTCCGGCGCCATAACTCTCCGATCGGCAGCGACGCCGTGCCGGGTCGATGGCCTGAAAACGCGGGATCGACCGAACAATCCAAGGATTTTTTCCGAAAAGCGTCCCTCGATTGATCCTTCCTTTGAGACAAGGATCTCTAGACGCTTTAGGTCGAGACGGTTAACCTCATCGAAAGCTTCTGAAGAGGGCTCCGATGGGGCCGCTTTTCAGAGTCGACGGCGGGCGTTGTCCTTCTCCGAACCCGAGGGGGTTTCCCATGTCGAGCCGCAGCCGCATCGGTCCCCTGCTCATCGTGGTCGCCGCGATCCTGACGATCGGTCCCGCATCCGCTCAGGACAGCCCGGCCGGCAAGCCCTCGGAGCAATCCGGGAAAGCCTCCGGCAACTGGACCGATCCGCCGGCCAAGCCCGCGACACCTCCGACCAACGCAGCGGCACCGACACGGGACAAGGTCGATGAGGCGGCAGCGCCGATCCGCACGGCGGCCAAGCCGGTTCGGCGTTCGGCGAAGCTTCGCCGTCAGGCGCTTCGCCGGGTCGCGAGCCGGACCGAACGGCCGGTCCGGGTGCAGGCATCGCACACGATCCGTCGGCCGAGCCGGCGCCTCGCGGCCGTGTCGCCGTCAAGACCGGCAAACTGGTCCGTCGTGCGCGGTCGCCCGCGTCCGGTTTACGGCTATATCGCACCGGATGCGCCGGCCGAGGCTTATTACACGCGCCGCTATTTCGGAACGATCGGGAGCGGGCCGGCAGGCCTCGGACTCCCGCCTGACGCCACGCCATTCGACGATTTCGCCGAAGTGCCGGCGTCGGGCCGGCTGATCGTGCGCTGGCGCGGTGGCGCCGTCCCGGCCGGCTACGCGGAAGGCCGCCTCCCGCCGCCGGACGCGTTCGACCCGAATTAGGACACGGCTCCGAACGGGGCATCCGGCCTGCCTGAGCAGGCGGATGCAACGGTCACGCTTCGCCCGTAGGCCGGGGCATGGTCTTGGACCTGTTTCACGGCGCGGTCCTAGCCATCGTCTCTGAGCGCACGCTTTCGCCAATGCCGTCGCGACGCGGTCGAACGGTCTTCCGAGCCGAATCGGCGATCCTGTCGGGCAGCACGAAAAACGGCATCCGCCGGAGCGGAGACCGTTGCTCGAAGATCGGCATTGGGATGGACTGCGATGCTCTCCGCCCCATTCGAGCGGACGCGGCCTCAGGCCTTTGCGTCAGCGGATCCGGCCGGGGCGGGCCGGCTCGAACACGATGCGGCGGTGATAGGCGCACCAGCTCTTGCCATCGGCCACGGGAGCGCCGCAGCAGACGGCTTGGTCGCTCGGCTCGCCGATGATGAACTTGCAGACGAAGGTGCCGGATTGCGCGAAGGGGACACGGAGATCGGCAGAGGGCTCGGCAATCGCATCGGCCTCGCCGACTTGCGGCAGGCGGAAAAGCTGGTTCATCGGGCGGACACTCGGTGTTCGGTTTGGCATATCCAAGCAAGGGCGACGCCGCGCCCGACTGCTCGGTGAGAGATCTCGGCCGGACTTTCGCCCCCGCGGATGCAGCGTCGCCCGGAACCCGGCCAAAGGCAGGGCCGGCATCGCGGACGCGGAGGAAGCGTAAGTCGGCTGATAGTCTGGCGTAAGTAAACCTGATTCCCCGTTAAACAAGCCCTACAACGGCGCGACAGGTCCGCGCTGGGAGCAGGCTCCGGCGAAGGATCATCGGACGGCGCGACAGCGCCGGACATTGCGAACGCCTTTCCTTGCGACAAAGATGCGGCGGGGATATCCGGCAGCTCCCGGACCATCCGCGCCTGAGGCCTCCGCATGCACGCTCTCGTCACCGGCTCGGCCGGTTTCATCGGCCATGCGCTGAGCCAGCGCCTGCTGGCGGCGGGCCACACCGTGACGGGTTTCGACGGGTTCTCGCCCTATTACGATGTGGGGCTCAAGCGCGCCCGGCACGCCCAGCTGGCGCAGCATCCCGGCTTCGAAGGCGTCGAAGGGCGCCTGGAAACGCCCGGCGCACTCCTCGACGTGATGGCGCGCTCCAAGCCCGATCTCGTCTTCCACCTCGCCGCCCAGGCCGGTGTCCGCTACAGCCTCGTCGAGCCCGGCGCCTATGTCGAGGCCAACCTCGTCGGCTTCGCCAATCTGCTGGAGGCGGTCCGCGCCCATCCGGTCAGGCACCTGCTCATCGCCTCCACCAGTTCGGCCTATGGCGGCAATGCCAGCGTGCCGTTCCGTGAGACCGACCGGGCGGTATCGCCCCTCACCCTCTACGCTGCCTCGAAGCTCGGCAACGAGGCCATGGCGCATTCCTACGCCCACCTGTTCCGGGTTCCGACCACGGCCTTCCGCTTCTTCACGGTCTACGGGCCGTGGGGCCGGCCGGACATGGCCCTGTTCCTCTTCACCGCGAAGATCCTGGCGGGCGAACCGATCGAGGTGTTCGGCGAGGGCGCGGCGGAGCGCGATTTCACTTACATCGACGACCTGATCGACGCGATCCTCGCCCTGTCCGAGCGCCCGCCGCCGCTGCCGTCCGAAGGCGGGCCGGTCTCTGACGCCGACACCCTGAGCACGGTGGCGCCCTATCGCCTCGTCAATATCGGCGGCGGGCGCCCGATGCGGCTCGACGCGATGATCGGCGCGCTGGAAACCGCCCTGGGACGCAAGGCGGAGCGCATCCTCAAGCCGCTGCCGCCGGGCGACGTCATCCGCACCCATGCCAGCACCGACCTGCTGCGCGACCTCGTCGGCAGCCTGCCGGAAACGCCGCTGGAAACCGGCATCCCGGCCTTCGTGAAGTGGTATCTCGACTATTACGGTGCCTGACGCAGCAAACGGCGCCGCATCGCCGTTTCGCGCGGTTTCTTACCTTTGCTCCGCGGCCCCATCGCCGCAGGTCCGCAGGCGAAGCGACGCCGTAAATGGCGCGCTGTCATCGGTGAGAGCAGAACCGTCAGGATTGCTTCGCTCGCGCCGGCGCTAACGAAAATACACCAAGGTCTTCGCCCGCCAGCGATTTCAGGCAGTGCCGCGATGACCGTTGGGGGCGCAACCATCATCCGAATGCGTCCGCCCCGGCCACGCTGAGCGCATTGCCCGAGCCGCCTCTTGCACCGACCCTCGTGACCGATGGCCCCATCGGCGGTTTGCCCGCTGCGGGGATCGAGAGGGATGGGCGATGCGGATCACGATGATTGGGGCGGGCTATGTCGGCCTGGTGTCGGGCGCCTGCCTGGCCGATTTCGGCCACGAGGTCGTGTGCATCGACAAGGACCCGGCCAAGATCGCCGCCCTGCACGAGGGCCGC
>DYYG01000065.1 GCA_020741775.1 Methylorubrum populi
GTCGCCATCGTCGCCACCGGCCGCCGCCTCGTCGTCCTCGCCAATGCCCTCGTCCGAGACGACAAAACCTTCGCCGAAAGCGACGTGGCCAATTGACCCGCAATACAGTCGCCGGTTGATCCCTTCGGGATGGCGGATTTGGACTCCGCTCAGACGCCGCGCGGGCTCCCTGATCCTGTCTCCGGTCTCATCGACCGGAGACAGGATCAGAACGAGGTCAGGCGCACACCGCCATAGACGGCGAGCCCCGGCCCGAGGAAGCCGGTGGGATTCTGGTAGCGCTCGTCGAACAGGTTATCGATGCGGGCAAACAGCGTCGTGGTCTCGCTCCAGGCATAGTTGGCCGAGAGATTGACGATGAGGAAGCCGGGATTCGTCAGTCGAGTGACGGAGAAATCCCGGTTGCCATCGACGAAGCTGCCGACCGAGATCAGCGTTCCGGTCAAGCTGAGGTCCGGCAACGGGTTCCAGATCCCGGTGACACTCACCTTGTGGCGCGGACGGCGCAGCAATTCCTGGCCGGCGACCTCATCCTTAGTGACGGTGTTGGTGTAATCGACGCGGGCGCTGAAACCGTCGGTGAAGCGCACCGAGACGAAGCTCTCCGCGCCATAGGCCACCGCCCGCCCGACATTCACGTTGGTCGCATAAGTCGGGAAATAGGCGGTCTGAATCAGGTTGCGGAAATCGGTGTCGAAATAGGTCGCGCCGACGAGCACGCGCTCACCCAGAGGCTGCTCGAAGCCGGCATCGAAGCCGAAGCTCTCCTCCGGCCGCAGGTTCGGATTCCCGAAGAAGCGGAAACCCGGATAGTCTTGGTAGAGCTGGCTCAGGGTCGGCGGCTTGAAACCGGTGCCGACACTGCCCTTCAGCCGGGTCTCGGTGCCGGGCAGAATATAGCTCGGCGCGACGCGGAAGGTGGTAGCGCCGCCGAACTGGTCGTTCGCGTCGTAGCGGAGATTGGCGACGAGGAAGACCCGCTCAGAGAATGCGGAGTGGATCTCGGCAAATCCCGCGCTGTTGCCGTTGCCGCGGTTGAGGCCCGTCGTCTCGATGCGCTCGTCCTCCCGCTGCGCCCCGAACAACAGGAGGTGGCCCGGAGCGAGATCCATCTCGCCGCGATAATCGAAGCGTGTGCGCTCGCCGAACGTGGTCGTCGGCGTCGGGGCCGTGAGCGGATCGAGGGGACCGGCGAAGACCCTGTCGAAGGTGGCGTAATTGGCGCCGAACACGTTGCGGAAACCGGCGATCGGCGCCCATTCCGCCTCGCCGCGCATCAGAAGCTGCCGCTGGTCGTTGAGGTTGCGGTACGGCGTCGGCAGGTAGGGGAAGCCGGCATCGGCCTGATCGAGATAGGCGCTGTCGGAGAAGCGGAGCGTATAGTTCAGCCGGAAGCTGTCGCTGAGCTGCGCCCCGAGCTTGGTCGAAACGGTCTTGATGTCGGTGAAGGCCGTTCGCCGCGGCACCCCGGCCGGCAGGAGATCGAGCGGCGTCACCGGCAGCGCCGCCTGCCGGACGTGTTGGACGCTGACCGAGTAGTCGAAAATCCCCTCCGAGCCGGCGATGCGGCCGCCCTGGTTGAAGCTGCCGAAGGAGCCGCCCTCGACGAAGGCGGTGGCCTTGGCCGGGCCCTCGCCCCGCCGCGTTACGAACGAGATGACGCCGCCGATGGCATCGGCGCCGTAGAGGCCGCTCTGCGGGCCCCGCAGCACCTCGATGCGGGAGAGATCCTCGGTCAGGAGCTGGCTGAAATCGAACGACCGGTTCGGGGTCGAGGGATCGTTGACGTCGATGCCGTCGATCTGGACCTTCACATGGTTCGAGTTGGCGCCGCGAATGAAGACCGAAGTCTGGCCGCCGGCCCCGCCAGTCTGCACCAGATTGAGCCCTGGCACCTGCTGCAGGGCCTCCGGCACGGTGCGGCGCTGCTGGGCTTGGAGCCTGTCGGCGGTGAGGACGGTGACGCTGGAGCCCGTTTCGGCCAACGGAATCGGTACGCCCGTGGCGGAGACGGAGATTTCCGACAGCGCGGTCGCGGCGGCCGGCGGTGCATCGGCGAAGGGCGCCGCCACCTGCTGGGCCGAGACGGCAGACGGCATGATCAGAGCGGACCCGGCACAGGCCAGGGTGAAGCGGGAGAGAGGGGACACGGCGAGGAAGCCTCGGGCAACGGCAGTGGCACGTCACCGCGAACGAGGCCTCGGACACCCTCTCCCATCAGGGGCAGGGCGCTTCGACACCCGTCAGGACACCCCGCCCGACGCGTTTCGCGTGTGACCACGACTGACGGCAGGTCTCCTGGCTCGCGGGTCGTCGCCGTCTCACCGTCTTCCCGGATGAGGCTCATCCAGTGACATCGGTGGTGAAAAGGCTCGCCGCTTACAGTTGCGGGGGCAGCCGCGGCATCGGACCCGAAAGTCCTCACCGCGTTCCCTTTTGATCCCCGAAGGGAACCGTCACCGCCAAGATGTGCGGGAGATTCGGCGTTGCGTCAACGCTGCATCACGCGCCCTTCGCCGGCTGACGCGGCGACGCAGAATTCCCTATCCGGACCTTCGACACCGGCGCGGCACAGCGCTTCGCCGTTCTGATCGGCCGGCGACGAGTGCCCGTTTCGGCCAAACACCATGAGGCTCAGCGCCGACAGGCCCCAGGCACACGCCGCCCCATACAGCATCACCCAGCCGAAGCCGTGGGTCAGCGCCTGCCGCGCGGCACCGAGATCGATACCATCGGCACCCGCCGCAGACAGATTGCCGGCGGCGATGGCCTCGGCGATTCGGTCGAGTGCCGCAGTATCGGAAAGGGCAGCGGAGGTCTCGAGGGCGGCTCGATTGCCCTGCAGCAGGATGAAGCCCATCAGCGCGATGTTGAGGGCGAGCGAGATCATCCGCGCGCTCATGTCCATGCCCGAGGCCATTCCCACCCGCTCCGCCGGCAGGGCGGCCGTCGCCGTATTGGTCACCGGCGTGTTGGTCAGGCCCAACCCCGTCCCCGCCAGAAGACAGCCGGGCAGCATGACCCACCAGCCGGCGCCGCTTCCGGTCGCGGCCAGCCACATCAGGATGAAACCGGTGCCGATGGTGAACAGGCCGAGCGGGATCACGAAGCCCGGCCCGCGCCGCTTCAGCAGCCCCTCGGCGAAAGGAGGCACGGCCAGCGTCGGCATCGTGTAGGCGAGCAGCACCAGCCCGGCCGCCACGCTCGTCAGCTCGAGGACGGACTGGAAGTAGATCGGCAGGTAGATCACGAAGGGCCAGAAGCTGAAATTCATACCCGCCGATCCGAGCAAGGCACCGGAGAAGGCACGGGTGCGGAAGGCGCCGAAATCGAACATCGGGCGCCTTGTCCGGGTCTCGACGGCCACGAAGGCAAGGATGCTCGCGATTCCGACACCGGCGAGGATCAGCTCGACCGGATGGCCGGTATCCGGCGCCTGCCCCTGGATGATGAGGTAGACGAGGCAGAACACCGCCAGCGACAGGGTCGTCATACCGGGCAGGTCGATCCGGACGGCATGGGGGTCGGAGGATTCCACGACGCCCCGGCGCGCCAGGGTGAGTGTCACGAGCGCCAGCCCGACATGGACGAGGAAGACCCATTCCCAGCTCGCCACCGCCACCGTGACGCCGCCGATCAGCGGCCCGAAGCCGAGGCCGATGCCGAAGACGATGCCCCACCAGCCGAAGGCGGTGCCACGCTCCGCACCGTCACGGAACTGATGGGACAGGACGGCGACTTGGCTCGACAGCATCGCCGCGCCGCTGGCCCCTTGCAGGAACCGGGCGGCAATGAGGATCGGCACGGTTTCCGCCAAGCCACAGATGAGGGAGGCGAGGCCGAACACCGCGATGCCGGTGACGAAGACGCGCTTGCGTCCGTACCGGTCGGCTAGGGCCCCCATCGCCATCAGGCAGGTGGTCATGGCGAGGGTGTAGGCGTTCATGATCCATTGAAGCTGCCGGAACTCGGCCGATAGTCGCTGCTCCAATGTCGGCAGGATGGCCGGGATGCTCGAGATCTCCAACCCGAGCATCAGGGCCGACAGGCAGACGGCAGCCAGGGCCGGCCAATTTCGAGACGAAACGGATGCGTTCACTGTTCGCCCTTCCGGGGTGCGGCCGGCGGACGATACGGGCGGCGTCGATCACCCTGCCCGCCTCACCGATGGCCTCAGACGATGGCCATGAGGGTGCGGCGGCATTGATCATGCTGCAACGGAATGGCAGACCATATCAGTGATAACCAATTTGGATGGCTGCCGTGACGACGCTCGAGGTCGACGGGGTCCGAACCTTCCTGGCGGTGGCGGATCACCAGAGCTTCACCCGTGCGGCCGAAATGCTTGGGACCACTCAGGCCGCCGTCAGCGTCAAGCTCAAGCGGCTGGAGGATCGGCTCGGGCGGCGGCTGATCGAGCGCACGCCGCGGCAGGTCCGCCTCTCGGTGCAAGGCGAAATCTTCTTGCCCGCGGCGCGGGAGTTTCTCGCGGCGCATGAGCGGGCCGTCGCCGGGCTGACCGCGCCGCGCCGCCGCTTTCGGCTCGGCATCGCCAGCCACGTCATGGGACCGGAGGTTCCGGCACTGCTGGCCCGGATCCGCTCGCTCGATCCGGCCCTCACCATCGAGGTGCTGCTCGACAATTCTCGCGCGCTGCTCGACCGCTTCGAGGACGGCACGCTCGATGCCGCCATCATCCGCAGCGACGACGACCGGCGCGACGGCGAGATCCTCGGCCCGGAGCATTTCGGCTGGTTCGCGTCACCGGGTTTCGAGCATCGCGGCGGCGAGCCGTTGCGTCTCGCGGCGACCTTACCCTGCTGCGCCGTGCGCGATGTGGCGACCCGATTGCTCGACCGGGCGGGCATCCCGTGGGAAGAGGTCTTCATCGGCGGAACCACTGCGATCGCGGCGGCCCTGTCGGCGGGCCTGGCCATCTCCGCTTATCCTCGCCGACTCGCCCCGCCGGACGTCGTCGATGTCGGCGACGCGTTCGGCCTGCCGCCTCTTCCTTCCCTGTCGATTGTCCTGCACTCGTCGCTGTCGGACCCGCGGACGAGGGAAACCCTTCGGGCGATCACCGCCGCCTTTCGGGAGCATCGCAAGACGAGCAACCGACCGGCGTGCCTGACCGACGCGTCCGGCTCGTCCGCGCGCGCCTGATGCAAACCTTCAGGCGGATGCCCTGTGTGTAGAGATCATTCCCACTCGATGGTGCCCGGCGGCTTCGAGGTGATGTCGTAGGTCACCCGGTTGATGCCCTTCACCTCGTTGATGATCCGGGTCGCGACCCGGCCGAGGAAGGCCATGTCGAAGGGGTAGAAATCGGCGGTCATGCCGTCGACGGAGGTGACGGCGCGGAGCGCGCAGACATGGTCGTAGGTGCGGCCATCGCCCATCACGCCCACCGTCTTCACCGGCAGGATCACCGCGAAGGCCTGCCAGATGGTGTCGTAGAGGCCGGCTTGGCGGATTTCGTCGAGATAGATCGCGTCGGCCTTGCGCAGGGCCTCCAGCTTCTCCCGCGTGATGACGCCGGGGCAGCGGATGGCGAGACCGGGGCCGGGGAAGGGGTGACGGCCGACGAAGGCGTCCGGCAGGCCGAGCTCACGTCCCAGCAGGCGCACCTCGTCCTTGAACAGCTCGCGCAGGGGCTCGACGAGCTTCATGTTCATGCGCTCGGGCAGGCCGCCGACATTGTGGTGGCTCTTGATGGTCACCGAGGGGCCGCCGGAGAACGAGACGCTCTCGATCACGTCCGGATAGAGCGTGCCCTGAGCGAGGAAGGCTGCGCCGCCGATCTTCTTCGCCTCGGCCTCGAACACGTCGATGAACAGCCGGCCGATGGTCTTGCGCTTGACCTCCGGGTCATCGACCCCTTCGAGCGCGCCGATGAACAGATCCTGCGCCTCAACGTGCACGAGGGGGATGTTGTAGTGGTCGCGGAACAACCGCACCACCTCGTCGCCCTCGCCGAGCCGCATCAGGCCGTGATCGACGAAAACGCAGGTGAGCTGGTCGCCGATCGCCTCGTGGATCAGCACCGCCGCGACCGAGGAATCGACGCCGCCGGACAGGCCGCAGATCACCTTCTCGGAGCCGACCTGCTCGCGGATCTTGGCGATGGCCTCATCGCGATAGGTGCCCATGGTCCAGTCGCCGGAGCAGCCGGCGATGTCGCGCACGAAGTTGCGGATCAGCAGGGCGCCGTGAGGCGTGTGATGCACCTCCGGGTGGAACTGCACCGCGTAGTAATGCCGGGCCTCGTCGGCCACCGCCGCGAACGGGGCGTTGCGGGAGAGGGCGATGGTGGTGAAGCCATCGGGCAGCTTGGTCACCCGGTCGCCGTGGCTCATCCAGACCGGATATTTCTCACCGACATGCCACACGCCCTTGAAGAGCGGTGAATCGGAAAGGATCTCGACCTCGGCCCGGCCGAACTCGGCATGGTGGCCGCCCTCGACCTGGCCTCCGAGCTGGGCCGCCATGGTCTGCTGGCCGTAGCAGATGCCGAAAACCGGCACGCCGGATTCGAAGATCTTCTGCGGCGCGCGCGGCGACAGGTCGGTCGTCACCGATTCGGGACCGCCGGACAGGATCACGCCCTTCGGCCGGTGCTCGTCGAAAGCGGCATCGGCCTTGGTGAACGGCACGATCTCGCAATAGACGCCCTCTTCGCGCACGCGGCGAGCGATGAGCTGCGTCACCTGGGAGCCGAAATCGACGATCAGGATCTTGTCGTGGTGGGACGTATCGATGGTCATGCTGCCTCGGGCCTCTTCGATACGCGTTAGACGACGCCTCGAAACGGCGCAACGCGCGCGGTGTCCGAGGACACATGCAGCATGCTTGAGATCGACACCATTAACCTGACGTTCACCGAACCGCTGCGAAACGGCACCCCCCTCGAAACGGACAGGAGTCATCCGACCATGAGAGCAGCCCTCTTCGGAATCGCCGTCACGATCGCAGGTCTCGGTGCCACCGCACCGGCCCAAGCTCTCCCCATGCCGGGCGCGGCGCCGATGTCGGAAGGACTTTTCCAGCAGGCACAGTACGGCCGCCGTGTCATCCGCGGCCCGCGCTGCAAGACCGTCGTCACCAAGCGCCGCGGCCGGTTCGGCCGGGTCGTCGTGACGCGTGAGCGTCGCTGCTTCTAATCCGGCCCTTCGGAACAGGACGACAACGGCCCCCGGCTTCGGGGGCCGTTCTTTTTAGGATTTCAGCAATCCGTGGCCGCGCATCCAGGCCATGAACAGGGCGGGCCATGCCGCCGCAGGGCTTCCCGGAACGCCGAGGCCGAAGCCGTGGCCGCCGCGCTCGAACAGATGCATCTCCGCAGGCACCCGCGCCGCCCTCAGCGCCGCGTACATCAGCAGCGGGTGATCGGTCACCGCGATCCGGTCATCGGAAGCCTGGACCATGAAGACCGGCGGCGTGCGCTCGTTGACCTGCACCTCCACCGAATAGGCCCGGCGCCGCGCATCGGGCGGGTCGTCGCCGACGAGCACCCGGCGGCTCGTCATGGTCCGGTCGAACGGCGCCTTCATCGTGATGATCGGGTAGATCAGCCCGGCGAAGGACGGATGGGCGCTCAAGCCGTCCGCCTCATCGACGTCGTCGTAGAGATCCTGCTCCGCATCGGTCGCGGTGACGCCCATCAGATGGCCGCCCGCCGAGAAACCGAGCACGCCGATCCGGTCGGGATCGAGGCCGTATTCCTCCGCCCTCCAGCGCACGAGGCGCATGGCGCGCTGGGCGTCCTGCCGCGGCGCGTCGGGGCCGTCGCGCCATTCCTCGCTCGGCAGCCGATACACCAACACGAAGGCAGTGATCCCACCCCGCGCCAGCCATTGGCCGACGGGCAGACCTTCGTTGCCGATATCGATGCGCAGATAGCCGCCGCCGGCAGCGATGAGGACCCCCGCCCCGTTGGGCCGCTCCGGACGGATGACCAGCAGACAGGGCCGCACGACGCCGGTGATGACGCCGGTCAGGGTCTCGTCGAAGCGGTATTCGGAGCGGTAGGGGCCGCCACCGCCCGGAGGCAGATCCGGCCACAGGTCGATGATTTCGAGATCCGAGCCCGGCGCGGATTTCGGCAGGGGCTGGACGACCTCGCCGGTCTGCGGGCGGACCGGAAGCCGAAGCGGGGCCTGCTGCGCCCGCGCCGTCTCGCCCCCGGTCAGCATCGCCGCCGTCCCCGCGAGCAGAGCCCGCCGGTGCAGCGTCATGGTCTCGGCCTCATCGAAACTCCCGCCGCGGCGTCGCGCGGGATCGGGTCCGGGGCGACGGCTGTGAACCCCGTTTCAACCAGCCAAGCGGCGTCCCGATCCAGGGTTCAAGCGGATTTGCTCGTCAGCGTCGCGACATAGAACCCGTCGGTGCCGGTCAGGGCCGGGCTCATCTGGATGCCGCGCGACGTCCTGTGCACCGTCTCGGCCAAGCCCGGGACGGGGCCGAGATCGGTCGCGACCGCCTGGATCGCCCCCTGGCTGCGCCGGAGCAAACCGTCCACGGCGGCATCGTTCTCCTCGGGCAGGAGCGAGCAGGTGACGTAGACCAGGGTGCCGCCCGGGCGCAGCAGCCGCGCGGCCCGGTCCAGCACCTCCGCCTGCTCGGCGATCCGGCCCGAGAGGCTGCCCGGCCGCAGGCGCCACTTGGCGTCGGGGTTGCGCCGCCACGTACCCGTGCCGGTGCAGGGGGCATCGACCAGCACGCGGTCCACCGTCCCGTCCAGGTCGGCCAGCACGTCGGTCCGCGCCTTGCCGCCGCGCGGAGTGCGCACCTCCACCGTCGCGCCGGAGCGGCGCAGGCGCTCGTGGATTGGGGCGAGACGGCGCGGATCGGCATCGGTGGCGACGATCCGGGCTTCGTTGCCGGTCAGCGCCGCCAGCGCCAGCGACTTGCCGCCGCCGCCTGCGCAGAGATCGACGATGGTTTCCCCCGCCTTCGCCCCGGCGAGCAGACTCGCGATCTGCGAGCCCTCGTCCTGGATCTCGAAGCCGCCTTCGAGGAAGAGCGGATCGACGTGGAGCGCCGGGCCGCGCCCGTCCTCGCCGAGCGGGAGCCGCAAGCCGAGGGCGGAGAGCGGCGTCGGCTCGGGGGAGAGATCGGCCAGCACGTCGGCCACCGCCTCGCGGCTCTGCTTGAGCGTGTTGGCCCGGATGTCGAGCGGGGCCCGGCGGCCGAGCGCCCGCAATTCGTGCAGGAGCGCATCGCCGAACAATTCGGTGAGCGAGGGCAGAACGAAGGCCGGTGCGTCGCCCGCCACCTCCGGCGGCGCGTCCGCGAGGCTGCCCTCCTGAAGCCGCCGCCGCTCCCCTTCGGTGAGGGGAGGGGGCGCGAAGCGCGCCCCGTCGAACAGCGAGGCGATGCTAGCCTCGGCCAAGCCTCGCTGCAGGCGCAGCATGCCGATGAGGATGGCGCGTCCGGTCTCCTCGCCCATCACCCAGGCGGCGGAGGCCCGGCGGCGGAGGCCGTCATAGACGAGGCTGGCGATTGCCGCCCGGTCGCCGGAGCCGGCATAGCGATGGGCGAGGCCCCAATCCTTCAGGGCATCGGCGGCGGGCCGGCGGCGCGCGGCGATGTCGTCGAGGATCTCGATGGCGGCGGAAATGCGGGCGGAGGGGGTCAGGGTCGGCTCCGGAAAGGTTTCGTTCAATCTGCCGCTTTGCGGCCACGCTTCGACCGGAGGTCCGACACGATACGGCCGAGCTTCCGGCTCTTTGAGCCTTCAGAACGGCACGATGGCCCCGTCCGTCAAGGACATGAGAGGAAAGGGACCCCGGATGCCGCTTCTGAAGCCCGTCATCAGCGCCAGCCTGCTGGCGCTGATGCTTGCCGCCTGCTCCACCGCGCCGGCCGCCCCGGCCCTCGATCCGGTGCCGCCGCCGGCCCGCCGGCCCGATGCCAAGACGCAGCTCGAATACGGCAACCCGCCCCCGCCGCCGCCCGGCCGGTACTGATAGGCGGCGGGAGCGGAGCGGTTCAGGCCGCCTCGCGCGCCCGCCGATTCTCGTAGGTCTTGAGATGCGTGAAGACGCGCGCGAGCAGCGGCGTCTCCACGCCCTCGGCGCGGCCGCGTTCGATCAAGTCGCCGACGATGTGATCGGCCTCGATGCGGGCGCCGCCCTCGATGTCACGCAGCATCGACGCCGTCATCGCCGACCCTTCCGTGGTCAGGATCTTGCGGGCACCGGCCAGAACCTTCTCGCGCGAACCGTATCCCTTGGCGACCGCCACCGCCTGGCACTCGTCGAGCAACCCCTCGATGAAGGCCTTGCCGCCGGGGGCGGCGACGATATCGCCGATGGCTCCGCGCATCAGCGTGGTCGCCCCCGCAAGCGTCGCGAGGAAGACCCACTTCTCCCACATCTCCAGAAGGATCTTGTCGCTGGTGCGGGCCTGGAAGCGCACGCCGTCCATCTGCGCCTCGATGGCGGCCACCCGCTCGGAGCGAGAGCCGTCGCGCTCGCCGTAGGTCAGGGTGTGAAGCTCGGTCATCTGCCGGATCTCGCCGGCCGTGGTCAGCGTCGCGACGATGGAGCAACTGCCCCCGAGCACCTTGTCGGCCCCGAAGGCGGCATCGAGCCGGTCGAGATGGCGCATTCCATTGAGGATCGGCAGCACCGCCGTGACGGGGCCGACCGCCGGGGCGACATCGGCCAACGCCCCGTCGAGATCGTAGGCCTTGGCCGACAGGAGCACGCAATCGAACGGACCGGCCGCGGCGAGCCGGTCGGCGGTCACGGTCTGGGGGGCGTCGATCGTCAGGTCACCGACCGGGCTGAGAACCCGCAAACCCCTGGCCGCCAGCGCCTCGGCCCTCGCCGGACGCACCAGAAAGGTCACGTCGCGCCCGGCCTCCGCCAGCCGCGCCCCGAAATAGCCGCCGGTCGCGCCGGCTCCGACCACGAGAATACGCATCGTCCTCCCCTTCCTCGTTTCGACCTCCATACCGCGAAGCCTCGCGCCCCGCACCCCGTCGCAGCGGGTCCGTCGAAATCAGCACTCATAACGGAACGAGGTCACCCCGAGCAGCCTGGAGTCCGCTCGGGACAACGGCTAAGCTTGTCTCGACCAGACCGCGCTTGCACCCCGCATCGGCGATTGCTGGCTTTCGCGGATATGGTGATGCGCGCCTTCCCTGTTCTCGCCGCCCTGGCCACCGGATTTCTTCCGGGATTGATCTCACAGGCCGCTTCTGCTGCTGAACGTCAGCCGTTTGAAATCGTGAAGGAGTGGGAGGTCGAGCGAACGATCGGCGATACCAGCGCCAATCCTTGCCTGATGACTTACGCTTACGAAGACAAGGAGGACAACAACGCCGCGAATGCTGTGGTGTTCGCGCTGCAGGGCTCGTCGGCGGTGCTGGTTCTGGTCTACCAAGGCTGGGACTTCGATAAGGAAGAGCAGGTCAAAGTCCCGCTCTATCTCGACAAGAAGCCGATCAAGGTGAAGACCACGTGGATCGGCGACGGAAAGACGCTCCGGACCCAGCTGCCCGACAGCGTGGTGCCCGATCTGCTGGCGGCCAAGACCGTGATTCTCCGCTTCGAAGACAGCGATGCGGACTTCAAGATCCCGAACTTCGCGGCGGGTTACGAGGCCCTGCGGCGCTGCGATGCCGCGCCCGTGAAACCCGTCGCGACGGCGCCGCAGGCCGCTCCGGCACAACCCCCGGCGAGTCCGGCACCCGCCCCCCTGCCGTCCCAGCAGCGGATCGCAGCCTATATCGTCAGTCTGTCCGTGCAGCGCGTTCTGCGCGAATGCGACATCCCCTCGACGAACAAGGAGCGGGCCGGGGTCGATGCCCGGATGGCCGCCTTGCAGCCGGAGATGGCGCCGCTCGAAGCCCAACTGAAGAGCGAAATCCAAAAGAACGGCACGCATTGCCCCGGTCCCGACAAGCAGGCGGAGTTTCAGGCCGTGATGCGCAAGGTGATCGACCTCAGCCCGGAAGAGTTGGTGGCCACCCTGGAGAAGCCGCCGGCCAGCCCTCCGGCCGCCCCGGCAGCCCCTGATTCCAAGCTCTGAGGCGCCTCGCGATCCGGGCCTGCGAGAAGAGGCCCGGCTCTCACTTCGGTCTGCGATCGGAGGCAAGCGGAAGCGGAAAGGGGCGATCCCCCCTATGCGCTGCCGATACGCCGAAAAACGCTGTGAGGCATACCTGCTTCACTCTGGTTGCGCTGTGGCGCACAAGCTAAGCTTTGCCGGCTGGTCGATCTTCTCGCATTCTGCGGGTTATCGGCCGATCGTCGCGGAGCTGTCGCGTGCGCCTGTCATCGGTCTTCGCGACGGCACTGGCGGTGACATTGGTCGCGTTCCCGGATCGCGTGCCGGCGGCCACGGCGCTGGAGCCGTTCGAGACCGTCCATGGCTGGGCGGTCGAACGGCGGGTGGACGGGTCCGGTGCTCCGTCTTGCCGCATGACCCACACGGCACAGGATGCGGCGGGCGAAACGGCCGGGGCCGTGATTGTGGCACGCGGCGGCCGCTTCCTCACGCTGCTGCTGGCCGACCGGGATTGGGATTTTGCCAGCGGCGAGCGCCTGTCCGTGCCGCTGGTCCTCGACGGAAAGCCGCTGGGCACGAACCCGGTCTGGACCGGAGACGGCCAGGTGTTGCGCGCGGCCCTGCCGGCGACCTACCTGCCGGATCTGCTCGCGGCGCGGAGCGTGAGCCTTCGCGTCGCGGAGGCCGACGCCACCTTCGCCATCCCGGATATCGCGGCGGCCTACATTGCCCTGGAGCGATGTGAGTCCGCCTCCGCAAAACCACCCGCCGTCGCGGTCGAGCCGGCCCTGCCGTCGCCGGCGCGGATGGCCTCGTATACGGTCGGGCTTGCCGTGGAGCGGGTCCTGCAGGATTGCGACGTCGCGGCACAGGCGAGCGACCGGGCCGCGGTGAGGGCCCGGATGGCGACGCTCCGACCGGAGATGATCCCCTACGAGGCCGCGATCCGCCACGAGATCACGAAGTCCCGCGGATTCTCCTGTCCCACCGCCGACAAGGAGCAGGCCTTTCAAGAGGCGATGCGCCGCTTCATCGCCATGAGCCCGGATGACCTCGCCGCCGCCATCGACATCCCAAGTCAGCCTGAGGTGGTGACGCCCGTCAAGAAACCCTGACGCGGTGCCAAGCCGGCGCCTCACACGGCTCGGCACCGCATCGTCGCCAGAGACTGCAAAGACTTTTTCCGCCGGGGGGGGAAGAATGCACGTTGCAATTAAAATAACGCAACGCCCCGAATATTTTATGGTCTTAAGGATGTCTTCCCGGGGGAGGCAACGATGCTCCACTCACCGTCGACGGACCCGCCGGACTCGGGAGACCGTTGGGTTCTCTCCATCCTTGGCGTGCTCATCGCCTTCGAAGGCCTGATCCTGCTGGTCAGCCTGATCTGGCTCTGACGTTACGTCGCCACGATCCTGCGCGCGGGGCCCCAGGACGGGACCCCGCGAATGGACCGGATCAGGCGCGGCTCGGGTAGTTCGGGCTCTCGCGGGTGATCGTCACGTCGTGCACGTGGCTCTCGCGCAGGCCCGCATTGGTGATGCGCACGAACTGCGCCCGCTCCTGGAACTCCGGAATGGTCGGCGCGCCGACATAGCCCATGGCGGCGCGCAGGCCGCCGGCGAGCTGGTGCAGCACGGCGGCGACAGGACCCTTGTAGGGAACCTGCCCCTCGATGCCCTCCGGCACGAGCTTATGGGTGTCGCTGACCTCCGCCTGGAAGTAGCGGTCGGCGGAGCCGCGGGCCATGGCGCCCACCGAACCCATGCCGCGATAGCTCTTGTAGGAGCGACCCTGGTAGAGGAACACCTCGCCCGGCGCCTCATCGGTGCCCGCGAGCAGGGAGCCGAGCATCGCCACCGAGGCACCCGCCGCGATCGCCTTGGCGAGATCGCCCGAGAACTTGATGCCGCCATCGGCGATCACCGGGATATCGGCCTCGCGGGCCGCCTCAACCGCCTCCATCAGCGCCGTGAGCTGAGGCACGCCGACGCCCGCGACGATACGGGTGGTGCAGATGGAGCCCGGGCCGATGCCCACCTTGATCGCGTCCGCGCCCGCGTCGATCAGCGCCCGCGCGCCCTCGGCGGTGGCGATGTTGCCGGCGATGACCTGCACGGCGTTGGAGAGCTGCTTCACCCGGGCGACGCTGTCGAGCACCTTGCGGGAATGGCCGTGGGCGGTGTCGACCACGATCACGTCGCAGCCGGCATCGATCAGGCGCTCGGCGCGCTCGAAGCCGGAATCGCCCGTGGTGGTCGCCGCAGCGACCCGCAGCCGGCCCTGCTCGTCCTTGACGGCGTTGGGATAGGCGACCTGCTTCTCGATATCCTTGACCGTGATGAGGCCGATGCAGCGGTAATGGTCGTCGACCACCAGCAGCTTCTCGATGCGGAATTGGTGCAGCAGCCGCTTGGCCTCGTCCTGCGTCACGCCCTCACGCACGGTGATGAGCCGGTCGCGGGTCATCAGCTCCGCGACCGGCTGGCCGGTATTGGTGGCGAAGCGGACGTCGCGGTTGGTCAGGATGCCGACGAGCTTGCCGCGCGAGCCGTTGGGGCCGCGCTCGACCACCGGGATGCCGGAGATCCGGTTGCTCTTCATCACCTCGAAGGCGTCGGCCAGGGTCTCGTCGGGATGGATGGTGATCGGATTGAGCACCATGCCCGACTCGTACTTCTTGACGAGGCGGACCTGCTCGGCCTGCTCAGCCGGCTCCAGATTGCGGTGGATCACGCCGAGGCCGCCGTTCTGCGCCATGGCGATCGCCATCGGCGCCTCGGTCACGGTGTCCATGGCGGAGGCGATGATCGGCAGGTTGAGCCGGATCGTGCGAGTGAGGCGGGTCGCGACATCGACCTCGGTGGGCATCACCGAGGACGCGGCGGGGCGCAGCAGCACATCGTCGAAGGTCAGGCCCTCGATGATCGAGTCAGCGCTGATACGGGCCATGGAAACCAACTCCGGAGACGGGTGTTGCGCCGGGCCGGGAAGGTCCAGCCAGCGGGATCGGGTTGGCAGGGGCCAGTATCATGGGCGCTGCGCGCACGCAAAGCCGTCAATCCCCTGTCAGGGCTCTTTGCGGTGCATGGCTGATCGGCATTTCGCAGCCGTCGAATCTCATCGGTAACGGCAACACACCGTTAACCCTTACGTTCCACGATGAAAGCGGTTCGCCCGTGTCCTGTCGCGGGACGGCCGGCTGGAGACGAGCCCCTCGCCATGATGTCGCGCGCCGAACGCAGCCCCCTGGCCGATTGGTGGTGGACGGTCGATCGAGGCCTGCTCGCCGGCCTCGGCTGTCTGATGGTGGCCGGTCTGGTCTTCCTGATGGGCGGAGGCCCGCCGGTGGCCGAGCGCATCGGCCTGCCGACCTTCTACTTCCTGAACCGGCAGGCGATGTATCTCGCCCCGACCATCCTGCTCATCATCGCGGTGTCGTTCCTCTCGGTCCGGCATATCCGGCGATTCGCGCTCATCACCTGGGCGAGCGGCGTGCTCCTCTGCATCCTGGCCGGCAAGTTCGGGCCGGAGATCAAGGGCGCCCATCGCTGGATCCAGTTCGGCTCCTTCGGCCTCCAGCCCTCGGAGTTCGTGAAGCCCGCCTTCGTGGTGGTGGCCGCCTGGGCCTTCTCGGAAGGCGCCCAGCGCCGGGACATGCCCGGCGGCTTCCTGGCGATCCTGCTCCTGCCGATGACCATCGTGCCGCTGATCCTGCAGCCCGATTTCGGGCAGACCATGCTGATCACGATGGTGTGGTGCGCCCTGTTCTTCGTCGCCGGCCTGCACTGGTTCTGGGTGGCCGGGCTCGGCGTCCTCGGCCTGACCGGCGTGTTCGCGGCCTATACCTTCCTCCACCACGTCCGCGAGCGCATCAACCGCTTCATGGACCGCGATTCGGGCGACAGTTTCCAGGAATTCTGGTCGCGCGAATCGTTCAATTCCGGCGGCTGGTTCGGCACCGGGCCAGGGGAGGGCGTGGCCAAGCGCCACCTGCCCGACGCGCATACCGACTTCATCTTCTCCGTCACCGGCGAGGAATTCGGGGTGCTGGTCTGCCTGGGCCTCGTCGCCCTGTTCGCCTACATCGTCATCCGTGGGCTGAAGCTCGCCCGGCGCACCGACGACACCTTCACGAGGCTCGCCATCACCGGATTGACCACGCTCTTCGGCCTCCAGGCCTGCATCAACATGGCGGTGAATACGCAGCTCATGCCCGCCAAGGGCATGACCCTGCCGTTCGTCTCCTATGGCGGCTCGTCGCTGATCTCGCTGGCCTTGGGCATGGGCTTCCTCGTGGCGCTCACCCGCAAGCGCCCGCGCACGACGGCGGTGAGCCAGCGCCCGCCCGGCACCACGCCCTCGGCCGTTCCGGGATTGATGCAGTGACCGTCTTCACCCCCCTGGTGCTCGTCTGTGCCGGCGGCACCGGCGGCCACCTGTTCCCGGCGCAGAGCCTCGCCTACGCTCTGAAGGCGCGCGGCATCCGGGTGGCGCTCGCCACCGATGCGCGGGTCGACTCGATCGCGGGCGATTTTCCGGCGGAAGAGATCGTCACCATCGCCGCCGCCACCCCGTCGGGACGCTCGATGCTGCGCCGGGCCGGCGCCGTACTGACTCTCGGGCGCGGCTTCGGGCAGGCGGCCCGGGCCGTGCGGCGGCTCAATCCGGCGGCGGTGGTCGGCTTCGGCGGCTACCCGACGGTGCCGCCGATGCTCGCCGCGCAGATCCTGCGCGTGCCGACCATCCTGCACGAGCAGAACGCGGTGATGGGCCGGGCCAACGGCTTCCTCGCCAAGGGCGCCCGGGTCATCGCCACCGGCTTCAAGGAGGTGCGCGGCGTCCCTGAGAAGGCGACGGCGCGGCGGGTCCATACCGGCAACCCGATCCGGCCGGCGGTGCTGGCGGTGGCGGACACGCCCTATCCGACCCTCGACGAGACGTCGCCGCTGCGCCTCCTCGTCTTCGGCGGCAGCCAGGGCGCCCGTGTCATGAGCGAGGTCGTACCGGCGGCCCTGGAGAAGCTGCCCGACGATCTGCGCGCCCGACTGCACCTCGTCCAGCAGGCACGGCCCGAGGATCTGACGGCCGTGCAGAACCGGTATCTCGCCATGGGGCTCGGCGGCATCGAGGCGGCGCCCTTCTTCAAGGACCTGCCCGGCCGGATGGCGGCATCCCATCTCGTCGTGGCCCGCTCCGGCGCCTCGACCGTATCGGAACTCGCCGCCATCGGCCGCCCGGCGATCCTGGTGCCTTTGCCCGGCGCCCTCGACCAGGACCAAGCGGCCAATGCCGCGACCCTGGCCCAGATCGGCGCCGCGCTCTCGATTCCGCAGGGCGCCTTCACTCCCGACCGGCTCGCCGCCGAGCTGGTGGATCTGTTCGAGGCACCGCGGAAATTGACCCAGGCGGCCGCTGCCGCCAAAACCGCCCGCATTCTCGACGCCGCCGACCGCCTCGCCGCACTTGTCGTGGAAACGGCGGCAGCCGCCTGATCCCGTCTCGGGCCCCGCGCGCCCGGGGGCCTCAAAGGTTCGTCACATGAAGCTGCCCGAAAAGCTCGGCCCCATCCACTTCATCGGCATCGGCGGCATCGGCATGTCCGGCATCGCCGAGGTGATGGCCGAACTCGGCTACACCGTGCAGGGCTCGGACGCGAACGACAACGCCAACGTTCGCCGGCTCGCCAAGAACGGCATCCGCACCTTCGTCGGCCACAAGCCGGAAAACGTCGAGAGCGCGGCCCTGGTGGTGGTCTCGACCGCGATCCGCCGGGACAATCCGGAGCTGATCGCCGCCCGCGAGCGCCGCCTGCCGGTGGTGCGCCGCGCCGAGATGCTGGCGGAGCTGATGCGCTTCAAGTCCTGCGTCGCGGTGGCCGGCACTCATGGCAAGACCACCACGACCTCGCTGGTCGCCACCCTGCTCGATGCCGGCGATTTCGATCCGACCGTCATCAACGGCGGCATCATCAACGCCTACGACACCAATGCCCGCATGGGCGCGGGCGACTGGATGGTGGTGGAGGCCGACGAATCCGACGGCACCTTCCTCAAGCTGCCGGCCGATGTCGCCATCGTCACCAATATCGACCCTGAGCATCTCGACCATTTCGGCTCGTTCGACGCGATCAAGGACGCCTTCCGGCGCTTCATCGACAACATTCCGTTCTACGGCTTCGCGGTGATGTGCATCGACCATCCGATCGTTCAGGATCTGGTCGGCCATATCGAGGACCGGCGCATCATTACCTACGGCGAGAACCCGCAGGCCGATGTGCGCCTGATCGACATCGACCTGAAGGGCGGCCAGAGCCGGTTCCGGGTGATGATCCGCGACCGCCGCCCCGGCTTCCGCATGGAGATCGAGGATCTGGTCCTGCCGATGCCGGGCCGCCACAATGCCCTCAACGCCACGGCGGCGCTGGCGGTGGCCCATGAGCTCGGCGTCCCGGCGGAGACGATCCGCAAGGCGCTGGCCGGCTTCGGCGGCGTCAAGCGCCGCTTCACCCGCACCGGCGAGTGGAACGGCGCGGCGATCTTCGACGATTACGGCCACCATCCGGTCGAGATCCAGGCGGTGCTGCGCGCCGCCCGCTCCTCCACCGACGGCAATGTCATCGCCGTGGTGCAGCCGCACCGTTACTCGCGCCTGCAATCCCTGTTCGAGGATTTCTGCACCTGCTTCAACGATGCCGACACGGTCATCGTCGCCCCGGTCTACGCGGCCGGCGAGGCGCCGATCGAGGGGATCGACCGTGATTCGCTCATCGCCGGCCTGAAGGCGCGCGGCCACCGCGACGCGGTGGCGCTGGATCGCCCGGAGGATCTCGCCGGCATCGTCGCCACCCGCGCCCAGCCGGGCGATTACGTGGTGTGCCTCGGCGCCGGTACGATCACCCAATGGGCCTATGCCCTGCCGGGGGAATTGGCGGCGTTGAAGGGATGAGCCCGATGCGCGAGCATCACCTGCCGGCCGGTTCAGGCATCAAATCCTCGGCGTCGATGTCGAGGGGCGGTGCGAAACGCTGGTAGTCGCCGGCCCGCCGACGACGGTGATCGTCTCGTTCAAGCGCCTGCTTGACCAGCGCATGCTGATGCATCCAGCCCTCCTCATGCTGAGGGGCTGCGCCAGCAGCCTCGAAGCACCTCGCGGCGCTTTCCCGAGACGACCAGTTCTGCGGGATTGCCGGTCCAGAGCGCTTCGAGGCCAAGCTGACGCTCGGCACCTCAGCGTGAGGAGGGGAGACATGCCAGACAGCATCGGCCGAACAAGCTCTCGGTGCCTCGATGGTGATGGTGCGTTCGGACGGATCGTCTGCGAGTTGCCGGAAGTTGCTCCGGATCGATGTCTCAGCGTTGCGCGGCATCCGGCTCAAGGCACGGGCGGCCGCACGCGCGATCACCAGCCTCCGTCCCACCGCGATCTCCCGCGAGAAGCGATCGACACGAGCGACAGGTAGCATGACCGCGCACTCCCTCATCGACGACATCCGCGCCGCTGTGCTTCAGCTCCGTGGCCGGCTGCTCGAAAATCAGTCGCTCGCCGACCTGACTTGGTTCCGCGTCGGTGGCCCGGCGGAGCTCCTGTTCAGTCCGGCCGATGAGGAGGATCTGGCCACCTTCCTCGCCGCCCTCGACCCGTCGGTGCCCGTCACCGTGATCGGCCTCGGCTCGAACCTGATCGTGCGCGACGGCGGCATCCCCGGCGTGACGATCCGGCTCGGCGGCAAGGCCTTCGGCTCGGTCGAGATCGACGGCGAGACCATCCGCGCCGGCACGGCGGTGCCGGACATGCGCCTCGCCAAGGCGGCGGCGGAAGCCTCCCTCGACGGGCTCGCCTTCTTCCGCGGCATTCCGGGCTCGGTCGGCGGGGCTTTGCGCATGAATGCCGGAGCCCATGGCGGCGAGACCACCGACGTGCTGATTCAGGCCCGCGGCATCGACCGGAAGGGCACCGTCCGCACCTTCACCCATGCCGAGATGGGCTTCCGCTACCGCCACTCCTCGGCCCCCGACGACGTGATCTTCACGTCCGCCCTGTTCCGGGGCCGCCCTGGAAACCGCGAAGAGATCGAGGCGGAGATGGAGCGGGTCACCGCCGCCCGCGAGGCGGCCCAGCCGATCCGCGAACGCACCGGTGGATCCACCTTTAAGAACCCGGAGGGCGGGAAGGCGTGGCAGCTGATCGACGCCGCCGGCTGCCGGGGGCTGACCCTGGGCGGCGCCCAGGTCTCGGAGATGCACTGCAACTTCCTGATCAACCGTGGCGGTGCCACCGCCTCCGACATCGAAGGGTTGGGCGAGGAGGTGCGTCGCCGGGTGCGGGAGCATGCGGGCGTCGAGCTGCACTGGGAGATCAAGCGGATCGGCGTCGCCGCTGAACGCTGACCGCGCCCCGACACCTGCCCGAGAATCGCGATCGTCCGAACGGAGCCCCATCATGTCCAAGCACGTCGCCGTCCTGATGGGCGGCTGGTCCTCCGAGCGGGAGATCTCCCTGCGGTCCGGCAATGCCTGCGCCGATGCGCTGGAAGGGGAGGGGTATCGCGTCACCCGGGTCGATGTCGGCCCGGACATCGCGGGCGTTCTGACCGACCTCAGGCCGGATGCGGCCCTCAATGCCCTGCACGGGCCGGCGGGCGAGGACGGCACCATCCAGGGCCTCCTGGAGATCCTGAAGATCCCCTACAGCCATTCCGGCGTGCTGGCCTCCGCGCTCGCCATGCACAAGGAACGTGCCAAAACGGTCATGAAAGCCGCCGGGGTCAGCGTTCCGGAGGGCCGGGTCGTTAACCGTCATGATGCGGCGAAGTCACACCCGTTAACCCCTCCCTACGTCGTGAAGCCGATCGCCGAGGGCTCCTCCATGGGGGTCATCATCGTGCGCGAGGAGCGCTCGCATCCGCCTCAGATCCTGACTTCCGACGAGTGGGTCTACGGCGAGGAAGTCCTTGTGGAGACTTACGTTGCCGGCCGCGAGCTGACCTGCGCGGTGCTGGGTGACAGGGCCCTCGGGGTGACCGAGATCAAGCCCGTCTCGGGGGAGTGGTACGACTTCGACGCCAAGTACGCCGGAGGGGGGTCGATCCACGTCCTTCCGGCGGATCTTAAACTAAATGTTTACCAGCGTGTCCAAGAGTTGGCGTTAACGGCGCATCAAGCACTGGGATGCCGTGGCGTCAGCCGTGCCGACCTTCGTTACGACGACACGCCGGGTGGAACCGGCGCCCTCGTCGTCCTGGAGGTCAACACGCAGCCAGGGATGACCCAGACGAGCCTTGTGCCGGAGATCGCGGCCCACGCAGGCCTGAGTTTCGGTGAACTCGTCCGATGGATGGTGGAGGACGCTTCTCTCAACCGCTGAACGCCGCCGGCACGCCCGGCAGCGGCGGATTCCTCGCGGGCCTGCGGCTCCCGAGGTTCCTCAGGCGGTTCTCGTCGGCGCGCCGCCTCCGGCCGGCCGTGCCGATCGAGGCGCGGGTGCCGCGGCTCGCGGGCACGGCGCTGGTCACCGGCCTTGCCGGCGGCATCGCGATGGCCGGCTTCGTCGCGAGCGGACGCTACGACAGCTTCGTCGCCGAGAACGGCCGGCCGCTGGACATCCTGGCCCGGCTCGCCGGGTTCGGCGTCGAGCGGGTCACCATCACCGGCATCTCGCGGATGTACGAGCGCGAGGTGCTGCAGACCGCCGGGATCGACTGGCGCTCCTCCGTGCCGTTCCTCGATGTCGACCAGACCCGCGAGCGGCTGCTCTCGGAGAAGCTGATCGCCAGCGTCTCGGTGCGCAAGCTCTACCCCAACGAGATCGTCATCAACCAGGTCGAGCGGGAGCCCGCCGCCCTGTGGCAGCAGAACGGCGAGATCCAGGTGATCGCCGCCGACGGCAAGGTGATCGACGACCTGCGGGACGAACGCTACCTCAACCTGCCCCTCGTCGTCGGGGCCGGTGCCAACGAGCGGCTGGACGAATATCTTCGGCTCGTCGAGGCCGCCGGGCCCCTGGGCTCGCGCATCCGCGCCGGGACCTATGTCTCGGGCCGGCGCTGGACGCTCAAGCTCGATGGCGTCGATGTCCGTCTTCCCGAGGCCGATCCCGCCGCGGCGCTGGCCCGGCTGGTCCGGCTGGAGCGGGAGAACAAGCTTCTGGAAAAGGACATCATCGCCGTCGACCTGCGCATGGCCGACCGCGTCGTGGTGCGCCTGACCGAAGAGGCCGCGGCCGCGAGGGCCGAGAGTCGCAAGAAGCCGAAGAAGGGGACGGCGACATGAGCGCCTCCCGAGCCGACCTCGTCTCCGCCCCCTCTCGCCGCGTATTCCGGTAGCGTCCGATGCAGACCCATCACGGCCTCACGCCGCGCCTGAAGCCGCTCTCCGCCCGCCGGAGCGCGACGCTCTCGGTGCTCGATATCGGCACCAGCAAGGTGGTCTGCCTGATCGCCGAGCTGCAGCCGGCGGAACAGCTCTCGACCCTGCGCGGGCGCACCCATCTCGCCCGGATCATCGGCATCGGCCATCAGCGCTCCCTCGGCCTGAAGGGCGGCGCCATCGTCGATCTGGAAGCCGCCGAGGGTGCGATCCGTCAGGCGGTTCACGCCGCCGAGCGGATGGCCAAGGCCGAAGTCCAGTCGGTCATCGTCAACATTTCCGGCGGCCGCATCGCCTCGCAGCATTTCGAGGCGCGGGTGAACGTGCGCTCGGGCACCGTGACCGGCGCCGACGTGGAGCGCGTGCTGGAAACCGCGAGCGCCCACGGTGTCAGCCCCGGCCGGGCGGTGCTGCACGCCCTGCCGACCGGCTACGCCCTGGACGGGCAGGGTGCGGTGATTGACCCCTCGGGCATGATCGGCAACGCCCTGGGTGTCGATCTCCACGTGGTGACCGCCGAGGCGGCCGCCGCGCGCAACCTGATGCTCGCGGTCGAGCATTGCCATCTCGGCGTCGATGCGGTGATCGCCACGCCCTACGCCGCCGGCCTCTCGGCCCTGGTGGACGATGAAGCGGAACTCGGCTGCGCCGTGGTCGATATGGGCGGCGGCACCACCAGCGTCGGCGTCTTCATGGGCGGCCACCTCGTCCATTGCGACGCGGTGGCGGTCGGCGGCCATCACGTCACCATGGACATCGCCCGCGGCCTCTCCACCCGGGTCTCCGTCGCCGAGCGGCTCAAGACCCTCTACGGCTCGGCCATCGCCACCGCCTCCGACGAGCGCGACATGATCGCCGTGCACGGGGTCGGCGAGGACGAGGGCGAGGCGCCGGGCCACGTGCCGCGTTCGCAGCTCGTCCGCATCGTCAAACCGCGGGTCGAGGAAGTGCTTGAGCTCGTGCGCGACCGCCTGCGCAACGCCGGCTTCGGCGCCCAGGCCGGGCGCCGGGTGGTGCTCACCGGCGGCGCCAGCCAGCTCGTCGGCCTGCCCGAGGTGGCCCGCCGCATCCTCCAGGGACAGGTCCGGATCGGGCGCCCGCTGGGCATCCGCGGCCTGCCGGAAGCCGCCAAGGGGCCCGCCTTCTCGGCCTCGGTCGGCCTGCTGGTCTACCCGCAGGTCGCGCATGCGGAACATTTCGAGCCGCGGGGGCAGGGCGCCTTCGCCGGCACGGGAACGGACGGATACTTTTCGCGGGTCGGTCGCTGGATCCGGGAAAGCTTCTGAGGAACGGCCCCGCCGCCGCGAGGCGAGCGGGGAACAAGAACAGGGCAGGCGTCCAAAGGACGTCCAACAGGCAATCGAAAGTCACGAAGGGCAAGATCACATGGCCATCTCTCTTCAGGCTCCGGACATCCGGGAACTCAAGCCCCGCATCACCGTCTTCGGCGTCGGCGGTGCCGGCGGTAATGCCGTCAACAACATGATCGAGTCGGGCCTGATCGGCTGCGAGTTCGTCGTGGCCAACACCGATGCCCAGGCGCTCACCTCCTCGAAGGCCGAGCGTGTGATCCAGATGGGCATCGGCGTGACGCAGGGGCTCGGCGCCGGCTCGCACCCGGAAGTCGGCTCGGCGGCGGCCGAGGAGGTGATCGACGAGATCCGCGACCAGCTCTCGGGCGCCCACATGGCCTTCATCACCGCCGGCATGGGCGGCGGCACCGGCACCGGCGCGGCCCCCGTCATCGCCCGCGCGGCGCGTGAGATGGGCATCCTGACGGTCGGCGTCGTGACGAAGCCGTTCCAGTTCGAGGGCATGCGCCGGATGCGCACGGCGGAGGCCGGCATCCAGGAGCTTCAGGCGGCGGTCGATACCCTGATCGTGATCCCGAACCAGAACCTGTTCCGGGTCGCCAACGAGAAGACCACCTTCGCCGACGCCTTCGCCATGGCCGACCAAGTGCTCTACTCGGGCGTCGCCTGCATCACCGACCTGATGGTCAAGGAAGGCCTGATCAACCTCGACTTCGCCGACGTGCGCGCGATCATGCGCGGCATGGGCAAGGCGATGATGGGCACCGGCGAGGCCTCGGGCGAGAACCGCGCCAACCGCGCGGCGGAAGCCGCCATTGCCAACCCGCTCCTCGACGACGTCTCGATGAAGGGCGCCCGCGGCCTGCTGATCTCGATCACCGGCGGCTCCGACCTCACCCTCTACGAGCTGGATGAGGCCGCCACTCGCATTCGCGAGGAGGTCGATCAGGACGCCAACATCATCCTCGGCGCCACCTTCGACGAGAGCCTCGACGGCATCATCCGCGTGTCGGTGGTCGCCACCGGCATCGAGCCGGCGCTGATCTCGGCCGATTCCCCGAACAACCCGGAGATCGCCCAGACCGAGCAGCGCATCGCCGAGGTCGCCGAGCGCCTGCGCTCCGAGGCCCGGGCCCGCGCCTCCGCGGCCCTGAGCCCCGCCTCGACCCATCAGCCGGTCCAGCGCGCCGTCGCCCCCGAGCCGCAGCCCGCTCCGGCCCCGGCGCCGCGCTCCATCCTGACCGAGGCCTCCCCGGAGTCCCTGCGCATCGAGACCGCCCCGTCGATGCACCATCACGACGTAGTGCTGACCCAGGCCCCGGCCCGCGCCGCCGCCCCGGCCTACGAGCCGCCGGCCCCGGCGCCGATGCAGGAGCCCGCCCCGGTGGCGAACGGCCCCTACGTGCCGCCGCGTCCGCAGCTCGCCCGCCCGCCGCGCATGCCGCAGATCTCGGACCTGCCGCCCCACACCCAGGCGCAGATCCTCAAGAGCCGCGGCGAGGAGCCGGCCGCTGCGGAGCCCAACCAGGACTCCAAGCGCATGACCCTGCTGCGCCGGCTCGCGACGGTAGGCTTCGGCGGTCGCCGCGAGGAGGCCGAGGCCGCTCCGCTGCCGCCCGCCCGTGCCGCCGCCCCGGCTCCGGCCGCCGCCCCGCGGGTCGAACCCGCCCTGCGTGCCCCGGCGCCCCAGGCCCCGCAATACCGCCCGGCCCAGGGCAACCTCGACGCGCAGGGCCGCTCGCTGCCGCCGCGGATGATGGAAGACGACCAGCTGGAAATTCCGGCCTTCCTCCGCCGCCAAGCGAATTGAGTGTGGACAGGCGGGGGCCTTCCGGCCCCCGTTAGCCATCACTGGAGCATTTCAGCCACAGACCCGAGGCCGCAAGGTCTCGGGTTTAACTGCTTGTTAAGCCACTGATTACAAACTCAATTTCAGAGAACGTGGCGAAACCGTGGCTGTAACAGAACGTAAGAATCCGTGATTTGGCCGCCCTGTTCGCCGCAGCTATACACGCTGCCGGAACGACAGAAGGCGTGAATGGCCACCAGGCCGGCAGCGCCCGCAGAGGCTTCAAGCAGCGGACGGACTTCCCCATTCCGCACCCCTGAACAGGGGTGCGCCGGAAGGATCCTGGCCGAGGGCTAAGGTATGCGGACGAACCAACAAACAACGCTCAAAACGTCCGTGACCCTCACCGGAATCGGAGTTCACTCCGGCAACCCGGCAGAGATCACGATCCATCCCGCCACAGCCAACCACGGCATCGCCTTTCTCAGGACGGGCACGACCACCGGCAACGACCGGCTCATCAAGGCTCATTTCGCCTGCGTCTCCGCCACCGAGCTGTGCACCGTCATCGGTGACGTCGAGACCGGCGCCGTCGCCACCGTCGAGCACCTGATGTCGGCCCTCTACGGCCTGGGCGTGGACAACGCCCTGATCGAGATCGACGGCCCGGAAATGCCGATCCTCGACGGCAGCGCCCATCCCTTCGTCCAGGCCATCGACAGCGTCGGCCTCGCGGCCTGCGGAGCGCCGCGCCGCTGGATCAAGGTGCTGCAGACCGTCCGCATCGAGACCGGCCGCGCCTTCGCCGAACTCCGCCCGATCGATCGCGGCTTCCGCCTCGACGTGGAGATCGATTTCGAATCTCCGGTGATCGGCCGCAGCCGCAAGGCCATGGACCTGACCCCGGCCTCCTACCGCCGTGAGATCGCTCCCGCCCGCACCTTCGGCATGATGAAGGACGTGGAGCGCTACTGGAAAGCGGGCTTCGCGCTGGGCGCCTCCCTCGACAACACGGTCGCCGTCGGTGAGACCGCCGTCGTCAACCCGGAAGGGCTGCGCTACGCCGACGAGTTCGTCCGCCACAAGTTCCTCGATGCCGTTGGCGACCTCGCCCTGGCCGGCCTGCCGCTCCAGGGGGCCTATCGCTCCTATTGCGGCGGCCACCGCATGAATGTCGGCATCCTCGAGGCCCTGTTCGCCGACCGGGCGAACTATGCCATCGTCGAGGGCCAGGGCACCCGCCGCGAGACCGCGCGGACCGAGTTCGGCGCCGGCCTGGGACTCGCCGCCTTCGCCGCCGAGCTGTAACCGGGGCGCCACATCGGCCCTTCTTCCACAAGACAGGCGGATGACGTTAACGGTTCTTGCGAACCTGCCGTTTTCGCGCCCGAATCGGCCTCCAACCGTGAAAGCCTGCGCGTAGGCCCTGCGCCGCCATCGAGGCGGCCGGGTCTGACAGGGAATTTGACCGAGATGCCTCTGACCTTCCCGACCCGTGGCGCGATGGCGGCCGTGCTCCTGAGCCTCGGCGTTGGGCTCGCCGGCTGCGACGCCCTCGACCCGACCAACCTCTTCGCCGAGAAGTACAAGCCCGAGGCGATCCCGGACACGCCGGCCGACAAGCTCTACAGCGAGGGCTTGGCGAAGATGGAAGACAAGGACTACGAGGCCGCCGCCAAGAGCTTCGACCAGCTCGACAAGCAGTACACCTATTCCGACTGGTCGCGGAAAGGCCTGCTGATGACGGCCTACGCGAACTACGAGGGCGCGAAGTACGACGACGCGATCAACGCCTCGAAGCGCTATCTCCAGCGTCATCCGGCGAGCAAGGACGCGGCCTACGCCCAGTATCTGATGGCGATGTCGCAGTACAAGCAGATCCCGGACGTGACCCGTGACCAGGAGCGCTCGGAGCGCGCGCTCGTCGCCCTGCAGGAGCTGGTGCAGAAGTACCCGACCTCCGAATACGCCAGCGACGCCAAGGCCAAGATCCAGATCACCCGCGACCAGCTCGCCGGCAAGGAGATGGAGGTCGGTCGCTTCTATCTGGAGAAGCGCGCCTTCCCGGCCGCGATCAACCGCTTCCGCGACGTGATCAGCAAATACCAAACGACCCGTCACGCCGAGGAGGCGCTGGAGCGTCTGGTCGAGGCTTACATGGCGCTCGGCCTCACCGCCGAGGCGCAGACCGCCGCCGCCGTCCTCGGCCACAACTTCCCCGACAGCCCCTGGTACAAGGACGCCTACGCGCTCCTGCAGACCGGGGGTCTGGAGCCGCGCGAGGAGAAGTCCTCCTGGCTCAGCAAGATCTATCGTGGCGTGATCGGGCGGACCGCCGCAGCGGAGTAAGACGCCAGCCGGTCCCTATCAGATCGATGTGACATCGACGCCCTGGCCGTTTCAAACGGGCCGGGGCGTTGCTGTTTGACCGGGGTGAGAATGCCTACGAAGCGCGTCCGTACGATCTGAACGACCTGCGTCGATCCAGCCATGCAAGCTCTTCTGCGCTGGCGCAGAGCCTTCGCCGACCGCTCCCTGCGCGGGAAGCCCCATGGGGTGACGCTGGTGGCGATTGCCCGCAATGAGGGCCGCCATCTCGTCGAGTGGCTTGCTCATCACCTCGCGGTCGGCTTCGATCGGATCGTCCTCTACGACAACGAGAGCACCGACGACACGCGGTCCCTGTTCAAGGCGCTGAGTCCCCGCGACCTTCGGCTGCGTCGGGTTCCCTGGCCCACGCCGCCCGACGCGTCCGCGCAGATCCTGGCCTATGCCCACGCTCTAACGGATCTCGCCACACCCTGGGTGATGTATCTCGATCCGAACGAATTCGTCGTGCCTCTCGGCCATGCCAGCATGGCTGACCTGATCGCCACACTTCCGGACGCGGTCGCGAGCCTTCACGTCAATCGGCGCCGCTTCGGTGCCTCACGTCGCGAGGGATCGGCGGATGCTCTCGTGACGCGCGCCTTTACCCGTTCCGCGCCCTACGCTGCTGAAGCGCATTACCAGTTCAGAACCCTGGCGCGCGCCGACCGGATCGCCGCTATACGCAGCCAGGACGTCCTCTGCCGCCATGGCCGCCGGATCCTGTCGGACGGCTTGATCTTCACCGACACATCGGAAACCAGCGCGGACCGCGTCACTTTCGACAGTGTCCAGATCAACCACTATCCCAACAGGCTGCTGGACGACGCGTCTGCCCGCTCTCCGGAGCATGAAGGCACCGAGAACCATGCCATCCGGGCCTTCGATACCGCCTTCGAGGCCGAGTACCGGCGACTCTGTGCCATCCTCGGCTGGGAGCCCGCACTTTCCGGATGAAGTCTCCGTGGCTTGCGGCTAAACCGGCCGGCAATCCAATAAGGGGCTCTGGCGCCGCTTCATGCTCGTCCAGCTCGCGATCCGCGACATCGTTCTGATCGACAAGCTCGAACTGACCTTTTCCGAGGGGCTGACCGTCCTCACCGGTGAGACGGGCGCGGGCAAGTCGATCCTGCTCGACGCCTTCGCCCTCGCCCTAGGCGGGCGCGGCGATGGCGGCCTCGTGCGTCAGGGCGAGGCGCAGGGCGGCGTCACCGCCGTGTTCGACGTAGCGGCCGATCATCCCGCCCGCGCCGTGGCGTCGGCGGCCGAGATCGACACCGACGGCGACTTGATTCTGCGGCGGACCCAGTTCGCCGATGGCCGCACCCGCGCCTTCGTCAACGATCAGCCGGTCGGCGTGCAGACCATGCGGGCGATCGGCACTGCCCTGGTCGAGATCCACGGCCAGCATGACGACCGGGCGCTCGCCGATCCCGGCACCCACCGCACGATCCTCGACGCCTTCGGCGGCCTTCAAGGCCCCCTGGCCCAGGTCGCCGCCGCCTCCAAGCGCGTGCGTTCCGCCCGCACGGCGCTGACCGAGCAGCGCGAACGAGTCGAGGCGGCGCAGAAGGAGGCGGATTTCCTGCGCCACGCGGTGGAAGAGCTGGCCAACCTCGATCCGCAGGCGGGCGAGGAGGCGACGCTGGCCGAGCGCCGCACAGTGATGCAGCAGGGCGAAAAGGTCGCCCGCGAGTTGAACGAGGCCCTCGATCTCGTCGGCGGCTCCGGCTCCCTGGTCCCGCACCTGTCCTCCGCCGTGCGCCGGCTGGAACGGCGCAGCGCCACGGTGCCGAGTCTGGTCGATCCGAGCATCGCCGCCCTCGACGCCGCCCTCGTCGCGCTGGACGAGGCCCGCGCCGCTCTCGACGCTGCGGTGCTCGCCGCCGAATTCGATCCGCGCGAGCTGGAACGGGTCGAGGAGCGCCTTTTCGCCCTGCGCGCTGCCTCGCGCAAATACGCGGTGCCCGCCGACGACCTCGCCGATCTCCGCGCCCGCTACGACGCGGATGTGGCCGCGCTCGATGCTGGCGAGCAGGCCCTGGCGGGGCTGGAGGCCGAGCTGATGGCGGCGGAAGCCGCCTATGCCCAGGCCGCCAAGAAGCTCGGGGACGGGCGCCGCAAGGCGGCGAAGGCGCTCGACGCCGCCGTGCAGGCCGAATTGCCTCCGCTGAAGCTCGAAGGCGCCCGCTTCATCACGCAGATCACCGTGGACGAGGCCTCACGGGATGCCGCCGGCACCGAGCGGGTCGAGTTCTGGGCCCAGACCAACCCCGGTACCCGTGCCGGGCCGATGATGAAGGTGGCCTCGGGCGGCGAGCTGTCGCGCTTCATGCTCGCCCTCAAGGTGGTCCTTGCCGGGAAGGGCTCGGCGCCGACCCTGATCTTCGACGAAATCGATACCGGCCTCGGCGGCGCGGTGGCCGACGCCATCGGTGCAAGGCTCGGCCGCCTCTCCGAGCAGGTTCAGGTGGTGGCGGTAACCCACGCGCCCCAGGTCGCCGCTCGGGCCTCGACCCATTTCCGCATCGCCAAGGATAATGTGAAGGGCGGCAAGACGACCGGCAAGAATGGGGACCGGGTCACCACCCGGGTGGTCGGGCTCGCGGCGGATGCGCGCCGGGAGGAGATCGCCCGGATGCTCGCCGGCGCCACTGTCACCGATGAGGCCCGCGCAGCGGCCGCGCGGCTGCTCCAGGGGGCCGATGGCTGAGGGCTTGTTCGAAATGTCCGGGTGGCGGCCGCGGTCGGAGCGGCCGGGCCCGCTATTCTCCCTCGTCCAGCTCGATCCCGTACTCCGCCAGCACCCAGAAGATCGCCTCGAGATCGTCGGCCGTCACATCACGCGGCGGCAGCGCCTCCTCGAGGTCGTCATAGGTGAGCGAGCGGCGGCGCTCCGCATCCGCCTTGGCGAGCAACCGATCGACCGTCATGCGGATATCGGCCGGCAGGGCGTCGTGGCTCGGCAGCACGACCCCGCCGGCCGGACGCAAGGCATCGCGGAGCATGCGATCAATGATCGCTTGCCGTCGTGCGTGGGCTCCGTCCTGGCTGTCCATGGAGGGGAATATGGACCGGCATGGGCGCGCGTCGAGTCTCCCAAATCCCACGACCAGGTCCGGACAGCGAACGGGCCGATGCGCGCAGGGCGGGACGGCCCGCAACCGGGTCACGCCACGATGAGCCGACCATGATCCTCATGTACTGGACGAGCCGCGACGCCGATCTTCCACCGGCCGCCCCCGCTTGGCAGCGGGCCTACCGACACTGCACCGTCTTCGGCGACGCGGATGTGCGGCCGCTGCTGCCGCCCGCTTTCGTCCCGGTCTTCGATGCGATCCGCCTGCCTTCCGCGAAGTCGGACCTGGCCCGCCTCGTCCTGCTGCGGGAATACGGGGGCTTCTATATCGACGCCCATGTCGGTCCGACCTCACCGACCCGGTTGCTCGAAACCCTCGACGCGCTGTCGTCGCACAGCCTCATCCTCTTCGGCAAAGGCTGGACGATGACGGAGGAAACGCATTTCGACCTGATGAACGGCGTCCTGGCAGCCCGGAAGGGTGCGCCGGAACTCGATCTCCTGATCAATCGGATCGTGAACAACATCCTGGAGCAGAAGCACCGGGAGGAGGCGACGGACGGCCACGTCCCTTACGACCTGCACCACATGACCGGGACGCATGTTCTGATCGATACGTTCTTCGATCTCGTTCCGCCCCGGCCGAGACTGAAGGCCGCCTTCACCGATCGGATCTTCGTCCACCAGATGGCCGACAACCAGCAGTCGGGCTTCGAGTTGGCGGCCTATTACAGCTACCGCAAGCCCAACGGCCATTGGAGCGAGCGCCAGAGGAATGAGCGGTTTTTCCTCGGGTGAGGGACCGGGATTGATGAGGCCAAAGCAACGGCCTCAATCCGAGGGCCTCGGCCGATCCTGCGTTTTGCGAGGCGGCGCCGTGATCATCCAGGGCGCTCGGCTGCCGGACCGGTCGCCCCGCTCGATCGCCCCTGGCTTCAGTCCTTCGCCACCGGTTGCGCCGCCTTGGCGATGCGCACCGGAATCGCCTTGGCTGCCGGCGTTTTGGCCTGAACATCGTGGTGCCAGAGTGGGATCAGCACGTTCAGCTCAGGGTAGTAGCCGGCGCAATTGCCCTCTGGAATATCGTATTTGACGATCCTGAGGCCCTTCACCTCGCGGGCGAACTCGTCGGAGGCCTCGGTCATCAGGTCGACCGCTTCCCCATCGGAGAGTTGCAAGCGTGCGATGTCGTTCTCGTTCATGAATAGCACCTGCCGCGTGCCTTTCACCCCGCGAAAGCGGTCGTGATAGCCGTAGACGGTGGTGTTGAACTGGTCGTTCGAGCGCAAGGTGATGAGATCGAGCACATCGCGCCGGTCGCTCTTCATATCCGGGTCCATGTCGAGTCCGTCCGGGGGCACCACGAAATTGGCCTTGCCGGTCTCCGTCTCCCATTTGCGCTCGCGGGCAGCGAGCGGCTTATGCAGACCGCCGGGCTCGAACAGGCGCGCGTTGAAGTCCTTGAATTTCTCCGGATAGGTCGCCTCGATGGCGTCGCGGACCTTGGCGTAATCGCCGACCCAGGCATCCCAATCGACCTTCGGATTGGACGCCAGGGTCGCCTTGGCGAGCTGCGCCACGATCCAGGGCTCGGAGCGGACATGGTCGCTCACCGGGCGTGCCACGCCCCGGGAACCGTGGAAGCAGGAGGTCGAATCCTCCATCGACACCGCCTGCGGCCCGGTCCGCTGCTCGTCGATCTCGATCCGGCCGAGACAGGGCAGGATATAGGCGATCTCGCCATGGACGAGGTGCGAGCGGTTGAGCTTGGTCGAGACCTGCACGGTCAGGCGCAGGGAGCGCCACGCCTCCTCCATCCGCTGGGTGTCGGGGATCGCCCGGACGAAGTTACCGCCGAGGCCGACAAAGGCCTTCACCGTTCCGGCGATCACGCCCTCGCAGGTCTCGATGGTGTTGAGACCTTTCTCCCGCGGCGGCTCGAAGCCGTAGAGCTCCTTCAGCTTGTCGAGCGGCACCAGGGAGGGCTCGTCGGCGATGCCGACGGTACGCTGACCCTGCACGTTGGAATGGCCGCGCACCGGGCAGATGCCTGCTCCCGGCCGGCCGATATTGCCGCGCAGGAGCATGAGGTTGACGAGCATCTGCACCGTCTCGGTGCCGCGACGGTGCTGGGTCAGCCCCATGCCGTAGATGCCGATCACCGCCCGCGCGCGGGCATAGACGGCGGCGGCGGCCTCCATCGCCTCGCGCTTCAGGCCGGCCTTCACCTCGAGGGCGGTCCAGTCGAGCCGGTCGCAGAACTTTTCGAACTTCTCGAAGCCGTGGGTGTGCTCGGCGATGAAGTCGATGTCGAGGATGCGCGGGCGGCCCTCCGCCTGCGCCTCGCGGTCGGCGGCGAATAGAGCCTTGCAGATCCCGGCAATGGCCGCGATGTCGCCTCCCGCCTTGACCTGATGGTACTGGGTCGAGATCTGCGTCGAGGTATGCGTCAGCATCTCGATCGGCGATTGCGGATTGGTGAAGCGCTCCAGCCCCCGTTCGCGCAGGGGATTGAAGGTGATGATCGGAACGCCCCGGCGGCGGGCATCCTGCAGCGGATGGAGCATTCGCGGCGAGTTCGAGCCGACATTCTGACCGAAGAACAGGATCAGGTCGGTCGATTCGAAATCCTCCAGCACCGTGGTGCCGACCGGCACGCCGATCGATTGCGGCAGCGCCTTCGAGGTCGATTCGTGGCACATGTTGGAGGAGTCGGGCAGGTTGTTGTTGCCGTACATCCGCGCGAACAGCGCGTACATGTAGCTCGTCTCCAGCGACGCCCGGCCGGAGGAGTAGAACACCGCCGCCTTCGGGTCGGTCTCCCGCAGCGCGTTCAGTTCGCGGCCGATCTCGGCGAAGGCCTCCTCCCAGGAGACCGGGAGATAGCGGTCGCGCTGTGGATCGTAGCGCAGGGGGTGGGTGAGGCGCCCCTTCTCCTCCAGGTCGTAGTCGGACCACGTGAGGAGTTCGGTGACGGAGTAGCGCTCGAAGAAATCGGGGCCGATCCGCTTGCGGGTCTGCTCCCAGGCGGTCGCCTTGGCGCCGTTCTCACAATATTCGAAGGTCGAGGGCTTGGCCGGCTTCGACCATGCGCAGGATACGCACATGAAGCCGTCCGGCTTGTTCTGCTTCATTAGCATGGCCGCGCCGGAGGCCGGGATCTCCTCGCGGGTCAGGATATCGACGAGGGAGCGGGCCGACCCCCATCCGCCGGCCGGGTCGGTATAGGCTTCGATCTTCTGGTCGGGCATGCCGGGCTCGCTCTCGCTGACCTCGGCGCAACACCTGCGCCTGCGCACGGTTCCGACCGTGCGACGATGGCTCAGCCCCGGCTGCCTCGCGCCCTATTGATCGGCGAAGGGTTCCGCTCCGGCCGCATCGGGATTCATCCCGTCCACAGGCGCACGGGGACGGCGGGGGCGCGGCGGAGCGTTGGCCGCCGTGGGCGTGGCGGTATTGGCCCCGAGCCGCGCCGCCAGGGCGATGGCCCGGGCCTCGGTGAAGCGCAGATGGCAATAGCCGTGCGCGCCTTCGCGGGCATAGGTCCGGCAGGCCTGCTCCCGGTCGGAGGAGAAGGCCGCCTGCTCCTGCACGATCGGGCGGACGTCGCTGCCGCGGGCGCGCTGGGTCATGATCTTGTAATTGTCACGCACGGCCCGGTCGGCCACGCCACGGGCGGTGTCGAACTCCGCCGCCTGTGGAAGCAGCGCCGTCGCCGCGGGGCCCCACAGGCCGGCGGGGGTCGTCTCGCAATCGGTCGCCGTGAACGTGCAGGCCCGGCCGCCGCCAACAGGCGTGACCAGCACGCTGCCATCGAGCACCTCGAACCGGAGCGGGCATTCCGCGGAGGACGCCGCGAAGCGGGACACGCCCTGGGCGCGCCCCTCTGAGGTCAGAGGCACCGGCTTGCCACCGTCGAGCTTGACGGTGCAGCTCTCGGTGGGTTGCGAGATCTTGGTGCCCGGCAGGGTCAGCAGCGCCGTATAGGCCGATCCGTTGCGCTCGATCTTCAGGGAGCCGTTCAGGCCGTTGAGCAGCAGATCCTGCCCCGCCACATTGTCCTCGGTCGGCACCCGCAGCACCACCGGTTGCTTCGGCTGGGCCGGAACGCTGGGCCGGGTCTCCGCTCCCTCGCCGGGAAGCGGGCTCGCCGGCGCGCCGGGGTCCACCGGCTGGGGCGGCTGGATCGGCACGTTGCGCGGAGGCTGCGGCGGACGCGCCGCCCGGCCGATACCGAACAGCTCCTCGAAGAAGGACTGGGCCCGGACGGGGGTGGAGGGCAGCACCGTGAGGCCGGCGAGGACGAGGAGTGTCCCCGCCACGATGCGCGTCGGGCGGGTCTTCCGCATGGGAATCCCCTCGGGATCGGGCAGGAACATCGGGCGGTCGTTATCCCGGTTTGACGCCCCGTCACGGGCAGTATCCTGCCGTCCTAACATGACAGGCGTGGCGTGGACGTGGCAGCCTGGCAACAAGACGGTCTTCCGCCTCACTGCGGACGCTGTGCCGCGCGCCGGGAAAAACAGCCGGAAGCGACGGAGGATGGGGGAGACCGCGCAACGGCCGGGCCCGCGTTCTTGCGGCGGCGTAGCCGTCTTCTTATATGCGGCGGGACACGGGACGAGGCCTTGGAAGCACAGCCCGCAAGGGCCTTGGCGCTTGGATCCATCCCGTTCTCAAACCAGATGTTTTGTACCGCCATGGGTCGAGCTGCTTCGGGGCTCGGCGGTCTGCTTGAAAAATCCAACAGAGGGATCCCACCATGGGTAAAGTGATCGGTATCGACCTCGGCACCACCAATTCCTGCGTGGCCGTCATGGAAGGCACGCAGCCGCGGGTCATCGAAAACGCGGAAGGTGCCCGCACCACTCCGTCCATCGTCGCTTTCACCGACGACGGAGAGCGCCTCGTCGGCCAGCCCGCCAAGCGGCAGGCCGTGACCAATCCGGAACGCACCTTCTTCGCGATCAAGCGTCTGATCGGCCGGACCTACGACGATCCGCTGACGCAGAAGGACAAGGGCCTCGTGCCCTACAAGATCGCCCGCGGCGATAACGGCGACGCCTGGGTCGAGGCCGACGGCAAGAAGTACTCACCCTCGCAGATCTCGGCCTTCACCCTTCAGAAGATGAAGGAGACCGCCGAGTCGCATCTCGGCCAGCCGGTGACGCAGGCCGTCATCACGGTGCCCGCCTACTTCAACGACGCC
>DYYG01000066.1 GCA_020741775.1 Methylorubrum populi
CTTCACTTCTCGACGAAGGCCTTCTCGATCACGTAGTGGCCGGCCTCGCCGTGATTGCCCTCCTCGTAGCCGAGGCCGGTGAGCAGCTCGCGGGTGTCCTTGATCATCTCAGGGCTGCCGCACAGCATGAAGCGATCGTTCTCGATCGACATGTTCGGCAGGCCGATATCCTCGAACAGCTTGCCCGAGGTCATCAGGTCGGTGATCCGGCCGCGGTTGCGGAACGGCTCGCGGGTCACGGTCGGGTAGTAGATCAGCTGGCTCGAGATCGTCTCGCCGAGGAACTCGTGCTTCGGCAGGGTCTCGGTGATGGTCTCGCCATAGGCCAGTTCCTGCACCTGGCGGCAGCCATGGACGAGCACGACCTTCTCGAAGCGGTCGTAGGTCTCCGGATCCTTGATGATCGACAGGAAGGGGGCGAGCCCCGTGCCGGTGCCGAGCAGGTAGAGATGGCGGCCGGGCAGGAGATTGTCGAGCACCAGCGTGCCGGTCGGCTTCTTGCCGACCATGATCGGGTCGCCGACCTTGAGGTGCTGCAGCTTCGAGGTGAGCGGACCGTTCGGCACTTTGATCGAGAAGAACTCCAGCTCCTCCTCGTAATTGGCCGAGACGACCGAGTAGGCGCGCAGCAGCGGCCGGCCCTCGACCTCGATGCCGATCATCGTGAACTCGCCGTTGCGGAAGCGGAACGAGGGATCGCGGGTGGTCCGGAAGGAGAAGAGCGTGTCGGTCCAGTGGTGGACGGAGAGGACGCGCTCCTCGTTGTACTTGCTCATCGGCCGCAGGCTTCCCGATTCATTCAGCGTCGAACGCGGGGTCTTCTCGCAATCGCAGCATCCCCGTCAAGACGCAGAGCTGCCACAGCCATTCGAATGTGGCTTTGTCTGGAACTCTTCTTGATTCCGGCGCATGCCTGACCCAGGCGGAACGCATCGGACGCTGCCGTTACAGCGGCTTCAGCCCCGCCTCGATCTCGGCCCGGCGCGGTTCCAGGAAGGGCGGCAGGGCGAGCCGCTCGCCGAGCCGGTCCATCGGCTCGTCGGTGGCGAAGCCCGGCCCGTCGGTGGCGATCTCGAACAGGATGCCGTTCGGCTCGCGGAAATACAGGCTGCGGAAGTAATAGCGGTCGACCGGGCCGCTCGACGGCACCCGGCGCTGCTTCAGCCGGTCGGCCCACGCCTCGTAATCGGCATCCGGCACGCGGAAGGCGACGTGGTGGACGCCGCCCGCGCCCTGGCGGGCCTGCGCCCCCGTTCCTGTGAGAAGCTGCACCTCCGCCGCCGGGCCGCCCGCTCCGGTCTCGAACACCGTCACCTCGCCCGCGGGCAGTTCGAAGCTGCGGGCGCGGCGGAAGCCGAGGATCTGCGTCAGCACCGCCTCGGTGCGCTCCGGCTGGGTGACGGTGAGACGGATCGGGCCGAGCCCCCGGATCTGATGCGCCGCCGGCACCGGGCTGGCGTCCCACGGATGAGCCTCGCCCGCTCCGCCATCGTCCACGAGGCTGAGGCGCTGGCCCTCGCCATCCTCGAAATCGAGGGTCAGCCGGCCGTCCCGCTCGATCGCCGGGTGATGCGTCACCCCCTGCCGGGCGAAATGCTCGCGCCACCAGTCGAACGCCTCCGCTCCGGCGATGCGGAACGCCGTGCGCGAGATGCTGTCGGTGCCGCGGCGCTCGGCCGGCGCCGGCCAGTCGAAGAAGGTCAGGTCGCTGCCCGGCGAGGCGCGGCCGTCGGCGTAGAACAGATGGTAGGCCGACACGTCGTCCTGATTGACGGTCTTCTTGACCAGCCTCAGCCCCAGCACGCGGGTGTAGAAGGCGAGGTTGTCGGCCGCCCGCGCCGTGACCGCGGTGACATGGTGGAGTCCGGTGAGCTGCATCGCGGGCCTCGGGCGATAAGCGGGTTCGGCCTCCAGATAGGCGCTCCGGCGGGAAGCCCAAGGCATCTCAAGGCGTCTCAAGGTGCCTCGCCCGTGATCCCGGACGGAACCCTGCCTCGTCACATCGGCAAGGCGAAGAAACATGGCGCAGAAACATGGCGCAGAAACGAAAACGGCGCCGCAAGCGGCGCCGTCCGAACGATTCGGGCCTTGGCCCGAGCCGCGAAACCTTACTTCTTGCCGAAGCCGAGACCGCCGAAGCGGCTGTTGAAGCGCGAGACGCGACCGCCGCGATCGAGCATCTTCTGCTCGCCGCCGGTCCAGGCCGGATGGGTCGTCGGGTCGATGTCCAGGTTCAGGACGTCGCCTTCCTTGCCGTAGGTCGACCGGGTCTTGTACTCGGTGCCATCGGTCATCACGACCTTGATGAAGTGGTAGTCGGGGTGCTCGGTCCCCTTGGCCTTGGCGGCCTCGTTCTTTGCCATGACGAAATCCTGAGGTAGCACGCCGACCGGCCTCGCCGCCCAGGGCAGGGGGCCAGGGGCAAAACATCGCGCGCATTCCGATGAAGGCGCGCCTATACCTCAGCCACGGAGCGCGGACAAGAGACAGCCGACAGATCGGTTCGGCCGGGCCGCGTGGCGGTGGTCCGGGGGCTGAGCGCGGACCGAACTGGAAATCGGGCCTGCGGCTGCTTATGCGTCTCTGCGAGACGACGACGATAGCCGAAAACGGCAAGGAACGGGACGAAACGATGTCGAGGAATGATGGCCCGCGCGCGTAATGCGTCGACCGACGCAGGGACGGCAACCCGGGGCCGGGCGCCGCTCGGGGCGCTGAAGCCCCTGATTCCCTTCGCCAGCCGCTACCGGGGCCGCATCCTCGCGGCGCTGATCTCGCTAATCGCGGCTTCCGGCGCGACCCTGGTGGTGCCGATCGCGATTCGCCGGGTGATCGACCACGGCTTCTCGCCGGAGGGTCAGGCGCTCATCAACTCCTACTTCGTGGCGCTGCTCGGCGTGGTGGCGGTGCTCGCGGTGTCGAGCGCCGGCCGGTACTATTCGGTGGTGACGCTGGGCGAACGCGTCGTGGCGGATCTGCGCTCGGCGGTGTTCGCGCGGCTGACGATTCTCGATCCGACCTTCTTCGACAAGGCGCAATCCGGCGAAATCGTCTCGCGGCTGACGGCGGATGCCACGCAGGTCAAGGCGGTGTTCGGCGTCTCGATCTCGATCCTGCTGCGCAACCTGTTCCTGTTCGTCGGCGCCGTGGTGATGATGGTCTGGACGAGTCCGGGCCTTTCGATTCTCGTGCTCGCGGCGATCCCGCTGATCGTGTTTCCGCTGATCCTGTCGGGGCGCGGCGTGCGCCGCCGCTCCCGCGCCGCCCAGGACCGTCTCGCCGACGCCTCGGCCTATGCGGCGGAAGCGGTCGGCGCCGTGCGCACCATGCAGGCCTTCGGCATGGGCCGTACCACCGCCGATCTGTTCGCGCAGGCCTCCGAGAACGCTTACCGGGCGGCGCGGGCCTCGATCACGGCGCGGGCCCTGCTCACCGGCGTGGCGATCTTCCTGATCTCGGCCTCGGTGGTCGGCGTGATGTGGTACGGCGCCAAGGAGGTGCTCGCGGGCACCACCAGCGCCGGCCAGCTCTCGCAATTCGTGCTCTACGCGGTGTTCGGGGCGAGTGCCCTCGGCCAGCTCTCCGAGGTCTATGGCGAACTCGCCCAGGCGGCGGGCGCCGCCGAGCGGCTCGGCGAGATCCTGGCCACGGAGCCGACGATCCGCACACCGAAGAATCCGACCGCTCTGCCGAGCCCGGCCCGCGGCGAGCTGGCGTTCCAGTCGGTGCGCTTCCGCTACCCGACCCGCCCCGAGCATGCCACTCTCGACGACATCTCCTTCACGGTGGCGCCGGGCGAGCGGGTGGCCCTGGTCGGGCCGTCGGGCGCCGGCAAGACCACGGTGCTGCAACTGCTCCTGCGCTTCTACGACCCGGATGAGGGGGATGTGCGCATCGACGGGGTGTCCCTGCGCCAAGCCGATCTCGACGCCTTGCGGGCGCGGCTCTCGCTGGTGCCGCAGGATCCGGTGGTGTTCTCCGGCACGGTGCTCGAGAACATCCGCTACGGCCGCCCCGGCGCCAGCGAGGCGGAGGTCGAGGAGGCCGCCCGGCTCGCCAATGCGGACGGGTTCATCCGCGCCCTGCCGCAGGGATACGCGACCCTGCTCGGCGAGCGCGGCACCACGTTGTCCGGCGGCCAGCGCCAGCGCGTGGCCATCGCCCGTGCCATCCTCAAGGATGCGCCGATCCTGCTCCTCGACGAGGCGACCTCGGCCCTCGATGCCGAGAGCGAGCGCGCGGTGCAGAACGCCCTCGACCGGCTGATGCAGGGCCGCACCACCCTGGTCATCGCCCACCGGCTCGCGACGATCCGCGCCGCCGACCGCATCCTCGTCTTCGACGGAGGCCGGATCGTGGAGGAGGGGACTCACGAGAGCCTGCTGGCCCGTGGCGCCCTCTACGCGCAGCTCGCCAGCCTGCAATTCGCCGACAGCTTCGACGAGAGCGCCCGGGCACGGGATCCGCGCCCGAAACACGCGGCGGAGTAGCGGCGCGGCATGGTTCTGACTCGATTTCCCCGCGTCGCCCTGCTCGACGGGCCCTCGCCGATTCGCTCTCTCGATCGGCTCTCGACCCATCTCGGGGCGGAGCTGAACGGTGTGCGTCTGTTCGTGAAGCGCGACGATGTCGGCCCCGTAGGCCTCGGCGGCAACAAGCTGCGGAAGCTCGAATTCCTGCTTGGCCAGGCGCTGGCGGAGCGGGCGGATACGGTCATCACCGTCGGCGCCCTGCAATCGAACCATGCCCGGCTCACCGCCGCCGCGGCGGCGCGGATGGGGCTCGCCTGCGAGCTGTTCCTCACCCGCAGCGTGCCCCGCGACGATACCGACTACACCGGCAACGGCAACCGGCTGCTGCAGGACCTGTTCGGGGCTCGCATCCACCTCCTGCCGGGTGAGGCCGATTCCCTCGCCGAAGCCGAGGCGCGGGCGGACGCGCTCCGGAGCCAGGGGCGGCGCGTCTACGTCTTCCCGTCCGGCGGCTCGAGCCCGCTCGGCTGCCTCGGCTACGCCGCCTGCGCCTTGGAGATCGTGGAACAGGCGAGCAATCTCGGTCTGTCCTTTGCCAGCATCGTCGTGCCGAACGGCAGCTCGGGAACCCATGCCGGCCTCGCCGCCGGCCTCACCGCCGCCGGGCGCGATCCGCTCCTCGCGCGATCCTACACCGTGCTCGCCCCCGAGGCCGAGGCCAGGGCGACGACCCTCGCCAAGGCCCGCGACACCCTCGCGCTGATCGGTGGCGGCCTGACGCTGGCCGACGATTCCATCCGCGTCGACGGTGCCCATCGCGGACCGGGCTACGGCGTCCCGACCGAGGGGATGCGCGAGGCGGTCCGGTTGATGGCCCGGACCGAGGGGCTGCTGCTCGACCCGGTCTATAGCGGCAAGGCCTTCGCGGGGCTGCTGCACGACGTGCGAGCGGGCACCTACGCCCGGGGCGATACGGTGTTGTTTGTCATGACCGGCGGGGTACCGGGCCTGTTCGCGTATCGCCAAGACTTCGCGGAGGCCTGACCGGATCGAGAGCGATCCGTCCCCTGCCGTCTCCATCGTGTTCGCGCGGTGGAGGGGGAGGATGACGGGATGTCTCGCCATCCTGGCGTCTCGCGGACGGCTCCGTTCTCACGGGGCGCGTCGGATGGGAGAGAAGGTCATGACCGCGATCCACAATCGCCCGGAGCATCGTGTGGGCGGCGCCGAAGCGGCCGTCCTATTGAGCCCTGCCGCCGGCGAGCGGCCGGAAGGGACGGATATCCGCCTTGCGGATGACGCCCTCGACGCCGCGGGCGGCGGGTTCTTTCAGGAGATTGGGCGCGTCTTCAAAAAGGCGTTCACCGAGCCGCCCAAGCGCTACGCGACGCCGGAGGAATGGCATCAGGCGCATCGGGGCGAGGTCGTGACCACGATCCCGACCATCTGGGGCGACCGGTACTGACGCCTCCGCCTGTCTAAACGATGCGCTATCGCTCCGTCAGCTTCATCTCGATCCGGCGATTGCGGGAATAGGCCTCCTCGCTGGTGCCGGAATCGAGCGGCTGGAACTCGCCGAAGGCGCCGGCCAGGAGACGCTGCGGAGGAAGTCCCTTGCTTCGCAGATACTGCACCACCGCGATGGCACGGGCCGCCGAGAGCGCCCAATTCGACGGAAACTGCGCCGATTGGATCGGCCGGGCATCGGTGTGGCCGTCGACCCGCAGCACCCAGGGGATGTCGGTGGGGATCTCCTTGGCGATATCGAGGATCGCCCCCGCGATCCGGTCGAGTTCCGGACCGGCCTCGGGCTTCAGCGCGGCGGAGCCCGCCGCGAACAGCACTTCGGATTGCAAAACGAAGCGGTCACCGACGATGCGGACATCGGAACGGCTGCCGATGATCTGGCGCAGCCGGCCGAAGAAGTCGGAGCGGTAGCGCGCCAGTTCCTGCACTCGCTGGGCCAGGGCGACATTGAGGCGGCTGCCGAGTTCGGCGATGCGGGCCTGACTCTCGCGGTCGCGGGATTCGGAGGCCGCGAGGGCATCCTCCAGGGCGGCGAGTTGGCGCCGCAGGGCGCGGATCTGCTCGTTGAGCAACTCGACCTGGTTCTGTGCCCGCTGGGTCGCGCCCCGTTCGGCGGCGAGCTGGGCATCGACGTCGGCGCTCTTGCCCTGCGCCGCCTCGTTGGCGGCGGTCAGGGCCTGGAGGCGGTCGCGCTCGGCCTCCGTCGCGGTCAATGTATTGCGCAAGGAAGCCGCCGCCTCCTCCTGGGCGCGGCGGCTGGAGCGTTCCAGGGCGAGCAGGTCGGTGAGGTCGGCGATCTGGCGGTTGAGGCGGGTCAGCACCGCGTCCCGCCCGGTCAGCTCCTGCGACAGGAAGAACTGCCCGACCACGAACACCGTGAGCAGAAAGACGACCGCGAGCAGCAGGGTCGCCAGGGCGTCGACATAGCCGGGCCAGACGTTGAGGCTGCGCTTCGAGCGCGCGCGGACGGAGGCCATACCTCTACTCGACCTTCTCGCGGGCGAGGCGGTCGAGCACCTGCTTCAGGTCGCGTTCGCGGGCCGCCTGAGCCTCGACCCAGTCGCGGATCATCTGCTGCTCGGCGCGCATGTGCTGCACGAGGCCCTGGATGCCCTCCGCCAGATTGGTCATCGCCTGGGTCGCGCCCCGGCCCCCGGCCCCTTCCGTAATCACCCCGCTCAGCCGCTCGATGGCGGCCTGCAACTCGCGGGCGAGGGCGGGGTCGTGCTCCGGCGCGGGCCGGGCGGCGGCCAACGCCGCCTGCTCCTCGCCGGAGACCAGCCAATCCTCCAATTCGTTGTGGAAGCGCGAATGGGCCTGCCCGGCCTGAAGGTCGAGGAAGCCGACGATCAGGGATGAGGCGAGGCCGAACAGCGAGGCGGAGAAGGCGAGTCCGATGCCGGAGAGCGGCACGGCGAGGCCGCTTTTCAACTCATCGAACATCACCGCCGCATCGCCGCCGCCGCGCATCCCGCCGATCACAGAGCCCACCGCCGACAGCGTCTCGATCAGGCCCCAGAAAGTGCCGAGCAGGCCGAGCAGGATCAGGATGCCGGCGATGTAGCGCAGGATCTCGCGGCCCTCGTCGAGCCGCACGGCGGTGGTGTCGAGATGGGCGCGGGTGCCCGACAGGGTGAGACCGTCCCGCCGCGCCTCGATGGCCGGCACCAGCGGGCCGAGCAGCACCGGCCGCTCCTTCGGGCGCTCGCCGGCCGCCACCGCATTGACGTAGCGCACCTCCCGGAACAGGCGCACGACCTGCCCGAAAGCCAGCAGCACCGCGATCAGCAGGACGCCGAGGATCAGGCCGTTCAGGCCTGGATTGGCGAGGAAGGCCGGGGTGATCTGCTTGTAGAGAACGAAGGCGAGGAAGCCCGCCAGCGCCAGAAACACCAGCATCCGCAGCAGCGTCATGCCGGGCTTGGCGATCGGGGGCGTATCGGAGGACGCGGAATGGGCCGCCATCGGGTCCATGCTCGTGTTGGGCCTGACGCCGGGATCGGCGGCACCGCTGTGACAAAACCGGCGGCACTGTGGCGGCTCGGTCCAACGCGATCAAGTCACGGCAGGTCGGGTAATCGCGTCGTCGCCAGCCTCGCTCGCGTCGTAGGTCGTAGAAAGCTGCCCGAGGTGCCGTCCGGTCTGTCAGAAATCAGCGCACCCGATCATCCGGGAGCAGGTCCCGTGCCCTATCACGTCCACGTCGATCGAGAGGTCTCGCTAGTCAAAACCTCCGTGTGCTGCATCGATGTGCACGGGGCGTTCACTTGCAAAACTCCGCTTGCGAGCGAGCCAGAGTCGCAGGATAGAAGCCTAAGCTACGTGGGAGCAAGCGAAACTGATATGAAGAAGCTGGGTTGCTTTCCAGTCATCCTGATTGCGGGCGCTTCTCTATGGCTAGTCTCTCAAATCTACACGTCTATCTGGCCTGTGGGGGAGGCTGTTGTACGCCTTCCGATGGGTGATGCTATCGCTCGCTTCCAGACTTGGGGTGGCGGTTGGGGAACATTACCTTTTGTTTTGCGTGTAGATACTCCGCACGGAACGATATCAAAAAAGCTGTGGGCTGATTGGGGACCGGCAAGCGATATCAATTTGTATCAGACGCCTGAGAATTGGCTCGTCGGTATAGGCGGAGGAGGTGATACTGTCATCGTCGATGTTATGGATTCGTCGGGCCCAAGATCTGTGATCGGCAATGAACAGAATCGGACGAACGACGAAAATTGGAAATATCTAGGAGTTGCGGTCGGGGGCGGCTTTATTCCTGCTGAGTCGAAACCTGAGTGTATAGCGTTGCTTGGAGCTGAGTATACAAAATATCGAAAAAAATTCCAAGTCGAGCATTTTTGCATACAGCCCATTCATGAGCATCCGTAGAGTAATTTCGCTCTCTCTGGATGCCTTCGAGATGGCAGGCCTGGTTTCAAAGTCCAGTGTCCAACAGGCCTCGATGAGCAGCCCTCTGGGCAGACGGCTGCAGCAAACTCAATCCCATTCCCGCGGCCAGGTTTCCTCCAGATGCGGCCCGAGCCGCACCGCCCAGACGCGCTTGGCCAAGCCGGTGGCGTCGTCGGTCTCGACCGCGACGCCGCACAGGGTGCCGGGGCCGGTGGCCGCTTCGAGGCGCGAGCCCGGCGTCTTCTGCAGGAAGCGGCGCACCGGCTCGTCCTTCTGCATGCCGAGCACGGAATCGTAATCGCCGCACATGCCGGCATCCGACAGATAGGCGGTGCCGCCGGGCAGGATGCGGTGGTCGGCGGTCGGCGCGTGGGTGTGGGTGCCGACGACGAGGCTCGCCCGGCCGTCGAGGAAGTGGCCGAAGGCCTGCTTCTCGCTGGTCGCCTCGGCATGGACATCGACGATCACCGCATCCGCCGCCGCGCCGAGGGGGCAGGCATCGAGCTCCCGGTCCGCCGCGGCGAAGGGATCGTCGAGGGGATCGAGGAAGATGCGCCCCATCACGTTGACGACGAGGACGCGGGCGCCGCGGGCCGTCTCGATCACCGTCGCGCCGCGTCCCGGCGTGCCCGGCGGGTAATTCGCCGGCCGGATCAGCCGGGGCTGACGGGCGATGAAGACCAGCGCCTCACGCTGATCGAAGGAGTGGTTGCCGAGCGTCACCGCGTCGGCGCCGGCCTGGAGGATCTCGTCGCAGATCGATTCGGTGATGCCGAAGCCGCCCGCCGCGTTCTCGCCGTTGATCACCACGCAATCGAGGCGCCAGCGCTCGCGCAAGGCGGGAAGCCGCTCGGTGACGGCATAGCGGCCGGGACGTCCGACGATGTCGCCGAGGAAAAGGATGCGCATCGCGGTCGCTTAGAGCCAATCCCGCTCACGTTGCAATCGGGAATGGCTCCGGGCTTTTGTTTTAACGCGCTCTCTTTCGCCGAACCGGCGTCCACGCCGATGGAGAGCGCCCTAGTTCTGACGGAGCGGCACGGGTCCGGTCTCGGTCACGAGATGGTCGAGGGGGCGATCATGCGGCTCGGCCGGGACGTGGTCGATTTCCTGTACGGAGAAGGCGATGCCGATCGTCAGCACCGGGCCATTCTTCGACAGGCGCTCGATGGCCTGATCGTAATAGCCCGCCCCGTAGCCGATGCGCTGCCCGGCGCGGTCGAACGCGGCCAGCGGCACGATCAGGGCGGTCGGATCGACGGGAGGAAGGTCGTCGCGGGGTTCGCTGAGGCCGAAGCCGCCCTTCACCAGTTCCTCGCCCGCCCGCCATTCGCGGAAGACGAGGCCCTGCTTCGTCACCTTGGGCAAGGCCACCCGCTGGCCGCGGGCGAACAGGCGCTCCATCAGCGGACGCGGGTCGATCTCGCTGCGGATCGGCCAGAACACGCCGACGAGCGGCGCCTCCCCGAGTTCCGGAATGGCCAGGATAGCCTCGGCGGCGCGCAGCGCACCGTCGGCGCGAGCCTCGGGCGGGAGCGCATCGCGGCGCCCCAGAGCCTCGGCGCGGAGTTTCGCCTTGAGCGAACGTTCGGGGGAAGAGTGCGGAGCCACGTGAGCCGTTGGAGTGTCGATCCCGGGAAACCTACAGAGTAGGTGGGCGCCGTGTTGGCCAAGTCCACGGACGAGGCCAGTGACAGCTCCCGAGGGAGTCGATAAGGCCCCGGGGAAAGTTCTCCTGACGAACTCTGCAGCCCCGCCCGCCAGAGATAGACGGCTCAGGGGCCCGGCGCCAGGGGCTGTTCGCGTCGCAGGCTCACTTTTCGAAGCCGGCGCGAGGGTCCGGGGTGGCGGGTCAGCTTCCGCTCTGCCCCGTGGGTTGGCCCGACAGGGCCCGGGCGAGGCGGTCGATGCGCTCGGCGGCGACGCCGACACTGCCGGCGAGCCGCGCCTGCTCGGCCGCGCCTTCCGCCGCATCCCGCTCCAGGCCGGCGATACGGCGGCGGGCCTCGTGCAGCTCGTCGGCCAGGGTGAGAGCCGCCATCACCTGCAGGCGCATATCGCCGATCTCGCCGAAGGTGCTGCGCATCTCCGCGACCCGCTCGTCGAGATCCCGGGCGAGGGCAGCGAGGTGATCCTCCTCGCCCGCGCCGCAGGCCATCCGGTAGCTCTTGCCGGCGATGGTGACGTTGACGTGCGGCATCCGCGACCCACTCGACCCGAACTCGTTTGTTCTCGTACCGGCTTCGCCGAGCCCTCAATGGCCGGCGGGGCCGGACAGCACGTCTTCCACCGTTTCGATGGCGCGATCGAGGCGGCGGTTCACCTCCCCGGTCGTCGCCGTCATCCGCGCGAGCCGCGCCCCCGCCGCGTCGAGTTCAGCGGCGAGCCGCACCCGATCCTCCTCCAGCAGGGCGAATTCCGTTTCCCGGTCGCCGCGGCTGCGCTCCAGCTCCAGCTTGCGCGCCACCGCCGATTCGAGCAGCGCCAGGGCGGTGTCGAGCCGGTTCAGGGCCTCCTCCAGGGTCGGGCCGTCCGGGGACGTCGCCTGCTTTGCCTTCGCCATATCCGCTCGTCAGTCACCGGTTTCATCGGAGTCCACGAAACGCGCCCCGTTCCATCGCGGCCAGGGCGCGAACGGCCGGCGGCGCGATCTTTGGCAGTACTCCGTATCCTCGTCTGCAAAAGTTTCAGCCAAGAGCATTCGAAATTCCAGCCAATTCACAGGGCCGCCCACGATCTTTGACAGCCTCGGGCGCCATGTTAGAGAGCCCGCGCCCGGCTCCGACCCCCCGGCGCGGGGCCGCCCAACGGATTCTCTCCACCGTGACCCTTTCCGGCTCCCCGCTCAGACCGTCCGCCGACCGGACGTGTGCGGGCCGCCGCACGGTTCATCCCAGGTTCAGTGCCGCCCCGCTTGGAGCGGTCCCATCGTCGTCGCGCGGCGCGCGCCAGCGTCGCCTGCCGGCTCGGCCTGTTTTTCATCGGCGCGCGGGCGCGCCCCATCACGAAGGAGTCATGCCGTGACCGTCAAGGTTGCCATCAACGGGTTCGGGCGCATCGGCCGCAACGTTCTGCGCGCCATCGTCGAGGCCGGCCGCACCGATATCGAGGTCGTCGCCATCAACGATCTCGGCCCGGTCGAGACCAACGCTCACCTGCTGCGGTTCGATTCGGTGCATGGCCGCTTCCCGGCCGACGTCGCTGTGGACGGCGATTCCATCGTCATCAACGGCAAGCGCATCAAGGTCACCGCCGTGCGCAACCCGGCCGAGCTGCCGCACCGCGACCTCGGCGTCGACATCGCCCTGGAATGCACCGGCATCTTCACCTCGAAGGACAAGGCGAAGGCCCATCTCGAAGCCGGCGCCAAGCGCGTCCTCGTCTCGGCCCCGGCCGACGGCGCCGACCTCACCGTGGTCTACGGCGTGAACCACCAGCTGCTCTCGTCCGAGCACCTCGTCGTTTCCAACGCCTCCTGCACC
>DYYG01000067.1 GCA_020741775.1 Methylorubrum populi
GATGATGTAGCCGCAATTCGACACGGCGAGGATGAAGAAGAAGCTCGTCGCGTCGGCGCAGGCGATCGCCAGCACCACGAGGTTCACGCCGAGATCGGTCCACATCGCGGCCGTCGGGGCGCCGTGCGCGTTGGCTTTGCCGAGATAGCGCGGCAGCCAGCCATCGACCGAGCCCTGGTAGAGCGTGCGCGAGGAGCCGGCCATCGCGGTCATGATGCAGAGGATCAGGGCCAGGATCATCAGCATCACCAGGACGCTCTCGACCACCGGGCCGCCGCCGACCATGTGGGCGAGCGCCGCTGCCACGCCCGAGCCGTCGACCACGGACGGCTCCAGCATGCCTTCGACGCCGAGCATGCTCTGGAAGGTGAAGGGCACCAGGGTGAACAGGGCGAGACAGAGCAGGCCCGAATAGAAGATCGCCTTGAAGGTGTCGCGGCTCGGGTCCTTGAACTCGCTGGTGTAGCAGATCGCGGTCTCGAAGCCGTAGGTCGACCAGGCGGCGATGAACATGCCGCCGAGCACCAGCGTCCAGCCGGTGATGTTCCAGGCGCCGGGCTCGGGGGCGGCCGGCGCGGCCAGCGGCACCAGCGGCGTGAAGTTGCTCCAGTTCACCCCGTGCAGCAGCAGCGGCACCACGCCGACGATGAACATCGGCACGATGACGAGCAGGCCGATCCATTTCTGCACGCTGGCGGTGCCGAGGATGCCCCGGTGCTGCACGGCGAAGACCGCGAGCATCAGCACCGCGCCGATGACGAAGGCGGCATTGAGCGAGAGCGAGACCGGCCCGAGGGTGGTCGAGAACAGGGTCCAGGTCCGCAAGGTGGGCGAGACGGCCGCCACGGCGGCGGCGAGCTTTTCCGCCTCCGTGCCCTGAAGCGTGGCGCCGTGGGCGGCGAGCCATTGCACGACCGCAGGCGACGTCGCCGAGGGGGCCGGGGCGAGGGCGTTGAGGATGTAGGAGGCCGCGATCGAGCAGCCGAGGGAGAGCACCGGGCTCCAGGCGAACCAGTTGCACCAGACCGAGAGCGGCGCGATCAGCTTCGAGTAGCGCACCCAGGCGGCCGCGCCGTAGATCGAGGCGCCGCCCGACTTGTTCGGGAACAGTCCGGCGATCTCGGCATAGCTGAAGGACTGGATGAAGCCCATCAGCATCGACAAGGTCCAGATCAGGAAGGCGAGCTTGCCGGTATTGCCGGCGATGCCGCCCACGGAGAACAGCACCAGGGCCGGGACGCCGCTCGCGACCCAGAACGCTCCGGTCCAATTGATGCTGCGGTGGAGCTGGCCTTGATCTCCTGTCGCGGCAATGGGGACGGCCGGCGAGGCCGGCCCCGTCGAGGAAATTCCGACACTCATCGTACCCTCTCCCAAATCAAGCGTGTGGGGGTGATGCGGCTTGGTTCGACACGTTGCCGGTCCGAACCAAGTCATTCCGAGGTCAGGGCCCGAGGTCAGTGTCCAAATCGGGCGGGCTGAACAGGCAAAGTGGCTCCGTCCGCGGGAAGCGGCGGATCCTTTTCTGTTTCGGCTTCGCATTTCGGCGAAGTGTACCAGGCGAGGTGTGCGTGGATGATCAGTCGCGTGCGGGCTGATTCACCTTTTCGTGACCGAAAGGTCTTGCCCGAAGTGAGTTTCGACAGCTTACCGTGTCTGAAAGGAGCGATCCGTTACAGCAACGGCCCGTCGCTCCGAACGAGGGGCCATTGACGGCGCGCATCCCGTCTCAATTCTCAACGGGAATATTCATTTCCCCCAAGGGATGGGCTGTCAAGCAGAATCCTGCGCGAGTTCACCGCTTCATCTGACTTGTGATGCGCGTTTCGGCTTTCTGGTGAACCTTGGGGCAAGTTGCTCAGAAGATGGACGCAACGCGCCGAAACAGAGAGGCTGATACGCTCACCTATCGAAGCCGAAGGCCGGAAAAGATGTCGGCCAATCTGCAGATTCTCTTGTCCGCACAGGAATTTGAAAGATCCCGTTGAAAAGCGGATGGGTCGGAAGGGCCGGCATGCCGGGCGGCTTCTGCGCATCCCCGCGATGGATTGACTTTATTATTCTTCGTGAGAAAGTGTCGTTCTCTTCGAGAATTCGATGGCCGGAAGGCCGATCTCCGCCATGCCGGCGCCGGAACGAACCGCTCGACATCCCCTTTCCCACGGAGGTTGCGATGACCGATCAGGGCATCAAGAGCCGACCGATCTACGCGGCTCTGCACCGTGATTCGTCGGGGCGCCGCCATCTCTATATTTCCGCCGGATCGGGACCGCCTCCGGAGGCCTTGGGACCGGACGGGCTGGAAAGCTGGGCGGTTGCCCCGACCTCCTGCGAGGGCACGCTCCGGCGTCCGGACAGGGCGGGAGAGCGCCGCTTCCGCTCCACCCGGCAGCTGATGGAGACTTTGGAGCGGCGGCTGGCCTCGGAACGGATGGGCCTGCGCCTCTATGCCGAAGGACCGGAAGATTTCCTCTGGGACGTCTACGGCATCGCGCAGGCGCAGGGTCTCGGCCGGCAGGAGGTCTTCCTGAAGCAGTCCGGCAGCCTGGCCCGCCGGGTCCAGTGCGTCCATTGCAAGACCTTCAACGAAGGCGTCACCACCACGATCGTGCGCTGCGCCGGCTGCGGCGCCAACCTGTTCGTGCGCGACCACTTCTCGCGTCGGCTCTCCGCCTTCCAGGGCGTCAAGGTCGATGCGGAACAGCCGGGCGATGTCCCGCAGGCGGAACGGGCCTATCCATGATCCTCGACGGCACAATCCCGGCCCACGTCTCCGGCATCGAGTCCCTGAGCCCGACCCTGAAGCGGTTCCGCTTCGAGCCGGAGCGGGGCCACTTCCCGACCGCCGCGCCGGGCGCGCATATTCTCGTCACCCTGCGCGGGCCCGAGCGCGTCTGGAAGAACGCCTATTCTCTGGTGACGCCGCCGGAGCAACGCGACGCCTATGCGATCATCGTGCGCCGGGCCGAGGAATCGCGGGGTGGCTCGCATTTCCTGCACGACCATCTCCGCCCCGGCGACCGGGTCGAGATCGGTGCGCCGGCCAGCCTGTTTCCCATCGCGAACCGGGCGCGCCGCCATGTCCTGATCGGCGGCGGCATCGGCATCACTCCGTTTCTCTCGTTCCTGCCGGTTCTGCGCGCCCGAGGCGCAGCCTTCGAACTGCATCAATACTGTACCGACGCGGAGACGGAGATCTTCGGCCGCCTGCTCACCGAGGCGGGCGGGGCCGCCACGATCCATGGCCGTACATCCCGTCGCGCGATCGCCGAGATCCTCGCCGACCAGCCGCTCGGCACGCATGTCTATACCTGCGGCCCCGAGCGTCTGATGGCAGCGGTCGAGGCGGCGGCGCTCGATCTCGGCTGGCCGAGCCACTCCATCCATCAGGAGAGCTTCGGCGGCGCCGGGGGCGGAGCGCCCTTCCACGTCAGGCTCGCCCGCTCGGGGCGCAGCATCGCCGTCTCCGAAACGCAGAGCCTGCTCGAAGCCCTCGAAGCGGCGGGCATCGAGGCGCCCTGCCTGTGCCGGGGCGGCGCCTGCGGCGTCTGCCTGACCGGCGTGATCGACGGTGAGGTCGAGCATCGCGACCATGTCCTCACCGAGGAAGAGCGCGCTGGCGGCCGGCTGATCGCGACCTGCGTCTCGCGGGCGCGCTCCGGCGCGCTCGTGCTCGACCTGTAAGTTCCAAGGAGGAATCCCGATGGGCATCCAGTTCCGCCAGGACGAGCGGTTCCGCGAGAGCTTCTCTTATTTCAACAGCGATGCGGGCGTGCTGCGTTTTCCCTTCCCGTTCGGGGAGGACCGCTACATGTATTCGGTCAATATCGAGCCCCATACCCGGGGCGGACCGACGCCGGCCTTCGCCCACGCCTTCGACATCGACGAGCATTACATCGCCGAGTGCCAGGAGCGCGCGCTCGTCCTCGCCGACGATCCCGGCCGTTGCCAAGTGCTGCCGCACATGATGCCGGCGCAGTGGGACACACTGGAACTGCTGATGGAGAGCCTGTCGGCGGATTATCCGGAGCATTTCAGCCTGACGAAGGACGGAGACAGCTGGCGCTGGATCAACCGGCCGCTCGGGATCGACCAGAGTTTCGTCTTCGGCAGGCCCGAGACGCTGCCCTGCGAGCCGTTCGAATACATCACCCGCCAAGCGCAGGGCGACTTCACCCTGCAGGATCAGCGCGACGACAACCTCTTCGTCGATGGCGGCATGGTGACGACCCAGGCCGATTGGTCCCTCGACTTCGATATCGGCATGTCCTTCCATGAATGGCACGGGCCGGTGCCGCTCGCCCACGATATCGGCGTGTTCGACCGGGCCCTGCGCTTCCTCCTGCGCCTGCAATACGGCCATCCGGTCCGCCGCCTGAACTGGACCATGACCATCAATCCCCGCCTCGACACTTCGCCGGAGAACTATCCCGATTGGGGACCGGACCGGACGACGGTGACGCCGGAGAACGTGGCCGAGAAGGTGCATCTGCGGGTCGAGCTGCAGACGCTGTTCCGGCTGCCGCGCTCCAACGCGATCCTGTTCGGAATCCGCTGCTATCTCCTCAGCCTCAAGGACATCGAGCGGGTGGAGAAATGGCGCAAGCGCCTGCACCGGGTGCTGACGACGCTGCCGCCCGAACTCGCGGAGTACAAGGGCCTCACCCGCTACCGCGACACGATCCTCGCCCATCTCGCCCCGCACGACGATGGGGCGGAACTCTCGCTCGGCATTCAGCCCGATCAGACAGTGCTGCCACCGGCATAAACCGGCGCCGATCCGCACAGGACCTCTCGCCGGTCACGCTTCGTTGAGGCAAAGACGCCGTCACGGGCGGATGCATCGCCCGGTATCGGGTGTGGACGGCGATGGGTGCGGACAGGCGGGCGCTTGTGCTGATGCGGCACGGGCAGAGCGAGGACAACGAGCGCGATCTCTTCTCCGGCTGGCGGGACCCCGCCCTGACGGCCAAGGGCATCGCTGAGGCTCGGGCGGCGGGCCGTGCCATGCGGGCCTCGGGCCTGCACTTCGACTGCGCCTTCACCAGCGGCCTGCGGCGGGCCCAGGCCACTCTCGCGCTCCTGCTGGAGGAGCTCGGCCAGCCCGATCTGCCGGTTCAGAAGGACATCGCCCTCAACGAGCGGGATTACGGCGCGCTCGCCGGCCTCAACAAGACGGAGGCCCGCGCCCGGTTCGGGGTCGAGCAGGTCCGTTCCTGGCGCAAATCCTACGAGGCCGTGCCGCCGGGCGGCGAGAGCTTGGCGATGACGGCGGCTCGGGTCTGGCCGTTCTTCGAGGAGACGATCATGCCCCGGCTCAGGGATGGCGCCCGGGTGCTCGTTGTCGCCCACGGAAACGCCCTGCGCGCCCTGCTGGTGCGCCTTGACGGCATCGCGCCGGAGGCCATCGAGGAAGTGAATATCGGCACCGCCGAATTCCTCGTCTACGGCGCCGCCGATCCGGCTGCGTCCCTGGCGCTGCGGCGGCGTCCCGCATCGAGCCCGCCCGACGACGTGGCGGGGTGAAGCTCTCGGCCCTGAGCGATGCCGACACCGGTTTCCGGTGGCGGCTTCGCGCCGCGTCATTGTCCTTGTGAGGCTTGAGCCGAAGCCATCCAGGCGAGGCGACCCGATCCGAAAGGTCGCGCGGCTGGATGGCTTCGCTTGCGCGCGTAATGACAATATCGTTTTTGCGCAGCAACGATGTTCTAAGTTGTATTATTCAATATTACAAAATATTTCTCAGAAAAATATCTAAAACCTCAAAACGCCGCTCTTGCGCGTTCTGCCGGCGGCTCATCGGCGTGAATCGAAGCCTACGAGCGTGCGGCTCGTTCCGACAGGCGTCCATCGCTCCCGACGGCATCAGGCTGCGGCCGTGCCGCCCCGAATGCGGCAATAAGGCATTCGGCCTCCGGGATGAAAAAGCAGGAACAAAGATCCTCGACGTCGAGATATCCGGAATAAGTGATCGGATTATTTCGGTAATCAAATGAGGGTTTTTATTTAAATATCCTAGATCAACATCATAAGTTGCTTTCTTGCGCAAAGTCATTTGCCGCTGATTGCGACAGGAGACGTTCGCCTGCCCATGAAACATCTCGCCGTCATCACTGGGGGCGCCGGCTTTATCGGCCGGCATCTCGCGAGTGCCCTGCTTCGTCGAGGCTACCGCGTCCGGGTTCTCGATAGCTTGATCGAGCAGGTGCACGGCACCCGAAGCACTCCCGAGGGGCTCGACCCCGCGATCGAGTTCGTGGCGGGCGATGTGCGCGACGGTGCGGCCGTGGCGCGGGCGCTGTCGGGAGCGACCCATGTGGTGCATCTCGCGGCGGAAGTCGGCGTCGGCCAGAGCATGTACGCGGTCGAGCGCTACGTCTCGGTCAACGATTGCGGCACCGCGACCCTGTTCCAGGCGCTGATCGAGGCGCCGGTGAAGCGCGTCGTCGTCGCCTCCTCCATGAGTATCTACGGTGAGGGGCTCTACCGCACGGAAGGGGGCGCCACGGTCGAGGACGCGGTGCGCAAGACCCGCAAGCCGGGTGAGCCCTGGGATCCCCTCGGCCCGAACGGGCACCCTCTGCGGCCGGTGCCGACTCCGGAGACCAAGCGCCCGGCGCTCGCCTCCGTCTATGCCCTGACCAAGTACATGCAGGAGCGTCTGACCCTGACGCTCGCCCCCGCCTACGGCATGGAGGGCGTCGCGCTCCGGCTGTGGAACGTCTACGGCCCCGGCCAGGCGCTCTCGAATCCCTATACCGGGGTGCTCGCGATCTTCGCCGCGCGGCTCCTCAACAACCAGCCGCCGATGATCTTCGAGGATGGCGAGCAGCGGCGCGATTTCGTCCATGTCGAGGACGTGGCTCAGGCCTTCGTGCTGGCGCTGGAACATCCGGAGGCGGCAGGGCAGGTCTATAATGTCGGCTCGGGGCAGGACCGCACGGTCAGCGAGGTCGCGCGCCTCCTCGCCCGCGCCATGGGCCGCGAGGCCATCGCGCCGGAGGTCAGCGGTCAGGCCCGGGCCGGCGATATCCGCCACTGCATCGCCGATATCGGCAAGATCACCCGCGAACTCGGCTACGCCCCCAAGCGCGACTTCGACGAAGGTCTGGCCGAACTCGCCGCCTGGGTCGCCGAACAGCAGGCCGTCGACCGGGTGGCCGAGGCGCGGCGCGAACTCGAAGCGCGGGGGCTCGTCGCGTGAGCGCCGCCTCATCCTCCCCTGCCGATGACCGCCCCGTCCTCGTGACCGGCGGGGCCGGCTTCGTCGGCGCCAATCTCGCCGACCGCCTCGCCGCCGAGGGGCGCACCGTCCTTGTATACGACGCGCTGGCGCGGCCGGGCGTCGAGCGCAACCTCGCTTGGCTGACCGAGCGCCATGGCGGCCGGATCGTGCCGGTGATCGCCGATATCCGCGACCGGGACGCGCTGGACACGGCGGTGCGGGAGGTAAGCGCCGTGTTCCATTTCGCCGCCCAGGTCGCGGTGACGACGAGCCTCGTCGCGCCGCGCGAGGACATGGAGGTCAATCTCGGCGGGACGCTGAACCTGCTGGAGGCTTTGCGCGCCCGCGGCGAACCCGTGCCGCTGCTCTTCGCCTCGACCAACAAGGTCTATGGCAGCCTGCCGGAGATCGGCCTGAGCATCGAGGGCGAGGCTTACCGGCCGGACGACCCGCATTGGCGCGCCCACGGCGTCGGCGAGGACCGGCCGCTGGACTTCCACACACCCTATGGCTGCTCCAAGGGCGCCGCCGACGCCTACGTGCTCGACTATGCCCGCAGCTTCGGCCTGCCCACGGTGGTGCTGCGGATGAGCTGCATCTACGGCCCCCGCCAGATGGGCAACGAGGATCAGGGCTGGGTCGCCCATTTCCTGATCCGGGCGCTGCGGGGTGAGCCGATCACGCTCTACGGCGACGGGCGGCAGGTGCGCGACATCCTCCATGTCGACGATTGCGTTGCCGCCTATCGAGCGGCTTTGGCGCGGATCGACCGGGTGGCGGGCCGGGCCTTCAATCTCGGCGGAGGGCCGGCCAATGCCGTGTCGCTGCGCGGGCTGATCGCCCATGCCGGTCAGTTGCTCGGCCGCGAGATCACGATCGAGACCGGCCCGTGGCGGCCGGGCGACCAGCGCTACTACGTCTCCGATCCGCGCCGCGCCATCGCCGCCCTCGGCCTGGAGCGGCCCCTGCCGTGGCGCGAGGGCGTGGCCCAGCTCGCCCGGTGGCTCGCCGAATGGGTGGAGACGCCGCCCGCCGCCGCGCCGGCCCCGCGCCGCCAGACGGAGGCCGCGCTGTGAGGGTCGCCCTGGTCAATCCCGCCTGGGACTATCGCAACAGCATCTATTTCGGCTGTCGCGCGCCGCATCTGCCGCTCGAACTCGGCTACGCCGCCGCCCTGCTCCGGGCCGCCGGCCACGAAGCGCTGATCGTCGACGCTCCCCTCGAAGGTCTCTCGACGAAGGACGCCGCCGGGCGCGTGGCCGATTTCGCTCCTGGCATGACCGTGGTGACCACGGCCCCGACCTATCTGTTCTGGCGCTGCGCCCCGCCGGAATTGCGGGTGCCGCGCCTGTTCCTCGATGCCCTCGGGGATCGGGGCGGCCGCACCGTCGCGGTGGGCCCGCACGGTTCGGCCACGCCGCGCCCGACGCTTGAGAAGCTCGGCTGCGACCTCCTCGTGCGCGGCGAATGCGAGGAGATCGTCGCCCGCCTCGCCGGTGCCGAGGACATCCGCGCCCTGCCGGGGCTCGCCTATCGCGCGGGGGCGGAGACCGTCGTCACCGGCCCGCCCCAGGCCGCCCGCTTCACCGATCTGCCGGCTTTACGCTGGCCGGAGGCCTGGATCGCCCGCCACCACCATCACCACCACCGCTTCGACACCGCGCCCGACGGGCCGGGCGCCGAGGTCGAGGCCTCGCGCGGCTGCCCCTATACCTGCAGCTTCTGCGCCAAGATCGATTTCCGCGATGCCTATCGCCGCCGCGATCTCTCCCTCGTGCTGGACGAGATCGACGGGCTGATCGCGCAGGGCGTGACCTATCTCTATTTCGTCGACGAAATTTTCCTGCCGCAGAAGCCGCTGCTGGAAGCCCTGGTCGGGCGACGGGTGAAGTTCGGGGTGCAGACCCGGATCGATCTCTGGAAGCCGGACATGCTCGACCTGCTCGGGGCGGCGGGCTGTGTCTCCATCGAGGCCGGGGTCGAGAGTCTGACCGAGGAGGGTCGCGCCGCCCTCGACAAGAAGTGCCGCGCCTCCACCGACGACCTTGCCGAGCGGCTGATCTATGCCCGCCGCTCCGTCCCCTTCGTCCAGGCCAATCTCATCGCCGTGGCGGGCGACGATCCCGGTCTCGTCGCCGATTGGCGCGACCGCCTGCGCGGACAGGGCGTCTGGGCGAACGATCCGGTGCCGCTCTACCCCTATCCGAGCTCACCCGATTACATCCGGCTCTGGGGCGAGCCCGATGACGGCGCCTGGGAGCGGGCGCACGCGCATTACCTCGCTCAGTTCGAGCGCTTCAGCGACATCCAAGAGGAGCGCCCGCTGCCCTTGGCCGAACTGGAGGCAGGCTGCGGATGCCGATGAGACAGGGGCCGGCCCGGCCGCAGATCCTGATGAGTGCCGATGCCCTCGGCGGTGTCTGGCAATACAGCCTCGAACTCGCCCGGGGCCTGGAGCGTCATGGCCCGTCGGTGACGCTGGCGCTGATGGGGCCGGCCCCGTCCGCCGAGGCCCTGGCCCGTGCCGAGGCCGAGACCGGCGCCCGGATCCTGCCGACCGGCCTGCCCCTCGATTGGACCGCCGGCCGCCCCGCCGAGGTCATCGCCGCCGCCGCCGCCCTGGCGCGGCTCGCCAACGATGTCGACGCCGATCTCGTCCATCTCCACGCCCCGGCCCTGGCGCTCGGCGGGTTCGAGGTTCCGGTGGTGGCGGTGTGCCATTCCTGTGTCGCGACATGGTGGGCAGCCCTCGGCGACGGCCCGTTGCCGGAGGATCTGGCGTGGCGCAGCGATCTCGCCGCGCGGGGCTGCCTCGCCGCCGACAGGCTGCTGGCGCCGACCCGCGCCTTCGCCGAGGCGACGCGCGCCGCTTACGGCCTGCCGCAGCCGCCGCAGGTCGTGCTCAACGGGCGCCACCTCGCCGAGACACTGCCGGAGACGGCGCCGGCCGCGCATGCCTTCACCGCCGGCCGGCTCTGGGATCCGGCCAAGAACGCCGCCACCCTCGACCGGATGGCGGCCCGCCTCGACGTGCCGCTGCTGGCGGCGGGCCCGATCGCGGGACCGAATGGCGAGCGCTTCACGCCGAGGCATCTGCATCCCCTTGGCCGCCTCGATGGCGCGGAAATGGCGCGCGAACTCGACCGGCGCCCGGTCTTCGTCTCGCTCGCCCGCTACGAGCCGTTCGGCCTCGCGGTGCTGGAGGCGGCGGGCGCCGGCTGCGCCCTGGTGCTCTCCGACATCCCGACTTTTTCGGAACTCTGGCAGGGCGCGGCGATCCTGGTTCCGGCCGATGACGAGGCCGCCGCCGCGCAAGCGGTGAAGGGTCTGCTCACCAATTCCGACAAACGGGCGCGTCTCGCCGCAGCGGCCCGTGCCCGCGCCGCGCGCTACGGCACCGAGGCCATGACGGCGGGCGTGCTCGGCGTGTTCCGCGATTGCCTCGGCGCGGATGCAGCGGGGGCGGCCGCATGAGGATCGTCTATTTCACCCATTCCCTGGCCTCGTGCTGGAACCACGGCAACGCCCATTTTCTGCGCGGTGTCCTGCGCGAACTGATTGCCCACGGTCACGGCGTCGAGGCCCACGAGCCCGAGGGCGCCTGGAGCCTCGACAACCTCCTGCGCGACCGAGGACCGGCCGGGCTCGACGCCTACCGCCAAGCCTATCCCGAACTCTCATCGCGCACTTACGGGGAGGAGGCGGAGGCGATCGAGCGGGCGCAGGGCGCCGATCTCGTCATCGCCCATGAGTGGAACGCCCCCGGCCTGATCGCCGGCCTCGGGCGGGCGCGCAAGAACGGCCGGTTCGGCACCCTGCTGTTCCACGATACCCATCACCGGGCGGTGAGCGCGCCCGAGGAGATGGCCGGCTTCGATCTCTCCGGCTACGACGGCATCCTTGCCTTCGGCGAGGCCCTGGCCCGGGTCTACCGGGCGCGCGGATGGGACGGGCACAGCTTCGTCTGGCACGAGGCCGCCGATACCCGCCTGTTCCGGCCGCCCACCATCGAGGCCGACCGCTCCGGTCTCGTCTGGATCGGCAATTGGGGCGACGGCGAGCGCACGCGGGAACTCGAACACTTCCTGTTCCGCCCGACCGAGGCCGCCGGCCTGCCCCTCGACATCTACGGCGTGCGTTACCCCGAAGCGGCGCTGGCGACGCTGGAACGCTACGGCGCCCGCTACCATGGCTGGGCGCCGAACGCCCTCGCGCCAAGCCTGTTCGCCCGCGCGCTGGCCACGGTGCATGTGCCGCGCCGCTTCTATGTCGAGGCGCTGCCCGGCATCCCGACCATCCGCGTGTTCGAGGCGCTGGCCTGCGGCATCCCGCTCGCCAGCGCGCCGTGGGACGATGCGGAGGGCCTGTTCACGCCGGGCGCGGATTACCTCGTCGCCCGGGACGGCGCGGAGATGGAGCGCCACCTGCGGGCGCTCGCCTCCGACGCGGACCTGCGCCGGGCACTCGCCGCCCACGGCCTCGCCACCATCCGCGCCCGCCATACCTGCCGGCACCGCGCCGACGAACTTCTGGCCATCGCGGCGTCCCTCACCGGACTCGCCGCAGCCCCCCGCTCCTGGAGGCGCGCATGACAACCATCGCGTTCTACGGCTCCTCGCTGCTCTCCTCGTACTGGAACGGCGCCGCCACCTATTATCGCGGCCTGCTGCGTGATCTCGCCGGCCGCGGCTACCGGGTCACCTTCTACGAGCCCGATGCCTTCGACCGGCAGAGCCACCGCGACATCGACCCGCCGGATTGGGCGCGGGTGCGGGTCTATCCCGCGACGCCGGAAGCCATGCGAGCGGTGGCCGCCGAGGCGGCAGCGGCCGACATCGTGGTCAAGGCGAGCGGCGTCGGCGTGTTCGACGACGAATTGCTGGAAGGCGTGACCGCCGCCGCGCGGCCGGAGGCGATCCGCATCTTCTGGGACGTGGACGCGCCGGCCACGCTCGCCGAGATGCGCGGCGATCCGGGGCATGTCCTGCACCGGGCGATGCCCGCCCTCGATCTCGTCCTCACTTATGGCGGCGGCCCGCCGGTGGTGTCGGCCTACGAAGGCTTCGGCGCGCGGGCCTGCATCCCGGTCTACAACGCCCTCGATCCCGAAACCCACCACCCGGTTGCGCCGGATCCGCGCTTCGCCGCCGATCTCGCCTTCCTCGGCAACCGCCTGCCCGACCGCGAGGAGCGGGTGCAGAAATTCTTCCTCGTCGCGGCGGCGCGCCTGCCGGAGCGGCGCTTCCTCCTCGGGGGAAGCGGCTGGGAGGCGAGGGGCTTACCGCTCAACGTGCGCCATCTCGGCCATGTCTCGACCCGCGACCACAACGCCTTCAACGTCTCGCCGCTGGCCGTCCTCAACATCGCCCGCGAGAGCATGGCGGCGGTGGGCTTCTCCCCCGCGACCCGGGTGTTCGAGGCGGCGGGCGCCGGCGGCTGCCTCATCACCGATGCCTGGGAGGGGCTCGGCCTGTTCCTGAAGGAGGGCGAGGAGGTGCTCGTCGCCCGTGACGGCCGCGACGTCGCCGATCATGTCGCGGCGCTGACCCCTGAGCGCGCCCGCGCCATCGGCGAGGCGGCCCGCCGCCGGATCCTGTCCGAGCACACCTATGCCCGGCGCGGCGCCCAGGTCGATGCGATCCTACGGGAGGAGGCCGCGCGCAAGGCCGCCGCCTCGTTCGAGCGGAGCGTCGCATGACAGCGTCCCCGCTCCGCCTCGTGGTTCTGGGCTTGAGCCTGTCCTCGTCCTGGGGCAACGGCCACGCCACCACCTACCGCGCCCTGCTCAAGGCCTTCGCCGCGCGCGGCCACGCCGTCACCTTCCTGGAGCGCGACGTGCCCTGGTACGCCGCCCACCGCGATCTGCCCGATCCCGATTTCTGCCGGCTGATGCTCTACGCGGATCTCTCGGAGTTGCAGGCGCAGCGCGAGCTGATCGAGGCGGCGGACGCGGTCATCGTCGGCTCCTACGTGCCGGAGGGGATCGCGGTCGGAAACCGCGTCCTCTCCTGGGCGCGGGGCGTGCGGGCCTTCTACGACATCGACACGCCGATCACCCTGACCGGACTGGAAGCCGGCACCTGCGCTTATCTCGGCCGCGCCCAGATCCGCGATTACGACCTCTATCTCTCGTTCACCGGCGGCCCGACCCTGGATCGGCTGGAGCGGGACTACGGCGCCCCGGCCGCCCGCGCGCTGTATTGCTCGGTCGATCCGCAGGCCTATCCCGCACTCGACCGTGAACCGGCTTACGATCTCAGTTATCTCGGCACCTACAGCCCCGACCGGCAGCCGACCCTGGAACGGCTGCTGATCGAGCCCGCAAGGCGCGCGCCGGATCTGCGCTTCGCGGTCGCCGGCCCGCAATATCCGGCCGACATCGCGTGGCCGGCCAACGTCACCCGCATCGATCACTTGGCGCCGGACGCGCATCCGGCGTTCTACGCATCGAGCCGGTACACCCTGAACGTCACCCGCGCCGACATGATCGCCGCCGGGTGGAGCCCGAGCGTGCGCCTGTTCGAGGCGGCGAGCACCGGCACGCCCCTCGTCAGCGACCGCTGGGACGGGCTCGAGACGATCCTGGCCCCGGATCGCGAGATCCTCTGCCCGGACACGCCCGATGCCGTGCTCGCGATCCTGCGCGACCGACCGGAAGCGGAGCGCCGCCGGATCGGAGCGGCGGCGCGGGAGGCGGTGCTGGCCCGGCATTCGGCCGCGCACCGCGCCGAGGAACTCGACGCACATCTGCGCGAGGCCGCTGACCGGCGCAGGCCCAGTGCCCCACCCTTGTTCCGCGAAGCCCCAGTCGAGGGAGTGAGTGCATGACGAGTCGAGCGATGGGCGAGCAGGACGGCGAGCGCGTTCTCGTGGCGGGAGGCGCGGGTTTCATCGGCTCGCACCTCGTCGATGCGCTGCTGGCGCGAGGCGCCAGCGTCGTCGTCCTCGACAGCTTCCTGACCGGGCGGCGCGGCAACCTCGCCCATCTCGGGCGCGAGGCACGCTTCGAATGGGTCGAGGCGGACGTGACCCGGCCCCTGCCGAAGCTGCCGCGCTTCGACCGCATCTTCAATCTCGCCTGCGCCGCCTCGCCGCCGCATTACCAAGCTGACCCGATGCACACGATGATGACGAGCGTCGTTGGCACCAACCATCTGCTGGAGCGGGCGAGGGAGGATGGCGCGCGCTTCCTTCAGGCCTCCACCAGCGAGGTCTACGGCGATCCCGAAGTTCATCCGCAGACCGAATCCTACTGGGGCAACGTCAACCCCACCGGTCCGCGCGCCTGCTACGACGAGGGCAAGCGCTCGGCCGAAACCCTGGCCTTCGACTTCGAGCGGGTGCACCGGCTCGATGTGCGGGTCGCGCGCATCTTCAACACCTACGGCCCCCGGATGCGGGCCGATGACGGCCGCGTGGTCTCGAACGTCGTCTGCCAAGCCCTCGCGGATGAGCCGATCACCGTCTACGGCGATGGCGAGCAGACCCGCTCGTTCTGCTACGTCGCCGACCTCGTCGAGGGGCTGATGCGGCTGATGGATCGGGAGAAGTCCCCCGGCGGTCCGGTCAATCTCGGCAACCCGCGCGAGATGACGGTGGCGGAACTGGTCGCCCTGGTGAGCCGGATGACCGGCACCCGTTCCCCCGTCGTGCGCCGCCCCCTGCCGGTGGACGATCCTCAGCGCCGCCGTCCCGATATCACCCGCGCGCAGGATCTGCTCGGCTGGTCGCCGCAGGTGCCGCTCGAACAGGGGTTGGAGGCAACCATCGCGTGGTTCGCCCGGGAGATCCGCCCCGCCGAGCCGACGGCGGTGCCTGGTCTCGGCCGCTTCGTCGGAAGTCGCCCCTTCCCACCGGCCGAGCCGGCACTCGGCGATCTCGCCCAGGGGCAGCCATGACGGGCCTCATCGCTCCCCCGGCTTTCCTCATGCTGAGCTGCTGCTTCAGCAGCCTCGAAGCACGCCGCCACGCTTCTCCCGGCGAAGTGCTGCCAAGGGATCGGTGGTCGCTCCGGGGTGCTTCGCGGCTTAAGCTTCGCTCGGCGCCTCAGCATGAGGAGGCGTGAGCGTGCTGCAGCCCGTTAAGCTCCAAAGCTCCGAGCCGATCCGCGTCGGGCTCGTCGGCGTCGGCAATTGTGCCTCGTCCTTCGTGCAGGGGCTGCACCATTACCGCGACGTCTCCGGAGACGACGCGGTGCCGGGCCTGATCTCGCCGGAACTCGGCGGCTACCGGATCGGTGACATCGCGGTGGTCAGCGCCTTCGACGTCTCGACGGCCAAGGTCGGCCGGGATCTCGCCGAGGCCATCCTGGCGACCCCCAACAACACCCATGTCTTCGCTCAGGTGCCCGCGAGCGGCGTCACCGTGCAGCGCGGCCCGACCTTCGACGGGATCGGCCGCTATCTCGAAGACATCATCGCCGAAGCACCGGAGCCAGTCGCCGATGTCGTCGAGGAGCTGAAGCGCAGCCGCACCCAGGTGCTCGTCAATTACCTGCCGGTCGGCGCCCAGCGCGCCACCGAGTTCTACGCCCGCTGCGCCCTCGATGCCGGCTGCGCCTTCGTCAATTGCATCCCGGTCTTCATCGCCTCCGACGCGGCGTGGCGGGCCCGGTTCGAGGAGCGGGGCCTGCCGATCGTCGGCGACGATATCAAGAGCCAGGTCGGGGCCACCATCGTTCACCGGGTGCTGGCCCATCTCCTGCGCGAGCGTGGGGTGCGGCTCGACCGGACCTATCAGCTCAATTTCGGCGGCAATGCCGATTTCCTGAACATGCTGGAACGGGACCGGCTGGAATCGAAGAAGCTGTCGAAGACCCGCGCGGTGACGAGCCAACTCGCCGCGCCCCTGGCGCCGGGCGATGTCCATGTCGGCCCGAGCGACCACGTGCCCTGGCTTGAGGACCGCAAATGGGCGCATATCCGCCTGGAGGGCACCGGCTTCGGCGGCGTGCCGCTCAACATGGAACTGAAGCTCGAAGTCTGGGACTCGCCGAACTCGGCCGGCATCGTCGTCGATGCCGTGCGCTGCGCCCGGATCGCCCTCGACCGGGGCATCGGCGGGGCGCTGACCGGCCCGTCGGCGTGGTTCATGAAGTCGCCGCCGCTGCAATTCACCGATGCGGAGGCGCATGAGCGCACCCTCCGTTTCGTGTCCGGCGAGCCCGCATGAGGCGCGTCGTCTTCCTGCGCCACGGCAGCCATGACCGGCTCGGGCGCATCCTCTGCGGGCGGATGCCCGGCGTGTCCTTGAGCGAGAGCGGCCATGCCGAGGCGAGAGTCCTGGCCGACATCCTTGCCCGGCGTTTCGCGGGGGAGGGGGGCCTCCGCCTCTTGTCGAGCCCGCAGGCGCGCACGCGGGAGACGGCGGCGCCCCTCGCCGAGCGGCTCGGTCTCGCCATCGAGATCGCGCCCGAACTCGACGAGATCGCCTTCGGTGATTGGACCGGCCGGAGCTTCTCCGAACTCGCAGGCGATCCGGCCTGGGATGCCTGGAACGCGACGCGCGCCTCGGCCCGCCCGCCGGGCGGCGAGAGCATGGGCGAGGTGCAGGCCCGGATCGGGCAATTGCTCGACCGCCTCGCGCGGGAGGAGGGGCCACCCGCCCTCCTCGTGAGCCACGGCGATCCGATCCGCGCCGCCCTGCTCGGTCTGCTCGGGCTCTCCCTCGACGCCTATGACCGGATCGTCGTCGCACCGGCCTCGTGCAGCGAAGCCGAACTCTGGCCCGGCGGCGGCCGGGTCGTCTCCTTCAACGAGCGGTTCACCGGATGAGGCAGGCCGAACTGCGCCGGCAGGCGGAGGCCCTCGGGCCGTGGTTTCACAACATCGATCTGGGCGAGGGCGTCTGGACCGCGCCGAACCATTTCCTCGGCGATTATCCGGGCTTCAAGTGGCGCCGCTTCGCCCATGCTGTGCCGGAGGATCTCACCGGCCAATCGGTGCTCGATATCGGCTGCAATGCCGGCTTCTACAGCGTGGAGATGAAGCGGCGCGGCGCCGCCCGCGTGCTCGGCCTGGATTCGGACGAGCGCTATCTGGCGCAAGGACGCTTCGTCGCCGAGCGGCTGGGCTACGACATCGAGTTCCGCAACCTCTCGGTCTACGATGTCGGGCGCTTGGGCGAACGGTTCGACGTGGTGCTGTTCATGGGGGTGCTCTACCACCTGCGCCACCCCTTGCTCGCCCTCGACCTGATCCACGCGCATGTCGCGGACGATCTCTTGGTGTTCCAATCGATGCTGCGGGGCTCGCCGCAGGTCGAGCCGGTGGCCGACGATTACGACTTCTTCGACATGGACGCCTTCGAGCGGCCCGGCTACCCGAAGCTCCACTTCGTCGAGCACGCTTACGCCCACGATTGCACCAACTGGTGGATTCCGAACCGCGCCGGCATCGAGGCGATGCTGCGCGCGAGCGGCTTTTCCATTCAAAGCCGGCCGGAGGCGGAGGTCTATCTCTGCCGCCGGGTCGAGGCTCCCTACGGAGCGGAGGCCGTCTATCCGGCGCGCGCGGTCGGCACGGGGAGACGTGATGCTTGACTCGGTGATGCTCTGGAACGAGCCCAACAATAAATCGCACTGGGATCCCGAGATCGATCCGGACTGGCTCCTATTCGGGGAGATGGTGAAGGAGGCCTCCCGCGCGATCCGGGCCGAGGCGCCGAGCCTGCCGCAGGTGCTCGGCGGGATCTCGCCGATCGATCCGCACTTCATCCGGCGCATGCAGGCGCAGGGCGTGCTCGACGGACTCGACGCCGTGGCGGTCCACGGCTTTCCCCTCGACTGGAATCTCTGGCAGATCCATGAATGGCCGGCCAAGATCGCCGAGATCCGTGCCGTCACCCCTCTGCCGGTCTGGGTCTCGGAGGTCGGCGTGTCGAGCTTCGGTGCCGAGGAGGTTCAGGCCTGGGGCTGCCGCCGCACCGCCGAACTGCTGAAGGGCCAAGCCCCCCGCATCCACTGGTACAGCCTCTACGACCTGCCGCGGGAATGGGAGGCCACCACCCGCCACCGGGAGGCGGAGGGCTCCTCCTATTACCGCCATTTCCACATGGGCCTCCTGCGCCAGGACGGCACGCCGAAGCTGGCGCTGGAGGAATTCGCCCGCTGCACGCCGGAATTCGGCTTATGCCAGTGGTTCCACTACGAGGATCACCGCCTCGACGAGGCGGTCGCCTGGATGAAACGCCTCGGCGTCACTGATCTGCGCACCGGCCTGTCCTGGGCCGACATCTTCCGCCCCAATGCCCTCGACTGGTTCGACCGGCAGATGGCGGCACTCGCCGACTTCAAGGTGACGGTCACCTTCTGCTTCACCCCCGAGCATCGCGGCATCGCTCCCCACCACACCAGCGCCCCGCTGGTGCGGGAGGAATTCGCCGCCTTCTGCGCCGCGATGGTGAGCCGCTACGCCGAACCCGCTTCGCTCCGGGTCGCGGCGGTGCCGGAGATGCCGCTGTTGTAGCGCGTCTTCCCCTCGCTTCCCGCGCTCGGTTCAGCGCTCTGCAATCCTGGGCAGCCGGCCGTCACCTTTCGGGGCGCTGCCCGAGTGCCTAGAACGCTGGGCAGATCGCCCGAAGGGTGCAGGGGAACGAGGAATGGACATGCAGGCTCCGCTCGCTCAGGCGGTGCCGCGTCTGGTGCCGCCGGTGCCGGCGCCGCCGGAGCGGGACTTGCCGACCCTGCGCTTCGTGGCCGCGATGCGCACCAACGGCATCGGTTGCTGGCCGGCCGCCGCCTATGAGGCGCCCCTGCTGCGGCGGCGTCTGCTCGGGCGGACGCGCTTCACCGTGAGCGATCCCGAGGTGGTGCGGCACGTGCTGGTCGACAACGCCGCCAATTACGCCCGCACGCCGATCACCATCCGCATGTTGCGGCCCCTGCTCGGCGACGGCCTGCTCATCAGCGAGGGCGCCGCGTGGCGCCACCAGCGGCGGACCCTGGCGCCCGCCTTCACTCCGCGGGCGGTGGAGACCCTGGTGCCCCACATCCTTTCGGCCAGCGACGAAGCGGTCGCCGCGCTGGAGATCGAGGCGGAGAGCGGACCGGTCGATCTCTTCGCCGCCCTCCAGCGCCTCGCCCTGGAGATTGCCGGGCGGACCATGTTCTCGGTCGGCATGGAAAGCCACGGCGGGCGTCTGCGCGGTTACCTCGCGGCCTATGCCGAGCGGCTCGGCCGCCCGCATCTCACGGATGTGGTCGTCCCCTTGCGTTTCGCCACGCCCCTGGACCGGGCCCGCGCCCGCTTCCGGCGCGAATGGATCGCCTTCCTCGATCAGGTCATCGCCGACCGCGACGAAGGGCGGGAGGGCGAGGCGCGCGATCTTCTCGACCTGCTGCGCGCCGCCCGCGATCCAGAGACCGGCCGGGGCTTCTCGCATGAGGAGCTGCGCGATCAGGTCGCCACCATGATCCTGGCCGGGCACGAGACCACGGCGGTGACCCTGCTCTGGGCCTGCACCCTGCTCGCGCTCTCGCCCGAAACCCAGGAGCGGGTCGCGGCCGAATCCGGGCAGGCGAACAAGCCCTTCACCCGCGCGGTGATCGACGAGACGGTGCGGCTCTATCCCCCGGCCTTCGTGCTGGCCCGCCGCGCCGTCGGTGTCGACACGCTCGGCGGGGAGATGGTGCAGCCCGGCGACAGCGTGACGATCTCGCCCTGGCTGCTGCACCGGCATCGCCGGCTGTGGCGCGATCCCGACGCGTTCGACCCCAGCCGCTTCCTGCCCGGTGCGAGCCCGGTGCCGCGCTTCGCCTACCTGCCCTTCGGGGCCGGGCCGCGGGTCTGCATCGGCGCCGCCTTCGCCCTCACCGAGGCGACCCTGGCGCTGAGCCGGATCGTCGGGCGCTTCCGGCTCGCCCGGGCGGATGCCCGCCCGGTCCTGCCGGCCGCCGTGGTGACCACGCAGCCCGACCATGCCCCGGCCTTCCGGCTGACGCCGCGGGCGTGAGATAGCGGATGCCGGCCCGGACCGGCATCCGCCACAGGTTGTGAGCCTGAGAGAAGGTCATACCCAATCCGGTCGATCCCTTCGGGATGGCGGATTTGGGCCCCGCTCAGATGCCGCGCAGGCTCCCTGACTCTGCCTTCGGTCTGATCAACCGGAGACAGGATCAGTCCTTCTTCTTGACGGCGCCGTCCGGTCCGATCTTGATCTCCTGCTCGCGGTCGGTCAGCGCCACCTTGATCTCGTACTCGACGGCATTGCCCTCGCGCTCGACCTCGGCCTCGTAGGCCTTGCCGCCGGCGGCCGTCTTCTCCGCCAGGGCGATGGCATCCTTCAGCGAGACCTTGGCGTTCTGGAAGTCGCTGACCTTCAGGCGGGTGAAGTAGCGCTCGATCGGCTGGTTCTCGGTCTTGTAGACCTCACCGGTATCGGCATTGATTCCGTATTCGACGAGCTTGCCGCTCGGATACACGACCTTGACCGCGTAATGCGCCGGGTTCTTGCTGCCGGCCTTCTCGAAATCGGCGTCGATGGCCTTGCCGCCCTTCTCGTCGCCCTTGCCTTCCGCCGTGGCGATGGCGGTGGCGAGATCGACCTTGGCCGATTTGGCGACCTGCCACTCCTTCAGGTTCTTGTCGTCCTTGCTGGCCTGGGTCGCGGTCGGGGCCCGCCCGGTATTCTCCGGGTTGGTGGTCACGTCGGGGTTTTGGGCGGCGGCGAGTCCCGTCGTCAGGACGAGCAAACCGGCGGCGGCCGTGAGGTGGAGCACCCTCGTCGTCATAGCGAATCTTCCGTGCGTCAGATGGGAATGGGCTCCTTGAACAGCCGAGTCGGCGGTTGGGTTGCATCGCCGCCTCCGATGCGAGCACCGGCAGGACTGGGGAAAACGAAAAAACCCGCGGCATCATGCGCGATGCCGCGGGTTTGGATGGTTCGGCAACCGGGATCAGGCGGAGGCGCGCTTCGCCTTCGGCTTGATCACCGCGTCGACGGGGAACTCGATGTCGACGCCCAGCGTCGAGACGCCTTCGCCGCGATCCAGCTTGATCTGCACCTTGTCCCGCTCGACCGTCACGTGCTTGGCGATGACGTTGAGGATCTCTTCACGCAGGGTGATGATCAGGTCCGGACGTCCGCTCTCCGCCCGCTCGTGGGCGAGGATCAACTGCAAGCGCTCGCGGGCGACCGAACCGGAGCCGCGGGGCTTGAGGAAGGTCAGGACACTCATGCGGCCCTCCGTGTGAACAGCTTGTTGATCAGGGACTTGCGGTCGGACGGGATCGCCATCGGCACGGTCTCGCCCTTCAGGCGGCGCACCGCGTCGATATAGGCCCGGGCCGGGGCGCAAAGCGGGTTGTTCAGCGTCACCGGGCAGCCGACATTGGAGGCGCGCAGGACTTCGAGGCTCTCCGGGATGATGGCGAGCAGCGGGATCGAGAGGATCTCGAGCACGTCGTCGACCTTGAGCATGTCGCCCCGGTCGGCGCGGGCCGGGTCGAAGCGGGTGAGGATCAGGTGCTTCTCGATCGTGTCGCCGCGCTCTGCGCGCACGGTCTTGGAGTCGAGCAGGCCGATGATCCGGTCCGAGTCGCGCACCGAGGAGACCTCGGGGTTCGTCACCACCACGGCGACGTCGGCGTGGCGCATGGCGAGCTGGGCGCCGCGCTCGATGCCGGCGGGGCTGTCGCAGACGATCCAGTCGAACTTGCCGCGCAACTCGTCCATCACCTTGGCCACGCCCTCATCGGTGAGGGCGTCCTTGTCGCGGGTCTGGGAGGCGGGCAGCAGCGAGAGGTTGTCGAGGCGCTTGTCGCGGATCAGCGCCTGGGGCAGCTTGGCGTCGCCGTTGGTGACGTTGATGAGGTCGTAGACCACGCGCCGCTCGGCGCCCATCACGAGGTCCAGGTTGCGCAGGCCGACATCGAAATCGACCACGCAGACCTTCTCGCCGGCCTGCGCCAGCGCCGCGCCGAGCGCCGCCGTCGTGGTCGTCTTTCCGACGCCGCCCTTGCCGGACGTGACACAAAGAACCTTGGCCATACTCGTTTCCCCTTAACCCAAGGCTGCGATCTTGATCGCGCCGCCGTCGGACCAGATCTGGACCGCTTGGCCGCGCAGGTGAGTGCCCATGTCCTCGGCCGTGCGGACGAGGCGGTCGATGCCGAGAAGCTCGGGCTCGAACTTGCGGCAGTAGATGCGTGCGCGAGGGTTGCGGGCGGCGCCCGCGATGGCCCGCCCGCGCAGGGCGCCGTAGACGTGGATGGAGCCGCCCGCGAGGATCTCGGCGCCCGAGGACACCGAGCCCATCACGGTCACGTCCCCTTCCCGGTGGACGATGCTCTGGCCCGAGCGCACCGACCCCTCGATGGTGAGGGACGAGACGCCCGGCTTCTCTTCTTCATGCGCCGGCGCCTCGAAGGCGTCGCCGACGGGCCGCCCGGCGACGAGCCGCGGCGGCAGGGTCGAGGGGAGCGGAGCCTCCGCGCCCTCGATACCGAGGATGCGCAGGCGCCGGGCCGACAGCTCGGCGATCAGGCTCTCCAGCTCGGACGGCGAGGGCTTGAGCCCGGCGACGTCGAGGATCACGGCCTTGTCGTCGAACAGCGTGGCCGACCGCTTCAGGGCGCCGTCCAGAAGGGCGAGCCATTCGGCGACCGGGGCTTCCGGTGCCAGCGAGACGGCGCGGAAGACGCGGCCACGCAGGGGCAGTGAGGGGCGGGAGGGAGCGGGGCTGGTCACGGGCGTTGACGTTTCCTTACCGACACGCCCATTGACCGCCCGGATGGTTACCGCACGGTTAATTTTCTGACGACTGGGCAAGAATTGCCGGGCAAAAATCGCCCAGAGCCTCGCTGCGGCCTGCGAAAAACGCGCTTCCGCAAGGGGTTGGCCCGATAGCCGCGAAAGACACAGTGTTTAAAGCCGCCTGTGCCGAAAGGATTGGCCGATCCTGTGATCCTAGCGAATCGCTCGACCCACAGGATCGGCCTCGGTCGTCGAGCCGGGTGCGGACGGCGCGGGCTAAGGAATGTGGGAGGCACGCCGTTCGAAAACGCACCGGCATGGAGAGGCGGGTGGTCTCGTTGCTTTACGGGGCGCCGATCTTCTTCCCACCCATGATGTCATCTCGGGGCGTGAACTGAGAGCGCATTCGGACGAAGTGGTCGCCGGTTCGGGCGAACGGCTCCGCGTCGAACAAGGGCCTGGAGACGCCGGCTTCCGGCGAAGGGCATCGGCCTCCGGACAGAGAAAAAGCCCCGATGCGGACGAGCGCATCGGGGCTTTCGGATCGGTCGGAAAAGAGGCCGCTTAGGCCGAGAGCGATTCTTTGGCCCGCTCCGCGCGCTTACGGTCGTTCGGGTCGAGCACGGCCTTGCGCAGGCGGATCGATTTCGGCGTCACCTCGACCAGCTCGTCGTCCTGGATCCAGGCCAGCGAACGCTCCAGCGTCATCTTGATCGGCGGGGTGAGGCGCACCGCCTCGTCCTTCGAGGTGGTGCGGATGTTGGTGAGCTTCTTGCCCTTGAGCACGTTCACCTCGAGATCGTTCTCGCGGTTATGCTCGCCGACGATCATGCCCTGATACACCTTCCAGCCCGGCTCGATCATCATCGGGCCGCGATCCTCGAGGTTCCACATGGCGTAGGCCACCGCCTCGCCCTTGTCGTTCGAGATCAGCACGCCGTTGCGCCGGCCCGGCATCTCGCCCTTGTAGGGCTCGTAGGCCTTGAACAGCCGGTTCATGATGGCGGTGCCGCGGGTGTCGGTGAGCAGCTCGCCCTGGTAGCCGATCAGGCCGCGGGTCGGGGCGTGGAAGACGAGGCGCAGGCGGTCGCCGCCCGAGGGCCGCATCTCCAGCATCTCGGCCTTGCGCTCGCTCATCTTCTGAACGACCACGCCCGAGTGCTCCTCGTCCACGTCGATCACGACCTCCTCGACCGGCTCGAGGATCTGGCCGTTCTCGTCCTTCTCGTACACGACGCGGGGACGCGACACGGCGATCTCGAAGCCCTCGCGGCGCATGGTCTCGATCAGGATCGAGAGCTGCAACTCGCCGCGGCCGGAGACGTAGAACGAATCCTTGTCGGCGGCTTCCTCGATCTTGAGCGTGACGTTGCCCTCGGCCTCCTTGAACAGGCGGTCGCGGATCATGCGGCTCGTGACCTTGTCGCCCTCAGTGCCGGCCAGCGGCGAATCGTTGACGATGAAGGACATGGTGACGGTCGGCGGATCGATCGGCTGAGCCTGGATCGGGGTCTCGACCTGCGGGTCGCAGAAGGTGTCGGCCACGGTGCCCTTCACCAGGCCGGCGATGGAGACGATGTCGCCCGCCTCACCGACGTCGATCGGCGCGCGCTCCAGGCCGCGGAAGGCGAGGATCTTCGAGACGCGGCCGGTTTCGACCACCTTGCCCTCGCGATCCAGCACCTTGATCGACTGGTTCGGCTTCACCGTGCCCGAGGCGATGCGGCCGGTGATGATGCGGCCGAGGAAGGGGTTGGCTTCGAGCAGGGTGCCGAGCATCCGGAACGGGCCGTCCTCGGTCTTGGCCTGGGGCACGTGCTGCAGCACCAGCTCGAACAGCGGCGCGAGCCCTTCCGACTGGTCGCCGTCCGGCGAGGTCGCCATCCAGCCGGAGCGGCCGGACCCGTAGAGGATCGGGAAGTCGAGCTGCTCGTCGGTGGCGTCGAGGGCCGCGAACAGGTCGAACACCTCGTTGACGACCTCGTTGATGCGGGCATCCGGCCGGTCGACCTTGTTGATGGCCACGATCGGCCGCAGGCCGATCTTGAGCGCCTTGCCGACCACGAACTTGGTCTGCGGCATCGGGCCCTCGGCGGCATCGACCAGCACGATCACGCCATCGACCATCGACAGGATGCGCTCGACCTCACCGCCGAAATCGGCGTGGCCGGGGGTGTCGACGATGTTGACGCGGGTATCCTTCCAGACGACCGAGGTCGCCTTGGCGAGGATGGTGATGCCGCGCTCCTTCTCGAGGTCGTTCGAATCCATCGCCCGCTCCTCGACCCGCTGGTTTTCGCGGAAGGTGCCGGACTGCTGCAGCAGCTTGTCGACCAGCGTGGTTTTGCCGTGGTCGACGTGGGCGATGATGGCGATGTTGCGCAGCTTCATCGGAGATCTCGGAAGCGTTCGGAAAACTTGGAGCCCGGCCATAAAACGCCGTGTCGCGGGCCGTGTGGACGGTCGTGACGCCAGTTTACGGATTCGGGCGGTATCGCGTCGCAATATAAGCTGAAGGCCGATCCGGCAAGAGCGACGTCCGCCGCCCCCTTATGCGGTGGCTCCTGCGGGCGGCGAAATCGTGATTGCTGTTGAGGACGCGGTGCCCCCGCGCGGTGCGGCCCGCGATCTGCCATAAGCTAGGGGGCATGACCTCTTCGCTGCGAATCCGCCCGTGACCGCCCGTCCTCCAATCCGCTTCCGCGGCCGCTCCTTCCTGGCCATGGTGCTGGCGCCGGTGCCGCCGATCGATGAGTGGCTCGCAGAACTCGACGCCCTCAAGCGGCGGGCGCCCGCCTTCTTCTCGGTGCGGGCGATCATCCTCGACGTGACAGGCTTGCGCTTCGAGCGTTCGGACCTCGCCTCCCTCTGCGAGGAGCTGAACCGGCGCTCGATCACCATCCTCGGCATTGAGGGGATCGGGCCGACCTCCCTGGGGCCCGGCTTCCCGCCGCCGCTGGTGGGCGGAAAGCCGGTCGAGGATATCGCCCCGCCCGAGCCCGGATCCGCGCCGTCGGCCGCCGCCGAGGCCGCCTCCGCAGCCCCTTCCGCTCCGACGCTGGTGGCCCCGGCCGCCCCCCGGCCGCGTTCCTTCGTCCTCGACGCGCCAGTGCGCTCGGGGCAGGTGATCCAGCATCTCGAGGGAGACGTGACCGTGCTCGGCTCGGTCGCCTCCGGGGCCGAGGTGATCGCCGGCGGCTCGATCCATGTCTACGGCGCCCTGCGAGGTCGGGCGATCGCCGGTGCGGTGGGCGATCCCGGGGCGCGGATCCTCGCCCGGAAGTTCGAGCCGGAACTCATCGCCATCGACGGCCTTTACAAGACCGCCGACGATCTCGGCTCCACCCGGCTCGGCCAAGCGGTCCAGGCCCGGCTCGAAGGCGATGCCATCGTCCTCGTACCCCTCGACGGCTGACGCTCCATCGCGCACCGGAGCGACGTGAGGCTCGGCCCATCCCCCGGCAGGGCGATCTGCGGCGGTGATCCGCCGCCGCATCCCGGCTGGCGGCGGAAATCCGCCACCCGGCCTTGAGTGGTGCCCTGCGCGGCCCTGCAAAACCCCGTTCTTCATCAATTGCTTGAGAGAACCTGGGCGGCGCCTGCATGGCTGGCATGCGCTCTGCAAGGGTGGTGAGGTCAATCAGACCGGCCGCCAGAGCCGGGCCATCAGGGAGAAGCGCCTTGCTTCAACGCCTCCGCCTCGCTGCCCTCGCCGCCGCTTCCTTGTTCGTTCCGAGTGTTGTCTCCGCCCAGGAAGTGGTGCGGGTCGGAAACCTCAAGCTCGCCCACTTTGCCGGCGTCTCCTACATCAAGGAGATTGCCAATTCCTGCGGGCTGACCGTCGATCTCAAGATCTTCGCCAAGGGGCCGGACATCATGCAGGCGATGCTCGCCGGCGAACTCGATGTCGGCGCCACCGCCTCGGAAGCTGCTATCTCTGCGCGCGGCAACGGCGCCCCCGTCTACATCGTCGGCGGCTTCGCCAAGGGCGGCGCCCGGCTGCTGGCGACGCCGGATTCCGGCATCAAGTCGGCGGCCGACCTGAAGGGCAAGAAGGTCGGCGTCACCCGCGGCTCGATCCAGGAGGTGCTGCTCGGCGCCGAGATGGCCAAGCACGGCCTCAAGGCCAAGGACGTCAACCTGATCTATCTCGGCTACCCGGACCTGAACCAGGCGCTGCTGCAGAAGCAGGTCGACGCGATCATGCAGACCGAGCCGCAATCGGCCCAGGCCATCGCCCGCGGCTTCGGCGTCGAGGTGATCAAGCCCTACGACACCCCGGTCGGCACGCCGATCCGCACGCTGGTGATGACCGAGAAGTTCTACAAGGATCATTCGAAGGTCGCGGCCAAGTTCATGGAATGCTTCGTGAAGGCTCAGAAGACCTTCATCGACGATCCCAAGACCGCGGAGACCTTCGTCACGCAGGACGTGTTCAAGGGGCAGGTCACCGGCGCAGAATTCCAGGAGGCGCTGGCCAACTCGCCCTACACCCTGGAGATGAGCGCCGACCACATCCAGAAGACCACCGACGTCATGGCCGAGCACGGCATCGGCAAGATGTCGAAGCCGGCCAAGGCCGCCGAATGGGTGAAGCTCGACCTGCTGGAGGCCGCCAAGGCCTCGGCCGGCGCCAAGTAAGGGGAGGCGAGCCATGCAGACCTCTCGCCTGAGGGCGTTGGCCGAAGGCCTCGCCGTTCCCCTCGGCATCCTGGCGATCTGGCAGATCGCCTGCTCGGCCGGGCTAGTCAACCCGATGGTGCTGCCCTCGCCGGCCGCGGTCGCCGTGCGGTGGTGGGCCTATCTCGCGCCCCTCGAAGCCTACGATCCGGCCCAGGGCTCGTGGTTCGCATGGCTCTTCTCCGGGGAGATGCTGCACGATGCCCTCGCCTCGCTCTACCGCGTGGTCGTCGGCTTCGTCGTCGGCGCCGGGCTCGCCCTGCCGCTCGGCCTGTTCATGGGATCGAGCGACGTGATCTACCGCCACGTCAACCCGCTGATGCAGGTGCTGCGGCCGATCCCGCCGATCGCCTATATCCCGCTCTCGATCCTGTGGTTCGGCCTCGGCAACGCCCCGGCGGTGTTCCTCATCGCCATCGGCGCCTTCTTCCCCGTCCTGATGAACACCATCGCCGGCGTGCGGCACGTGGACGGCATCTATATCCGCGCCGCCCGCAGCCTCGGGGCGAGCCGGATGACGATCTTCCGGCGGGTGATCCTGCCGGCGGCCACCCCCTACATCCTGTCGGGGGCGCGGATCGGCATCGGCACCGCCTTCATCGTGGTGATCGTGGCCGAGATGATCGCGGTCAATAACGGCCTCGGCTTCCGTATCCTGGAGGCGCGCGAATATTTCTGGTCCGACAAGATCATCGCCGGGATGCTGACCATCGGCGCGCTCGGCCTGCTCATCGACATGGCGGTCAGCCGCCTCAACTCCCACCTGCTCCGCTGGCATCGCGGCTTGGAATCGTGAGGTCCTCCATGTCCGTGCAACCCCATCCCATCGCGGCCGTCACGGAGCGCGCCATGCCGGTCTCCGGTCCCGTCGCCTCCGGCGCCCCGTCGCACATCGTGGTGACCGGCGTCGACAAGGTCTTCGCCGTCCCGGGCGGCGAGGTCGTCGCCCTCAAGGACATCGACCTCACCATCAACCGGGGTGAGTTCGTCTGCCTGCTCGGGCCCTCGGGCTGCGGGAAGTCGACCCTGCTCAACGCCATCGCCGGCTTCTCCCACCCCACCCGCGGCGGCATCACCGTCGAGGGCCGTGCCGTGGCCGAGCCCGGTCCCGACCGGGGCATGGTGTTCCAGGAATACGCCCTGTTTCCCTGGATGACGGTGGCGCAGAACATCGCCTTCGGTCTGGAGATCAAGGGCATGGCCCGCGCGGCCATCGAGAAGCGGGTGGCCGAGCTGCTCGACATGCTCAAGCTCGCCGAGTTCCGTGACCGCTTCCCCAAGGACCTGTCCGGCGGCATGCGCCAGCGGGTGGCGATCGCCCGCGTGCTCGCCCTCGACAGCCCGGTGATGCTGATGGACGAGCCCTTCGGCGCCCTCGATGCCCTGACCCGCCGCTCGCTGCAGGACGAGCTGCTGCGGATCTGGGCGGCCACCGGCAAGACCATCGTGTTCGTCACCCACTCGATCGAGGAATCGATCTATCTGGCCGACCGGATCGTGGTGCTGACCTACCGCCCCGGCACGATCAAGCGCGACCTGCGGGTGGAGCTGCCGCGCCCGCGCGACAGCGCCTCGGCCGCCTTCAACGCCCTGAAGCGCGACCTCTCCGCCCTCGTCACCGCCGAGCAGCACCGCTTCGAGCAGGTGGAGATGAAGGGCCTGACGACCGATTGAGGACGCGCCGGGATCGGGGCCGCTAAGGTCGTTGGCGCGCCCCGGTCCCGGCGGATATCCTGTCGACTCGTCTCATCCTGAGGTCCCGCTGCCCGCCGGCACCCCGGGATGAGGATCGCGCGTTGGACCGGCCCGTCTCCGTGAACGGTCCGGAGCCTGTCGGCCTGAACCGGCGAAGCGGACCGCCATGCCTTTCCCCCTCGCCAGGGCCGCCCGTGCCCTGCTCTTCGCCGCCCTGGCGGCCGCATCCCTCTTCGTCGTGATCGAGGCGGGGGAGGTGGCGGAGTCCCGCGTCGCCGAGAGCCTGGCCGGGGATGCCCGCCAGCGGGCCGAGATCTATGCCCAGAGCCTGGAGGGCGTGATCGAGCGGTTCGGCTTCCTGCCGGCGGCGGCGGCCCTCGACCTCCGGGTGCGGCAGCTCCTCTCCGCCCCCGACGATCCGGCGCAGGTGGCGACCGTCAACGCCTATCTTCAGCGGCTGAGCCGCGAGGCGGGGGCGGGCGTCGTCTACCTGCTGATCCCCTCCGGCCTCACCATCGCCGCCTCCAACTGGAACACCGCCCAGACCTATATCGGCCAGGATTTCTCCTATCGTCCGTATTTCACGGAGGCTTTGGCCGGGCGTACCGGGCGCTTCTACGCCGTCGGCACCCTGACCGGCATTCCCGGTTACTTCATCAGCGCGCCGGTCATCATCGACGGCGTCGTGCGCGGCGTCGTGGCGACCAAGGTCGACCTCGATCCGATGGAGGCGGTCTGGCGGGAGGGGACCGACCGCGTGCTGGTGGCGGATGCCAACGGCGTCGTCTTCCTCGCCTCGGACCCCGCCCTCAAGCTCCGGGCCACGAAGCCCGTGGCCGCGACCGCCCGGCAGGAGATGGAGCGGACGCGGCAATATGGGCGTGCGGATTATCCGCCGATCGAGCCCGGCCGAACCGAGACCGTCGGCGGCGCGCCCCTGATCAGCGGCTCGGAGGTGGCGCCGCAGAGCCGTGTCCTGTTCGAGGAGAAGCCGCTGCCGGCCTATGGCTGGACATTGCTGCTCTTCGCCGATGCCGCCCCGGTCGCCATCGCCGGACGCAGCGCCCGGCTCGGGGCGGCGCTGGGCCTGATCGTGCTCGGCCTGATCGGCCTCTATGGACGCCAGCACCGGAGGCGGGTGCGGGAGAACCAGGCGGCGCAGCGCGAATTGGAGGCCAAGGTCGCCGCCCGCACCGCCGATCTCAGCACCGCCAATCTCAAGCTCGCGGGCGAGATCGAGGAACGCGCCCGTGCCGAAGGCGATCTGCGGGAAACGCAGGGGGAGTTGATCCAGGCGGCCAAGATGGCGACCCTCGGCCAGATGGCGGCAGGCATCACCCACGAACTGAACCAGCCCCTCGCCGCCCTGCGCGGGCTCGCCGAGAATGCCGGCGCCTTCCTGCGCCAGGGCCGGGAGGAGGAGGCGGCGGCCAACCTCACCCGCATCGTCTCCCTGGTGGACCGGCTCGGTAAGATCACCGGGCAGCTGCGCAGCTTCTCCCGCCGCTCGGGGACGGAGCGCGTCGCCGTGGACGTGGCCGCCGCCATCGCCGAAAGCCTCGCGATCCTCTCGCCGCGCATTCGCGCCTCCGGCGCGCGGGTGACGACCGATCTCGACCCGGCGGCGCAATGGGTCGTGTTCGAGCCGATCCGGCTGTCGCAGGTGCTGGTCAACCTTGTCGGCAACGCCCTCGACGCGGTGAAGGGGCGTCCCGGAGCGCAGGTGGTGATCCGCGCCTGGGCCGGAGAGGGGCAGGTCGTGCTCAGCGTCGAGGATAACGGTCCGGGCCTCGAGGGCGCGGCGCTCGCCCGCATCTTCGATCCGTTCTTCACCACCAAGCCGGCGGGGGAGGGGCTCGGGCTCGGGCTGCCGATCTCGCTGGCCATCGCCCGCGAATTCGGTGCCACGCTCCAGCCCCGGCCGATGCCCGGCGGCGGCCTCGCCTTCGACCTCGCGCTGGAAGCGGCCGCCGGCCCGGAAAGGATGCGCCATGTTTCCTGAGGCTGCGGCCGTGACGGAGGCGCCGCGTCCGCGGGTCGTGCTGATCGACGACGAGGAGATGGTCCGCCTCTCGATGGAGCAGGCGCTCCAGCTCGCCGGCATCGCGGTCGAGGCTTTCGAGAGTGCCGAGGCGGCCCTGCCGGCCATCGCCCGCGACTTCGCCGGCATCGTGGTGAGCGACGTGCGCCTGCCGGGCAGCGACGGGCTCGCCCTGCTCGCCGAGATCCGCCGCCGCGATCCGGAATTGCCGGTGGTGCTCGTCACCGGCCACGGCGACATCGCCATGGCGGTCGCCGCCATGCGGGAGGGCGCCTATCACTTCATCGAGAAGCCCTTCGTCAACGACGCCTTCGTCGAGGTGGTCCGCCGGGCCCTGGAGAAGCGGGCGCTGGTGATGGAGAACCGGCGCCTGCGCGATGCCCTCGACCGGGGCGATGCGCGGGGGAGCGCCGTGGAGCGCTGCCTCGTCGGCCAGTCGCCGGCCATGCGGCGGCTGCGCGACGACGTCGCCTCGCTCGCCTCCGCCGCCGCCGACGTGCTGGTGCTCGGCGAGACCGGGGCAGGCAAGGAGCAGGTCGCCCGCGCCCTGCACGAGGGCGGCAGCCGCGCGGCCAAGCCCTTCGTGGCGATCAATTGCGGCGCCATCCCCGAGAGCATGTTCGAGAGCGAGATCTTCGGCCACGAGGCCGGCGCCTTCACCGGGGCGGGGAAGCGCCGCATCGGCAAGGTCGAGCATGCCAGCGGCGGCACGCTGTTCCTCGACGAGGTCGAGAGCATGCCGCTCGCCCTTCAGGTGAAGCTGCTGCGGGTGCTGCAGGACCGGCGGGTCGAACGGCTGGGCTCGAACACCAGCGTGCCGGTCGATCTGCGGGTGGTGGCCGCCACCAAGGAGGATCTCGGCGCGCTGTCCGAGGCCGGGCGCTTCCGCCGCGACCTGTTCTTCCGCCTCAACGTGGTGACCCTGACCCTGCCGCCGCTGCGGGAGCGGCGCGAGGACATTCCGCTGCTGTTCGAGATGTTCCTCGTTCAGGCGGCGGTGAAGTACCAGCGCCCGGTGATCGAGGTGCCGCCTTCCTTGCGCCGCTCGCTGATGCTGGCCGACTGGCCGGGCAATGTGCGCGAGCTGAAGAACGCCGCCGAGCGCGCCATGCTCGGCTTCCTCAACCCGGATCTTGCCGGAGGCACCGGCCCGGCACCGGGGCTCGACGCCCTGCTCGACCGAGTCGAGCGCCTCGTCATCGAGGATGCGCTCAAGGTGTCCGGCCAGCGCATCGCCGAGGCCGCCCGGGCGCTCGGCCTGCCGCGCAAGACGCTCTCCGACCGCATGAGGCGGCTCGGCCTGAGCGCGGGCGATTGATCGTTTTTTGACCGAGAGACCTTGTCCGTGATCCACGACACCACCGGCTGGCCGCCGCTCATCCTCGCCAACGCTCCCAACGGCGCCACCCGCACCAAGGCCGACCATCCGGCCCTTCCGATGAGTGCCGCCGAACTCGCCCGCACCGCGGCCGAGATCGCCGAGGCCGGCGCGGCGCTGATCCATGTCCATGTCCGTGACGGGGAGGGCCGCCATCTCCTCGACGCCGACGCCTATCGCGCCGCCACCCAGGCGATCCGGGCAGAGGTCGGCGACCGCCTCGTGGTGCAGATCACCTCCGAGGCGGCGGGCCGTTACGTCGCGCCGGAGCAGATGGCGGTGGTGCGGGCGGTGCGGCCAGAGGCGGTGTCGCTCGCCCTGCGCGAGATCGTGGCCGATGCGGCCTCCGAAGCGGCGGCGGCGGAGTTCTTCGCCTGGGCGCGGCGCGAGCGCATCTTCCTGCAGGTCATCCTCTACGAGCCGGCCGAGGTGATCCGCTACGCCGAACTCAAGCGTCGCGGCGTGCTCGGCGATGGCCAGGATTTCCCGCTCTTTGTCCTCGGCCGCTACACGCCCGGTCAGGTGTCGCGGCCGGCGGACCTGCTGCCCTTCCTCGCCGTCGCCGAAGATCTGCCGCTCTGGTCGATCTGCGCCTTCGGCCCCCGCGAGAATGCCTGCGCCCTGGTGGCGGCGGGCTTGGGCGGCCATGTGCGCGTCGGTTTCGAGAACAGCCTGCTCGCCCCCGACGGCCGCCCGGCCGAGAGCAACGCCGCCCAGATCCGCTGCGCCGCCGAAGGGGCCCGCCTCCTCGGCCGCCCGCTGGCCGACGCGGAGACCGCGCGGGCGCTGATGGCGTAACCCCTCCCTCCTGCTTCAGGGATGGCCGGCACGGACGGCCGGCTGTCCCGTCGCCTCGTGACGGGCGCGCAGGCGGAAGGCGAGGACCAGCAGCAGCACCCCGAAGGCCACGGCGTAGCCGCCGAGCCACCATGTCAGGACCAGGGCCGACATGCCGGGATTGATCAGGAGCGCGATCCCGAACAGCACCGAGATGACCCCGCCGAGGCCGAGCCACCAGCGCCCGTAATGCAGGTGGAGGCGGAAGGCCGCCGCGATCATCAGCCCGCCCGTCACCAGGGCCCAGGCCGCGACGAGGAGGACGAAAGCCCAGACGGCGGCGGCCGGGACGAGGAAGGCGGCGAGGCCAACCACGATGTCCAGCAGGCCTTCGAGGAGCAGGAAGCCCCAGCGCTCGTGGCGCTGCGCCGCCCGCACCGCCGCCACGATGCCGAAGAGGCCATCGACCAGCATGTAGGCGGCAAAGAACAGCACCAGCGAGAGCACGAAGGCGGCGGGCGCGATGAAGGCGGCCAGGCCGAACAGGATGGCGAAGCCGCCGCGTAGGGCAACGAGCCACCAGTTGCGGGCGAGCGCGGCGCTCATCGCGTCGAGGCGCGCCGGCCCGGTGAGCGGAATTCCGGACGGGCCCGTCGCCCCGGTTACGTCAGACGATCCAACCATCCCGCACTCCTTCGGCTCGTGCATCGTTCCGAAAGGGGATTCCCGGCTTTCGACAAAGAACGACGCAACAACAGAAGACTGGCGCATCGCACCGGATCCGGTTGCCGGAACGATGCGCGAGATCGGGCCGTTGCGCCCTGCGGCCGGACCGGCCCACATGCGGGACATCTCCCCGCATCCTTGCCGCAACGCAGCCTGCGACGTCCCGTTCCGCCGGTGTCGACCCGAAGCGGTCCGCCAAGTGATCAAGCAAGTGATCGAACCTGCGACCGAGTTGCGCGGGATGGAACTTCGGCCTCCTTCGTGTCTTGGCAGACCGAGGCGGGCCCCTCCGAGGCACGGCCGTTTCGGTCGGACCTCTTTCGGCAATCATTTCCGATGCTTGACGAACAACGGCAGGCCAAGCCCGCCGATGCGCCCACGCGTCAATCCGATGCGGAAGGACGCGACGCGCTGGATTTCCAGCCGGATCGCCACAGGATCGGTGACGAAGGGGGTAAGCCCGATGACGAGGGCCGGGACTCCGCGGCGCCGGATCGGGACGCGGGGGAGGGTGAGCCGCGCAGATCCATCCTGCGGCGTCATCCCTGGTGGTTCGTCCTCGGCGCCCTCGCCGTTCTGGTTCTGGGCGCGGCCGGCTACGCCTACTGGCTGATCGATCTGCGCCCTTACGAGAGCACCGACGACGCCTTCGTCGATGCCCGCAGCTTCACCATCGCACCGAAGGTCGGCGGCTACGTCATCGACGTCCCGGTCACCGACAACCAGCACGTCAAAGCCGGCGACACCCTGTTCCGGATCGACCCGCGTGACTATCGCGTCGCCCTCGAACAGGCCGAGGCGCAGGTGCAGGCGGCCCAAGCCGCGATCCGCAACGTCAACGCGCAGATCGAGGCGCAGAAGGCGCAGATCGAGGTCGCCAAGGCTCAGGTCGAGACCGCGCAGGCGGCGCTGACCTTCGCCCAGGAAGACGCCGATCGCTACAAGACGCTCGCCGCGCGGGGCGCCGGTACGATCCAGCAATCGCAATCCTCCACCTCGACCCTGCAGCAGCGGCAGGCCGCGCTGACCAGCGCCCAGGCGAACGTGATCGCGGCGCAGCGGCAGATCGGCTCGCTCCAGGCCCAACGCGCCAGCACCGAGGCGCAGCTCGCCCAGATGAAGGCGCAGCGCGACCAAGCCGAACTCAACCTCGGCTACACGAATGTGACCGCCGCCCAGGCGGGCCGGGTGGTGCGCCTTACCGGCGGTGTCGGCGAATACGCTCAGCCCGGGCAGAGCCTGTCGATGTTCGTGCCCGACGACATCTGGGTCACGGCCAATTTCAAGGAGACACAGGTCACCGACATACGGCCGGGCCAGCCCGTCGACATCGAGATCGATGCCTATCCGAACCGCAGGATCACCGGACACGTCGCCTCGGTGCAGCCGGGCTCCGGCACCGCCTTCAGCCTGCTGCCGGCTCAGAACGCCACCGGCAACTACGTGAAGGTGACCCAGCGGATTCCGGTGAAGATCGTGGCCGATGACTGGCCCGCCGATGTGGCGATCGGGCCCGGCATGTCCGTGGTGCCGCGGGTCCACGTGCGGTGAGCGCGCGGGCCGCGACGGCGCCGGGCGGTCATAACCCCTGGGCGATCGCCCTCGTGGTGGCGCTCGCCACCTTCATGGAGGTGCTCGACACCACCATCGCCAACGTGGCGCTCCGCTACATCTCCGGTGGGCTCGCCGTGGGGCCGGACGAGGCGGCCTGGGTGGTGACGAGCTATCTCGTGGCCAACGCCATCACCCTGATCGCATCGAGTTTCCTCGCCAAGCGGTACGGCCGCAAGGCCTTCTTCCTCTGGAGCGTGGCGCTCTTCACCCTCTCCTCGGTGCTGTGCGGCTTCGCCTGGAGCCTGGAATCGCTGCTGTTCTTCCGTGTGCTCCAGGGCCTCGGCGGCGGCGGCATGGCTCCCCTGGCGCAGTCGATCCTGGCGGATTCGTTCCCGCCGGAGAAGCGGGGGCAGGCCTTCGCCCTTTACGGGGTCGCCATCGTGGTGGCGCCGGTGATCGGGCCGACGCTCGGCGGCTGGCTCTCCGACAACGCCTCCTGGCATTGGTGCTTCCTGATCAACGGGCCGATCGGCCTGCTCTCCCTCGGGCTGATGTCCTGGCTGATCGAGGATAGCGAGGCGGCCAAGCAGGAGCGGCGGGCGTTGCGGAAGGCGGGCGTGCGCTTCGACCTCGTCGGCTTCCTGCTGGTCGCGACCTTCCTCGGCTCTCTCGAAGTCGTCCTCGACGAGGGCCAGCGTAAAGACTGGTTCGGTACCTCGACGCTGATGAACGTGTTCGGCCTGGTTGCGCTGCTGTCGTTCCTGGCCATGATCCCGTGGCTGCTGAGCGCGCGCCATCCGGTCATCGACCTGCGCCTCCTCGCCCGGCGGCAATTCAGCGCCTGCTTCGTGGTGATGCTGTTCACCGGCGCGGTGCTGATCGCGACGACGCAGTTCATCCCGCAGATCACCCAGGAATATTACGGCTACACCGCCACCCTGTCGGGCCTGGTGCTCGGGCCGGGCGGCATCATGACCGTGGTGGCGATGGTGCTGGTCGGGCGCCTCTCGTCCCATGTCCAGCCGAAATGGCTGATCGCGGCGGGGGCGCTGATCGTGGCCGGGGGGATGTACGACCTCACCCGGATCTCTGGCGACACCACCTTCTCGTTCTTCGCGTGGTCGCGCATCTATATCGGAATCGGCCTGCCGCTGATCTTCCTCTCGGTCACCTCGGCCTCCTACGAGGGCCTGCCCAAGAACCAGACCGATCAGGCCTCGGCACTCATCAACGTGGCGCGCAATGTCGGCGGCTCGCTGGGGGTGTCGCTCGCCCAGAACGTGCTGGCCTATCGCAGCCAGTTCCATCAGAGCCGGCTGGTGGAATTCGTCGATCCGTCGAGCCCGGCCTATCAGCAGACCCTGGCGCAGGCGACCCGCTATTTCCAGCAGCACGGCTATGCCGGCCCCGATGCGCAGAGCCAAGCTCTGGCCTGGATCGGCAGCCAGCTCTCCACGCAGGTGGCGTACTGGGCCTATATCGACGTGTTCTGGGTGCTCGGCCTGCTCACCGCCTGCCTCGTGCCCCTCGCCCTCATCCTGAAAAACGTGAAGCTCGGCGGCGGTGCGCCGGCGGCGCATTGACGGGGCGCCCCGTCCCTCAGGCCGCGTTGGCGTCGAGCCAGCGTTCGGCCCCCGAGAGATCGTATCCGAAGCGGGTGCCGATGGCCGCCACCTCGTCCCGGGCGAGACGCCCGGCGAGCACCTCGCCGATCACCCAGAGCGTGAGCGAGCGCGTGCCGCTGCGGCAATGGGCGACGACCGGGCCGGGCGCCGCCTCGACCGCCGCGTGGAACCGCTCCACGTCCGCGCGGCTGATGCTCGCGCCGGTCACCGGCAGGTCGAGGTAATCCAGGCCGACCGCCTGTGCCGCCGCGCGCTCGGCCGCGGCGCCGGGCTGGCCCGGCTCCTCGCCATCGGGGCGGTTGTTGATGAGGAGCCTCACGCCCTCCTCGCCGAGCGCCGCGATCTCCGCCGGGCTCGGCTGCCCGGCCACGGAGAATTTGGAATCGATGATTGTCCGCTTCATGCCGCTTGTCCGTGCCGTGCCTGTCCGCGGGTGAGCCTGTCCGATCCGTCGCGCCGCCGCAATGGCTCGGCACTGGCTCGGCGTGTGGCCCGAGGGTCGCCTCCGGCGGATCTGCCGCGGCATTCGGGTGGGAGCCCGCCGGTTTCCCGCTCGTTTCCTCCGCGCCCGGCGGGACCGGGCGATGGCGGGGAGAGCAATCGTGGTGGGGCGGCGCTCCCGGCGCTGGCGCGACGAGGATCCGGAGACGCACGGGCCGAAACCGAAGGGCGTTCCGGTCTGCCCGCTCTGCGAGCGGCCGATCCCGGCTCATGCCCGCCAGAGCCTGCATCATCTCACCCCGAAGCTGAAGGGCGGCGCCCACGGGGCCACCGTGCGGCTGCACCAGATCTGCCACTCGGCGATCCATGCCCGCTACAGCGAGGCCGAGATCGCCCGGCGTCTGGCGGAGGTCGAGGCCCTGCGCGCCGATCCGGAGATCGCCCGCTTCCTCGTCTGGGTCCGGGGCAAGCCCGACGACTTCCACGCCCCCACCCGCGCGACCCGCGAACGCCGGAGCGACGGACGCTCGCGCCCCTGAATTTTGTCGCGACATTAACCGCGCGGCGAAGTCAGCCGCGGCCGCTGAGGGGCATTTAACGCTTGCGGAGCCAGGAATGGGACGGATCCCGCCCCAGGAGGCCCGACCCCATGAATGCGGCCACGCATCCCATCCGCCCGCGTCCCGACGAGGCGGCCCGGCTCGCCTGGGTCGATGTCGCCAAGGGCCTGTGCATCATCCTCGTCGTGATGATGCATTCGACGCTCGGTACCGGCGAAGTTCTGGGCGGGGAGGGCTTCCTGCACAGCGTCGTGGAATTCGCCAAGCCGTTCCGGATCCCGGATTTCTTCCTGCTCTCCGGGCTCTTCCTCGGCCGGGTGATCGACCGCGACTGGCGCCTGTTCGCGGATCGGCGCGTGGTCCATTTCGCTTATTTCTACGGATTGTGGGTGCTGATCCAGTCGGCGTTCAAGGCGGGCTCCATCGTCGCCGGGGCGGAGGGGATGTCCGGCAAGCTCGCGGCCTTCGGCTTCCACTTCGCCGAGGCGCTGGTGGTGCCCTACTCGACGCTGTGGTTCGTCTACCTGCTCGCCGTATTCTCGGTGGTGACGAAGCTGCTCCACCGCCGGGTGCCGCCGGCCGCCCTGCTGCTCGTGGCCGCCATCCTGCAGATCCTGCCGACCAGCGGCATGCCCGAACTCGTGGACGAGTTCTGCGAACGCTACGTCTACTTCCTGGGCGGCTTTCTGTTCGCCGAATGGATCTTCCGCTTCGCCGACCGGGTGCGGGCCGCAATTGTGCCGGCTATGGCGGGGCTCGCCCTCTGGGCCGTGCTGGAGGCTGTCCTCGTCTTCACGCCGACGGGGATCGCGGCGCTGCCGACCATCGCACGCCTGCCGCTGGTCAGCCTCGGGCTCGGCGCGGTCGGCGCTCTCGCCATCGTCGCCTTCGCCAATCTGATGGTCAGGGCCGGCGGACCGGTCACCGCCGCCCTGCGCGCCTGCGGCCAGCGCTCCATCGTGATCTATCTCGGCTTCTTCCTGCCGATGGCGCTCACCCGCAGCCTGATCGCCAAGTTCAATCTCGCCGCGCCCGACCTCGCGCTCGGCGTCGGGCTCGCGAGCCTGCTCGTGACCGCGGCGGCGGTGATCCTGCCGCTCGCCTTCGAGCGGATCGTGCGCGGTACCCGCCTGGATTTCCTGTTCCGTCGCCCGGCCGCCTTCCACATCGCCCCAGAGCCTGCCCGCACCGCTGCGCTGCGGCCGGTGACGGGGCAGGCCTGAGCCTCGGGGAGGCCGGTTTCGGCGCCCGGCGGCGGAACCTCCGGGCCCCGCCCGCCCGTTAAAGATCGGGCCCGCCGTCCGAGGCGGGTGCGATCAGGGAGTGGCCGAACCATGGTGCAGGACAGGTCCGGTGAGGGAGGTGCGGCCAGCGGCGATCCCGCCACGGTGGTGCTCGACGAGCCCCGCGACCGCGCCTATTGGGCCCGCCGGTTCGAGGTGCCCGTGGAACAGGTGCAGGCGGCGGTGGAGGCGGTTGGCCCCGATGCCGCCCGGGTCGCAGCCCATCTCGGCAAGCCCTGGCCCTACGAGGCGAGCGGCATCGTCTGACCCTGCGGCGCCCGGAGGCGGTCAGGCCGCCTGGACCAGCAGGGCGAGGCCCGCCACCGTGACGGCGCCCCCCAGAACCTGCGGCAGGATTCGAAGCGAAGCCTGCCGGCCGTTGAGGATGCGCCCAAGGCCGAGGCCGGCGAGGTGCAGCGCCGCCGTAGCCGCGAGAAAGCCGAGGCCATAGGCCAGGCCCGACGCGCTCTCCGGCATTTCGGCGCCGTGGGCGTAGCCGTGGAACACGGCGAATCCGCCGACCAGCGCCATGAGCGCCGCCAGGGGCGCCGCGACGCGCAGCGCCAAGGCGAGGCCGAAGGCCACCACCGACAGGCCGATGCCGATCTCCGCATAGGGCAGGGCGAGGCCCGTCATCCCGAGGCCGGCGCCGAGCGTCATCATCCCGAGGAAGGAGAGCGGCAGCGCCCAGAGCGCCCGTCCGCCATAAAAGGCCGCGAGCAGCCCGACCGCGACCATGGCGAGCACGTGGTCGGCTCCCCCGATCGGATGCAGCAGGCCCTGCGCCAGACCGCCGGCCTCACCATGGCCCGGATGGGCGAGCGCGGCATGGGGCAGAAGGACGAGCAGGCCGGCCGGCAAGGCGGCGGAAAAACGGTTCATGTCGGATGTCGACTCCCTGTTCAGGTCAGGTTGCGGCGAAGCAAGAATCCTACCGCAAAGCTCACAAGCCTGTCGCGCCGGCGTGTTCAGCCCTCGGCGGCCGGCGCTGCCACGAGACGATCATGGAGCTGGCGTTCGTAGGCGATCAGTTCGCGCCCGCGCTTGATCGCGCGGTGATACTGACGCGCCGACAGCTCGTCCTGGATCGCCAGGATGTAGGGCGCCGTGCTGGGCACCGCCTCGAGGATCTCGCTGGCTTGGCGCACGAAGAGATCCTCGGCCTCCGCCGGATTGTCGGCGAGATAGATGAACTGGAGCGTGACGCAGAGCCGCTTGGCGGCGGTGTCGGCCTCGGTCTCGGAGATGATCTCGCTCTCGCGCAGGAACTTGCACTGGTTCTCGATCATGAAGACCGAGCGGCGATCGCCGTTGCGGATCAGCGCGCCGTTGATGATCAGCCGCTCCTGAGGCTTGAGTTCGATGCGCAGGGCCATGGATGGCGGTTCCTCGATGGGCAAAATGTCGGTAAAGGCCGCGAGATTTTCTTAACCATGGCAGCAGGACTTGCCGCTGTTCTTGCGTCAAACCGACGATAGGCGACGCATTCTCCGATCCGATTAAGGACTCGGCAAGGGGCGACGGGAAGGGTGTGGGGGTCGCCAAAAGGGCGGCTTCGAGACCCACAAGGATCGCCCCATGTCTTCCGGCATCACGCTCTCCGCCGCCACCCGCCAGAACCTGCTCTCGCTGCAGGACACCGCGAGCCAGACGGCCACGACCCAGAACCGCCTCGCGACCGGCCTCAAGGTCTCGTCGGCTCTCGACAGCCCGGTGAACTTCTTCACCGCCCAGAACCTGTCGAACCGCTCGACCGATCTCAGCGGCCTGCTCGACGGCATCTCGAACGGCATCCAGGCGATCCAGGCGGCCAACCAGGGCATCACCTCGATCCAGAAGCTGATCGACTCGGCCAAGTCGACCGCCAACCAAGCTCTCTCGACCCAGATCACCACCACGGGCACCGCCGGCACGGATTTCGCCGCCAGCACCAGCAGCAACAC
>DYYG01000068.1 GCA_020741775.1 Methylorubrum populi
ATCTCGACGGCGGCGGTGAGGTTCTCGACGTCATCCTCGTAGCGGCTGACCAAGCCGAGGAAGCCGACGAAGTCGTGGGTCAGCGGCGTGAACGAGGGTGAGGCGGCATCGAGCACCCAGACATAGGTGCCGTTCGCGCGCCGTAGGCGGTAGCGCAGCATGAACTCGACTTGGCGCCGGCAGGCTTCGGCGAAGCCACCTGCGACCGCCGCCCTGTCCTCGGGATGCACCGCTTCGATCCAGCCGGTCCCGAGCGCCTGGCTCGGCCCCTGTCCCGTCAAATCGTGCCATTCCCGACAGATATAGGCGAGGCTTCCCCTGTGGTCCGTGACCCAGATCATCGAGCGGTGTTCCCGATACGAAGGTGATCGATCATCTGCAGGAGCCGATTGTGCATGACAATGATCCCCGTGTCGCCTAGAGAGCGGCTTGGCCATTGGCACCCGATTTCCTGTCATGCCAATCCGGCGCGAACATCGCTTCTTTTATCCGATCGATTGGCCGCAGCTCTCGGCGGTGATCCGGTTCGGCCGCGCGCGGGGTCGATGCGAAGGCTGCGGGCGCCCCCATGGCCGCACGGTGTTTCATCTCGGCGACGGGCGCTGGTGGGACGACGATGCAGAATCCTGGCGGGACGGTGCGGGGCGGATGATCCGCCTCTCGACCGCCGACGACGTCCTCGCGGCGGCCCGAACGACGCGGGTGGTGCTCGCCACCGCTCACCGCAACCATGACACCGCCGACAACACAGCGGCCAATCTCGCGGCCTTCTGCCAACGCTGCCACATGATGCATGATCGGCCGGAGCACAAGCGGCGGCGATGGCTGACGCTGTTCCGGCGCAAGGCCTTGGGCGATCTGTTTCGCGGCCCCTACGACTGAGACCGGCATCGCGGACCTGCGGATGGGACGTCGAGGGAGGGCGCGGCGCCGGTTCGGAGGCCGTGAAGCCGCCCGCCGCCCTCGTGTCGGTCGTGGCCGGCAGCGGTTCGTGACCGCACCGTTGCCACCGTTGCCGCTCCTCCGGGGAACCCTCTCCGGCACCTTGGAGACGACGAGTGCCAGGCCCTCGGCGCCGCAGCGTCACCCTTGCGCTGCGCCACGGTGGCGCATGGCTTCATCTCCATAGAACCAGTTGGTCAGGTCGCCGTTGGTGCGGAGCTTGCCGGCGGTCGCACATCCGGCCTGCCGGGGTGGGCGAAGATGTGGAACGGCGGCTCATGTGGGTTCGGCCCGGTCTCGAACGGGAAGACCTATGACTTAAGAGCGGCCGTTGCTGGCCCGCTTCGCAGCAAGACCTGGCGAGTGGAAGCTGGCTCGCGGTCGCTCGGTATTCCTGAAGGGGTCGGCGTTAGGCGCGGCGACAGGAGGCTGCGTCCGTCGCCGCGCTGGCGGCCCGCGGCAATCGAGAGATGCGAGCTGGAGCGGCCCGGCGATGCCTGACCGTGAGGCACTGGCCTACCGCGTGCAGAAGCACGCCGCCCGGCGGTTGCATTACGACTTCCGTCTGGAGCTCGGCGGAGTCCTGAAGAGTTGGGCGATCACGCGCGGTCCGAGCCTCGTGGCCGGCGAACGCCGCCTCGCCGTCGCGGTCGAGGACCATGGTCTCGACTACGCCGACTACGAAGGCGTGATCGCGCCCGGCCATTATGGGGCCGGCATCGTCCTTCTCTGGGATCGCGGCAGCTGGGAGCCGGACGGCGATCCCGTCAGCGCGTTGGTGTCGGGGTCGCTCGCCTTCACCCTGCGGGGGGAGAAGCTGACCGGCCGCTGGCGCCTGATGCGGATGAAGCCGAGGCCGGGCGAAAAGCGGGAATCCTGGCTCTTGGTGAAGTCGCACGATGAGGCCGCCCGCGACGCCGGCGCGCCCGACATCCTGACGGAGCAGCCGCGTTCGGTCCTGACCGGCCGCACGCTCGAAGACATTGCCGCGACGGCGGCCTGAAGGGAGGGCGTATGGACCAGAGAACACCGCTGAGCCTCGCCTACGATGCCGTGTCCGCTGCACGGGAGGTGGCGGCTCTGGCCGCGAGCCGCGCCGAAGCGCAGGACCGCGACGACGGCTTTCCGGCTGAAGACATCCTCAGTCTCCACCGTCTTGGGCTGCTCGCGGCGCCGGTTCCCGCCGCCGAGGGGGGCGCCGGCCTCGGTGAGGAGCCGGGGGCCGCGACGCTGGCGGAGGTGCTGCGCCTTGTCGGCTACGGCAGCCTCGCACTCGGGCGGCTCTACGAGGGGCACGTCAATGCTCTGCAATTGATCGGTCGCTTCGGCGAGGCCGGCCAGCGGACACGTTTGTTTTCCGATGCGCGAGATGGCCATCTCTTCGGCGTCTGGAACACGGAGCCGGCCGAAGGTGGGCTCGTCCTGGGCGAGGGGGCCGGCGACCGCTCGCTGTCCGGCGTCAAGACCCTGGCGTCGGGGGCGGGCCGCGTGACCCGCGCCCTCGTCACCGTGCGCTCGCCCGGCGAGGACGCGCCGCTCATGCTGGTGGTGCCGCTGGAGGCCGGCAGCCGTGCCGATCTTCAGGCGTGGCACGCCCACGGCATGCGGGCCTCGGCCACAGGAACGGTCGATTTTACCGGCCTCGTCGTCGGGCCGGACGCCATCCTCGGCGCGCCGGGCGACTATCACCGGCAGCCCATCTTCTCGGGAGGGGCGTGGCGCTTCGCGGCCGTGCATCTCGGCGGCATCGAGGCGGTTTTCGACGCGTGGCGCGGCCATGTCACGCGGCTCGGGCGCGGTGCCGACCCTCACCAGCTCGCCAGACTCGGGGAGGGCGCCATCGCCGTCGAGGGGGCGCGGCTCTGGGTTATGCGCGCGGCCGGCATCGTCGCCGAGGACGCGCTCTCCGCCGATCGTATCGTCGCCTTCGTCAACCTCGCGCGTCTCGCGGTCGAGAAGGCCGGCCTGGAGGTTCTGCAACTCGCCCAGCGCTCCGTCGGATTGCAGGGCTTTCTGCGCGGCCATCCGCTCGAGCGCCTCTCCCGCGATCTCGCGACCTATCTGCGCCAGCCCGGGCCGGACCGGGCCCTGACCGATGCGGCGGCCGAGATCTTGGAGGCCGGGGGCATGGCGGGCGATGTCTGGACGCGAGGTGTGACATGAACCGGCACGCCCACAGCTTGCCGCCGAGTTACTTCGACCTGTGCTACGCCGATGACCCGGATCCGTGGCAATTCGCGACGAGCGCCTACGAACGGGAAAAATACGCCGTCACGCTCGACGCCCTGCCGCGCCGGGCCTACGCCTCCGCCCTGGAAATCGGCTGCTCCATCGGCGTCCTGACCGAGGCGCTGGCGCAGCGTTGCGACGCCCTCACCGCCATAGACCTGACCGAGCTGGCCCTGGCGCAGGCTCGTGTCCGATGCCGCGATCTCGACCATGTCCGGTTCGAGCTGGCCCAGGTGCCCGGCCAATGGCCGGAGGGCCGGTTCGACCTGATCCTGCTCTCCGAGGTGGTGTATTATCTCGATGCCGGCGATGTCCGGTCCCTGGTCGCGCGCATGAAAGGTTGCCTGCGGCCGGGCGGCGATGTCGTGCTGGTGCACTGGACCGGCGAGACGCATTACCCGCTCACGGGAGACGAGGCGGCGGAGTTGTTCGTGGAGACGGCGCGGCCGTTCCTGCGCGTGCAAGGCCAGTCCCGAACCGATCAGTACCGCCTCGACGTTCTGACCGAGATGCAGGCGGGACCCGCATGAGCGGAGCGGAGACCACCTGGCTCGACACACCGCGACGCTACGGCCGTATCAGCCGCGGCTTCCACTGGTTCATGGCGGCCCTCTTCGCCTGGCAATTCGCGGGGGCGCTGCTCTACGTCACCCTCGGCGATACCGCCCTCACGCGGATCGTGGGCGGAAGCCACTTCACGCTCGGCTTTACCCTCTTCGTGCTCGTGCTGCTGCGGGGCGCTTGGGGGCTGGCGAACCTGCCGAGGAGGCCGCCGCATCCGAGCCGGCTGGGCCGTGCCGCGACCGCTGGCCATGCCGTGCTCTACCTGCTGATGGTGGTGGTGCCGGGGCTTGCCCTGCTGCGCCAGTACGGGTCGGGAAAGCCCTTCACGCCCTTCGGCCTCCCGCTCATGCCGGAGCGTGAGCAGAAGATCGCTTGGATGATGGCCCCGGCCGATCTGCTTCACTACTGGCTGGGTTTCACCCTCATGGCGGTGGTGTTCGGCCACGTGGCGATGGCGGTTCTGCATCGGATGGCGTGGAACGACGACGTGATGGCGCGGATGGCGCCGCCGATGCGCTCGGACCGGGGCTGAAGCATCGTCCTGAAGGTGGCCCCGACCTGTCCGGACCCACGGGCAGGGCTCGACGGGCAAAGCCGCATGATCCGGGAGGATATCGGCGACACGGCATGCCGGCGGAACGAGGCCGCGAGACCGAACGCCGCATCACCGCATGTCGCTCACCGGGGTTCTCCCGCTGATCGGGGACAAGCCATCCGCCGGTCATTCCTTCCGGTCAGGAGCCTGCTCGTGTCGAAACCGATCGACCTTCACCGCCGCACTCTCCTCAAGATCAGCGGACTCGGCGCCTCGGGCCTCGTGATCGGCAGCGCGGCGCGGGCGGCGCAAGGCACCCCGGCCCCGACCGAGGTCGATACCGGCAGCGTCGAGGGCCGCAAGGTCACGTTCCCAGATTGGCGCGCCCCGGCCGACACGCCCTCGGGCCCGCCGCCGGCCCCGTTGCCGCCCTCAGAACGCGTCGGCTTCGCCATTGTCGGGCTCGGCCGCCTGTCCCTCGAAGAGATCCTGCCGGCCTTCGGCGAGAGCCGGAAGGCGACGCCCGTGGCCCTGGTATCCGGCACGCCGGAGAAGCTGAAAGCGGTGGCACGCCAGTACGGTATCCCGGAGACGGCCTGCTACGATTATGCCGGCTTCGATCGCATCCGCGACAACCCGGAGATCAAGGCGGTCTACATCGTGCTGCCGAACGCGATGCACCGGGACTATGTCGAGCGCGCCGCGGCGGCCGGCAAGCACGTGCTGTGCGAGAAGCCGATGGCCACCTCCTCGGCCGATGCCCGCGCCATGGTTGCGGCCTGCGACAAGGCCGCCGTCAAGCTGATGATCGCGTATCGGATCCAGTACGAGACCTATAACCGGCGTCTCGCGAAGCTGGTGCGGGAGAAGGCCTTCGGGCGCCTGCTCGGCATGAGCGCCACCAATGTTCAGACGGTGGCGGAGAACGGTGCCGAGCAGTGGCGGCACAAGCGGGTGATGTCCGGAGGCGGATCGCTGCCCGATATCGGCCTCTACTGCCTGAATACCGCCCGGTTCCTTACGGGTGAGGAGCCGGTGGAGATCTTCGCCTCGATCGTCACGCCGCCGAACGACCCGCGCTTCGCCGATGTGGAGGAAACGGTCTCGTTCCAGCTCCGCTTCCCCTCCAATTTCATCGCCCAGTGCTTCACCAGCTACGGCGCCCGCGACGACAAACACCAGCGCCTGAACTTCGAGAAGGCCGTCGTCGATATGCCGAACGCGTATCTGTATCGGGGCCAGCGCCTGATCGTGACCTCGCGGGAAGGGGACGCCACCAGCCTGGACGAGCGCGTGCTCAAGGCCAGGAATCAGTTCGCCGCCGAGATCGATCACTTGGCGGATTGCATCCTGCAGGACCGCAAGCCCCGCACCCCCGGCGAGGAAGGCGTGCAGGACCACGTTCTGATGGAGGCGATCTACGAGAGTGCCCGGACGGGAATGCCCGTGAAGCTGGAGGCTCCGGACCGGCTCGACGCCTTCCGCGGTCCGCCGCTGCCGGAGGAGGGTTGACCGTGCGGGCGCTGCTCATCGGCTTCGCGGTCGTCGCGGGCCTGCTCAACACCCTGCAGACCGGGGCGAACGCGACGCTCAACAAGGGTCTGGGCGCCCCGGTCTGGGCGGCCGCCGCCGTCGGCGCGGCGACCTGTGTGACGACCCTGGTGGCGGCGCTGGCCGTCACGTTGGTGACCGGCCAGCGACCGGGCGCGGCGGCCCTGGCCGGTCTGCCGTGGTGGGTCTGGACCGGAGGCGTCATGGGCGCGGTCTATGTGCTGGCGACCGTCCTCGTCGCCGACAAGGTCGGGGCCGCTGTCTTCATGGGGGTGACGGTGACGGTCGCCATCGTGACCTCGCTCGTCATGGACCATTTCGGCCTGCTCGGCTTCGAGATCCACAAGGCCGGCCTCGCCCGCATCGCGGGCGGCATCCTGATGGTCGCCGGCATCGGCCTGATTGCGGCGTTCTGAGGCCGGCGGGGAAGCAGGCTTGTCCGGGCCGGTGAGGGATCTGAGGCAGTAACCCATCTTCGGTGGCCGGCGGCCTCACGGCGGTCACATTCCAAACCACTTAGGTTAAGTCTCGGCGACTCGGGTCGTGCGTATTCCGGGACACGATCATCTCAATCTCTCCTTTGGGCCGACTTCGCGCCGGCATCGTCGTCTCCCGCCCGTCCGCGCTCGTCCGCTATGGTCTCGCCACTTTCGCGGTGCTGGCCATCGCCGCGCTGCGCCATCCCCTGTTCAACGACTTCGCTCCCTGGTTCCTGTTCACGCCGGGCGTCGTCGTCGTCGCCCTCTTCCTCGGGGCGGGAGCCGGCTTGTTCGCGACCGCCCTGTCGGTGGCCTGTGCCACCTACGCGATCAGCCACTCGGAACAGCCGGCTCCCCTATCCTCCGTCCAATGGACGGGATCCGCCCTGTTCGCCCTCACCACGGCGGCACTGGTTGGGCTCGTGGCGGCCCTCCGGGGCGCCCTGCGCGACGCCGACGCCTCGCGGGCCGAACTGGCCCGCAGCGCCGCGGCGGCGGCGGAGCGGGAGACGTTCATGGCGAGCGTGCTGGCCAGCTCGACCGACTGCATCAAGGTGCTCGATCTCGACGGCAGGCTCACCTTCATGAGCGAGGGCGGCCAGCGGGTGATGGAGGTGAGCGACTTCAACGCGATCAAAGGCTGCCCTTGGCCGGACTTCTGGTCGGGCCGCGGCCATACCGAGGCCAAGGCTGCCGTCGAGGCTGCCCGAGCCGGGCACAGCAGCAGCTTCGTCGACCGGGCGAACACCATGAAGGGCAACGCTCGGTGGTGGCACGTCGCGGTGAGTCCGATTCGCGGCTCGGGTCGCCAGCCGGCCCGGATCCTGTCGGTCTCGCGCGACATCACCTCCCTGCGCGAGAGTGAGGAAGAGCGCGACCGCTTCGTACGCCTGGCCGAGAACAGCGCCGACTTCATCGGCATGGCGCATGTCGATGGCCGGGTGTTCTACCTCAACGATGCCGCGCGCCGGCTGGTCGGCCTGGAGGCGGCCGCGCCCGCAGGTCTCACGATTCCCGATCTCTTTCCGCCCGATCAGGCCGCCAGTCTGGCCGCATCGATCCTGTCGGCTGTCGACCGCGACGGCCACTGGCAAGGTGAGGTGAATTTCCGCCACTTCGCCACGAACGAGCCGATCCCCGTCCTCTGCTCGGCCTTTCCCATCACCGACAGGGAAGGCCGGACCATCGGCTACGGCACCGTGAGCCGTGACTTCCGCGCCCGGAAGCGGGCGGAGGAGGATATGCGGCTGTTGAACGGCGAGTTGGCGCATCGCCTCAAGAACGTGCTCGCCGTGGTTCAATCGGTCACCCACCAAACCCTGCGCAATGCCACCGACATCCGGACGGCCAACGAGGATCTGTCAGCCCGGCTCGTCGCCCTCGGCGCGGCCACGGATGTTCTGACCGGCGCATCCTGGCGCTCGGCCGATCTGCGGGAATTGGCGGAGCGGACGCTGGCGCCGCACGGCGAACTCGGCCAACGCATCCTGCTTGACGGGCCCCGCGTCACGCTGCAGCCGCAGGTCGCGGTGGCGCTGGCCCTCGCGCTTCACGAACTCGCGACCAACGCGGCCAAATACGGTGCCCTCTCGAACGAGACCGGCACGGTGATCCTGGACTGGCGGATCGAGGGCGCGGGTCCGGAGGCGCATTTCCATCTCGGGTGGCGCGAGCGCGGCGGCCCGACCGTGCAGGAGCCGAGCCGGCGCGGCTTCGGCACCACCTTGATCGAGCGGTCGCTGCGGTCATATTTCGGCGGGACGGCGGTCACGGATTATCGACCGGACGGCGTGGTCTTCGCGTTGGATGCCCGGACGGGCGACGCCGTCACGACGAGCGGGAAGACGTAGCGTTGGGCCAGAGAACATCGATCGGTGCCAGGATCGTTCTGATCGTGGAAGACGAAGCGCTGCTGCGCTTCGATATGATCGCCTTCTTCGAGGATCGCGGCTGGCGGGTCTACGACGCGGAGAATGCCGAACAGGCTGTCTCCCTGCTCGACCAACATCGCGACATCCGCGTCGTCATCACCGATGTGCTGATTCCCGGTGGCATGGATGGCGTGCGCCTGGCTCACGTCGTCCGCGAACGGCTGCCGGCGACTCATCTGTTCGTCGTGTCAGGTCAAGCTCCCGTCGCCGCCGAGGCGCTGCCGCCGCGGGCGACCTTCCTGCCCAAGCCGTTCGATCTGAACCGTATGCTGCGCCAGATCGAGCATCGTCCCGGATCCGTCTGATCCCTTCGGGGGGCGAAACGGACCTTCGCTCCCCCGCTGCCGGGGCTCGTCAGGCCCGCGCCGCCAGCAATCCGTCCGGCAGGCCGTCGAAGGAGGCCATGAGGAAAGCGCGCGCGCGGCTGACCCGGCTCTTGACCGTGCCGACCTGACAGCCGAGCCGTTCGGCCGCTTCCTCATAGGTGAAGCCTTCTGCACCCACGAGCAGGAGAGCCTGCCGCTGGGGCAGAGGCAGTGTGCCGATCAGATTCATCACCATCCGCAGCCCGGCCGCGTGCTCCTGATCGGGATGGGCGGTGAGGGTGCCGGCATGGACGCCATCGGCATCCTCGACCTCCCGCCGCCCTTTGCGGATCTCGGTGTAGAACTGGTTGCGGAGAATGGTGAACAACCAAGCGGTGAAGTTCGTGCCCGGCGCGAAGCGGGTCCGGTTCGCCCAAGCCTTCGCCATGGTCTCCTGAACGAGGTCGTCGGCCCGGGTCGGGTTGGCGGTCAGCGAGATCGCGAAGGTGCGCAGCATCGGTAGGGCCTTCACGAGTTCGTCGCGAAAGAGGGCCTCGACCTTTCCGCCATGCACGGCGAGGGCCGCCTCGAACTGCCGCAACAGCTCGGCGAGCGGGTCCGGCAAGGGCGACTGCCCCGTGAGATCGAAGTAATCGCGCAGGGCGAGCGACAGATGCTGGGGCACCGCCTTTGCTGCTTCATCCTGCTTTTGGGCGGGATGTTCTGGCAATTCGGTGTGAAACGCGTCGTCGGCCATCCGAAAGGGGACCTCAGGCTATGCAGAATCGTGCTGGTAGTGGCGAATCGGTAGCAGTCGCAAAATGAACTGATTCTAAACGGCAGGCCGGAAACGGGCTGTGCTCGGCGGTGGCGGCCCGTCAAATCAAGGGTTCGGACCGAAGAATTTGTTTCAGAATGTAACTACGTTACTTGCGAGGAGCGGCCGGCCGATGCCTCGGAGCAATGATTCGGTGGTGGCGACGTGCATCTGAAGCACGTCTATTTGTCGAAAACTCCGATATACAGCCCCGCTTCGGTCGCCTGTGCCGATGATTGCGCCTGAGGCCTGCGAGGCTTTGCCGGCGCTGCAACACGCGCGCGGGATTCATCGCGAAAGGCCTTCGAGGGAGATCCGAGGCCGCTTCGATGCGGGATGACACGGCGGCCCGCACGAACGATGCTGGGCCGCCATCCCTTTCGAAGCCGAGCGCTCTAGCTTCCATCGACGACGCAACTCGCCTGCGCCGGATCGAGAAGGGGCTACGGGATGTTGGAAGAATTCAAGAAATTCGCGTTGCGGGGCAACGTGGTCGATTTGGCCGTCGGCGTCATTATCGGCGCGGCCTTCGGAGCCATCGTGAATTCGCTGGTGCAGGACGTGATCATGCCGATCATCGGTGCCATCACCGGCGGCTTGGACTTCTCCAACTACTATATCCCGCTGACCTCCAAGGTGCAGGCGGGCATGCCCTATTCCGAAGCCAAGAAAGTCGGAGCAGTGATCGGCTACGGTCAGTTTCTCACGCTGGCCGTCAACTTTACCATCATCGCCTTCGTGCTGTTTCTGGTGATCCGTGCCATGAACACGCTGAAGTTGAAGGAAGAGGCAAAGCCGCAGCCCGTCGCCGAGGTGCCGGCCGACGTGAAACTGCTGACGGAAATCCGTGATCTTCTGGCGGTGCGAGGCCGTGACGGCGCCTAACGGGGCGCGCCGTCATTGTCCCTGGGCGTGACCCCGAAGGCGTCGAGGATGCGGTCCAGGGCATGCTCGACCGCATCCGTGCCCTCTTCGTGGGTTTTCAGCCGGGTTTCGAGACGGCGGATCTGTGGCTCGAACTTTTCCGGAATGCCCGGTTCGTCGCCGAGATAGCGCGGCTCCAGTGTCGTCTCCGTCAGGACGCCGCGCAATTCGTGACCCAGATGGTCCCGAACCGATTCCGGCAGTGGCGGGTTTTCCTGCGTGTCTTCGGGGGGGTGGTCCGGGCCGTTCATCGTCCGTCCTGATCTGCTGAAGATGCTTGCTCCTATTAACTGGCGAAGAGAAAGAGCGTTGCCTCAGACTTCGCAAGCTTAGGCGTCCGGCTGGGCCGGTATGATCTAAAGATTAAGACATGAACATTGTACACCGCTTGGTTGTGGCTCCGCCTCCAGTGGCTCGATAACAAACGGCCCCGGCACTTGGGGTGCCGGGGCCGTATCGTCCCGCTCGATGAGCGGCGTGGCGGTGGATCGTTAGTCGAGCACCTCGATGATGCGGTGACGGCCGTCGACCAGCACCGGGCGATCATTCACCACCGTATAGCGGGTGCCGCGAGCGACGCGGTAATCGTCCGGAACCTCGTAATAGGTCACGCCCGAGGACGGCAGCGTGGACCCGACGACGACGCGGCCGTCATAGTCATAGGAACGGACGTTGCGCTCGCGGACATAGGAGCGGAAGCGCGGACGGTCGTCGACGCCGAGAATGCCGCCGATGGTCCCGGTGGCCGCACCGACAGCGCCGCCCACGATCCCGCCGATCGGGCCGGCAGCGTCCGCACCTTCCTGAGCGCCGCGCTCGGCACCGCGAATCGTTCCCTGGGCCTGAGCGGCCATGGGCAGAGCGAGGGCGATGGCCGAAGCGGCGAGAAGGGTCTTCATCTTCATTCCAGCGTCTCCGTCTTTATGACGTCCGCCACGAACTCAAGCGCAGCGAAGCATGGGCCGGTAACGCCCGAGCTGCGAATTCGGATGCAAGAAAAATCGAGAAAGGCCGAGATTGTCTCTCGGTGCCGATCGAGAGGCGGATCTTCCGAGATCTGCAGACGATACGCTTCAAACCCTCTCGGATCCGGTCGGTGAGCGCTCCGACAGAAACTGCCCGATGCGGTCCAGGGCGCGGGCGATGTTCGCGGCGGAATTGGCGTAGGACAGCCGGAGATAGCCTTCGCCGTGACAGCCGAAATCCGGCCCGCCGATCACCGCGACCCCGGCCTCTTCGAGCAGCGCCGAGGCGAGGGGCTTCGCCTTCCAGCCGGTCGCTGTGATGTTCGGGAAGGCGTAGAAGGCACCCTTCGGCTTGACGCAGGACAGGCCGGGCAGGCGGTTCACGCCATCGACGACGATCGCCCGGCGGCGGTCGAATTCGGCGACCATGGCCGTGACGCAATCCTGCGGCCCGTCGAGGGCGGCGATGCCGGCCCATTGCGTGGCGGCGTTGACGCAGGAATGCGAATTGACCGCGAGCTTGCGGGCGGCGTCGTAGAGCGGTTTAGGCCAGACGGACCAGCCGAGCCGCCATCCGGTCATGGCGTAGGTCTTCGAGGCGCCGTCGAGATAGATCAGCCGGTCGCGGAGCTCGGGATAGCCCAGCAGGGAGACATGGCTCTCCCTGTCATAGGTCATGGTCCCGTAGATCTCATCGGACAGCACCGCCACGTCCGGGTGGGCGGCCAAGCCCTGCACCAGCGCCTCGATCTCGGCCTTCGGCGTCACGCCGCCGGTCGGATTGGCCGGGGAATTGACGATCAGCAGCCGCGTCCGCTCCGTCACGAGGGCGAGCGTCTCCCGCGCCGAGAAGGCAAAGCCGTTCTCCTCGCGGATCGGCACCGGCACCGGTGTCGCCCCGGTGAAGGCGATCATCGATCGGTAGATCGGAAATCCGGGATCGGGATACAGGATTTCGGCGCCGGGCTCGCCGAACATCAGGATCGCCATGAATAGGGTGACCTTGCCGCCCGGCACGATCAACACCGAATCGGGCGAGACCTCGACACCGTGGCGCCGGTGGATGTCCCGTGTCACCGCCTCCCGCAGCGGCGGGATGCCGATGGCTGGCGTGTAGCCGTGATGGCCGTCGCGCAGGGCCTTGATGCCCGCCTCGACGATATGAGGCGGTGTCGGAAAATCCGGCTGGCCGATGCCGAGATTGACGATGTCGCGGCCCTGTTCCGCCAGCGCGGTCGCGCGGGCGAGCACCGAGAAGGCATTCTCCTCGCCGATCCGGCCGAAAGAAGGAACGATGTGCGGCACGACCCCGTCCCTCCCTCCGGCCGGCGAGGACGATCAGCCGTGGGAACGCTCGGCGAGGCGGCTGGCGGCGAAGGAGATGCCGCCGGCGACGGCGAACAGGATCGCGAAGGTCTTCACGGCGGCCCAGAACAGGGCCGGCTCGATCCCGGTATCCGTGAAGAGCAACGTGCAGATCGCCCCGATGGGGAAGAGCAGCACGACGAAAAGCGGCACCAGCGGGTTCATTCGACGTCACTCGCGTTCGAAGGGACCGCGACGCGGCCCGAAGAATAATGCGAGGCGGTCTTAGCATCGCGGTTCCGCCGGAGGAAACTCCCGCCGGCTCAGAATCTCTGCGCGATCTTTTCGCGATCCCGGCGCGCAGGCGGCGCGGCAGTCGAAAGCATGGCGTCAGGCGGGGATCCGGACCGTCGCCCGCAGGCCGCCGAGCGGACTGTCGTGGAGGGCGACGTCGCCCCCATGGGCGCGGGCGATGTCGCGGGCGATGGCGAGGCCGAGCCCGGAGCCGCCGGCATCCTGGCGGGCATCGTCGAGGCGCACGAAGGGCTTGAACACCTCCTCACGGCTCTCCGGCGGAATGCCGGGGCCGTCATCATCGATCGCGACGAGGAAGGCGCGGTGCTCGCGCCGACCCGAGATTGCGACGGTATCGGCGTAGCGCGCGGCATTGGCGGCGAGATTGAACAGGCAGCGGCGCATGGCGTCGGAGCGCACGGTGACGAACGGATCGCCCTCGATCTCCACGGCCTCGACATGGGCGCCGAGCCGTTCCACGTCGCTGCGCAGATCCTCCAGCAGGGTCCGCATGTCGGCTTCCGCGGCGGTCTCGGCGGAATCGCCCCGGGCGAAGGCGAGATAGCCTTCCAACATCCGGCTCATCTCATCGACGTCGCGCTGGAGATCCTCCACCTCCGGCGTCTGCTGCACCAGGGCCAGCGAAAGCTTGAATCGGGTGATGATGGTGCGCAGATCGTGGCTCACGCCGTTGAGCATCGTCGTGCGCTGCTCCATCGCCCGCTCGATGCGCCGCTTCATCTCGATGAAGGCATGGCCCGCCTGCCGCACCTCACGGGCGCCCCGGGGCTTGAACTCGATGTCGCGGCCCTTGCCGAACCCTTCCGCCACCGCCGACAAGCGCAGGATCGGCTTGATCTGGTTGCGCAGGAACAGGATCGCCACGCCGAGCAGCACCAGCGAGGAGCCGGTCATCCACAACAGGAAGATGTGCGAGTTCGAGGCGTAGGCCTGGTTGCGCCGGGCGGTCACCCGCATCACGCCCTCCGGGATCGCCACCCGGATCTCGATCAGGTTCGAGCGGCCCACCGTGTCGATCCAGAACGGCCGGCGGATCTGGCGGCGGATCTCGTCCGACAGCACCTCGTCGAGGATCGAGAAGAAGGGGCGCGGCCCCGGACTCGGCAGCTTGGCCCCCTTCAGGATGTCGACGTCGAGGTTCAGCCGCTCGCCGGCGATCCGCGCCAGCGTCTCGCCATTCTTGTCCTGCGGGTAGGATTCGTAGATGTCCATCAGCGCGGCGACATCCGCCGTCACCGCCGCCGAGAGCCGGCGGGTGACCAATTGCCAGTGCCGCTCCATGAAGGTGTAGGCGATCACCGACTGAAGCAGCACCATCGGCGCGATGATGATGATCAGCGAGCGGGCGTAGAGACCTTTCGGCAGGGCATCGCCGATGGTGCGGCTCACCCGCCGCCAGACCTTGCGGATCCGGCCGAGGGTGCTGAGGAGCGCGCCGGCCCGGCGTGACTCCGTCGAGGAAAGGCCGGCGGGACCCGCCATGAGCATTCTCAATCGATGGCGAGGCGGTAGCCGACGCCGCGCACCGTGTGCAGGAAACTCGGATTGGCCGGATCCGGCTCGATCTTGCGGCGCAGGCGGTTGATCTGCACGTCGATGGTGCGCTCGGCCGCCAAGCCGCCATTGCCGGTCAGGGTCTCGCGCTCGACATTGCCGCCGCGGGCCTGAGCCAGGATGGTCAGGATCTCGCGCTCCCGTTCGGTGATCTTCACCACCTCGTTGTCGCGCCGCAATTCGCCCCGGTCGGCACGGAAGGTGAAGGGGCCGAAGCTCACCGAGCCCTCGCCGGCGAAGCGCGTCTCCGTCGCGGCGGCGTGGCGCCGGATGATGTTGTTGAGCCGCAGGATCAGTTCGCGCGGCTCGAAGGGTTTGGGCAGGTAATCGTCGGCGCCGATCTCCAGCCCGGTCACCCGGTCATTGGGATTGGAGCGGGCGGTCAGCATCAGGATCGGCACCCGCGAGGTCTCTCGCACCGAGCGGGCATAATCGAATCCGCTCTCGCCCGGCATCATCACGTCGAGGACGAGGGCATCGAACACGAAACACTGACCGCGCAGGCGCGCCTCGGCCACGTTCGCGGCGGCGGTGACGCGAAATCCCTGCTCGGAAAGGAAGCGCGACAGCAGCTCGCGCACCCGCCGGTCGTCATCGACGAGCAGGATATGGGGGGCGTGGTCCGGAAGCTCCGGGCGCGGCCTGAGGGCGGGGCCCGCCGTCATCAGGCGCGCCCCGTGGCGCGGCGGGCCATCAGGCGGCGGATGGCGGCGCGTTCGTTGGGCTCGATCATGGCGAGGAGGAAGTCCTGGGCCGAGGCCGCGCGGGCATCGCGGTTGCCCTCGTCGTCACCGGGAACGGCCGGTGCGTCGAGGGCCCGCACGATCCGGCGCACCTGGACACGGGTGAGGTCAGCAGTCAGCGCACGGCCGCTCTCCGTGCAGAACAGGAGCCGCTGACGCCGGTCGCTGGTGCCGGTCCGCTGCTCGACATAGCCCTGATCGATCAAGTCCTTCAGCACCCGGTTGAGGCTCTGTTTGGTGATCCGCAGGATATCGAGGAGTTCGGCGATGGTGAGGCCGGGATAGCGGTCGACGAAGTGAAGCACCCGGTGGTGGGCCCGCCCGAACCCGTACTGTGCCAGGATCCGGTCGGGATCGCCGACGAAGTCGCGATAGGCGAAGAACAGCAATTCGATCAGGTCGTCGCTGTCGCCGCCCTCGGCGGAGCGGGCGGGAGCGGAGATTTCGCCGGGAGCCTGCGGCACCGGGTCGGCCTCTGGCGTCATCGCACGATTCACGTCGTGAATACCTCGGTCGGCGGTGGATCGCGGGGCTTCGGAAGATAAGTCAGTGTTGTTGACATATCTCAGCCCCGTTGGTACCCGTCAACCCTGCCGGTCCAGCCGCCGCTGCATCGTTCGCGCGCCCGTGCGCCGGTCCATACTCCATCCTGCGACCCCGTTTTCGCCGAGGCCGCGCAGAGGAATTTCAAGAGATGTCCGTCATCCCGTTCGACGAGCGCGAGGGCACGATCTGGTTCGATGGCGCCATGGTGCCGTGGCGCGACGCGAAGATCCACGTGCTTAGCCACGGCCTCCACTACGGATCGGCGGTGTTCGAGGGCGAGCGGGCCTATGGCGGCCGGATCTTCAAGAGCCGTGAGCATTCCGAGCGCCTGCGCCGCTCGGCCCAGCTCCTCGATTTCGAGGTTCCGTTCTCGGTCGACGAGATCGAGGCGGCCAAGGCGCATGTTCTGGCGACCAGCGGCCTGCAGGACGCCTATCTGCGTCCGGTGGCTTGGCGCGGTTCGGAGATGATGGGCGTCGCGGCGCAGAAGAACACCATCCATCTCGCCATCGCCGCCTGGGAATGGCCGAGCTATTTCGATCCCGAGACCAAGATGAAGGGCATCCGCCTCGACATCGCCGATTATCGCCGGCCCGACCCGCGCACGGCGCCCTCGACCTCGAAGGCGGCCGGTCTCTACATGATCTGCACGATTTCTAAGCACCGCGCCGAGAACAAGGGCTATGCCGACGCCCTGATGCTCGACTGGGAGGACAACGTCGCCGAATGCACCGGCGCCAACGTGTTCTTCATCGCCGACGGCGTGATTCACACGCCGCAGGCCGACCGCTTCCTCAACGGCATCACCCGCCAGACGGTGATCGAGCTGGCCAAGCGCCGGGGCATCCAGGTGATCGAGCGGCGCATCCGTCCGGAGGAGATGGCGGGCTTCTCGGAATGCTTCATCACCGGCTCCGCCGCCGAGGTGACGCCGGTGGCCGAGATCGGCCCCTACCGCTTCACTCCGGGCAGCCTGACCAAGACGCTGATGGACGATTACCTCGCCGAGGTGCAGCCGCGGGCGGCGGCGGCCTGAGCTCGGGTTCAGGTTCCGGGCGCGATAGCGCGTCCGGAACCTCGTCATCGATCCCGCGTTCATGGATGAAGTCGCAAGAACATTCCATGAACGAGCGAGCGTAACGATGACCCGTCAGACGACGAAGGACCAAGCCGCGGCCGAGAATCCCAAAACCGATCCGACCGACGAGTCGAACCGGATCAAGGATCCCGATGAGTGGACCACGGGCGCCGAGCCGATGACCGGGGCGCAGGCCTCCTACCTGAAGACCCTCTCAGAGCAGGCCAAGGCGCCGGACGCCTTCGAGGCCGACCTCGACAAGGCGGAAGCCTCCAAGCGCATCGACGCATTGCGCAAGGAAACCGGCAAGGCCTGACGGGTGTGGCCCGGGTCGTGTCTAGTAGGCGGCGGGTACAGTCCGCCGCCGAACCCTGCACAGCGAGGCGGACCGTCTTCGCAGACGGGGCGAGCCTCGGATCGCCTCTGCCGGAATCCAGCAGGGTCTGGTCAATCTGATCCGAAACCGGCCTTGCCCGCGAAAATGATCGTCTAAGTCTTAAGCTCGTTGCAAGTTTGAACTGGCAAGCTCATCGAATCGCAACAGTCCCGGATCGATGTGTCGTGGGTTCGCTTTTCCCCATCCGGCGACGTCTGCATGGTGCCGCGTCGTCACTCAGAGCCGCCCTGAGCTTCGCCCGGCATGAGGGAGGCGCGACGGCCATCGAGTATGGTCTGGTCTGCGCCTTCATGGCGCTGGCTGCCATTGGAGGGATGCGGATTCTCGGCGACGCCTTCACCGAGTTGTTCCCGAAGGTGGCCAACCTGTTTCCGCAATAGGAGTGCCTCACGGCACTCCCGGCCCCTGACCGTGCTCGTTCCGGACGCAGCCAGGCGCCAGGCGTTTCGTGAGAGATACGATGCCGGCCGTGCTCGACCGGGTTAGAGTGAAAGGAGAGCGGCGCCCGAGCCTCAGGTCTTGTCCGGGCGTCGCTTCGCGCGAAACACCTCCCGCTCCGGCTCCGGTGGAGCTGCTGGGGCGGGGGAGGGGGGAACCGCCGCTCCCGGCGTGGCGGCTTCGGTCTTCGACGGGTTCCAGAAGGCGTCGAAGACCTCCTTCATCGCCTTGACGTTCTGCTCCTGAACCTCGGCTCCGGTCTGGAGCATCTGTTGCATCACCTCCATCGAGGCCTTGGCCGCATCGGGTGCCGGAGCTGTGTCCGCTTTCCGCCGCGCGGTGCGGGGCTCCGGCCGTCGGGGAGCCGGCGATGGGGCAGGCGGGGCCATCTGGGCTGCCGCCGCGCTCAGCCCGTTGAGCCAGTCCGTCCACAGCGTTCCGACCGGATACGGGGATGGTGGCGGCTCGGCCGCCGGGGCCTGGGCGGGCGCGTTGAGCAGCAGGTGCACGATGCCGGCGACGATCATGCCCGCCATGATCGGCAGCATCTGGCGCAGGGCCTGGGCACCGACGCCGCTGGCCGCAGCCGCCTGCTGGATCACCGCCGGACCGAACATCGGCGAGCCGAATAGGCCGGTCAGCAGATCCGGAGCGCCGGTCGGCTGGGTGGCGCCGGGTTGCATCAGGCCGAACAGCCGGGCGAGGCCCATCGGATCGGTCGCCGCATTGCGCTGCAATCCCATGGTCAGGGCCGGAAGCAAGGCCTCCATGGCCCGGCGCGTCTGCTCGGGCGTGAGGCCGAATTGCTGCCCGAACGCGCGTACACTCGCGTCCCCCTGTCCCTGCAGGATGTCGAACATGGTGTACATGGCCGGGCGCCTCGCGCGAACAGCATCGTTCCGGATGCCGGACGCTTCCGGACCTCGTCATGACAACGGCTGCATGACGAGGCCCAATCCCCGTCCCGGACGGCGCGTACCGGCGGACCGTCGACGCCCCGTCCGGAGGCGCGCCGGAACGGCCTCAAACCGTGAGTGTGTCGCATCGGCGCGGAACTGACCAGCCGAAAGCCCGACTACCAACCGGTTTCTCGCCGCCCATGGGGAGGATTCGAGCGGCCAAGCCGCAGCAGCGCGAATTCTAGAGCGACATGCCGCTCGACGGGGCCGCCTGGACCGCCTCGTCTGCGGCAGGGGCGTCGAAGGCGGGCTCCGCCTCGGGCCGCACACCCCGCTCCAGCCGTCCGATGGCGCGAAACGCCAGGGTGAGCCCGGTCAGCCCGAAGGCGATGGAGCCGACGCCCGTTCCGGCGATGACGCCCTCCGGGCCGTACCACGCCGCTCCCGCCAGCGCCGGCGGGATGGTGCCGAGCGTGGCCCGGCCCCAGTTGAGCAGGGTAGAGACGTAGGGAAAGCCGAGATTGTTGAACGAGGCATTGGAGAGGAACAAGAGGCCGTTGAAGAACCAGACCGGCCCGCTCGCGAGACAGAAGAACGTGAAGAGATCGGCCGCCACGCCGGTGAGTTCGAACGCGCTGGCGATGGGCGTGCGGGCCAGCACGAGGAGAAGCCAGACAGCCACCACGTAAGCCGCGGTCACGAATGCGCCGCTGCGCAGAACCTCCCGCATCCGGTCGAAACGCCCTGCGCCCCAGTTCTGACCGAGGATCGGACCGATCGAGCCCGACATCGCGAACAGCCCGCAGAAGGCGACCGGAGCGAGCCGGTCGATCACGACATTGCCGGCGATCGCCGCAGGGCCGAAGCCGGCGAGGGCATGGGCGATGAACGCGCTCGCCACCGAGGGGGCGAGATTGGTGAGCATGGCGGGCAGGGCGATGCGAACCACGAGGGGAAGATCGCCGATGACGTCCTCCCATCGCGGCGCCTGAAGCATCCGGTAGCGCCGAACCCCGGCCCAGCCGACGGCGATGAAGGCGACACGGGCGATACAGACCGCGAGCGCCGCCCCGTCGACACCGAGGCCGAAGCCGAAGATCAGGAGCGGATCGACGAAGATCGTGACGATGGCGCCTCCGAGCGTCACGTACATGGCTTCGCGCGCCGCGCCGACGGCCCGGAGCAGGCCGGTGAAGAGCATGCCCGGTCCCAGCAGAAGGTTCGACGGCAGGCTGATCCAGAGGTAGCGTTTGGCGACCTCCAAGGTATGTCCCTCCGCTCCGATGGCGCGCAGCATCGGATCGAGCGGGACCAGGAGCAGAACGACCAACAAACCTGCCTGAATCAGGCCATGGATGGTGACCGACGTCGCAATGCGCCGCGCCCCTGAGGGATCGCCAGCGCCGATCGCCCGCGAAACCAGCGCTCCGGCCGCGATCATCAGTCCGATATTGATGGCGATGGCGAAGAACTGCACGATCGAGCCGAAGCCGACCGCCGCCGTAAGGGCCGGGTCGCCGAGCTTCGAGACGTAGAACAGGGACAGGAGATCGACGGCGAAGATCGCGACCAGCCCGACCGAGCCGGTCGCGCTCATCACCAGCACATGGCGCAGGATCGGACCGGAGACGAAGCGAGCCGATCCATCTGCCTGGCTCGGCCTTCCGACCTCATCCGCTTCAGACATCGGGTTCGGCGTCCTCGGATTCGAGCGCGCGAGCGGCCGATTCGTGGGGCTGCGACTCGATCAGGCCGCGGGTCTCGGCGCTGAGGGCCCGCGAGGGGCTCTTCGGGGCCGTGAGCGGCTCCGGCCGCACCTCCGGCGCGCCGCGCAGCCAGCCGCTGCCGTCCGGCATCGCACCGGCCTGCTGCAGCACCAGCCGGGCGACGTCGCGCTTGCGCACATCCTCGACCCGGCGGGCCGCTGCCTCGGCGGGAAGGCCCAGGCCTTCCAGGGTGGCGCGGCCGAAGCCGAGGGCGGATTCGACGGTTTCGCGGAGCTGGAAGTCCACGTCCCGGTGCATCAGCTCGATGGCGTGGGTCCGGTCGTAGGCCCGCACGTAGCTGCGCACGTTCGGGAATTCTTCGTGGACGATGTCGACGATCTTCAGGGCGGCCGGCGGGTCGTCGATGCAGACGCAGATCAGCTCCGCCTTGGCGAGGCCGGAGGCGCGCAGCACGTCGAGCCGGGTGCCGTCGCCGTAATAGATGCGGAAGCCGAAGCTCGTCGCGGCGCGGATCTGCTCGACGTCCTTGTCGATGACGGTGATGTTGATGCCCTCCGCCAGCAGCACCTGCGCCAGGATCTGGCCGAAGCGGCCGAAGCCGACCACCAGCACCCGGGTCTCGCCGGATTCGAGCGCCTCGCCCACGTCGGAGGGCGGCTCGGCTCCTTTCGGGCGCCGGGCGATCACGGAATCGAGCCCCTTGGCGGCGATGGGCCCCACCAGCATGGTCAGGGCGGCGAGCGCCACGCAGAAGCGGGTCACGTCCGAGCTGAGGATGTGCAGGTCGCCGGCGGCCGGCAGGATCACGAAGGCGAATTCACCTGCGGGCGCCAGCACCGCCGCGCCGCGCAGGGCATCGAGCCAGGGTGAGCCGAACAGGCGGAACAGCCCGGCGATCAGGGCGATCTTGACCGCGATCGCCGCCACCGTGGTGGCGATGAGGACCGCCCAGTGGTTGGTGAGCAGCCCGCCGTCGATCGACATGCCGACGCTCATGAAGAACAGGCCGAGCAGCATGCCGCGGAACGGCTCGATATCGGCCTCCAGCTGGTGGCGGAAGTTCGACTCGGCCAGCATCACGCCCGCGAGAAAGGCGCCCATGGCCATGGACAGCCCTGCTTTCTCCATGACGAGGGCAGTGCCGAGCACGACGAGCAGCGCCGCCGCGGTCATCACCTCGCGCCCGCCCGCCGCCGCGAGCAGGCGAAAGAACGGATTGAGGCCGTAGCGCCCGACGACCACCACGCCGATCACCGCCACCCCGGCGCGCGCGGTGGAGCGGAGGCCTTCGTCGAGCCAGCCGTCCTTCGGCGTGGCCCCGGCCGAGGCCAGCAGCGGCAGCAGTGCCAGGATCGCCACCACCGAGATGTCCTGGAACAGGAGCACGGCGAAGGAGCGTCCACCATAGGCGCTGCCGAGGTCGCCCCGCTCCTCCAGCAGCTGCAGGGCGACGGCGGTGGCCGAAAGCGCGATGGCGATGCCGACCACCCCTGCCGCGGCCGGCGTGAGGCCGTAGGCGAAGGCGGCGCCCGCGATCACCAGGGCGCAGAGGGCGAGCTGTGCGGTGCCGAGGCCGAAGATGTCCCGCCGCATCGAGACCAGCCGGGAGATCTCCAGTTCGAGGCCGACGATGAAGAGCAGCAGCACCACGCCAATTTCGGCGACGCTCGCGGCGGTCTCCGGCTCGGCGATCAGGGAGAACCCCGCCGGGCCGATCACCACGCCTGCGACGAGATAACCGAGCACCGCGCTCTGGCCGAGTAAGCGCACGAGCGGCACGCCGATCACTGCCGCCGACAGGAAGGTCAACACCGGCGGCAGGAAGCTTGCGTGGTCCGCGGCACTCGCCATGAAAGCCCGATGCCTCGCTGGTTCCGTGAAGGGGATGGCCTCCCCTTAGCTCGCCGGTCCCGTCATCGCGAGGGTGATTCGGTGTCGTTCGTCACATCGCCCATCATGAGGGTCGGCTCGGATCGGGGGACGCCAGGGCCACACCGAGCCATGCGCGGGACACTTGAAGGGGTCGTGGGGGTCACGCGGCGCGCCGAATGTGCTAAGTAAGCTGCAAGGACAGGGTCAAACCTGTTGCGGCTTTCGGGCTGGCCGCAGTTGACAGACCCGGCCATCCCTCTCCACATCCGCCGGATCATGAGCGCCGACACCATCAACCTGACCGCCGACCCGAACCGGGTCCCGCAGCCGGCCGTGACGGGCGACAAGCCGCCACTGGAAATCCTGCTTTGCGCCCCGCGCGGCTTCTGCGCGGGTGTCGTTCGTGCCATCGACGTGGTGGAGCGCGCCCTCGCGATCTACGGCGCGCCGGTCTATGTGCGCCACGAGATCGTCCACAACAAATACGTGGTCGAGACCCTGAAGCGGAAGGGCGCCGTCTTCGTGCGCGAATTGGATGAGGTGCCCGATAGCGGCGCGCCGGTCATCTTCTCCGCCCACGGCGTCGCCAAGACCGTGCCGCAGAACGCCGATGCCCGTGGCCTCACCACCATCGACGCGACCTGCCCTCTGGTGACCAAGGTTCACCGCGAGGCCGAGATTCATCACAAGCGCGGGCGCCACGTTCTCCTCGTCGGCCATTCAGGCCACCCGGAAGTGGTCGGCACCATGGGCCAGCTGCCCAAGGGCTCGATCACCCTGGTCGAGGACATCGACCAGATTGACGCACTCACCCCGCCGGCCGATCAGGAACTCGCCTGGGTGACGCAGACGACCCTGTCGATCGACGACACCAAGCACATCGTCGAGGCGCTGAAGGCGAAGTTCGCGGGCATCCACGGCCCGCACAAAGACGACATCTGCTACGCCACCACCAACCGCCAGGAAGCGGTGAAGGAGGTCGCGCCGCGTGTCGATGCGCTGATCGTGGTCGGCTCGTCGAATTCGTCGAACTCGCAGCGCCTGCGTGAGGTGGCGGAGCGGGCCGGTTGCCCGATCACCCGCTTGGTGCTGCGCGCGGAGGAGATCGACTGGGAGGCGTTCAAGGATGTGCGCCGCCTCGGCCTCACCGCCGGTGCCTCCGCGCCGGAGGTGCTGGTGGAGGAGATCATCGACGCCTTCGCCGCGCATTTCGACGTGACGGTGGATCAGGTCTCGGTCACCGTCGAGGACATGTCCTTCCCGCTGCCGCGCGAGCTGCGCAGCGAGGCCGCCGAGTAAGGCGGCCTGCGCCGGCCGCTCTGAGGCGGCCCGAACGATCCCAGGGGCGCCACCGGCGCCCCTTTCTCTTGCGCGAACCGACGAAGCGGCACCCGTGGCGGTCTACACCGACGTTTCCGACGAGGCGCTGCGCGCCTTCCTCAACGAGTACGAGCTCGGCGAACTGATCTCCTACAAGGGGATCGCGGAGGGCGTCGAGAACTCGAACTTCTTCCTGCAGACCGGCACCGGCACCTACATCCTCACCCTCTACGAGAAGCGGGTCAGTGAGGCGGATCTGCCGTTCTTCATCAACCTGATGGGGCATCTGGCGCGCGCCGGCCTCGCCTGTCCGCTGCCGGTGCGCAACCGGGCCGGGACGGCGCTCGGGCGCCTCTGCGGCCGCCCGGCCGCGATTGTGACCTTCTTGAAGGGGGTTTCCCTCAGCCATCCCAGCGCGGAGCATTGCCGCGCCCTCGGCGCCGCCCTCGCCGGGCTGCATGCCGCCGGCCGCGACTTCCCGATGGTGCGGGAGAACAACCTGTCCGTCGCCGCCTGGCGCCCGCTCTTCGCCCAGGCGGAGGGGCAGGCCGATACCGTGGCGCCCGGTCTGGCCGCGCGCACCCGCGCCGACCTCGATCTCCTCGAAGCCGTCTGGCCGCAGGGCCTGCCCTCCGGCGTGATCCATGCCGATCTCTTCACCGACAACGTCTTCTTCATCGGCGACGCGGTGTCGGGCCTGATCGACTTCTACTTCGCCTGCACCGACGCCTTCGCTTACGATCTGGCGATCAGCCTCAATGCGTGGTGCTTCGATGCCGACGGCACCTTCCATCGGGACAAGGCGGGGGCGATGATCGCGGGTTACGACGCGGTGCGGAAGCTGGAGCCCGACGAGATTGCCGCCCTGCCGGTGCTGGCGCGGGGCGCGGCCATGCGCTTCATGCTGACCCGTCTCGTCGATTGGCTGAACGTGCCGCCGGGCGCCCTGGTGCAGCCGAAGGATCCGCTCGAATACGACCGGCGGCTCAGCTTCCATCGCACGGCGACGGATGCGCGGGATTACGGCTGGGAAGGCTAAACCCCGCTTCGACCCTCCCCCTCTGCGGGGGGAGGGCCGTCAAGTGACGGTCAGAGAACCTTGAGCAGGGCTTCGGCGCCGGACGCCTCAGCCTTGGACGGCGAATCCTCGACGTTGAGCAGCCGCACCACGCCGTCCTCGACGAGCATGGCATAACGCTGGGAGCGCGGTCCGAGGCCGAAGCCGGAGCCGTCCATTTCCAGGCCGATCGCCTTGGCGAACTCGGCATTGCCGTCGGCCAGGAACTCGATGCCCTCGGCCCCGCTCTGCTGCTGCCACGCATTGAGCACGAAGATGTCGTTGACCGCGGTCACGGCGATGGCATCGACGCCGCGGGCCAGGATCTCGTCCCGCTTGGCGACGAAGCCCGGCAGGTGGTTGCGGTGGCAGGCCGGCGTGAAGGCGCCCGGCACCCCGACCAGCACCACACGCCGGCCCTTGAACACGTCATCGGTGGTCCGGGCCTGGGGACCGTCCGGCCCGCCTACCCGAAAGGTGACCTGGGGCAGGTGATCGCCGACCTGTATCGTCATCCGTGGTCTCCTCGCATGTGCGCTGAACCGTTAGCCTTGCCCACGGCCCCTGTCGAGGCGGCCTCGCCCAGCGCGCGGCTTTGGCTTATGGATCAATGCCTGCAGGGCGATTAGAGTGCTGTGCAGAACGCCGGCGACCGGCTTTCCCTCTCGCGGACAGACGGGGCGGCCCGCCTGTCGTGAGGCTCACTCAGCACAGACCCATGCAGAGACCTACCCCTTCGCTCAGAGACCCGGCCTATCTCGACGGCCAGTTCCTCGTGGCCATGCCGGGCATCGGCGACGAGCGCTTCGCCCGCTCGGTGATCTACCTTTGCGCGCATTCGGCGGACGGGGCGATGGGCATCATCGTCAACAAGCCCCTGACCGATCTCAGCATGCCAGATCTGCTGATCCAGCTCGACATCGCCAGCGAGGATGATGCGATCCGCCTGCGCGAGCGTGTCGGCCACATGCAGGTGCTGATGGGCGGGCCGGTGGATGCGAAGCGCGGCTTCGTTCTGCACACCGCCGACTTCCACATCGATCAGTCGACGCTGCAGATCGATGAGGGCGTCTGCCTGACCGCCACGGTCGAGATCCTGCGCGCCATCGCCGACGGGCGGGGGCCCTCGAACGCCGTGCTGGCGCTCGGCTATGCCGGCTGGCAGGCGGGCCAGCTCGAGAACGAGATCCTCGCCAATGGCTGGCTCAACTGCCCGGCCGACCCGGAGCTGATCTTCGATCCGGGCCTCGGCACCAAGTACGAACAGGTGCTCAAGGCGATCGGGATCGATCCCGCCATGCTGTCGGCGGATGCGGGCCGGGCCTGACCCGGCGCCGCCGACACCGACGTGCTTCTCACACCCGGCCGTGCACGAGGTCGTGCATGAAGCCGAGCTTCCTCACCACCGCCGGAGCGAGCACGAAGGGGTAGAGGTCACCCTCGCCCATGGCTCGGCTGACGCTGTTCATGGCGAAGACGAAGGGGAGCCACGCATCGACGATCTGTTCGATGGTCTCGGCCTGATAGGGGTCGAAATCGACATGCGCGGCCAGTTCGCCCTGGATGTCGGCCTTCGGCTTCACCTGCATCCCGAAGGCGCTCGCCATCTCCAGCGTATCGACGATGTGCAGGTAATGTGCCCAGGTCTCGGCGAAATCCTCCCAAGGATGGGTGGTGGCGTAGGCCGAGACGAAGTTCTCCTGCCAGTTCGGCGGCGGCCCCTGATCGTAGTGGCGCTGCAGTGCCTCGGCGTAATCCTGTGAGTCGTCGCCGAACATCGCCCGGCACGGCGCCAGCTTGCCGGCATCGCGCACCAGGATGTCCCAGTAATGGTGGCCGACCTCGTGGCGGAAATGGCCGAGCAGGGTGCGGTAAGGTTCGCCCATGGAGGTGCGACGCTTCTCGCGCTCGGCCGGATCGGCCTCGATCAGCGCGATGGTGATGATGCCGTTCTCGTGCCCGGTCATCACTTTCGGCGCGCTGGCATCGGGCGGATCGGCCAGGAAGTTGAAGATCAGGCCGTGCTCGGGATCCTCGGCACGGGTCTTGAGCGGCAGGTTCCAGCGCAGCAGCGTGTAGAACAGCCGGTGCTTGGCGTGCTCCATCTCCCGCCAGCGGTGCAGATTCACCGGATCGCTCACATCCGGCACGATGCCGTTGTGGCGACAGGCGAGGCAGAAGGCATCGGTGCTTCCCGGCGGCACCAGCCAGTTGCAGGTGTCGTGCTCGGCATTGGTGCAGAAGAAGCTCGGGCGGTCCGGCGCCGCCAGGGGCGTCCAGGCATTGTTGCTGCCTGTGGGCTCCAGGGCCGAGATGCGCCCGAGTTGCGGCAAATAGGCCAAGCGATGGCCGCAGCGCCCACAGCTGCGGTTCTCGAAATACAGGACGTTGTCGCAGGACTGGCAGCGGAAGAGTTTCATCGGGCCACAGGAGGTGGACGGCCCGTCCCCTCGCGGCGCGGCACGGGTGCCGGGCGCGAGGGCGGACGTTCGGCCGAAGGATGAGGAGATCGCGGCCTACAAAGTCACGATCCGCCTCACCGTTCCGTGAACGACGAAGTTTTTCTCCATCGGCCCTCGCGCGGCAGCGGAGCCCGGAGCGCTGCCGGCCTCAGGCGGCGGCGAGCGCCTCGGTGATCGCCGCCAGGGCCGCCTCGGCACCGGCGCCGTTGGGGCCGCCGGCCTGAGCCATGTCACGCCGCCCACCGCCGCCCTTGCCGCCGAGATGGCCGGCGCCGGCCCGCACGAGGCCGACCGCGTCGTAGCGCTCCGTCAGATCCTCGGTGACGCCGACCACGAGCCCGGCCTTGCCGTCGGGGGCCACGCCGACGATGGCGACGATGCCCGAGCCGAGCCGGCTCTTGCCCTCGTCGGCGAGACCCTTGAGATCGCGCATCTCCACGCCCTCGACCACGCGGGCCATCAGCTTCACGCCGTTGACGTCGCGGGCCTCGTCGCCGCCGCCGGAGGCGCCGCCCATGGCGATCTTCTTGCGCGCGTCGGTCAGTTCCTTCTCCAGCCGGCGGCGCTCCTCGATCAGAGCGGAGAGGCGGTCCGGCACGTCCGCGACCGGGGCCTTGAGCAGGCCGGCGAGCTGGCTCAGCGTGCGGCTCTCGGTGGCGCGGTGGCGGCGGGCGGCGTTGCCGGTCATCGCTTCGATGCGGCGCACGCCGGCACCGACCGCGCTCTCGCCGAGCACGGTGATCTGGCCGATCTCACCCAGATGCGACACGTGGGTGCCGCCGCACAGCTCGATCGAGAAGTTCGGCAGGCGTCCGCCCTCGACCTCGCGGCCCTCTTCATCGACGGGGCGGCCCATGGAGACGACGCGGACCTCGTCCCCGTACTTCTCGCCGAACAGGGCGCGGGCGCCGGACTCGATCGCCTCGTCCACCGCCATCAGCTTGGTGACGACCGGCGCGTTCTGCAGCAGCACGGCGTTGGCGATCTCCTCGACGCGGTTCAGCTCCGCGTCGTCGATGGGCTTCGGATGGCTGATGTCGAAGCGCAGACGCTCGGGCGCCACCAGCGACCCCTTCTGCGCCACGTGATCGCCGAGCACCTGCCGCAGCGCCTCGTGCAGGAGGTGCGTCGCCGAGTGGTTGGCGCGGATCGCAGCGCGGCGGGCGTGATCGACCTTCATCTCCACGGCGGCACCGACGGCGAGCGTGCCCTCCTCGACGGTGACGTGATGCACGAACAGGTCGCCGAGTTTCTTCTCGGTGTTCGTCACCCGCGCCTTCAGACCGGGACCGCTGACCGTGCCGGTATCGCCGACCTGACCGCCGGACTCGCCGTAGAACGGGGTCTGGTTGACGATGACGAGGCCGCTCTCGCCGCTTTTCAGAGCCTCGACCTCACCGCCCTCGCGCAGGGCCGCGCTGACCACGGCTTCCGCAGCCTCGGTCTCGTAGCCCAAGAATTCGGTGGCGCCGGTGCGCTCCTTGATGCCGAACCAGACCGTCTCGGTGGCGGCCTCGCCCGAGCCCTGCCACGCAGCCCGCGCCGCCTGCTTCTGGCGCTGCATCGCCGCGTCGAAAGCGGCGGTGTCGACGCCGATGCCGCGCGCCTTCAGCGCGTCCTGGGTCAGGTCGAGGGGGAAGCCGTAGGTGTCGTAGAGGGTGAAGGCGGTCTCGCCGGAGAGGTTCTGGCCGGCGCTCAGGTCGCGGCTCTCCGTATCGAGGATGGCGAGGCCGCGCTCCAGGGTCTTGCGGAAGCGTCCCTCCTCCAACCGCAGGGTCTCGGAGATCAGCGCCTCGCTGCGCACCAGCTCGGGGAAGGCCTGGCCCATCTCGCGCACCAGCGCCGGGACGAGGCGGTACATCACCGGATCGCGGGCGCCGAGCAGTTCGAGGTGGCGCATGGCCCGGCGCATGATCCGGCGCAGCACGTAGCCGCGGCCTTCGTTCGACGGAAGCACGCCGTCGGCGATCAGGAACGAGGTCGAGCGGAGATGGTCGGCGATGACGCGGTAGGAGGCCCGCGTCTCCGCAGTCGGCGCGCGGGAGACGGCGTGGGCCACCGCGTCGATCAGCGCGCGGAACAGGTCGGTGTCGTAGTTCGAATGGACACCCTGGAGGATGGCCGCCATCCGCTCCAGGCCCATGCCGGTATCGATCGAGGGCCGGGGCAGCGGATTGCGCACCCCCGGCTCGATCTGCTCGTATTGCATGAACACGAGGTTCCAGAATTCGAGGAAGCGGTCGCCATCCTCGTCGGGAGAGCCGGGCGGGCCGCCGGCCAGCGCCGGGCCCTGGTCGATGAAGATCTCCGAGCACGGGCCGCAGGGGCCGGTATCGCCCATCTGCCAGAAATTGTCGGAGGTGCCGATCCGGATGATCTTGTCGTCGCCGAAGCCGGCGATCTTCTTCCACAGGCCGGCGGCCTCGTCGTCATCGGCATAGACCGTCACCAGCAGGCGCTCGGGCGTCAGGCCGAACTCCTTGGTGATCAGCGTCCAGGCCAGCTCGATCGCATCGGCCTTGAAGTAGTCGCCGAAGGAGAAATTGCCGAGCATC
>DYYG01000069.1 GCA_020741775.1 Methylorubrum populi
TAGACCGCGTGGAAGCGGACGATGTCCTTGCCGATGACGTGCAGGCTCGCCGGCCAGAACCGGGCGTTCGGGTCGGCCGCGTCGGGGAAGCCGGTCACCGTCAGATAGTTGGTCAGGGCATCGACCCAGACATACATCACGTGGCCCGGCCGGTCCGGCACCGGCACACCCCAATCGAAGGTGGTGCGGCTGATCGAGAGGTCCTTGAGGCCGGAGCGCACGAAGCTCGCGACCTCGTTCATCCGTGTCTCAGGCGCCAGGAAGCCCGGCTGCTCCGCGTAGAGCGCGAGCAGGCGGTCCTGGTATTTGGAGAGGCGGAACAGGAAGTTCTCCTCCTCCATCCACTCCACGGGCGTGTCGGTCTTGATCGAGCGGCGGTTGCCGTCGGGGCCGAGCACCGTCTCGGCCTCGTCGTAATAGGCCTCGTCGCGCACCGAGTACCAGCCGGCATATTTGGCGAGGTAGATGTCGCCATTGGCCTCCATGCGCCGCCACAATTCCTGGGCGGCGGCGTAGTGGTCGGCCTCCGTGGTGCGGATGAAGCGGTCGTAGGCGCAGTCGAGCCGGTCGGCCACCGCCTTGAAGCGCCCGGCCATGTCGTCGACGAAGGCGCGCGGCGTCACGCCGGCCCGGGCCGCCGTCTGCTGGATCTTGAGGCCGTGCTCGTCGGTGCCGGTGGTGAACAGCACGTCGCGCCCGTCGAGGCGGTGGAAGCGGGCGATGGCGTCGGTGGCGATCACCTCGTAGGCATGGCCGATATGCGGCGCGCCGTTGGGGTAGGAGATCGCCGTGGTGATGAGGAAGGGCTCGTTCGCCTTCTCGCTCGCGCTCACGTCTGGGACCGTCCCGAATCGAGTGGATGCCGCGAGGAAAACCCTCGGCACAAAGTCGCGGCCGGGCAGGAGCCGGTGACCGGACGATGTGCGAGCCCTCCTCGCACGGCTTGCTCCGAGCCTTGTGGCGCGCATCGCCACGCAGCGCAACAGAGCCCTCCCCCGGAGCGGCCGGGCCTGCGGCGCTCAGTGTTGCAGAAATCCCATCGCGGCGGAAGAAACGCGGGCCGGCGCGAATAAGGCCATGTTTCCCGATTTTTCTGCGACGCGAGAGGCGCCGGCCCGGCCCCTCCTCTCCGGAAACGCCGCGTCATGTTCGCCCGCCTCGCCCGAGGTTTCGCCAGACCGCTCCGCGCCTCGCCGTTCGCCCCGGCGCCGGCCGGCCCCGCCGCCGCGCTCGGGCCCGCCCTCGCCGCACCGGGCCGGGCCGGCAGCCGGAGCGGGGCCGGCCTCGCCAACCTGCAGATCCTGCGGGGATTCGCGGCGGGGATCGTGCTCGTCCACCACGCGGCGACCTATGCGCAGGCCCTGCGCGGGGCCGAGCGTCCCTTCGCGACCCTCGACGCGATGATGGGCCTGTGGGGGGTCTCGGTGTTCTTCGCCCTGTCGGGCTTCCTGATGGCGGGGCTCGTCACCCGTGACAGGCCGCTCGTGTTCCTGGCCCACCGGGTCGTGCGCATCTTCCCGACCTATCTCGCGGTGGTGGCGCTGTTCGCCGCCCTGTTCGCGGCTTTGGGCCTGAGCGTCGGCGGGCTGACGCCGCTCGCCCTCTCGCTCGCCCCGGCCGGTCCGCGCAGCTACCCGCTCAACGTCGAGTGGACCCTCGTCTTCGAGACGAGCTTCTACGTCGTCCTGTTCCTGATCGCCGTCGCCGGCCTCGCCCGGCGCCTCGTACCGCTGGCACTCGGCTGGCTCGCGCTCCTGGCCGCCGCCTTCCTGCTCCTGCCGGGGGGCACGCGCGACGCGACCCTGCCGCCGCTCTACCTGCTGCCCCTCACGGCGGCCTGCATGCCCTTCGTCGGCGGCCTGCTGCTGCCACGGCTGATCGCGACGGGTCATATCCGCCCCGCCACCGGTCTTCTCGCCCTGCCGCTCGCCGCCGCCTGTCTCCTGCTCGACACCGACATGGCGCGCTGGCTCGGGGGCATCGCCGCCGTGCTCCTCGTCGGGGCTGCCGCCGCCGGCCCGCAGATCCGGGGCAGGGGATGGGCCGCACGCGGCGCCCTGGCCCTCGGGGACGGGAGCTACGTGCTCTACCTCGTCCATGTCCCCGTCCTGACGCTGACCGCCTGGGCCTGCCCGGCGGAGTGGTCGGGCCTCGCCTACGGAGCGACCGGCATCGCCGCCGCGCTCGCGGTCACGGCCCTGCTCGGGCCCCTCGACCTGACACTCTATCGGCGGCTGCGCCGCCGGATCGACGCGGCTCCCCTGCCCGCCCTGCGGCGCGGGCTGTCGCTCTACCTCGTGCTGTTCCTCGCCTGCGCGGCCTGGGGCAGCACGGAGACGGCCCGGAACGACTGGCAGGACGTCCGCGCCCGCGCCGCGTTGGCGCAGTTGCCGCCGGACGTCTTCACCACGCCGTCCCTGGCGCGGACGGCGATCTCCGGCCGCGGATTGGCGCTGCCGCCCTCCGTGCAGAGCGCGCTGGAGGCGATCGAGCCCGTCTCGCCCACGGAAGCCGTGGTCAGCGCCTTCGCCTATGACGGGCAGGCGCCGAAGCGGGCGATGCGGCTCGCGCTGTTCTGCGGCGGGCAATTCGTCGGCCTCGACCGGCCGCGCCGGATGCGCAAGGATCTCGCCGCGCGCCCCGGCTTCGAAGGCTCCGGCAAGCGCCGGATCGGCTACCGGATGCGGATCCCGGCCGAGGCCTGCTCCGCCGAACGCGCGGCCGTCGCGGTGGCGATCGACGGCGACGGCCTGATGGCGGTCCTGGAACCGCCCCCCGCCCTGTGATTCAGCCAGCCCGCGCGGCGTTTGAGCGAAGCCCCGATCCGCGATCCCGAAGGGATCAACCGGATTGGGTATGACGCCCTCGTTTCAAATCTCGCCTCGCCCCGCCTGCGCCAACACCTGAAAGGCGGAAAGCACCAGCGGCCTGCGGTCGAGATTGTAGATCGCGGCCTCCCGCGCCGAGGCGGCGATGCGCTCGGCGGCCTCCACCAGGGGCAGCAGGCGGGCCGGCCCCTCCCCCTGGCGCCGGTCGATCTCGGCGGCGACGTGGCGCTGCAGGCCGTCGAGGGCGGTGGCGAGCAGCGGCTCGGCATCGCGGCCGGCCAGGGTCTCGGCGAGCTTGAGCACCCGCCGCCAATCGGGCTCGGGCAGGCCGGCGAGCAGGGCGGAGACTTCCGCCTCGACCGCGGCGGTCGCCGGATCGAGAAGGGCCACCGCCCGCGCGACGGAGCCCTCGCAGAGCGACACCGCCCGCGCCATCGCGGTCGCGTCGACGGGCGGGAAGGGCGGCGGAAACCCCTCGATCACCGCGCGGACCTGCGCCTCCGCCAGAGGCCGCAGCGCCAGGGCCCGACAGCGGGAGCGGATCGTCGGCAGGAGACGGCCGGGCGCGTGGGAGACGATGAGGAAGATCGCCCGCGGCGGCGGCTCCTCGATCATCTTCAGGAGCGCGTTGGCGCTGTTGGCGTTCAGATCCTCGGCACTGTCGACGATGCAGACGCGCCAGCCGCCCTCCCCGCCGGCGGTGGCGCCGAACAGGGCCAGGGCCTCGCGGGCGGCATCGACCGAGATGCGGGTCGGCAGAGTCTTGGCGCCGGGCGCCTGGACCCGGCGCAGGGCGACCAAATTCGGATGCGAGAGCGCCGCCACCTGCCGCGCCGCCGGATGATCCTCCGGCAGGTCGAGCCCCTCGGGGGAGGGGAGCGTGCGCGGATCGGCGACGAGTCGGCGCGCCACCCGGTAGGCCAGGGTCGCCTTGCCGATGCCCTGCGGACCGCCGATCAGCCAGGCATGGTGGAGCCGCCCCGCGGCGAGCGCCCCGGCGAAGGCGGCCTCGGCCTGGGCATGGCCGAGGAGGCGCATCTGCTCGCGCGGGCGCGGAACATGGGCGATGTCGCCGGCCTCGGCCTCGGTGCGGGGGGCCTCGCGGGCGGCGCGGGCGGAATCAGGCCGCATGACCCTGCCCTCCCCCATCGCCCTCTTGGCCCCCTTGGCCCCCTTGGCCCCCTTGGCCCCCTCGGGTCGTGGCCAGCAGATCCGGACGCCATGCGGCGACGGTGGAACGGATGGCGGCCTCGACCCGGTCCGGGCCGGGGCTCGCATCGATGAGGCGGCAGCGCTCCGGCTCGCCCTCGGCGATGGCGCGGAAGGCCGCCCGCAGCCGCTCGTGGAAACTGACGGCTTCCGCCTCGAAGCGGTCGGCCCCCTCCCCCTGCCCTTCGCCGCGGCGGCGGGCCCGGGCGAGCCCGGCCTCGGGGGGAAGGTCGAGGATCAGGGTGAGGTCGGGGCGCAATCCCTCCAGCGTCACCCGCTCCAGGCTGGCGATCAGCCCCGGCTCCAGGCCGCCGGCCGCGCCCTGATAGGCGCGGGTCGAATCCGCGAAACGGTCGCACAGAACCACCGCGCCGCGGGCGAGCGCCGGGCGGATCAGCGTCTCGATATGGTCGATGCGGGCGGCGGCGAACATCAGCGCCTCGGCGAAAGGGCCGTAGGGCTTGGCCACGCCCCGCAACAGGGCCGCGCGCAGGGCTTCCGCCCGCTCGGTGCCGCCCGGCTCGCGGGTAGTCACGACCTCGCGGCCGCCCCCCTGCAGGGCGGCGGCGAGACGCGTGATCTGGGTGGACTTGCCCGCCCCCTCCCCGCCCTCGAAAGTGATGAAGACGCCCGGCGGCGCATCGCTCGACATGGGTTGCGAGCTAGCACAGCGGGAGCGGGAGCGCGACGGGGCGGCTAACCGGCGCGCCCTTTCCGTCCCGTCAGCCAGGAGGCCGCCAGCACCACGAGCCCGACCGTGGCGATCAGCAGGGTCGAGGCGGCGTTGATCTCCGGGTTCACCCCGAGCCGGACCTGACTGTAGATCCGCATCGGCAGGGTGGTGGCGCCGGGGCCGGAGACGAAGCTCGCGATGACGAGATCGTCGAGCGACAGGGTGAAGGCAAGCAGGAACCCGGCGGCGACGGCCGGCGCGATCAGCGGCAGGGTGATACCGAAGAAGATGCGGGTCGGTCCCGCGCCGAGATCGGCCGCCGCCTCTTCGAGCGAGCGGTCGAGGCCTTTCAGCCGGGCGCCCACCACCACCGCGACGAAGCCGGTGGCGAAGGTGGCGTGGGCGATGACGACGGTTCCGATCCCCCGGTCGAGGCCGATGCCGACGAAAAGCAGGAGCAGCGACAGCCCGGTGATGACTTCCGGCATCACCATCGGCGCGTAGAGCAGGCCGGTATAGGCGCCGCGCCCGAAGAACCGCCCGTGCCGGTCGAGGGCGAGCGCCGCGCAGGTGCCGAGCACCCCGGCGATGGCCGCCGACAGCACGGCGACCTTGAGCGACACGAGGGCCGCCGCGATCAGCGGCCCGTCCGCGAACAGGACGCCGTACCAATGGGTCGAGAAGCCGCCCCAGACGGTGACAAGCTTCGAGGCGTTGAACGAATAGACGATCAGCACGAGGATCGGCGCGTAGAGGAAGGTGAGCGCCAGGGCCAAAACCGTGCGGGCGAACAGGCTCATCGGCCGCCCCCTCTCACGGCCCCTTCGACCTCCCCTCGGGCCGCCTCCTCGCGGCGCAGCTCCGCCTCGCGGAACAGCACCACGGGCCCGACCACGAGGATCAGGAGCAGCACCGCCACGGCCGAGGCGAGCGGCCAGTCGCGGTTGGAGAAGAACTCACTCCACAGCACCCGGCCGAGCATCAGCGTGTCCGAGCCGCCGAGGAGGTCGGGGATGATGAACTCGCCGACCATCGGGATGAAGCAAAGCAGGGCACCGGCGGCGAGGCCGGGCAGGCTGAGTGGCAGGGTGACGGTGAAGAAGGCCCGCGTCCGCGAGGCGCCGAGATCGGCGGCGGCCTCGGTCAGCGCCGGATCGAGCCGGCTCATCACCGCGTAGAGCGGCAGCACCAGGAAGGGCAGATAGGCATAGGTGAGCCCGATCAGCACGCCATAGGGCGAATCGAGGATCGCCAGCGGCGCTCCGATCAGCCCGATCTTCAGTAGGGCGGCGTTGAGCAGCCCCTCGGGCTTCAGGATCGCGATCCAGGCATAGACCCGGATGAGAAAGCTCGTCCAGAACGGCACGATGACGAGCGCGACCAGGATCGGCTGCCAGCGGGCGGGCGCGCGGGCCATGGCATAGGCCGTCGGCGTGCCGATCAGCGCCAGGATGGCGGTGGCGAGCGCAGCGTAGCCCAGCGAGGACAGGGCGGCGTCGCGGTAGAGCGCGTCGGCCGCGATCATCTGGTAGTTCTGGAAGTCGAGCGCCTCCAGGAACTCGCGCCAGCCCTCCAGGCCGCCCTCCCATTCGAGCACCGGCAGGTAGGGCGGCTGGGCAGTGGCCGGCGAGGAGAAGCTGATCTTCAGCGTCACCGCGAAGGGCACGAGGAAGAACAGCGCGAGCCACAGGAAGGGCAGACCGCGCACCAGCCCCCGGCCGAGACGCCGCGACAGGCCGCTCATGCGGGCAGGATCCGCGCGGAATCCGAGGGCATCGCGACGGTGACCGCCTGCCCCACGGACGGGGCCGGGCCCGATAGCGGCAGGGCGGCGGAGGCGCGCAAGGCGGTGCCGTCCGCCATCGTCACCCGGTAACGGATGCGGTCGCCCAGGAAGGTCGCCTCCGTCAGGGTGCCGGGCAGGCCGCTGGCCTCGCCCTCCCCGCCGACCCTCAGGCGCTCCGGGCGGATCGCCACCACGACGCGGACACCGGCCTCGCCCTCCCCGCTGGCGCGGAGGAGGCCGAGCGCGGTCTCGACACTCCGAAAAGCGCCCGGCTCCGCCGGCCCGAGCCGGCCCTCGATCAGGTTCACATCGCCGAGCAGGCCCGCGACGTAGCGGCTCGCCGGGCGCTCGTAGAGGTCGCGTGCCGGCCCCACCTGCACGAGGCGGCCGCGCTCCATCACACCGATGCGGTCGGCGAGCGCCATTGCCTCATGCGCGTCGTGGGTGACGACGACGAAGCTTGTGCCGAGCCGCTTCTGGATCGCCCGCAATTCGCCTTGCGTCTCCTCGCGCAGGGCCCGGTCGAGGGCACCGAGGGGCTCGTCGAGCAGCAGCAGGCGCGGCTCGCGGGCCAGCGCACGGGCCAGGGCCACGCGCTGGCGCTGGCCGCCGGAGAGCTTATCGGGGCGGCGGCTCTCGAACCCGTCGAGGCGCACGAGCGCGAGCAGGCTGGTCACCCGCTCGGCGATCTGCGCCCGGCTCAAGCCAAGCCCCTTGAGTCCGTAGGCGAGATTGGCCGCCACGCTCAGATGCGGGAACAGGGCATAGGATTGGAACATCATGTTGACCGGCCGGCGATGCGGCGGCAGCGCCGTCAGGTCGGCCTCGCCCAGCCGGATCGCTCCGGAATCCGGCGTCTCGAAACCGGCCACCAGCCGCAGCAAGGTGCTCTTGCCGCAACCGGAGGGGCCGAGCAGGCAGAAGAACTCCCCGCCCGCGAGATCGAGGGACACCGCATCGACGGCCTGATGGCCCCCGAAGCGCTTGCTGACCCGCTCCAGGCGGAGCCTCCGATCCGGGTGGGAATGGGCTGCGTGCAAGATCGATCTATCGGGTGCGTCGGGACGGGTCTCGGTCAGATGCCTTCGGGATCGACGCTCACGCGTCCTCCCGCAGCGCCTCCTGCACCCGCGCTTCCAAGAGGTCGGGACGGCGGATGACGAGGGCGCCGCGGGTGCGGTCGATCAGGCCCTCGCCCGCCATCACCGTGAACTCGCGGGTCACCTGCTCCCGGCGGCAGCCGATGCGGGCGGCGAGGACGTGGTGATAGGGCGGCGGAGTCACCACCCGCTCCCCATCCTGGCCGGCCCGGGGCACGGAGAGCCGCAGCAGCTCGGCGTAGAGCCGGTGGCGCAGGTCGAGCAGCGCGTGCTCCATCAGCCGGGTGTTCAGCTCGCGCACGCGCTTGGCGAGGAGGCGGAACAGCCGGTCGGCGATGGCCTCGGAGGCGAACACGATCTGGCGGAAGACGGGAGCGGGCACCACGCAGACCTCGCCGCGGGTGAGCGCCGTGACGTTGGCCGAGCGGCCGATCCCGTCGAGGGCGGCCAATTCGCCGAAGAAGGCGCCCGTGCGCATCTCGCCGAGGATGACCTCCTTGCCCGATTGCGAGCGATTGAGAATGCGCACCTCGCCCATGGCGAGGAAATACACATCGGTCGAGATGTCGTCGTAATCGACGAGCGTCTCGTTCTCGTCGAAGCGCCGCCAGTGGCAGCGCGTCTCGAATGGGGAGAGATCGACACCCGGTTCCTTGAAGAACGGGATGCTCGCCAACCGGCCTGTCGCCACGCCTCTGGAACCTTAGTCTACGCGCGTAATCGCGATGGTGGAGCCCCTACCGGGGCAGGTCAAGTCGCTGCGGCACGCACCGCCCCGATTGAGGTGGATGGCGCCGCCTCGGGCGAGTCGGGCCGGCGCGACGGCCGGCAGGAGAGTGGGGCGGGCGCCCTGGCCAGAGCGCTCTCCACAGACGTGGAGACCGATTCGGCACAAAGGAGCGCGTCACGACAAGGGCCCGGAGCCGCGCTCGATTGCAACGCGATCGATCATGGTTCCAGGCAAGCAGGGAGCGCTGAATCAGCACGCCCTCGCCCCTAAGCTGCAAAACGCTCCAAACGACCAGAATGATAGGCACTTAGCCGAGGAACGACCAAGCATTCGCCACCCGACTTCCATGAACCCGCCGATTTCGCAACAGGTTTTTTGCCTGGCACGCAATCATTTTCCACGTGCTTTCAGGAACAGTTAACCATAACCTTCCCTTCCGCCCCTCGAACAATCGCGGAGTTAACCAATGTTGGAAGCTACCCGTGATTTATTTCTGCAAGACGCGTTTACTGTAGGACTGATTTCATCGACTGAGATTCGCAGTCATATTGGCTGTCTCATTTGGGATACGACCCCAGAGGGTGTCGATATTGAGGTAGGCCCCGGCGTTACGATCCCCGATACTGTCCGTCTATCAGTCGCTTGCCTGAAGATCGATTGTCGTTGCGCCGTCGTGGAACGCGAGGGCTGCCGTCTCCATCTCGCTTTCGTCCGCTGACTCTGGTCCCAGGAGGACTGCCTCGCGCGGTCGAGCGAATCGGTTCGCTCCGATGAGGACGGTCGCGCGGCAGGCAATCGAGCCCGGCTCCGATGGCCGCACCGAGGGGCATGCCCATGCATGCGCCCCTTGTGCGCGCGGCCGATCCGGCGGACTTCTGGCCGCAACGCCTCACGGGCGTGTGAGGCCTCGCACCCGGACCGGCCGGAGATGGGACTAGTCTCTCCGCTCCCGAACCGGACGGCCCATGGACGACACATTCCTTCTGCTCGCGGCGCTGGCCCTGCTGAGCCTGACCTTGACCGGCCCCGCGGGCCTGCTCCTGGCCCTCCGGCAAAGACACCGGATCCAGCGGCTCGAGCGGCGCCTCGCCCTGGTGGAGGCGCGGCCCGTCGCGGGCGAGTCCGCTGCCGTCGCGCGGGCACCGGCGCCCCCCGAACCGCCTCCTGCCGAGGCGCCTCCGCCTTTGTCCCCGCCGGCCACCCAGGCCCCTCGCAGCGCCGTTCCCGCGGTGACGCCGGAACCCCTGGCACCGAGTGCCGCTCCTGCGGCAGGCCCTGCCCTTCCCCCCTCCCTCGAGGAGCGGTTCGGCACCCGCTGGACCGTCTGGGTCGGTGGCCTCGCCCTGGCCTTCGGAGCGGCGCTGCTGGTGCGCTACTCGGCCGAGCGCGGCCTGTTCGGGCCGGGGATGCGCATCGCCTGCGGCTTGGGCCTCGCCTTCGGCCTTGCCGCCTTCGGAGAGGCGTTGCGGCGGCGCCTGCGCGGCGCCGATCCGGTGCCGCCGCGATGGCCGGACATTCCGGCGATGGTCACCGCCGCCGGCACGGTCGGGCTGTTCGGCACGGTCTACGCCGCCCACGCCCTCTACGATCTCGTCGGCCCGACCCTGGCCTTCGCCGGGCTGGCGGCGACGGGGCTTGCCGCCATGGTCGCCGCCCTGCTGCACGGGCCGGCGCTGGCCGGCATCGGTCTCGTCGGGGCGCTCGCTACGCCGCTCCTCGTCGGGGGCGGAGGAACCAGCCTGTGGCCCCTCGCCCTCTACCTGCCGGTCGTGGCGGGCAGCGCCTACGCCTTCGCCTGGGCGCGGGGGTGGCGCGCCCTCGCCGTGGCGGGGGGCCTCGGCGCGGCAGCCTGGAGCCTGTTGCTGGCCGTCCTTCCGGGGGAGAGCCTCGCCGTGCAGGCCCACCTCGTGCTGCAGCAGGCGCTCGCGGTGGCGGTCTTCGCCGTGCTGCCGGGGCGCGGCGCGGCCGATGCGGAGGCGCGGCTCGACCGTTTCGCCGGGCTCGCGCTCGCCGTCGCGGCGGGCGTGGCGCTGGCAGTGCTCGCCGCGACGGCCGTGGACGGAAAGGGTTTGAGCTTCGCGGCGACGGCCTTCGCCGCCCTGGCGCTGCCGGCCCTCGCGGGCTTCGTGGCCGCCCCCGCCGCCCTTGGCCTGCCGGTTGCCGCGCTGACCCTGGCCGGCATCCTCGTGATCTGGCCGGAGGGGCCCGAGATTCTGCACGCGCCGCCGCCCTTCCTCTGGTTCGGCACCGACAATCCTGGCGCGATGCTCGCCCTCGCGGCGGCCGGCGCCCTGACGGTGGCCGGGCTCGGCGCGCTCCGGCTGCTCGGCGGCAGCCGCTTGCCCTACGCCACGGCGCTCGCTTTCGCCGGGGGCGCCGCCACGGCGCCGCTGGCGGCCCTGGCGCTGGCGAAGCTGCGCCTGACGGGCGGCGCCGTCGCACCGGATTTCGCCGCGGCGGCGGGCCTCCTGGCGGCGGGGTTCTGCGGACTTGCGGCCCTGTGCCGGCGGGAGGGTGAGCGAACTCCCTCCCCCGCCCTGGCCCTGGGCCTCGGCACCTTCGCCTCGGCGGCGGTGGCGAGCCTGTGCCTCGGCCTCGTCTTCGCCCTGTCGGGCGGCTCGCTGACGCCGGCCCTCGCCGGAGCCGCCCTGGCCACGGGCCTGATCGCGAGACGCCTCGACATCCCGGCCCTGCGCTGGTGCGTCGCCGGCCTCGCCGTTCTGGTCGCCGCGCGCCTCGCCTGGGATCCTGCGCTGATCCAGGAGCAGCTCTCGCCCCGTCCGATCCTCAACGGGCTGGTCACGGCCTATGGGGTGCCGGCCCTCTGCTTCGGCCTCGCCGCCTGGGTGATCCGGATGCCGGGGCGCCCCGCGGGGCGCTTCGGTGACGTGCCGGAGCAGGTCGCGCAGGCCCTGAGCCTGCTCCTGTCGGCCCTGTTCGTCTTCCTCGAAATCCGCCACGCGCTGCATGGCGGCGACCTCACGGATCCCGGCACCGGCGTGCTGGAGCAGGGCCTCGTGACGCTGACCGCCCTCGGCTTCTCCCTGGTTCTGACGCGGCTCTCCGGCCCGTCCGCCTCGCCGGTGATCCGCTTCGGCGGCCTTGCCTTCGGCGGCCTCGCCCTGCTGCAGGGCGCGCTCGGCCTCGGCCTTCAGGCCAATCCGCTTCTGACCGACGAGCGGGTCACGGGCGGGCCGATCCTGAACGATGCCGTGCTCGCCTACGCCCTGCCGGCGGCGGCGGCCTTCGCCCTGGCGCGGGCGGCGCGGGCGGTCCGGCCCGCTTGGTTCGTGCGGCTGGCGGGGCTGCTCGGGCTCGCCCTGAGCTTCCTCGCCCTCTGCCTCGCGGTGCGGCACGGCTTCCAGGGCGAGCGGCTCGGCCTCGAACGGGAGACGGGCCAGGCCGAATGGTACGCCTATTCGGCGGCCTGGCTCGGCTTCGGACTCCTGGCCCTCGGCTACGGCATCCTGCGCCGGTCGGCGACCGCCCGTCTCGTCTCGGCCGCCCTGGTGGGGCTGGCGACGCTGAAGGTGTTCCTGCTCGATCTCGCGGGGCTGGAGGGCCCGCTCCGCGCCCTGTCCTTCCTCGGGCTCGGCGCCTGCCTGATCGGCATCGGCCTCGTCTACCAGCGGCTGGTCTTCGCGCCCGGCCCTGCCGCGCGGCCCGCCGGGCCGGGGACGTGAGAGGAACCGCCGTCCCGGGACGGCACGGCGCACAGAGACGGCATTGACCTTCGGCTAACCGGTCTCGCCCATTCTGTTGGGGAGCCGCGTTGCGTATCGGCTCGGTCGTGCGAACGACGCCCCCCGCCGTCCCCGCCGGACGGCGGGGCCGCCGGCCTCAGGCCTTCGCAGCGATCTCGGCAGCCTCTGCCTCTCGCCGCACATAATCGAGGCAGCGTCGGCGCGCCTTGGCATCCTCGATATCGAGAAACAGCGAAATGAGGGCATGCGCCTCCTGCGCGATCCGCTGATCGTGCGCGGCCTCGCGCTCCCGATGCGACGAAGCGGAAGACGAGGTGTGGCGGGCGGCATCGCGATTCCGCTCGGTGTGGTCCTGACCGCGCATGATCCTCACGTCCGATGAAGCAGCCGAGCCGCAAGAGGCGAGATCTTGCCCGAACCTCTGGAAAAGTCTTGTATCACAAATCCGTAAAGCCGCGACGCCCCTCGAAAGAGTGCTTTTGCGCCATCTGCGGAGCGGTGACGCGGCCGGGATGACCCGGCTCCCGGGAGATCGCCCTTCGGCGACGTGGTCCCGGACGAGGCCCGGCCGGTGAATCGCCCCTCGTGTGGCGGGGCGTCGCGGTACGGAACGGGGCCGGCGCTCATCGTCTTCCCCCGACGCATCGGTACGTCGCGGGATGTCGTCCCGAGCCGTCTCCGCCGGGAGATCCGGCCGCCGACGCAGCCCGGCCAGATGTCAGCCCACCGCACGTCAGTCCAGCCGCCGGCCCTGTGCCGCAAGCCCGGCCCCGTGCCAGCAAGGAAGCCCCGCGCATGCATCGCCGCCCACTCCCTGCCCTCGTGCGACCTGTCCTGCTGGCCGCCATCCCGGCCCTCGGCCTGTCCTCCGCTGCCTTGGCCCAAGGCAAACCCCTGCCCCCGCCGGCAAGCGACGCGATGCCGCCCGTGGAGCTGAGCGTCGAGATGCGGGACGGTCACCCGGTCTGCCAGCCCGCCGAGCTGCGCCTGCCCGCCGATACCAATGTGGCGCTCAACGTGGTGAGCCGCGCCGACCAGCCGGTGACGATCACCATGCCCGGCCAGTTCGAGAATGGCCGCGTGTTGCACGCCGACGGCGATCTCGTTCACGTCGCGAGCGAGAAGGGCTACACGGTCAAGCGGGAGGGCAAGGGCACGCTTCGCCTGCGCACGCTGGCCGCCGGCGAGAAGTCCTTCGCCTGCACCGGCGCCAACAGCCGGAGCAATCCCTTCGAGGGTAAAGTGATCCTCACCCCGCCGTCCGGCTGAATCGGTCGCGCGCTCAGCCAAGCTGTCGTTCGCGCCTTAAGCGTATCGGCTCAGGGCGGCTTCAGACTTTAGGCCAGGAGCGAGCCCCTGGTTTCTTCAGCCCCGGCATCGGATATGGAGAGGCTGCCCGTGCCGGTTGCCGGCTTTCGTGTGAGACTGGCACAACACCGCGGTGGTGGCATCGTCCCGATCCCGGGACTGCTTGTCGATGCGCTGAAGACCGAGGCCGAAGCGAATGTCGAAACCGGTGGACGAGGATGAGCAGGCGATCGATCGCCTGACCGTCTACATGCTCAAGGAAACCTATTGTGCCGCCGCCGGGGCCCTGATGCGCATGAACCCGCAGGCCGCCGACGCCCTGTTCCAGGCCTTCGAGCGGCAAATCGCCGACGCGCTCCAGCGCATGCATGTCCACCGCTCGGAGGGGCCGGATTCGACCGCCATCGCCCTCGCGGTCGGTGATCGGATCGCCGACATCCTCGATCAGGCCCATCGCCGCCAGTTCGAGCCGCGCACGGCGCCGGCCGCCGAGGATCGCAGCCTCCAGGCCGTGCGGGAAGCCGGAATCTCGCGGGAGGCGGTCGAGGTTCTGGCGAGCCTCCAGCGCCGCTTTCCCTCGGTCTGACCGACAGCGGCAGATCGGAAAACAGCTCAAGCCGCCGGCCCCGGACGGGCCGGCGGTTCTCGTTTGAGGAGGGCTCTACTCCGCCGGCACCGCCCGCGGCGTCAGGGCCTTCGGCTCGTCCTCGAACGGGCGCTCGGGATGCATCGTGAAGGCGAGGCCGGCGCCGATCAGGAGCAGGCCGACCGAGCCGGCGAAGGGCAGGATCCAGTTGCCGGTCATGTCCACGATGAAGCCGAAGGTGAGCGGCGAGACGATCGCGGCAAAGGCCGAGCCGAAATTCATCAGCCCGCTCGCCGTGCCGGCATATTGCGGGGCGATGTCCATCGGCACCGACCAGATCGGCCCGATCACCAGTTCAAGGAAGAAGAAGCCGCCGCTCAGGAGCAGCGCCACCAGGGTGAGATCCTTGGTGAAGAACACGCCCGCGAGGCAGGCGGCCGCGCCCAGCATGCCGAAGCTGATGACATTGCGGCGGGCCTTCTGCAGATCGCCGGTCTTCCTGAGGATGCGATCGGAGACGACCCCGCCCAGCGTGTCGCCGACGACGCCCGCGAAGAACACGCCCGAGGCGAACAGGGCCGAGTTCTTGATGTCGAGGCCGTAGCCGTCCTTGAAGAAGGAGGGCAGCCAGTTGAGGTAGAGCCACAGCGACCAGCCGTAGCAGAAATAGGTGAGCGTGACCGGCGCCATGCGCGGGACGAGCCGCCGCCACGGCACCGGCGGCTTGGCGGCGGGCTTGGCCGTGCGGTCGCGGATCGCGAGCCGCTCCAGATCCTCGGCCGTGATGCCCTTATGATCGCGCGGATCGTCCCGGTAGTAGAAGGCCCAGACCAGCACCCAGGCGAAGCTGACGATGCCGAGGATGACGAAGGCCCCGCGCCAGCCGACGAAGGCCATCATCATCACCACGAGCGGCGGCGTCACCGCGTTGCCGAAGCGGGCGAAGGAATGGGTGATGCCCTGCGCGAAGCCGCGCTGATCCTTCGCGACCCAGGACTGCATCGCCCGCGTCGCGGTGGGGAAGGTGGCGCCCTCACCGAAGCCGAGGGCGAAGCGAGCCAGGAACAGCGAGACCACGCCGCCGACGAAGCCGGTCGCCACCGTCGCCGCCGCCCAGATCAGGCCGCAGATGAGCAGGGTGCGCCGCGCCCCCCATTTGTCGGCCATGGCGCCGCCGACGATCTGGAACACCGCGTAGGGATAGGCGAAGGCCGAGAAGACGAGGCCGAGCTGGGTGTTGGTGAGCCCGAGCTCGCCTTTGATCGCCGGGCCGGCGGTGCCGACATTCACCCGGTCGACATAGGTGATGAAGTACATCAGGCAGAGCAGGAACAGCACCATGCCCGGCGCCGTCACGCGGCGTGGGATCGTGATCATGAGGGTTTCCTCCGGTTCTTGAGCAGCCGCCCCGGGCCCCGCATCTGACGCGCGGCTCGGCCCGAGGCGTGGACGACAGACAGACGACTCAGCCGTCGAGGCCGGAGCGCAGGCTCGCCATCGCGGCCAGCACGCCGCCGCGCTGGTGCGGCACCCCGGCAGCGGCCAGCCCCATCTCGACACCGGACAGGGCCCCCATCAGGGTCAGGTCGTTGGTCTCGCCGAGATGGCCGATGCGGAAAATTTTGTCGGACAGCTTCGACAGCCCGGCGCCGAGCGACATGTCGAACTTCTCGAGCACCAGGGCGCGGAAGGCGTCGGCCCCCTTGCCGTCCGGCATCATCACCGCCGTGAGAACCGGCGAGTACTCGTCGGGGTTCTGGCACAGCACCTCGAGGCCCCAGGCCTCGACCGCGGCGCGGGTCGCGGCGGCGAGCCGCTGGTGGCGGGCGAAGACCGCGTCGAGTCCCTCTTCGAGCAGGATCGCAACCGCCTCGCGCAGCCCGTAGAGCAGGTTGGTGGCCGGCGTGTAGGGGAAGTAGCCGTTGGCGTTGGGCTTCAGCATCTCCTCCCAGTCCCAGTAGGACCGAGGCAGGTTGTTGGACCGGCCCGCCGCCCGCGCCTTGTCCGAGATCGCGGTGAAGCCGAGGCCCGGCGGCAGCATCAGACCCTTCTGCGATCCGCTGACGGTGACATCGACCCCCCATTCGTCGTGCCGGTAATCGACCGAGCCGAGGGAGGAGATGGTGTCGACGAGGAGCAGGGCCGGGTGACCGGCGGCATCGATCGCCTTGCGGATCGCCGGAATGCGGCTCGTCACGCCGGTGGAGGTCTCGTTATGGACCACCATCACCGCCTTGAACGAATGGCTGCGATCCTCGGCGAGCTTGGCCTCGACCAGGGCCGGATCGACGCCGTGGCGCCAATCGCCGGGCACGAACTCGACCTCGATCCCCCAGCGCGCCGCCATCTGCCGCCACAGGGTGGCGAAATGGCCGGTCTCGAACATCAGCACCCGGTCGCCCGAGGACAGCGTGTTGACGATCGTCGCCTCCCAGGCGCCGGTGCCGGAGCCCGGATAGATCACCACTGGCCCCTTGGTGCGAAAGATCGTGCGGCAGCCCTCGAGCACCTCGCGGCCGAGCACGCCGAATTCCGGCCCGCGATGGTCGATCACCTGCCGGTCCATGGCGCGCAGCACGCGCTCCGGAACCGGGCTCGGCCCCGGAATGTGCAGGAAGTGGCGTCCGGTGCGGCTGGTCATGGTTCCTCCCGTGGGCCGTCTGCCGGGCGCTGGGTGTCGCTCCCGGTCGTTTCATCCCACAAAATTGCATTCATTTTTTGCAGAGACAAGCAGTATCATGCCTCCATTCGTGCCGTCGACGCAGGCGGGACCCACTGATACGGTTCGCTCATGATGCCTGCCACGACGCTTGCTGGACCGCTTGCCGAACCGCCCGCCGAGACCCTCGACCCTTCGGTCTCCGAGGGCGACGCGACGCCCGTTTCGGCAGCCTCGAAGCCCCGGGAAAACCTCGTGCATTCGCTCCACGACGAGGTGCTGACGCGGCTGCGCGAATTCATCGTCGAGGGCAATCTCGCCGCCGGCGCCCGGGTGCCGGAACGGCTGCTCTGCGAGCGCTTCGGCATCTCGCGCACGCCGTTGCGCGAGGCGCTGAAGGTCTTGGCCTCGGAGGGACTGATCGACCTGCTGCCGAATCGCGGCGCGCGGGTGCGCCGGATCGGCGAGCGGGAGATCGTCGAGCTGTTCGACGTGATGGGCGGGCTGGAGGCACTGGCCGGGCGGCTCGCCTGCGAGCGCATCACGGAAACCGCCTTCGCCGAGATCGAGCGGCTGCACCACGAGATGTACGGCCACTATCTCCGGCGCGACCTGCACGGCTACTTCGCCTGCAATCAGGCGATCCACGACCGCATCGTCCAGGCCGCCGACAATGCCCCCTTGAGCGCGACCTATGCGAGCTTCGCCGGACGCCTGCGGCGGGCGCGCTACTCGGCCAATCTCGATGCCAACCGCGACCGCTGGGGAGAGGCGATGCGCGAGCACGAGGAGATCCTCGACGCCCTGCGCCGCCGGGCCGGGGCGGAGTTGAGCGACATCCTGTTCCGCCACCTGCGCAACAAGCGCAAGGCCGCCGCCGACCGGGAGGCCGCCTCCCCCGCCCTTGGTGAGACGACAGCCGGGGAGAACGCATGAGCATTCCTGCACTTCCCCATTATTTTTGAATGCATTTCTACGAACGCTTCGCCTGACCATGCCCCGCTTCGCCGCGAATCTCAGCCTGCTCTTCACGGAGCGGTCCCTCCTCGATCGGTTCGCGGCCGCCCGCGCCGCCGGCTTCGCGGCGGTGGAGATGCAGTTCCCCTATGCCGAGACGAAGCAGGCGCTGGCCGCGCGCCTCGGCGAAGCCGGTCTGCCGCTGGTCCTGCACAACCTGCCTCCGGGCGATTGGGCGGCGGGCGAGCGCGGCATCGCCATCCTGCCGGAGCGGGTGCCAGAATTCCGCGAAGGCGTCGGCCGGGCGATCGATTATGCCGGTGCGCTCGGCTGCCGGCAGATCAACTGCCTGGCCGGGCTCGCGCCAGCGGGGACCGAGCCGGCGCGGCTCCGGGCGACGCTGATCGAGAATCTCGCCTATGCCGCCGCCGCCCTGAAGGCGGCGGGCATCCGCCTGCTGATCGAGCCGATCAACGACCGCGACATGCCGGGCTTCTTCCTGAACCGCCTCGCGGATGCGGCGGCGGTGATCGAAGCGGTGGGGTCCGACAACCTCTTCATCCAGGCCGATCTCTATCACATGGCGATGATGGGCGAGGATCTGCTGGCCGGCCTCGCGGCTCACCGCTCCCGCATCGCCCACGTGCAGATCGCCGACGCGCCCGGCCGTCACGAACCCGGCACGGGCCGCATCGATTGCGCGACCGTGCTGAAGGCCCTGGACGAGGCCGGCTATGACGGCTTCGTCGGCTGCGAATACCTGCCGGCGGCGGGCACCGAAGCCGGCTTGGGCTGGATGGCGGCCTATCGCGCCTGAACCTCCTCCCCGCCCCTGAGACGACGCCAGACACGCGGGCCGACGCCGGTCCAGGCGACGAAGGCCCGGGTGAAGTGGGCCGGATCGGCATAGCCGAGATCGAGGGCGATCTGGCCGATGGAGAGCGTATCCTTCGCCAGCAAGGCTTCGGCCCGCGCGCGCAGGACGGCTTGGAGAATCGGCGCGAAGCCGGTTCCCTCCGCCTCCAGCCGGCGCTGCAGGCCGCGCCGGGAGAGCCCCAGCCGGCGGGCCACCCAGTCGATCGAGGGGCGTCCGTCGCACAGCGCGAGTTCGATCAGCCCGGCGACACAGGCCACCACCCCACCCTCCGGAGGCAGGGGCGCGGCCTCTTCCAGAAGCGGGCCTGGGGCCGGGTTCGGCGCAGCCAGCAGCGCGGCATCGAGAGGCAGGCCGGTGCGCGGCCCGAGGCTCAGTTCGCAGCCGAAGATCCGCTCGATCTCGGCTCGGTCCGGAAGGGAGGCGCCGGTCAGCACCGCCCGCTCTGGCCGCCAATGCGGCCCCGTGAAATGGCGCACGGTGCCGAGAAGGTAGCCCAGCGCCAGCATCGCATTGGCTTGGCGGCCCACTTCCACGCGTTCGGTCACGGCGTAACCGTAGACGAAGCCCGTGCCCTCCCGGCGCAACCCGGTCCAGGTCGCCGTCTGCAGGAGAGGACGAGTGACCGCCTCGACGCGGGCGAGCGCCTCGCCCAAGGTGGCGCAGGCGCGCACATGCCGGCCGATGGCGCCGAGACCACCGATGCCGGTGGCCATCGCAAGGCGCGCCGGCAAGGCCGGGTCGCCGCTCTCGCGCACGGCCCCCTCCACGAGACGCAACTGGTCGCTCAGCAGGATGAACCGGTCCGGCTCATCCATCAGCGCGAGCGGCATCTCGGCACGGCGGAACACCCGCGCGACCGAACCGCCCGCGGCCTCGACCGCCGTGACGATCGGACCCATCGTGCAGGCCCGCGTCAGTCCGGGCCCACCCATCCGCCCCTCCCCCGAACATGGAGGTTCCGCCGGCTGGCACCGAAAGGCAAGAACCGCCGGGAGCGAGGCCCTAGCGTCCGGTCGGACCGCCAGCGAAGCGGCAACCGGGGAGCCGGACGACATGAATGGACTGCGCCTTCGACGGTTCCTGTGGCTGGCCGCAGCGGGCCTGCCTCTCGCCGCGCTCCCGGCGCGGGCGGATTCGGGGCCGCCGGCCCTTGCGATCCTGCCGCTCAAGCTCCTCGACACCTCGGGCGAGCCGGTGGACCAGGGCGCGGAGCATGCCCGACGTCTCGCGGCGATGGCGAGCAACCTCGCGGCGGATCTCGGCGGGGCCGGCGGCTACCGGACCGTGCGCCTCGCCCCCGAGACGCTCAGGGCCCGCTGCCCGGATGAACGGCCCGCATGTCTGCTCACGGCCGCGCAAGCCGCCGGAGCCGGCCTCGTCTTCGTCGGCGTGGTGCATAAGAGTAGCACGCTGATCCTGCAGCTCTGGGCACGGGTGGTCGATGCACGCACCGGCCGCGCCGTGCTCACCCGCGACCTCAACTTCCGCGGCGACACCGACGAGGCGTGGCGCCGCGCCGAGGTCTTCCTGGTCGGACAGATCCGGGACGCCGCCCCCGGGCGAGAGCCGTGACGGCGAACCGGATCGGCCTCAGAACAGAGGCATGCCGCCGGCAACGGTGACGAGGGCACCCGAGGTGTAGCTGCTCTCCTCGGAGGCCAGCATGACATAGGCCGAAGCGAGTTCCGCCGGCTGGCCGGGGCGGTTGAACGGCACTTGGCTGCCGAAGCTCTTGACCGAATCCTCGCTCATCCCGGCCGGGATGAACGGGGTCCAGATCGGGCCGGGCAGCACGCCGTTCACACGAATGCCCTTCTCCGCGAGCAACTGGGCGAGGCCGATCACCATGTTGCTCAGCGCCCCCTTGGTGGCGCTGTAGGCGAACAGGGTCGGTACCGGGTTCTTGGAATTGACGGAGGAGGTGAAGATCACGGAGGCGCCGGGCTTGAGATGGGCCAGGGCCGCCTTGGTCGCGTAGAACGGGCCGAACACGTTGGTGCGGAAGTGCTTCTCGAACAGGGCGTCGTCGATCTCCGTCACGCCCTGGTTCGGCTGCTGGAAGGCGGCGTTGTTGACGAGCACGTCGAGCCGGCCGAGTTCCTTCACCGTCCGTTCGACGATCTCGCGGGCATAGGCCGGATCGGTGATGTCGCCGGGGAGCAGCAGGGCGCGCCGGCCCGCCTTCTCGATCCAGTTGCCGACGACCTCCGCATCCTTCTGCTCGTCGGGCAGATAGGCGATCGCCACGTCCGCGCCCTCGCGGGCATAGGCGATGGCCACCGCCCGGCCGATGCCGCTGTCGCCGCCCGTCACCAGGGCGACCTTGCCCGCGAGCTTGTCCGCGCCCTTGTAGCTCTCCTCGCCGTGATCCGGCTCCGGGCCCATCTTGCCCGTCTTGCCGGGGAAGCTCTGGGCCTGGGCCTCGAAGGGCGGGCGCGGGTATTTGGTCAGCGGATCGGTCATGACGGCTCCTTCCGGGAATGCCGCGACAACCGGGCGATCAGGGTGGTGTTCCGGCCGGTCAGGGCGACGCGGCGACGCGCCCCGCCAGTGCCGCATCGAGCACCCGGGCGACGTGGACCGCGTCGCGCCCGAGCCCGTCATGGATCTGGTGGCGGCAGCTGGTGCCGTCGGCGACCACGAGGTCGTTCGGGTCCGCCTTGCGGAGCGCCGGGAACAGCGACAGCTCGGCCATGGCGAAGGAGACATCGATGGTGTCCCGGCCATAGCCGAAGGCGCCGGCCATGCCGCAGCAGCTCGATTCGATCACCCGCACGTCGAGCCCCGGCACGGAGCGCAGAACCGTCTCGACCGCGCCCATCGCCCCAAAGCTCTTCTGGTGGCAATGGCCGTGCAGATGGGCGACCCGCCCGCCCTGATCGGCGAGCGGCAGGGCGATGCGGCCGGTCGCGAGGTCGGCGGCCAGAAGTTCCTCGAAGAGGAAGGCTTGGCTCGCGAGGGTCTTCGCTTCGTCGCAGGCGAGCAAGGACAGGAATTCGTCGCGGAAGGTGAGCAGGCAGGAGGGCTCCAGGCCCACCACCCGCGCGCCGGCCCGGACGAAGGGCAGGAGCGCGTCGAGGGTGCGCCGCGCCTCGGCGCGGGCCCGGTCGGTCTGGCCGGAGGCGAGATAGGTCCGGCCGCAGCAGAGCGGGCGGCGGCCCGAATGGGCCAGCACGCGGTGCAGCCGGTAGCCCGCCGCCTTCAGGACGCGCTCGGCCGCCTCCAGGTTCTCGCGCTCGAAGGCGCGGTTGAAGGTATCGCCGAACAGGACGATGTCGCGGAAATCTCCCGTCACGTCCTGAGGATGGGCGACCTCCCCCTCCTCCCGCCAGGGCCGGCGCCATTCCGGCAGGGAGCGGCGGGCCGAGAAGCCGGCCCATTCCTCGCCGAAACGGGCCAGGGCCGGGAAGCGGTTGCGCAGGTTGAGCAGCGGCGCCAGCGCGGCGGCGACACCGGCATAGCGCGGCATCTCCGCCACCAGCCGCTCCTTCAGCGGCAGACCGTGGCGGGCGTGGTAATGGTGCAGGAACTCGACCTTCATCTTGGCCATGTCGACCCCGGTCGGGCATTCCCGGCGGCAGGCCTTGCAGGAGACGCACAGATCCATCGTGCGCTTCATCTCAGGGCTCAGGAAGGCGTCGTCCCCGAGCTGGCCGGAGATCGCGAGGCGCAGGGAATTGGCCCGGCCCCGCGTGAGGTGCTGCTCGTCGCGGGTGGCGCGGTAGGAGGGGCACATCGCCCCCCCGGCAAGCTTCCGGCAGGTGCCGTTGTTGTTGCACATCTCGACCGCCGAGCCGAACCCGCCCCAATCCGACCAGTCGAGGGCGGTCTTGTGCGGGGCGCTCACCGCGTAGCCGGGGGCGAAGCGCATCAGCGAGCGGTCGTCCAGCTTCAGCGGGCGGACGATCTTGTTGGGGTTCAGGCGGTTCTCGGGGTCGAAGCCGTCCTTCACCGTCTCGAAGGCGCGGGTGAGTTTTGCGCCGAACAGCGGTTCGACGAATTCGGAGCGGGAGATGCCGTCGCCGTGCTCGCCGGAATAGGAGCCCTTGTACCGGCGCACCAGCTCCGCCGTCTCCTCGGCGATGGCGCGCATCTTGGTCACGTCGCCCCCGTCCTTCATGTTGAGGATCGGGCGCACATGCAGGCAGCCGACGGAGGCGTGGGCGTACCACGTGCCGCGTGTGCCGTGCTTCGAGAACACCTCGGTCACCGCGTCGGTGTAATCGGCCAGATGCTCCAGCGGGACGGCGCAATCCTCGATGAAGGAGATCGGCTTGGCGTCCCCCTTCATCGACATCATGATGTTGAGGCAGGCCTCGCGCACCTCCCACACCGCCTTCTGGCGGTTCGGCTCCACCACCTCGACCACGGCATCGAGGAAGCCGTGATCGGCCATGCACTGGTCGAGGCGGTTCAGGTCGCGCTTGAGTGCCGCGAGATCGTCGCCTGCGAATTCGGTCAGCAGCAGGCAGTTCGGCTGCCCCCGGGTGATGTCGGCGAGCGTGGTGCGGAACAGCGGGATATCGGCGCCGAGCACCAGCACGTTGTTGTCGACGAGTTCGACCGCCACGGGGTCGAGATCGACGATGTGGCGCGTGGTCTCCATCGCCGCGCGGAACGAGGGGAAGTGGCACACGCCCATCACCCGGTGGGCCGGCAGGCGCGAGAGCTTGAGCGTCACCGAGGTGGTGGCCGCGAGCGTTCCTTCCGATCCGACGAGGAGATGGGCGAGGTTCGGGCGCGGCTCGATCAACGAATCGAGATTGTAGCCGCCGACCCGCCGCTGCACCTTCGGATACATCGTCTCGATGTCGGCGCGGTGCTCGGCGGCGAGCGCGAGCATGTGCCGGGCGAGGTCGTCCGCCCGTGCCCCACCGGTCACCGCCTTCGCCGCGTTGCCGGTCAGCCCGAAGCCGAAGGCGGTCCCGTCATGGAACAGGGCCTCCATGGCCAGCACGTTGTCGCTCATCTTGCCGTAGCGCAGCGAGCGGGCGCCGCAGGAATTGTTGCCGGCCATGCCGCCGATGGTGCAGCGGGTCGCGGTCGAGGGCTCGACCGGGAAGAACCAGCCATCGCTCTTGAGCCGGGCATTCAGCCGCTCCAGCACGTGGCCGGGCTCGACGGTGACGGTGCCGCCTTCCGCATCATAGGCCAGCACGCCGTTGAAGTGGCGCGAGCAATCCACCACCAGCCCCGAGCCGATCGGCTGGCCGTTCTGCGACGTGCCGCCGCCGCGCAGGATCACCGGCACGTCGTACTGGGCCGCCACTCTCAGGGTCGCGGCGATGTCGGCGGCACTTTTGGGGAAGACCACGCCCGCCGGCATGATCTGGTAGATCGAGGCGTCGGTGGCGTAACGTCCGCGGGTGAAGGCGTCGAAGCGGGCCTCGCCCTGCAGGACCTCGGCGAGCTTGCGCGGCAATCCCGCATCGTTGCGGGCCTTCGCCCGCGCGCTCGGAGACGACGCCACAGCCGGATTCGCGCTCGCGCCCACGTCGACTCCCAAGTGGAACCTCCCGCCCTCGCCGCGCCTCTGACAGGCTCTCGGCCTTTTTGAATGCATAATTCGATGACGGAGGCGGGTCAAACGCCGCCAGGTCACGGGATGAGAGTCACGAGAGCTGGCACGGCGAAACGGCCGCCGATGCTGGATCGGCGGCCGTTCGGATTTCAGCTGAGCTTGTTCGAATTACAGCGCGATCCGCTGCGGAATGCCGTCCTGCCGCGCCGGCAGGTCCGGCGGCGGGGCGAGGGTGTCGGGCAGCCGGATCGAGCGGGCGACGCGCGGAGGCTGCACGGGCGGCGTGTCGCGCAGGAGGATTGGGTCCGTCTCCGGAGCCGGCACCACCGGAGCCTGACGCGGCGCGGCCGGCCGGAGGCTTTCCTCCATGAAGGCCTGCATCAGCGGCACGATCTCCTGACGGAAACGCGAGCCGTTGAAGATGCCGTAATGCCCCGCTCCCGGCTGCAGGTGATAGGCCTTGGCCGTCTCCGGCAGGTTCACGGCGAGATCCAGGGCCGCCTTGGTCTGGCCGATGCCGGTGATGTCGTCCTTCTCGCCCTCCACCGCCATCAGGTGGCAGCGGCGGATGGCGCCGAGATCGACCGTTTCTCCATGGTGGCGCAGCAGGCCGCGAGGCAATGCGTGGCTGACGAAGATCCGCTCGATCGTGTCCAGGTAGAATTCCGCCGTCAGGTCCATGACCGCGAGATATTCATCGTAGAAGGCACGGTGCCGGGCGGCGGAATCGCCGTCACCCTGCACGAGATGATGGAACATCGCCTGATGCGCATCCCTGTGCCGGTCGAGGTTCATCCCCATGAAACCAGCCAGTTGCAGGAAGCCCGGATAGACCGCCCGCCCCGCGCCCGGATAGCCGAGGGGCACGGTATGGATGCAGTGCCGCTCGAACCAAGTCAGCCCCTTCTCCTGCGCCAGCCGGTTGACGGCGGTGGGCGAGCGGCGGGTATCGACCGGGCCGCCCATCAGCACCGCCGAGCGCGGCACCAGCGGATGATCCTCCGCCTCCATGCGGGCGATGGCCGCGAGCACCGGCACCGAGGGCTGGCACACGGCGGTGACGTGGAGATCCGGCCCCAACGCCTCGAACAGGGCGATGCAGGTATCGATATACTCGTCGAGGCCGAAGCGGCCGGACGCCAGGGGCACCTGCCGGGCATCGGACCAATCGGTGATGAAGACCTGGTGGCTCGGCAGGAAAGCCTCGACCGTGCCGCGCAGGAGCGTGGCATAGTGGCCGGACATCGGCGCCACGATCAGCACTTTCGGCCTGGCCTCCAGCGCGGCGGAGGGTTCGCCGAAGGCAATGACCCGGCAGAACGGGCGCTCCCAGACGATGCGCTCGGGCACGCCGAGGCCGAAAGCCGGCTTGTCGTAGACGCGGGTGGCGCGCTCGAACATCTCGCAGCCCGCGGCGACGATCCGACCCTGGGGGACGTAGGCGAGCGGATTCAGCGGGTTCTCGCAGGCGAGCTTGGTGGCTTCCGCCGCCAGTCGCATCGGTGCGAGCATGAGATGACCAGCCTCGTAGAGAGGGTACAGCATGCGAGCGCTTTCCCGGAGCAGCTCGCCTGAACGAAGCTGTCCTCTTCTTGCGTTGGTGGATGGCTAAACTCGCGACCCCGCCAAAAAGTTTCCTTTGTTCAAGATCCTCCACCGGAAGGCATTGCGCCGAGCTTTAAGTTTCACCGGAACAGGGTTCAAAATTTTCTTGAGTTTATCTCCGCGGGTCGCCTGGAAAGTCATTCCCGCCGCTTTGCCGCAGAGCCGAAGATATGAGCGGCCGGTTGCTTCCCGGCCGATGAAGCGGCCGGCGATTTTTAGGGGCCGACGACCCGAAGAAGGGTGGATCCGGCGGCCTCGTCGGCGCCGGCCTGGAGTTGGGCCAAGTCTCACCCGGCGCTCGAGCGAAAAAGTTCTTGAAAACACAAATTTGAAGCCATTCCCGATTTGCAAAACGATCGGGAATGGCTCTCGCGGACAGCCTCGCCTCATACCAGATCGGCTTGCCAGATCCGCTTGCCAGATCCGCTTGATCCCTTCGGGATGGCGGATCCGGGCTTCGCTCAGGCGCTGGCCTGCGTCACGAACTTCGTCGTGAGATAGGCCTCGATCGCCTCGGAGCCGCCCTCGCTGCCGTATCCCGAATCCTTGACGCCGCCGAACGGCGTCTCGGGCAGGGCGATGCCGTGGTGGTTGATCGAGACCATGCCGGCCTCGACCGCCGCTCCCACCCGGTTCGCCCGGGCGGTGGAGCGGGTATAGGCGTAGGCGGCGAGCCCGAAGGGCAGGCGATTGGCCTCCTGCAGCGCCTCGTCGTCCTCGGAGAAGCGCCGGATCGCCGCGATGGGGCCGAACGGCTCCTCGTTCATGATGCGGGCCCCAAGCGGCACATCGGCGAAGACGGTAGGCTCGAAGAAATGGCCGCGATTGCCGATGCGGCTGCCGCCCGTGAGCAGCCGCGCGCCTTGCGCCACGGCATCGGCCACGAGGGCCTCCATCGCCTCGACCCGGCGGCCATGGACGAGAGGGCCCATCTGCGTCTCGGGATCGAGCCCGTCGCCGACCTTGAGTGCCTTCGAGGCCGCCACGAAACCATCGACGAAACGGTCATAGACCTGGGCCTGAACCAGGAAGCGCGTCGGGGCGACGCAGACTTGGCCGGCATTGCGATACTTGTTGGCGGCCAGCACCTGCACCGCCTTCTCGACATCGGCGTCGTCGAACACGATGGCCGGGGCATGGCCGCCCAGTTCCATCGTCGCCCGCTTCATGTGCTGGCCCGCCAGAGCCGCGAGTTGCTTGCCGACGGCGGTGGAGCCGGTGAAGGTGATCTTGCGGATCACCGGATGCGGAATGAGAGTACCGGAGATCGCGGCCGGGTCACCGTAGACGAGGGCCAGGGCATCGCCCGGCACGCCGGCATCGAGGAAAGCCCGCACAAGCTCGGCACAGGAGGCCGGAGTGTCCTCGGGCCCCTTCAGGATGACGGGGCAGCCGGTGCAGAGCGCCGCCGAGACCTTCCGCACCGCCTGATTGATCGGGAAGTTCCAGGGCGTGAAGGCCGCCACCGGCCCGACCGGCTCGCGGGTGACGATCTGCAGCACGCCCTCCGCGCGGGCGGGAATGACCCGGCCATAGGCGCGCCGGCCCTCCTCCGCGAACCACTCGATGATGTCGGCGGCCACCCCGGTCTCGATGCGCGCCTCGGCCAGCGGCTTACCCTGCTCCAGGGTCATGACGCGGGCGATCGCCTCGGCGCGCTCGCGCATCAGCGCGGCGGCGCGGCGCAGCACCCTGGACCGGTCGAAGGCGGAGACCCGCCGCCAGGCGGCAAAACCCCGTTCGGCCGCGTCCAGCGCCTCATCGAGATCGCTCCGCGTGGCGACCGCAACCCGGCCGATCGCCTCGCCGGTGGCGGGGTTGAGGATGGCCAGGGTCTCGCCGCCGCCACCGGAACGCCAACGGCCGGCGATGTGAAGCGAAACGTCGAGGTCCATGAGCCATCTCCGTACAGGGGAATGGCCACCATATAGGCGATGCGGGCGCACGATGCCCGGCGCCGCCCGTGCATGCCAGCCCAGCCCCCCGTCTCGCCGACGACAGAAGGAACCCGGGCAGCTGCCTTCGCTGAACCAACGATCAGAGTGTGATGGAAAACCGCTCATGAGTGAGCGGGACACTGAGAGTGGCACCAACTCTTCTGGTCAAACCAGAAAAGAGCCTGGTGCGGCCAAGCGGACTCAAATCCCCACAGATCGACTTGAACTCTTTGTCTACGATATTTCAGTGCCCACGCAGGTCAACAATCTGCGAAAGCGGCCTACAACTATAAAGTCATTCCCATATGTCTTCAGCTTGACACAGGCAGGACAAGACTCAAATGTCGTCTCCGCAAACCAGTTGATCGCACAAGGAACAAAAATGCAAACAACCTGGAAATTTTTACTCAAATTTTGTCTACCCGCGCTTGCTCAGTTGATGACATGCGGAACGCTCGATGCTGCCGAAGCGCAATCGAACAAGGAATTCCCGTGTGAATTCACAGACATCGAGGCCAAGCAGGTCGAGATCAACCAGGCTGTCTCTCACGTTGACTCGCTGCTGAGATGCAGAGGCGTTCCTGTACAAAAGACGGTATCTGAGACAAATATAGGGCTTGGATCACCATTTACGCCCCATGTATGGAAGAGCAAAAATGGAATAGAAATCAAGGCATCCATCCTCAATGGAGAAATAATGGATTTTCATATTGTAAATCGAGCGCGCTGAACGCGGCGGAATGCTATTCAGGGCAGACGAGCCGATTATTTCCATGAAGAAGCTTGAATATTTTCGTCACAAATTCTAGCGGATATGATCTTTTCGCAGCCCATTCGTTGAATGGGTTTCGAGCCACCATTATTTATTGCATGCAAGGCGCAGATTGAGAGGAGCCGGTCATGGGGCATCCTCATCGTGACGAAGCCGGACCGGCTGGCCCGTGCGCCTCGGGTGCTGAGCTCGGCCGCTCCTGCTGCGTGGGGCGCTCAGAAGGGCGCGACCGGCACGCGAAGGCAAGCTGAGCAGGACGTGCCACATCCGCGTTGAAGGCCGCCCGCGGGTCGCCGAACGGCTTGAAGCCACGACCAGGCTGCGGCGCCTTACCACTCACATTGGTTAACCCAGGTAGTGGCCCTCGAGCAGGAAAGGAGTAGGTTGCTGGCATCGCTGGTCACAACCCTGGGCCCCCGCGACTGAGAGAGATGTGTGCTCCCGCCTGATTGCAGAAGGAGTGAGCATGTTGACCGCTCTCATTGGCGCTTTTGCCCCTGACCCTGGCCCTCTCGCCTATCGCGCCATCCGCCTCACCTCATCAGGCGGAGTCGAAGGGGTCGAGCATATCGATGCCCGCGATGATGCGGAGGCCATCGCCCTCACGTCCCGCATGGCGAATGCCTACGGCGTGGATCTCTGGGAGCGCGGCAGGTTCCTCGATAGCTTTCCGTCACTGAGTGTGAGGGTGCCGGGCGCCATCGCGTGACGGTCGCTGAGCACCCGCGCCCAAGGCCGCCAGCGAAGCGCTGAAAGTCACCGCTCCCCTTGAAGGGGGAACCGGGAGCGACATCAGCCCCCGGCCCTCTCAGTCTCGCTTACCGGGCGGGACGTTCACGGACGGTCCGCTCTTCACGGCGCTCGATACGCTCTTCGCGGCGGGCATCAGGATCGACCCCGAGCACGCCGCCGACGGTCCCGGTCGCAGCCCCTACAGCACCGCCCACGACGCCACCCACCGGACCAGCTGCACGGTTGCCATCCTCCGCGCCACGCTCAGCGCCGCGGATGGTCCCTTGAGCCTGAGCCGTAGCGGACAGGGCGAGTGGGGAGAGAACGAGGGCAGAGGCGAGCAATAGCCGCTTCATGAGGTTGGCTCCTGGAATGGGCGCGCTGGCAGTACGCCGCGCTTCACAGGACCAACCGTCGAGATGGGCAATGGTGCCGAACGATGTGCTTGGGAGCCCCTTGTCGGCCCTGTAGGCTGCCCAGTGGTCGAACAAGGCCGCAACGGTGACGGTCTCGCGCGCAGCCTCAGTCACCTTCTCAGCCGGGCGCTGCCATTCAGGGAAGCGGGCCGCATCAGAGTCGGGCCTGTGGTCACCTTCCGCGTTCCGCTGGAGGAATTGGATTGCCTGGGCGAGCCCCTGGTCCACGACCTCGATGAGACGCTGGCGGCTCTCCTTCATCGCCCGCAAGGCTCTCTCTCAGGAGCATCGCATCCACGGAGGGACCGGCCCACTGGTCTAGCTTGCCGTTCGGATTCACCTCGGCCTTGAGGCGAAGAACCTCTGCTTATGCTCCAGAAGGGCCCGGCTCATCAGCCATGGCGTGGACCCACTCTCGGTAGGCCTCACCGCCAAGGGCGATGACCTGTCTTTGGTTGAGCCACGTGGGGGCCTTCCGCTGAGCCCCCTAGAACCGCTTCGAAGCTCCGTCAGCGACGGCGTCGCGGCTTCGGCGATGTCCTTAGTCAGGAGAGAGGCTCGGATGGCGTCACCAACCTTCACGGCGACGAAGGACATAGCCTACCGGCAAAACCACGCTCTGACCCTTCACACCAGGGAAAAGGTCATGCGGCGTTCGCTGACGCAGGCGATACGCCCAGGTCTTCGAATGCTTCTAAGATCGGTTTGTCATAAGGGATTTGCGTGAACCCGCCATCTGAAAGCGCGGTCTTCACTAAGCTATCGTAGGGACCAACCTTTTGACTTCACAGATGAAGTAGGTTGGTGCGGCCAAGAGGACTCGAACCTCCACCCCTCGCGGGACTAGCACCTCAAGCTAGCGCGTCTACCAATTCCGCCATGGCCGCCCTTGCCGCCGGGCCGCTTCGTCAGCGGCCGGTGTTTGTGTGGGCGGCGCAGCGAATAACAGAGGCGTGGGACCGGCACAAGCGCCGAGTTTCGCTTCTTCGCATTTTGCCGCCTCGTCATCGGCTCAGAGCATTGCGTTCCCGTCGTCGAGGATCGGCACGGCACCCTCGCCGATGGTCACGCCGGGGGTGCGCACCACCTCGGCCTTGCGGATCAGCTCGGTCACCTCCACGGAAATGCGATTGCCGGTCACCACAATCTGCCCACGGGCGATGGGGTGATCGTTGGCGAGGATCTCGACCATGTCGGTCTCGGTCGATTCGAGCTCGATCACCGCGCCGCGGCCCATGCGCAGCAGCATGTGCAGCGGCATGTGGCTGCGCCCCAGCACGACCTTGAGATCGACCTGCAATTCGTCCAGGACCGCCACGCGCGGATGCTCCGTTCCTCAACACACGGAAAACTTTCCGCGCGGTATGGTGAAGCCTTGGTAAACGATTTGTCCGAAGCGTCCGCCTCCCGGCTTTCGGTCGCGCCCGCGACATTCTTGCCGCGGGCGGGGGCCCCGCCGGTCCGCTGGCGCGTCACCGACACGCTCGTCGGCTACGAAGAGGCCTTAACCGAGATGGAGGCTCGCGCCGCCGCCATCGGCCGGGGCGAGGCGGACGAATTGGTCTGGCTCCTGGAACATCCGCCGCTCTACACGGCGGGCACCTCGGCCCGGGCGGCCGACCTCGTCGAACCGGAGCGTTTCCCGGTCTACGCCGCAGGGCGGGGCGGTCAGTACACCTATCACGGGCCGGGGCAGCGCATCGCCTACGTGATGCTCGACCTCAACCGGCGCCGGCCCGATCTCCGGGCCTATGTGGCGAGCCTGGAAGCGTGGCTGATCGCGACCCTCGACGCCTTCAATGTGCGCGCCGAGCGCCGGGAGGACCGGGTCGGGGTCTGGGTGCGCCGGCCGGAAAAGGGCGACGGCGTCGAGGACAAGATCGCGGCCATCGGCATCCGGGTGCGGCGCTGGGTCAGCCTGCACGGCATCAGCCTCAACGTCGAACCGGACCTCTCGCATTTCTCCGGCATCGTGCCCTGCGGCGTGCGCGAGCATGGCGTCACGAGCCTTGCCGATCTCGGCCGCATCGTCAGCCTGCCGGAGGTGGACATGGCGCTCCGCGCGGCCTTCGAGCCGATTTTCGGCGCGACCCGCGACGAGACCCCATAGAGCGGCGGCGCGATCCGGATTTCGAAAAGGCGAGCCTTTTCGCGGGTCCAGGGCGGAGCCCTGGTGGACGGCAACCGGGGCGCTGCCCCGAGCCCCCGCCAAAGGGATGATCCCTTTGGGAACCCGAGACTTAAGCGTCGGCGGTCGCGGCCGGCACCGCCGGAAGCGCGGCAGCGGGCCTCGCTCGGCGCAGCCGGAGCGCGGCGCGCAAAACCGGCAGCACGAGGCGGGCGAGCCGGATCTGGCCGGGCAAGTGCCGGGGCATCAGCGGGCGATAGGCAAGGCGCGGGCTCGCCCGGTCGACGGCGGCGACGATCTCGCCGACACGCGGCAAGGCGGCGATGCGGCGGGCCTCCGCCTCCGGGATGCCGAGGCGCTGGGCCCAGGCGAGATCGCGGCCGAGCCGGCCCTCGGCGTGCAGCCGGCGCAGGCGCGCCCGCCACGCATAGCGGTGGAGCGCGCGGGGCACGGCCTCCATGCGCGCGTCGCACAGGGCATCGGGCTCCTCGCAGCGGGAGCGGATCGTGTCGGCGACGCCCCCCGGGGCCCGGCCGGTGAGGCGGGCCGAGATCAGCACCAGCACCGCCCGGTCGTGACGCACGCGAAAGCCCTGCTCCAGCAGGGCGCCGACGAAGGCGCCGTCCTCGCCAAGGGGGATCTCCGGCATGCCGCCGACTTGGCGATAGGCGGGAAGCCGCACGCTCAGCGAGGCGCCGATGGTGGTGCGGTGGCAGGGCCAGGGATCGTGCGGATCGGGATCGATGCGCGCCTCCATCTCGGTGATGAGCGCGTCGTAAGTGTCCTCCAGTCGGCCCCGGGCGGGGAGCGAGGGCGGCAGCAGGGCCGCCTCCTCCGGGATCAGCTCGACCCGGCCGGCGACCGCGTCGGCCCCCGCCGCCAGGGCGGCAAGGTTGGCCGCGACCCAATCCGGCGGCACGACGCTGTCGGCATCCGTGGTCAGGATCGTGGCGGTTGCCGGCGAGGCCCCCTCCCCTTCGAGCCAGGCCACAGCCGCGTCCATCGCCGCCCGGCGCGCCCAGCCCGCATGGGCCCCCGCATAGGTCCGCTCGATCACCCGGACCGGAATCGGCAGCCCCGGCACAAGGCCGGCGACGATCTCCGCCGTGCCGTCGGTGCAGTTGTTGAGGAACAGCACGAGCCCGAGCCGCCCCGGCGCGAGGCCGGCCTGCCCGCCGATCGCCGTGAGACAGCGGGCGATCCGCTCCGCCTCGTTGCGCACCGGGATGGCGATGATCGTATCGAGACGAGCGGTCTCCCGGCTCGTCGGGTCGAGGGAAACGGGCGGCACGGACGGGCTCCGGAAAGGCCGAACAGGAAGGCGCCGAACGCGCCCTGGATGCCCCTCTAGGCCACGCTTGATGAACCGCGGCTGATGACGTCGCGCCCGATCTCGCGCGACGGAACAGGGCCGGCGGCCCCAGGTTTCCCGGGCACGTCACCCTCATCAGCTTGAAAGGAGCCCACCATGTCGGCGCCCGGCAGCCTCAAGGACGTGTATCTCGACGAAATGAAGGATCTCTGGTCGGCCAACGACCAGATGACGCGGGCCGTGCAGCAGCTCAGCGATCAGGCCAGCGAGCCCAAGCTGAAGCAGATGCTTCAGGATGCGGTCGGCGGCATCGGCAAGCATACCGACATCCTCAAGAGCCTGATCGAGGAGAACGGCGGCACGACCTCACCCGAGCATTGCAAGGGGATGGAGGGCCTCGTCACGGAGGCGCTCAAGCACGGCATCAAGGAGGCACCGAGCGACGGCCGCCTGCGCGACGTCCAGATCATCGCCCAGTACCAGCGGATGTCGCATTACGGGCTCGCCGGCTTCGGCTCGGCGGCGGCCTATGCCAAGGCCCTCGGCAAGACCGATCAGGAGAGCAAGCTCAAGACCGCCGTCTCGGAGATCTACAAGGGCGACGAATTCGCCAGCCGGCTGGCCGAGAGCGTCGAGCGCGCCGCGGCCTGACCGCTCCCGACCCGGCGCGACGCATCGGCGGCGCGCCGGCTGAGTGCGGGTTGCCCGGCACTCCACCGCCTATTCCGCGGCCCGCCGCAGGGGAGCGGCGGCGACAGCGACAGCCCTGGCTCGCCCGACCGCCACGTCGAGGGCATCGCTGAGAGAGGTGACGAGCAGGTCGGCGGCGATGGCCCGGCGCAGGCGGCCCAGGGAGGCCGGATCGCGCTCGCGCCAGAAGCCGACGAGGATCGTCACCCCCGGCACCGCCTTGCGGGCCCGGCGGATGGTGAGGCGGATCTGGGAGAGGCTGATCGGGTCGAGATAAGAGAAGCAGATCATCGCCGGCCGCTCCCCCTCGGGCAGGCCGCCGCGCAGGCTCTCCGCCGTGGTCACCCGTGCGCCGAGTCCGTGGCGGGAGAGGGTCTGGGCCAGCATCATCGTCGCGGCCTCGTCGAAGGCGCCTCCGCTCGACACGCACAGGACCGGCGCATCGCCGCGCCAAGCGGGCGCGAGATCGTCCCGGGCGAGCACGATGCCCGCCGTCTGCCGGTCCGGCCCGATGGCGGCGAAGGCGGCCTCGGCCTCGGCGCCCACGGGCTTGCGTGACCGCTTCAGGAGGCTCCGCATCCGCGCCTGCCCCAGCGCCTCCACCACCGCGCGGAAGTCTCCGCCGACCTCGGCCTGCCGGTCCCGGCCGAGGCTGCCCCGGGCCGCATCCTCCTGGGCGAGGCGCAGGCCCGCCAGGACGACCTCGTCGTAATAGGTGACGAGCGCCCGCTCCTTCAGGAACAGCCGGCCCTGCTCGATCGCCTCGGCCGGATCGCCCGCCAGCATCCGCTGGTAGAAGATCTCCTGGGGGCCGAGCGCGGGCCGGTCGCCGAGGAGCACGTCGAGGAACCACAGCCGCTCGACATGGCGCCCGAGCACCACGAGGCAGACGGTGAGCGGGGTGGCGAGGAGCAGGCCGATCGGCCCCCACAGGAAGGTCCAGATCGTCGCCGCCAGGATCACCGCCACCGGCGAGATGCCGGTCGAGTGCCCGTAGAGCAGCGGCTCGATCACGTGGCCGGCAATCGGCTCGACCACCACGAACAGGATCGCCACCTCGATCGCCATCGACCAGCCGGGATCGACGGCGACGGCGATGGCGAGCGGCAGCACCGCCGAGATCACCGCGCCGATATAGGGCACGAAGCGGGCGATGCCGGCGATGACGCCGAACAGGATCGGGCTCGGCACGCCGATGAACCAGAGGCCGACGCCGATGACGAGGCCGAAGGCGAGGTTGAGCACGAGCTGCGCGATGAAGAACCGGCTGAGCCGGGCGGTCGCGTCGTCGATGGCGGCGGTGGTGCGGCGCAGGTCACTCGATCCCGCCAGCCGGATCGCCCGGTTTCGCAGGTCTTCCCTCTGGAGCAGGATGAAGATCGTGAACAGGAGGATGAGGCCCAGCGTCGCCAGGGGATGCAGCACCCCGCCGGCCACGCTGCCCAACGTCGTCAGCAGGCCGGAGCGGGGCGCGTGGATCTCCACCTGCATCGGCCGCTCCACCGTACCGAGGGACGCATCGCTGCCATGGGTGGAATCGGCCTTGGCCGGCGGCTGCAACTCCTTCCCGATCTCCTCGGCCATGTCGAAGAAGCCGGAGAAGGTGTCCGACAGGCCGCCGCGCTCGGCGGTCGCCGCGCGCAGGGCCGTGATCTTGTCGCGCAGGGTCAGGGAATAGCGCGGCAGGTCGGCGGCGAGCTGCGCCGCCTCGCGGGCGATCAGGCTGCCCACCGCCCCGAGCATGCCGAAGGCGAGCACCACCACCAGCAGCACGGCCGCGGCCCGCGGCACGCGCAGGCGCCGCAGGGCACGCACGGCGGGCACCAGGACGAAGCTCAGAAGGATGGCGAGCGCCACCGGCACGAGGATGTCGCGGCCGAAATAAAGCGCTCCGGCCAGCGTCACCACGAGCAGCAGCGAGGCGAGCGTCGTCACCACCGGCAGCGCCTGGCGCAGGAGCCGCGTGGTGACCGGATCGGTGGTCATGGCATCCTCATGATGGCGGATTCACAGGCGACAGGATGACGTGCCCCCGGCAGCGGGCCTCAGGATTCCCCAGCCAACCACGCGAGATCTGGCGGCCCTCGCGAAGCTGCTTCGCGTCATCTCAAGGGAGGGAGCGGGCGGGACGACGGCAGGCGGTCGATGCGGTCAGTCCCCCGAGCCGATCGCCGTGCCGATCTGAGTGAGCAGTTTCGGGAAATCGATCGGCTTCGGATGGTAGTCGTCGCAGCCCGCCTGGATCGCCTTGTCGCGATCCCCCGACATGGCGTGGGCGGTGAGCGCGATGATCGGGATGGCGCGGGTATCGGTCGCGGCCTTCAGGGCCCGGGCGGTCGACCAGCCGTCCAGGATCGGCAGGTTCATGTCGAGCAGGATCACGTCGGGCTGGGCGGCGCGGGCCTGTTGCACGCCCGCCTCGCCGTCATGGGCGAGCACGACCTCATAGCCCCGGCGCTTGAGCCGGCGTGACAGGAAGTCCCAGATCTCCTCGTGGTCTTCCACCAGCAGGATTTTACCCGACACGCCCGAACCCCTCTTCGCGCCGCACGCGCTTGCCGCTCACAACGCGCGGAATGCCCTTGCGGTGGCATAAAATCGCGCGGGATCCTCGTCTTGCACAGTCTTGCACGAGCGCGGGCGGTTCGGACGCCTGCGTGCCGGAGCGGCCGAGGAGAGCCTGCCGGGGCAAGGGCTTGCGGCTCCGGCCCGATTGCCAGGCGGCCGGGAATGGCCCTAAGGGAGCCGTGGGCGCGATCAGACGAGGCGGCGCGGTGCAACCTGACGGGGCGTTGGACGGCGATCCGCGCGTCGCGGCGGTGCTGGCGCATCTGTCGGGAAGCTCAGTCCCGTTCTCCCTCGGGAATCGCGGAGACCTCGCCGGGCTGGCTCTCGGGCGCGCGGCCCTGATCCGGCAGATCGATCCCCACGCGACCCCGCCCTGGTGGATGCAGGGCGCCGGGGGCCTGAACCTCGCGCAGGCCGACCTCGCCGACGCGCGGCTGGAAGAGACCGACCTGTCCGGTGCCAATCTGCGGCAGGCCTCCCTCGCGGGGGCGCTCGCCCGCTCCGCCGGTTTCGAGGGCGCCTGCCTGGAGGAGGCGGATTTCGCCGGCGCCGATCTGAGCGGAGCGCGCTTCGCCGGGGTGGCGGGAGGCCAGGCCTCGTTCCGCGAGGCGATGCTGGAGGATGCCGACTTCTCCGGCGCGACCATGCGCTTCGCCCGGCTCGACAAGGCGCTCCTCGACGGCGCCCGCTTCGAGGGGGCCGACCTGTGGGGCACCGATTTCACGGGGGCGGATGCCGACGATTCCCTCTTCCGCCAAGCCCGGCTCGACGAAGCCAACCTCTCCGATTGCAACCTGACCGGCGCGGATTTCGAGGGCGCGAGCCTCAAGAAGGCGCGCCTCGTCGGCGCGCGCCTGCGGGGGGCGAATTTCACCGGCGCCCGGCTCGACGGGGCGGATCTGTCGGAGGCCGATTTCTCCCGCACCAGCTTGGTGCGGCTCGATCTCACCGCGTGCAAGCTGCGCCACGCCCGCTTCGCCGGGGCCTGGCTGGAGGGCGTGAGGCTCTCCGCCGAGCAATTGGGCGGGGCGGTCGGCGAGGAGATCGCGGGCGATTACGAGGCGGCGCAGGCGAGCTATCTCGCCCTCGAACGCAACCTCCAGAGCATCGGCAGCCACGAGGGTGCGAGCTGGGCCTACAAGCGCGGGCGCCGCATGGGCCGCCGCCATGCCGGCGTGCGGGCCCGCGAGGCTTTTTCCGGCCGCGATCTGCGGGGAACGCTGAGCTACGGCTATCGCTGGATCGCCGACCGTTTCGTCGAGTGGCTGTGCGATTACGGCGAGAGCCTGTCGCGGATCGCCCGGGCCTTCCTCGTCGGCATCCTCCTGTTCGCGGCGGCCTACGGGGCGACGGGCGGGCTGTTCCACGAGGGCGAGAACACCCCGACCTACAATCCCCTCGACCTCGTGAGCTACAGCGCCCTCAACATGATGACCGCCAACCCGCCGGAGATCGGGGTGAAGCCGCTGGGTCGGGTCACCAACCTGCTGGTCGGGCTCCAGGGCGCGGCGGGGATCGTGCTGATGGGCCTGTTCGGCTTCGTCCTCGGCAACCGGCTGCGCCGCTGAGACCGCGTCGCGTCTGACTTGTGATTTCGCATCCGCTCGAAAGCCGGCCACAGCTCTCGGGGCGATTCCATGACGGGAGACATCACCGTGACCGTACGGGACGGGAAGGTGCCGGCCTCGGGGCCGACCATGGCCGATTTCCGCAACCTCGCCGACGCCCTGCCCCAGCTTGCCTGGATCGCGGAGGCCGATGGCAACATCGTCTGGTACAACCGTCGCTGGTACGACTATACCGGCACCACGCCGGCGGAGATGGCCGATCACGGCTGGCGCAAGCTGCACCACCCGGACCATCTCGACCGCGCGGCGCAGCGCTTCTCCGCCTGCATCGCGGCGGGAGAATCCTGGCAGGACACTTTCCCCTTACGCGGGAGGGACGGTCATTATCGCTGGTTCCTGTCCCTGGCCGAGCCGGTCCGCGACGCGGACGGCCACGTCGTGCGCTGGTACGGCACCAACACCGATGTCACCGATACCCGCGTGGCGCAGGAGGCCCTGGGCCATTCCGAACAGCGGTTCCGGGCGCTGGTGGATGCCTCGGCGGCCGTGATCTGGAACACGACCGCGCAGGGCGAGCTGATGCCGCCCCAGCCGCGCTGGGCCGCCTATACCGGCCAGGGCGAGGAAGCCTACCAGGGCTGGGGCTGGGTCGATGCGGTCCATCCCGACGACCGGGCCCGGGCGGCGGAGGTCTGGGCGGAATGCGTCGCGGCGGTGAAGGTCTACGAGGTCGAGTACCGCCTGCGCCGCCATGACGGGGTCTGGCGCGACATGGAGGTGCGCGGCGTGCCCGTGCTCGCCGAGGACGGCACCATCCGCGAATGGGTCGGGCTCAATATCGACATCACCGTCCGCAAGGAGGCCGAGGCCGAGATCGAGCGGGCGCGGGCCGCCGCCGAGGCCGCCAACCTCGCCAAGAGCCAGTTCCTGGCCAATATGAGCCACGAGTTGCGCACGCCGCTCTCGGCGGTGATCGGCTATTCCGAGATGCTCGGCGAGGAGCTGGAGGATCTCGGCCAGGCCGCGCTGCTGCCGGACCTGCGCAAGATCGAGTCCTCCGCGCGCCACCTGCTCGGGCTCATCAACGACGTGCTCGATATTTCCAAGATCGAGGCCGGCCGCCTGACGCTCGCCGCCGAAGCCTTCACGGTGGCGGCCCTGATCGAGGACGTCACCGCCGCCACCCAGAGCCTGATCACGAAGAAGCGCAACCGCTTCCGCCTCGACCTCGATGCCGATCTCGGTTCGATGCATCAGGACCAGCTGAAGCTGCGCCAATCGCTGATCAACCTGATCGGCAATGCCGCCAAGTTCTCCGAGGACGGCGACATCGCCCTCACCGTGCGGCGCTTCCGCGAGAACGGGGCCGATTGGCTCAGCTTCGCCGTGTCCGATACCGGCATCGGACTCACCGACGAGCAGATGGGCCGGCTGTTCGAGCGCTTCTCCCAGGCCGATGAATCGACCACCCGTCAGTTCGGCGGCACCGGGCTCGGCCTCGCCATCACCCGTGCCTTCATCGAGCGGATGGGCGGCGCGATCTCGGTCGCGAGCACCTATGGCCAGGGCGCGACCTTCACGATCCGCCTGCCCGCGGAACTCGCGGTGCACGAGGAGGAAATCGAGGCCGAGAGCGTCGCCAGCCGCGTCCACGAGATCACCGAGGGCGAGGGGCACCTGCACGACGTGGTGCTGCTCGTCGACGACGACCCGGCCGCCCGCGACCTGCTCCAGCGTTTCCTGGAGCGGGAAGGCTTCCGCGTGCGCACCGCCAATGACGGGCGGGCCGGCCTCACCCTGGCGCGGGCGCTCAAGCCCCGGGCAATCCTGCTCGATATCGAGATGCCGCGCATGGACGGCTGGGCGGTGCTGCACGCGATCCGCACCGATCCCGAGATCGCCGACACGCCGGTCATCATCACCAGCGTCGTCAACGAGTTCAGCCTCGCTCACGTGCTCGGCGCCACCGATTACATGGTCAAGCCGATCGATTGGGGAGCGCTCAAGGAGGCGATGGAGCGCTACCGCCCGGTGGACCGCGAAGGCAGCGTGCTGGTGGTGGACGACGATACCGATGCCCGCGAGCGCGTGCGCCGCACCCTCCAGCGCGACGGCTGGCAGGTGCGGGAGGCCGAGAACGGCGCCGCCGCCCTGGAGAGCCTGGACCATGTCCGCCCGAGCCTGATCCTGCTCGACCTGATGATGCCGGTCATGGACGGCTTCGCCTTCCTGCGGGCTCTGCGCGGGCGCCCGGACGGCGGCAGCATCCCCGTGGTGGTGCTCACCGCCAAGGAGATCACGCCCGAGGAGAGGGAGAGCCTCGGCCGGCAGGCCGACCGGCTGATTATCAAGGGCACGATGAGCCTGTCCGAGATCGGCCGGCAATTGCGCGACCTCTATGCCGCGCCGAACGAGGCGCCCTTGCCCGAGCCGATCCAGGGGCTGATCGAGAGGCTGCCGCCGTAGCGGCGGCGGCCCGCGTCCGGCCCTCCCTCAGGAGGCGGATGCGAACGGGATCCCGACCTCCGGCTCTGCTCCGTCCAGCGCGCGCCCGAGTGCCTCGTACACGCGCGGATCGACCATCTGCGCCACGTTGAAGCGCATGAAGTCGGCGGCGGATTGCGAGACGCTGAAGACGTTGCCCGGCGCCAGGACGAGGTTTTCCCGCAGGCCCGCGCGGGCCACCATGGCCGCGTCGCGCCCGTCGGGCAGACGGCACCAGAGGGTGAAGCCGCCGCGGGGCATGATCCAGGGTGTGATCCCGAGCGCGCCCAGCCGCGCCGCCGTCTCGCGGCGCGCCCGCGACAGGCGGCGGCGCACCGCCTCCAGATGCTTGCGGTAGCTGCCATCGGTGAGCGTGGCGGCGATCAGTTCGGCGGCGATGGGACTCGGGCCGCCGAAACTCGTCGCGACCTGAAGGTCGACCAGGGCTTCGATCCAGTCCGGCCGGGCGACGATGAAGCCGCAGCGGATCGAGGCCGACAGGGTCTTGGAGAAGCTGCCGATGCGGATCACCCGGTTCAGGCCGTCGAGGGCGGCGAGGCGGGCCGAGGGGTCTGGCTCGAGATCGGCGAAGATGTCGTCCTCGATGATCGCCAGATCGTGCGCCGCCGCGAGCGTCAGGATCCGGTGGGCGGCCTGGGGCGAGAGCGTCGCGCCGGTCGGGTTGTGCAGGGCGGAATTGGTGACGTAGAGGCGCGGGCGATGCTCCGCGAGCGCGGCGGCGAAGCGGGCGAGGTCGGGGCCGGTCGGCGTGTAGGGGATGCCGACGATCCGGACGCCGTGGGCCCGCAACAGCGCCTGGAAGTTGAAGTAGCAGGGATCGTCCACCAGCACCGTGTCGCCGGGCCGCAGCAGGAAACGGGCGATCAGATCGACGCCCTGCGTGCCCGAGGCGGTCAGCAGCACCTGATCCGCGCTCGCCTCGATCCCCTCCGCCGCGAGCCGGCGCACGAGAAGCCGCCGCAGGCCGGGGGCGCCGCGCGTCGCCCCGTAATCGGTCAGGATCCCGTCCCCGGACCGGGCGAGGCCGCGCACCGCGCGCCGGATGGCCGCATCGGGCATCCAGCCCGGGGGAAGCCAGCCGCAGCCGGGCTTCAGCGTCTCCGGCCCGGCATCGAGGGATTGGCGCGAGACCCAGAGCGGATCGATCGCCCGGTCCCGCCGCGTCTCCGCCTCGGCCGGCGCCAGCGGCGACACCACCCCCGAGACGAAGAAGCCGGAGCCGGGCCGCGCATGGATCAGGCCTTCCGCCGCTAAGCGGTCATAGGCCTCGACCACCGTCGAGGGCGAGACCTGCATCGTCGCGGCGAAACGGCGGATCGAGGGCAGCTTCTCCCCCGGTGCCAGGATCCGTGCGGCGAGCTTCCGGCGGATCGCCGCCATGACCGCACCGGTGCGGCCGCCCTCGTCTGTCATGGATTGGCTCATCGGGCGTATGGGTGAAACAGACCATACAGTTCGGCGAGAACCGTATGGGACCGTTCCTGTCGGCGCCAGCCTTCATCCCCTAACCCTCGTCCCGGAGGCGAGGGGCGAGCCATGCAGCGGAGCCGTGAGACGAACTGGGAGGGCTGGGGTCACGGCCTGCTCGGCGTCATCATCTTCAGCGGATCGCTGCCGGCGACACGGCTCGCGGTCGGCGGCTTCACACCCCTGTTCCTGACCTCGGCCCGCGCCGTCATCGCCGCCGGGCTCGGCGCGGGACTGCTCGCCCTCCTCCGGCAGAAGCGGCCGGCGCGCGGCGATCTCGGCTCCCTCGCCGTCGTCGCGCTCGGGGTGGTGATCGGCTTCCCGCTGCTCACGGCCCAGGCCCTGCGGCACATCACCTCCGCCCGCTCCCTGGTCTTCATCGGCCTGCTGCCGCTGGCCACCGCCCTTTTCGGTGTGCTGCTGCGCGGCGGCGAGCGGCCGAGGCCCGCCTTCTGGCTGTTCTCGGGCCTGGGGAGCCTCCTGGTGGCGGGCTTCGCCCTGGCGCGGAGCGAGGGCGGCGATCCCGCGGGCGACCTTTCGATGCTGGCGGCGATCCTGCTCTGCGGTGCCGGCTACGCCGAGGGCGCCCGCCTCTCCCGTCGGCTCGGGGGCTGGCAGGTCATCTCCTGGGCGCTGGTACTCGCGAGCCCCGCCATGGCCGTCCTGGCGCTGATGACGCTGCCGGAATCATGGAGCGGGATCGGCGCGGGGGCCTGGGCCGGCCTCGCCTATGTCTCGACCTTCAGCATGCTGATCGGCTTCGTGTTCTGGTATCGCGGCCTGGCCCTCGGCGGCATCGCCGGGGTCGGCCAGCTTCAGCTGATCCAGCCCTTCCTCGGCCTCGCCCTGGCCGGCCTGCTGCTGCACGAGCCCGTCGAGGGTGCGATGATCGCGGTCGCCGCCCTGGTGGTGCTGTGCGTCGCCGCCGCCAAGCGCTTCGCGTGACGATGCCGTCAGAAGCCGGTGCCCGCCTGGTCGAAATCGAGATAGGCGGTCTCGATCACGATCTGGGTGCGGCTGATGACTTCGAGCTTGCGCAGGATCTCGGAGACATGGGCCTTCACCGTCGAATCGCCGACCTGCAATTCGTGGGCGATCTGCTTGTTGAGCTTGCCCTGGCGGATCATGGCGAGCACCCGCATCTGCTGCGGCGTCAAACGGGCCACGCGCTCGGCGACGGGAGCCTTGTCGGCGCTCCGCGCCGGGACCGGGGCCGCCGCGAGATCCGGCGGCAGGAACAGGGCGCCGCCGAGCACCTCGGAGATCGCCCGGGTCAGGGTCGCCTTGTCGACCGCCTTGGGCACGAAGCCCGCCGCGCCATGGCGCACGGCCTCCTGCATGATGCGCGGCTCCGTGAGCCCCGACACGATCAGGATCGGCACCCGGGGGAAGCGGGCGCGGATCGTGTCGAGCCCGTCGAAACCCGTCACTCCCTGCATCGACAGGTCGAGCAGGGTCAGGTCGATGGCGGGGTTCTGCCCGAGGATGTCACAGGCCGAGCGGATGCCGTCCGCCTCGTGCAGCTCGGCCTTCGGGAAAGCCAGGGCGATGGCGCTCGCCAGCGCCTCGCGGAAGAGCGGGTGATCGTCGACGACGAGGAGACGCAGGGGGGTCTCGCCCGCCAGGGGGGCCGCGCTCCCGGCGTCGCGGTCGAAGTCCGATGCTGCGGTGGCCGTCATCGCGATCATGCCTTCCGGCGGGCCGGCACATCCGGATGCGGCCCTGTCCCGACCTGTCTTAGAACATTTCGGCGGCCGCTTCTGTCCGACCTTTGGTTACCCCCATCCTGGCGCCTGCGGAGCCGGCGGTCACGCCCCGTCGAGCACGAGTTGGCGCCGGCCGGGGCGGTGGCCGTCCGAACCCGTCTCGCGAAAGCCCAGCTTGTGCAGCAGCCCCCAGGAGGCGATGTTGCCGGGGCGGCATTCCGCCATGACGACCCGGCGCGGAAAGCGGGAGCGCAGCAGGTCGAGGATGGCCGAGACTGCCTCGGCGCCGAAGCCCTGCCCGCGGGCGCCGCCGCCGATCCAGTAGCCGATCTCGATCGCCCCCTCGCCGCGCAGATGCGTGCCGACGACGCCGATCAACGGCTTTCCGCCTTCGCGGGTCCAGGCGCCGAAGAAGCGGTCGCGTCCGTGCCGGGCGGAGCCGATCAGCGCCTCGGCATCCTCCAGGGTGAACGGGCTCGACAGGAAATCGATGGCTCCGATGATCGCCGGATCGTCGGTGAGGTCCCGCAGCGCCCGCGCATCCCCGGCCGTGAGCGGCGCAATCGACAGGCGTGCGGTCGTGAGACCCGGCAGGTCGCTGAGGCTGTCACGATGGGGGCGGCGGAAAAGCATGCTCTCGGGGATGTGGTGTCGCCCGTTGGAGAGACAACGACGGCTCGCGCGACCGTTTTAATCCCGCCCGCGCGCGAAAAAACACGCCTCGCAAAACGGCCCCCGACCCGGCATGCCAGACCTGCGGGCCGGCTCGGCGAACCATCACAGCGGGCGCCGGTTGCCCCGCCAGGAGACCGCGATGACCGATACGCGTGACGATACCCGGTACGAGCCCCAAGCCCCGCTTTCCGTGGCGGCGCGCAGCGCCTGCCCGCGCTGTGGCCGGGGGCACCTGTTCAAGGGCTTCCTGAACATCGCGCCGCGTTGCGACGTGTGCGGGCTCGACTATTCCTTCGCGGACCCGGCCGACGGCCCGGCCTTCTTCGTGATGATGACCACGGCGATCCCCGCGGTCGCCTTCGGCCTGTGGCTGGAACTGACCTACGATCCGCCGGTCTGGCTCCATTTCGTCCTGACCCTGCCGGTGGTGCTGATCACCTGCACCCTGCCCTTGCGCTTCTTCAAGGGATGGCTGGTGGCGAGCCAATACGTGCATCGGGCCGCGGAGGGGCGGATCGCCCGATCCGCCCCTCCGCCGGCCAGGGCGACCGAGCCGGACGCCCCCGGCAGTCGCTGAAGCGGACACGAAAGAGCCCGCCCCGTGCGAACGGGGCGGGCTGTTATTGTGCCGTCGGAGCAGGCTGGTCGAGACGATCGCCGCTTGAACCCAAGCGGAGATCGTCTCAGTGCGCGGCCGGCGCCGTGACGGCCGGTTGGAGCACCATCTCGGTGAACGGATAGACATAGGCCTGGAGCATCACGAGACCGCCGACGAGGCAGGCCAGCACGATCGAGTGCCAGAACACGAAGCGCAGGATCTTGCTCTCCTGGCCGAAATACCCCGTCGCGGTCGAGGCCACGACGATCGACTGGGCGTCGATCATCTTGCCCATCACGCCACCCGAGGAATTGGCAGAGGCCATCAGCACGCCCGACAGGCCGAGCTGCTCCGAGGTGATCCGCTGCAGGCCGCCGAACAGCACGTTGGAAGCGGTGTCCGAGCCGGTGAGCGCGACGCCGAGCCAGCCCAGCAGCGTGCCGAAGAACGGGTAGAGGATGCCCGTACCGGCGAAGGCGAGGCCGAGCGTGGCATCGACGCCGGCGTAGCGGGTGAGCACTCCGAGGGCGAGCATCGCCGCGATGGTGATGAGCGAGTAGCGCAGCACCCAGATCGTCTCGAAGTAGGCGGTGACGAGGCGCACCGGCGAGAAGCGCATGATCAGGCCGGAGAGGATCGCGGCGAACAGCACGCCCGTGCCGGTATAGGACATGTAGGTGAAGGCGAAGACCGCCGCTTCCGCCTTCGGCGCGGCTTCGACCGGGGGCACCTTCATGATCATGTTGTGCAGGCCCGGCACCTCGTACTTCCAGGTGAAGAGCGGGTTCACGATTCCCTTGAACCAGCCGGTTCCCCAGATCGCCACGATCACCGAGAGAATGATCCACGGCACCCAGGCCATGACGATCTCGCTCGACGAGGCGGTCCGGCCGCCGACATGGACCTTCGGCAGATCGCCGGGCACGCCCGCACCGAGGGAGGCCGGACGCGGCTCGCCGTAGCCGACGGACGGATCATGGCCGCGCAGGGCCGGGGAGGACCACACCTGCGCCGGACGCCACACCTTCAGGAAGGCGACGAGGGCGGCCATCGAGACCAGCGAAGCGCCGATATCGACGATCCAGGGATTGACGTAGTTCGAGATCAGGAACTGGGCGAGCGCGAAGGCGACGCCGCAGACGGCGATCGGCGGCCAGATCGCGATCATGCCGCGGAAGCCGGCGAACACCCAGATCAGCCAGAACGGCACGAGCACCGAGAAGAACGGCAGCTGGCGGCCGATCATCGCACCGAGGATGTAGGGATCGTAGCCCGTCACCGAAGCCAGTCCCTGGATCGGCGCGCCGAGAGCGCCGTAGGCCACGGGGGCGGTGTTGGCGATGAGCGACAGGCCCGAGGCGGCCAGCGGCGAGAAGCCGAGGCCGATCAGGATGGCGCCGGTCACCGCCACCGGGGTGCCGAAGCCGCCCGCTCCCTCGAAGAAGGCGCCGAAGGCGAAGGCCACCAGCAGGAGCTGGATGCGGCGATCCTCGGTGATGCCCGCCACCGATTGCTGAAGCGTGGCGAACCAGCCCTTCTCCACCGTCAGGCGGTAGAGGAAGATGACGTTGAGGATGATCCAGCCGATCGGGAACATGCCCGTGACCATGCCGAGGATCGTCGCGCGGGTGGCGAGGCCGGTCGGCATGCCGAAGGCGACGGTCGCCACGAGGAAGGCGATGACGAGGGCGAGAATGGCGGCGATATGCGCCTTGACCTTACCGCTCGCGATCATCCCGAGCAGGGCGATGACCGGCAGCGAGGCCATGAAGGTCGAGAGCCACTGGTTCCCGAACGGATCGTAGACCTGATTCCAGGGTTGCACGGGCATTGCCCTCCTCGGATGTCCCGATCTTCTGCCGGGACCTTCTGGCAGAGGGTGCTAGCAGAGGGGCCAAGCCCGCTCAACGCAGGGCATCATGTATTCAATCCATCCATCGACAGATGTTTGCCCGGTGAAGCTTTTGCGCACCGAGAGCGGGGCTGGCGAAGCATCGAATGATCTGACGCACCGGTCAGCCGGGGCGGTGGTTTGGCTGCCCGCACCGCTCCGAAAACGATCTTACGCACTCGCCCGCGCCCCGCGCCACAGCCGCCACAGGCGGCGCCAGCGGGGAATCTCGATCTGGCTGTTGAGCGGGTCGTAACCGGGCCGCTCCATCGCCGCGAGATAGGGTTCGACCAGGGTGAGCGGCAGGAAAGCGGGCCGGGCCGCGGGCGCGATGGTGGCGCGGGCGGCCTCACAGGAGGCGAGATGGCGCCGGGCCAGGGCCCGCAACTCGGCGCAGGTCCGGATCAGTCCCGGCCCGCCGCGGCCCGAGACGATGTCCTCGCGGGTGACGCCGTTCTGCCGCAGCAGGTCGCCAGGCAGGTAGACTTGGCCCTGGCGTGCGTGCCAGGGCAGGGCCCGCAGCAGGCCGGTGATGCCGTAGGCGACGCCGGCATGGCCCGCCGCGGCCGCGCCGCCGGGCTCGGCCCCATCCGCCAGCACCAGTGCCGAAAGACGGACCAGCGAGGAAGCGGTCTCGCCGCAATAGCCCTCGAGATCGTTCACCCGTGGCATCGGGTCGTCGTAGAGGTCGAAGACGCGGGCGTCGATCAGATCGACGAAGGGCTGGCGCCCGAGGCGCCGCGTGACGATGGCATCGTCCAGGGCCGCCGCCACGGGGTTTGCCCGCACATCGCCCCGCGCCTCGCCCTGGAGCGCATCCCGCCACCATTGCAGCCGGATCTCCCCCGCCATCGGGTTCGAGGCCGCCTCGCGGACACGGGCGATGGTCAGGCTGAAGGCGATGAGCGCGAAGAGATGCGGGCGGAAGGCGGCGGGCGCGAACAGGGCCGCGAAGTAACGGTCCGGATCGCCCTCGCGGACGAGTTCCTCGCAATGCCGGAAGGCGAAGGCGAGGCCGCCATCGCCGATCTCCGGGCTCGTCTCGCTTCGGGTTTCGGGGCGCGTCATGGAGCGGGGCTCATGCGGCGGGGAGAAAGTTTCGGTACATCGCCCCGAAGGCCGGTGGCCACCTTTCGGGACGATGTCTGCGTCTCGGTTTGCGCATCGTCCTCTTCCAAAAGCCGGAGGCCACCTTTCGGGACGATGCGTCAGGGAACGGCGATCAGGGCGGCGGCGACTTTGCGGTTCTCGGCCATCAGGATGTTGTAGGTGCGTGCCGCCGCCCCCGTCTGCATGACATCGAGCCCGATGCCCGCGGCCTTGAGGCGCTGGCGCAGGGAATCGGGCAGGAACACGATGTCGGCGCCCGTGCCGACGAGGAGCAGCTCGATGGTTTCGGCTTCGGCCAGGACCGGAGAGAGGCTGTGCCCATCGATCCCGGCCGCCTCCGTCACCTCCCAGGCGCGCACGCCGGAGGGCAGCAGCAGGATCGAGCCGCGATGGGACATCTGCCCGAAACGGAAGCCGCCATTGCCGTAGGCATCGATCCCGTGGCGGCCGGGCAGGAAGCCGTCATGGATCTGCCCGGGCACGGTCTGCTTTGGAAGGCGGCCCTCGCTCATGCCGGACCTACTCGGCCGCCTGGGGCAAACCGGCCTCGCGCTGCGATGCCTTCGCGCCCGACAGACGCAGGCCGATATAGATCAGCGCGGGCGTCGAGACGAAGATGGCCGAATAGGTACAGATCACCACGCCGCACAGCATCACCACGGCGAAGCCCTTGATCGCCTCGCCACCGAACAGCACCAGCGCGACCAGCGACAGGGTGGTGGAGAGCGAGGTCATCACCGTGCGCGACATGGTGGAGTTGATCGAGAGGTTGAGCAGCTCGACCACGGGGATGGTCTTGTAGCGGCGCATCAGTTCGCGGGTGCGGTCGAACACCACCACCGTCTCGTTGAGCGAGTAGCCGACGATGGTCAGGATCGCGGCGATCGAGGTCATGTTGAACTCGATGCGGGTGATGATGAACACGCCGACCGTCAGCACGATGTCGTGCAGGGTGCCGACGATGGCGCCGAGCGCCAGCTCCCGCTCGAAGCGGAACCAGAGGTAGAGCAGCACCGCCAGCACCGAGAGCACGACGCCGATGGTGCCGGACTGGACCAATTCGCCGGAGACGCGCGGGCCCACCGTCTCGGTGCGGCGGAAATCGTAAGCAGCGTCGAAGGCGGTGTGCGCCTTCTGCATCACGGCGGTCTGGCCCTGCTCACCGGCCTGGAGCGGAAAGCGCACCAGCACCTGCCCCTCGCCGCCGAGTTCCTGCACCTCGGTCTCGCCGAAACCGAAGCCGTTGGCGGTGTGGCGGATCTCCGCGACATCCGCCCCGTGCCCCGGCTTGGCCTGCAGCTCGACCAGGGTCCCGCCCTTGAAGTCGATGCCGAAATTGAGACCGACGGTGAGGAACAGCACCACGGTCACGACCGACATCACCGCCGAGAGCGGGAAGGTGACGCGCCGGAACCGCATGAAGTCGAAATGCGATTCGTCGGGCCAGAGGCGGAGCAGGCGCATGGTCGGTCTCAGATCATGAAGGCCGGCACGCGGGCCTTGAGCCTTACGAAGCGGTATCGCGGCCCGCTTCGCGCGGGCCGTCTCGTCCCCGAACGGGGTTCGTCAGAACGGCAGGGCCTTGGGCCTGAACCAATTGTACCACACCGCGATCATCATGCGCGTCAGGGTCACGGCGGTGATGACGGTGGTGAGGATGCCGAGGATGAACACCACGGCGAAGCCCTTCACCGGGCCCGAGCCCATGAAGAACAACAGCAGCGCGGCGATCGCCATGGTCGAGTTCGAATCGATGATGGTGGCGAAGGCGCGGTCGAAACCGGCCTGGAGCGCCGAGACCAGGGAGCGGCCGGAACGGGATTCCTCGCGCATGCGCTCGTAGATCAGCACGTTCGAGTCGACCGCCGTGCCGATGGTGAGCACGATGCCGGCGATGCCGGGGAGCGTCATCGTCGCTTCCAGCACCGACATCAGGCCGAGAATCAGGCCGACATGGACGATCAGCGCGATATTGGCGATGAAGCCGAAGGTGCCATAGGTCGCGAACATGAAGGCGATGACGAGGGCGCCGGCGACCAGGGTCGCGAGCTTGCCAGCCTCGATCGAGTCGCGGCCGAGGCCGGGACCGACCACACGGCGCTCGACCACGGTGAGCTTGGCCGGCAGGGCGCCCGCCCGCAGCAGGATCGAAAGGTCGTTGGCGTCCTTGACGGTGAAGTTGCCGGTGATCTGACCCGAGCCGCCGGTGATCGCCGAGCGGATCACGGGCGCCGACTGGATCACGTTGTCGAGCACGATCGCCATGCGACGGCCGACATTCTCCGAAGTCGCCTGACCGAAGCGCTGGGCCCCGCGCAGGTTGAACTTGAAGCTCACCATCGGCTCGTGGGTCTGCGGATCGAAGGCGGGCTGGGCGTCGGTGAGGTCGCTGCCATCGGCCATGATCCGGCGCTCGACCGGCACCTTGGCGCCGCCCTCGTCCTTCGAAGGCAGCAGATCGACGTCACCGGAGGGCGAATCCGCCAGCATCCGGAATTCGAGCTTGGCGGTCTTGCCGAGCTGGTCCTCCAGCTCCTGCGGGTTCTGCAGGCCCGGCACCTGCACGAGGATGCGGTCGGAGCCCTGCTGCTGGATCGACGGCTCCTTGGTGCCGCCGAAATCGATGCGGCGGCGGATCACCTCGATGGCCTGGGTCACGGCGCGGCGGGTGCGCTCGTTGACGCCGGCATCGGTCAGGGTGAGCTGGATCGTGCCGCTCTCGGATTCGTTGATCGCGAGGGTCTGGCCACCGCCCCCGGCGAGGGGATTGTTGATCGGCTGGGCGAGTTCGCGCAGCTTCGGCATCACCTTGGCGCGGGCGGCCGCATCGGGGATGCGCAGCTCGACACCGCGATTGACGACCCGGATGCCGCCTTCGGGGGAGACGGCGGCCTCGCGCAGAACGCGGCGCACGTCGTCGCGCAGGCCCGTCACCATCGAGCGGACGAGGTCGGGCTGGTCGATCTCGAGCAGGATCTGCGAGCCGCCCTGAAGGTCGAGGCCGAGCACGATCGCTCGGCTCGGGATGATCCAGCTCGGGAACCAGGACGGCAGGGAGGCCATGAAGGCCTTGCGGCTATCGGCCGGGACGAAGCTCGGCACCGCAAGGCTGAGGCCGATCAGGATGACGGCGAGCGTCGCGACGATCTTGGTTCTCGTGAAGCGCAGCATCCGCCCGGTTCCGACTTTTTGTCATTGGCGCCGGCCTCGTCGAGACCGGCACTTTGAATGAGGCGCCTCAGGATGCCTTGACCGGTCCGCCCTTGACGCGGACCTCGGAGATCATCGAGCGCACGACCTTCACCCGCACGTTCGGGGCGATCTCGACCTCGACCTCGGAAGCATCGTCCGCGACCTTGACGACCCGGCCGACAAGACCGCCATTGGTCACGATCGTGTCCTCCCGGCGCAGGTTCTTGACCATGCTCTGGTGATCCTTGAGCCGGCGCTGCTGCGGGCGCAGGATCAGGAAGTACATGATCACGAAGATCAGGACGAAGGGGACGAATTGCAACGCGACATCCGCGCCGCTACCGGCACCGGCTCCTTGCGCGAAGGCGGGGGTGATCAACGCGACAAACTCCTGATCGAGGGCAGAGGACCCGAACATGGGACCCGGAAACGGGCCCCGAACGGCCCGGCGACGCCGGGGCCTTACGACGACAGTCCTGCCGAAAAGCGCGCGGACTATAGCGAGGGGCGATTCGAAAGCAACGGCGGGACGATGCATCCGGGCTGCGGAAGCCGAGGTTCCCCTCTCCCCGGCCCTCGGCCTAAATGCGCCGACGCCCGCCAGGGCGACCGCCCTCCCCTGATACCGGACATGAGCCCATGGCCTCCGAGCCGACGCCCGCCGACCTCTTGCCGCTCCTGGAGCGGATCGCCGCAGCCCTAGAGCGGGCGGTGCCCCCCGCGACCCCGAAGGTCGACACGAGCGGAGCCGACGCCTTCCTGTGGGGGCCGGAGCGCCGGCTGATCCCGGTGCCGCGGGTCAACCGGGTCGAGATCGGCATCCTCACCGGCATCGACCGCGCCCGGGACACCCTGGTGGAGAACACCGAACGCTTCGCCCGCGGCCTGCCGGCCAACAACGCGCTGCTGTGGGGCGCCCGCGGCATGGGCAAGTCGTCGCTGGTCAAGGCGGCCCATGCCGAGATCAACGCCCGCCGGCCCGAGGGTGCCCTGCCGATGAAGCTCGTCGAGATTCATCGGGAGGACATCGAGGCGCTGCCGGAACTGATGAGCCTGCTGCGCAACGATCCCCATCGCTGGCTGGTCTTCTGCGACGACCTCTCGTTCGACGCCGACGACACCTCCTACAAGTCGCTGAAGACCGCCCTCGACGGCGGCATCGAGGGGCGGCCGGGCAACGTCCTGTTCTACGCCACCTCGAACCGGCGCCATCTGCTCGCCCGCGAGATGGTCGAGAACGAGCGTTCCACCGCGATCAATCCCGGCGAGGCGGTGGAGGAAAAGGTCTCGCTGTCGGACCGCTTCGGTCTCTGGCTCGGCTTCCACAAATGCAGCCAGGACGAATATCTCGCGATGATCCGCGCCTATGTGGAGCGCTACCGCCTCCGGGCGGAGCCGGACCGGGTGCGAGCCGAAGCGCTCGAATGGGCCACCACCCGCGGCTCGCGCTCGGGCCGTACCGCCTTCCAGTTCATTCAGGATCTGGCCGGGCGGCTGGGCCAGCGCCTGGACGATTAGTCTTTCGATTCCCCCGCCTCGCCACGGCGGAGGCCACGGCGGCCGAACGAGAAAGGGCGGCCCCTCGCGGGACCGCCCTTCGTCTTTTGCTTCCCAAAAACTCAGTTGGCGAGGTGCGGCATCGGATCGACCGGGGTCGCGCCCTTGCGGATCTCGAAATGGAGCTGCGGCGAGGTCACGTTGCCGGTCGCGCCGGACTTGGCGATGGTCTGGCCGCGCTTCACCTTCTCGCCGGGGCGCACGTCCAGCTCGCCGTTATGGGCGTAGGCCGAGACGTAGCCGTTGTTGTGCCGCACCAGCACCAGCTTGCCGTAGCCCTTCACGTCGGAGCCGGCATAGGCCACCGTGCCGTCCTCGGCGGCTTTGACCGGCGTGCCCTCGGGCACGGCGATGTTGATGCCCTCGTTGCCGGAGGAGCCGTAGGCGTTGATGATGCGGCCCTTGGCCGGCCAGCGGAACGACTCGGCCGAGGCCTGCGGAGCGGCGGCGGGAATCGGCGCGGAGGCGTCGGCGCTCGCGACCTTCACCGGGGCGGCGGGGGCCGCCTCCTTGGCCGGGGCCTTGGCGGCCTCCTTGCTCTCCTTGGCGGCGGCCTTCGCGGCCGCTTCCGCGGCGCGGGCCTCGGCGAGCTTCTTGGCGGCATCCGCCTTGGCCTGCTTGGCATCGGCCTCGGCCTTGCGGGCAGCCTCCGCCTTCGCGGCTTCCTTGGCCGCGACCTTCGGATCCGGCCTCGCCTCGACCTTGGCCTCGACCTTGGCGACCTTGTCCTCGGTGGTCTTCTGGCCCGGGCGCGGATGCTTCTTGGCCTCGGCGACCTTCTTCGCTTCTGCTGCCTTCTCGGCCGCCTTGGCCTCGGCCAGCTTTTTGGAATGGGCCGCCTTCTCGGCCGCCGCCTTCTCCGCCGCCTTGGCCTCGGCGATCTTGGCGGCGGCAGCCTGCCGCTCGGCCTCGCGCCGGGCCTCGGTCGCCTTCGCGGCGGCGGCCTCGGCGGCGCGCTTCTCCGCCGCCTTGTCGACGGGCTTGCCGAACTGAATCTTGGGCTGCGGCGCCGGGGCGGAGGCGCGCGGCGTCATCGCGCGTCCCGCATCCGGGTTCATGCCGGCCACGCTGCCACCGGCCGGCGCGATGCTCGCCACGCGGGTCGGGGCCGGAGCCGGGCTAACGGCCATGGCTGTGCTCGCACTGGGCCGGCTCGACATCGCCAGACCGGGGGCGGGCAGCGCCTGCGACTGGATGCGCGGCGTGCGGATCGCCGGCGCGGGCGCCATCTCACCCTCCGGCGCCTCTTCCGGCAGGCTGCCGGTGGCGGAGGGCTCGCCCGCCAGGGAGGCGAACGGATTGGTGAAGGGATCGCCGAGGCGCGAAGCGTCCGACGAGCAGGCGGCGGTACCGCCGCCGATCATTCCGATGAGGGCGAAGCGCGACAGCGTCCTCAAGCCCAGAACAGTCCCCCGAACCCGCATCGACGCACCCGTTTGAACACTGACGCAACGTGATTGCGCTATTCAAACGGGATTCAGGTTAAGCATCCGTTCCCGAGATCCACACAGCGAGCTGTTTCGCGCAGGATCCGTAAAGGTTGAGGGATTTCCACGCGCAGCCCGGATCCTCCGCCACCGCCGGAAAACGCTCCGCGCTCAGACCCGCGACGCCGCCTCGACGGCGTGACCGGACGACCGGGCGAGGGCGCGCCCCGGGGTCAGCGGGCCGAGCCGCAGGGCCGCCCCCTCCGTCCGCGTGAACAGGGCACCGCCATCGCGGGTGATCGTCACGAGCCGGCTGCCCCGCCCCGTCCACAGGCCCGCCACCAGCCGCCCGCCGGGCTTGAGCGCGGCGGGAAGATGCGGTGGCAAAGCCTCGATGCTGCCATTGACGAGGATGCGGTCGAACTCCCCTCCCCGCACGGCCTCGGGCGACAACCCGTCGGCCACTTCGACGGTGGCGTCGTCGAGATCGCGCCCGAGCTGGGCCCGCGCGGTGCGGGCAAGCCCCTCGTAACGCTCGAAGCTGCGGATATGGGCCGCCCCCAAGCGGACCAGCAGGGCGGTGACGTAGCCGGTGCCGGTGCCGACCTCCAGCACCCGCGCGCCCGGGATCATGGCGAGGGCGCCCAGCATCGCCGCGACCACGCTCGGCGCGGTCATGGTCTGGCCGCTGGCGAGCGGCAGGCCGATATCCCGCCGCGCCAGGGCATGCAGGGCCGGGGGCGCGAATCGCTCCCGGGGCACCTGCTCCATCGCCCGCAGCACGGCGGTGTCGCGCACGCCCCGCTCCCGCAGGGCGAGCACGAAGGCGGCGTTGCCGGTCGCCTCCGCCAGCATGGCCGGATCGTCCGCCTCAGGCGGCATGATCGCGCCGGGCGGCCCTGCTCACGCCTCGAACGCCTTGGCGAACCGGGTCAGCTCCGGCTCGTCGGTAAGGTCGAGCCGCAGGGGCGTCACCGAAATGCGGTTGTCGGCGATCGCCTTCAGGTCCGAGCCGTTGCCGGGCTCGAAGCGGGCCTTGGCGAAGGCGAGCCAGAAATAAGGATTGCCGCGCCCGTCGTGGCGGGCATCGATCTGCAACAGCGCCTGATTGCGCTGCCCCTGCGCCGAGACCGCCACGCCCTTCACCTCACCCGGCTCGCAATCGGGGAAGTTCACGTTGACGAGGATGCCGGGCTCGATCCCGATCTCGAGGATCTTCCGGATGACCGGCGGCCCATGCTCGGCGGCGCAGGCCCATTTCAGGCTGCTGCGCCCGCCCGCCCCATAGGCCTGGCTGAGGGCGATCGAGCGCACGCCGAGGATCGTGCCCTCCATGGCCCCGGCGATGGTGCCGGAATAGGTCACGTCCTCGGCGACGTTCTGGCCGCGATTGACCCCGGAGAGCACCAGGTCCGGCTTGTGATCCTTGAGGATGTGGGCCACCCCCATGATCACGCAGTCGGACGGCGTACCCTTCACCGCGAAGCGCTTCTCGGCGACCTGCCGCAGGCGCAGGGGATCGTTGAGCGAGAGCGAGTGCGAAACGCCCGACTGGTCGGATTCGGGCGCGACCACCCAGACGTCGTCGCTGAGCGCCCGGGCGATGCCCTCCAGCGTCTCCAGGCCCGGCGCGTGGATGCCGTCGTCGTTGGTGACCAGGATGCGCATCAGGTATTCGGTCCCTCGATCCGGTTCAGGCCGCCCATGTAGGGCTGGAGCACCGACGGGATCGTGACGCTGCCGTCGGGGTTCTGGTAATTTTCCATCACGGCGATCAGCGCGCGGCCGACCGCGACGCCGGAGCCGTTGAGGGTATGGACGAAATTGACCGCCCTGCCCTCCTTGGCGCGGTAGCGCGCGTTCATCCGCCGCGCCTGGAAGTCGCCGCAGACCGAGCAGGACGAGATCTCGCGATAGGTCTGCTGGCCCGGCACCCAGACCTCGATATCGTAGGTCTTCTGCGACGCGAATCCCATGTCGCCGGTGCAGAGCGTCATGACCCGGTAGGTCAGGTCGAGTTTCTTGAGCACGGCCTCCGCGCAGGCGAGCATCCGCTCATGCTCCTCCGCCGACTTTTCGGGCGCGGTGATCGAAACCAGCTCGACCTTGTTGAACTGGTGCTGGCGCAGCATGCCGCGGGTGTCGCGCCCCGCCGCCCCGGCCTCGGCGCGGAAGCAGGGGGTGAGCGCGGTGAAGCGTAAGGGCAGCTCGTCCTCCGCCAGGATGTTTTCGCGCACGAGGTTGGTGAGGGGGACTTCCGCCGTGGGAATCAGCCAGAAGCCGTCGCCGGCAGCGAACTGATCGTCGCGGAACTTGGGCAATTGCGCCGTGCCGAACATCGCCTCGTCGCGCACGAGGACCGGCGGCACCACCTCGGTGTAGCCGTGCTCACCCGTGTGCAGGTCGAGCATGAACTGGCCGAGCGCCCGCTCGAGCCGGGCGAGCTGCCCTTTGAGCACGACGAAGCGCGAGCCGGAGAGCTTGGCCGCCGCCTCGAAATCCATCAGGCCGATGGCTTCCCCCAACTCGAAATGCTGGCGGCCCTGCGCCAGACGCTCGCGGGACGCGTCGAACCGGCGGTACTCGACATTGCCGTGCTCGTCGGCCCCGAGGGGCACGTCCTCCTTCGGCCGGTTCGGAATCGCGGCGAGGCGCTCGTCGAGGATCCGGGCAGCCTCCGTCTGCGCGGCCTCCAGGGCCGGCGCCTCCTCCTTGAGACGAGCGACCTCGGCCATCAATTCCGTGGCCCGGACCTCGTCCTTCGCCTTCTTGGCGGCGCCGATCTCCTTGGAGAGGGCGTTGCGCCGCTCCTGCGCCGCCTGCGCCGCCGAGACGGCGCCCTTACGCGCATCGTCGAGGGCGATCAGCTCGGCACTCAGGGGGGCGAGGCCGCGGCGCTCCAGATCGCGGTCGAAGGCCTCCGGGTTCTCGCGGATGGCGCGGATGTCGTGCATGGGGGGGAACTCGTGGAAAGCTCTAAGGCGCGCGAGGGCCCCGCTTTGCCGCATCGCCCCCGGCATCACAAGAGCGAGGACGGCCGCCGCCCGTCGCGACAGCAACGCGCCCGCCTCCGCGGGCCCGGACCGACAGGGCCGGCGCGATAAAAAATTCCGGGACGAACAGGCAACGCGCTCTGGCAATCCTCCTGGCCCCAGCGCTTGCGCACGGCCGAGCCTGGCACCATATTGCTGATATCCCAGCAGTTTTTCGCGTGCCCTGCACCGATCTGCCGTTTTGGGTCGTTTTTCGGGCTCGGTCGGCGGCTCTCTATGAGAAATATAAGTGTAGGGCCCGCTTGAATTGTGCCCAACAGATCGCCTATATCCGGGGTGTCGAACACGAGGGGCCGGACGAACCAGCGGCCATCACCTCCGTTCGAGGTGGGCCGGTTGAGAAGACCGATCCTCGTTTTCACCCTGTTACAGGAGACACGCCATGAAGTGGTCTGCCCCCGTCGTCGCCGAGATCTGCGTCGGTATGGAAGTCACCTCCTACGAGTCCGCTGAGATCGACACCTTCAACTAAGAAGGTCGTCGCCGGACTCATCCGGTGAGATCGAGGGCGCCATCCGAAAGGGTGGCGCCTTTTTTGTGCGCTCGACGCCAGAATGCGGCAAGGCCGGCGGGTTCCTGACAACCCGCCGGCCTTGCCGCTTCGTGGGAAGAGAAAAGGGCGCTTCCGCTTGTCAGAGCCGGTAGCGGATCTGGTCGGTCCAGAAGCGCTCCAGGCGGGCGAGGGCGACGTTGAGACGGTCGAAATCGTCCTCGGAGATGCCGCCGATCGGCTGGATCGTGCGGGCGTGCTTGTCGTAGAGGCCCTGGATCAGGTCGTGCACCTCGCGGCCCTTGGGCGTGAGGCTGATGCGCACGGAGCGCCGGTCCGTCTTGGAGCGGGCGTGGTGCAGGAAGCCGGCCTCGACGAGCTTCTTGACGTTGTAGGACACGTTCGAGCCCAGATAGTAGCCCTTGGAGCGCAGCTCGCTCGCGGTCAGCTCCTTGTCGCCGATGTTGTAGAGCAGGAGCGCCTGGACGCTGTTGACGTCCTCGCGGCCACGACGGTCGAACTCGTCCTTGATGACGTCGAGGAGGCGGCGGTGCAGCCGCTCCACGAGGTGCAGCGCCTCGAGATAGGACCCGGCGGCGCCCTGGGCGAGCCCGTTGGTCTCGGCGTCGTTGGTGGACTTGAGGGCGGTGTTGGCGGCCTTGGTGCTCATCGTGGTGCCTTCCTGTCGGTTCGTGCCGGCTCTTGTCCTTCGGCGCTCTGGGCGCTCCCGGCGGTCGGCCTCGCTTATGAGGTGAACCTAGGCCGCACCGATGAAAGCCGATTTAAGCGACAGGATGAACTCGCGATTTACTTCTGTCGGTAAATGCAAAATGAAGCGATGATGTTGACTTCTCGTTCAGCCTACATCGCGGGCCGCCAGCCAGGATAACACGAAGTAAATGGCGATAATGCTTGCCTGGATTGCGACCAGCGGCAGCGGCATTGGCAGGAGCTGCGGCGTCAGCACCGCCAGGGTCAGGGCCGACGTCGCGGCCAGCAGCCAGACTACGCCGCCCCAGGCACTGGTCAGCCACAGGCCGACCGCCGCCACGAAATCGATCACCGCGAAATAGACGATGGCCGATTGCCGCCCCGGCGCCAGCGCGGCGAACGGGGGCCGCCCGGGAAGAAGGTCGAGGATCTCGCTCCAGGTCGCGAGCCCCTTGGCGAGCCAGATCAACGCGGTCACGCGCATGAACCAGACCAGCACCACGTCCCAGCGGGTCTGCGTCTTGGGGGCGCTGCCCTCGATGCGGTCGCCCGTCCCGGGGCCTGGGCGGCCGCGCCCGTCGCGGGTGGTGCCGACCTTGGTGAGGGCTCTCATGGCCGCCCTCCCGCCGCGAGGAGGTCCGTCACGGCAAAGCCTTCCTCCGCCGGCTCCTCCCCCCGCGGCCCCTGGCTGCCGTCGAAGCGCGGCTCGACACCGTCGGGCGGGGCGAAGGCCGCCGCGATGGCGGCACCATCGACCTCCTCCAGCGTGGCGGGCCGCCAAGCGGGCCGGTTGTCCTTATCGACGATCACGGCCCGTACCCCCTCGTAGAAGTCGTGGCCGCGCATCACCCGCTCGCACAGCCGGTACTCGGCGAGCAGGGCCTGCGCGAAGCTGAGGCCGCCGCCCCGGTTCATCTGGGCCTGGGCGATGGTCAGGCTGGTGGGGGAGCGGGTACGCAGGGTGGCCGCCGTGGCGCGCGCGAAGGACGAGCCGTCCCGGGCCGCCGCATCGAGCCGGGCAAGCACCTCGGCCACGCTGTCGGCGGAGAAGCAGGCATCGATCAGCGCCCGCTCGGCGACGAGCGGGCCGGTCTCCGGCACCGGCGCCTCGAGCCCGCCAAGCGCGGCCGCGATCCCGGCGCCCTCGGCCAGCCGGTCGATGATCGTCTCGAAATCGGCGGCGCGGGCCGCATGCGTGGCCAACCCGACCGCCAGGGCATCGCCCGCGCCGATCCGGCTCCCCGTCAGGGCGAGATAGCGGCCGGTGCAGCCGGGCAGGCGCGGCAGGGCATAGCTGGCGCCGACATCCGGAAAGAAGCCGATGCCGGTCTCGGGCATGGCGAAGCTGTAGCTCTCGGCCGCCACCCGCACGTCGCCGTGCAGCGAGATGCCGACGCCGCCGCCCATCACGATCCCCTCGATCAGCGCGATATACGGCTTCGGATAGGTCTTCACGAAGGCGTCGAGCCAGTATTCCCCGCGCCAGAACGCCATCACGTCGGCGTGGCGGCCGGCTTGGCCGAGGGCGTGGATCTGGCGGATGTCGCCGCCCGCGCAGAAGGCGCGCCCACCGGAGCCGCGCACCACGACCCGCGTGATCCGCGCATCCGCCGCCCAATCCCTGAGTTGCGCATGCATCGCCTCCACCATGGGCAGAGTCAGGGCATTGAGCGCCTTGGGCCGCCGCAGGGTGACCAGCCCGGCCTCCCCCCGGACCTCGAAGCCGATCTCGGCCCCCGCCCCATCCGCCCGCCCGTCCGTCATCTCGCGCTCCGCTCCGCCGCGCCGATCCCCTCGCGCGACAGACGCCGCGCGAGGGCGCTTTAGACGAAGTCCCGGCCGAACCGTCAACGCGGGCCGCCGAAACCGGCCGCGGCCCCTGCCCGGCACGGGCATCGCCGGTGTGGGGAGAGCAGGTGAGCGCGGGCCCACGCGACGCCGGAGCTTTCTTCCAACCCCGTCCCGAACGGCATCGGCGGCTGGAGGGGCGTCGCCGCGACAGGCGAAAACCTGCCCTGCGGCGACGATGCCTTTCGAGCGCGAATCCGGATGTGCTAGGGCGCTGCGGTGGCCCCGCCTCCCGCGGCGCTCCCCTCCCCTGCCCGCGGCGGACCGATCCGGCGCCCGGGCGGTCGCAAGGGATCCACGGGATGCGCCGCCCGAGCCGCTTCCGATCGCCCTCACCGGGAAACGGCTCCAACCCTTGTTGAGATGCCCTCGGAGGCCCTGGGCCATGTCAGACCTCACGCCGCGCCCGCTTGCCATCGATACCGCGCGGGAGGCCGCCCCCGGCGCGGGGCCGCTGAGCCTCACCCAGCGTCCGCGCCGCAACCGCAAGGCGGACTGGTCGCGCCGCCTCGTGCGCGAGCATACGCTGACCGTCGACGACCTGATCTGGCCGCTCTTCGTGATCGAGGGGGAGCGCCGCCGCGAGCCGATCGCCTCCATGCCCGGCGTCGAGCGCCTCAGCGTCGACGAGATCGTGCGCGAGGCCGAGCGCGCGGCCAAGCTCGGCATCCCGGCGGTCTCGTTCTTCCCCTATACCGAGCCGGGCCTGCGCGACGCGACCGGCTCCGAGGCCCTGAACCGCAACAACCTCGTCTGCCAGGCGGTGCGGGCGGTGAAGCGGGCGGTGCCGGAGATCGGCGTGATGACCGATGTCGCCCTCGATCCCTATACCAGCCATGGCCATGACGGGCTGATCGACGACGGCGCCATCCTCAACGACGAGACGGTGGCGGTTCTGGTGGAGCAGAGCCTGATCCAGGCCGAGGCCGGCACCGACATCATCGCCCCCTCCGACATGATGGACGGGCGCGTCGGCGCGATCCGCACCGGCCTCGACCGGGCGGGCTTTCGCGACGTGCAGATCATGGCCTATGCCGCGAAATACGCCAGCGCCTTCTACGGGCCGTTCCGCGACGCCATCGGCACCAAGGCGGCGCTGGTGGGCGACAAGCGCACCTACCAGATGGATCCCGGCAACGCGGCGGAGGCCCTGCGCGAGGTCGCCCTCGACCTCGCCGAGGGGGCCGACTCGGTGATGGTGAAGCCGGGAATGCCCTATCTCGACATCATCACCCGGGTGAAGACCGAGTTCGGCGTGCCGACCTTCGCCTATCAGGTGTCCGGCGAATACGCGATGATCGAGGCCGCAGCCCGCAATGGCTGGCTCGACGGCGACCGCGCCATGACCGAGAGCCTGCTCGCCTTCAAGCGCGCGGGCGCCGACGGGGTGCTGACCTACTACGCCCCCCGCGTCGCCGAGCGGCTGCGCGCGAGCGCCTGACCGACCGGTCGCCGGGCAAAACGGCCTTGGGCCGCGCAAGCGGGCATGAAACCCCTCCGAGAGCCCCTCTCGGAGCCCCTCTCGCAGGCGCCCCCGCGCGCGCGCTTAGGGGCGCGCAAAAGAGGGCGCGAAGGGGACCGGCCCTCGCCCTGACCGCGTCCCTGGGCGCTTGGCTCCTGGCCGGATCGGGCTGCGACACCGCCCTCGACGCCCACCGGACGACGCTGTGCCGCCGGGCGGTGCCGGCTCTGGCTCCGCCGGGGACCGGGATCGGGCTCCTGCGGGTCGGCCCCGGCGCGAGCCGCGGCAGCGTGCGTGCCGATTACCGCCTTCTGGGAAACGACGGTGCGCTCCCCAAGAGCGAGGCCGAGCGCCCCCGCTTTCTCGTCTGCCATTTCGGTGCCGGCGACGATCTCACCGCCCTGATGACCGAGCGGGGGCCGGTGAACGGCGCCTCCCTCTACCTGCTGAAACGCTATTATCTGAACACGCCCGAGGCCGAGGCCGCCGATCCCGGCAAGGGCTGAACCTCGCGGCAGAGGTCGAGCCCGTCGAGCATGGCCGCGTAATCGGCGAGATGAATCGCATCCGGCAGGGATCCCGGCTTGGCGAAGCCCGAATCGCCGTCCCGCAGATCGGCGAAGGGATCGACGAAGCGGCAGGTTCCGGGACGGCACAGCCCCCGGAGAATGTCCGAATAGACCGCGACCGCCGCCGGGTCGCGCCGGAAGGCCGCCGCCTCCCCGAGGGGCGGCACCGCCGCGACGACGACCCGCTCCGCATTCTGCGAGAGCCACGCGAGGCTCGCCGCCGCCTCGGCGGCGAACCGGGCCTGCGCCGGCGCCGAGAGCGGACGGGCGGCCCGCAGCAGATCGTTGGTACCGATCACCAGCACACCGAGCCGGGCTCTGGTCGCGGCCCGCTGGCCGGCGAGGCCGTCCGCGACCTCGCGCGCCCGCGCTCCGGCGAGGCCGGCATTGACCAGCGGCGCGCAGGGGAGCCCGACACGGCCTGCCAGCTCCGCATGGGAATTGCCCGCGATCAGGACCGCGCCGGGAACGACATCCGCGAGGGCGGCGGCAATGGCCGGCCGCCGGGCCAGGGCATGATCCAGAGCCGGACGATCGAGTTTGCGATCGGGGCCGGCTCCCCCGCCGGGCAGGATCGACGCCAGCAGGAACAGGCCGAGCCCGAGCCGACAGGTGCCTCGGCCGGCGGAGCGGCCATCACAATGCTGGCCCAGGATAAGGGGGCCGACTACCCATCCGCGCGGACATGGGGGGAGGACGGACGGAGCCTGTGGAAACGGTCTCTCCGCCGCGAAGGGGATCGTCATGGAAGAGGCAGGGCTCCGGCGCGACCGATGAGCGATCCATCCTCGGTCCCGATTGTTGCCGGATTATGTGGGAATTTTACCCACAATATTATGACGAAGTCGCTCCGATGACCTCGGCCGCTCCCCTTGGCAGCGCCTCGCCGTCTCCCCACCTGAACGGAACTGCACGCAGCGGTCGCGGGAGCGCCGGACATGACGGATTTCCAGCCCGGCTATCAGCCCGGCTACACCAACCCGGCCGGGATGCCCGGCCATGCCGGGTATCCGGTGCCCTATGTCCGGGCCAGCCTCGGCGGGCGCACCGTCGCCTATCTGCTCGACCTCGCCTTCATCTTCGTCTTCACGGCTTTGCTCGCCACCGCCATCGCGATCCTCGGCGTGCTCACCTTCGGCTTCGCCTGGGTGCTGTTCCCGATCCTCGGCCTCAGCGGCATCCTCTACAGCGCGCTGACCGTCGGCGGGCCGAAGCAGAGCACCTTCGGCATGCGCATGCTCGGCCTGCGGGTGGTGGCGCCCGAGAGCGGCCGGCCGGTGGATATTCTGACGGCGGCGGTCCACGCCCTGCTGTTCTACGTGGCGATCTCGACCTTCCTGCTCTGGTGCCTGGATGTCGTGTTCGGGCTGGTCCGCCCCGACCGGCGCCTCGGCCATGACCTGCTGCTCGGCCTCGCGGTGGTGCGGATCTGAGTCCCGCCTGCCCCCTCTTTCGGGTGACCGAAGCGGGACGGAAAGCCGCCACCGCCCCCCGTCAATCCAGTTGAGCGCCGCCGCGATCCCGCTACACTGACGGGAGGCGGCGCCATCTTCTCCACCGCCGCCGGCCCCGAGGGCGAGCCTTTCCAGCGTGACGAGCCATCCGCGCGACACCCCGCAATTCTACCTCACGGCGCCCTCCCCCTGCCCCTATCTGCAGGGCCAGGAGGAGCGGAAGGTCTTCACCCACCTCGTCGGGCGACGCGCCCGCGATTTGAATGAGATCCTGACCCAGGGCGGCTTCCGCCGCTCGCAGACCATCGCCTACCGCCCGGCCTGCGAAACCTGCCGGGCCTGCGTGTCGGTGCGGGTCGTGGTGGAGGATTTCGCCATCACCGGCAGCCAGCGGCGCATCCTCCAGCGCAATGCCGGACTGATTGGCACGCCGGAGCCGAACCGCCCGGCCTCCGAGCAATACGCCCTGTTCCGCCGCTATCTCGATGCCCGCCACGGCGATGGCGGCATGGTCGACATGACCGTGCTCGACTACGCCATGATGATCGAGGACAGCCACGTCGATACCCATCTCGTGGTCTATCGCGAGCGCGGGCCGGACAGCGCGATCCACGGCCGCGGCGTCGGCGCCCCGGTCGCCGTCTGCCTCACCGACGTGCTCGCCGACGGCCTGTCGATGGTCTACTCGTTCTACGACCCCGAGCAGGCCAGCCGCTCGCTGGGCACCTACATGATCCTCGACCATATCCGCAGGGCCCGCGCGCTCGGCCTGCCCTATCTCTATCTCGGCTACTGGGTCGATGGCTCCCGCAAGATGGACTACAAGGCCAAGTTCAAGCCGCAGGAGCGGCTGATGCCGCAGGGCTGGGTGCGGGTGGAGTAACGAGCGGCGTTGCCGTCGCCGCCAGCCGCTCCCGTCACTCCCGAATCCACTTCACCACCTTGGCCGGATTGCCCACCACCACGGCGCCCGCCGGCACATCGCGGGTGACCACCGCCCCGGCGCCGATCACCGCCCCGTCGCCGACCGTGATGCCCGGCAGCAGGATCGCGCCACCCCCGATCCAGACATCGTCACCGATGGTGACCGGACGGGCGCTTTCCCAGAACGCGGCGCGCTGGGCCAGATCGAGGGGATGCTCGGCGGTGTAGATCTGCACCGCCGGGGCGATCTGCGCCCGATGGCCGATGGTGATCGGCGCGCAATCGAGGAAGACGCAGTTGAAGTTGCAGAAGAAATCGTCGCCGACGGTGATGTTGGAGCCGTAATCGCAGGCGAAGCCGGGGCAGATCGTCGGGTTGCGCCCGGCGCTTCCGAGCAATTCGCGGATCACCGCCTCGCGGCCGGTCGCGTCCTCCGGCTCCATCGCGTTCAGCCGCAGGAGCCGCCTCTTGGCGGCGTTGCGGAGTTGGACGAGTTCCGAATCATCGCCGCGATAGGGCTTTCCGGCGAGCATCAGCTCGCGGGCGGTCTCCGCCATCGAAATCTCCGAGAATCAGCCGCGGCCGGCGCGGAATGTGTCGCAGGATTTGGTCTGGCCGCTCTTGTAGCCAGTCATGAACCAGCGCATCCGCTGCTCGGACGAGCCGTGGGTGAAGGAATCCGGCACGGCATAGCCCTGCGATTTCTCCTGGAGCTTGTCGTCGCCGATGGCGCTGGCGGCGTTGAGCGCCTCCTGGATGTCGCTCTGGTCGAGGGAATTCCAGCGGTCGTTGGAATTCTTGGCCCAGACGCCGGCGAGGCAATCGGCCATCAGCTCGACCCGCACGGAGAGCTGGTTCGCCTCGGTCTTGCTGGAGGCGTTCTGCTGGCGGCTCTGCACCTTGCCGAGGATGCCGAGCACGTCCTGCACATGGTGGCCGACCTCGTGTGCGATGACGTAGGCGTAGGCGAAATCACCCTTCACGCCGAACTTCGTCTGCATCTCCTTGAAGAAGCCGAGGTCGAGATAGACCTTCTTGTCGAGGGGGCAGTAGAATGGTCCCATCGCCGCCTGGGCCATGCCGCAGCCGGAGCGGGTGCCGCCCTGGTAGAGCACCATGGTCGTCGGCGTGTATTGCCGGCCGGTCTGGTTCGGCAGGATCTCCTTCCAGACATCCTCCGTGTTGCCGAGGATCTTCGAGGCGAATTGCCCGGCCCGGTCGGACGGGGCCTCGCGGCGCCGCGCCTGGGTGTCGGGATCGACCCGCTCCTCGCGCTGGCTGCCACCGCCGGCCATCTGCTGGGCGCCGCCGATCAGGATCGCCGGATTGATGCCGGTGACCCAGGAGATCAGCAGCACCACCACGATGGTGCCGATGCCCAGGCCACCCGCGCCGCCTCCGGGGAATCCGAAGCCACCGCCTCCCCCGCCCTCGCCGCGACGGTCCTCGACATTGTCCGAGGCGCGAAAATCGTCCCAGCGCATCGCTGTCCCCCTGCTCCCCCGTCCCGAAATCGCTTTCGGATCCTGGTGCGGAACGCCGAACCCGCACGACGATCCGGTCTTGATGGCCGCATCCTCTCGCTCCGAAAGCCGGCGGCCGCCTTTCGGGACGATGCTCTAGAATGAAAACGCGGAGGCTACGGTTCCGCTTATCCCCCGGCCGCCCTGTTATGGGACATCAGCGCCCCGCGTCGAGGGCCGCCTTCAACATGCGGAAGTCGCGCCAGGCGAGGCGCTTCTGCACCGGCTGGCGCAGCAGGTAGGCGGGATGCAGGGTGGCGAGCGCCCGGATCTCGCGGCCGTCGCCGAGGCGGTAGGGGTAGAATCGCCCGCGGGCCTTGAGGATGCCGTCCTTGGTGCCGGTCAGGGTCTGGGTCGCGGGGGCGCCGAGGCAGACCAGGATGTCGGGATTCGCGAGTTCGATCTGCCGCTCGATGAAGGGCCGGCAGATCGAGACCTCCTGCGGGGTCGGGTTGCGGTTACCCGGAGGCCGCCAGGGCACGATGTTGGAGACGTAGGAAGTGGTGCGGTCGAGCCCGATCGCCGCCATCATTTGGTCGAGGAGCTGGCCGGACCGGCCCATGAACGGCTTGCCGATCCGGTCCTCGTCGGCCCCCGGCGCTTCGCCGACGAACATCACCCGCGCCTCCGGGTTGCCATCGGCGAAGACGAGGTTTTTCGCCGTGAAGCGCAGGCCGCAGCCCTCGAAGCCCCTGAGCAGCGCCTCCAGTTCGTCGAGGGTCTTCATCTCCGCCGCGCGGGCGCGGGCGTCGTCCGCCGCCTCGCCGGGCTTGGCGTTGGCCGCGTTGCCGTAGGTGCGGGCCGGCTCGGGCGGCGCGTCGCGGCTCGGCAGCTCACGCCGGAACGCCAGGGGAGCCTCGTTAGGGGCCTCGCCGGGCCGCTCGTCCGCCCTCTCCCGCGGCGGCGGGGCCTCACGGCGGAGGGACGGCGCGGGGCGCGGGGCGGCCGGCGCCTGCGCGACCGCCTCGGCCTCGGCGAAGCGGTCATGGGGCTGCTCGTCCAGGGCCGCATCGACCCCCGCCCCGACATGGAAGTCGAGATAGGAGATCAGGTCGGCCCTGGCATCGTGATCCGCGTTCTGCGCCGTCATCGGTCCCATGTGGCGTGCGATCGCGCTGTGGACAACGCCCGCGACGCCTCGGAAACGTCGCATGGGCGCGCCCTGCGCCGGCCTGCCGCTACCTTTACGGCCTTGCCTTCCTACCTTGGAATCGCTTGAGAGACATCTTGACAATGAGAGGGGCCGGATCGAACGGCCCAGGAGGAATGAGGATGGCGCTGCCCGAACGCGAAGGCATGGATTTCGACGTGGTGATCGTGGGCGCGGGGCCCGCGGGCCTCACCGCTGCGATCCGCCTCAAGCAGCTTTCCGCGGAGAAGGGCGAGGAGATCTCCGTCGTCGTCGTCGAGAAGGGCGGCGAGGTCGGCGCGCATATCCTGTCGGGCGCGGTGGTGGATCCGCTCGGCCTCGATACCCTCCTGCCCGAATGGCGCGACGACCCCGAGCGGCCGCTCAAGACCGCCGTGGAGCGCGACGAGTTTCTGTTCCTGACCAAGAACAGCGGCGTCACCCTGCCGAACGTGTTCTTCCCCAAGCTGCTGTCGAACCACGGCAACTTCGTCGGCTCGCTCTCCAACACGGTGAAATGGCTGGGGGCGAAGGCGGAAGGTCTCGGCGTCGAGATCTATCCCGGCTTCCCGGCCTCGGAGGTGCTCTACGACGAGCGCGGCACGGTCACCGGCATCGCCACCGGCGATCTCGGCATTTCCCGCACCGGCGAGCCGCGGGACGATTTTACCCGCGGCATGGAGCTGCGCGCGAAATACACGGTGTTCGGTGAGGGCGCCCGCGGCTCGCTGACCAAGACGCTGATCGAGCGGTTCCAGCTCAACAGGAACAGCGACCATCAGAAGTACGGCCTCGGCGTGAAGGAGCTGTGGCAGCTCTCCCCGGACAAGTTCCAGCCGGGACTGGTGCAGCACACCATGGGCTGGCCGCTGCCGAACAAGGCCGGCGGCGGCTCCTGGCTCTACCATTTCGACGACCACCTGCTCTCGGTCGGCTTCGTCACGCACCTGAACTACGAGAACCCGACCCTGTCGCCGTTCGAAGAGTTCCAGCGCTTCAAGACCCACCCGATGATCCGCGAGACCTTCGAGGGGGCCAAGCGCATCGGCTACGGCGCGCGGGCGATCATGGAGGGCGGCTGGCAATCGGTGCCGAAGCTGGTCTTCCCCGGCGGCTGTCTGGTCGGCGATTCCGCCGGCTTCGTGAACGTGCCGCGCATCAAGGGCTCGCACAACGCGATCCTGTCCGGCATCCAGGCGGCGGAGGCCATCTTCTCGGCCATCGCCGCCGGCCGTCAGGGCGACGAGCTGACCGCCTACGAGGAAGGCTGGCGCGACAGCCCGATCGGGCGCGACCTCAAGCCGGTGCGCAACGTCAAGCCGCTCTGGTCGAAATACGGCACGCTGGTCGGCATCGGCCTGGGCGGGCTCGACATGTGGATGAACACCATCGCCAACGCCTCGCTGTTCGGCACCCTCGGCCACGGCAAGCCGGACCATGCCTGCCTGAAGCCGCTCGCGGAGGTGACGCCGATCGTCTATCCGAAACCCGACGGCAAGCTCACCTTCGACCGGCTCTCCTCGGTGTACCTGTCCAACACCAACCACGAGGAGGATCAGCCGCCTCACCTCAAGGTGAAGGATATGGGGCTGCAGAAGACCTCCGAGCACGATGTCTATGGCGGCCCGTCGAGCCGCTATTGCCCGGCCGGCGTCTATGAATGGGTGCAGGATGCCGCCGCCAGCGACGGGGTCCGCTTCCAGATCAACGCGCAGAACTGCGTCCACTGCAAGACGTGCGACATCAAGGATCCGAACCAGAACATCAACTGGGTCACGCCCGAGGGACCGGGCGGGCCGAACTACACGAACCTGTAAGAACCTGTGCGAGCGAGGTGTTCTGGCAGGCACCCGCTCTTCTTGCTGAGACGGGAACCGCTTCGATCAAGCGGATCCCGTCTCAGTCCCCTTTTCCGTCCTCGCTCCGGCCTCGCCCCGCGATGACGAGGGGACTCATCCCTGCCCGTGCAGCTCCCGCCAGGCCGGCAGGTCGAGGCAGGGCAGCCGAGTGGCGGAATGGACGCCGAGGGCCACCGCCCGCGCCAGTGTCTCGGCCGCCGCCGCCCCGAGACGGGCGAGATCGGTGATGGGGTCGGCCAGCGGCACCGCGCCGGTGGCGACTGCGAACACCACGTCGCCGTCGAGCGGCGTGTGCGCCGGGTGGATCGCCCGGGCGAGCCCGTCCTGGGCCACCACGGCCAGCCGCTTGGCCTGCGCCTTGGTCAGGGCCGCGTCGGTGGCGACGACGGCGAGCGTCGTGTTGGCTCCGGGCAGGGCGTGGCGCGGCCAGGATGCGATATCCTCCGGCACGGTGGGCGGCAGGCCGAGGCCACCGAATTCCCCGTCGCGCTCGAACGGGGCGGCCCAGAAATGCGGCCCCTCCCCCATGGTCACACGGCCGAAGGCATTGACGGCGACCAGCGCGCCGACCTGGGCCGCGAGGCCCGGCACCGCGCTGGAGGCCGAGCCGAGGCCGCCCTTCAGATTGGCTGTGCGGGCTCCGAACCCGGCTCCGATCGAGCCGAGGGCGAAGGCCTCGCCCTGCGCGCCTATCGCCGCCGCGTAGCCGAGGTCGCGATAGGGCGGGAAGCGGCCCCAGGCCTTGTCGCCACCGTTGAGCAGATCGAACAGGATCGCGCCGGGCACGATCGGCACCCGCGCCTCCCCCACGGCGAAGCCGCGCCCGGCCTCGCGCAGGGCGGCGACCACGCCCGCCCCCGCATCGAGCCCGAAGGCCGAGCCCCCCGACAGGAAGAGGGCATCGACCGCCTGCACCGTGGAGGCCGGATCGAGCAGGTCGGTTTCGCGGGTGCCGGGACCGCCACCGCGCACATCGACGGCGCAGGCGAAGGGCCGCTCGAAGATCAGAGCGGTGACGCCGCTGGCGATCCGCGCATCCTCCGCGTGGCCGACGCGGATCCCGGGAATGTCGGTAATGCGGTTGAACCGGGTCATCGCGTCTCTCCGAGGAGGTCCCAGATCCGTGTTTCCGCCTCGCCCCGAAAGCTGAAAACCGCCTTTCGGGACGAGGCTCTGGGTCCTTGTCTCCGCATCGTCTTTTCCCGAAAGCCGGGAACCACCTTTCGGGACGATGCTCTGAGTCCTTATTTCCGCATCGTCTTTTTCCGAAAGCCGGGAACCACCTTTCGGGACGATGCTGTCAGGCGGCGCGCCGTCTGCGCTCGTGGCGAATCGCATCGTAGGCGTAGAGCACCAGCGCCAGCCAGATCAGCGCGAACAGCACGATGCGGTCCGGCGCCAGGGTCTCGCCGTAGAGGAGGGTGCTGAGCAGCATCAGGCAGGTGGGCGCGATATACTGCATCAGCCCGAGGGTCGCGAGGCTCAGCCGGGTGGCCGCGGCGGCGAACCAGATCAGCGGCAAGGCCGTGGTGACGCCCGTGAGCGCGAGGAGTGCCCAGGTTCGGGCATCGTCCGGGACCGGCGGCGCGGCCAGCAGCAGATAGGCGAGCGCGGCGGGCAGCAGCAGGAAAGTCTCCGCGCAGAAGCCGATGGTGCCATCGACACCGACGAGCTTCCGGATCAGCCCGTAGAGCGCGAAGCTGACCGCGAGCCCCAGTGAGAGCAGCGGCAGCCGCCCCGCCATCATCAGCGCGATCGCCACGCCGAGGACGACGATGGCGACGGCGACGCCCTGGAGCGGGCGCAGGCGCTCGCCCAGCACGAGGGCGCCGAGCGCCACCGAGACCAGGGGGTTGATGAAGTAGCCGAGGCTCGCATCGAGCATGTGCCCGCTCACCACCGCCACGAGGTAGAGCATCCAGTTCACCGCGATCAGCCCGGCCGAGACCAGGAGCCAGGCATGGCGCCGCCGCAGGGGAAAGGGATTGGCGAGCCGTCGGCGCAGGAGCGCGAGCAGCCCGGTGACGAGCAGGGCCGACCAGGCGATGCGTTGCGCCAGGATCGTCTCGGCGGGGATGCCGGCGAGTAGCCGGAAATGCACCGGAACCACGAGGCCCCAGCTGAGATAGGCGGCGAGTGCGTAGATCGGGCCCAAAGCGACACGGTCGGCGACGGGGAAGGGGCGCCGCTTGTAACCTTAACCGAGCCCGCGGTCAGCGCTTGCGGGCGGGGGCCGGGAATGTCTCGCCGCGCATCAGGGCGTTGAGGCGCTCGGTATCGAAGCCGGTGAGCATGCGGCCCTTCGATGCATCCGGCGCCGCCGGCCCCTGCGTCACCGTGCCGGTGGTGGCGGGATCGGGCAGGACCGGCGCCGCCGGGACGCGGGCGATGACCGGGGCGGGCACGGCCGCGACCGCAGGATGCATCAGTCGGTCGGCGCTCACGAGGGTCACCGTCAGGGTGCCCAGCCCCGTGACGGTCCCGAAGGCGATGACGCGCAGAATGCTCACGATGGCGAACTCGGGGAACAGCGACGCGGATACGCGGGACCGTGACGGGCGGCCCCGGAAACAGGATGCGCGCGGCCTCGTTAACGAACCGGGCGGCCGGTCCCGCAGCGGACCGGCCCACATCAGGACACCCGGCACAGGAGTGCGCCATGAACGAGCAGGCGACGGCGAGCGACAGCCCCTTCATCCAGGGCCGCAACGCCCGGCTCTACGGCAAGAGCGTCGCGGAATGCCCCTATCCCGAAGGCTCGCAGGATCGGGAGGCATGGCTCCAGGCCTATGAGGAGGCGGCGGCCGACGACCCGAACGGGTGACACGCACCGCTTGACGCTCTAGCCCCCGGAGGGCTGAAAGGGCCTTTGCAGATCACGCCCGCTCTCCCCTCCGAGGCCGATGTCCAAGACTCCTCCCCGCGACCGCGGCCGCTTCGGCGCCGATACCCGCCTCGTCCTCGCCGGGCGCGACCCAGGCGCCCAGCACGGCTTCGTCAACACGCCGATCTATCGCGGCTCGACGGTGCTCTACCCCACCTACGACGACATCAAGCATCGGCGCGGGCGCTACAATTACGGCACCTCCGGCACGCCGACGATGGACGCCCTGTGCGAGGCCTGGAGCGAGATCGCGGGCGCGGCCGGCACCGTGCTCACCCCCTCCGGCCTCTCGGCGCTGACCCTGGCACTGATGACCTGCGTGAGCGCGGGCGACCATCTGCTCGTGACCGATTCCGCCTATCGCCCGACCCGCATCTTCTGCGACGGGGTGCTCAAACGGTACGGGGTGGAGGTCGAATATTTCGACCCCGTGATCGGGGCCGGCATCGCCGGGCTGATGCGGGACAACACGAAGGCGGTGCTCGTCGAGGCGCCGGGCTCGCAGACCTTCGAGATGCAGGACGTGCCGGCCATCGCCGAGGCGATGCATACCCGCGGCGGCACGGTGGTGATGGACAACACCTGGGCGACGCCGCTGCTGTTCCCGCCGCATGAGCGCGGCGTCGACCTCGCGGTGGAGGCCGGCACCAAATATCTCAGCGGCGGCTCCGACCTTCTGCTCGGCCTCGTCTCGGCCAATGCCGAGCATTATCCGGCACTCAAGCGCACCTACGAGCATTTCGCCCCCTGCGCCGGGCCCGAGGACATCTTCCTGGGATTGCGGGGCCTGCGCACCATGGGCCTGCGCCTGCGCGAACACGGCCAGCGCGGCCTCGCCATGGCCGAGTGGTTCCAATCCCGCCCGGAGGTGGCGCGGGTGCTGCACCCGGGCCTGCCCACCGATCCTGGCCACGCGATCTGGAAGCGCGACTTCTCCGGCGCCTCCGGCCTGTTCGGGCTGATCCTCAAGCCAGTCTCGGAGGAGGCGCTGGCCGCCTTCCTCGACGGGCTGGAATTGTTCGGGATGGGCTTCTCCTGGGGCGGCTTCGAGAGCCTCGTCATCCCCTTCGACCCGACCGTCTACCGCACCGCGACCCGCTGGCAGGCGGAGGGCCCCGCCTTGCGCTTCCATATCGGGCTGGAGGATCCGGAGGATCTGAAGGCGGATCTGGAGGCCGGCTTCGCGCGGATGCGGGCCGTCGCCTAACGCATCGTTCCGAAAGGCGGTGTCCGGCTTTCGGAAGAGGACGGTTCGGTCGGAGAGGGCTTACTCGGTGTCCTTGTCCGGCCCGGGCCGGGGCGGCCCCTCCTCCATCGGCTCGGGCGCGGGCGAGAGGTTCGGCGGCGGGACGCGGCCGGGGCTCGGCGGCGTGGGCAGGCCGGCATCCTCGGTGGCGGGCGGCAGAGGCGGGGGCTTGGTCTCGGGCATTGTCCTGGGGCACGCTGTGGCGCGGCGATCCGCATCGCCTTCCCCCGGTCAACGCCGGTTCCGCCCGAGGAGTGCCGTCCGGATGACCACGCGCCCGAACCTGTTCGCCGGCCTGCCGGAGCGCGCCGACGAGGAGATCTTCGAGACCCTGCTCACCAGGCCCGATCTGCGGATCGAGCGCATCGTCTCGACCGGCCAGGCGAGCCCGCCGGGCTTCTGGTACGACCAGACCGGGGACGAATGGGTCGCGCTGCTCACGGGCGCGGCCGAACTCCGCTTCGCCGACGAGCCGGAGCCCCGGCACCTGTCCGCGGGCGACCATCTGCTGATCCCGGCCGGCCGCCGCCACCGGGTCGAGCGCACCGAGAATCCGACGATCTGGCTCGCGGTTCACGTCGTCCCAGGCTAACGCCTTGTCGCATGATCGCCTGCCGCATCGAACCGAAGGGACAGCTGGAGCCGGAGGGGGAGGGTCTCTGGCGCTCCACCGGCTCCGACCCGCAATTCCGGCTGACCCGTCCGGGGGGCGGACGGCTGTTTCCGTTCCGGCTCGCCGGAGGCTGGGTCCGCATCCGCGCGGATCTTACGGGGCTCGGCGCGACGAAGCCGGTGCCGCTCCTCTACGTCGATGACGGTTCGGGCTTCCGCGAGGAGGAGGCGGTCCGCCTCGAACTGCGCGAGGAGGGCGGCATCGACGACCTCGTGCACCTGCCGCGACGGGTGCGGGGGCTGCGCCTCGATCCGCTCGCCGCCAGCGGGCGCTTCCGCCTGTCCCAGGCCACGCTGCAGCCCCTGCCCGGCCCGGCGGCGGCGCTCGCCGTCGCCCGGCGCCTCCTCGGGCGGCTGCCGAAGGACGAGCGGCGGCTTGCCCCCCTGCTCGGGCGCCTCGCCCGGCTGGCCTCGAGCCGTTCGCCCGCGACCCTGTGGCGAAGCTTCTGGGAGAGCGCCCGGCCCCGGCCGGCGGTGGCCTCCTACGCCGCCTGGATCGAGCGGGTCGAGCGCCCTGCCCTGCCGAGCCCGGAGGCGATGCGGGCGGCCCTCGCGGGGTTCCGGCTCCGGCCGCGCATCTCCATCGTCATGCCGGTCTACAACACGCCCAAGCCCTATCTGGAGGCGGCGCTCGCGAGCATCCGGGCGCAAGCCTATCCCGATTGGGAGCTGTGCCTCTGCGACGACGCCTCGACCGCGCCCCACATCGCGCCGATGCTCGAGGCCCTGGCCGCGGAGGAGCCGCGGGTGCGGCTGGTCCGGCGGCCCCGGAACGGCGGCATCGTCGCGGCGAGCAACGACGCCTTGAAGCTCGCCACCGGCGACTGGCTCACCCTGATCGACCACGACGACACGATCCCGCCGCACGCCTTCCACGCCTTCGTCGCCGCCCTGAACCAGGATCCCGAGATCGACTTCCTCTATTCCGACGAGGACAAGATCACGATCCACGGCGAGCGCTACGAGCCGTTCTTCAAGCCGGACTGGTCGCCGGAGACACTGGAGGCCTGCATGTACACGGCCCATCTGGCGCTCTACCGGATGGACATCGTCGCCCGCATCGGCGCCTTCCGCCCGGAATGCGAGGGCGCACAGGATTACGACTTCGTCCTGCGCTACACCGAGCATGCGCGCCGCGTGCGCCACATTCCCCAGGTTCTCTACCATTGGCGGGCGATCCCCGGCTCGACCGCCCAGGCCATGGACAACAAGGGCTACGTGGTCGCCGCCGCGATCCGGGCCCTGGAGGACCGGGCGCGGCGGACCGGCGGGCTCGGCTCGGTGCGCCCCACCGCCTTCGCCGGCAGCTTCCACCTGCGCCGCCCGCTCACGGCGCGCCCGCTCGTCTCGATCGTGATTCCCACCGCCGGGCGCGACAGCGAGGTCGGGGGCCGGACCGTCGATCTCCTGGCCGCCTGCCTCGCCAGCATCCGGGAGACGAGCACCTACGAGCCCATCGAGATCGTGGCGGTCGATAACGGCGACCTGCGGCCCTCGACCCGCGCCGCCCTGGAGCGGCACGGGGCACGCTCCGTCACCTGGGACCAGCCCGTCTTCAACGTCGCCGCCAAGATGAATCTCGGGGCGCGGGCGTCGACGGGCGCGGTGCTGGTCTTCCTCAACGACGATATCGAAGTGATCAGCCCCGACTGGATCGAGGCGATGCTGGCGCTGCTGCAGATCCCCGGCGTCGGGGCGGTGGGGCCGAAGCTGCTGTTCGAGACCGGCGAGTTGCAGCATGTCGGCGTCACCGTGATCGACGCGACCCCGGACCATCCCCGCCGCTCCTATCCGCGCGAGGATCCCGGTCATTTCTTCTCGACGGCGGGCAACCGCAACTATCTCGCGGTGACGGGGGCCTGCGTGATGGTGCGGCGGGAGGATTTCGAGGCCATCGGCGGTTTCGACGAGGATTTCGCCGTCAATTACAACGACGTCGATCTCTGCCTGCGCCTGCGCGAACGGGGCCTGCGCAGCGTCTATTGCGCCGAGGTCGAGCTCTACCATTACGAGAGCCGCAACCGGGCCCGCACCGTCGCGGCGGACGAGCAAGCCCGCTTCCGCGCGCGCTGGGCGGAGCGGATTCCGCAGGACCCCTATTACAGCGAATGGTTCGAGGCGCTGCCGCCCACCTTCGAACTCGATCCGGCACGGTTCTGAGAACCGGCCTTGCCGATGATCCCGCTCCCGCCCTCATCCTGAGGTGCCGCGAAGCGGCCTCGCGAAGGATCCTCCAGATCCCGCGCGACCCCTGAAACACCCTTCGAGGCCTCTGCCGCGCTCCGGCACCTCAGGATGAGAAGGGGAGGGTCAACGGTCCCTGAAGTGGCGCCTCCGAGTCGGAAAGGCTCCGGGAGGCGGCTCGGATATCCCCTCCTTCGGGGTCTCGTCTCACCTCGCGTCGATCATCTCCTTGATGCGTCCGGCCAGCCCCTCCATCACGAAGGGCTTGGTGATGACCTGCATGCCGGGTTCGAGATGGCCGTTGCCGAGCACCGCGTTCTCGGCATAGCCGGTGATGAACAATACCTTCAGCCCCGGCCGCAGGACCCGGCCCGCATCGGCCACCTGCCGGCCGTTCATGCCGCCGGGCAGGCCGACATCGGTCACCAGGAGATCGATGCGCACGTCCGATTGCAGGACCTTCAGGCCCGCCGGGCCGTCCGCGGCCTCGATCGCGGTGTAGCCGAGATCTTCCAGCACCTCGGTCACCAGCATCCGCACCGTCGGCTCGTCATCGACGATCAGCACCGTCTCGCCCTGCTCGGCCCGGGGCGCGACGGCGAGGTCGGGGCCGGCCTCCGGCTCCTCGGCGGCGCCGTAATGGCGCGGCAGGTAAAGGCACATCGTCGTGCCCTGACCGAGTTCGGAATAGATCCGCACCTGCCCCCCGGACTGGCGCACGAAGCCGTAGATCATCGACAAGCCGAGCCCGGTGCCCTGGCCGATCGGCTTCGTGGTGAAGAACGGGTCGAAGGCCTTGGCGATCACGTCCGGGCTCATGCCGGTGCCGGTATCGGTGACGCAGAGCGAGAGATACTGGCCCGGATCGAGGTCGCGCTCGCGGGCAGCCCGGTCGTCGAGCCATTTGTTGGCGGTCTCGATGGTGATGCGCCCACCCTCCGGCATGGCGTCGCGGGCGTTGATGCAAAGGTTCAGCAGCGCGTTCTCGAGCTGGCTCGGATCGATCAGAACGGACCAAAGCCCCCCCGCCGCGACCACCTCCAGAGCGATGGCGGGCCCGATGGTGCGGCGGATCAGCTCCTCCATGCCCAGCACCAGCCGGTTCACGTCGGTGGGCTTGGGGTCCAGGGTCTGGCGGCGGGAGAAGGCCAGCAGGCGATGCGTCAGCGCCGCGGCCCGCTTGGCCGCTCCCTGTGCCGCGCTGACGTAGCGGTCGATCTCGGTGAGCCGTCCCTGGGCGAGGCGGGCCTGCAGCAATTCGAGAGAGCCGGTGATGCCGGTGAGCAGGTTGTTGAAGTCGTGGGCCAGGCCGCCGGTGAGCTGGCCCACCGCCTCCATCTTCTGCGACTGGCGCAGGGCCTCCTCGGCGCGCATCAGCTCGGCGGTGCGGGCGGCGACCTGCTGCTCCAGGCTGGCGTTGAACGCCTCAAGCTGCGCCTTGGCGCGCAGCTCCGCCTCGATGTTGCGCGCCTCGATCACGGTCCCGATCGGCACGCCCCCCTCGTCGCGGATCGGGCTCGCGGTGAAGGCGACGGGGTAGAACGAGCCGTCGCGGTGGACGAAGATCTCCTCGCCCTGCTCCTGGTTGTTCTCGGGAAAGGCCTGGTCGATCGGGCATTCGTGCAGCGGATAGGGGCTGCCGTCGGGCCGCGTATGGTGCACCACGTCGTGCAGCGCGCGCCCCTGCGTCTCCTCCAGGGAATAACCGGTGAGCCGCTCGGCCGCGCGGTTCATGTAGGCGCAGTGCTGGCGCTCATCCATCATGAAGATGGCGAGGGTCGCGTTGTCGAGCACCGCGTCGAGGCGGCGCGTGGTCTCGACGAGGCGCTCCTCGGTGGTCTTGCGGGCGGTGATGTCGATGGCGGTTCCGATGATGCGCAGGCAGCGCGCCGGCCCGTCCCCCGGCTCGCCCGGCGCGAACACGCCCCGCCCCTTCGCCGCGACCCAGCGCAGGCCCCCGTCCTTCCGGCTGCGGGCGCGGAACTCGATGTCGTAGACGGCCCGCTCGGCCGGGTCGGCGGCCCGGGCGAAGGCATCGGCCACCCTGTCGCGGTCGTCCGTGTGCAGGCAGGCGTAGAAATCCTCCATCGTGACCGGCAAGTCGGGCGGGAAGCCGAACATCGCCTTGAGCCGCGGCGGCCAGAACAGGCTGTCCGCCACGAGATCCCTGTCCCACAGCCCGATCTCGGCGCTCTCGACCGCGAGGCGCAGGCGCTCCTCGCTCTCCGCCAGCGCCAGCTCGGCGGCGCGGCGCGCCTCGATATCGACCACCGAGCCGATATAGCCGAGGAAGGTTCCGTCGGCGGAAAAGCGCGGACTCGCGGTATCGATCGCCCAGCGATAGGTGCCATCGGCCCGGCGCAGGCGGTATTCCAGGCCGAAGCCCTCGCGCCGGGCATTGGCCGCGAGGAAGACCGCACCGGACGGGCCGCGATCGTCCGGGTGGACCGCGTCGAGCCAGCCGAAGCCGAGCGCCCCCGCCTCGGTTTGGCCGGTGAACTCGTACCAGCGGCGGTTCAGGTAGCGGCAGGCACCGTCCGCATCGGTGACCCACATCATCACGGGCGCGTCGTCCGCCATGGTGCGGAAGCGGGCCTCGCTCTCCGCCAGGGCGGCCGCGCCGGCGATCCCCTCGGTGACGTCCGCTCCCTCGACGAACACGCCGGTCACCGTGCCGGACTCGTCGCGCATCGGCTGGCAGACGACATCGAGGAAGCGCCGCTCCGGCACGCCTCCGGGGGCCCGCGGCAGCATCACCGGAGCGGCGCGCGTCGTGTGGCGGCGGCCGGTGGCATAGACCGTGTCGAGCCCGTCGAGCAGGCCCTGCCCCGCGATCTCCGGCAGGGCCTCGCGCACCGGCCGGCCTCCCCCGGAGCGGACGGCTCCGCACATCGCCGCGCAGCCGTCGTTGTAGAGCGCGGTGCGGGCCTCGCCCCAGACGATCATCATCGGCTGGCGCGCGCCGAGCATCACGCCGACCAGGGTCTTGAGCGCCGAAGGCCAGTCCGGCGGAGATCCGAGCGGTGTCGCCGCCCAGTCGAGGCCGCGCATCAGGGCACCGGCCTCGCCGCCATCGGCGAGGAAGGAGGGAATGTCGCTCACGCGGCGTTGCTCCGGTGCGGGCGAGGCCGTCCGCCGGAACGCGCGACTGGCAGGGAGGGATGAGGGCCGGGGGGAAGCGAGCAGGCGAACAAGGGCGAAGCGGGACCGTGAGCGTTTGAGAGCGTTCAACGCATCGGCCGCCAAGCCGTGCCATCGGGCCGTGCATGGGGCGGCGCCGGAGCGTCCCTTTGCCGAGCCATGGTCCTAACCGGGCGACTTGCCAAGAGGTTCGAAGAGGTTCGAAGAGGTTCGCTGAGAGGTTGTCGCCGGGCGGGGCGCCGTGCGGCTTTCTCCACGGCTCGGCTGTCGAAGACGCGTCGGAGCGGCGCGACCGTCTTGTCCGGGCGCGCCGGCCGCGCCAGCATCCGGCCCGGATCTTCCGGGAGCCCTTCACGTGGACGCTCTGCCCTCCTTCTACGACGACCTCGACGGCTTCCGGGCGGAGGGCTGGCGGCGCCTCGCGGAGGGGGCGGGCGACCGGCACAGCCCGTTCCACACGCCTGCCCTCGCCACCGTCGATGCGGCGGGCCGCCCGCGGCTGCGCACCGTGGTGCTGCGCGCGGCCGAGGCGCAGACGGGCACCCTGCGCTTCCATTGCGACCGCCGCTCGGACAAGGCGCGGGAACTGGCCCAGGGCGGCCACGCCGCCCTCCATGTCTACGATCGCTGCGGGAAGCTGCAGCTGCGCGTCGAGGGCCGGGCGAGCCTCCACCACGACGACGCCACCGCCGACGCGGCCTGGGCGGATTCGCAGGCCATGAGCCGGGTCTGCTACGGCATCACCCCCTCCCCCGGCACCGCCCTCGACACGGGCGATGCCTACACGCTGCCGGGAGAGGATGCCGAAGCGCGCCTCGGCCGCGAGAATTTCTGCGCGGTGCTGCTGCGGGCGGAGCGTCTCGACCTGCTCTATCTCGACCGGCGCGGCCACCGCCGGGCGGTCTTCTCGCGGGAGGGCGAGGCGTGGCGTGGCACCTGGGTGGCGCCCTGACGCCTCAGCGCCGCCCGAACAACCGCTCGATCTCGGCCAGCCCCAGCGTCACGAAGGTCGGGCGGCCGTGGTTGCAGGAGCCGGAAAGGGGAGTCGCCTCCATCTCGCGCAGGAGCGCGTTCATCTCCTCGGGCTTGAGGCGGCGCCCGGCCCGAATCGAGCCGTGGCAGCTCATCCGCGACAGGAGTGCGTCGAGGCGCCGGCTCACCGGATCGGGATCGCCCTCGCCGGCCGGTCCGCCCTCCTCGACCCCGCTGGCCTCCAAGGCGTCGAGCACGTCGAGGACGAGGTTCTTGACCGAGCCGCCGGCGAGCGCGGCCGGCACCGCCCGCACCAGCACGGCGCCGGGCCCGAACGCCTCCAGGCTCAGGCCCAGCCGCTCCAATTCGGGCGCGGCCTCGACCAGCCGGTCGGCCTCCTCGGGCGCCATCTCGACCACGTCGGGGATCAGCAGGCCCTGGCGCGCCACGCCGCCGCCGGCCCGCTCGCGCTTCAGCCGCTCGTAGACGAGCCGCTCATGGGCGGCGTGCTGATCCACCAGCACGATCCCGTCCCGGGTCTGGGCCAGGATGTAGGTCTCGTGGATCTGCGCGCGAGCGGCGCCCAAGGGGTAGGCATCCCGGGGATAGGCATCCGGGTGAGCCCCGATCTCGGCGGAATCATCCGGCTCGGGGCGCAGGTCGGCACCCGGCGGGGCGAGGTCGGCGGAGAACAGCGCCTGCGGCGTCTCGGCGAAGCCGAAGGGACTCTCATCACCGCCCTGATCGACGTCTTCTTCGGCGAAGCCCGGACGCTGCGGCGGCTGGTAGCCCGCCGGCGCCGAGACCGAGGGGCCCGAGAACAGCCGGCTCGCCGGGCGCGGCATCAAGCTCGGGGCGGAGGCGCCCGAATGCACCGCGAACCGCCCCGGAGCGGCGTTCCCCCACGACGACGACGACGCGCCGGAGGAGACGAGGCCCGCCACGGAGCCGGCCGGCCGCAGCGCGTCCAGCACCGCCCGCGTGCCGGTGCTGGACGAGCGGGCCCCGGCCCGGCGCAGGGCCTCGTGGATGGCGCTGACGATCAGCGCCCGAACCAGGCCCGGCTCGCGGAAGCGCAGCTCGGTTTTGGCCGGATGCACGTTCACATCGACGAGCCCCGGCTCGCAGGTGAGGGCCAGGGCGAGCACCGGATGGCGGTCGGAGCTCATGGTGTCGGCGAAGGCACCGCGCACCGCCCCGAGCAGCAGCCGGTCGCGCACCGGCCGGCCGTTGACGACGAAGTGGATGTGGCTTGCCGCGCCGCGATGGAAGGTCGGCAGGCCGACATGGCCCTGGAGCGCGAAACCCTCACGGGCCATGTCGACCGGAACGGCATTGGCAGGAAAATCGGGGCCGAGCACGGCGCCGAGGCGGCGCAGGAAGGCCGCCTGCCCCGGCTCGCTCTCGGCGGGGAACACCGTCGGGCTGCCGCTCTCGCTGCGGAGCGTGAAGCGTACCTGTGGCTGCGCCACGGCGAGCCGGCGAATGATCTCGGACACGGCCGCCGATTCCGCCCGGTCGGATTTCAGGAATTTCAGCCGGGCCGGGGTCGCGGCGAACAGTTCCGTCACCTCGATCCGGGTGCCCCGGGAGGCGGGGGCCGGGCGGACCGGCCCCTTCAGGCCGGAATCGACGGTCAGGCTCACGCCCTCGCCGTCGGCGGTGCGCGAGGTGATGACGAGCCGGGAGACCGCGCCGATCGAGGGCAGGGCCTCGCCGCGGAAGCCGAGGGAGCCGATCCGGGTCAGGTCGTTGTCGGGGATCTTCGAGGTGGCATGGCGCTCGACCGCCAGCTCCAGATCCTCGGGGCCCATGCCGATCCCGTCATCGATCACCCGGATCAGGCGGCGGCCGCCGCCCTCGATGGCGACCTCGACGCTACGCGCGCCGGCATCGATGGCGTTCTCGACCAGTTCCTTGACGGCGGAGGCCGGGCGCTCGACCACCTCGCCTGCCGCGATCCGGTCCACCAGGATCGGGTCGAGGCGGCGGACAGTTGCGCGCGGAGCGGAACGTTCGTGAGAGGCGGACATCACCTCGAAATATAGGGTGGATCAGGGGGCCTCGATAGGCGAGGCCTCCCCGTATCCTCAGCCCCGCGGCAGCATCCGGTCACTGATGATGCGGCGCTGGATCTCGCTGGTGCCCTCGAAGATCGTGGTCAGGCGGGCATCGCGCCAGTAGCGCTCGATCCGCCGCTCGGTGGTGTAGCCGTTGCCGCCGTGCAGCTGCATCGCTTGGTTCGTCACCCGCACCGCCATCTCGGTGGCGAGCAGCTTCACCTGCGCCGATTCGCTCTCGGCCGGCAGGCCCTCGTCGAGGAGATGGGCGACCTGTTGCCAGTAGGCGCGGGCCTGGGCCACCTCGGCGGCCATGTCGGCGAGCGCGAAGCGCAGGGCCTGGAACTGACCGATCGGCTGGCCGAACTGCTCGCGCTCCTGAAGATAGGCGGTGCAATCCTCCACCGCCGCGCGGGCGACGCCGACGGCGCGGGCGGCGGTGTGGACGCGGGCGATGTTGAGGCCGCGCTGCACCGAGGCGAAGCCGCCGGCATCCGCATCCGCCCCCTCGTCGCCGTAGAGGCCGGTGAGCCGGTCGCGCTCGGGCACCCGCACGCGATCGAGTTCCAGCTCGAAGGTGAGGAAGCCGTGATAGCCGATCTTGTCGATGACCGTGCCGGTCATGCCGGCGGGGAAGGTGCCCGGCTCCTTGACGACGAGGAAGGGTTCGAGCCCCGCCGAGCGCGGCTCACCGGGCTCCGGATCGCGGACGCGGGCCAGCACCTCGATGAAGTCGGCTCCTTGCGCGAAGCCGGCCCAGCGCTTGGTGCCGGTGAGCAGCCATTCGTCGCCCTCGCGGATGGCCCGCGTCTGCACCCCGGCGAGATCCGAGCCGGCGGTCGGCTCTGACAGTGCGATCGAACCGATCCATCGCCCCTTCGCGGACTTGGCGAGCAGGGCCCGGCGGCGGTCGTCGTCGAGGGTCTGCGTGCCGAGCCCCTGGCCGCGGGCGAGGATCGAGCCGGTGGAGAGCCAGGCCCGGGCCAGTTCCTCCGAGATCAGGCAATACTCGAACACGCCGAGCCCCATGCCGCCATACTCGGCGGGAATGGTGATGCCGAACCAGCCCTTCTCCGCCATGGCGTCGATGAGGGAGCGGGGCATCTCGCCCTTCCGCGGGTCGAGCTCGTCGGCCAGCGGCAGGATCACGTCGCGGGCGAAGGTCCGGGCTTCCTCCTGCAGCGCGGCGCGCCGCTCGGTGCGCCAGGGCGAGAGCAGCTCCGGCGGGCGCGGCGCCTTGAAGTCCGGCTTGGTCATGGTCCCTCCCCCCGATCCGACGCGATTCGTCCCACGCGAACGCTCAAGCTGGCAAAACGTTCGCGGTGCGCCGGTTCCTTGCCGAGCGCCCTTGCTCGGCTCCTTTGCGCTCGGCTCCCTTGCGCTCGGCCCCGCGCGCCCTCAGAACGCGGCCATGCTGCGCGTCAACGATCTCACCTACCGCATCGGCGAGCGGGTCATCCTCGATTCCGCGACCTTCTCGATTCCCGACCGGGCCCGGGTCGGGCTCGTGGGCCGCAACGGCGCGGGCAAGACCACCCTGTTCCGGGCGATCCTCGGCGATCTCCCGACCGACGCCGGAGCGGTCTCGCTGCCCAAGGGCATGCGCATCGGCGCGGTGGCGCAGGAGGCGCCGGCCGGCCCCGAGACCCTGCACGAGGTGGTGCTCGCCGCCGATACCGAGCGCGCCCGGCTGATGCGCGAGGCGGAAGGCGCCGACGGCCTGCGCCGCGCCGAGATCGAGACGCGGCTGGTCGATATCGGCGCGCATTCGGCGCCGGCCCGCGCGGCGGCGATCCTGCACGGCCTCGGCTTCGATGCGGCGGCGCAGGCGCGGCCCTGCTCGGACTTCTCCGGCGGCTGGCGGATGCGGGTGGCGCTCGCCGCCGTCCTGTTCTCCGAGCCCGACCTGCTGCTCTTGGACGAGCCGACCAATTACCTCGACATCGAGGGCACGCTCTGGCTCTACGACTACCTGGAGAAATACCCGCGCACGGCGATCATCATCAGCCACGACCGGGAACTGCTCGACACCAGCGTCGACCACATCCTTCACCTGGATCGCGGCAAGCTGACGATCTACCGGGGCGGCTTCACCAGCTTCTCGCGCCAGCTCTCCGAGAAGAGGGTGCTGCAGGCCAAGGCGAAGGCGAAGCAGGAGGTCGAGCGGGCGCATCTGCAGAGCTTCATCGACCGCTTCAAGGCCAAGGCGACCAAGGCGCGCCAAGCCCAATCCCGCATGAAGCGGCTCGCCAAGATGGAGCCGATCGCCGCGCTCCTGGAGGACGAGGCGCCGGTGATCCACCTGCCGAGCCCGGAGAAGCCGCTCTCGCCGCCGATCGTCGCCATGGAGCGGGTCCAGGCCGGCTATGGCGAGCGCATCGTGCTCTCGGGCCTCAACCTCTCGCTCGCCCCCGACGACCGGGTGGCGCTGCTGGGCGCCAACGGCAACGGCAAATCGACCTTCTGCAAGCTGATCGGCGGGCGGCTGCCGCCCTTGGCCGGCGAGATGCGGCGCTCCTCGAAGATGGAGGTCGCCTATTTCGCCCAGCACCAGCTCGATGAGCTGCGCCCCGCCGAGAGCGCGGTGGCGCATGTGCGGGACCGGATGCCGGATGCCCCCGAGGCGAAGGTGCGCTCGGCCGCCGCCCGGCTCGGCTTCCCGGCCTCGAAGGCGGATACGCCGGTCTCGCAGCTCTCCGGCGGCGAGAAGGCACGGCTGCTGATGGGGCTCGCCGCCTTCGACGGGCCGCATCTCCTCATCCTCGACGAACCGACCAACCACCTCGACATCGAGAGCCGGCAGGCGCTGGTCGAGGCGATCAACGATTACGAGGGGGCGGTGATCCTCGTCAGCCACGATCGCTTCCTGATCGAAGCCTGCGCCGACCGGCTCTGGATCGTCGGCAACGGCTCGGTGAAGACCTTCGACGGCGACATGGACGATTACCGCCGCCTCGTGCTGGCCGGCCCGGAGCGGGTGGAATCCCAGGGCGATTCCACCGGCGGGCAGAAGGCCGAGGCGCGCCGCTCGGCGGTGGAGCGCCGGGCGGCTTTGGCGCCGCTGAAGAAGCGCCTCGACGGCATCGAGGCGCGGATGGCCAAGCTGTCGCAGGCGATCGAGAAGATCGACGCGGCGCTCGCCGACGGCACCGCCTTCCTCAAGGACGCGGCGAAGGCCGGGGAACTCGCCCGGATGCGGGCCGAGGCCGCCGAGGCGCTGGCCAAGGCCGAGGAGGAATGGCTGGAATTGAGCGGCGAGATCGAGGGCGCGGCCTGAGGCGGCGGCTTGTGGCACCCGGCCGGGGGCCGGGCGTTAGGAGGGCATCGTCTCGAAGGAAACCGACCATGGCCGCGCCGATCGACTCAGACAGAGAAGTGGGCAGAGAAGCGGGATCATGGGCGCGGCCCGGTCTCAAATCCTTGGCGCTCCTGCCGCTTGCGGCGGCCGGTGGCTGGATTGCCTGGAGCCATCTCGGGCTGAACCGCGCCGGCCCCCTGCCCCCGGCCCTGTCGGGGCGGCGCAGCACCCTGAGGACGCGGTCCGGCCGGGTCGGCCTGTACACGGCGGATGCGAAGGCGGGCCGGCCGCTGCTGCTGATCCATTCCATCAACGCGGCGGCCAATGCCTACGAGGTCCGGCCGCTCTACGAGCATTACCGCGCCAGCCGTCCGGTCTACGCCCTCGAACTGCCGGGCTTCGGCTTCTCGGAGCGGGCGGACCGGATCTACACGCCCCGGCTGATGGCCGATGCGATCCTCGACGCCGCCGCCGAGATCGCCGGACGCCACGGCGGCATGCCGGTCGATGCCATCGCCCTGTCGCTGTCCTGCGCCTATCTTGCCCGCGCCGCCCTCGACCGGCCGGATCTGTTCTCGACCCTCGGCCTGATCAGCCCGGCGGGGTTCGATGGACGGCTCTCCGGCTACGGCCCGGCGGAGGCCGACCGCGGCAACCCGCTGGCGCGGCAGCTCGCCGCCTTCCCGCTCTGGGGCCGGCCGCTGTTCGACGCGCTGGTGAGCCGGCCGAGCATGCGCTTCTTCCTGGAGAAGACCTGGGGCAGCCGAGACATCGACGAGGGCCTGTTCGCCTACGACCAGATCTCGGCCCATCAGCCCGGCGCCGAGCACGCGCCGTTCTCGTTCCTTTCGGGCTACCTGTTCCCCGAGGACGCCACGCGGAGCTACGAGGCGCTGACCCTGCCGGTCTTCATGATCCACAGCTCGCGGGGCGACTTCGTCGATTATCGCCATGTCGGCGAGGTGGCGGGCCGCCCGAACTGGACATGCCTGCGCCTGCCCACCGGCGCCTTTCCCCATTTCGAGGACAGGGCGGCGGTGACGCGGGCCTACGACGCCTTCGTGTCGGACCATGCCCGATCCGCTTGATCCCTCCGGGATCGCGGATCGGAACTCGACTCAGGCGCCGCTCGGGCTTCGGGCGACCGCCTCGATCCGGTAGCGCAGCCAGACGGTGCCGTCCTCGAACGGCTCGCAGGCGGTGCGGGTGAGGCGGCGGCGCGCGCCCATGCTGTCGCCCTCGCCGCCCTCGATATCGAACAGGGCCGGCGTGCCGAGAATGCCGTCCACGACCGGGGCCAGGAGCAGGCTCAACTCGTCCACCAGCCCGGCCTTGAGCAGCGAGCCGTTGATGCGCCCGCCGCCCTCCACCAGCAGCCGCTCGATGCCGAACAGACGCTTGAGCTTGGCCAGCGCCAGGGCGAAATCGACCGCGTGCTCACCGGCCAGGATGTAGGACTGACCGCCCGCCCGGAGGCGGCGCAGGCGGTCGTCCGAAGCCTGGCCGGTGGTGAGCACGATGACGTGATCCCCCTCGATGTCGTTGCGGGCGCCCCAATCCATCGCGCCGCGGGCATCGAGCGCGACCGCGTAGCCCGGCGCGTCGGTGCGGGCGACGTGGTCCTCGCGAGAGACGGGCTCCTGGGCTGGCGGCTTCGCCAATGGCTCGGCACTGTCGGCATAGCCCTGCATGGTGATGCGCCCGCACATCCAGGCATCGCCGCCGAGGCGCTTATGAACGTCCTCGTAGTGGGAATCCGCGTCGATGGTGGTCCAGCGCCGTACCTTGATGCGCCCGTCGACCGAGGTGGTCATGTGGCACAGGACGTAGGGGCGCTCCGGATGGTCGGCCATGGCTGTGAGGTTCCTGCTCGTCGTGATCGCGGGCGGAACTAGACCGGCGGTGACGACGGGCCAGGGCCTTCCGCCGCGGCGCCGCGCCGCCGGCTTTGCCGGCCCCTCCCCGGCCGATAATGTGCCCAGGAAACGGGGAGGCCGTCATGGCGCGCTACACGGCGGATATTCGCTGGGCCCTGGCCGAGGGCGAGGATTTCGCGGCCGGGCGCTACAGCCGGGGGCACACGATCCGCTTCGACGGGGAGATCGAGGTGCCGGGCTCGGCCTCGCCGCATGTGGTCGGCAAATGGGCGGTCGAGGCCGCCGTCGATCCCGAGGAGATGCTGGTGGCGGCCCTCTCCAGCTGCCACATGCTGAGCGTCCTCCACGTCGCCCGGCTCGCCGGCTTCGTCGCCCGCGCCTATCGCGACCATGCCGAGGGCACGATGGAGGAGATCGCCCCCGGCCGGCAGGCGGTGACGCGGGTGGTGCTGCATCCGCGCATCGACTGGAGCGGCGACACGCCCGACGCCGAGACGCTGGCCGAGCTTCACCACAAGGCGCACGACACCTGCTTCATCGCCAATTCGGTGCGGACCGAGGTGACGATCGCCTGAGGGTGCCGAACGTCGCCGCTTGGCGGCGGGGGCTCCGCCGGTGCATGCCTGACGGACGACACCGATCACCTTCCAAGGATCTCCGGATGACCGACCTGACGCTCGCCGCCGCCCAGACTCTCGTGGCGACCGCCCTGACGACCGCCCGCGAGCGCAACCTCAAGCCGCTGGCGGTCGTCGTCTACGATGCCCGTGGCGCCCTCAAATGCCTCGCCGCCGAGGACGGCACCTCCCTGCGCCGGGCGGAAATCGCCCGCGGCAAGGCCAACGGCGCGCTCGCCCTCGGCCTCGGCTCGCGGGCCATCGCCAAGCGGGCCGAGGAGCAGCCGCATTTCGTGGCCGCCGTGAGCCACCTCGTCGGCCCGGACGCGCTGGTGCCGGTGCCGGGCGGCGTGCTGATCCGCGACGGCGAGGGCCGGCTGCTCGGCGCGGTCGGCATCTCCGGCGACACCTCGGACAACGACGAGATCTGCGCGCTGGCCGGCATCGCAGCGGCGGGGCTGCAGGGGGATACGGGCGCCTGATGCGGCCTGACCGGCGCCGCTGGCTCGCGGGCGGCGCGGCGCTGGCCGCCGGGCTCGCCCTCCCCGCCCGGGCGGCGGCGCCGCGCATCTATCACCGGGGCAACGATGCCGACCCCGAGACGCTCGATCCGCACAAGACCTCGACGGTCGCCGAGGCGCATCTCCTGCGCGACCTGTTCGAGGGGCTGCTCACCTACGACAATCACGGCCGCATCATCCCCGGCATCGCCGAAAGCTGGACCGTTTCCGAGGACCGCCTCACCTACCGCTTCTCCCTTCGGCCCGACGGGCGCTGGTCGAACGGCGAGGCGGTGACGGCGGAGGATTTCCTGTTCTCCCTGCGCCGCATCCTCGATCCGAAGACGGCGGCGAAATATGCCGAGGTGCTGTTCCCGATCCGTGGGGCCGCCGCCGTCCAAGCCGGCGAGCGGCCGCCCGAAGATCTGGGCGTGACCGCGCCGGATGCCAGGACGCTGGAGATCGCCCTCTCCGAGCCGGTGCCGTATCTCCTCGAACTGCTCACCCACCAAACCGCGCTGCCGGTTCACCGCCCCTCGCTGGAACGCTGGGGCGATGCCTTCGCGCGGCCCGGCAACCTCGTCTCGAACGGCCCCTACGCCCTGATCGACTGGATCCCCAACGACCGCATCACCCTGCGCAAGAACCCGCATCACCGCGACGCGGCGGCGATCCCGATCGAGCAGGTCGATGTCATCCCGACCCCCGACATCGCGGCGGCGGTGCGGCGCTACGCGGCCGGCGAGATCGACTCCCTCTCGGATCTGCCGGCCGACCAGATCGCCTCGCTGAAGGCCCGGTTCGGGGCGCAGGTGCAGCTCGGGCCGGGGCTCGGCCTGCTCGCCATCGCCGTCAACCTGCGCAAGAAGCCCTTCGACGACGTGCGGGTACGCCGCGCCCTGTCACTGGCCATCGACCGGGAATTCCTCGCCGCCGCCGTCTGGGGCGAGACCATGGCCCCGGCCTATTCCCTCTGCCCGCCGGGCCTCGACCACGCCCTGCCGCCGCCGCTTCTGCCGGGGCGCGAGGACGGGCCGATCGAGCGCGAGGAGGAGGCGATCCGGCTGCTCGCCGAGGCTGGGTTCGGGCCGGGCCGGCCCCTCACCGTCGAGTACCGCTTCAACGTCACCGACAACAACCGCAACACCGCCATCGCGCTCGCCGATGCGTGGCGCGGCATCGGCGTCGAGACCCGCTTCGTCTCCACCGACGCCAAGACCCATTTCGCCTATCTGCGCGATGGCGGCGCGTTCGACCTCGCCCGGATCTCCTGGATCGCCGACTATTCCGACCCGCAGAACTTCCTGTTTCTGCTGCGGACCGGCAATGACGGCTTCAATGCGGGACGCTGGTCGAACCCCGCCTTCGACGCATTGCTGACGCGGGCGGCGCAGGAGCGCGACGAGGACCGGCGCGCGCGGATGCTGTTCGACGCCGAAACGATCGTGCTCGACCAACTGCCCTGGATCCCGCTGCTGCATTACCGCTCGAAGGCCCTGGTCTCGCCGCGGCTGCACGGGGTGCATCCGAATATCCGCAACGTCGCCCCCACCCGCTATCTCCGGCTCGATCCATGATCCCGCTGATCGCCCGCCGGATCGCCCAGGGTCTGCCGACCCTGTTCCTCGTGGTCACGGCCAGCTTCTTCCTGATCCGGCTGGCGCCCGGCGGCCCGTTCGATCTGGAGCGGCCCCTACCCCCGGCGGCGATGGAGAACCTGCGCCGGGTCTACGGCCTCGATCAGCCGCTGGTCGTGCAGTACGGCCGCTATCTGCTGAGCCTGGTGCGGGGCGATCTCGGCCCCTCCTTCACCTTCCGCGACCTCACCGTCACCGACCTGTTTGCCCGCGGCCTGCCGGTCTCGGCCAGCCTCGGCGCCCTCGCCCTCGTGCTTGCGCTGGTTCTCGGGCTGGCGCTGGGCAGCCTCGCCGCCCTCCGGCGCGGCGGCGCGGCCGACCGGCTGGTGGGGCTTGCCGCCTCCCTCGGGCTCGCCGTGCCGAGCTTCGTCACCGCCCCCCTGCTCCAGATCGTGTTCGGCCTGAGCCTCGCATGGCTTCCCGTCGCCGGCTGGGCGGGAGGCAATCCGAAAAACCTCGTCCTGCCGGTGATCACCCTCGCCCTGCCCCACGCCGCCGGCATCGCCCGGCTCACCCGCGCCTCGCTCGGCGAAGTGCTGATCCAGCCGCATATCCGGACGCAGCGCGCCATGGGGCTGTCGCGCTGGCGCATCGCCCGGCACGCCCTGCGTGGGGCGCTGCTGCCGGTGGTCGCGACGCTCGGGCCGCTGGCGGCCGGGCTGATGACCGGCTCGGTGGTGGTCGAGACCATCTTCGGCCTGCCCGGCATCGGCCGCTACTTCGTCGACGGGGCGCTCAACCGCGACTACACGCTGGTGATGGGCACGGTGGTGCTGGTGGCCGTCCTGGTGATCGTCTTCAACCTGATCGCCGATCTCCTCGCCGCCGCCCTCGACCCGCGCGTGAGGATGGCCGCATGAGCACGGCGCTCGCCGCCCGTGCCCGCCACCGCCTCACCCGCGACCGGCCGGCCATGGCCGCCCTGATGAGCCTCGTGCTGATCGCGCTCGCCTGCCTGATCGGCCCGTTCCTCACCGGCCACCCGCCGGAGCGGATCTATCCCGATTTCGTCCGGGTGGGGCCGAGCCTCGCCGCCCATCCGACGGAGGCGGAGCTGCGCCCGGCTCTGACCCGCCTCGCCTTCCGGATGCGGCTCTCGCTGGACGACATCGCCCGCGATGGCGATCAGGTCCACCTGAGGCTGAGCGCGGAAAAACCCATCGATGCGCGGGTGTTGCGGCTCCTGCCGCGATCGGCCCTGTTCGGCCTCCCGGCCGTGCTGGACCGCGCCGATGACGGCCGCACCCTCGTGGTCGCGGTGCCTGTCCGAAAGCTGTACTTCCTCCTCGGCACCGACACCCTCGGGCGCGATCTCCTGACCCGCTGCCTCGCGGCGGGCCGGGTCTCGCTCCTGATCGGGCTGACCGCGACGCTGGCCGCGCTGCTGATCGGCGTCGGCTACGGGGCCGTCTCCGGCATGGCGGGGGGACGGATCGATGCGCTGATGATGCGCGTCCTCGACATCCTCTACGCCCTGCCCTTCGTGTTCTTCGTCATCATGCTGCTGGTGTTCTTCCGCGCCGGCCTGTGGCTGGTGCTGGTGGCGGTGGCGGCGGTGGAGTGGCTCGACATGGCCCGCATCGTCCGCACCCAGACGCTGTCCCTGAAGAGCCGCGACTTCTTCCGCGCGGCGGTGGCGCTGGGATCGCCTCCTGGCACGATCCTCGTCCGCCACGCCGTGCCCAACACGCTGGGGCCGATCATCGCGGCGGCGACCTTGCTGGTGCCGCGGGTGATCCTTCTGGAGAGCTTCCTGTCGTTCCTCGGCCTCGGCGTGCAGGAGCCGGCCACCTCTTGGGGCGTGCTGATCGCGGAGGGCGCGCGCGCCCTCGAAGCCGCTCCCTGGATGCTCGCCGCCCCGGCGGGCTTCCTCGTCGTCACCCTGGTGGCGCTCAACCGCCTGGGCGACGGCCTCGGCGCGGCACTCGACCCGCTTCTGTCCGGCGATCCGCGGTGATCCGCCGGACTCAGCGCGCCTCCGCCGGCAGGTAGCCCTGATAGACGATGCGCACGGTGCGCCGCTCGCCGGGCAGGGCCGAGAGCGGAATCGATTTCGTGCCCCGCAACAGCGGAACCTCGGCCACGACCGGAGTCGTTGCCGGGGTCGTTGCGGGGGCGGTCGCTTTCGGCCGCAGGCTCCAGCGCTCGGTCCCGCCAGCGGTGGCGAGGGTGGAGACGGCGAGCACGGCACCCATGGAGCCCAGGGCGGCGGCGAGGGGCGGAAGCAGGGTCCTGGCGAAGGGCTTTACGAAAAATGTCATGGCGGCTGACCCGGTGGATGGGTCCATTCCGCAAGCCGAAGCGTTTCCGAACGCCGACGAGTCCCGCGAGCGATCCGCAACCGGATCGTTCTTGCGAACAACTTCGCCGAGTCAGGGTAAATGGAGGGGCAATGACGAGCCGAGCGGAAGGTCAGGCCGGAGCGGCGGCGCCCGAGCGCGTCGCGGCGGGAACGGTCATCGACACCGACATCTCCGCCCGGCTCGACCGCCTGCCCTTCGGCCGATTCCACACCCTCGTCATCGTCGCGCTGGGCATCACCTGGGTGCTCGACGGGCTCGAAGTGACCCTGGCGGGCGCCCTGGTCGGGGCTTTGCGCAAGGCGCCGATGTCCTTCACCGAATTCGATGTCGGGCTGGCGGCGAGTTCCTACCTCGTCGGCGCGGTGACCGGCGCGGTCGGCTTCGGCTGGCTGACCGACCGGATCGGGCGCAAGAAGCTGTTCTTCATCACCCTGGCCCTCTACCTGATGGCCACTGCGGCCACGGGCCTGTCGTGGAATATCTGGAGCTTCTGCCTGTTCCGCTTCCTCACCGGAGCCGGCATCGGCGGCGAGTACACCGCGATCAACTCGACCATTCAGGAGCTGATTCCCGCGCGGGTGCGCGGCTGGACCGACCTCGTCATCAACGGCTCGTTCTGGATCGGGGCGGCACTCGGCTCCTTCCTGTCGATCGCGCTGCTGCGGCCGGAATGGATCGACCCGGCCTATGGCTGGCGCATCGCCTTCTTCGTCGGCGGCGGCATCGGCCTCGTCATCCTGCTCCTGCGCACCTGGATCCCCGAGAGCCCGCGCTGGCTCGTCACCCACGGCTACGCCGCCGAGGCCGACCGGGTGGTGACGGGCATCGAGAAGCGCTTCACCGATGAGGGGATCACTCTGCCCCCGCCGGACGAGAAGCGGCACCTCAGGCTCAAGGTCCGCAGCCACACCCCGCTCTCGGAGGTGGCGCAGGCGATGTTCGTCACGAGCCGCCGCCAGACCATGGTCGGGCTGGCGCTGATGATCGCCCAGGCCTTCTTCTACAACGCGCTGTTCTTCACCTATGCCCTGGTGCTGGAGCGCTTCTACGACGTCCCCGGCGGCGATGTCGGCTGGTACCTGCTGCCCTTCGCGCTGGGCTCGTTCCTCGGCCCGCTGCTGCTGGGCCGGCTGTTCGACACGGTGGGACGGCGCCCGATGATCGGCTTCACCTACGGCATCTCGGCTGTGCTGCTGGCGGTGGTCGGCCTCGTCTTCCGGGCCGACCTGCTCGGGCCGGTGGGACAGACCGCCGCCTGGATGGGCGTGTTCTTCTTCGCGTCCGCCGCGGCGAGCTCCGCCTATCTCACGGTGGCCGAGACCTTCCCCCTGGAGATCCGGGCGCTGGCCATCGCCGCCTTCTACGCCATCGGCACCGGCATCGGCGGCGTCTCGGGCCCGCTGCTGTTCGGCACCCTGGTCGAGACCGGCTCCCGCGACCTCGTGCTGGTCGGCTACCTCATCGGCGCGGCCCTGATGGCGGTGGCGGCGGTGGTTGGCGCGATCTGGGGCACCGCCGCCGAGGGCAAGTCGCTGGAGGACGTCTCGAAGCCGCTGGCTTCGGCGTGAGACCAGGGGATGCGTCCGGCTTGGCCTGATCCTGCTCCGGTCGATCAGACCGGAGCAGGATCAGGAAGCCCGCGCGGCGCCTGAGCGAAGTCCATCATTCCGAAGGATCAAACGGATTTGGTATGACAGCGTGCGATGACGATGTGGGCCAACCTCACTGTCATCGCGAGGCGAAGCGATCCGGAGCGCAGCGGAGACGGCTCGGAGCCTCGTCTGGTCAGAGGGCCTAAAGCATCGCTCCGAATGGCGGGCCCCGGCTCTCTGGCCGATGCTCTAAGCTTCGCCCTGCCGGTGTTCAGCGCGCCGAGCGCCCTTCCGCAGCCAGATCGCCGAGGCCACCGCCAGGGCATCCAGCGGCAGGGTCACCGTGCCCTGGCGCTTGCCCCACAGTTCGAGGCCGCCGAAGCCGACCTCGCGGATCTCCAGCCACGCCCCGAAGGGAAACACCGTCTCGGTGCCCTCGCCGGGGCCGAAGCATTCCTCGAAGGCGAGGGGATCGACCATGATCGCGTCGTACTTGGCGAAATGGTCGGCCATGGAAATCTTGGAGCGGAACAGCCCGCGGTCGCGGCGGAACGAGGAGAAGCAGGGCTCGACCTCGGTGAGCGTCACCCACAGCTTGCCGCCGATGCGCAGATAGGGCGGGTTCGGCCCCTCGGTGCCGAAGTTCTCCGGGCCCCAGCCGGCTTCGCGCATCAGGGATTCGGCGAGCGTGACCGGTTCGCCGGGCGGAGCGGCGGGCGACCGTTCCTCCAGAGCGTCCACGGGCTCCGGGGGCAGACCGGGTCCGTTCAGGTTGCCCTGCCCATCACCATGGGTCACGCTACGCCCTCGCGCCTGCCGCCGCTCCGCCGGAGCGGCCCGCATGCATTATTCCGCACCAGATGCAGGCGGGCGAGCAGTTTCTTTCACGGACCGGTGCGCCCTCCCGGGTGAGCGGCAGGCCGCCGAGCGCGCGGAAAAGTTAGTCCTCGTCGTCCTCGTCGATGCGGCTCATCCCCTTGAGCTTGGCAAAGACGGCGTCGGCGTTGAGGTCTTCCTCCTCGCGATCCTGCTCGTCCGCGGCCGGGGCGGTCGAGACCTCGGTGGGCAGGAGCTTGGCGCCGCCATCGGTCGGCAGCACGGCCGGGCGATCCTTGGCGGCGCGCTGCACCTCGAAATCGAGGTCGATCTGCGAGCAGAGGCCGAGGGTCACCGGATCCATCGGCTGCAGGGAAGCGGAGTTCCAGTGGGTCCGCTCGCGGATCTGCTGGATCGTCGCCTTGGTGGTGCCGACCAGCCGGATGATCTGCGCGTCCTTCAGCTCGGGATGGTTGCGGATCAGCCAGAGGATCGCGTTCGGCCGGTCCTGCCGGCGCGACAGCGGGGTGTAGCGCGGGCCCTTGGTGGTGCGCTTGACCTCCGGCAGCTTGACCTTGGAGACCGCGACCTTGAGCCGGTAATGCGGCGACTTCTGCGCCTTCTCGATCTCGTCACGGGTGAGCTGGCCGGTGGTGATCGGGTCGAGACCCTTGATGCCGGCGGCGACCTCGCCATCGGCGATCCCCTTCACCTCAAGCGGGTGCAGCTTGCAGAAATCGGCGATCTGCTCGAAGGCGAGCGAGGTGTTCTCGACGAGCCACACGGCGGTCGCCTTGGGCATCAGCGGACCTTGGGACATCGGAAAAAACTCCAGGCGGTGTTTCGCGTGATGCGCGGCGGGTCCGGCGTGACGGAAACGGTCACTCCCGGTCTCCGGCCAGGGTTTCAAGCCCGGAGAATCCCGTATCGCGCTGAATGGGGGAATGTTCGTTTATAGCGGCGGAAAGGCCCTGCGCGCAATTGTGTTGTACCGGCCGGCCCGCCGCTTCATCCGACCTCCGTCGGATGCCTTCGCACGAGCGATCCGGGCTTCGGACGAGGGCCGCACAGGCTCATACGACATCCGGTCGATCCCTTCGGGATGGCGGATGTCGTCCTCGCTCACACGCCGCGTGGGCTTGCCGATCCGGCTCCCGCTTGAAGCAGGCGGAAACCGGATCATTCCTCTCGCCTTTCTTCATGCGTTTCTTCGTGCCGCCCCTCTAAGGCGGCACGCAGCGGCCCGACCTCGGCGGCGACATGGTCCATGAAGGCGCGCACCCGCGCCGCCTGGCGCAGGTCCGGATGGGTCAGGAGCCAGAGCGACCCGGCGAGATCCGGCTCCGGCCCCGACAGGCGGCGCAGGGCCGCGATCCGGTCGCCCCGGTAGCAGGGCAACGGCCCGATCCCGATGCCCTCCGAGATCGCCTCACACAGGCCCTGGACGGTGTTGATGCACAGGGCCATCCGCTCCGGGCCCGCCCGCTCCGCGACGAAGCGGGAGAACAGGCCGCCGGCCACCGCCTCGCTCGGGCTGACCCAGGCCGCCCCGTCGATCTCGCCCCGGACCGGCCCGTAGACCGCCCAGGCGATGGTGGCGAGCCGGCGCCCGACGAGGTTCGGCGGCGGGTCGCGGGTGGCGCGCAGGGCCACGTCGGCATCGCGGCGGGACAGGTTCAGCGCCTCCTCCGACACCACGAGTTCGAGCTGCACCTTCGGATAGCGCGCCCGGAAGCGGCCGAGCATCGGCATCAGCAGATCCGTCACCAGCGTCGCGGCGGCGGTGACCCGCAGCAGGCCGGACGGCGTCAGCGCCCGGCCGGCGACCTCCCGGTCGAAGCGGGCGACCTCCTCCTCCATCCGCGCCGCCGCCGCGGCCATGGCCTCGCCGGCGGTTGTCGGCACGTAACCGGAGCGGTGGCGCTCGAACAGGCGCGCGCCGAGTTCCTCCTCGACCGCGGCGAGGCGCCGGAACGCGGTCGAGGGGTTGATGCCGAGATGGGCGGCGGCCGGGGCCAGCGCCCCCCGTTCCGCGACCGCCCGCACGAGGCGGAATTCGTCCCAGGCCACCGGCATCGTGCCACTCCTTGCAGAATTGCAAGGACGATCTTGCACGGCAGGGCATTTCTGCAAACGGGGCGAACCCCCATACTCGGTGCGCATTCTTGCAGCGCATGGACGGCCGGCCCACGGCCCGAACGCGAATGAGGTGACGCAATGGCGAAGGTTCTGGTCCTCTATTACTCGTCCTGGGGCCATGTGGAGCAGATGGCCCAGGCGGTGGCCGAGGGCGCCCGTGAGGCCGGGGCCGAGGTCGCGGTCAAGCGCGTGCCGGAGCTGGTGCCGGAGGAAGTGGCCAAGCAGTTCCACTACAAGCTCGACCAGGAGGCGCCGATCGCCACCGTCGAGGAGCTGGCCGATTACGATGCGATCATCTTCGGCACGCCGACCCGCTACGGCAACATGGCCTCGCAGATGAAGCAGTTCATCGACCAGACCGGCGGCCTGTGGGCCAAGGGCGCCCTGGTCGGCAAGGTCGGCTCGGCCTTCACCTCGACCGCCTCACAGCATGGCGGCCAGGAGACCACGCTGACGAGCTTCCACACGGTGATGTTCCACCACGGCATGGTGGTGGTGGGCCTGCCCTACAGCTTCGCGGGCCAGAACGGCGTCGAGCAGGTGAAGGGCAACTCGCCCTACGGCGCCACCACCATCGCCGACGGCGACGGATCGCGCCAGCCCTCCCAGGTGGAGCTCGACGGCGCCCGCTACCAGGGCCGCCACGTGGCGGGTATCGCGGCCAAGCTCGCGAGCTAGAGACACGCCTCGCTCAACGACGGCTCCCCCGCTCCCCGCACGCGGAGCGGGGGGCCGAGGATCCGCCGCAGCTTATCGCGCCGCTGCCACGTCCTTCTGTCCGATCGCCGCGCGCACGATGCCCTCGGTGAGGATCTGCGGCAGAACCTGCGCCTCGCCCTGCCCCCGATAGACGAGATAGAGCGGCACGCCGCTGCGGCCGTGGCGCTCCAGCAGGCGGGTGATTTCCGGGTTCTGGTTGGTCCAGTCGCCCTTCAGATACGCCACCTGCCCCGCCCGGAACGCCGCCTGCACCCCGTCGCGGGCGAGCACGGTGCGCTCGTTGACCTGGCAGGTGATGCACCATGCGGCGGTCATATCCACGAACACCGTGCGTCCCTCGGCCCGCAGGGCATCGAGGCGGGCCTGCGTGAAAGCCTCCTCGCCCTGCGCCAGCGCGGCCCCGCGCGCGGCGGCCCGGTCGCCGTCGAGAACGAGGACGAGGCCCAGGGATCCGGCCAGGGCGACGACAGCGGCGAGACGGCCGCCGGCCGCGCCCCACCCCGCCCCCCGCGCCCGCTCCCAGGCCCAGGCGGCGAGCCCCACCAGCACGAGGCCGGTGAGCCCCGCGAGCAGCCCGTCGGGGCCGACCTGCTGGGCCAGCACCCAGATCAGCCACGCCACGGTGGCGTAAACGGGAAAGGCGAGCGCGCCCTTCAGCACATCCATCCAGGCACCGGGCCGGGGCAGCCAGCGCAAGGCTCGGGGAAACAGCGTCAGCACCAGGAACGGCAAGGCGAGGCCGAGCCCGAGGCTGGCGAAGACGAGGAGTGCCGTCGCCGCCGCATGCGTCAGGGCGAAGCCCACCGCCGCGCCCATGAAGGGGGCCGTGCAGGGTGTCGCCACCAGAGTCGCCAGCACGCCGGTGAAGAACGAGCCCTGATAGCCCGCCCGCCGGGTCAGCCCGTCGCCGAGCCCGACGATCCCGCTGCCGAGATGCACCACGCCCGAGAGGCTGAGACCCATGGCGAACAGCCCGTAGGCGAGAAGCGCCACCACCACCGGCGATTGAAGCTGGAAGCCCCAGCCGATGCCGGCCCCGCTCGCCTTCAGGGCGATCAGCAGCCCGGCGAGCCCGAGGAAGCTCACGAGCACGCCAGCGGTATAGGCGAGGCCGTGCCAGCGCACGCGGGTGGCGGATTCGCCCGCCTGCCGCACGAGGCTCAGCACCTTGATCGATAGAACCGGGAAGACGCAGGGCATCAGGTTGAGGATCAGGCCGCCGAGCAGGGCGAGGCCGGCGGCGCTCCAGAGGGTCAGACTCTCCTCCTGCGGCGCGGCAACCGCCTCGGCGGCGGGCACGGACGCCGCTGCCGGCGCGATCGCGGGCTCCGGCCCGAGGGCATAGGCCTTGCGCGCGCCGTCCTCGGTGAAGGCGAGCACGCCGGCCAGGGGCTCGGCGGGAGACCCGGCGGGAGACTTGGCCAGCGCCTTGGCCTCGCCCGGCGTCAGGGTGAGGCGCAGGCCGGCGGCATCGACCGCCCAATCCTGAGGGGCGGCATTGTCGATCGCGCCCTCGGCATAGGGGAAGAAGGCCACCTCCTTCACCGCCTCGGCGGTGAGGCCGGGCCGGTCGAGCTGCAGCACGAGGCGGTCGCCCTCGCGGCTGGTGCGGAACGGGCCGGGCGCAGCCTCGGGCAGGGCGGCGCGGGCACGGGCGAACAGGGCGGCCTGCCGCGAATCCGGCTCGGCGGAAGCAGCCACCGGCAGATCGAGGCTCAGCTCCGCCGAGCCGGGAATGCAGATCTCCTCGCAGACGAGGTAGGACAGCGTGCCGGACAGCCGCGCCGTGCCGCCGAGCGTGGCGCTCTCAGGCACGGCGAGCGGCACCAGCAGGGTGACCACCCCCTCGTAGCCGAAATTCATCAGGCCCTGGACCGGGATGCGCTCCGGCACCGGCCATTGCACGGCGCCGGTGGAGAAGCCCTCCGGCAACCGCCACGCCATCTCCGGCGGCAGGCCGGAATCGCCGGGATTGCGCCAATAGACGTGCCAGCCCGGCTTCATCGCCATGTGCAGGCCGAGCGTCACCGTGCGGCCGGGCGCGAGGGCGCTGCTCTCGGAGACGAGGCTCGCCCGCACCAGATCCTTCGCCTTGGCCGGTGTCATCGCTCCTGGCATCGCCCCCTGCGCGGCGGCGAGACCGGGCGCGGCAACAGTCAGGGCGAGGGCGAGAAGAAGGCGGAGCATCGGATGTCCCTGCGGCGGACCGGCCCCGGCGAGCGGGTCCGGCAGGCGCAGGGATAGCAGACCCCGGCCGCGAAAGGAGCCGTGCCCCCCGCGACCTAGAGCCGTGCCCGACCGCGTTGCAATCGGGCACGGCTCTAGGCCCTTGTTGTGACGCGCTTTCTAGCGCCGAACCGGTGTCCACTTCGGCGGAATGCGCTCTAAGGTCGACAGCCATCTCGTATCAGCAAGCCCGCGCGGCGCCTGAGCAGAGCCCCGATCCGCCATCCCGAAGGGATCGAACGGCGACTGTATTGCGGGTCAATTGGCCACGTCGCTTTCGGCGAAGGTTTTGTCGTCTCGGACGAGGGCATTGGCGAGGACGACGAGGCGGCGGCCGGTGGCGACGATGG